>NZ_CP171121.1:2467500-2698870 GCF_043187445.1 Capnocytophaga canis | reverse complement strand
GGAAGTGTTGTAAAAAGTATGATACTTTTAATAAAGTGGATATTTCTGTCAGGCTGAGCGTAGTCGAAGCCCTGTAATTACGAGGCTTCGACTACGCTCAGCCTGACAATCAAAACTACCATCATACTTTTTATAACACAACCATTTAGTTTTCATTCTTCTCTTTTTTAAAAAATTGTATGGTTTTTTCGATACTTTTTTTCAAGGATATCTTTTCTGTTTGTAACTCTAAATAGTCAATATATTCATTCAAAACAGAAGATGTGAAGGTCATTTTTTGATTTATTGACCATAGTACCGCGACTAATAACTCAACAGCTAATATTTGTTCAATATTTTCAATAACCTGCAAGCATTTTACAGCCGAACTACCTCCCATTCCTTTAATATCAGTCGTCTTTTCGGTAAAAATAGGGCTCTCAACACTTACAGGGGTAGATAACCGCTTATTTTCAGCTAAAATACTCTCTGTTATACGTTGAAAAACAGATAAATCTAAGAAAAAATCCTCCTTTTCATCTTCTCTTGATGAAATAAGATGAAAAATTCGTCGTTCTGACATATTTCCCAAACTTGTCAATGCTATAGCAAGAAAATCTAAACCTAATGACAAGGGTAAAGTATGTGAATTTCCACTGGAAATCAGTTGGTTTTCTTTAGAAAAAACCAACAAATTATCCGTTACAGAATTAATTTCGGTTTTAATAACTTTTCGAACATGGGCTACCGTATCTTTGACAGCCCCATGCACCTGTGGAATAGCACGAAAAGCCTCGGGAGCTGTATCAAACTCTGAACGTTCCACATTTATTTCATTGTTTTTCAGAAATTTGCGTAACGATTCTGCTGTTTGAATTTGCCCTTTATGTGGACGAACGATTTGGACTTGTTCTGAGAAGAACAAGTCACTCACTCCGAAAACTTGTGAAGAAACCGAAGCTATAAAATCCGATAACTCACACAATTTAAGAGCTTTGATCATATTAAAAGCTCCATAAGCAGTTGTCAATTGTGTACCTCCTAACAAGATTTCGGCTTCTTTTTCTTTCAGATGCAACGGTTTCCAACCAAATTTTTCTTCCAGCTCACAGGAGGAAAAAATCTTTCCTTTAATGCGTACCTCACCTTCGCCAATAAGCGGTAAAGACAGGTGTGCCAATGAAATACGATCATCTGGTGTATCTTTTGAATAAACAACTGGCAATACATTGTAATTAAAAAAATCCAAAAATCGTTCAATAATTTCTAGACGTATACCGCTGAATCCGTAGCAAAAAGACTGTATTTTTAAAAATAACATCAATTTTACCACCTCATCAGGAATGGCAGTACCTACACCACAGGCATAGGATTTCAATAAACGACACTGAAAATCAGCATTTTCGTTAGGAATATTTTGTTTTTGATGCTCAAGAGACCATCTACTCAAAAAATCTTGGCTTTTTTGGATATTTATTTTTGCCTCCTCCGATAATTTGAGTTTTACATCCTCAATTAAGAGATTTTCAATATTTTCTAAAAATAATGTATCGTTAGATATATAGTGATTCATTTCAATTTTTCGTTTAATTCGATCAGTTTTTCGACAAGAATATAGAAATCACTCAATTTCAGCACTTAAATCAGCATTTAAAAGTGCAGTACACATCGGTTCTAAGGTCTTGTAGGTTCCTGATTTTACATCACATTTTCCTTTGTAATGCACTATAATAGCACATTGTTCGGCTTGTTCATAGGTATGATCACAAACTCGTACCAATGTATCAATCACATGATCAAAGGTGTTTACATCATCGTTGTATAAAACAAGATGATATTCCCTATCCAATAATTCCTCAACAAGTGTTTCGGTCTCGGTTTGGGTTTGCTCTTTATGATTGAAAATTAGCATATTACAAAAATTAATCTTTTTTGACACATTTTACTGCTACCCATTCATTACGTTCTAAATTTTCAACAAATGAAAGACCATGTTTACTGCATTCCTCAAGGATTACTGGCATATCACTTTTGTAAAATCCACTGAGAAGCACCATTCCATTTTGCGATAGAGTCGCTGCGTACAACGAGAGATCATTTAATAAAATATTTCGATTGATATTAGCTATTACCACATCAAAATGCTCGTTTTTTAATAAAGAAGCATCACCTAACTTCACTTCAATACACTTACAATCATTTCGTTGTATATTCTCTATTGAATTTTCAACACACCAATCGTCAATATCTATTGCCGTAATTTTAGTCGCACCTCGTTTTTCACTCATAATCGCCAAAACACTGGTACCACAACCCATATCAAGTACCGATTTTCCGCTAAAATCGGTCTGTAATAAAAACTGCAACATCATATAAGTCGTTTCATGATGTCCTGTTCCAAAACTCATTTTGGGTTCGATAATAATATCATATTTAGTGTCTGTTTTTGGATGAAAAGGAGCCCGAACCGTACACAAACCATCTACTGAAATGGGATCAAAATTCTTTTCCCACTCTTCATTCCAATTTACTTGCTCAATAGTTCGGAATGAATAAGTTATGAGAAATTCCTCCGATTTTAAAATATAAATCTCATCTAAAATATGTTCATTCCACAAACTTTCTTGAATATAGGCCAAAATCCCTCGTTCGGTATCAACAAAACTCTCAAAACCCCATTCTGCTAACTCAGCCACCAGAATCTCAGAAGCAACTCCCTGAGGTTCTATTTTGAAATCATATTCTATATAATTCATTTGTAATACTTCTTTACTATTTTATACAAGTTTATTTTGAAAATATGATTTGCAGAACATTCTAATATAACTATTTCATATTTAAAATAATACACACAAACCAAATTCGTCTTAAATTTTTAGAACTTATTTGATACTCGATTAGCCATTCCACATAAACATTTTGGACAAAGGCTCTAATTTTACAAAAAATAAACCCCTAAAAATCAAATTCTTGCTATTGCTTTTCCCAGAAAAAATATACCAAATCAACGTATAACTAATTAAGAGTAAGTTAAGTGATACATCAATCTACTAATAATCAGAAACATAATTAATTTGGATTAATCACATTTTACAAACGACCTATGGAGCAACTCTTTCGAGTATTGAAAATGAAGAAGACATAAACATTGTATTCCTAACTATTTCAACAACGCTAATAGTTCAAAAAAATACAAGTGGGAACTCCTTACTAAAATAACTTTTTTCTTCTCAATTCAAAATTTTGTCCTAAATAAACTTTTCTAACCATTTGATCTTCTGCCAACTCTTCAGGAACTCCCGCTTTGAGAATTCCTCCCTCAAACATAAGATAAGTACGATCAGTAATCGCTAAAGTTTCCTGTACGTTATGGTCGGTGATTAGGATACCAATATTTTTATTTTTAAGCTGTGCAACAATACGTTGAATATCTTCTACAGCCACAGGATCAACTCCTGCAAAAGGTTCATCCAATAGAATAAATTTTGGACTTGTTGCTAATGCTCGTGCAATTTCAGTACGACGTCGCTCACCTCCTGATAATAAATCACCTCGGTTTTTGCGAATATGTCCCAAACCAAACTCTTCAATCAATGAATCGGTTTTCATCTGTTGTTCTTTTTTAGATAACTTGGTCAATTGCAACACACTTTTGATATTGTCCTCAATGCTCAATTTACGAAAAACGGAGGCTTCTTGTGCCAAGTACCCAATACCTCGCTGAGCTCTTTTATACATCGGATAGTCAGTAATATTCTCTCTATCAAGATAAATAGTTCCTCCATTGGGTTTAATCAACCCCACAATCATATAGAAAGATGTTGTTTTACCCGCTCCATTAGGCCCTAAAAGCCCAACAATTTCTCCTTGATTTACCTCCAAAGAAACGCCTTTAACAACTTTTCTTCCTTTATAGATTTTGATAATATCATTGACTATTAACTTCATCGTATGTAAAAAATATGCAATAAATTTAATTTTTCGAGCAATACTAATGGTATCTGTTAGAACAATACACTCCAAATAGTACCAAAGCTAACAAACCCCTCGTTTTGGGTAATTTTGCTTTAAATTCGGAGTAAACTATACCAAAAGATAAACTTTCCTGCTTGAATTTTGGTATAAAAATGGTTAGGATTTAAAACTCAAATCGGTATGGCATTTCATCCAATTCAGCCTCCAAATCCACCCAATCATGCACTTCGCTCACTAAACTATATACCATTGCTTCGGTGAGTATCTTACCTTCATAAATGTCCGTAATAGTCTGCTCTGAAGCATCTTCCTTGAAATAAGTTTCATCACCAAAGAAATCAAATGCCCATTGCTTATAGACGGCAGGATTAGTAGTGATTTGGTCAAATTTAGAAATAATTTCTTCAATTTCAAAATTTTCCTCAGCATTCCACGTTTCTCCATCCAATGACCACAACACGAACGGAATATCAGAATTCGAAAAATTTTTACGAAAATAAGGATGAAAAATCTTCGGTATTTTTTTTTCAAACAACTGACTGTTAGCATCTTTACTATCTTCCGAACTCGCTGACGGCACAATCAGACACGCCTTGTCAAGAAAATAGAACGACAGGGAGATTCCATCTTCATCCTCAAACCCTAAGCCCCATTGAGCCTCGGTGCCGTCATACTCCTCTTGCTTACTCTTGTAGAAGGTGTGGTAGGTTTCAAACTCATATCCACAAATAATCCAATCCATCACAGCTCTGCCACGACAAATCTGTTTTAACGTTTTCACGTTAGGTAATTGCTTTAGGTAGGTTTTACAATTCATTGAACCTTAAAATATTAAATTATGTTTTGAAAATATGATAATGTTTCATTTATAGGATTTTATTCCACTTTTGCCTTACGTTTTTGTTCCTTTTTCAAAACGTAGACTGAAATGAATATACTAATTTCATAAAGTAACATAATGGGGATAGCTACAATAATTTGACTCGCTACATCGGGAGGTGTGATGATTGCAGCTAAAATAAGTACCAAAACAAGTGCATGTCGACGATATTTCCTCATAAAAGTCGGGGTTATGAGTCCTAATTTGGTTAAAAAGTAAATGATAATAGGTAATTCAAATACTAAACCGCACGAAATTACGGATGATCGGACTACCGAAATGTAAGAATTTAGATCAATTTGGTTTGCAACTTCTTGACTAACAGTGTATGTTCCTAAAAAATTTATAGAAAGAGGTGCAATCATGTAATAACCAAACAACACTCCCATAAAAAACAACAAGGACGCTATGAAAATGAAACCACTCGCTATTTTTCGCTCATTTTCATATAGCCCTGGACTTATAAATCTCCAAATTTCATACAAAATATAAGGAAAACCAAGAATAACTCCTACCCAAATAGATGTCCATAAATGCACTGAAAATTGTCCTGCCATTGTTCTATTTTGGATGCTAAAAGGCAGTTTTTCCATACAGAAATCACTCTCATAATTAAAAAATTGTCCCAATTTACAAAACATTTCGTAGGTAATAAAATCACCTTTTCGAGGTCCAAAAATAATAGTATCGAAAATAAAATCTTTCAAGAAGAACGCCACTACGGCAATGACCAAAACGGCTACAGTGGAGCGGATTAGGTGCCACCGTAGTTCCTCCAAATGGTCTAAAAAAGACATTTCATCTTTTTGCTGTGTCATATAGTTGTTTGAAAATAAAGAGTATAGCTCTCTCCGTTTGATAAATAATGTGCAAATATACGTTTTGTTTTGAATTTTTGGAATTTTTAGAATAGTTTTTTGAAGCAGTACCACTAAAAAATTACTCTAAAAATCCTTTTATATAATTACATCAAATAGAACTTTTTGTTTCCTGATGCCGTTTAAAATACTGACTAAATGCACTTATAGTTTATAAACCATAAGGATGGGATTCTTGCAGAGTCTGTCTATTCATTCTGAACTCATATTTTTCAAAAAATAACTTTTAAAAAGGCGTAATTCATCCCAAGTGTATCTTTCGTTCAAAAGGTCATAGATATATCCTAAGCTCAAATCTTCTTCCTGTTCAAAAAGAGTTGTCAGTTCGTTTAGAGCCTGTTCGGATAGCAATTCTGAAATTTGCACCTTATCCATTTCCATTAACTTCATAAGATGTCGATAGATAGTTGCTGTGGTAAACATGCGTTTTTCTGCAACTGCCTCAACAGAACGCATTTCTTCCCATAATTGATAGGTGATATCATAGGTCGATTCTTTTTCTTTGGTAGCAATTTTTGTTGCCTGATGTGATTGCTCCTCCACAAAAAGTCGTTTTTCTTTCAGCTGTTCTTTTGCTTTTAATATTAAATTTTCACGAATCCTTACCAACGGCGAAAGATTGATGGAAGAATTATTAAATGGCTGTTGATTTTTAGCCAATTGCATCATTTGTCTTGTTTTAAATAGGCTACGTATTACTTCCGAAGTTACACTCTCCAAATCAATAAGTTCCTCACGAAATTGTTTCACTTTTTTATGAGTTTCAATCTCTTTTTGCACTCGTAAGACTTCATACCAAATAACCTCTAATCGTGGAAAAAAATAGAGATATGCCTTTTCAAAACGCTCATAGAGGAAGTTAAAATCATAGTCAGTATGTAAGATATGTTTCAACTGTTTGGTAAATTTTTCGGTCAGTATAACCATTTCAACGACTTGATTCATCTGTTCTAATGCCCAGTCTTTATAAAGATTCTTATTTCCCATATCTCCTACATAGCTACCTTTGTGTAAGTTCCAATTTCCTAGCAAATTATCCCATTGAAAACATTGTAAAACGGCATTCTCTAAGTACGCTTTTTCACCACTGACACATGCTTGAGAAAGTTGTTCTGGACTAGCTTTATTTACTGCATACTGAACCACTTCCTCACTATTTTCGATACCATATTTACTAACTTGAGAAAGCAATACCATTCCCTCCATGGAACGCAATCGAGAAAAAGCTACATACAATTGTCCTGGGGCAAACACATGGTCTAAATCTAAAATTGCCTTTTCGAAAGTAAGCCCCTGACTTTTATGTACAGTAATTGCCCAAGCTAACCTCAATGGATACTGTGAGAACGTTCCAAGTCGCTCTTCTTCAATTTCTTTGGTTTGCTCATTAATCTGATAGCGGATATTTTCCCATTCATGTTTTTCAACATTAATGGTTTTTCCTCCATCTAAAAGAACTTCAATCTCACCATCCGAAAGCCTCATCACTGTCCCCATTTTTCCATTAAAAAACAATTTTTCAGGTGATAAGTCGTTTTTAATGAACATAACCCTCGCTCCTTCTTTTAGGTAAATATATTTATCTATAGGATACATATATTCAGGAAAATCACCTACGATCTCTGCCTCAAACATATATTCTTTACTATGTAACTCTCTCATTTCATGATTGTTAATAGCATCAGCTTTGGCATTGTGAGTCGTCAAAGTGATATATTCATTTCGTCTATCCGATCTAAAATTAGGATTTACATAACCTTGTAATAATTCCATATTACTGAAATTCAATTTATTATCTCGAAGATTATTTAGTATGGAAATAAAATCATCATCCGACTGTCGATATATTTTATCCAACTCTACGTATAATAACGGATTTTCAGTAATAACTTTGGACTGAAAGAAAAATATCCCACTGTAGTATGTTTTCAAAACCTCCCATTCTTCGTTTTTGACTACGGGTGGTAGCTGCAATAAATCTCCAATAAACAAAACTTGTACCCCTCCAAAAGGACGTTTGTCTTTTCGAATATTTTGCAACATAAAATCCATAGCATCCAAAACATCGGCACGTAGCATACTCACCTCGTCAATAACCAATAGCTCCAAATGATGAAATAACTGTTGTTTATTTCTTCTCATTTTAAAGTGCTTACGCAATGTCATCCGATTTTCAAAACGCGAATTAGCATAAACCACAGGTGGATTGGACAATGTTGGTAAAAATGACGCAAAAGGCAACTGAAACATAGAGTGAATGGTAACTCCACCTGCATTCAAAGCTGCTATGCCTGTGGGAGCAACCACAATAGTATTTTTATGTGTAGTTTTAATGATTTTGTGCAGTAATGTAGTTTTTCCTGTTCCTGCTTTTCCTGTTAGAAATATATTTTGTGAGGTTTGATTTATTAACGTGAGTATGAGTTCCTCCATAAGGCAACTATTTTGATTGGGGTAAAGGTAAAAAATCTTTAGAATTTAGGCAAATAAACTTTAACATTCAATCCCCTTGAAATTCAATAGATTAAATGAATCAGTGAAGAGTAAACTTTTACCATAAAACAGTAACAAAATTTGAGAAAGAGTGATTATTTATGCATTCTTGTAGTAAATTATTAGTTTTGCCAACTCATACCAAACTATTTGACACATTCAATCAACAAAAAAAGAAGCCTTACTAAGCTTCTTTCTTTTGTTTAATCTGTTTGATAAAATCTTTTATAAAAACACCTCCTATACCAATCACTATACCTAAAAATGTCCAAATAGCAACTATCATTGGTCGTTTTGGTTTTGAACGCTCATTAGGAACACTCACAGGTTCAATAATAGTGAAAATAGGTTGGTCTTCTTTTACTTTTATCTTTTTGCTTTCTAATTGTTTAGCCAATTCAGAGTATACGCTGAAAGCCAAGTTATAATCTGTTTGTAATTGCTGTAAACGAGTTTGAGGTAACGAACTAAAAAGATTTCTATTTTTATCCTGAAACTGAGCCAAAGCAAATTGTTTACTTTTGAAATCTTTCTCAGCTTCTTGATAGCGTTCCTTAATAAAATCTAATTCTTCAACTGCTTTTTGAGTCTTAAATTCAGTAATACTCTCTTGTAATAAATTCTGAGCACTTTGTAACATCTGAGCAGCTGCTAAGGCCTCCGACATTGAGTAAGATAGCATAATCGTACCCTCTTTTTCATTGATTGTAATTGATAATTGACTATCAACGCTATTTAAAATTTCTCGCTCCTTTTGAGATAGTTGTAATACGGTCTTTTGTTCCTCAGAAGTGTTTTCTTCTTCTTTGCTTCCAAACAACAACCCAGGTAAACCTATAGTATATTTTTTCACATAATCCAATATACCGGGTTTTACATGATCCTCACAATAAGTTTTATAGGTAATCTTTTCTGAAATGTTTTCAAAATTCAAAGGTGTTTGTACTAATTTCTTTTTAAACGGAACACTTTGAACCACTTTTGGGTAAACTGTAATGGGAACCTCCTCTGAGGAAGCTCCGCCTAAGCTAATTCCAGCTATAGCCGCAAACCCACCTAATCCTCCTCCAATTGATTTACCATCAGTAGTTTGAGGAATCATCAGTGTAGTTGCGGTATATTCCTTTGACGAAAACAAAGCAACTAAGATTCCTATGATGAAAAATAAGATTGTAACTTTTAAGATATACTTACGAGCACCCCAAAGCTTTCGGATTAACTCCAATAAATCTATTGTATCTTCTTCTTTTTGTCTATTATTTTCCATTTTATTTTGTTATAACGTTATAAATCAATACCCCCATAGTGGTTATGGCTGAAATAATTCCGATGGTTTCTCCTGGTGAAAGTCGTTGACGTTCAGGTTTTGAAGGAACAATAATAATCGCTCCCGGCTTAATTTCTGGATAATTATTGAAAATCAAGGAAATATCTGTAGAACGAATATCACCATTAGCATACATCACATACACGGAACGTTTTTTAGCTCTATCAGAAAACCCTCCTGCTCTGTTCACATAATCACGAAGTGTCATCCCTTTTTGATAGCGAACCAGTGAAGGTGCTAACACTTCACCTCGAATTTCAACAGTTTGTTTTTCAGAGGGAATCAACAGCACATCGGATTCATTAAGAACCAAGTCATATTTACTATGCTTTTTTTCTAATATTTTTTGTAAATTAATTCCTATACGATATTCAGAAACTTTTTTTTCTATCTTTTTTAAAGATTTATCTTGATCACCAATGCTACCAATAGATATCAACTCATCCAAAAACTGCTCTTGCTTGACTTCACTCTCATCTAATTTCTTACGAATTAAAGTAGCTCCCTCAATATACGCATGAGGAGAAAATCCCCCCGCTCTCGCAATTAAATCTGAAATGCGCTCATCTTTGCTTTGTATGCTATACACACCAGGATAAAGTACCTCTCCTTCTATTTTTACGGATTGCATAGGAGTATAACCTTTAAGATAACGCACTGAAACGATGTCGTTGGGTTGTAATATAAAGTCCGAATCGTCTTCTGTTACTTTAAACTCTTGACTTAATTTTTTAAAATTTTGATCGTATGTTTCACGAAAAACGTCAATCGTTGACGCATCAGCTCCTTGTGCCAATCCTCCCGTAAGTACAATAACATCCTTTATAGTCATATTCTCCATAAAAGGAAGATCTTTAGGTTTATTAACAGCTCCTTCTACTTTTACAAAACGACTCATTTGTAAAGAATCCTTAAAAAAGATATGAATACTATCGTTATCCTTAAGAGCTATATTGTGCTTCTGTTCAATCAAATCCTTCACGGAAAAATTGATGGTTTGATAATCAACTCTGTTCAAAGTTCTGAAAATCAGACCCCTTTCTAACGAAGCTTCTCTTTTAAGTCCATTAGCTCGATTTAATAAATCAAAAGCTGTCATTCCCTCTTTAAACTCATACGTACCAGGTTGGTAAACAGCTCCTCCAATACTCAATCGGTTTTCGTATTCATCTGTGATTGGATGGATGTTTAATTTATCTCCATTTTGCATTTTAAAATTTGCTATGTTTTCGAACATAACTTCACGAACTTCTCGTTTAGCATCTTTAATACGTTCAACAACCAATGTATTTACAAATGCATCTGATTCGAATCCTCCAAAAAAGGTAACTAAGTTTGCTAAAGTCTCTCCTTCCTTCGTTTCATAAGCTCCTTCTCTTTTTACACGACCCTCAACCCAAATACGATTTATGTAAGGAGGTACAATGATTACATCTTGGTCTTGCAATGTCAAATTGCCTTTTTCCGACCCTTTAATCAGGAAATCATAAACATCAAAAATAGCAACTTGTTTTCCTCCTCTGATTAATTTAATCTCTCGAAATGAACCACTTTCAGTGGGACCACCACAAGCATATAGAGCATTAAGAACTGTAGACAAAGCACTTAGCGAATATGTCCCAGGGACAACAACCTCTCCAATAATATTAACACTCACGGTACGCACCTGAGTGATAGTTACACCTGTATATATTTTGTTATAGCTACCTTCAGAAGCAGAAATTCCAGAATAAATACGCTTTAACTGAGAATTTACTTTCGCTTTAACTTGATTTAATGGCAAGCCTAACACATTAATTTTCCCTACACCATTAACAGATATATTACCTTGATTATCAACAACCTGTTTAAATGAAGTTTCTGTAGCTCCCCAAACTTCAATCAGCAATTCATCTCCTACCCCTACTTGATAAGTTTCAGGAGTTACCATATTGCTATTTGGCGTAAACGAAATTTTAGGATTTTTGAAAAAATTCATTCCAAAAATACTATTCTTATCATTTTTAACCGCTAATGAGTCTTTATTTTCTTGACCAGTAAACCCAATTGCTTCTGAATCAACTCGCTGTGATATTTGTTTCTGGTTAGAAGAAGGCGTTGATGTGGATAACTGCAAAATACGTTGTCTCAACTTATTTGCTTGAATTTCAGACATTCCTCGAGTTCGTGCTCCTACAATAAGCTGTTCTAAAGAATAACCTTGATCTTGAGCCTTTTTCCAATAAGCTCTAATTTGCTCATCGGATAAGTTATCTACATTTACTGAAGATATTTGTTGTACATCCATTTCAGTCTGTGCTATAGACACATGAAACGACCCAATAAACAACAAAAAAACAACAAAAAGTTTAATTTTTAACATAATACTTCTATATTTGGCGCAAATATAAAACATATTTTTATAAGAGTAAAAGGGTAACGTTTTTTTTAGCAATAAAATAAAGACTTCAGCATAAAAAATGTTGAAGCCTTTATTCCATAATTTAATTTTGACTATTTCACTTTATTAACATGGAAAGCCACCAACCCATCAATAGGTTTACGTAATACGTTACCTAACTTCAAATTATTTTCTGTAAGCACCTCTTTTAGAATATCTTGCAAATAAAAAGCAATGCTTCCTACAAAATTAATTGGCACTTCATAACGAGCCTCGTATTGCGAAATCCAATGATCAACAAACAGCTGTACTCCATTGCGAACAATATTTCGACAATAGTCGTGTTCCTTATTTTCTACAATGAACTTTGCAAACGTTGCTAAATAACTATTTGGATTCGGAAGTTTATACAAGTGATTTTTGATAACATCTGAGTTTAAATCATACTCTTTCTCAAATTTTTGAGCTAATTCTTTGGGCATTTTATTGAAAAAGTAATCTGTAACCAGACGCTTTCCGTAGAAGTTTCCGCTGGATTCATCCATCAGAATATATCCTAGAGAATCAACTGCTTGAACTAATTTTTCTCCATTCCAGTAGGAGCAATTAGCCCCCGTACCAAGAATACAAACAATAGCCTTATCTTCAGGACGCGTAGTTGCATAAACCGCAGCAAAAGTATCTTCTTTTACATCAATTTTGGCTGTTCTGAAAATAGTTTGCAAAGTACGAGCCATAAACGAAGTCATACGCTCTGTACCGCAACCTGCACCATAAAAATACAATCCTGTAACTTTATCTTTGTTTGAGAATAAGTCATTATTAGTCGTAATACGCTCAATAATGAGTTCCTCTGTCAAAACTTCTGGGTTCAAGCCCAAAGTTTGTGTAAAAAACAATTGCTCTCCTTTGTCATTTAGTGCCGTCCAATCCGCCTTGGTAGCTCCACTATCAACAATTAAAATCATATTTTTCTAATTTATTTATTGAGTAATTAAAAAATTAAGGCTGTTTGACTCCGCCAAACAGCCTTGAAATATACTATTATAAAGAAGCTACGTGCTCTGCCAAATCAACCAATTTGTTAGAGTATCCTGCTTCGTTATCGTACCAAGAAACTACTTTGAAGAAGTTTTTGCTTAATGCAATACCTGCTTTCTCATCGTAGATTGAAGTTCTTTTATCTCCTACAAAATCTTGAGAAACAACAAGTTCGTTAGTATATCCTAAGATACCTTTCAACTCTCCTTCTGATGCTTTTTTCATTGCAGCGTTGATTTCTTCAAGTGAAGTATCTTTTTTAGTACGAACTGTTAAATCCACTACTGAAACGTCAGCTGTTGGAACGCGGAACGCCATACCTGTTAATTTTCCGTTCAATTCAGGAATAACTTTTCCTACCGCTTTAGCTGCTCCTGTTGATGAAGGAATGATGTTGATAAGTGCTGAACGACCGCCTCTCCAGTCTTTTTTAGAAGGACCATCAACAGTTAATTGTGTAGCTGTTGTAGCGTGAACTGTTGTCATCAAAGCCTCTTCAATTCCGAAAGCATCGTTGATAACTTTAGCGATAGGAGCCAAACAGTTTGTTGTACAAGAAGCGTTAGAAACGATGTTGTCAGTTGGTTTTACTGATTTGTGGTTAACTCCCATTACGAACATTGGAGCATCAGCAGATGGAGCAGAAATAACTACTTTTTTAGCACCTGCATTGATGTGAGCTTGAGCTTTTTCCAATGTAGTAAAAATACCTGTACATTCAGCAACTACAGTAGCTCCAACTTCATTCCATTTCAAGTTTGCTGGGTCTTTTTCAGCAGTGATACGAACCACTTTTCCGTCAACTACCAAGTTTCCGTCTTTTACTTCTACGTTTCCTTTGAAAGTTCCGTGAACTGAATCATATTTTAAAAGATAAGCGATGTATTCTACATCTTGAAGGTCGTTAATCCCTACGATTTCTACATTTGGTCTTTCGTAAACCGCTCTAAACACAAGACGTCCAATGCGTCCGAATCCGTTGATTCCAATTTTTAATGTTGACATAATTATTTTTTTATTTGTTATTAAATTATTTTTTCTGCAATTAGCTATTGGCTTTTGGCTGATAGCCTTTGTATTTCATTTTTTATAGTTTTTCTAATTTTGAAAATGTTTTTCAACAATTGATAATTAATTCCTAATACTCACCATAAAAGGCGGGTGGCTCTATGCCCAAAGCCCGCAGATAAACATAGCCTTGTCCTCGATGATGTATTTCATTTTCAAGTAGATAGATTAAATTTTCAATAAGAGCATAATTATACATTCCAAACATATTGAAAATCTCACGATATTTTTCTTGTGATGTTTCCTTGCCAAATTTTTCAATCAAAATGGTAATTTTGTCCCAATGGGTTAAAATTTCAACTTTGGTTTTTCCGGCATATCCCATAAAATCAGAAAATTCAACAACTTGATTCTCAGATACTTGTTTAATTGATAAATCAGTTAGATAAACCAACTCATCAACGATATTTGCAAACGGACGCATTCCACCGATTGAAAATTCAAATAATTCTTTTTCGGGAAACGCTTCTATCACCTTACGTGTCAATCGCCGATTTGATTGCCAATTTGCGATCCATTCTTGGGGCGTGACGATATCTTTACTCACTTTTTCTACTATTTTAATCCTTGCAAATATACGATTTTTAAATGTTAAATTTTCACAAAAAACCTTTATATCCTATTTTGTTCTGCTTGTTTTTTACTCTATTCCATTTTTAGGGGCAATCAGATTAGTATCTTCTATTACTTAAAGCAACTCCTGAATGGCAACGGGTTATCTATTGATGGTTTTCTTTTGTTTCTTTTTTTACAGAAGACCCTTATCTCTGATCTCTCTATGTATTTTGGAAATATCATCAGGAATTTCTCCTGAAATGAGCCAACGAACATCCAATCCGTTGTGAATTGCCGATTTTATCAAATACGGATTATCGGCAATCAGCTCTCCGAATTTTTGTAAATCTTCTTGAAACTCCATAAAATAATCTTCGTGCATTTTCTTTATCAAAATCAGCAATTTAAATGCTCGGGCAATAACTGCCGTACAAAATTTTTGAGCTTTTTTAAAATTTTGTTCCAAAATATCTTTTTTATGAGTTTCGAGAATTTTACAAATCATTGATAAATTCAACGAAATTTCTCCGAATTTATCTTTGGTTATGCTTACGTGTTCGTTAATCATACCGCTTAACTCACGAACTTCCATATTAAGCACTCCAGACGAATAAACATATTTAGCTCTTCGCTCGATAATTTCCTCTATTTTTTCTTGTGTTTTTTGGCGTTTTTCCTCGACAGATTCCTCACTAACCAACTCAAACAAAAGCCGATTTGCTAAGACCAAATCTTTTTTTAATAATCTGAAAATGAGTTTATCTTTTTCTGCTGACGATAAGTGACTTATCGCCTCTTTTAACTCTTTAGGTATAATCATTCTTATTAGATTTCAAAAACTGTGTCTGCTTCTATTTCTAAATTCGGGAAAATCACCGAAGTAAAAAACATCGCCTTCAAAAATAGGTTTAAGTAGTCCATATTTGTTATCTTCCAAAACATACACAAAAATAGCTTTTTCAGTAGAATGAACTACCCAACATTCCTGAACATCAACCTCTCTTCGTATAACTCGTAAAAATCTTGCCCTTGAAAAGTTCTACTTTTTCCTTCTATTTTCAAAGTGAATAATCAGTTTAGGTATAAATCCCGTTTGGTTCCAATTGCCATAAACTTGTGATTTCCATAATATTTGTGTTTTTTGATTACTTAAAACTCAAAAATTGAAAACAACTTTTCAAGGGCAATGATTTTGTATTATACGCTCATAATCTCTGCTACGCGAACAAGTTCCATATCCAATTTGCTTCCACCTTTGATGGCTTTTTCGAGCGGTGTTAAATCTATAACATCGTTATTTACTCCAACCATATAGTTTGATTTTCCTTCTAAAAGTGTTTCTACGGCTTTCACTCCCATACGACTGGCAAGAACACGATCATAGCACGAAGGAGCTCCTCCACGTTGCATATGCCCTAAGATTGCCACACGGATATCAAATCCAGGGTGTTTGCTCTCCACGTATTCTTTCAATTGGAATACATTTTTCCCCGATTTGTCCCCTTCAGCAACAATAATGATATTCGAAGTTTTTCCTTTAGCATATCCTTTCTCTATATCAGCTAACAATTCTTCGGCTGTAGTATTTTCCTCTGGGATTAAGATTCGTTCAGCCCCTACTCCAATACCTGTATTCAGTGCTATAAACCCTGCATCGCGTCCCATCACCTCAATAAAAAACATACGATCATGGGAACTTGCCGTATCTCGGATTTTATCAATAGCCTCAACAGCTGTATTTAAAGCTGTATCGTACCCCAAGGTATGGCTAGTTCCATAGATGTCGTTATCAATGGTTCCTGGGATTCCCATCACTGGAAAATTAAATTCTTCATTGAACAACAACGCTCCTGTAAAAGAACCATCCCCACCGATAACAATTAACGCATCTGCTCCTGATTTTTTTAGATTTTCATAAGCTTTTTTACGTCCCTCAGGAGTTCTAAACTCTTTAGAACGAGCTGATTTCAAAAATGTTCCTCCTTTGTTAATAGTATCACGAACGCTACGAGCATTCAACTCAACAAAATCGCCCTCTATCATTCCCTGATAGCCACGATACACACCTAATACTTCTACGTTGTGATATGCACACGTACGCACTACAGCACGAATGGCTGCATTCATTCCAGGAGCGTCTCCCCCTGAAGTCAATACTGCTATTTTTTTTACTGACATTGTCTTATTTATTTTTTATTTTCTATTCTATTTTTTGGGACGTAAAGTTACAGTTTTTTTCTTAAATATAAGATATTTTTTTCTTCTTTTTTCTCGAAAACGTTTTCCAAATCTAGGTTATTTACCAAATAACATATAAAAAGCTGCCTTTACAGACAGCTTTTAAAATTTATTTATTTTTATTGTGCTTGTTGGTTTAGCATAATAGGCATTGCCAACATAAGCACTTTCTCACCTACATCCAACCCATCAAGAGGAGTCAAAATTCCTGCCCTATTAGGATACGACATTTCGAGCATCACCTCGTCCGATTCTAAATTATTCAACATTTCAATCAAAAAACGGGAATTAAATCCAATTTCTATATCATCCCCTTGGTAGTCACATGCGAAACGTTCTTCAGCTCGGTTACTATAATCAACATCTTCAGCTGAAATTTGCAGATCAGACCCTGCAACTTTCAATCGAATTTGATGTGTGGTTTTGTTGGAAAAAATAGAAACCCGACGTGCTGAACCTAAAAACTGTAATCTGTTTACAGTTAATTTATTAGGATTCTCTTTCGGAATTACTGCATCATAATTTGGATATTTTCCATCAATCAATCGGCAGATAATTTCCATATCATCAAAAGAGAATTTTGCATTACTTTCGTTATATTCAATCGTAACCTCCGATTCGCTTCCTGCTAAAATTCCTTTTAACAAGTTTAGAGGTTTTTTAGGCATAATAAAATCGGAACTTTCCGTTGCTTTGATATCCGTACGTTGGTATTTTACCAATTTGTGAGCATCCGTTGCCACAAAAGTCAAGCCCTCATCATTAAATTCAAAGAATACACCACTCATTGTCGGACGCAAATCATCATTTCCAACAGCAAAAATGGTTTTCTGAATAGCCGTAGCTAAGATATCTCCTAATAAACTTACTTTACTTGCTTCTGGTAAACTAATTGGTTTAGGAAAATCTTCGGCGCTGAAATAAGTCAACTGATAATTACCATTTGTTGTGCTGATTTCAATCTGGTTTCCTTCTTTCACAATGAAAGTAAGAGGTTGTTCAGGAAATGCTTTTAGTGATTCAATCAATAATTTAGCAGGAACGGCAATACTTCCTTCTGAATCAGACTCCACTTCCAAAGTACCTTTTACGGTGGTTTCCAAATCCGATGCTGAAACAGTCAAAAGATTAGGACTTAGTTCAAACAGAAAATTATCAAGTATCGGCATGGTGTTATTGCTATTAATAACTCCACCTATGACTTGTAATTTCTTCAATAAGTACGAACTTGATACAATGAATTTCATATTCTTACGATTTTTATTTTTCTTCCTTCCTCAGAAGGATGCTTTTTCATTACAGTATAATTTTAGCGACAAAAGTACTCAAAAAAAATATTTCTTCAAAAAAATATTTTTTTCAGTTTATAATAAAATATTTTTTTGAAGAAATATTTTATTAAATTATTGATTTTCAAAATATAAAAATTATATCGCGAAACCATAGATTTTCATTAACTTCTCAGACCTTACAGAAAAAATTTATAAATCAAAAAGGCTATCCGTTTTTTCTAGGACAGCCTATTCATTCACATTATCTTCTGAGAATTTATTTTTTCAATACTTCAGCTACTTTCTCCCCAATTTTAGCTGGTGAGTCTACAACATGAATACCGCATTCTTTTAAAATACGTTTTTTAGCTTCAGCAGTGTCATCAGCACCTCCTACAATAGCTCCTGCATGTCCCATTGTTCTTCCTTTTGGAGCGGTTTCTCCAGCGATGAACCCTACAACAGGTTTTTTATTTCCGTTAGCTTTAATCCAACGGGCTGCTTCCGATTCCAACTGTCCTCCAATTTCTCCAATCATTACGATACACTCTGTTTCAGGGTCGTTCATTAAAAGTTCAACAGCTTCCTTAGTGGTTGTTCCGATAATTGGGTCACCTCCAATACCAATAGCCGTGGTAATCCCTAAACCTTGACGTACGATTTGATCTGCTGCTTCATAGGTTAAAGTTCCTGATTTTGAAACGATTCCTACTTTTCCTTTTTTGAAAATGAACCCGGGCATGATGCCTACTTTAGCTTCTTCAGGAGTGATAACCCCAGGACAGTTTGGCCCAATTAAACGACAGTCTTTATCTTTAATATAGTCCGATACTTTAATCATATCTGCAACAGGAATCCCCTCTGTGATAGTAATAATCACTTTGATTCCTGCATCGGCAGCTTCCATAATGGCATCAGCAGCAAATGCAGGTGGAACGAAAATGATTGAAACATCTGCTCCCGTTTCTTTAACAGCTTCTCTCACTGTATTGAAAACAGGTTTTCCTAAATGTACCTGCCCACCTTTGTTAGGAGTGATACCTCCCACTACGTTTGTTCCGTACTCAATCATCTGTTCAGCATGGAAAGTTCCCTCGCTTCCAGTGAATCCTTGTACAATTATTTTTGAATTTTTATTAACTAATACGCTCATGTTTTTTTATTTAGTATTTCGCAAAAGTAAATATTTCTTTCGAAAATAAAAAATTATTTGTGCAGAAAAATCAAGAATACTGAATTTTAATTTTACAAGATAGGAGTTTACAACTGATGGTGTGTGATTGATTTAAAAAGTAACCTCGGTTCTTGTGCCGTCATAGGCAATTGCATAAACTATTACATTTGTTGCCGCTGTATTTTTAAAATCGAATGAATTTTTGTTGGTCGCATAAATCAAATCGTTATTACTGTAAACTTCATAAGCAACCACATTTTTATATCCAATGGTGGTCACTGTCGTCCCTCTTCTGGTAGCTGTCCCTTTAATAACGGAGGATTGGTCTCTGAAATATGTCCAATTGCTATCGCAAATATATTCTATCTTATCCGTTATTGGAGGAAGTCCTAAAACATTGATTTCTTTTCTGATTTGATCAACATACTCTTGCGTCACAGTCAATTGTCGGGTAGCATAATCTTTAATTGATTTATCAACAGGTTTATAGAATCCCCATTTTTCAAAAAAAGAAATAAGATTCATTCCCGCCATTTCAGAGGCTATTTTGGTGAAATCTACTTGATATTCTCCATCTTTCAAGGTCGGTTTTAAATCAATTGTTCGCATTTTCTCATAGAATCGTGCGTAAAAAGTAGGGTCATTTTTCACTCTTGAAAAGTATAAATTTAATTGCCAGAAAGGTATTAAACGGCAGAATACATCTGGAATTTCACAATTTGGCACATCTGGAATCAAACCTATATTGTAAGCCTTTTCATAACGGTTATTATAACCACCCTCGCCTTGCATGGATTCTACTTCCAAACGTGTTGGGGTATTCCAAGCGGTTTGGATATTCATAGGGTTCATATTTACGGAAACTTCGGTCATACCAATCCACTGAAAAACAGGAGGTACTTGATGAGCATGTCCAATTTCGTGTGCTACCCCCCAAATGTTATTCCCTGTTTTCAAAACATCGGGATTACAAACCGTTGACATAGTACTTTCGTGATAGGAAGTCCTATATGCCGTACAATACATGTAAGAGTGATACATCACTTGAAAATAAGCTCTATTGGTCATGGCTCTCTCGCCTATAGTTCCTGCAAAAATATGGGTTTGACGCACAATTTCATCATAAATATCAATCAATTCCTTTCCTTTAGAAGTTGCGTATGCCTTGTAACTTTCGGTCGGATAGCACAAATGAGCATGTTCTCCAATTACATCAAAATACTTATTAGTTGCAGCACTTATCAAACGATTCCAATCATTAACCGCAGTATGTTTTGTTTTATCGTAGTATCCATTGACATTCCCTGTTGCAAAATGTATTTTAATTCTGGGTGCTGTTGCATAGTTAGGAGTTTGGTACTGTAAATAGATAAGTCCCTTTGAACCTGCTTTTATTTTGTTAACACCTTCATACAAGGGATGATATGAAGCTTGGTCAAAACCATCTCCCCCTGGTTTATCCAAGTTCATTATTTTAATTTGTAGCTTTTGACCCTTGGTTTCTCCTACAAAAACAACCAAATCTTCTCCTTCGTTCACGGAAATTCCCGTTGGATTATCAAGATTACTATAGGCATATTGCATACGATTTTTAGTCTTAATTACATTTGGATCAGCCCAAGCTCTATATTCCTGTATGCGAAATTCTGACTGATATTGATTGTTTTTAATTAGCATAGCAATATTCTTATAAAATGTATTGCTAATACTTTGAATCTCTTGCTCGGTAATTCCTTCTTTAAGTTCCGAACAAGTTATATCTTTAAATATGGAAAGAGCATCAGAATTACTGGTTCTTTTAGCATAGAATTCAATTTCTGCAGCAGATGCAAATCCTGCCCCATTGCCTTGTCCCGATTTAACAACGAGCTTAAACGACCTTGCTCCTACAATGGTTGCACCGAAGTTCACTCGACTCACAGCCCCTGTACCACCAAAATCAACATCTTTAACTTTTGTATATTCGGATTTCTTCTCCGTACTAACCCAAATTTCTACCTCTTTAAAATGACCATTCGAGCTATTGGTTCTCGGGTAATACATCATATAATCCACGTCCTTTGCACTTTCCAATGCTAATTCGATGGTAATCGGAAAATAATTAGAGGCTCTGTTGTCCCACGCCGAATGATATATCTCAGCATCTGAACCCCCTTTCAAATTTCCATCAAAGACCTTTTCAATCTCGGAACCCTTCTGAAAAGAAGACGCAGAACCTGTAACTATTTTCAACTTCAAATCATGTTCTATGCTATCCGGATTTGGATATATACCAAGCTGGGTTACCAAAAAATTGTAAGTTACTCGTTCTCCTATTAATTGTAAAGTTGCTGAACGCTCTCCTCCCTTATTTGAGACTGTTGCAATTTTAAACCCTCCTTTTTCCTTTACGGCTGTTAGCCATGAAGCAGCTTCCGTTGGCACTACAATTCGCCAATTCGATACATTTGTTTGTACTTCAATAAACTCAAAAGACGCTTCTCTAGAAACTTCTATGGAATCTTTAAGGGTAAAGTAAGGCGTTTCCTCTACTTCCTTTTTACATCCAACAGTGAGTATTGCTGTAAATGTAAAAAATAACAATGTTTTTATCAATTTTATTCTCATTTCTACGTTAGTTTTCGACAAAAGTATCAAATATATTTTTCTCTTACAATGCTTTGATAAAATATGTTGAACAGAAAATAATCAAACAGGAAACACTTCGATATAAAACAGTTTTGCTCACTGAGAGCGAATATCAAACAGAAATAGTGTAAATATGTATATGATAAAAGCTACATAAAAAAATCTTAAAAAATTTCTTCTTTTTATTTTTAATTTAGTAACTTTGTAGAGTTTTAGAACCAAAAAATCGTTTAATATAAAATAAAAGAATACAATGAATTACAGAATTGAAAAAGACACAATGGGTGAAGTAAAAGTTCCTGCCGACAAATATTGGGGAGCTCAAACCGAACGCTCACGCAACAATTTTAAAATCGGTGCACCTGCTTCAATGCCTATTGAAATTGTTCGCGGTTTCGCTTATCTAAAAAAAGCTGCTGCTTATGCAAATTGCGATCTAGGTGTACTTCCTATTGAAAAGAGAGATGCCATTGCACAAGTTTGTGATGAAATTTTAGAAGGAAAATTAGATGACCAATTTCCGCTTGTAATTTGGCAAACGGGTTCCGGAACGCAGTCAAATATGAACGTAAACGAAGTAATTGCGAACCGTGCACAAGTACTTTCAGGCGGGAAAATAGGCGAAGGTGATCCTGTTTTAAAAGCAAATGATGACGTAAACAAATCGCAATCTTCAAACGATACTTTCCCAACAGGAATGCATATTGCTTGTTATAAAATGGTGGTTGAAAAAACTATCCCTGGCGTAGAACAACTTCGCAACACCTTAAAAGCTAAAGCTGAAGCCTTCAAAGATGTAGTAAAAATTGGACGTACTCACCTTATGGACGCCACACCACTTACCTTAGGACAAGAAATTTCAGGATATGCAGCTCAATTGGATTATGGACTTAAAGCCCTTAAAAATACATTGGCTCATCTTTCTGAATTAGCCTTAGGTGGAACTGCTGTAGGAACAGGTCTCAATACTCCAAAAGGATACGACGTGAAAGTAGCTGAATACATTGCTAAATTCACAGGACATCCATTTGTTACAGCTCCTAACAAATTTGAGGCTTTAGCATCGCATGATGCAATTGTGGAAGCTCATGGAGCTTTGAAACAATTAGCGGTTTCTTTGAACAAAATTGCAAATGATATTCGTATGTTGGCTTCTGGGCCTCGTTCAGGAATTGGAGAAATATTAATCCCTGAAAATGAACCTGGTAGTTCTATCATGCCAGGAAAAGTAAACCCTACACAGTGTGAAGCACTTACAATGGTTGCTGCTCAAGTTATGGGTAATGACGTTGCTATTTCCGTTGGAGGAGCTCAAGGTCACTACGAGTTGAATGTCTTCAAACCTTTGATGGCTTCAAACTTCTTGCGTTCAGCAGAATTATTAGGAGATGCTTGTGTGTCATTTGACGAACATTGTGCACAAGGAATTGAACCTAATCACAGACGTATCAAAGAGTTAGTCGATAATTCTTTAATGTTGGTTACCGCTTTAAATACAAAAATAGGATATTACAAAGCTGCTGAAATTGCTCAAACAGCACACCGAAACGGAACTACTCTGAAAGAGGAAGCCGTTCGTTTGGGATACGTAACCCCTGAGGATTTTGATGCGTGGGTAAAACCAGAAGATATGGTAGGTAGTCTAAAATAAAATTTAAACTCAGAAAACAAAAGAAGCTGTCCTTTTTGGACAGCTTCTTTTCAAATTATCAGCTCTAAAAATATTGTTTAGCACGTTTTACTTTATTTGGCTATTAAATATAGTTTTTGTATACTTGGCAGAAAAATAAGAGATGGATTGTCCAATTTGTAAAAGCAAAAACAAAATAAAAAATGGAATTATCAAAGGTGTATTGTACGGATTATTGGAAAAGCTACAAAGAGTTTATCCCTGCTGAAAAGCATCTGCAAACTAAAAGGAAACTTATACTGTTGAAAGTTACAACAGCAGAATTCGGCATTATTTAGCCCGATTTAGAAGAAAAACCAAATGTTACACAAAACAATTATATATGATGATTTATAGTTTAAAATTATTAATGCTTAAACTAAACAATGAACTATCTATACTTAATTACTAATTCCAAAGCAAATAATATTAAATAATATTAAATAATATCAAATAAAAATACAGTTATAAAAATTAGTTCAAATTCAAAAAAATATATATTTTTGTGGAATAATATAATTAAATCTTAGTTTAGTATGAAGAAAATAGCTATTTCTATCGTTGCTTTATTAACATTTCAACTGGGTATGGCTCAGTTAAAAACACCAAACGCGAGTCCTAAATCATCAATAAATCAGACTATTGGACTTACGGAAGTACAGATAACTTACGCTCGTCCGTCAGTGAAAAACAGGGTTATTTTCGGAGATTTGGTTCCATACGGAAAAATTTGGCGTACTGGAGCTAATGCTGCTACGGTTATTGAGTTTTCTACTCCAATAACTTTTGGAAATACAGAAGTCAAAGCAGGAAAATATGCTCTTTATTCTGTGCCTGACACCAACCAATGGAAAGTATTTTTATATGCTGACTCAGAATTATGGGGAGCTCCAGGTAAAAATTTCGATCAAGGAAAGGTAATTGCAGAATCTGTTGTCAAACCATTAACTATAAACCCCAAAGTAGAAACTTTTACGATTGGTTTTGATGAAATTCGTAATAATGATGCCATGCTTACCCTTGCATGGGATAATATCTTAGTAAAAGTCCCTATCAAAGTGAATACCCGACAAGCCGTAATCGAAAGTATAGGAAAAACAATGAACGGCCCAACAGCAAGTGATTATCACAGAGCTGCTATGTTCTATTTTGAAGAAAATATAGATTTAGACAAGGCTTTGGAATGGTCATCAAAAGCGGTGGAACTTAACCCTACAGCTTATTGGGTACAAAAACTGAAATCTGATATCCAAGCAGCCAAAAAAGATTATAAAAATGCTATCAAAACTGCTGAAATAGCTTTGGAAAGAGCTCAAAAAGCAGGAAATGATGGTTATGTAAAGGCTATACAAGAAAATATAAATGCTTGGAAAAAGAAGTAAAAACAATTGAAATCGTAGAAAGGCTATCCGCAAACTTTTTGGGGTAGCCTTTTTTATTGCTACTCCTCCCCCACTTTATTACGCTACATTTCTTTATGTGATAATCAAATTTGAGAACCTTTTCCGTTTGCCCACCCAATTGCGTTTCCTAATTATTTTTATATCTTTGCACAAAAAATAAGCAAAATTATGAGTGCAATAGTTGCCATTGTGGGTCGCCCAAATGTAGGGAAATCTACTTTTTTTAATCGACTAATAAAACGCCGTGAGGCGATTGTTGATGCTGTGAGTGGAGTTACACGTGATCGTCATTACGGGAAAACGGATTGGAATGGAGTTGAATTTTCTGTTATTGATACAGGAGGATATGTTTTAGGGAGCGACGATTATTTTGAAAAAGAAATAGATAAACAAGTTACTTTAGCCATTGATGAGGCTGATGCCATTATTTTCATGGTGAACGTGGAAGATGGCGTTACAGGAATGGATGAAACAGTGGCTGATTTGCTTCGAAAGTCAAAAAAGCCGATTTTTGTAGCTGTAAATAAAGTAGATAGCAACAATCGAGTGGCTGATTCACACGAATTTTATGCCTTTGGTTTTGAAAATGTGTATACACTATCCAGTTTAAATGGAAGTGGCAGTGGTGAGTTATTGGACGACCTGGTAAAGGTACTTCCTATTAAAGAAGGTAATGAAGAAACAGAGCAATTACCCCGTTTTGCAGTGGTTGGACGACCTAATGCAGGAAAATCATCATTTATCAATGCATTGATTGGAGAGGATAGATATATAGTTACAGACATTGCAGGTACCACACGCGATGCAATTGACACAGAGTACAACCGATTTGGATTCAAATTTAATTTGGTTGATACAGCGGGTATCCGTCGCAAATCAAAAGTAAAGGAAGATTTGGAATTTTATTCCGTAATGCGTTCTATTCGAGCCATAGAACATGCCGATGTGTGTATACTGATGATTGACGCAACACGTGGGTTTGAAGGTCAAGACTCTAATATTTTTTGGTTAGCGGAACGGAACCGAAAAGGAATCGTTATTTTGGTAAATAAATGGGATTTGGTTGAAAAACAAAATAATACGATGAAAGAGTATGAAGCAATCATACGTAAAGAAATTGCTCCATTCACTGATGTACCCATTATTTTCATCTCAGCACTGAGCAAACAGCGTATTTTCAAAGCTATTGAACAGGCTGTGGAAGTTTATAAAAATCGTTCAAAGCGTGTTCAAACCTCAAAGCTAAACGAAATTATGTTACCTCTGATTGAAAGTTATCCACCACCTGCCATCAAAGGTAAGTATATCAAAATTAAATATTGTATGCAATTACCTACACCAATGCCTCAATTTGTGTTTTTTGCCAATTTGCCTCAGTATGTAAAAGAACCTTACAAACGATTCATTGAGAATAAATTACGCGAAAACTTCGATTTTAGAGGAGTTCCAATTGATATTTACTTCAGACAAAAATAGTCATATCATATTGATAAAAAAGCCGAAAGTGTAATACTTTTCGGCTTTTTTGTTACTTCTTTAAAAGGAAATCTTACAATTATTTAAACTCTTTTTCGTAGCGTTTACGGTCGTTTTCGTTTAGGTAGATTTTACGCAAACGTATTGATTTTGGCGTAACTTCCACGTATTCATCCTTTTGAATATATTCCAAAGCTTCTTCCAAAGAGAATTTAATAGCAGGAGCAATTCGCATTTTGTCGTCCGCACCCGCCGAACGTATGTTAGTGAGTTTCTTGGTTTTAGTAACGTTTACCACCATATCATCACCACGTGAATTTTCACCAATTACTTGTCCTTCGTACACATCTTCGTTCGGGTCGATAAAGAATTTTCCTCTATCTTGCAGTTTATCAATAGAATACGGAATAGCTTTTCCATTTTCCATAGAAATTAACGAACCATTGATACGTCCTGGTATTTCGCCTTTGTAAGGTTGATATTCCAAGAAACGATGTGCCATAATAGCTTCTCCGGCAGTAGCAGTAAGTATCTGATTACGAAGACCTATAATCCCTCGTGATGGAATAATGAATTCAATAACCATTCGTTCGCCTTTCGGAGTCATTGACAGCATTTCGCCTTTACGGAGAGTTACAAATTCAACCGCTCTTCCTGACAGGTTTTCAGGTAGGTCGATAGTCAATTCCTCAACAGGTTCGCATTTTACGCCGTCGATTTCTTTTATAATTACTTGTGGCTGACCAATTTGTAATTCATAACCTTCACGACGCATCGTTTCGATAAGTACTGAAAGGTGCAATACACCACGTCCGAAAACCATAAATTTGTCGGCACTATCCGTAGGCTCTACGCGAAGAGCAAGATTTTTCTCCAATTCTTTTTCCAAACGTTCCTTAATGTGGCGTGAAGTTACGAATTTTCCTTCTTTTCCGAAGAAAGGAGAATCGTTGATAGTGAATAACATACTCATTGTAGGCTCATCAATGGCGATGGTAGGCAAGGCTTCCGGATTTTCAAAATCGGCAATGGTGTCGCCGATGTCAAAACCTTCCAATCCTGCGATAGCACAGATGTCACCCGCTTGTACTTCGTCGATTTTTTTACGACCTAATCCGTCAAAAGTATGTAGTTCCTTAATTTTTGATTTTGTGATAGTTCCGTCGCGTTTTACCAACGAAACATTCATTCCGCTTTTTAGCACACCACGTTGCAAACGCCCGATAGCAATTCGACCTGTAAAAGAAGAATAGTCTAATGAAGTGATAAGCATTTGTGTGGTTCCTTCCTCTACTTTAGGTGATGGAATATGCTTGATAACCATATCCAAAAGCGGGTCGATAGAATCAGTTTGGTTTTTCCAATCTTCTGACATCCAATTGTTTTTAGCAGAACCGTACACGGTAGGGAAATCCAACTGCCATTCTTCGGCACCGAGTTCAAACATTAGGTCGAACACTTTTTCGTGAACTTCATCAGGGGTACAATTCTCCTTGTCCACTTTGTTTACAACCACGATAGGTTTGAGTTTCATTTCGATAGCTTTTTGAAGCACGAAACGCGTTTGTGGCATTGGACCTTCAAAAGCATCTACCAAAAGAAGTACTCCGTCCGCCATATTAAGCACACGTTCTACCTCACCACCGAAATCGGCGTGTCCTGGGGTGTCTATGATATTGATTTTCGTTCCTTTATAATTCACGGAAACATTTTTAGAAAGAATAGTAATTCCGCGTTCGCGTTCAATGTCGTTGTTGTCCAAAATCAATTCTCCCGACTCTTGATTTTCTCTGAACAACGCACAGTGGTGTAGTATTTTATCTACCAAAGTGGTTTTTCCGTGGTCAACGTGGGCAATGATTGCGATGTTTTTGATTTGTGTCATATAGTAAAGTAATAATTTTTCAGGCGACAAAATTACAAAAAAAGTATGTGTTTACAACAAAAGATGAAAAAAAATCAAATAAGAGATTAAAAACATAAATAAATACAACGTTTAGAGAGATTTTGTACAATTTTATGATTTGATTTTCAATAATTGTTTCCAAACCCCTTTCCATCGATAGTTGCGAATCCACTGACCTTGTTTGTAGGTTACCAAATATGGCTGTTTTTCACGTTTGGCATTAAAATAACCTTGTAGATAATCTTTAAAAAGTTGCCATTTTCTTTTTTTCGATGCTAATTTAACAGAAGCTAAGAGTGATAACCAAAATCCATAGCGGAGGCGATAGAAAACACCGCCTTGTAGCAGACGAGCTTGGAGAGTGTAACTCGTTCCTGTAGGTTTTAAATGTTTGACTTTCAGTGATGAATCAGTACATACTTCCCATCCGAAATAACGAGCAAGTAACTCATCGATAGTGTCCCAACCCATAGCAGGAGGTAGTCCACCTATGTTCGAAAAACAATCTTTCCGATATGCTTTTAAAGCTCCTCGTAAATGATCCCTGTTGGTCAGATTTTCTAATTCCCAAGTGCCGTTTTTTTCAATATAACAAAATCCTCCGCACATGCCTAATTGTGAGTTTTCAAGGAAATGTCGTTGTAGAGTAGCT
Source organism: Capnocytophaga canis (assembly GCF_043187445.1). Lineage (NCBI taxonomy): Bacteria > Pseudomonadati > Bacteroidota > Flavobacteriia > Flavobacteriales > Flavobacteriaceae > Capnocytophaga > Capnocytophaga canis. The sequence continues at coordinate 2,669,877 of NZ_CP171121.1, read as the reverse complement.
AAATAATCTGTAGGAAACACTAAATCTGCATCAAACTTGCAGATTATATCAATATCTTTGCGCAAAAAAGGTAGTCCTGTATTGAAGGTTTGTACTACTTTGCTACCAGGAAGGTGTTTTCCTGTATTTTCTTTGCGAATAACTTCTAAAATAGGATTTTTCCGACGTATTTTATCTAAAATTAATGGGGTTTCATCCGTTGAAGCGTCATCTACTACGATAATTTGTGTTGGTAATAGCGTTTGATTAAACAATGATTCCAAAGTTTGTACAATGTAATTAGCTTCGTTATGAGCGGGGATGATAATACCAAAATTCATAGACTATATGTAAAATAACTTCGTAATATTTTATTAATCAATAGTGTCATGCTCAATAATATAAACATCCTCATTGTCGTGTTTCAGGTAGTACTCTTCTCGTCCCAAACGTTCACGACCTTCATCGGTATCTAAAATCAATAACATTTCTTTATCTTTTTCAATTTCCTTTTGTAAAAACTGTTTTTGTCGATTCAATTTATGAATTTCCTTATTCAATTCACGGTGTGTGAGTAAAGAATTAGAATCAAAAAAAGCCATCCAAAAGAAAAAACAAAACAGGATAAAGACATACAGTCTATATCCTTTGAGAAATGAAACGTATTGAAAAATAGTTTTTTTCATTTAATTTGCTAAAATGCGATTATGTACAATGGTTTTAATGATGTCAATAGCTACGAAATTACGTCTATTATTAGGTATTATAATGTCTGCATATTCTTTTACTGGTTCAATAAACTTCAAGTGCATCGGTTTGAGAGTGGTTTGATAGCGGTTCAACACCTCTTCTACGTCGCGTCCTCGTTCGGTAATGTCGCGTTTAATACGTCGGATAAGTCGTTCATCAGGATCGGCATGTACATAAATCTTAATATCGAACAACTCACGGATATCAGCACGTGAAAAAATTAAAATTCCCTCTACAATGACTACTTTAGTTGGTTTTATCAGTACCGTTTCGCCTGTTCTGTTGTGTTCAACGAAAGAATAGACGGGACTTTCCACTGGTATTCCTGATTTTAGAGATATCAAATGTTGTTTTAGTAAATCAAAATCGATAGAATCGGGGTGATCAAAGTTTGTTTTTACCCTTTCGGTATAAGGCAAATGACTCATTTCCCGATAGTAAGAATCCTGTGAAATGACACTTACTTCTTGGGATAATTCACTAACAATTTGATTTACAACGGTTGTTTTTCCACATCCCGTTCCTCCTGCAATTCCTATAATGAGCATCTTTTTATATTTTAGTTTACACGTATGATTTTAGCTCCTAAGGAACGTAATCGTTCATCGATATCTTCGTAACCTCGGTCAATTTGTTCAATGTTATAGATAATTGATGTTCCTTTGGCAGAAAGTGCTGCGATAAGCAAGGCAATTCCAGCACGTATGTCGGGTGAAGTCATCAATGTGGCTCGTAAGGGTGATTTGAAATCGTTACCTATGACAGTAGCCCGATGCGGGTCACACAGAATAATTTTTGCCCCCATATCAATAAGTTTATCAATGAAAAACAAGCGACTTTCGAACATTTTTTGGTGAATAAGTACCTCACCACGAGCTTGGGTAGCAACCACTAAAACGATACTCAGTAAATCAGGCGTAAATCCAGGCCAAGGAGCATCAGCAACTGTCAGAATAGAGCCATCAATATAACTTTGAATTTCATACCCATCTTTGTGGGCAGGAATATAAATATCATCACCTTGGCGCTCTAATTTAATACCTAACTTACGGAATACGTTGGGAATCAATCCCAAATGCTCCCAGCCTACGTTTTTAATTGTAATTTCGCTTTGAGTCATGGCTGCAAGTCCAATCCAGCTACCTATTTCAATCATGTCCGGCAATATAGTATGTGTACATCCCGATAGTTTTTCTACTCCGTTGATAGTAATAAAATTAGAACCAATACCTTGAATGTCAGCCCCCATATTGTTTAACATACGACACAGTTGTTGTACGTAGGGTTCGCAAGCGGCATTGTAAATCGTGGTAGTTCCTTTAGCTAAGACTGCTGCCATAATTATATTCGACGTTCCCGTAACCGAAGCCTCGTCTAATAGCATATCCGTTCCTGTGAGTCCATTTGCTTTTACGCTATATATGTGATTGTCAGAATCATATTTGAAGTCAGCTCCTAATTTTATAAACCCTTCAAAGTGGGTATCTAAACGTCTTCGACCTATTTTGTCACCTCCTGGTTGCGGAATATATGCCACACCAAAACGTGTTAAAAGAGGCCCAACAATCATTATAGACCCTCGTAAACTTTGTCCTTCAGAGTGAAATGCCATGGATTCCAAGTAGTTGATATTGATTTCATCGGCTTGGAAACTATATGATCCTTTTCCTAATTTTTGAGTTTTCACTCCTAAGTTTTCAAGTAATGACATCAATTTATTGATGTCTAAAATATCTGGTATATTGTGAATGGTCACTTTTTCATCGGTGAGCAGTACAGCACATAAAATCTGTAGTGCTTCATTCTTAGCACCTTGTGGAGTAATTTCACCCTTAAGCTGATGCCCCCCTTCAATTTTAAAAATTCCCATACTTATTTTGTTTTTTTATGATTTGTAGCTCCTTTTTTATTGTTTTGAGATGTATTTTTTCTGGTCAGATTCTGTTTTGTTTTAATCAATTCCTGACTGGTTGTTAAATCTTCTTTATCTTGCTTTAAATCAATCTGCCCATTGCTTAATTCATACAGATGTTGGAAGATTACTTCGTCCTCAACAGTTTCTTTATTCCAATTTAAGTAACTTTTTTTCATATGATTCGCTATTGAGAATTTCAATGCTGTTTTTAAATCACTTTCTTCCCAACGCACACAAACATCAATCATTTTTTTGATATTGTTACCGTAAAAACGATATTTTGGATGACTTTGGGGGTAGTTCAATCTGTCAGGGTGTCGTACTAAAACAGCTTCTGTTGGACGTTCAAAAGGAGAATCTACATCCAGCTGAAATCCAGACATGATGAAAAGTTGATCCCATAATTTATGTTGGAAGTCAGGCACATCTCTTAAATGTGGATTTAGATTTCCCATTACTGCAATAATTCCTTTGGCGGTATTGTTGCGTTCTTCTCGGTCTTCGATATGAATTGCCTTCTCAATCATTTTCTGGATATGTCGACCATATTCAGGAATGATTAAAGGGGTACGTTCTGTGTTATATTCTAAGCTCTCCAAAATTATTTAGATGTTTTAATTTTAAATGATTTAATAGTCCTACTAAGGTACTTATTTTCTAGTGTTTTTTATCAAAATATTCAAAACACTACAACTATTCTTAGGGAAAAATCCATTTTATATCTTTTCTGAGGAATTTCTATTTATTGTTAAAACCTAATAGCTCCTACAGAATTAATAAATTGAGTCTCTATCACGCAAAGTTATGAAAAAAATTTTACTTTTTCCGCATTCGAGCCATATAAAATCCGTCGTAGCCTGTTTGGTGTGCAAAAATATTTTCTTCAGTTTCAAATATAAAGTTTTTACCTGCCTCAGACTCTAAAAAAGTTTCTACTTGTTTTTGATTTTCCGAAGGAAGTATGGAGCAGGTTGCGTAAACCATTTTTCCTCCAGGCTTTACCATCTTGCTGTAATCTTGCAAAATCTGCTGTTGTGTTTCCCTAATTTTATTTAAAAATTCAGGTTGTAATTTCCATTTAGCATCTGGATTACGTTTAAGCACTCCCAATCCACTACAAGGTGCATCAATCAATACGCGGTCGGCTGTGTTTTGCATTCGTTTAAGGTGTTTATTATCAATAACTTTGGTTTCTATATTAAATACCTCATTACGACGGGCTCGACGTTTGAGTTCTTGCAATTTGTTCTCATAAATATCCATTGCAATAATTTGCCCTTTATTTTTCATCAGCGATGCCAAGTGTAGGGTTTTTCCACCAGCACCGGCACATGTGTCAATCACTCGCATTGAGGGAAGTACCTCCAAGAAAGGAGCTACTCTCTGTGACGAAGCGTCTTGCACCTCAAACATACCACTTGAAAAAGCCTTGGTAGTGAATATGTTAGCTCTCTGTATCAACTCTAAGGCTTCAGGATAGGATTTTAGAAGTTTTGTTTCGATACCTTCATTTCTTAATAGGTTTTTGAGCTGTGCAGGAGCAATTTTTAGAGTATTCACTCGTAATACAACAGGAGCTAATTCATTGAGGGCAGTGAGCTCTTTGCTCCAAATATCTGAACCTAACTCCGCTTCTCCCAAAGCATCAAGCCAGTCGGGAACGGAATCTTTAAATTTACGTATTTTTGAAAGTTCATCAAATTTGCCTTTAATACGACGTTGGGGTGTGTTCTCAAAACACGACCAATCAGGCAAATGAACACCTTTAAGAACTGCCCATACAGCAAACATCCGAAATAAATCATGTGAAGAAAACGGTGCTTTTACCTCTGCAATTTCAGCATACAGACGTTTCCATCGTACAATGTCATACATCGTTTCGGCTATGAAAGCACGATCACGAGCCCCCCAGCGTTTATCTTTTTTCAGTTGTCTTTCAACTACTTTATCGGCATACTGTTGCTCGTTAAAAATAAACCCCAATCCTTCGATGACAGCCTCTGTAAGATTTCGATGTAATCGCATGTTTAAATTTTTATTGATACTATTTTACTTTAAATATACTTTTGAAATATAGGTACGTAGTACCATAGGTGAAGTTAAATAAAAACTATTCTACTGTATAACAAGCGGACAAAGGTAGTCATTTGTATATGAATAAACAACTATCATCAACAAATCGCACTTACCGATGGAATTTAAATACTAATGTAATTTAAGAAACATCACATAAAACAATGAAGTATAAACACTTAACTTTGGAGCAAAGATACGAAATAAAAGCATATCTTAAATGTAATAAATCACAAAAATTTGTTACCAAGCAATTAGGTGTATCAGAAAGGCACCATCAGTAGGAGCTTAAGAGGAATAGGCTCAAAAGAGGTGTTTATAACCCTCAAAACACTCAGGAACAAGCCAATATTCGCAAGGAAATATTTTCTAAAGAACAAAAAATTAACCGAAGGATGATTCTTTTTTAGAGAGCACATCACGAACACCTTAACTTTAAAAACTATAAAAGTAAGTAATAACACTAGATTTTGAAGAACCTAAAAATTTATTTTATAAATTGATGGCATAAAAAATTGCACTTGGGTATTGAATCTAAGGTATAAATAATATCAAACCATAATTGTTTAATAGCAAAAAAAATTGTAACTTTGTCCCTTATAATTAACACTTGAAAAGATATGGCTAATACCACAGAGGAAAATCTGGAAATTGTTCGTAAGGTTTTCACCGCCTACTTAGAGGAAAATGGACATCGAAAAACACCTGAACGTTTCGCTATCGTGAAAGAAATTTACGAAAGTGGTGAACATTTCGATATTGAAACGCTGTATATCAGCATGAAAAACAAAAAATATCGAGTAAGTCGTGCTACGCTCTACAATACTATTGAGTTGCTTTTGGAATGTGGTTTGGTACGTAAACACCAGTTTGGACAAAACCAAGCTCACTACGAGAAATCATACTTTGATCGTCAGCACGATCATGTAATTTTAACCGATACAGGCGAAGTGTTTGAATTTTGTGATCCGAGAATCCAATCTATCAAAAAAACAATTGAAGAGGTTTTTAATATCGAAATTACGAACCATTCGCTATATTTTTACGGAAAGAAAAACAAATAACCAAATCATAAAATCGCTAAAAAATGGCAGTAAATTTACTTCTTGGGCTTCAATGGGGCGACGAAGGAAAAGGAAAAATTGTAGATGTTCTCACTCAAGAATATGATATCATAGCTCGTTTTCAAGGAGGACCTAATGCAGGACATACTCTTGAATTTAACGGCATCAAACACGTCTTGCACACCATACCGTCTGGAATTTTCCATGAAAGTGCAATAAACATCGTTGGAAATGGGGTAGTTATTGATCCTATCATCTTCAAAAAAGAAATCGAAGCACTCAAAAAATTCAATATTGATCTGAAAAAAAGATTATTAATCTCTCGTAAAGCACATCTTATTTTACCTACTCACCGATTGTTAGATGCTGCTTCTGAAACTTCAAAAGGAAAAGCAAAAATTGGTTCTACACTCAAAGGCATTGGACCTACTTATATGGACAAAACTGGAAGAAATGGACTTCGTGTGGGGGACATCGAATTGGATGACTTCAAAGAACGTTACCGCAATTTGACCGACAAACACGAAGAAATGATTTCTCACTACAATGTTGAAATTCAGTACAACTTAGCTGAGTTAGAGGCTGAGTTTTTTGAAGCTATAGAGGTTCTAAAAAGTTTACAGTTTATTGACAGTGAGGAATATATACACCAAGCTATCAGAAATAATAAAAAAATCTTGGCTGAAGGAGCTCAAGGTTCGCTGTTGGATATTGATTTTGGCACGTATCCTTTCGTAACCTCGTCAAATACTACGGCTGCTGGAGCTTGTACTGGTTTGGGGGTTGCTCCAACGCAGATTGGAGATGTGTTAGGAATTTTCAAAGCTTATACCACACGTGTAGGTAGTGGACCTTTCCCTACCGAATTGTTTGATGAAACAGGTGAAACAATGGGACGTGTGGGTAAAGAGTTTGGAGCTACCACTGGGCGAAAACGTCGTTGTGGTTGGTTGGATTTGGTTGCATTACGATACGCTGTTCAAATAAATGGAGTTACACAGCTGATGATGATGAAAGCCGATGTACTAAGTGGATTTGACACTTTGAAAGTATGTACTGCATATCTGTATAAAGGACAAGAAATCAAACACTTACCATACAATATTGAGGAACAAAATGTTACGCCTATCTACACAGAGATGAAAGGATGGGCTCAGGATTTAACGACAATCAAAGATCATAATAAATTGCCACAGGAGTTGCTAAATTATATTGATTTCTTAGAGAAGGAACTCGAAGTACCAATTACCTTAGTTTCGGTAGGTCCTGACAGAACGCAAACTATACACAGAAAATAGGCGATTATAAATCAACAATTTGAATATGTCAGTAGCAAAAAAAGAATATAAACGTGTAACAACCAAGTCACTGATTGATATGAAATCAAGAGGTGAAAAAATCTCAATGCTTACGGCGTATGACTATACGTTCAGTAAACTCATTGATGGAGCTGGAATAGATGTTATTTTGGTGGGAGATTCGGCAAGTAACGTAATGGCAGGACATGAAACGACTTTACCAATTACGTTAGACCAAATGATTTACCACGCTTCATCAGTGGTTCGTGGTGCGAACCGTGCCTTAGTAGTAGTCGATTTGCCTTTTGGTTCATATCAGTCCGACCCTAAGGAAGCTCTACGTTCTGCCATCCGCATAATGAAAGAAAGCGGTGGACACGCAGTAAAATTGGAAGGCGGTAAGGAAATAAAGGAGAGTATAAAGCGTATTTTAAATGCAGGAATCCCTGTTATGGGGCATCTGGGATTGACACCACAATCAATTTACAAATTTGGTTCATACACTGTTCGAGCAAAAGAAGATGCTGAAGCTGAAAAACTAAAACAAGATGCTCTTTTACTGCAAAAAATGGGATGCTTTGCTATTGTTTTGGAAAAAGTTCCTGCAAAATTAGCGGAAGAGGTTGCTAAATCTGTCTCAATTCCAGTAATTGGTATCGGAGCAGGAAGCCATGTGGATGGCCAAGTACTTGTACTACACGACGTACTTGGAATGACTCAAGGGTTTCATCCTCGTTTTCTACGTAGATACGCTAATTTATATGAAGATATTAATTCAGCGGTTTCTCGCTATGTCGAAGATGTGAAAAACATAAGTTTTCCAAATGAAGAAGAAAGTTATTAACTAATTATTCTTCTCACATGAGAGTATTCTGATTTCGGAAATAAGTAGATATTACGGATCATACAGTGATTGAATCAAAGAGAGTCTTGCATCCTTAATCCATACTTAAAAAATCAAAAGATTATTATAACTTATTACCTAAATAAAGTAAAGAAACAACCAAAAAAAGAATAAAATGAGTACAACCATTCAAAAAAACACGCAATCCATCAAACACCAGCCTGCTGGATTGTTCGAGGAAACTCGCTATGAAAAAATACACAATGTTATTTTTTCGGATGCAAATTCGGCTTCTATTGCCGTAGCCAAAGAAATAGCTGAATTGATTAGAACAAAACAAGCTGAAGGAAAGAATTGCGTACTCGGTTTAGCGACTGGCTCTTCTCCTGTAAAGGTTTATCAGGAGTTAATTCGTATGCATAAAGAGGAAGGTCTTAGCTTTAAAAATGTAATTACGTTCAATTTGGATGAGTATTTCCCAATGCAAAAGGAAGATATTCAAAGTTACTGGCATTTTATGCACAAAAACTTATTCAACCATGTGGACATACTTCCTGAAAACATCAACATCCCAAGCGGAACATTAGGCAAGGAAGAAGTTCGTGACTACTGCTACGCTTATGAAGAAAAAATAAAACAAGCAGGTGGAATTGATTTCCAACTTTTAGGAATCGGACGTACTGGACATATCGGATTTAACGAACCTGGTTCAAACGTAAATTCCATCACGCGTATGGTCACTTTGAACAAAGTAACAAAAACGGATGCAGCACACGCTTTCGGTGGATATAAAAATGTACCTAGTAAAGCCATTACGATGGGAGTTGGAACAGTTTTAGCGGCTCGTCGCGTAGTGCTTTTGGCTTGGGGAGCTTCTAAGGCTTCTATCATTGCAAAAACTATTGAAGGAGAAGTTTCATCACAAATTCCCGCTACATTTTTACAAGAACACAAAAATACAACTTTTGTGATTGATGAAACGGCTGCAAGTGAATTGATTCGCAATAAAACTCCTTGGTTAGTAGGAGATTATGATTTCAATAATAAAAACGAAGAAGAAATTGCACGTGCGGTAGTTTGGTTGTGCGAACGTTTAGATAAAACCATTTTAGGACTTCGTGAGGAAGATTATCTTGAAAATGGATTAGGAGTCTTGTTAGAGGACACTTCGGCTTACGACCTAAATATCCGTATTTTTAATCGTATTCAAAGAGCCATCACAGGTTGGCCAGGCGGAAAACCTAATGCCGATGATTCGTATCGACCTGAGAGAGAACATCCTCACAAAAAAAGAGTTATTATTTTCAGCCCTCACCCCGACGATGATGTAATTTCAATGGGAGGTACTTTTGACCGATTGGTAGAACAAGGGCACGAGGTACATATTGCTTACCAAACTTCGGGAAGCACGGCAGTTGCTGACACTGAAGCGTTACGTTTTGTAGAAGTAGCTCATGATATGTTACTGGGAAAAACGGATGTATCACATCTTGAAAAAGTAATGCAAATCCTTAAAAATAAAAAACAAGGAGATAAAGAGACCTTGGATGTTTGGAAACTTAAAGGAAACATTCGTCGCCATGAGTGCTATGGAGCTACGCGTTATTACAATGTTCCCGATGAAAATTTGCATTTCTTGAACTTACCTTTCTATGAAACTCAAGCGGTTGAAAAACAACCAATTGGTGAGGCAGACATCAAAATAATAGAAGATTTGATTCGTGAAGTAAAACCTCATCAAATATATGCAGCAGGTGATTTAGCCGATCCTCATGGAACACATAAAGTATGCTTGGATGGAATTTTTGCTGCTTTGGAACGTTTGAAAAATGAAGATTATATGAAAGATTGTTGGGTGTGGCTTTACCGCGGTGCATGGCATGAGTGGGATGTTCACGAAATGGAAATGATTGTTCCTATGACACGTGACCAAGTGCTTCGCAAACGTCAGGCGATTTTCTTCCACCAATCACAAAAAGACGGAGCTATGTATATGGGAAGTGACATGCGTGAATTCTGGCAAAGAGCAGAAGAGCGAAATTCTGATACGGCTAACCGTCTTCACAAACTTGGTTTGGCAAAATATCAAGCTATGGAGGCCTTTAAACGTCACTTTTTTTAATAGTCAATGACACTATATCTTTTTACAAAAGGTAAATACATGCAGGGGCGTAGTCTATACGCCCTTGTATGATTTATTGAGGTTATTGATTTTTAAGGCTTATAAAATGTTTCGACATCAGGGAAAGAAAAGGACTCCAAAAAATAATCTGCAAATAGCGGTAGTATTATCTTTCGTTGCAGGGGTCGTAAATGTTGTTGGATTTCTATTTTTAGGGAAATTGACAACTAACGTAACGGGGCATTTTGCACTCTTTATGTACGACGTTTTTATTATGGAATTTTGGAAAGGAACTCTCTATTTATTATATATTCTTTCATTTCTAATGGGTTCATTTACATCGGGTTACTTAATAGAAACAGCAAATTTTTACAAAAAACACAATATTTTTTTAGCTCCAACCATTGTTGAGTGCTTTTTGTTATTTACAGCAATGGCTCTCAACTATTTTATCACTGATTTTTCGAATGATGTGACAGCCTTTATTCTGCTGTTTGCAATGGGTGTACAAAACTCTTTCGTTACGAAAATATCAAATTCAGTGGTACGAACTACTCACCTAACGGGACTTTTCACAGACTTGGGTATCGAACTTTCACAGTGGATTTATCTGAGTAAAAATAAACACAAAAATCAGCTAAAAAACTTAAAATCAACTATTAAACTTCGATTATTTATCATTACCTTTTTCTTTTTAGGAGGATTATCCGGAGGTTTTTTCTTCGTTAAGATGAAGATGAATCTATACGCTCTTACCATTGCTATAGCATTACTTTTGGGAGGTTTGTTCTATGACGACTTCCGATTTATGTATTTGACTAAAAAACGAAAATATGAAAGTAATTTCAAACGAAAAAAATTTAGACGTTCTCTACGAAGACAATCATTTAATCATCATCAATAAACGAGCAGGAGACATCGTTCAAGGTGATAAAACTGGCGACACTCCACTCAGTGAAATTGTAAAATCATATCTCAAAGAGAAATACCATAAACCAGGAGAGGTTTTCCTTGGTGTGGTACATCGTTTAGATAGACCTACTACAGGAATTGTAGTTTTTGCAAAAACTTCAAAGGCTCTTTCAAGGCTCAATACCCTATTTGCTAATAAGGCTGCTGTTGAAAAAACATATTGGACAATGACTGATAACTGTCCGACCGAAAGCGAGGGAACCTTAGTTCATTGGCTTACGCGAAACTCGGAGAAAAATAAATCCACAGCCCATTCAAAAGAAGTTAAAGATAGTAAAAAGTCTATTTTACATTACAAAGTGTTAGAAAAACTAACCAATTACTATCTGTTGGAAATTCAATTAATTACAGGAAGACATCATCAAATTAGAGCACAATTAGCTGCTGTAGATTGCTTTATTAAGGGTGATTTAAAATACGGAGCCAGACGTTCAAATGCAGATGGTAGTATTCATTTACACGCTCGAAAATTGAGTTTTATTCATCCTGTAAAAAAGGAAAAAATCGAAATCATCGCTCCCCTACCCGATGAGCCTCTGTGGCAAAAATTGACCGTAATTCGGTAAAATATTTCCAGAAAATTTTAACTACAGAACAGCCTAAATTACTATATTTGCGGTAAATTTACTATGACAGCAAATACAATGGAAAGAATCAGCGTATTCGATATGTTAAAAATAGGGATAGGCCCCTCAAGTTCACATACCTTAGGCCCTTGGAGAGCTTCTGAGGCATTTGTTAAAGAATTGAAAGACAAAAATTTTTTACATAAAACTTTTGAAGTTCGAGTAGATTTATATGGTTCATTGTCCTTAACTGGAAAAGGGCATGCTACGGACTTAGCTGTGATGTTAGGGCTTAGTGGTGCTGACCCTGAGTATGTCCCTATTGAAAGTTTAGAAGTCATCATCAATGCCATCAATAGGAATCAGGAACTTTGCTTAGGGAATGAGTCAATTATTAAATTCATTCCTTCAGAAAATATTGTTTTTAACAAAAACTTCTTGCCTTTCCATGCCAATGGAATTTCTTTTACCGCAAAAGGCAATGATTTTGAATATAATTCTACTTTTTATTCTATAGGAGGAGGTTTTATTATCAAAGAAAACGAAGAAAGCGACAATAATACAGGAAAAGTTGTCCGAAATTTTCCTTTTCCAATTGAAAAAGCTACCGAATTGCTAGAATATTGTCATAGAGAAAACAAAAAAATCTCAGAAATTGTTTTCGAAAATGAAAAATCTATACGTTCAGAAGCCGAAATTGATAGCGAACTATTGCGTATTTGGAATACAATGCTTGAATGTGCCTACATAGGTTGCCACACTGAGGGGATACTGCCTGGAGGGCTAAACGTTCGTCGTCGTGCTTATGATATTCATAAAAATTTGATTGGGGTGGTAACATATCACAATCCACAAGATTGGTTGCTTTCTATCAAAAAAACGAATGTTAAATTCCGTGAAATATTGAAATGGGTAAGCTGTTTTTCACTGGCTGTCAATGAAGTAAATGCCTCATTGGGTCGCGTGGTTACAGCTCCAACTAACGGAAGTGCGGGTGTAATTCCCGCTGTATTGCTCTATTATTTAACTATTGAAAATCATGAGGCTTCCAATGAGCAAATCAAGCAATTTTTGTTAGTAGCGGGTGAAATAGGTAGTTTATTTAAAAAGGGAGCTACTATTTCTGCTGCGATGGGAGGTTGTCAAGCTGAAATTGGCGTTTCATCAGCAATGGCGGCAGGAGCTTTATGTGAGTTGATGGGAGGTACGCCAGACCAGGTGCTTATAGCTGCTGAAATTGCCATGGAACACCATTTAGGACTTACCTGTGATCCCATCGGAGGTTTGGTGCAAGTGCCTTGTATTGAAAGAAATGCCATGGGAGCTATCAAAGCAATTAACGCGGCTGAACTCGCTATCGAAACAGACCCCAAAAATGCGAAAGTCCCTATTGATAAAGTAATTAGCACTATGTGGGAAACCGCCAAAGATATGAATCATAAATATAAAGAAACTTCGGAAGGAGGGTTAGCTGTGGCTGTTAGTTTAGCCGACTGTTAGTTTGAGAATGTTCTTTGAAGATGTTGAAAAGAGTAAAAAAGGGAAAATTAGAGTATCCCTCGAAAAATATTTATTAAATCACTCCCGTGCAAAAGTTTTTGATTTTTGGACGTTTTTTATGTAACTTATCGGTTTTGGACAGTAAAAACCTTTGTAGGATAAAAATGAGAAATAAACATTTAAACAATTAATTATTAAGTGTTTGTATTGTATATTTGTCTCATTAAAAGCTCCAAAAGCCTATCCGTTACGACCTTTGATTCTTACAATATAGAAAGAAGCAATCGAAAAGATTCTTTTAAAACAAAAATGGCTACCATTATATTGCGTTTTTCATCACCCCACATCATTAAAAAGGACTTTCCACTTCGGGCGAAAAACCTTGCAATGGATTAGTGCTCTTCAAAATGTTGCTCTTCAAAATGTTGCTCATCGGAATGTGAAGCAACCATCTATCGGCTATAAAACTCTGCAGATACAGGTGAAAGATTCTGTCCTAAGTTTACCGAAATGAAATACTTTCATTTCTATTACTTTCGGAAATCAACCATCAATTGGAAAAACACAGAGTCGTCATTCATGAAAGTATGAAAGTAGATACAAGTATACGCAAAGTTGGTTTTATTCGAAAAAACCGAAATCTTTTGAAATCTCCTAAGATCGAAAAGAAGATGAATTGTCCGAGGGAAAAGTTGAAAAACAAAAGATTTTTTAAATAAATTACTAAAAATGTAGTAGACAATTGAGATAGATAACTCAAAAAAAGAGGCGGGTAAAATCAATCCGAAAAAATGGGAAAAACGATAAAAAGTACACTTTTAAATTTTCAAAAACACATGTAAAAAATCATTCGAATACGGAAATATAGGGATTAAATGGTTCTTACAAAGGTCTCAATAATTTAGTAAAAAAATAGGGTCTAAGAAATAACTATTAAAACCAATCTTCTAAAAAAGTCTATTTTTTGTCCATTACACCCAAAAACATAACAAAAATCATGTTTTTCACTTCTTTTTTTTCATAAATTTGGCACATGTAATCATAAAAATTAACACTATATGCTAAAAAAATTATTAACTACACTTATGCTGACATTTTTAGCTTTACCGCTAATAGCACAAGTGAAAGTAACTGGAAAAGTTACTGATGAGATGAATAGCCCTTTACCAGGAGCTAATGTTATGATAAAAGGGACTAAGAGTGGCGTGGTTTCCGATTTTGATGGAAATTACGAAATTCAAGTGCAACAGGGCGATGTACTTGAATTTAGTTTTATTGGTTTTAAGACGCAATCCAAAAAAGTAATGGACGAAAGTGTTAAAAACCTGATTATCAATGTAATTCTTGAAGAGGAGACACAACAGCTTGAAGATGTAGTGGTAATTGGATACGGAACACAGAAGAAAGAGAACTTAACAGGAGCCGTGTCGCAAGTGAAGATGGCGGAGGTTTTAGGTGATCGTCCCGTAGTTAATACATCTAGTGCTTTACAAGGAGCTGTTGCAGGATTACAAGTAACGAGAAATCCTACCCCTGGGCAAAATGGTAATACCCTCCAAATACGAGGAAATCTATCCATTAACGGAGGAGGTCCTCTTGTGCTGATAGATAACGTACCTGGTGATATAGGCTCACTCAATCCAGAGGATATTGAGTCAGTTACTGTGTTAAAAGATGCTGCTTCGTCTGCCATTTATGGAGCTCGTGCAGCGGGAGGTGTAGTACTCATAACCACCAAACGACCTTCTTCAGGTACTAAATTTCAATTCAATTACAATTACAACATTGGTTTTGAAAAATCAATTAATAAACCTAAACAAGCTTCTCTATATGAATATTTTGAGGCATATCAAGAAGCAGGTTTTCCTAACGCATATTGGGCAAATTCACAGGATGTTACCAAATGGGTACAATATTTAAAAGAATACCGAGAAAACCCATCTAAATTCAATATCATTGGTGATGGTATTTATGTAGATCCCAGCGGAATTCCTTATTATTTACACGAAAAAGACTTATATGACAATATATTAAGTACAGGACTTTTGCAGACGCATAATGTATCTGTTTCGGGAGGGACTGACAAGTTACGTTATCGTATGTCTGGAGGATACAATCACGAAGATGGCCCTTTGATTACCGATAAAGATTCCTACAAACGTAAAAATTTAGGAGCATTTATTTCAGCAGATATTGCTAATTGGTTTACTCAAGAGGTTGATGTAAGATATTCTGAGTCCCAAAAAACGAATCCGCAAGGAGCTCATCTTTATAGCCTTCGATTGATTTCGTATTATCCAGAAGGAAATTTTCCCGCAAGTGTTAATATTGGCTCAAATAAAGACCTGCCTTTAATTACACCGCGTAACTCTATTTTAGGAAATAACACATCAGTAAACAATGGGGGTACAACGCGTATCTTTTCAAAATCTATATTTAAGCCTTTTGAAGGATTTACAGGGATTTTTGAATATACTTTCAATAAAACAGATAACAGACATAGCCATTTTTCTAACAAGTGGATACATACCTCTATACAAGGAGGCGAAACGTCTTCTCCAACAAAAGATGTATATCGGAAAGATTATAGTTTTACTAATTACAATTCTGTAAATGCTTACGGAACCTATACAAAAGATATTCTAAAAAATCATTTTAGTTTGATGGCAGGATTTTCTCAAGAATCAAGTTATTATGAGATAGTACGCAGTACCGCTGAAAGTCAGAATGTACCAACTGTACCTTCCTTTGGCGGTGCTACCGAGAATTTTGTGATAACCGATGGATATTCAGAATATACTATACGAAGTGGTTTTTTCCGATTCAACTACAATTATGATAGAAAGTATTTACTTGAAATCAACGGACGTTATGATGGCTCTTCAAAATTCCCTAAAAATTCTCGTTTTGGTTTTTTCCCTTCTGCATCACTAGGTTGGCAGGTAAGTCGTGAAAATTTTATGGCTTTTTCCGAAAACTGGCTTAATGAGTTTAAGTTACGTGCTTCGTGGGGACAAATTGGAAATCAGAACATTAATCCTTATCAGTATTCTCCAACATTGGGAGTTTATAAGTCAAATGAATGGTCAGAAAACTTCGATAGAATTACAGCTATGGGGTTGCCTAGTTTGGTTAGTAATTCTTTTACTTGGGAAACGGTTACTTCCATTAACTTCGGGGCAGATTTTGGATTTTTTAATAATCGATTAAGAGCTACTTTTGATATTTTTCAGAGAGATACTAAAGATATGCTGACAGAAGGTGTTGTGCAATTACCTGCGGTTGTTGGTATCGCTGCACCTAGTCAAAATTCGGCAACTATGCATACTAAAGGTTGGGAATTTGAGATCAATTGGAAAGACAAAATAGGTGACTTTGGGTATCGTATAGGAGTTAATTTATTCGATAATCAGTCGAAACTTACTAAATTTGAGACTAATAAATCACGAGTTCTTTTTAACGGAAAAGGAGAGGCTTTATGGTATGAAGGACGTGATTTTGGTGAAATTTGGGGTTATGTAGCCGACGGATACTACTCAGTTGATGATTTTGCAGATGTTAACAGTTGGAAGTTGAAAGATGGGGCAACCTCTGTTAAAAATGTGAATGTACGTCCTGGTGATATGAAGTTTAGAAATTTACGTGATGACGAACACGCTACTAACCGAATTGATAATGGTAAAAATACGGCTGACGATCCTGGAGATATGAAAGTGATAGGAAACAGTTCTTTACGCTATCAGTATTCGGCTAATTTTGGTGTTAATTACAAAGGGTTTGACTTGAATGTAATGTTGCAAGGTATAGGCAAACGCGATGTTTGGATAGGTGGACAGGCAATATTTCCGTTTGCCCCAGATGGGCAATTCAATCCATTGTTTTATAATCAAACCGATTATTGGAGAGCTAAAAGCTACGACCCTTCAAATCCTGACTATATGGTTGCGGTAAACCCTAATGCTACCTATTACAGAATTTACGGGCAAGGAGGAAACGCAGGACATAACAGACGTACTTCGGATAAGTTCTTACAAGATGCCTCGTATCTTCGCATCAAAAATATTACTTTATCATACGCTTTCCAAAAACCAGTTCTCGAAATTTTAAATGTTTCTCAACTTCGCTTTTTTATAGGGGTTGAGAATTTGGCTACTTTCAGCTCTTTACCAAAAGGAATTGACCCAGAACGAATCAATTGGGGATATCCTTTTTCACGGATTGTTTCCTTCGGAGGAAGTTTAACTTTTTAAAATCAGTACAAAAATGAAAAATCTACTTAAAACTATAATAATCGTAGGGTCTTTATTTTCAGTAGGATGTAATGATGATTTTCTTGAAAAACACCCACTTGATAAACCTACAGAGGCTAATGCTTTCAAAAATTTTGATAATTTTAAAGCATTTGCTTATCCGCTTTATGGATTATTTCCTGGAGGGAATAATTATCACGCAGACCGCTATGCAGGATACCTTACACACAAAGGAGTAAGTGCTCAAAATCCGTATGCTTGGCAAACCATTGGTGATGCCGTTTCTGGAAATGGTTGGGATTTCGGTCACATTCGTCGTGCCAATATGCTTCTTGCTAATATTGACAAATCTGAGATGACTCAAGATGAGAAGAATTATTGGAGAGCTGTGGGGTATTTTTTCCATTCTTACAAGTATATGGAACTAGTAAACCGATTTGGAGATGTACCTTGGGTAGAAACAGTATTGAATGAAGATTCTCCTGAAGCATTCGGTCCACGAACTCCTAGGAAAGAAGTTACAGACAAGATTTTGGAGCGATTAAAATGGGCAGAACAACACATAGGAGGTGCCAAGTCGGGAAAGAATACCATATCTCAAGATGTGGTTCGAGTGGTACTCTCTCGCTTTGCTCTACGTGAGGCTACTTGGCGCAAATACCACAATTTAGGAGATTATGAAAAATATCTTGAAGAATGTGTTCGCGTTTCTGAACTTTTGATGAAATCATATCCTGCATTATACACAGGTACTGATGGACAGGTTGCTGCAGGTTATGGTGAACTTTGGACAAGCCCTTCACTAGAAGGAGTTCCTGGAGTGATTTTGCGAAAGGAATATTTTGATCACTCTTATTTCCGTCATAACGATAGTTATTTGGAACATACCTCTTCGCATTTCATAGAAATGCCACAACATACTGTGGATATGTATTTAACCAAAGACGGATTACCTATTCATAATGCTGCCAATACGCTCTATGCTGGAGATAAAACTCCTTATGAAACTTTCAGAAATAGAGATCCTAGATTATACCATACCGTAATACCTCCTTATAAAGTCTTGGCAAGAAGCCCAAAAGCTGGGGAAGAGGGTGGTTCTGGTTGGACATATACCAACAATCCTGCGGATAGGGAATATATTGATATTATGAAACCGAATATTACAAAAAGCAATCCAGGTGAAGGAATGAAACGCCTACCTGCACAAAACTGGAGTGCATCCTTAGTGCCCACTATTCCTAATTTTGTTGGAGGAGTTGGGGCTAAAGGGTTTGTTTCTTGTCGTTCAGGTTATTACGTATGGAAAAATTATAGTGGCTGGGAAAAAAGCTTTAACAATGGTGCCCTAAATACTTCTGATAAACCCATTTTTAAAATTGAAGAAGTACTGCTCAATTATGCTGAAGCAAAATTTGAATTAGGTGCTTTCAATCAAGATGTAGCAGACCGCTCCATAAATAGGTTGCGTGACAGAGCTTCTGTGGGTAGAATGATTGTAGCTAATGTTGATGATTCATTTGACCCACAAAGAGATAAAACGGTTGATCCTGTGCTTTGGGAAATCCGTAGAGAACGTATCATTGAACTTATGGGTGAAGGATTTGGGTTTGATGATGTACGTCGTTGGAAAAAGGCAGACTGGTTCGTTAATAAACAGGCTTATGGAATGTGGATTAAAAAATCTACTCTTGTTGGTAAAGAAGGTCCCACTGCCATAGTAGATTTGAATTCTGGACACGCAAATCCCGCTGCTACAGAAGGTTATCGATATTTGTATAATGACCCTGTAAAGGACGGGAAAGGCTGGTTAGATAAATATTACTTATATGAGGTACCATCGAATGAAATATTGCTTAACCCTGCATTAAAACCTAATAATCCAGGTTATGAAAAATAATTTTTTATCGAGGAGTTAGTTCTTTTAGAAGAAACTCTGATATGAAAAAATGTATTAAAGAGAAGAAGCTGTTCGAGACTTTTCGGACAGTTTTTTGTTTGGTGTTTTTCCTTAAAATTTTGTAATTTTAGGCTGTAAAAAAAACAACCGATGGCAAAGATACAATTTTATTGCCAAGTATAATTTCAGAAAATTACACGCAAAAATTAGAAATGTAGCCTAAAACAGGGAAAAATCTATATTGTTTCCAAAAACAATCTGAAAAATGTTACTTCAAAGTGAAAAATAGATTTTTCTTGGTAAAATGTAATTTATGCCTTTTCTATGAAAACAAAGAAGCTACCCTCTTCGGACAGCTTCTTTTAGTATGTTGAAAATCAGTGTAATCCTTATTTTATAGTTCTTCAGTAGTATGATGGTTATTTAGAGTATTAATATCTGCTGTAAGTTCTTCAGGATCAATCATAAATGAAGTTATACGTTCATTAGATGTTATGATGTACGTGAACTCCCTATTATTCAATCGCCACACTTGTACTGGAAATTTCATCATTTCCGAAGCACCGTCAGCATAATTAACCTGCAATAAAATAGGCATTGGAACACCTCCTTTTTTTTCGAACGTTACTTCGTAAAAATATGTAGGTTGCGGAGCCATTGACTGTTGCTCCAACGACCGATTATCGGCAACATAATCTCCTAAGGGAATTGATAATTCATATGGATGTTTGTCGAAATTCTCTTTTTTATAAGCAGCATCTCCTTTGGAAACAACATGTACTAAAGGCTGTAAGTCCGTAATTTTCATGTTTCGCTCTTTTAACATTGCCTTCAATTTGTCGTTTGGCGTATCCGATACTTGGTACAGTTTTACAGATTTAATACCCAAATCGACATACTCAGTAGAATAAAACCATGTTCTCCAAAACCAGTCTAATTCAACACCTGAAGCATCACTCATAGTTCTAAAAAAATCTTCGGGTGTAGGGTGTTTGAATTTCCAACGATTAGCATATGTTTTAAAAGCAAAATCAAACAATTCAGGTCCCATAATTACTTCTCGCAAAAGAGCAAATCCTGCAGCTGGTTTGCCATACGCATTCTCTCCTAATCTAGTAACTTCCTCTGGATTAGACATTACTGGCTCCAAGTAAGTTGGGTCACCTGACATATATTTCACAATCTGTTTGGCAAATCCACGTTTGCTTGGATACCTTTTATAAGGAGCAATGTCCTCAGGATATTGCTCCCCGTAGGACTGTTCAGCAAAGTATTGCAAATAGGTATTCATTCCTTCATCCATCCACCCCCATTGACGCTCGTCTGAATTTACAACCATGGGAAAAAAGTTATGTCCCACCTCATGAGTGATTACACTTATCATTCCAAATTTAGTATCCATTGAGGTGGATCCTTCTGAATTTGGACGACCATAGTTCCAACAAATCATTGGATATTCCATTCCTTGATCTTCAGCACTAATAGACACTGCTTTCGGATACGGATAGTCAAACGTAAATTTTGAGTATGTTTTGAGCGTATGAGCTACCACCTTAGTTGAATACTGTTCCCATAAGGGATTTGCTTCTTTTGGATAAAGTGATAAAGCCATTACCTTCTTATTACCTATTTTTACTGCCATAGCATCGTAAATAAATTTACGAGAACTTGAAAACGCAAAATCACGCACGTTTGATGCTTTGAAACGCCATGTCTTTTTTGCAGTTTCTTTTTTGTTTTCTTTAGCCTCAGCTTCGGCTTGGGTCACAATTACGACAGGTTTCTCAAATGATCTTTCAGCCAAGGCATATCGCTCTAACATCTTAGGGGAGAATACCTCTTTCCGGTTTTGCAATTCACCTGTGGCTTCGACAATATGATCTGCAGGAACTGTAATGGAAACATCATAATTTCCAAAATTCAAGGCGAATTCGGCATTGCCCCAAAACTGTTCATTTTGCCAACCTTCCACATCGTTATAGACCGCCATACGTGGAAAAAACTGGGCGATTACATATAAGCAATTATCATCTTTTGGAAAATATTCATAACCAGCTCTTCCTCCATTTTTTTGATAATTATTGATCTGATACCACCATTTCACTGAAAAAGAAACTTTAGTTCCCGATGCCAAAGGTTGTTTTAAATCCACTCGCATCATGGTTTCATTGATGGTGTACGCCAACTCTTTACCAGTAGCATCCTTGACCCATTCAATATGGTAACCTCCCTCAAAAGGTACTGCCATAAAAGTTTCAGCAAATCGTTGAGGTTCATAAGCCACGTCCATAAATTTGCTATTTCGTTTTTTGGTTGGAGCTTCTGGCAAACGCTTGTTTTGATCCAACTGTAACCACAAATAATCTAATGTCTCGGGAGAATTGTTATGATAAGTAATAGTCTGTTCACCATACAATTTTTGTGTTTGATCATCTATTTCTATTTTCATCACGTAATCAGCCTGTTGTTGATAATAGGCCACTCCTGGAGCCCCAGAAGCCGTTCTATACTGATTTGGAGTAGCAAACTCCTGATACATTCTCCTAAAAGGATTTATCATCCCTCGATCTATTTTTTTTGAGGATATATCTTCCACAGATTTCTCTTGTGAAAACATCACTATGGAACAGAAAATCAGAAAAAAAGTAAGTTTATTCATTGTTAGTATTCCATTTATATTCTCATTATTCGTATTATGCCTCACAACTACTGCAATTCACAAAATTCATCATCATCTCCTTAGCAACCGATTGACTTCGTTGGTAGTACAATGTTTTCACACCCAGTTTCCATGCCTCAATCAGCACCTTATTCACATCTTTGATTGGCATAATAGCAGGAATGTTCAAGTTCAAACTTTGTGTTTGATCAATATAAGCCTGACGCTGAGCTGCTTGGGTAATGATTTCCATTGGAGATATTTCCTTGAAAGTTTTAAATACATTTTTCTCATGCTGGGTTAGTTCTTGCAAATGCTGAACCGAACCGTGATTTAAGCGAATACTTCTCCAAATATCTTCATTATTCAATCCCTTTTCATCAAGCAAGGCAGTTAGGTATTTATTTTTACGCATAAAATTTCCCTTTGCCAATCCTACTTTGTAGTAATTACTTGAATAAGGCTCAATCCCCGGCGAAACTTGTCCTAAAATGGCAGAACTTGATGTAGTAGGAGCGATTGCCATAGTGGTAGTATTTCTACGCCCATAGCCTTTCAAAAGCTCAGGCTCACCATAGATATGTGCCAATTCTCTGGTAGCTTTATCCGCCTCTTCCTTAATATGTTTGAAAGCACGAGCATTAAATTGTGTTGCTTCAAAACTTTCAAACGGAATCATATTTTTCTGTAAATAAGAATGATACCCTAATACACCTAATCCCAGCGCTCGGTGGCGGATGGCAAAATTTCTCGCTGCCTGTAAGTAGTAATTTCCTTCTGTTTTTTCAATGAATTCCGACAAAACAGCATCTAAGAAGAAAATAGCTAATTTCACAGCTTTAGTATCTTTCCATTCGTCAAATAATTCCAAATTCATTGATGACAAACAGCAAATGAACGATTCATCAAAGCTGGATGGCAACATAATTTCACTACATAAATTACTTGATCGGATGAGCATATTATGATCTTTGTAGACCTGAGGACGATTTCTGTTCACATTGTCCGTAAAGAAAATGTATGGGAGTCCTTTCTGTTGACGTGATTCCAATACTCTTGCCCATAATTTGCGTTTCTCAAGGTCGCCATCAATCATTTCTTGCATCCAATAATCTGGTACACAAATACCAAAAAACAGATTCTGAATCGGAAAATTAACATCTTTAATTTGCAAAAACTCCTCTGCATCAGGGTGGTCAATATCTAAATAAGCAGCGAAAGCTCCACGGCGAACGCCTCCTTGCGAAACCACATCCATAGCCGAATCAAAAAGCTTCATGAAACTCACTGCGCCGCTTGATTTTCCATTGTCGGTAACAGCAGAACCACGATGACGCAACTCCCCGAAATAGCCCGATGTTCCACCTCCGATTTTAGTCTGCATGATTACCTCACCTAATTTGTGCGTAATCCCCTCAATACTATCAGGTACATGTACATTGAAACACGAAATTGGCAAACCACGTTCCGTTCCCATATTTGCCCAAATGGGCGATGAAAAACTAATCCATCCTTTGGTAATCATCTCTTTAAAGGCAGGTTGTAATTCAGGTTTGTAAAGCCTACGAGCCGCTGCATGAGTGATGCGATCAATTGCTCCTTCAACGGTTTCTCCTTTTAACAAATACCCTCTGTTTAAAATCTGCTCGGATTCTTCATTGAGCCACCAAATGTTTTGTTCTTCGTTCATAATGATTGTTTAGTTTTTTTCCTTAATTTTACTTAGGGAATGATTATTTATTATTAAGTTAAATAGTTAATTTTCAAGTAGATAAAATAAAAGAAAAATATATACGGAGTCATGGTATATCTATTTCTCGAATGCAAAATAAAGGCATAATTTTCAAATATAATAATCAAAAACGAATATGTTTTCAACAGGATTTTAACAACGAAAAGCAACTGTTGCCATATCAATAGGTTAAGATTTTTTGTCCCTTATTTAAAGTTAAAATATTTTTGTGTTCTATTTTTATGAACAATTTGTTGATATTAATTTCAAAAAAATATATGTTTATTCCAATAAAATATATAATTTTGCAACGTGTGTGCATGTTATATGCGTTTTTATAGGTAAGTAATTGATAATTAAGAAAGCACCTTTTACAAATAATGAATATTCTTCGCATTGAAAGAAAAAATATTTTAGATTCTATTTTCAAAGGAAAAGACATTTTGATATTTTTCCGATTGAGGTTTGTTGAGAAATCACAAGAACAACCTCGAAGAAAAAGATTATTGCCTTTGCGTATTTAATTTTCTATACTGATTTTATTCCTTTTTTTGATTTTAACACACCGAAAAAAATAGTTATTTAATCAAAAAATTTTTTTTAACCTAATATAAAAAATCAATATAAATGAAAAATAAATACATCGACTTAATAGACCAAACTTACTATTTTCCACAAGAAGAATTCAGATTAGAAGGAGACGAACTTCGTTTTCACGATATTGACTTAATGGAGCTGGTTCGTACATACGGAGCTCCGTTAAAATTTATGTATTTGCCTCGAATTTCAGAAAATATCCAACGAGCCAAATCGTGGTTTCAAAAAGCGATAAAAAAACATAAATATAAAGGAAATTACAACTATTGCTATTGCACAAAAAGTTCTCATTTCAAGCATGTTATGGTCGAAGCTTTGAAGAACGATATCCACATGGAAACTTCTTCGGCTTTTGATATAGACATCATCAACAACTTGATTCAGGAAGGACGAATCACAAAAGAAAACCATATCATTTGCAATGGGTTCAAACGCAATGGATACATTGATGGCATCGCTGACTTAGTAAATCGTGGATTTGACAGGTGTATGCCAATCATAGACAACTACGAGGAAATCAATCTTTTCGATAAGAAAATCAACGGAAAATACAATATAGGCATTCGTATTGCCTCAGAGGAAGATCCTCGTTCTGAGTTCTACACCAGTCGTTTGGGAATCGGCTACAAAAACATTGTCCCTTTTTACAACCGTGAGATAAAAGATAATGAAAAAGTTACATTAAAAATGTTACATTTTTTCATTAATACAGGAATCAAGGATAATGCTTACTATTGGAACGAGCTTCTGAAATGTTTGAAAGTATATATTCAATTGAAGAAAGTAGCTCCTGAGTTAGACAGCTTGAACATTGGAGGCGGTTTCCCTATCAAAAGTTCATTAGCTTTTGAGTACGACTACGCATATATGGTCGATGAAATCATTCGTCAGATAAAAATTGCTTGTGACCAGGAAAAAGTGCCTGTACCAAACATTTTTACCGAATTTGGAAGTTTCACAGTGGGAGAAGCTGGAGGGGCAATTTATGAAATCATGTACCAAAAGCAACAAAACGACCGTGAAAAATGGAATATGATAAACTCTTCATTTATCACAACCTTGCCTGATTCATGGGCTATTAACAAACGTTTTGTGCTACTGCCTATCAATCGATGGAATGACGAATACGAACGCGTTCTGTTGGGAGGATTGACCTGCGATGGTGATGACTACTACAATAGTGAACAAAACATGAACGCTATTTATTTACCTAAGTATAACAAAAACAAACCGTTATACATTGGATTTTTCAATACAGGAGCTTATCAAGACACTATTGGAGGTGTAGGTGGGTTGCAACACTGCCTGATTCCACAACCTAAAATCATACTTATTGACAAAGACGAAGAAGGAAAAATCTCTTCCCGCCTGTTTATGGAACAACAAAAAGCGGAAGATATGCTAAAAATATTAGGATATTAGGCAAAAACACCTACATTTTAAGGCTTTGATAAGGGAACGAGTTGCAAAGCCAAATGAAAAATATTACGCATGAACAATTTTATAGTATCAGCCAGAAAATATCGTCCGCAAACGTTTCGCGATGTGGTGGGGCAACAAGCCATTACCGATACGTTGACCAATGCTATTGAAAATAATCACTTAGCACAGGCACTTCTATTCACAGGGCCTCGTGGAGTGGGAAAGACAACTTGTGCCAGAATTTTAGCAAAGAAAATTAACGAACAATATTCCGGTACTCAAGATGATAACGATTTTGCGTTCAATATTTTTGAGTTGGACGCAGCTTCAAACAACAGCGTGGACGACATCCGTAAACTGATAGAGCAAGTGCGTATCCCGCCACAAGTGGGAAAATATAAAGTGTATATCATCGACGAGGTGCATATGCTTTCGACTGCTGCTTTTAACGCGTTTTTAAAAACTTTAGAAGAGCCTCCAAAACACGCTATTTTCATCTTAGCAACCACGGAAAAACACAAAATCATTCCCACAATTCTTTCTCGATGTCAAATATTTGATTTTAAAAGAATTACAGTAAACGACGCTCGTGAATATTTAAAATATATAGCTGGAGAACAAGGGATTGAGGCTGAAGATGAGGCTCTTCAAATAATCGCTCAAAAGGCGGATGGAGCCATGCGTGATGCTCTTTCTATTTTTGACCGAGTAGTAAGTTTCTCGGGAGATAGAATAACGCGTCAGGCAACTTCTGAGATTTTGAACGTTTTGGACTATGAAACATACTTTAACGTAACAGATCTTATTTTAAAGAACAAACTCCCTGATTTATTGGTAACTTTCAACAATATCATAGCACAAGGCTTTGACGGACATCATTTCATCTCAGGACTTGCGAGTCATTTCAGAGATTTAATGGTATGTAAAAACATGTCTACGATTTCACTAATGGAAATGGGAGAAGAAACCAAACGAAAATACGCACAACAGACACAACAGACAAGCGTTCCTTTTCTGATGGAAGCCATTACTATCGCCAACGATTGTGATTTAAAATATAGAACTAGTAAAAATCAGCGACTTTTGGTTGAGATTGCTCTAATGCAATTGGCTTCATTGACCTTTGAAGGAGATAAAAAAAAAATGATGGACGCTTCATAATCCCAGCTCATATTTTCAATGGAAACACTCCCGAAGAGGATAATAGTGTAGTATCCAAGCAGATAACTAATAAATCAACAACACTTCCTGTACAGGAACAGATTCCTTCCATCAGTGCCGAAGCAAGGAAGGAGGTAGTGTCGAACTACTCCATCAAAAGTGTTGTAGTCAAGCAAGAGGTATTGCGAAATTTCAAGGAAGAAGAAATCGACGAAGCCTCTTTACCTCGTGAAAAATTCACTGAAAAAGAGTTTTTTGATAGCTTTAACGCATACGTTGAAACCTTAAAAGCCCAAGGAGAACGCATTCAAGCATCGACTTTAGAAATGGGACAACCGACTCTGCATGGAACTGTTCTTGATTTACAAGTTCCAAACAAAACGATTCGTGATGAGGTCCATCGTGAAGAAGCTAAGTTATTGGGTTTTCTACGCAAATCACTTAGTAATTATGACATCTCATTAAACATCATTGAAAATGAAGAAATTATACATAAAATACGCGTAACTCCAGACGAAAAATTTGCCCGTTTGGTGGAATTAAACCCTCTATTACAGGATTTCAAAAGGACATTGGATTTGAAGTTAGTTTTTTAAATAGGAGTATTTTATTCCGTGTTTAATATTAATAAACATATACAAAATGAAGTTAGCCCAAATAATGCTTATCTAAATTGGACTAACTTCATTTCTAGTAGTTTATTATCAGTATACTTTTACCAATTCCACATCAAAAATCAACGGAGCATTTGGTGGAATTACTCCTCTTGCACCACGACTTCCATATGCCAAATCAGATGGAATTACCAAACGAGCTTTATCTCCTTCTTGAAGCAATAGAATTCCTTCGTCCCATCCTTCAATCACCTGTCCTACTCCAACAGTAAACTTCAATGGTTGTTTTCTACGGTATGATGAATCAAAAACAGTTTTATCAAGCAACATCCCCGTGTAATGTACGGCTACTTCTTCGCCTACTTCAGCCTGTTTTCCTGTTCCTTTCTCAATAATCTTATAGAACAATCCACTTTCAGTCTTTTCAAATCCTGCGGTTTCAGTAGCTAATTCTTTTTCTGTTTTTTCACGAGCTTTTGCTATGCGTTCTTCTTTTTCGGCATTGAACGTTTCAAAAACCTGCACGGCGTCCCATTGTTGAGCCTCCTCTCCTACTCGAATGATTTCAATTGCATTGATAATATCTCCTTGAGATATAGCATCTACAATATCCTGACCTTCAACAACTTCACCAAAAACAGTATGTTTTCCATCCAACCAAGGTGTTGGTACGTGTGTAATAAAAAACTGGCTTCCATTAGTGCCAGGCCCTGCATTTGCCATGGATAGGATTCCTGGTTTGTCATGTTTCAAATCTGAGCGAAATTCATCATCAAATTGATATCCAGGATTTCCTGTTCCTGTACCCAAAGGACAACCTCCTTGAATCATAAAATCGGCTATCACTCTGTGAAATTTTAACCCATCGTAATAAGGGGTACCTAAGGGTTTACTATTGTTTTTTTGTTTTCCCTCTGCCAATGCTACAAAATTCCCAACGGTTCCAGGAGTTTTGTCATGCGTCAATTTTACCAAAATATCACCTTTGGTAGTTTTAAATTTTGCGTAAATTCCGTTTTGCATTTCTTATTTTTTTAGTATGTTTGCAAAAATAAATAAGATTTGAACAATCGCCAACTGAATGTTATTTTTTTACAATCTTTACTTCTTATATTACTGATATACAACAACATAAAAAAATCATTAAATGCACTTTTTACCTAAAGAAATTGAAGAATATGCTTCTGAACATACAGAAAATGAACCTCTTTTATTACAGGAGCTGACTCGTCGTACCCATTTGCAAGTTTTACAACCCCGTATGATTAGCGGTCATTTTCAAGGGCGTGTATTGAGTTTATTATCAAAACTTATTAGTCCATCAGCAATTTTAGAAATAGGTACCTACACTGGATATGCTACATTATGCTTGGCTGAAGGACTGCAAAAAAATGGCGTTTTACACACCATTGATATTAAGGAAGAATTACAAGAACTACAACGAGAATTCTTTGACCGAAGTGGTAAAGGCAAACAAATCATTCAGCATTTAGGAAAAGCAAAAGACATTATTCCTACATTGGAAACCAAGTTTGATTTGGTTTTTATTGATGCCGACAAACAAAATTATGCTATATATTTCGATTTGATTATCAACAAGATGAACTCGGGAGGGATTATTGTATCGGACAATGTACTTTGGAGCGGAAAAGTGGTACAAAATGTGAAATCAAACGACAAACAAACTCTTGCTCTGCTTGAGTACAACAAAAAAATCAAAGAAGACCCACGTGTAGAAACCGTTTTATTTCCAATTCGTGACGGTTTGACCGTTTCAAGAGTCATATAAAAAGAGACTCCATATTCTGAAAAGTCTCTTGTCTGATTCTACTTCGATATTTAAAACTCAACTACGCTGCCCTGCGGTAGCTATTAGTTTTTTATTAATTTCTTTGATAAGATTAGGCCCCTCATAAATAAAGCCCGTATAAAGTTGCACGAGTGACGCCCCCGCGTTCAATTTTTCAATGGCATCATCTGCTGAATGAATACCCCCAACTCCAATGATAGGAAAGGCTCTACGACTTTTTTCACTTAAAAAACGAATGACCTCAGTAGAGCGTTTGGTAAGCGGTTTCCCACTAAGTCCTCCTACTTCATTTTTATTGGCTGATTGCAATCCTTCACGTGAAATAGTTGTATTAGTAGCGATTACTCCTGCTATTTTTGTTTCTTTAACAATATCGATAATGTCGAGCAATTGCTCATCGGTTAAGTCAGGTGCAATTTTTAGAAGTATTGGTTTTTGCTTTTCCTTAGCAAGATTTAATTGTTGCAATGTATTGAGTAACAATTTTAATGGTTCTTTTTCCTGTAATGTCCTCAAATTAGGCGTATTAGGAGAACTTACATTCACCACAAAATAATCCACATATGGGAAAAGACGTTCAAAACAATAGCTATAGTCGTTTACTGCGTTTTCATTTGGAGTAATTTTATTTTTACCTATATTGCCTCCAATGAGTACGTTTTTGTTCGTTTTCAAGCGTTGTATCGCTTCTTCTACCCCTTGATTGTTGAATCCCATTCGATTTATAATGGCTTTATCTTCTTTCAAACGAAACAGACGTTTTTTAGGGTTACCAGGTTGCCCTTTGGGAGTAATTGTTCCGATTTCAACAAATCCAAAACCTAAGTTTGACAATTCCTTGTAGAGTTTTGCTTCCTTATCCAATCCCGCCGCAAGTCCTACCGGATTTTTAAATTTAATTCCAAAAACCTCACGCTCCAAAGCGGGATGCTCTACTTGATAGATGGAACGAAGCAGGGAAGGGATTCCAGGGATTTTATGGATGATTTTTAACAGTGAAAACGTTAAGTGATGGGCTTTTTCAGGATCTAATGAAAAGAGAATTGGCTGGATAAATTGCTTATACATAGCTATTTATTTTATAAAATGATTAAAAAACGAAATGGTCGTATACGAAAAAAGAGACCTTCAAAACTGAAAATCTCTTTTAGTGGGAAGAGCAGGATTCGAACCTGCGAAGACATAGTCAGCAGATTTACAGTCTGCCCTCGTTGGCCGCTTGAGTATCTTCCCCCAAATGCGGTTGCAAAGATACGTATATTTTTGAAATAAAAAAGTTTTTCTTACAAATATTTTACAAAAAAAAGTAATTCAAATACAAGTGACTGTATATCAACATAAAAACACGATAATATATATCAAAAAACAATTCCCAAACCTACACTGAAGCCTGAGGTTTGCACACTTGCCAAATTCATTCGTTGATATTTAGCTCCAATGTGTAAGTTTCGATAATAGAATCGAGGCCCAACAGAAAATGAAAATACATCGTTTCGTTTGAAATAAACATACTTTAAATCAGCATGAAGGGAAAAAGGCCTAAAGAATATTTCATTTCCTAACTCAAAAGCTAATCCCCATTGTTTCAATTCGTTACCTACATATCCTGCCCCAATTCCCCAATGAGTAGAAACCCGTTGAGTTCTAATTCGGTA
Organism: Capnocytophaga canis; assembly: GCF_043187445.1. Taxonomy (NCBI): domain Bacteria; kingdom Pseudomonadati; phylum Bacteroidota; class Flavobacteriia; order Flavobacteriales; family Flavobacteriaceae; genus Capnocytophaga; species Capnocytophaga canis. The sequence goes on along the minus strand of NZ_CP171121.1, from coordinate 2,638,994 downwards.
GTATTCACCCGTAAGCACAAAAATATCTAATTTTTCGTCCTCAGCTTGTAGCAATTTTTCCCAAAAGTGTAAATATTGTAAATTGATGCCAAAACGCTCTCCAATACGAACCTTTGCATTAAAATCATTGGTAAAGAAGCGTCCTTTTTCTGAAAAATAGTAATTTGAGCCCTCTAATCGCCATAACACAAAGTCTTCCCAAGGAGCTTCGTACTGGTAGTCACCTTTTGAATTTCCGTAAAAAGGATACCGATTTAATGTAGCTCGACTCATACGTCCTTCGGATTCAGCTTCAGTTTCAAAAGCAATATTATATGCCAATGCCAAAGTGAGGTCATATAGGAAAGATTCAAAAAATATATCCCAAAAACTTACAGAAGAATCTCCAAATGAAGTGCTGTAACCACTACTTTGTGAGGAGCTTCCCGACTGCTTTTGCTGTGGAGTTCCTAAATTATTTTTAGCTTGTTTTATCTTACTTTGTGCTGATAATGAAAGTGATAACAAACAAAAAATTACGCTGAAAATCTTTCTCATAAGTCAGAATTAATTTGTTCTTTAATCTTCTCCCAAGTAGATGTATGGACAAGCTTTCTGAAAGTAAAATCCTTATTATCAACAACTTTCATAATATATTTACTACGCTCTTCCGACATAGGATGCGAGTTAATCCATTTCAGTGCTTTAAATTCCATATCATTAAGATTGCTTGTTAGATCGGCAAAAGGTACTGGATCTATTTGAGCATTTATGAGATATTCCACTCCCAAAAGATCGGCTTCTTTTTCCATTTTTCGACTGAATGAGGAAGAAACAAGCATTTTGCTAATTTCAGAAATTAGTGTATAGTCGCTTTGTCCTGTAAGTACAGTAAATAAGACTCCTAACCCAATTTCCTTTTTTAGCGATTGCATCACGTGATCTTTCTCAATGTGAGCCAATTCATGAGCAATGACCCCCGCTAAGGCTTCAGGATTTTCAGTTTTTTGGATCAACCCTGTATATATAACCATTTGATTATCAGGTAAAGCAAAAGCATTTACCTCAGAATTGCTGAATATGTATACGTTCAAAGAATCTTTTACAATACCGTTAGCTGTACATATTTTTGCTACAATACTATCAATAGTTTTTGAAACAAAGACATTCTCCAATTCCGAATTGTACCGTTTAAAATCAGCTAAGGTAACTTCGCCCAATTTCTCCTCAATTTTATGTAGGTACTTTGAATTGTTGGGTAGGAAATTAAACACCCCAATCCAGTTGATTTGAGCCAATAGTAACCAAGAGATGAAAAAAACACCAAAAACAGCTAAACCTCTAAAAATCAGTCTTCCTATCATTATTTTTAACTATTAGATTCGTAATATCTCCATAGAACCACCACGAAATGTGTATGCCTTTTCTAACTTTTGTTGCTGTATAAAATGTGACTACAAACTCCCAAATATTAAAAATAATAGCTGCTAAAACATAAGAAATATACAGATTAGAAACTTCATTACTTCCAAAAATAATGGAAATTGTCCACCAAAATCCAACTGTATTGACGAAAAAAACACTGAGTTGCGAAATTAAAGACTGAATACAGTGCCAACGAACAAAAAAGGTATTATTTCGGTTAGCAATATAAAAAAAGAAAGTTGAAATTAAATTTACAATCGGCAAAGGTAACCCCACAAGCAACACTACAATTGACATCAGGTAGCTATATGAAGCTCGTTCTTTTTCACTTTCCGTAAGTCTTTTATTAAAATTAGATATCTCAATCATAGTCCTTTATAAATATTCCAAATCCAGTTCAATGCCAAAAATATAAAAAGCGGAATGTAAAGATACGGATTTTTTAATAGATTTTCTGCTGTAATATATTTTTGGTACAGTGTCTGTTTTTTTGTCAAAAAGTCATAGACCAGCCATATGGGAAGAATCATCAAGGCCAGTGAAACAACAATCCCCAAAGGGTTCCACTGAAAAATCGCTTCCAAAAAATCACCTCTAAAAACGGACAGAACCGAACGAGTTGAACCACAGGAAGGACAAGGAACATCGGTAATTTGTTTTGACAAACAAACAGACACCCCAACGCTATGTTGTTCAAGAAACAAGTTAACTACTAACCAAATCCATCCAACAATAGAAAGAAGCGTTACAAAAACATACAGGTTTCTTGAGGTCAAAATCGCAATAAATTTTGTAACATTTCAAAGTTTTTATCACGAGTGGCATCCATGATCAAAAACCAATCGACAATTGTCCAAATTCCTAAACCTCCACAAGTAAGCAATTTAGCAATTCCCAAACCAATATCGCCAATGAAGAAACGGTCGATACCCAAACCTCCTCCAATAAGAGAAACGATTAAGGCTGTTTGCGAGTCCTTAAACTGTAAACTCTGTAGCATAACCCACTGATTTTCATTCATTTCAGACAACTGTTTTCGGATGTAAGGAATAGCTTCACTCTTGAAGTACTTTCCATTTGATACGATAAACATATCAACTTTGTTTGCGTCTACTTTTATTTCCATTTTAAATTAATTATGAAATATTTTATTATTTTTTTACTGATTCATTGTTAATAAAAACTCCTCATTATCGCGAGTTTGTTTAATTCTATTTTCCATAAATTCCATAGCCTCCAAAGGATTCATATCGGCTAAGTATTTACGTAGAATCCACATACGTTGCAATGTTTTTTCGTCAAGTAATAAATCATCACGACGGGTTGAAGACGAAATCAGGTCGATGGCAGGAAAAATACGACGATTAGCAATACGGCGATCCAACTGCAATTCCATATTTCCTGTTCCTTTGAATTCTTCGAAAATAACCTCATCCATCTTTGATCCAGTTTCGGTTAGAGCGGTTGCAATAATTGACAGAGAACCTCCATTTTCAATATTGCGAGCTGCTCCAAAAAAACGCTTAGGTTTGTGCAAAGCATTAGCATCCACACCTCCTGTAAGCACCTTACCTGAGGCTGGTTGCACGGTATTGTATGCTCGTGCCAAACGAGTGATTGAATCTAAAAGAATAACCACATCATGTCCACATTCAACCAATCGCTTGGCTTTTTCTAAAACAATATTGGCTATTCTCACATGCTCCGAAGCCTCTTTATCAAAGGTTGAGGCGATGATTTCACCACGAACACTTCGTTGCATATCCGTAACCTCCTCCGGACGTTCATCAATGAGCAATACCATCAAGTACACCTCTGGATGATTTTTTGAAATAGCATTAGCTATATCCTTAAGTAACATCGTTTTACCTGTTTTAGGTTGAGCTACAATCATTGCTCTTTGCCCTTTTCCAATAGGAGAAAATAGATCAATAATACGCGTTGAAGGCGTACTTCCTTTATCTGCCAATTTAAATTTTTCATTGGGAAAAAGTGGAGTCAAATGCTCGAAAAGTACTCGATCACGTACAATTTGCGGATCAAGACCATTGATTTTCAAAACCTTAAGCAAAGGAAAATATTTTTCACCTTCCTTCGGGGGACGCACTTCACCCAGTACGGTATCTCCTGTTTGTAATCCAAACAATCTGATTTGTGATTGGGAGACATAAATATCATCGGGAGATGCTAAGTAGTTGTAGTCCGAAGAACGCAGAAATCCATAGCCGTCCTGCATAATATCCAAAACTCCTTCGCACTCTACGATGCTATCAAATTCAAAATCAGGTGAACGGTATCGATTTCGTTTCTCTTTATCAAAATTTTCAGAGTTGTTATTTTGTCCATTTCCATTGCGATAGGTATTCTGATTTTGCCCTGTCTTCTGCTGATTTTGAGATGTTTGTTGAGATTGATTTGTAGTATTTTGGTTATTCTTTTTCTGAAATCCTACTTTCTGGAATTGTTTATTCTCCTTATTATTAGTGGTAACATTTTCCTTAGCATCGGATTTTGGAAGTTGTTCTTTATTAGTTTTTCCGTTGTTTTGAGTATTTTCTTCTTGTATCTTTTCCTCCTTTTGAGGAACGGTTGGAGTGGTAGTCGAGGCTGAATTTGATTTCTTTTTATTTGTTACAGTCTTTCTTTGAGTTTTCTTTTGTGTCTGCTTTTTGGTTTTCACCTCATTCTTTTCGCTTTCCTGTTGTTCTTGAGAAGGGTTAGCTGCCTGATGATCAAGAATTTGGTAAATCAAATCCTCTTTGTTGAAACTGCGAAACTTAGGCACTTTCATTGCTTGAGCTATTCCCTGCAATTCAGGTAGCTTCATAGATTTTAAATCTGTAATGTCTAACATTTGAATCTTAAATTATTTAAAGAAATATGGGTTTTAATAGCTATCAAAACATTGTAGCTACTTTGGTTGTTCAGAAAAATATTATAGTATGTGTTTTGAGAAAATCTTTTTAGATAGTGTTCCTTGAAGACGAGGCAAATGTAATATTTTTTTTTGAATTGACAATTTTTAGCGTATATTTTTTCCTTGAAAAGATATAAAAGTATTTATGTACTCAGCGTTATATTCAAGTTTTTCGGATATGTGAGCTAACCTATTTTAGGCAATTCCAATGATTTTTTGATGGCATAAATTCGAAAAGCTATAATAAAAACAATGGTTATCAAAGAAATATAATCGTGAAAAAAAGGTAGCTCTTTCAACCCCAAATACATTAAACTACCTACAACACAAGGAGTTGCATAAATTTCTTTATGAAAAATTACAGGAATATCATTACAGAGTATGTCTCGAATAACTCCACCAAAACAAGCACTCATCACTCCGATAGACACAACAATGGTCGGATGCAATTCATAGGAAAAGGAAAGTGCTATCTCTGTTCCAATAATGGTAAAAAAAGCGATACCAATAGTATCAAATAATAATAAGGATTTTCGCAAATAATGAATTTTATTTCGGAAGATAATAGCAAACAAGGTTCCTCCGAAAATCATTGCTACGTAAATAGGGGCTTGCATCCAAAAAACCGGTGTTCGACCTAATAGTACGTCTCGTAGGGTTCCCCCTCCAAGTCCAGTAACGAACGCGATGATGAAAATCCCGAACAAATCCATTTTCTTTTCGCGAGCAGCCAAAGCTCCTGAAATAGCAAATACAAAAACTCCTGCCAAATCAACAGCGTAAAATAAATCCATAGTATCAGTATTTTTACAGTTGTAAAATAGTCTAATTAGAGAAGTAAGGTTACATACATTTTATATACATAAAAAGCCGTCTTTCGACGGCTTTGAGCGGGAGACGAGGTTCGAACTCGCGACATTCAGCTTGGAAGGCTGACGCTCTACCAACTGAGCTACTCCCGCCTATCCTTTTGTTTTACGGTTGCAAAGATACGACTTTTTTTATTCTCTCCAAATTTTTAATCACTTTTTTTTGAGTTTTTTTTGAAAATATTTATAACATACTGTTTAACAACATATTAAAAATAAACTTTTTTTTCCACATCTTAATTGAACTTACATAGAAATACTTTTTTCTATTATTTTTAGCATTGCTTGGTCAATTTTTTCAAGTAAAGGTTTTGTTTTTTCAATCGTATAATCATTATATAAGGTTTCTAAACGTTTATAGGTTACAAAAGTTTTTCCGTTGACTTCTCTAATAAGTATTTTTAAAGGTAATTCAATAGCTAATAATTGATTTTCTTGCATCAAAACGGTACCTACTTTCGGATTCCCTATAATTAAAACTGTGGTAGGAGCCAAATGTAGTGCCGATTTTTTAGCTGCTTTGCTATGATCAATCACTGAAAATATTTGTATATTCTCCGAGGTCAATCCTTTTTTGAGTAACTTTATTGTCTGCTTGAAATCATACTTACTTTCTACAGTAAACAACTTGTTATCAATCGATTGTGAAAACACACTTATCGAAAAGAGACATATAAAAAATTTAAATAACTGCTTCATATGAATTTTAAATTTATTTTTGAACTTCCATAGGTATCCCCTCTCTCTGGTAATTTATTTCTATTTTTATCTGAGTGAAAAAATCTTCAAGTTATTATTAAAGTTATGACTCCAACTCCAAAGCATTGCGAACCTCATCCATAACTTGGGTGTTATCAGATATAACAATCAGGGTATCATTTCCTTCAATTTGGGTAGAACCGTTAGGAGTTATGTATTTGTCTTTGCGTTTTATCATTGCTATAATGGCATTGGAAGGAAAGTCCACATCTACTATTTTTTTGTCTACCACATAGCAATCTTCTGGAATAAAAATTTCTTGCATGACCGCACGAGGATGTTCTCTCTTGATAGCATCGGCTGGGTTTTCTTCATTTTCGGCAGGTTGTTCAGATGCCAAATTGAGCCACTTGGCTACCATTGAAAGTGTTGTTCCTTGAATTAATACGGAAGTTACCGAAATAAAAAATACTATATTAAAGATGATATTTGCTTTTTCAAGACCTGCTAACATAGGGTACGTGGCAAATACAATAGGTACAGCTCCTCGGAGTCCAACCCACGAAATATAAGAACGTCGTGCGAAACTCATTTTGAAAGGCAATGTTCCCAAAAACACACTTAATGGGCGTGCGACTAAAATCAAGAATACAGAAATCAACAATCCAATTCCCATCAATGGAATGGTTTCAGAAGGATTAACTAATAAACCTAAGGTCAAGAACATCACAATTTGCATTAACCATGCCAATCCGTCAAACATTTTGATAACACTTCCTTTGTGGATAAAACTGTGATTACCTAAGTAAACCGCAGCTACGTAAATTGCTAAAAATCCATTACCACCAAGTGCTTCGGTTCCTGAAAAAGTAATGTACATCAAAGCTATGGCTAACACAGGATATAACCCTTCAAATCCTAAAGATATTCTGTTGAAAATAATTTTACTAAGTCTCCCAAAGATAAATCCTAAAATACCACCTAATATAATCTGCTTTAGGAAAATAAAAATTACACCTAATAAATCTTGATCAGGAATTTGTACCAAACCTAAAAAAGTAGTTGTTAAAACGTAAGCCATAGGATCGTTACTTCCGCTCTCAAACTCCAAAGTTGGACGTAAATTTTCTTTGAGTTCTAGATTTTTAGATCGTAAAATCGAAAATACAGCAGCAGCATCAGTCGATGACACAATCGAACCTAATAGCAAACTCTCAAATATAGTAAAATCAGTAACATACCACACAAAAACTCCTAAAAACACGGCGGTGAGCAGTACTCCAACTGTAGAAAGCATAATCCCTTGTCCCAAAATGGGTTGTACAGACTTCCAACGAGTCTCCAATCCTCCTGAAAACAAAATAAAATTCAGAGAAAGAATTCCAATGAATTGAGCCAATCCAGGATTATTGAACTCTATTTTCAAGATACCATCACTACCGGCAAGCATCCCAACACCTAAAAATAAAATCAAAGTAGGCACTCCGAATTTGTAAGAAGTTCGTCCTGCAACGATACTAACAAGTAGTAGTAAAGACCCGACGAGTAATATGTTTTCCGAGGTTAAATTCATAATATGTACATGGTTTTGGTGCGAAAATATGAAAAAAAATTAAGAACCAAAACTGAAAAAATAGTTTTATGCTAAAAAAAATGACTATCTTTGCATTACCCATTGATGTCTTTTTCATAAAGAAACGTAAAAACTAAGATGTACTATTTTATATCTATCTGAAAAATAAATTGTTATGAAATTTAAATTATTCTCCTTACCAAAAAATAAAAAATACAATTACACTCCTCGCTATTATGATGGAAAAGAAAAAGGAAACATCTATGATTTAGACTCTCGTATCCGAAAAGATCGCGAAACACAGACCAATCACTTCACTGCTCAATGGCGAGATGTCCGTGCTAACAGTCGAAATACCAAAAACGTAGAAATCAACAAAACTTTTCTAATTGTGTTAGCGATTTTACTATTTTTAGCATTGTATATACTTGATTTTGATCTATCTATATTTAAAAGGAGCTAATATATAAAAAAATCAGCCTGATAGGAAATAGATTAAAAAATATAGCTTGATATATACAATCCCACAGACTACCAAGAAAACGATTCCTAAAATAAAAATGACCGATATAATTCGTTTATTACCCGATCACGTTGCCAATCAAATTGCAGCAGGAGAAGTAATTCAGCGACCTGCCTCTGCAGTGAAAGAATTACTTGAAAATGCGATTGACGCCAAGGCTACTAACATAAAACTCATCGTTAAGGATGCAGGAAAAACTCTTATCCAAGTCATTGACAATGGCATAGGAATGAGCGTAACAGATGCCCGACTTGCATTTGAACGACATGCTACCTCCAAAATTCAAAAAGCGGAAGATTTATTCCAATTGCAAACAAAAGGATTCCGAGGGGAGGCATTAGCCTCCATAGCGGCAATTGCTCATGTAGAACTTATCACTAAACGACCTACGGATGAATTAGGAACAGAACTTCGGATAGAAGGAAGCAAGATAACTTATCAAGAACCATGTGTTACAGCTGATGGTACTTCTATTTCAATGAAAAATTTGTTTTTTAACATCCCTGCTCGACGAAATTTTCTCAAATCGGACACCGTAGAATTACGACATATATTAGATGAATTTCATCGTGTAGCATTGGCTCATCCAAATATCCATTTTCACTTTTACAACAATGGGAATGAGCTATTTAACTTACCTATCACAAATTTTAGACAACGTATCGTACACCTTTTTGGTGGAAAAACAAATGAAAAATTAGTACCTATTGAGGAGGAAACCCCCATTTTGAAAATAAGCGGTTTCGTGGTGAAACCTGAGTACATAGCTAAAACGAAATCCCTGCAATTTTTAATGGTAAACAATCGTTTTGTAAAAAATAGATATCTAAATCACGCTATTACGGTGGCCTACGAAGGACTTATTAACAGCCAACAACAGGCTGAATATTTCATTCGATTGGAAGTTAACCCTTCAACCATAGACATCAATATTCACCCAACTAAAACTGAGGTAAAATTTGAGGACGAACACAGCATTTACGCTCTCCTCAAGTCGGCAGTAAAACACAGTTTAGGACAATTTAATATAGCTCCAGTACTTGATTTTAATCGAGACACGACTTTCGACATTCCTTATAGCTATAAGGATAAGGAACCTGTTTTTCCAAAAATTGAAATAGATCCTAATTTTAATCCTTTTAAAGAAGAAACTCAAAACAACCGAAATTCGGGAAATGGACAGAACTTTTCTTCGCACCCTAAAAAACAAAGCTCGTGGGAAAGTCTGTATATAGGTATCGAATCTGATTTGAATAGCTTTGAACCACAAGTAATTGAGAGTAAACTCTTTGATGTAGAACCGTTGTCACCGCAAATAGGAAAAAATATACTGTCAATAGGAAAGAAATACCTTGTAACAACGTTGCATAATGAACTAATTATCGTTAATATAAACCGAGCGCATCAGCGGATTTTGTATGAAGATTTTCTGAAAACCTTAAAATCAACAAGTACAGCAAGTCAACAACTAATGTTCCCTCTGGAATTATCTTTTTCAAGGGAGGAACTTGATGTGGTTAAAAGATTAAAAGAATTATTTGAAAATATTGGTTTTATTATTGATATTCAAGAAGATAAAATACAAATAAATGGAGTTCCTCTACATATTTCGGACAGCGATATTCCCAACGTATTTCAAGAACTCATTCAGCAACACATTGAAAACCTACCTACAAACGAAAACTCTCAAAAAGAGGCTTTTGCACAAAGTCTTAGCCGTAGTTTAGCCATAAAAACAGGACAAAACCTAACGGAACAGGAGCAAGAAACTTTGTTAAATAATTTGTTTGCTTGTAAAGAAAGTTTAATTTCGCCACTTGGAAAGCGAGTGTATAGCCATCTTTCACTTAATGAAATTGATAAATATTTTTAATCTATAATATATTTCATGGAACGTATCACACAAATAATCAAACACTTAATAATCATAAATGTTATTGTATTTTTCATTGCCGAATACAATTTGATTCCTAACATAAATCTCGCAGAAAATGCTGCAATCTACTTTTTTGAAAATCCTAATTTCAAATGGTGGCAGTATGTAACATATATGTTCATGCACGGCGGACTAATGCACTTATTTTTCAATATGTATGCACTTTGGGCATTTGGCAGTCCGTTAGAAAAGATTTGGGGACAACAAAAATTTTTGTTTTTCTATTTCTCGTGTGGCGTAGGTTCAGCGTTAATACATTCAGGAGTGAATTACTACTATTTTCAGGAAGGATTACAAGCCTTAGCTGATAATGGTTTTACGCCCGAAATGGTGAAAAGTGTATTAGCCGAAGGTAAGTACAACACAGCTTGGGAGCATATTATTCCTAAAAGTACGTTTAACGATATGATGAGTTCCTATTTTACACCAGCTGTGGGAGCTTCAGGAGCAATTTACGGGATTTTAGTTGCCTTTGGGATGATGTTCCCTGATGCCAAACTCATGATGATTTTCATTCCGTATCCGATAAAAGCTAAATATTTCATTCCTATTTTGGTGGGAATAGATTTATTCTCAGGTGTTACAGGATTCTCTATTTTCGGTGGTAATATCGCACATTTCGCACATGTTGGAGGTGCGTTGATTGGATTTTTAATGATGTGGTATTGGAAAAAGAATTCCTTTGATGCCAATGGATGGAAACGATAGCATAATAATAGCCTCTGTTTAACCTATCAATAGCAATACATAAAAGTTTTTGAAGACTTTTTATAACATCACCAAGGTCAAACAGAGGCTTTTTATTTGAATGAAATTTTCAACTTCTTCTTATATACCCCCTACAATTTTTCCAAATGAATTACTTTTTATAAATAAACTTTCCTACATCAATAACTTCTTTATTATTAGTAAGCCGAATGACAACTTCTTGTTTTTTCTGATTTCTGGAACCATAATTGGTGAAAAATTCTAAACGAAGACTTACTGGGAACAATTGTTTTTGTGAATAATTTCCGTAATATTGTACCTGAATTTCATATTGACCATCAATTGCTTTTCTTATCATAAATTCCTCTGGTCCATAGCCTCCTGTAAAATCATTTGATATTTTCCCTCCATACTCCGTCAGGTCGTTTGAATAATAGCATTTTTCTTTTTTAGGGTCGGTTACCCATAAATCCATATCGGAACTATCTGTATCCCAAGTAAGTACAACACGTACATCAACTGGTTCATTTTTCAGTAATCGCTTGTCTATAAAGGACGTTTTTACATTTTTTTGCGTATTAACAATGTTATTAATTTCGTTCATTGCAATAAGTTCGATACCATAAAAACGACTATTCCATACTTCGGTAACAACTTTATAAAGCGTTTCAACAGCTTTGTTATACTGTTTATCTTGAGCCAATGCCAAACCTAAATCACGGAACGATTGAGGCTCTTCTTCTCTCATTTTCAAGACTTTTTGAAATATCAATATGGCCAATTTTGGATTTTTGTACTCTAATAATTTATATCCCAAAACTCGCAAAATTTGAGCTTCTTCTAAGTTGAGTTCCGCTAAGTTTGAAAGTATCAAAGTTGCAGTTTCGCTTTTTCCTTTTTTGAAGAAATAATCAGCAGCATCAACGTAAAAAGCAGGTGTTTTACCATATTCTTGCTTTAATTTCAAATAAGTCTCATAGGCTTTTCCTTCATCGGTATATTCCAACACTTTTTGATATGGTGTATCAGGATTCCAAGTATTTAACTGAATACCAATATTTTTAGTTTGATTAACGTTTGTTTTTTCAGTCATTTTTTTGTTTACTCCACCGGTCATCGCAACCATCTCTTTCATTTCGGACGCTACTTCGGCTTCTTCCATAAAAGCTATTTCTTCTACTGCCACTTCTCTCCTATCTGAATGAGTAGCAGATATTACCACAACTTCCTCAATTGCAGATGCAGGTGGCGATGGGGGTGGAATCTCTCCCTTTCCGTTTTTTTCCTCAACACTAATTGGAAAACTCGTGTTCCACCACTCACTTTGAGCTTTTGACATCGCAATAACCTCCTCAATTTTGTCTTTTTTGTGAGATTTTTTGCGATTTTCTTCCTCCTTAGCGTATTTATCTTCCCGAGCAACGGCTTCAAAATAATCTTTTTGCAGTTCTGTTGGAGGAACGATTCTATTGGCAACATAATCCGATAAAAGTTCCAAAACAATGAGCGATGTTCCTTCAGTTACAATACCAAACTCTTTCCCAACGGCATCTATTTTATCCTGATTTTCAGCTTCTGACCTCATTTGTGCGATTTTCTTCCCTGCCCAAAAACGTTCTAACTGCTTAAATTCTTTTTCGGAAGAATCCATATTTTTCTGAACGGTAACTATTTTACTTTCAGTGATTTTATTTCCATATCCGAAAGAAAACTCCAACTCTGCTTTATCCGATTGCAATTGCCCTGCAAATGAAAAATAGTTCTCTGTGATTGGACTTCCTACTTGTGGATATACATCCGACACTTTTCCTGACTTCACTTTTGCCTCAATCAAACGAAATGTTGGTTTTAGTAATTTTTCCAAAGAATTTTCAACTGTTTGTTGTGATAAATTGATAAAATTTCCACCTGTCTGATTGCTTATATATTGCATTTTATCAGTATTTGCTACTGATTTTGAATTGATTACATACACAGGTTTTTGGATAATAGCAGTCAATAATTTCAAATCTTTTTCCTCTCCAAAATTGAAAATTCCGTCCGTGAACACCAAATACTCATCACTTGAATCCTTAATTTCCAATGGATTAACATAAGTAGCTCCATCATAAGTTTGTTTTTTCAAATAAGAATTTAACGCTGACCAATCTCCATTTTTAATACTAAATTTTTTAGGAACATTAGCACGAATATTAAATGTAATTAGCTCAACATCAACATTTTTTATGGTTTTAAAATAGGCATCTAACAACTGATATTCTTTATCAAAATCACGTTCCTCACTTGAAGCTGAAATATCCCAAAGTAATCCAATTTTTTTGGGAAACGATTTGTTGTTAATTATCTCTTTTTCAGGTAAAATACTTCCATAAAAGTACGTTTTTTGGTTTTCTGTAGAAGCAAAAATCTGCTGTTTTTCTATTTTTGGAAATATTAAAGTGATGTTTTTATTAAGCCTATAATCCGTTTTTGTCAATTCTGAAATATACGAATTTCGCCAATTTTTGAATGATAATTCCACTCCATCATCTTCTGTTTTTACTTCTCGTGACACAACTTCAGCCTTCAAACTGAATTTTTTCAGTGTAAAATCACTTTTTACGGGGAGAAAATAAAAATCTTTTCCATTTCTATGACTTAATTCTTGTTCAAAAGCAATCAAAATACGTCGAGAACCCTTTGCAGGTATGGGATAAACACGTGCTTTGAAATTGTTTCCTTCGGTTTTTTCCAATAAACCGGGGTCAACACCACGTCTGACAATATTTTCAAAGGCTACACGTCCTTGTTTTTTATCCACTACTACGCCTTCACGTAACTTTCCGTTGATGTCCAAGGCAAAACGAGAAACCACTTGTCCTGCTCCGAGAGGAAACTCAAATTCACCTTCCATCACCCGATCGTTAGGATTATAGAACACCATTTCCATAGTGGTAATCACTGTTTGCCCTACAACGTAAATGTCAGTGTGCAACTCTTGCAATTCCATAGGATTTGCATTTTGCTGACTTGCAATTTTCATTTTAGGAAGCATCGATTGTGCATGAGAAACTACACTCATCAAAATGCTAACACCGGAAAAAAGATATTTGTACTTCATAGCATTATATTTACAATTTTTAAACATTTTGAAGAGGTCAAATACTGTGCCAAGAGGCTAGGTTAATTACGAATTTTAAATTACGAATTACGAAATTTAAATCCCGTAATTCGTAATTAACTTATTATCCTTCTAAATTTAACACTTAAAGAAATGTTAATAAATTGACAGTTCAGGTACGATTTTCGACCGTTCATGCATAAAACAGTATTTTAGGTTCAATATTTTAACATTTAACAAACGTTAACAATTGTAGTTATTTACCAAATTCTGTTATTTTGTTGTGCGATTTGAAACAGAAACTGATGATTAACATACTCAAAAAACTGTAAAACATTAAGGAAATATTTTTAAAATAGTAAATCAAATTTGATAGTTATGAATACAAAGATTGGAAAATGGGTAGTGACCAGTGTGGTTGCTTTAGTTTTACTTTTGGCTTGTATTAAAGAAGAGCCTATCATTCACGTAACGAGTGTTACGTTAGAGAAAAATGAATTGGAATTGACGGAAGGGGACAACCACAAACTGTCAGTAATAGTTCTTCCTGAAGATGCTACCAACGCAAGTGTCAGCTGGGAAAGTAGCAACACCGATGTAGCTACAGTTGATGCCAAAGGGCTGATTACAGCACTGAAACCAGGTACGGTTGAAATCACAGTAACTACCGAAGATGGAGAAAAAACCGCCGTATGTAAGGTAACCGTCGCCCCACGTTTTATCCATGTAGTTTCGGTGAGTATTTCCCCTGAAAAACTAACTCTCACTGAGGGGAATACGCACTCTTTAACCACTACGGTATTACCCGCTGAGGCTACTAACCCAAAAGTTATGTGGAGTTCTGCGGATAGCACGATTGCTACGGTAAATGAAATGGGAGAGCTAACGGCTCTTAAGGCGGGAGTCGTGACCATTACGGCAACCAGCGAAGATGGAGCGAAAACAGCTCTCTGTGAGGTTACTGTTGAGGCAAAAATTATTGAAGTGGAAAGCGTACGCCTATCGGAAGAGCAAATTACGTTAGTGGAAGGAAATACCTATTCTTTAACAGCCACCGTACTGCCTGCCGATGCTACCAACAAAAACATTCATTGGACAAGTGAAAATGAGGCTGTTGTCACCATAAACGAAGGAGGGTTACTAACCGCTCATAAAGTGGGTACAGCTACCGTAGTGGTTACTACAGAAAGCGGGAAAAAGACTGCAATTTGCCGAGTGACCGTCGAAGCAAAAGTCATTGCTGTGGAGAGCGTAAGCCTTTCGGAAGAGCAAATTACGTTGGTGGAGGGCAATACTTACAGTTTAACGGCTATCGTTTTACCTGCCAATGCTACCAATAAAAAAGTAACTTGGACAAGTGCTAATACCGCTATTGCTACCGTGGACGATTTGGGGAAAGTAACAGGTGTAGCTTCAGGAACGGTATACATTACAGCTACTACCGAAGATAGCAAGAAAACAGCCTCTTGTAAGGTAACCGTATCCAAAAAAGTGATTACAGTAGCCTACGTAAGTTTGGACAATGAAACTATCACCTTATTAGAGGGTGACACCAAAACTTTGGTTGCTACCGTATCACCTACCAATGCAACCAACAAAAAAATAACTTGGACAACTACTGATAAAACCATTGCTACGGTAGATGCAAATGGAAAGGTAACGGCTATTACAGCAGGAGTAGTTAGCATTACAGCTACAACAGAAGATGGCGGAAAAAAAGCATCGTGCAGAGTAACTGTAGAAAAAAACATAGTAGCTGTAACAAACGTAAGCATACAGCCAGAAAGCATTGTCTTAGCAATAGGAAACCAACGTCAATTATCTGCTACGGTATCCCCTACGAATGCAACCAACAAAAAAGTAACTTGGACGAGTGCTGACCCTTCCATTGCTACGGTGACTGCCAACGGAAAAGTAACGGGCGTTGCTTCAGGAACAGTATACATCACAGCTACTACCGAAGATGGAGGAAAAAAAGCTTCTTGTAAAGTAACTGTAGAATCCGTAATAGCTGTAACAAATGTAAGCATACAACCCGAAACTATTACCTTGCCAGTAGGAGACGAACTCCAATTGACTGCAACGGTATCCCCCACGAATGCAACCAATAAAAAAGTAACTTGGACAACTGCCAACGCAGGAATAGCCAAAGTGGATAATCACGGAAAAGTAACAGGCGTAGCTTCAGGAACGGTATATATTACCGCTACTACCGAAGATGGCGGGAAAACTGCTACTTGTAAAGTAAGCGTAACGACTCCTATAATTCAGGTAACAAGCATAAACATACAACCCGGAACCGCTACAGTAACTGTGGGTGGAGAACAACAGCTAACGGCTAATGTGTTACCTACAAACGCCACTAACAAAACCGTAACGTGGACAAGTGGAAACACCTCCATTGCTACTGTTAGTTCCAGCGGAAAAGTAACGGGCGTTGCTTCTGGAACTGTTTATATTACAGCTACTACCGAAGATGGTTCTAAAACAGCCACCTGTAAAGTAACGGTGACAGCTTACTCGGTGATACCCGACGGAGCACGTATTACCGGAAGTGTATTAACAGGATGGGATTGCACAAAAATCCCTGCTGATGGAAAAGTGATTATTCCAGCTAACGTGACTATAATAAGCAGTAGAGCCTTTGCAAACTGTCAAAGACTAAAAGAAGTAGTAATTCACGGAAATGTGAACATGATTGGAGAAGAGGCTTTTCAAAACTGTACGGCATTAAACAAAGTAACCATAGCCGAGGGAATGAAACGTATTGAAACGTCTGCTTTTGAAGGTTGCTCATCGTTGCAATCTATTGTTTTACCAGCAACTTTAGAAAACATAGGCCCAAGACTATTTGCAGATACCCCATCATTGGTTTCAATTACGGTGAAAGCTCCTACCCCACCTCGAACTCATGCTCTATATAGTTTATCACTTTTTGGACACGGTAACAAAAATCCGTTTATTTATGTGCCACAAGCCTATGTAGACACCTATAAAAACGACCCTAATTGGTTTTGGAGCGAATACCGAGATAGAATATTTCCTATACCTACAGGAGGGGGTAGTACGATTGTGCAAGTAACCGCTGTTGAGTTATCAGAAAGCAACTTAACTTTAAGCCTTGGAGACACCCATAATTTATCAGCAAACGTGTTGCCTACAAACGCCACTAACAAAGCCGTAACGTGGACAAGCGGAAACACCTCCATTGCTACTGTGGATGCCAATGGAAAAGTAACCGCTGTAGGAACAGGAACCGCCTACATCACTGTAACCTCTGCCGATGGCGGGAAAACAGCCACTTGCGTTGTAAAAGTAACCAACGAAGAAACCCCAAAAATGGTACTAAAAACAACCGCAAATAGTCTTAAATTGGTTATCAATGCTGACCCTCAAGACCAAAACGGTGTTTGGATAGACCTAAACAACAATGGACAAAAAGACACGGGAGAAAATGTAACGAGTTTTTACACCACAATTCCTTATTCACTCATGCAACAAAACACTTCCGAAAAAACAGTAACAATTTATGGAAAAATAACCATATTTTATTGTAGCGAAAATCAATTGACAAATTTAGATATCAGTAAAAATCCATATTTAGAGGTACTTGAATGTTATGAAAGTCAACTGACTAATTTAGATGTTAGCAAAAATACAGGTTTACTACTTCTTAATTGTCATAAAAACCAATTAACTAATTTAGATGTTTCTAAAAATATAAATTTAGAGAGTCTCAGCTGTAACTATAATCAACTAACCAGTTTAGATCTTTCTAAAAATATAAATTTAGAGAGTCTCTACTGTATGTATAATCAACTAACCAGTTTAGATCTTTCTAAAAATATAAATTTAGAGAATCTCTTATGTACGTATAATAAGCTAACCAGTTTAGATCTTTCTAAAAATATAAATTTAGAGAGTCTCTACTGTTATGATAATCAGCTAACCAGTTTGGATATCAGCAAAAATACAAAGTTACGAGACTTATCTTGTCATAATAATCAACTAACCAATCTGAATCTCTCTAACAACGTACTCTTAGAACAACTCGGTTGTATGTATAATCAACTGACAAGTTTAGATGTTAGCAAAAATACAGCGTTAACATATCTTTATCTTCATGGTAATCAACTAACAAGTTTAGATATTAGCAAGAATACAAATTTAGATTTTCTTGAATGTGGTGGCAATCAACTAACAAGTTTAGACATTAGTAAAAACACGAACTTAACAGGACTTCATTGTTCAGGGAATCCATTTACCAGTTTAGACATTAGTAAAAACACAAAATTAAATCATATTACTATCATAAACAACAACCTAACTCCTGCAAGCAAACAAAAAATCGTAGATGATTTGCCCACACGCTCAGCATCTGAAGAAGCAAAATTTAACAATTACAACTATCAAGACTTTTCTCAAAGTCAACTTAATGCTATTAGAGCAAAAGGCTGGACGGTGGTTAATTAATTACGAATGAAAAATTACGAAGTACGAAGTTAATTACGAATTACGATAGTTAATTACGATTTACGAAGTTAATTACGAAGTACGATAGTTAATTACGATTTACGAAGTTAATTACGAAGTACGATAGTTAATTACGAATTACGAAGTTAATTACGAAGTACGATAGTTAATTACGATTTACGAAGTTAATTACGAAGTACGATAGTTAATTACGAAGTACGATAGTTAATTACGAAGTACGATAGTTAATTACGAATGAAAAATTACGAATTACGGGGGCGAGGCTTTTCCGTAATTCGTAATTCGTAACTCGTAATTTGTAACTCGTAATTTGTAATTCGTAATTCGTAATTTGTAAAACGAATAGCGGATTTATAGAAAATTTATCAATGCCAGTTCATAACTTTTCAAACCCAAACCTAATATAACTCCCTTAGCCACAGGCGAAATATAGGATTTATGACGAAAAGTTTCACGTGCATAGGTGTTGGAAATATGCACTTCTAATACAGGGGTGGTGACTGCTTTGATAGCATCGGCAATAGCAATAGACGTATGCGTATAAGCCCCTGCATTGAGGATTATTCCGTCATATTCAAAACCTATTTCATGAATTTTATCAATGAGTTCTCCTTCTATATTGCTCTGATAATAAGTTAGTTGCACGGAAGGATATTTCTTTTGCAACTTTTCAAAAAATTGTTCAAAAGTTTCACTTCCGTAGATTTCAGGCTCTCTTTTTCCTAGTAAATTCAGATTAGGCCCATTGATGATTGCTATTTTCATAATATGTTGATTATATAGAAAGGCTACCTGTTCAGATAGCCTTTCAATTTCATTTAGTAACTTAACTAACTCGGAACTACAATCCATTCTCCTTTTTCAATGAGGGGAATTGCTTGTTTATATTTCATTTCTTTACGTTCACCCGTACGGATGTTTTGCACCGTAACACGCTCATTTCTATTAATTTTTGGTTGCTCACGTACGATGGTCTCCACCACTTGCGGACGTCTTGACACTGCCTCTCCTGCCTCTCGCTGACGGTTTGCCACTTCTTCACGCGATGTTTGGTAGTTTTCAGGCTGACGTTGTACTCGTTGTTCCTCTTGAATCGGGGTGTTTTGCGTAGGCAATTCGGCACGGAACAGAAATGAAATAATTTCCTTATTTACTTTATCTATCATTGAACTAAAAAGCTCGAAAGCCTCAAATTTATAGATAAGTAACGGATCTTTCTGCTCATGCACAGCCAATTGTACCGACTGTTTAAGTTCATCCATACGACGTAAATGCGTTTTCCATTCCTCATCAATGATAGCTAAAGTGATATTTTTCTCAAAATCACTGATTAATTTCTTGCCATTACTTTCGTAAGCCTCCTTCAAATCGGTAACGATGTTCATTGCCTTTTGTCCGTCCGTGAATGGCACTACGATACGTTCATAGGTATTCGATGGATTTTCGTAAACACTTTTTATCACAGGAAAAGCTGTTTCGGCACTGCGTTCTGTCTTTTCTTGATAGTGAATCAATACTTCTTTGTAAAGTGTATTAATCAAATCATTAACAGACGATTTTCCGAATTCAGATTCGGTAATTTGAGATTTCAAAGAGAAAAATCGAATAAGTTCGTATTCAAAATTTTTGAAATTATTTCCTCCTTTATTTTGCTCTACAATAACTTTACAAGTATCATAAATCATATTCGCCAAGTCCACTTTAAGGCGTTCTCCCTCCAAAGCGTGACGACGGCGTTTGTAGATTACCTCACGTTGTGCATTCATCACATCGTCATATTCAAGCAAACGCTTACGAATACCAAAATTGTTTTCCTCTACTTTCTTTTGTGCTGCTTCGATACGCTTAGTCATTAACGAATGCTCAATCACATCACCTTCTTTATGTCCTAATTTATCCATAAATTTAGCAATGCGTTCCGAACCAAACAAACGCATCAAATTATCCTCTAATGACACGAAAAACAAAGAACTTCCAGGGTCTCCTTGACGTCCCGAACGACCGCGAAGCTGTCTATCCACACGACGTGAATCGTGGCGTTCTGTACCGATAATTGCCAAACCTCCTGCAGCCTTTACCTCTGGAGTTAACTTAATATCAGTTCCTCGACCTGCCATGTTGGTTGCAATAGTCACCACCCCTGGCTGTCCAGCTTCTGCTACAATTTCAGCCTCTTTTTTATGCAACTTAGCATTCAAAACATTATGCTTGATTTTACGCATGGTAAGCATACGGCTCAAAAGTTCTGAAACCTCTACCGAAGTAGTACCAATAAGTACAGGACGACCTGCTTCTGAAATACGCGCAACTTCCTCAATTACAGCATTATATTTTTCACGTTTGGTCTTATAAATCAAATCATTTTTATCCTTACGAGCAATAGGTCTGTTGGTAGGGATTTCCATTACATCTAATTTATAAATCTCCCAAAATTCCCCAGCTTCCGTAATTGCAGTACCCGTCATTCCCGATAGCTTGTTGTACATACGGAAATAATTCTGTAAGGTAATGGTAGCATACGTTTGCGTTGCAGCCTCAATTTTTACGTTCTCTTTTGCTTCAATAGCTTGGTGCAACCCGTCCGAATAACGGCGACCATCCATAATACGCCCTGTTTGTTCATCAACAATCAATACCTTGTTGTCAATTACCACATATTCAACGTCTTTTTCAAATAACGTGTAGGCTTTCAATAGCTGATTCAATGAGTGAATACGCTCACTTTTTACATTGAAATCCTGAAATAATTTTTCCTTTAAGGCTGCCTCTTCCTCAATAGGCAAACCTTGTTTTTCTATTTTTGCTATTTCAATGCTAATGTCGGGCAGTACAAAGAAATTCTTATCCCCATCAAAAGAAATATCAGCAAAACCTTTATCGGTAAGCTCTATTTGATTATTTTTTTCATCAATCACGAAATACAATTCCTCATCTACTTTTGGCATTTCGCGATTATTATCCTGCATATAGAAGTTTTCGGTTTTTTGAAGTAATTGCTTAACTCCTTCTTCACTCAAAAACTTAATAAGTGCTTTATTTTTGGGCAATCCTCGATACACACGAAGCAATAGAAAACCTCCCTCTTTGGTGTTTCCTTCCGCAATGAGCTTACGGGCGTCGGCAAGAACCTTTGTCAAATACTGACGTTGTTTCGACACCAAATCCGACACTAAGGGTTTCAATTCGTTAAACTCGTGCAACTCTCCTTTAGGCGTTGGCCCTGATATAATTAACGGAGTACGAGCATCATCTACTAACACCGAATCTACCTCATCGACAATTGCATAATTATGAACTCGTTGCACCAAATCTTCCGATGTATGTGCCATATTATCACGCAAGTAATCAAAACCAAATTCGTTATTAGTTCCGTAGGTGATGTCGGCATTATAGGCATTACGACGCTCCTGTGAATTAGGTCGATGATTGTCAATACAATCCACACGCATTCCATGGAACTCAAAAAGTGGCCCCATCCAAGCACTATCCCTACGTGCCAAATAATCGTTCACGGTTACCAAGTGTACTCCATTTCCCGTTAAAGCGTTCAAATAGACCGGTAAAGTAGCTACGAGAGTTTTTCCCTCTCCTGTTTGCATTTCTGCAATTTTTCCTTGATGCAGAGCAATCCCTCCGATAAGCTGTACGTCATAATGCACCATATCCCAGGTAACTTGCTTACCTGCCGCATCCCAAGAGTTTTGCCAAACAGCATTATCACCTTCGATTGTTACGTAGGATTTAGTAGCCGAAAGTTCCCTGTCATAAGGGGTCGCCGTAACCGTAAGAGTGGGGTTACCTGCCAAACGCCGTGCAGTTTCTTTTACTACAGCGAAAGCCTCAGGCAAAATCTCATCCAAAGTCTTTTCTGAAATTTCATAGGCCTCTGCATTTAGACTGTCAATTTCGGTATATAGATCTTCTTTTTCATCTATATCATCCGTTTGATTTGCTTTCTGTTGTAAATCAAATATTTTAGCATCAAACTCAGCTCGAGCGTCACGAATTTTTTGTTTAAATTCAATTGTTTTAGCACGTAATTCATCGTTAGAAATAGCTTCCAACTGTTGTGCATATGTTTTTATTTTTTCTACAATAGGCTGAATAGACTTTAAATCTCTTTTTGCTTTATCACCTACAAAAATTTTAATCAGTGAATTTACAATACTCATTTCTAATATGTTATTTTAGTGGTTAGAGTTAGTAGGCCTTTCTAATAAAATGCTTAATACTAACATCTTAAATATTTTATATAATTATAAAGGTTCATCTGTTTTGAGCAAGGATTCAGAACGCTTTTACAAGGCAACAAATATACCAATAGTTTTAAAACTGACAAAAAGTCAATAAACAAAAAAAGCCTCTTCTTTCAAAAAAGAGACTTCTTTCTATTGTCAAATTCCATTAATACTCGTCTTCATTCCACAGATAGTCCTCCTCAGATGGGTAATCAGGCCATATCTCTTCGATAGACTCGTACATATCCCCTTCATCTTCAAGCGATTGAAGATTTTCTACAACTTCCATAGGAGCTCCTGTTCTAATTGCATAGTCAATCAACTCGTCTTTAGTTGCAGGCCAAGGTGCATCGCTTAAGTAAGATGCCAATTCTAACGTCCAATACATAGCTTAATAGGTATTTTAAAATTTCTGCAAAAGTAAATTTTATTTTTAACTATGCAAATATTTTTTATTTTTTTTGTTGTTAAATTTTACATAAATAAAAAAGCTATCTAGAAATAGACAGCTTTTTTGGATATAGAAATTTACTCAAATTTACAATACGGCTACGCAAGAGATTTCGACCTCTACATATTTAGGAAGGTTTGCCACTTGCACTGTTTCACGTGCTGGAGCTGTTTTTTCGTCAAAATATTTTCCGTAAATAGCATTTACTTGTCCGAATTGCTCCATATCGCTAAGGAAAATGGTCGTCTTTACCACGTTTTCAAACGTGGCTCCTGCTTGTTCTAAAACCGCTTTTAGGTTTTCCATCACTTGAGTGGTTGCTGCTTCAATGCCTTTAACGACTTCATTAGTTTTTGGATTTACAGGAATTTGTCCTGAAACATACAATGTGTTTCCTGCCAAAATCGCTTGATTATAAGGCCCAATCGGTGCGGGTGCATTTTCTGTAAAAATTATTTGTTTCATATTTATAAATATTTAAAATGTTGTTGTTTTTCTGGTCGTGTTGTAAAAAGTATGATGGAAGTTCTGACTGTCAGGCTGAGCGAAGTCGAAGCCTCATCATTACAGGGCTTCGACTTCGCTCAGCCTGACAGAAATATCCTCTTTTTTTAAGATATCATACTTTTTA
This sequence comes from Capnocytophaga canis, assembly GCF_043187445.1. Classification (NCBI taxonomy): domain Bacteria; kingdom Pseudomonadati; phylum Bacteroidota; class Flavobacteriia; order Flavobacteriales; family Flavobacteriaceae; genus Capnocytophaga; species Capnocytophaga canis. Next base: position 2,615,451 of record NZ_CP171121.1, on the reverse strand, counting down.
CATCACTTCCGTTTTTCTAAACGATATACGATTGAATTTTCCGAAAGTTTTTCGCCTCTATTCGTATCGAAAATTCAGTTTTTACATGTTCCCGTTATCACGTCTTCCTAAAAAAAGGTAGGCGTAGCAAAATTATTTTTTTATAGGCTTCGTCACTTTTTCTTGAACGAGACGTTTAGCTTTTGGACGTTCCCTACTCCATCTTTAACAATCATTTCTAACTTATACGCATCTGTTTTTTTTGCCTCTATGTCCGAAAAATCAAACGTAAGCATCCGTGTTTTGGGGTCATACTCGAACAAAATCCACTCACCGTTAAGGGATGCCGAATAGCTCCCAATTCCACTCAAATCGTCCTTGATTTCCACTTTTAAAGTTGAAGCATTTAACAATCCATTATTTTTGAAATTCACGGGCCTTACAGTTGGTGGAATGGTATCTTTCATAAGGGTAAATCGTCCTAAATTACGAGTTTTTGCCGTGAAAACTCCATTTTTGTAAGTTGTTCGTTCTGCCGAAGGTCGATTTTTCTCATTCAAGTAAGCGATAAACACTTGTGCAGTTTCCTCTTCCGTAAATTTCTTATTTTCAATATTCAAAGTAAATTGCTTATGTACAGCTTCTCGTGGATGATGTAGCGAAAGGGTGTCATTTTTACTATCGATTTGTATCATAAAATCATCATAAAATGTATTTTCAGGAAAATAAACATTTCCATTTTCAAAAGTGTAGAACTGGTCACGCTTAGCTACTAATAATTTCCCTTCTGCAATGGGTTTGGGCTCTATTATTTCCTGTTGCTTCCCTTCGATAGGAAGGACAATTCGAGTGGTATTACCTTTAATGTCTTCAACTGAAATGGTTGCCAAATAGGACATACCATCCTGAACGTCAATATGTCCGTTATTTTTTATATTTCGGTAAATCGTTGAAATACGATTTCCGGCTTTTTTGTACAACAACTGGATTCTTGTTTTTTTATCCACATACTGCTCGTAATCGGAAAAAACATTAATATAACGTGCTTCTGTAAAATCCAATTTGTCAAAAACATATTGAAAATGTACAATTCCGTTGATTTCCAAGGTAACACGGTAAACTCCACAAATGTGATAAGTGTCGTTCTGCTTATCAATAGATTGTATTCCTAAACCGATGCTACCACTGGCTGTAATTTTATCTGCTAAGTACGACCCGTCCGATTGTTTGGTCATATTGATTTGTCGTGGCAATTGCGATTTCTCAATTTGAGAATCGCTCCCAAGAGAATAGCCTACCAATTGATACACACTGGGTGGAATTTCATCTAAAATGTCATAGCCAAACAACAAAGGGTTCATGGCTCTGGCACTCGAATCACGGATTTCAAAATGCAAATGAGGCCCGCCACTACTACCTGTATTTCCTCCATAAGCAATTAATTCTCCTTTTTTCACAGGTAGCTCAATAGCTTTGGGATAGGCTTCTATTTCGAACGATTTTCGTGCGTATTGTCTTTTCTTAATATATTTTTCAATATCGGGTGAAAATTTCTGTAAGTGAGCATACACGCTGGTATTCCCATCGGGATGTGTGACATACAAAGCCTTACCATAACCATATGCCCCTACTTTAATACGAGAAACGTACCCATCTTCGATAGCATAGATTTTCAATCCTTCTTTGCCTTGAGTTTTGAAATCGACCCCTGCATGGAAGTGACTTCCTCGTAACTCGCCAAAGTTACCTGAGAGTAACAGCGGAATGTCCAACGGTGAAATATAGTCAGTTTTGGTTTGGGAATATGAAAAAAAACTAATGAATAGTACAAAAATAGTTAGTGAAAATTTCATTGAGTTGTCTTGATTTTATTATTTCCATTTGCATGACACCTTCCGCTGTAGGCAGTTGGAGTCGTGGTGAAAATAAATGCAATATTAATATTTTTCAGAAAATCTTTTAAACAGTTCTTTGGATAACCTCAAAAAGCTTGGATTCATCGCATTTCAAAGTTTTTGATGGGAACTTTAAAATCAAGGCGTAGTCATGAGTTGCCATTAAAATAGTACGCCCCGAAGCATTGATTTCTTTCAATACTTGCATAATCTCAACACTAGTTTCGGGATCTAAGTTCCCGGTTGGTTCATCTGCTAAAATAAGTTCAGGATTATTGAGTAAAGCTCTGGCTATTGCCACGCGCTGTTGTTCTCCTCCGGACAATTCGTGTGGAAATTTCAAAATCATATCTTCCATTTTCACTTTTGCCAACACACGCTCAATACGTTGTTTAATTTTATTGGAGTCCTTCCAACCTGTAGCTTTTAAAACAAAAGCTAAATTATTGAATACATTTCGGTCTGAAAGTAATTTAAAGTCTTGGAACACGACACCCAACTTACGTCTTAACAAGGGGATGTCGGACTCTTGCATTTTTTTTAGGTTAAACCCTGCCACATACCCCTCACCCTTAAGCAAAGGCAAATCGCCGTAAAGAAGTTTAATTAAACTACTCTTTCCCGTTCCCGTTTTTCCGATTACATAGACCAACTCTCCTTTGTTGATGGTCAAATTCACATCTGACAACACCACGCTTGACCGTTGTTGAATAAATGTATTTTTAAGATGTACTATTGGTGCTTCCATTTTGATTTACTGAGTTATAAGTCTGCGTAAGGCTCCCATTTCTTTATATTTTTTTCGAGCTTCTTCGGCTGGATATCCAAAATAAGTCAAGCCTCCTTCCAACGATTTTGAGATACCACTTTGAGCCAAGATAACTGCTTTGGCTCCAATAGTAATTCCACTGGTCATACCTACCTGCCCCCAGATGGTTACCTCATTTTCTATAACAACACAACCCGCAATTCCTGTCTGGGAAGCTATTAAACATTTTTCACCGATAACAGTATCATGTCCTACATGAACTTGATTATCTATTTTTGTTCCTTTTCTGATAGTAGTGTCACCTGTAACTCCGCGGTCGATAGTACACAAAGCTCCCAAATCAACATTATCTTCGATAACCACACGACCGCCTGATTTCAACTTATCGAACCCTTCGGGACGCTTTTTATAGTAAAATGCATCGGCTCCCAACACGGTTCCCGCATGAATCGTTACGTTATTGCCAATAATACAATCGTCATAGATACTTACATTCGAATGAATTACACAATTATCGCCTATCTGTACGTTATTTCCTATGAAAGCACCGTGCTGGATAATTGTATTTTTTCCAATCTTAGCGGTTGGCGAGACCAAAGCGGTAGATTTCAGGAAAGGTTTAAAAAACTCTGTCAGTTTGTTAAAGTCCCGAAAAGGATCGTCTGAAATTAGCAGAGCTTTGCCTTTAGGACACTCTACTTCTTTGTTAATGAGTACCACTGTGGCATTTGATTGCAAGGCTTTATCATAGTATTTCGGATGGTCAACAAAAACGATGTCCCCTGCTTGAACCACGTGGATTTCATTCATCCCTAAAACAGGGAAATTGTCATCACCCACAAAGGAAGTCCCGATAATTGTTGCTATTTGTTTGAGTGTATATGGTTGTGGAAAACGCATTTTCTGTGTTATTTATGTTATATGTTTATATATATCTGAGTTGCTAAATAATCTTGGGTGTTAGGCCCTTCGTGGAAGAGCAAATCCAAAATAGATAAATTGGGAATAAATCCATGTTTATCGGAAAAAATCTGATGATATTCCGTCATTTCCACAGGCAATTCTTTTTTAGCGTTAGTCAAAATCCGAGCATCCTTCAAATGTTTTGGAGTAGCTTCGTAGGAAACGGTTTTATCAAAATTAATATCGGTTTGCAAACAAGCCAACACCGTTTCGATAGTATCCATATTCACATCCAATAAAAAGGTGTAGTTTTTTTCAAAAATTGGACGTAAATCATCTTCATAATATTCAAAAAAAGGAGAAGTACGATATGCCGTTTCGAGGCTCTTCCAATGCAATCGCTGCCAAGGAAAATGGTTTTCAACTTTAACATCTTTGAACAATTGTCTGCCTGTTTCTCCTCCCACATGTTTTATAGGTAAATTCAAAGCCTGTTTTCCGTTAGCACCGTAAATGTATGCCCGATTTCGGAGTGTTTGCTTTTGATAGTTGTCCGAAACCTCCAACACACACGGACGGTTCAATATCCAATAAAATTGAGCAATTGACGGAAAATAAGTAGGATGCAAAAGTACGCTTTCTAACATTTTCTAATGAAATTATTTTTTCTTTTTCTTTCTTAATAAACTATATGCCAACCATAATCCAAGAGCTGCTAACACATAGTATCTGTATGAAACAGGTTCCCCTTCGCCATTGACCGTAGTGAACAAACGATTCCAACGGATTTTGTCCAATCCCGAAGCGTTTCTGTCTAAACTCATCCAAACTAAGACGGGTTTTCCAAGCACGTGATCCTCAGGTACAAATCCCCAATAACGGCTATCCTCGGAATTGTGACGATTATCTCCCATCATCCAGTAATAATTCTGTTTAAAGGTATAGGAATTCGTTTTTATGTCGTTTATATAAACATCTTCTCCTTGTATCCGAAGTTTATTACCTTCGTACTCTTCAATAATACGTTTGTACAACGATAAATTTTCAGCTGACAAAACTACTGTAGCTCCCTCAGCAGGAATGGTAATTGGACCGTATTGATCTTCATTCCATGGATATTTTTCGGAATGCGGAAACACCGATGGATTATATTTTCCGACCTCTTCCACTCGTTTTCTCACGGATACAATATTTGGATTCTGACGTAGAGTTTCGGCTACTGCTTCTGTTAAAGAGGAGAAAACATATACGTTAGGCTGAATTTCGAAAAAGTAATCCGTCACACCGAACTGTTTGTACATACTGTATTTATCGAAAACCCCTTTATTGGGTTGCACCTCAACAACGTAGGAAGACTGTAACTTAGCTCTTACGGGGTATATCTCTTTTTTACCATTGATATGCACGTCTCCATCCTTAATCTCAAACACATCGCCAGGCAAAGCAACAGTTCGTTTCACGTAATTCGACCTTTTATCAATAGGTTTATGAACGTGAATATTTGACGGGTCGCGGAAAAAACTCACCGTGTCCGTAGGCCAGTTAAAAACCGTAATATCATTACGCTCAATCTTCTGCAAGGCAGGTAAACGCAAATAAGGTAGTTGCGGTTTGCTGAAGTATGACTTTACTCCTAATACAGGTACTGAATCATGAACCATCGGTAGAGCAAGTGGTGTCATCGGTACACGAACTCCGTAGTGGAACTTGCTAACAAACAGAAAATCACCTACTAACAATGTTTTCTCCAGCGATGAAGTCGGAATCATATAAGGTTGAATGAAATAGGTATGAATTCCTGAAGCTGCTACTACGGCAAATAGAGTAGCACTTATCCACGAAGATACATTCTTTTTGATAACCTGATTGTCTTTTTTTACGTAAAAAGCGGTATAACTTACATAGGCAGTAAACAAACCCAAAGTCAAAACCGAAAGTAGCGTGTAACGTTTTTTGCGATAGCCAAACACATGCAACCATTCATAGTTCATCACAATGAGCATAATATTCCCTATTACAGGAAGATACACTAAGAACAACCACCACCATGGACGTTCTATAATCCTAAGAAAAATGACCGTATTGTAAAAAGGAACAAAGGCTTGCCATCCTTTGTAACCTGCCTTTTCGTATCCTTTCCAAAAGAATAAACCATTGACTAACTGTGCTATAACTAAAATATAAAAATACGCCATATTCTGTGTTTAAATTTAAAGTTCACAAAGATAAAAATTAATCTTGATTAAACAATACTGCCTCCATTTTTTTGGCACGGCAAATTTACCTGCCAAATGATGGTATTCCACCGAATACTGAAGTGTAAATTCAATACATCGGCAGATTTGTTCAGAGGTAAGTTTTCTTTACATATTGTTTTCTATTACAGAGATGTAGCGTAGTACATCTTTCCCTCTTGAATTATTAGTACAGCATTGAACAACGCCATATCTAAATGTATTTTTAAAAATTTCCTGACGTCAATATTTTTTTTTCTTGACGTAAGTTTTATTTATTTTAGTATACAAAAATTTTAAATTGTTACATGAAAAATCATTTCTTTCTTTATTTCTACATTTTAAAATGTGTCTTAGAAATAATTCTAATGAATAATTTTTATAAAAATTTCAATTGTATAAGTAGTAGAATTTTATTCTTGTTCATTTTTTAATTGTACCCAGCATCACGTAATCCTGTACTTACCATTGCATCAACAACTTCTTTGAGTTGACTTTCAGAAATGTTCTCAGCAAAATAGTTCCAAGTCATAAATCCCATAGGGGGTGTTTCGGCTGTAGCCTTTTGTCCATGTACGCCAATGACAGCAAATAGTAGAAGGATTCCTAAAAAAAAGTATTTCTTAACCATAACTCAGTTTTTAAACGTTATTAAATTACAGATTAAAATTTTAAATTGAAATTAATAAAAAAACTATAACTTTTCTTACATTACTTTTAAGACCACTACGTAAAAAGAATACGGCTGTACAAAAGATACAGCCGTAAATTTTAAACCCTCTTTTTACGATTTTTCAAAAGAAATTCCTTCAATGGCTTTTTTCATTTCCACACCTGGAGTGAAGATAATGCGAACGTCCTTAATCATTGAAGCATTAAAATCTTTTTCGTTTTCGACGCCTTCACTGCTAATCGAGATGCGGAATGTTCCAAAATCGCCCAGCTTTACGCTATTCCCTTTTAGTAGTTCTTTCGGAAGCTCTTCTAATAGATTTTGAATTACGTTGGCAATATCACCAGCCGTAAGTGACGATTTAGATGAAATCGTTTTAGCGATATCCTTTTGTTCTACTTTACTCGAAATTACCGCATTGGCATAAAATTTCTTTTTACTGCGATCTTGCGGATTTGCTTTTTGTACTAAATGATACTTCATAGCTTTAGTTTTTTTGGTTAGAAATTCAATGTTGAAAAACGATGTTTTCGCTACCAAAGGTATTCATTTTCCGTGAGAAACAAAAAAAATTAACATTTTTATTTTTTCATCATAGGGGCGTATTGCAATACGCCCTTACGGTTTCTTGTACCATCATAAAGGCGTATTACGATACGCTCCTACGTTTTCCTATACCATCATAAAGGCGTATTGCGATACGCCCTTACGGTTTCCTATACCATCATAAAGGCGTATTGCGATACGCCCCTACGGTTTCCTATACCATCGTAAAGGCGTATTGCGATACGCCCCTACGGTTTCCTATACCATCATAAAGGCGTATTGCGATACGCTCCTACGGTTTCCTATACCATCATAAAGGCGTATTGCGATACGCCCCTACGGTTTCTTGTACCATCGTAAAGGCGTATTGCGATACGCTCCTACGGTTTCTTGTACCATCATAAAGGCGTATTGCGATACGCCTTTACAGTTTCCTGTACCATCGTAGGGTATATTTCAATACGCCCCTACGGTTTCCTATACCATCGTAAGGGCGTATTGCGATACGCCCCTACTTACGGTTTTTGTTTCCAGAGATTCATCGAATCTTTGCAGATTCTCCTTTCAAAAAATACATCTATCCATACAGAGCAGTAGAATATATAAAGTTTTTTTCTACTCATTACTTTTTGATATTCTTAAAATTACTTGATATACTGAGTTTTGTACTCAGAATATAATTCCTGAAGATATTTGTCACGATGTTTGGGAAAGTAGACCATTAGCACGTACATCAAAACAAGTAGAAACGTGAATACTGCAGAATAAATCATATATGCCATTTCACTGTCAGGAAAATCACGCCAAAACTGTAAACTCATCTGACAAGGAAAGAAGAAAAAGAAAGTATGATCATTCAATCGCAAAATGATATCCTCAAAAAGCCACTTTTTATCACCTTTTTGTTTAAGCGTACGTCTGTTTTTAACCATAAATACAATAGCAGCAATAAAAATGGCAAGAGACAACGCGGGAACCATAATTTTTGCGTTCCCAAACAAAGTAAATAGTGAAAAAATGGAGATAACAATACAAAATATCAAGATTATTTTGGAAATAACAAACAGTTCTTTGGTTTTTTTCCACAACATTCGATTATAACGTTTACTCATTTGTTTGGTTTTTTCTTCTAATACATCCATAAACCCAAACACTCCAAATTTACGGAATTCTTTCTGCAAGGCCGTTTCAAAATCGTCGTCAGGAAATTCTTGCCAATGCGTTTCGATAGCATTTGCCAGATGGTCAACCAGTTCAGTTTGTACGTCAAAGTATTCCACGTAATGCTGACGTGTAAATTCATACAGGCGTTCGATTTGTTTTGGGGTTACTGTTTTCATATTATATACTATTCTATTTTTATTTGAAGATATATTGTAATATGCCATACTAAGTAGTTATCATAAAATCTTTATATTCGGGATACAATTCCATTAGATACTTATCACGATTTTTGGGTAAATAATAAAAAACTAAATATACCGATATGCCTAAAAACGTAATTAAAATCGAAAAAACAGCCATAAAAGCAATATTTTCTCCCAAATATCTAACAAAAAAATGAAGCTGAGCCAACAATCCTAACGCCCCTACATAGTTGTTATATCCTAAGAGGACGTTCTCAAAAAGCCATTTTTTATCAGTTTTATTTTGATATAACTTGGGTTTTGAAAGTAAAAAGGCATATATTAAAAACAAAATGATAAGTGTCATACTACCAACGATTTCAGCGGCTATATCCTTAAAGAAATACAAAACTGTATAAACAACCAACGCAATACACAAAGTCATCATTATTTTAGGAAAAGTAAAAAAGTCTTTAATTTTCTGCCATAGTATTTTGCTGTAACGTTTATTCATTTCTTTAGTTTTATGTTCCACCACATCCATAAACCCAAACACCCCGAATTTACGGAATTCTTTCTGCAAAGCCGTTTCAAAATCGTCATCAGGAAATTTTTGCCAATGCGTTTCGATAGCATTTGCCAGATGGTCAACCAGTTCAGTTTGTACGTCAAAGTATTCCACGTAATGCTGACGCGTAAATTCATACAGACGTTCGATTTGTTTTGGGGTTACTTTTTTCATAGTAGAAACTTAGTTTGAGAGTTCAAATTTGTATTCGGGGAACATTTCCAGAAAGTAGCAGTCACTATTTTTCGGAATATGATAGCTTATAATGTATGTGTATATAAATTGAAGCGTAAAGCCTACAACAATAAATAAGATAGGAATATGCTGCTTTTGAATGAACAGCCAATAATAAAGTATTATGTGCATAGAAGTGTGTAACAACAAAGGATAATTATCCTGATACAGAAAGATGTTTTTGAAAAGCCATTGTTTGTTTGATTTTCTTTTGTAAATAGATTTAGTTTTCAGATAAATGATACCTTTGAAAATATAAAACACAATGATTATTCCTAAGAAAGGCATCCACATAGTATTGAAAGCTGAAAGTAATGTATATATTACAGCTGATATAAAAAGAGTAAGTAGTATTTTAGGAAAGGTGAAGAACTCAATTTTTTTCTTCCGAAGCAATTTTTTGTACAATTTTTCCATTTGTTTTGTTTTCTCCTCTACAATATCATTAAACCCAAACACCCCGAATTTTCGGAATTCTTTCTGCAAAGCCGTTTCAAAATCGTCGTCAGGAAATTCTTGCCAATGTGTTTCGATAGCATTTGCCAGATGGTCAACCAGTTCAGTTTGTACGTCAAAGTATTCCACGTAATGCTGACGCGTAAATTCATACAGACGTTCGATTTGTTTTGGGGTTATGGTTTTCATAAAATTTTTCGATTTTAGTTTATGTGTTTTTATTTGGGTATTTCTATTCGGAATTACTTTTCATTGTAATTTTCTGACTTGTAACAAACTCGCATTATTTTTACGATGTAAGTTTTGCTACTTTGTATTCCTTATATGTTTCTGTAAGATATTTTTCACTCTTGAAAGGAATATGAAATAACACCAAATAAGAAAAAATATAAATAAGAACTATGACAAAAGAAAATATACTTATAAAATATTTATTTTCAATATACTCAGTATGATGAATATTAGCCATAGAAAGTGTGTTAAGTATGATTACTAAAAAAGAAACACACCAACTATTATTAAAAATAATATCCTTTAAAATCCATTTTTTATCGCTCTCATTCTGTCTTTTCTTCCTGATATATTGTTGGATGAAGAAAGAAATAATTGTTAAATAGGTACTCATAAACAGCACATTAACAACGGTTCCTTTGTCAGAAGATAGGTTTAACAAAATAAATAATGACATTGTCAGAATTATTGTCATTATAATTTTTGGGAACGAGAAAAAAGCGATTATTTCTTTCCAAATAATGTTCTTATATCGTTTACGCAGTTGTTTTTCTTTCTCTTCTGTAATTTCCTTAAAACCAAAAGTACCAAACTTTTGAGCTTCTTGTATTAAAACGATTTCAAAATCGTCGTCAGGAAATTCTTGCCAATGTGTTTCGATAGCATTTGCCAGATGGTCAACCAGTTCAGTTTGTACGTCAAAGTATTTCACCTGACACTGATGCGTAAATTCATACAGACGTTCGATTTGTTTTGGGGTTATGGTTTTCATATTATATGGTATTGCTTTTTATTGCAGAGATATGTTGCAATATATTTCTACGATTTTGTTTCCACTGATAACACAAACTTCAACAGAATATATCTAAAATCTAAAAAATAATCCGTCAGGGTATCTGTGGAATATTTTTATCTTTATTGGAATTATAGTTTTACAACGGGTACTAAATCCGTATCTCCCTGAGGATTAATAATGTTCTGAAGACAAGCTATAAAATTTTGTATTTCAGACACCTGTTTTTCGGTTTCTTTGATACCGCTCTCCGTTATTTTATAGTATTTACGAATGCGGTTGTCTACCTGCTCAATTTCAGGTGTAAGTAATCCTTGGGCTTCGAGTTTATGCAAAGTTGGGTATAAAGCACCTTCAGTTATAGCAATCTCTCCTTGCGAAAGCTGCTTTACCTTCTGAGTAATTTCGTAGCCATACATTCGTCCGTTGTCCTGTAACAGCTTCATAATGATGGTACTCAGACTTCCTTTATAAAGTGCTGAATTTTGTTTTTTCATCGTCTTATATATTTATGTTGCAAATATACATAATTTTCTTATGTAATAAAATTTAGTGCAAAAAAAAATAAACCTCCAACCGTAAAGGCTAAAGGTTTAAAAGTTTTACTATTTGCTATTTACTAATTACGAAATATCACCTCCCTTTTCCGAGCTATTGCGTATAAAAACACAAACAAACTCAAAAAATAGGATATTCGAGCTAAATAATCCCCTGTTTTCGTGTAAAATGTAATTTTTTCATTCAAGTTGATAGTCCCTCGTAAGCTACCTTGCGTATCATAGGGCAATGAATTTAGCACATCGCCTCGTTGATTAATAAAAGCTGAAATTCCTGTATTGGCACTTCGGGCGATACTTCGGCGAGTTTCGATGGCTCTCAAACGTGCATAACTTAGTAATTGCTTATGTCCTTGGGTGTTTTGCCACCAAGCGTCATTGGTCAATATAGCCAAAAAGTTCGCACCGTTTTTGACGTAATCGGTCACAAATTCACCATAAATTGACTCATAACAGATAATTGGAGCAGCCTTTCCTTTAGTTTGCTCCCCGTAAAACACACTTCGATGTGGTTGAGTAGTTTTTAAAGCTACTGTTCCTCCTAAATCTATCAACGTTTCCCCAAAAATAGGCTTTAAAACACTTTGATATGGGAAGTTTTCCACACCAACCACTAATTTCGATTTATGATAAAGAGGAATATCAGCATTTTTATTTAGCAAAAAAGCTGAATTGTAGTCGTTGTACCAAACGTTGTGTTTTTCCAAATAGTTGCTCTGAGGAGTTAGTAAGGATTCATCTTGGATAAAATCAATCATTGCTACACCGCCAACTATGTTCAATTTCGGATATTGAGCCACCATTTGTCGTAATATAGAAATCTCCCATGATTGTTGCAATTGGTTCAACCCAATATTATCTCCAAAAACAGTTTCAGGAGTAACAATAAAATTGACGTTATGATCTATTTTATCTTCAGATAACTTGACTAATAAATTAGCGATTTCAGGATTAGAAATCTGATATTTTTCATAATAAGGATCTACATTTGGCTGTAAAACAATAACATCTATCGGGTTTTCATCTTCTTTGTAGTTAATATACGTGAAATAAGAAAAAATAACAGGCACAGCAAAGCATAAAACCGAAATTCCAACACCCTTAGCCAATATTTTTCTGTTTTTTGTTTCAAAAAAAGCGTTTACGTATAAAAATAAAATAATATTAACCAACCAAACCCACAAGGTTCCGCCAAAGGTTCCTGTATATTCGTACCACTGTACCCAAGCAGGATATTCTGAAAATACATTTCCTAGATTCAACCATGTCCACGAGATATCCCATGACAAATGAAATTTTTCGAACGACAACCATATTGCTACTAGAAAAATATATGCTACTTTCCGAACCATTCGTTTGGCTACTATGTGATATAACATAAAAACGATGGTCATCAATAAAGTATTTGCTAAAATAGCAAAAACTGCACCGCCTTGAGTAGAATGCCAAATCCACCACGTGGTAATTACGTTCCAAACTAAAAAAGATAAATAGCTAACGAAAAACAATTTTCGTTTGGTATGCTTGTAATTTTTACGGATATGTTGCTCTGCAAACAGTAAAGGTACAAACGCTATGAATATAAGCATCGCAAAACCATAAGTAGGCCACGAAATTGCTAACAGTACTCCTGAAAGTAAGGCTAATAATATGTTTCTTTTCATTTCTTATGTATTATTCCAAAGCAAAAGAACTCTTTTCTAAAAGAAAATCACTCCTTGTTCTCCCCTATTCCTTCAAATATTTTTTGAATGCTTCGATATGAATTGTTCAACAGTTCTGGAATCTCCGAGAGAGCTTTCCAACGTACTTTTTCAATATCTTCTTCTGTTTGAGGTTTTAGTTTTCCTTTGTATTTGGTGAACATATCATACCAATAAGTCTCTTTCATGAAATATGCTCCATCATGCTTAAATATGTGATAGGTAATCGTATTAAAACGTATGATTTTCAATTTTTTAACTCGTGTTTCCTCTTCCACTTCACGCAAAGCACAAACAACGATGTTTTCGCCTTTTTCCTTCTTTCCTTTAGGCAAATCCCACTTACCTTGTCGTTTTATGAAAAGTATTTCACCCTTTGCATTGGTTACAATACCCCCACCTGCCTTTATGGTCGTAACTTTTTTCTTGAATTTTTTCAAAAGTTTTTCCTCTTTCGGATGATAAAGGTAGATTTTATCAACTTCTTCTTTATTTATTTCAGAAATAAGAAATTCAATAGTAATTTCCTTTTTTAGAGGAAAATATTTGACATTCTTATTATTTTCACCTACATTTGTCTGCTCTACACTTGTTAGAACGATAGATTTATTGTTTACAAAAATTTCATACATAATCAAAATGGTTTTAAATAGTAACACTGCACAAAAAACAGCTGAATTTTTATTGCAAATAAAAGCAATTAAATTGAATTCTGAAAATTCTTTTACATGGGCTTCGGGCTGGAAATCGCCAATTTATTGTGACAACCGTATAATTCTCTCATACACAGAGGTTCGTAATTTTGTTGCCTCACAAATGGCTGAACAAATTAAGGAAAAATTTCCAACAACAGAAGTGGTTGCTGGAGTTGCTACCGGAGCAATTGGTATTGGAATGCTAGTAGCAAATCTACTGGGTTTGCCTTTTATTTACGTACGTCCTGAGCCTAAAAAACACGGTAGGCAAAACCAAATCGAAGGACTTTTGGAGGCTAATCAAAACGTGATTGTCATTGAAGACCTTATCAGTACAGGAATGAGTAGTTTGAATGCGGTTAAAGCTCTTAAGGATAGTCAAGCAAATGTTTTGGGAATGATTGCGATTTTCTCCTATGGATTCGATTTGGCTCACACCAATTTTGCAAATGAAAAAGTAGAACTATATACACTTAGCGACTACGAAAATCTGTTGACACAAGCGTTAAAGGTAGGGTATATCACTAAAGATGAGCTACATACTCTCAAAGAATGGCGTCAAAATCCATCACAATGGCGACAGTAAAGATTTGATATTCTCTAAAATTGTCCGAAAAGTTTTGTCTATGAATCTCTTATGAATACTCAAAAAAACTTTTCGGACAATTTTTGTAGTACTAAATTTTAAAAACTGAAATTCAATCTTTCCTTTAACCCCGACTTTTGCTAAATCGATGCTACCTGCCGTTTTTTTATTCAACGCCTATTTTCATTACCTTTCCGTCAATCAGAATTTTGTTATTCAAGAAGATTTTATTTCCTAACATTCCCGTCATTCCAGAAAATTTCATCAGTAAACTTTGAGTTTGTGAAAATCCGTCTACATAAGTAACAGTGTTCAAATGAATTTTATTCTTTCCTAAAGATATTTCTTCATTAGATTTTGAGGTGTAAGTTGTCAAAATATTTCCCCAAGAATTTTCTTTCTCAATCTTAATTTTTGAATTTGCTAACTTTAATTTTTGCCAAACTTCTTTGTTCGTAACCAATTCATAAGCACTTGTTCCCGTATCGTATAAAAATTTTTCGTCTTTACCTCTCAAACTTCCTTTTATAATTATTTTTCTTTTTTTGAATTGGAAATCAGATAGTTTATTTTCAAAGTTCGTTGGCATTTTATCTATATTAAATTCTAATAAATTTTCTTTAAAATTTAGAACTGTTATTCTATTCTCTAAAATATCGGAACCAATTGTTCCAATAATTTTTAGAGTGTCCGTTTTATCTCCATAATTTAAAACCTTAAACTTATCGGAAGAAATTATTGAATTTCCTAAATTGAAACTTGCAATAGCCCTTTTATTTTGTGTGTTTATTTTTATATTCGGAATATTTTCTACCGCTTTTTTATAGAAAATAGTTGAAGGACTTCCTGTATCAAACTGCATAAAATAAGTTGTGGAATTTCCACTAAATTTAATGGGTAACAGAATGCTGTTTTTTTCATTTCCCCATTTTATAAAAATTTCTCCACTTTCATTTTTAACATTGAGATAATTTTCTTCAGGAGTAAATTTTCTGTCAAAATAAAAATATCCAATTATTGAGGACAAAACAATGATTACCAAAAATGTCAATAAGATTTTTACAAATGTTTTCATAAGCGTTTTCATTCAAAATTTTTCTGCAATTTTCTGCAATTTAATTTGAAAACATTAAAAATTAAGGGCGACAATCTTACGACAATTTTACGAAATGGGTTATAAAAAATTGTTTTGAGCTCCACACTTAACTACATATCAAATTCCGGTGATGAACAGGTTTCTTCTCAATCATTCGTTTGATGAGATTATTGAATATATTATCTTTCGATTGAGAACGGTTAATTCGGTATGAAAATTCAGCCAAATATCTATCCATATTGAAATCTGAAACTCGACAATAAATCGTTCTCAACCAACTTTTTACTTGGTGTATTATGGTATGTAAAATAGGAAAATTCTTCCCTTTATTACTCGGTATTTGTTTGATATTGAAATCTTTAATAGGTCTGTAACCTTTCCAATCATCAGTGGTCACTTGGGCGGATTTATCAATATGTTTATCAAAAATTGTCCGTAATGATTTGGCAGAATAATCTTCTATTTTATTAGCATAGAATCGTTTAACCTTCCCATCATCAGTTAGTTCTATGGCACAAACAATCTTTTTTTTCTTTGAATCGTAACTCCTACCTTGTTTGCCATCTTCTTTCCCTCCCACAGTAAACTCGTCCACTTGAACTTGACCATTCATTTTATGTAATTCATTGGATTTCATTGCTTCACGAACTTTGTGCATAAACAATCGAGCCGTATTTTCGGTAATTCCATAACGAACAGACATTTGTAAAGCTGATAGGTTTTTAGTGGTTGCACACATCTCAAAACAAATAAAAAAAGCCTTACGAAGCCCGAATTTTACTTTGTGAAAAAGTGTTCCTGCCGTAGGGCTTTCTGTATCAGAACAAATGTTACAAGTTCTTGAAAAATCCTTGCGGATTTGGCTTTTTGTATGCCCACATTTACGACAAACAAAGCCTTTTTCCCACTTCCAATGAGCTAAATATTCTTCACAATCTAAGTCGGTTTTGAAGCGTTCAGTGAACTCTAAAAGATTTTGACCGTTAAAAATTTCCATAACTACCTGATTTTATGAACTGCAAATATATGAAATTATATGAGGAACTCAAAAATTGTTTTTCAGTTTAATAGATAAATCTTGTTTTTGATTCAAACTAATCCCATTTTTTATAATAACAAACAATTTTGCACAAATAAGAATGATTAGTGGAACTACAAAAAGAGGAAATTTCGCTCCAATTATTTTCTGAATAAATGGACTTAAAATCATTGAAACCGAAAGTATCACCGTTAAGATAATTTGAACGCCTACAATTTCCTTTCCAATAGTTTTGTTTTTTAAATCTTTGGTTCTGTATGTTAAAATCAGTGGAATAATCACGTTTCCAAATGGCAAAATTAGTCCTGACAACGCAGAAAAATTAATCAATTTCGCTCTTTCAAATTTTTCTTTTTCTTCAAATAGATTTTCGGGTTGAGTATCCAAAGCCTTTGCAATGGTTTTCAAGGTGAAACCTTTTGGAATGTTTCCCGCTTCAATCCGTTGAATTGTGCGCAAAGAAATTCCCGATTTTTCTGCAAGTTCATTTTGCGTTAAATTTTTCTGTTCTCTCAAAAATTTCACTTTATTCGTCATAGGTTTTAGCGGTATTTTGGTTAAAATTGCAGGTAACGGAAAAGTATTTGGTCGTACTGTAAAAAGTATGATGACATAAAAAATTAACAATCAGGAAAAAACGTAGTACTTTTGTTAAATCTTAATCACAATTACACTGCATTGCTCCGATAGTCAGAGTACAAAAATAGGAAAAAACGGAAAAAAAATCTTAAAGCACGACCAAATTTAACACATGCTCATACTAAAATTCGTCCGGAAAGTTTTGTCTATGAACCATTAAAGGCAAAGCTTTTCGGACGTTTTTTATGATTCTAAATTGTTTCCAATTCTTTAATCCTATCGCGCAATTGTGCTGCTTTTACAAAATCTAATTCTTTAGCAGCAGATTCCATTTGTTTTTTGAGTTCTTTTATTTTTTTTGTCCGCTCTTTTTCTGTCATATACGAAGTTTCGGCTTCTGCTACATGTTTAAACGAAGGGTCGTAATGAAATTCAGTAATTGGACTTTTGCTAAGTGTATTTTCGATTTTCTTGTTTAATGGTTTGGGAGTGATTCCATTACGGAAATTGTAATTCATCTGTTTTTCACGTCGATAGTTGGTATCATCAATGGTTACTTGCATACTTTGAGTAATTTTATCGGCATACATAATGGCTTTTCCGTTTACGTTTCGGGCAGCTCGTCCCACCGTTTGAGTCAGCGAACGTGTAGAACGCAAAAAGCCTTCTTTATCAGCATCTAAAATGGCAACAAGCGAAACTTCAGGTAAATCCAAACCTTCACGAAGCAGGTTTACGCCCACCAAAACATCGAACAATCCACGGCGTAAATCTTGCATAATTTCCACTCGTTCAAGGGTATCCACATCGCTGTGAATGTATCGGCAACGCACCCCAATTTTGGTCAAATATTTAGTAAGCTCTTCCGCCATTCGTTTGGTAAGAGTGGTTACCAAAACACGTTCGTCCTTTTCTACACGAAGCTGAATTTCTTCCGCCAAATCGTCAATTTGGTTTTCGCTCGGACGAATTTCTATTTCGGGGTCAAGCAATCCTGTCGGACGAATAATCTGCTCAACATAAACTCCTTGCGTTTTTTGAAGTTCATAATCAGCAGGTGTGGCACTTACGTAAATTACCTGATTCTGAAGTGCTTCGAATTCCTCAAATTTCAGCGGACGATTATCTAAAGCAGCGGGTAAACGAAAGCCGTATTCTACCAAATTTTCTTTCCGACTGCGGTCGCCTCCATACATTGCGTGTACTTGCGGAATAGTTACGTGACTTTCATCAATGACCATCAGAAAATCATCAGGGAAATAATCCAACAAGCAAAATGGACGTGAACCAGGTTCTCTTCCGTCCAAATAACGTGAATAATTTTCAATTCCAGAGCAATATCCCAACTCGCGAATCATTTCTAAATCGAAATTCGTGCGTTCTTCCAAACGTTTTGCTTCCAGGTGTTTACCAATTTCTTTGAAATATTCCACTTGTTTGACCAAATCTTGCTGAATGTTCCAAATGGCTTTTTGTAACACATCGGGCGAGGTTACGAACATATTGGCAGGATAGATATTCAAACTATCGTAACGTTCTAATACTTTGTTAGTTTGCGGGTCGAAAACCTCAATTTCTTCGATTTCATCTCCAAAGAAATGAATGCGGAAAGGCGTATCGGAATAGCCAGGGTAAACGTCCACCACATCGCCTTTCACTCGGAAATTTCCGTGAATGAAATCGGCAGTGGTTCGGGCATATAAACTCTGCACCAAGCGATGCATAAATTTAGTTCGTGGAAGTACTTCGCCTCGCTTTATAGTGATTACATTCTTCTGAAATTCAATAGGATTCCCGATTCCATACAGACACGAAACGGAAGCCACAACCAACACATCACGTCGTCCTGAAAGCAAAGAAGAAGTAGCACTAAGCCGTAATTTTTCGATTTCTTCATTGATGGATAGGTCTTTTTCGATGTACGTTCCCGTAGTGGGAATGTAGGCTTCGGGTTGGTAATAATCGTAATACGACACGAAATATTCCACCGCATTGTTTGGGAAAAACGCTTTAAATTCACTATATAATTGAGCAGCAAGGGTTTTGTTATGAGCTAGAACAAGCGTTGGACGTTGTACATTCTGCACCACATTAGCCACAGTAAAGGTTTTCCCCGAGCCTGTCACACCGAGTAAGACCTGATATTTTTCCCCTTTTTCGATGCTTTGTGTGAGTTGCTTAATGGCTTGAGGTTGGTCGCCAGTAGGCTGAAAATCAGATTGTATAGAGAATTGCATTAAGTGTATTTTTATTTATGTGTTTCAAAAACCAAATGTTTATAACTTCCACCCGCTAGTGATTGTTTATTCACATATTCAAATCCTAAGCGTGTATAGAGCTTTTCGGCTTGTGGATTTTTTTCATCAACAAGTAGCCCGATTTTTCCAAGTTTGTTTTTAGAAACATACTCTTGCAGAAAAGTAATTAATTGTGAACCAATGCCTTTTCCTTGTCCCTGAGGGCTTACGCTCACTGTATCAATATAAATCTCTCCTTCGGAAGTTTCGTCTTCAACAATGATTTTTCTTCCAGAAATTTGCTCAGCCAATGTCAGAACAGGCTTTCTAAGTTCGTGCAAATCGGCACCATCATAAAAAACTAAAGAGCCAATAGCTTGGCTATTTTCTTCAAAAACAATTGTATTTGTATAGGAATATTGATTTCTTTCCTCCAAAAAAAGCGTTTTTAGGAAAGAAATTGCCTCAATTTTATCTTCTTTCCCAATGAGTTTGAAAACAATTTCTTCCATTGCCTGAAACATCAATGGAGCTACAAAATCAGCATCATTTTTTATTGCAAATCGAATCATTTTTTTACAATTAAGTGTTTACTTTTCAAATATGCGGTATATCCTATATAAAAACATCTTTTTCAAAGAGTTAAAAATTAAATATTTACAGGGTTTCACCTTAATTTCGTAGAAATCTTACTAACATATCATAATGTTCGAAGTATCATGATTTAGTAAGATTTCATACAAAAAAGATAAAGCTAATGCTTTTACCATGGCATTAGCTTATTGTATATTATTCGGAATTAGGCTTTATCTATATTTCGACTGATGACCAATTTTTGAATTTCAGTAGTTCCTTCTCCAATAGTACACAATTTGGAATCACGGAAAAATTTCTCGACAGGGAAATCCTTAGTATAGCCATAACCACCGTGAATTTGAATGGCTTCAGTGGAAACTTTTACGCATACCTCAGAAGCGTACATTTTTGCCATCGCTCCTTGCTGGGTTACTTTCTGATTTGTATTTTTCAAATAAGCGGCTTTATGCAACAACAACTCGGAAGCCTCTATTTCAGTTGCCATATCGGCTATTTTAAACGCAATAGACTGAAAGTCAATCAATCTTTGTCCAAACTGCATACGCTCCTTGGCATATTTCACCGAGGCTTCATAAGCTCCCTTAGCAATTCCTAACGACAAAGCACCGATAGATATACGTCCTCCGTCCAAAATTTTCATTGCTTGAATAAACCCATCTCCTACTTCTCCCAATCGATTAGAGTCTGGAATTCTACAATCTTGAAAGATAATTTCGGCCGTTTCACTGGCTCGCATTCCTAATTTATTTTCCTTCTTACCACTACTAAACCCTGGAGTACCGCGTTCTACCACAAAAGCTGTTATACCATGTTTATCTCCTTTTTCTCCAGTACGTGCAATAACAACTGCTATTTGACCTGATTTTCCATGTGTTATAAAATTTTTAGCTCCGTTCAACACCCAAAAATCACCGTCTCTCACAGCTGTTGTACTCATTCCTCCTGCATCAGACCCTGTATTATGTTCAGTAATTCCCCAAGCTCCAATCCATTCACCTGAAGCCAATTTTGGCAACCATTTTCGCTTTTGTTCTTCATTCCCAAAAGAAAGTATATGATTTGTACACAGTGAGTTATGAGCTGCTATCGACAAACCTATCGATGGGTCAACCTTTGAAATTTCTTCCACTATGGCTATATACTGATGATAGTCAAGCCCCGAACCTCCATAAACTTCAGGAACTAAAATTCCCATAAAGCCCATCTCTCCTGCTTTCCTGAATACCTCAACGGGAAACTCCTGCGATTCATCCCATTTCATGACATTAGGACGAATATATTTTTCAGAAAAATCTCTGGCCGTCTCAGCTACAATCTTTTGTGTTTCGGAATAACTAAAATTCATACGCTATTTATTTTTATATGGTTGCTATTTAAATTTTATCAAAAGGCCAAGATCCTTACCTCAATCACCTAACAACAATCTGATAACAAATAATATAGTACAGATTATACAAATTTTCTTCCTTTACCAAAATCCCGAACATATGTCGAAAATATGTGTAATCAAGATAATAAAAGTTCGGCAGGATATGACAGTTCCTTTTTGTAAAGCATCACGAACTGCTAACCTCTCTCGTGAGCAATATTACATAAATAATTTGAAAAATAAAAGTATTTAATCCTCAATAAACAAATAAAATTGGAGTTTTCGTATCTTCAATGTGTCAAATTCATTGATTTCCAACAAATCATCAAACTTTTTAAAATTTCCCAACTCACTTCGTAACCCAATGATTTTCTTAGCTTCCTCGTATTTAAGATACGGAATTTTAGCTAATTCTCTGAGGGTTATCAAGTTAATATCTTTTTTAACGATATTCGGAAGTGTTTTTACTTCAAATTGTATTTTGAGTCGCTCAACAACATCTGTTTCCAAACCATACACCTCGGCTAATTGATCCATCTCAACAAATCCTTGTAGACGTTCTTTGTATTTTAATATTCTGTCTGACAACACATTACCTACTCCTTTTACTTCCATCAGTTGTTCTTTGGTGGCTGTATTAATATCTTGTTTTTCTTTGTGAGAAGAGGTCAATGAAGTTTTTACCTTTTGGTAATCATTTGATTTTTTGTTGTTTACCCATTCAGGGAATTTGAACGCTGGAGCTATTTTTTTCAGTAGAGAATCAGAAATTTTTGTAATATTTTGAAATTCTTGGGTACTATTTACAAATTTACCTTGCTTACGAAAAGCCAATAATCGATCTATTTCTTCGGTAGACATTCCTAAAATATATCCCTTATAATCAGTAATATAATTTGGATTAAAGGGATAGATTGTATCTTTTTTGGGACGTAACGCTACAGTACGCAACGAATCGACCTGTTTTTCTATGTTTGCAAACAATTGCGAAGATCTTTCAGATGTTTTTTCACTGAAATCAACTACAAAATAAGCGATTTGTATCAATACAATAAGTAGTAGCAATAGGAAGATTCCAATTCGCTGATTTCTTTTGAAAAATGGAAAACCTTTCATATAAAAACCCTCCTTACATTCTTAATCTTTTTTCAACTGCTTAGCATATTCACTTTCCAAACTTCGTTCGAACATACGCTTTTCCAAGTCAGTACGCTTCACTTCACCATTGAGATATTTTTCAATCATCAAAGAAGCTACTGGCCCTGCGATGCGTGAACCAAACGAACCATTTTCAACAAACACAGCTATGGCTATTTTAGGATTTTCTAAAGGTGCGAATGCTACGAAAATGGAATGATCTTCAAGTTTTGTGCGTACTCCATTGATTCGGATAAAGTTCTCAGCTGTTCCTGTTTTTGCTGCTACATCTACCCCTTCAATGACAGTACCTCGTGCCGTTCCATAATTATAGGTCATATTCATCCCTTGAATAATAGGTTCAAAGTGTTTTTCGTCTATAGTGGTATGTTTAGGTTTAGTAAACTGTTCAAAAGGAGTCACCTGACCATTTATTTTCTTCACTATGTGAGGTGTGTAAAAATAACCACGATTAGCCACAATAGCCATCACATTTGCCAACTGAATTGGAGTGGTAAGCAATTCTCCTTGCCCAATTGAGTTGGAAACGTTATTCGAACTAGTCCATCGACCTACCCCATACGCCCTGTCGTAAACGGATGCGTCAGGCACTTTTCCTGGACGACCGATGGGAAAATCGCTTCCCAAAAAACCTCCTAAACCAAAACTTTTGAGATGATTCGCCCAAGCATCCATCCCAATAGCTGTTTTAGGGTATTTTTCAATCGAACGCCGATAAGAATTGGCAAAATAGGAATTACATGAAAATGCAATTCCGTGATACAAATCATTACTTGAACGACCACAATGACAACGCATCACACGATTTCCATAGTGATAGCCACCACCACAACTGAATCGGGTGTTTGGATCAATCACTCCTTCCTGTAAAGCAATCAAAGCGTTCACTACTTTAAAAGGTGAAGCAGGTGGATATTCAGCCAATAAAGCTCTGTCATACAAAGGCTTAGCAATAGAATCTTGGTATAAAGCTGTATAATTTTTGGAACGTTGCCGTCCCACCAATAAATTAGGGTCGAATGACGGAGCAGAAACCAACGCTAAGATTTCCCCCGTTTGAGGCTCAATAGCGACAACGCCACCTCTCTTGTTTTGCATGAGCTGCTCTCCATACGCCTGTAAATGAATGTCGATGGTCAATTGCAATGCTTGTCCCATCACAGGAAGCGTATCAAGAGCGCCATTCTTATAACTACTTATTTGACGATTATGTCTGTCTTTTTGGAAGTAACGCACCCCTTTTTCTCCTCGTAAAAAAGTCTCATACTGTTTTTCAACACCCTGTCTACCAATAAGTTCCCCCGAAAGATAATATGAATTTTCTTTCAATTCCCATTCGTTTACCTCACTGATATACCCTAGAACATTCCCTGCATTATGAGTCAAATAGTGTCGTAAGGCTCGTTTCTGGATATAGAACCCGTCAAACTTTCGCAATTTTTCTTGCAAAACTGCATAGTCAGCTTTTGATAATTGATTTACTAAAACGGAAGGTTTTCGATAGGAATATTTTTTAGCCTTTTTCAAACGTTCTTCAAAAACTTCTTTGTTGATTGACAGCAAATTACATAGTTCCAAGGTATCAATACGTCTTACCTCGTTGGGGATAACCATCACATCATAAGCAGGTTGATTCGATACCAATAGCTCTCCATTTCTATCATAGATATAGCCTCTTTCTGGATAGTCATAAACCACCTCAATCGCCACATCCGCATCAGGACGCGCATCTTCATTGAAGGCGATAACCTGTAGATAAATCAATCGCAATGAAAAGATAATACCAGTTAAAATTATAGCGAAAAAAAGTAAATATTTTCTCATTTTTTCGTATTGCTAAATATGTAAATAAACAGCAAGCAAACAACCATTGTGAAGAAAGAAGCCACACCAATCCTCGCAAAAGTAGTAAGCAAATGATTAAAATTAAAAATTTCGAGAAAATAAAATAAAATATGGTGTAATATAACCAATAAAACTACGTAAACAAGCACCTTTGTAAATGGATGCTGTTGTAATTTTATTTCTTGATAGTCTAGATTTTTCCCAAAAACCAAAGTTAAAATACCTGACCTAAAATAGGCTACAAACACACTACTTGCTGCATGCAACCCTCCTGTGTTAGAAAAAATATCTACACACAATCCTAATAGAAAAGATGCAAACAGAAAAGGAACTCTGTTTTCTCGATAAGGAGATAAAATGATAAACAACAGATAGACCATCGGATTAACATACCCCCAATAACTAATATTATTAAAAATAAGAACCTGCAATAGCAGTAGCACGACAAACAATACAGTATTCTTTATAAAAATATTATTCATAGGAGATCTGGTTTTCTAAATTATGAATCTCTTGTTTATCCTTATTTTCAATGATATACACAAAATCAATCTTTGCCATATCGGTGAAAAGTTCCACATCAATCACATATGAATTGTCCATCTGACTTCTGTTAATAGCTGCAATTTTCCCTACGGGAATCCCTTTTGGAAAAATGTTTGACATTCCTCCCGTTATAACAGTATCTCCTTCTTGAATAGGTGCAATATTTGGTATATCAACTAATTGCACAACATTAATTCTATCTCCGTTCCATTTCAAAGAACCAAAATGTCCTGAGTTCTTAACCATAGCATTTAATGCTGATTTGGTATTCAAAACACTTTGCACGGTCGAAAAACGGTTTCCCGTATTTTCAATGATTCCAACAATTCCTTTAGAAGAGATAACTCCCATATCTTGGGTAATGCCATCTTTCGCTCCTCTGTCAATGGTCATGTAGTTTTTACTATGTAAAAAGCTATTCCTGATTACATTAGCCTTTCTAACTTCATATTTCAAAGAATCAAAAAACTGCAGTGAATCCATAAAAACATAACGACTTCCGTACTGTTGCATTGCCAACAATTGCCTACGAAGTTCTCTATTTTCTTCGCTAAGCATTTCATTCTGAGTACGCAGATCAAAATACTGACGCCAATAATTTGTAAATCGATAGAATGTACCAGAAACAGCATTTGCTGAATTGATGAATTTACTTTGGGGATAAAAATTATCCCTGAAAATCAATGATATAGAAAAAGAAAAAAGCAACAAAAACATGAAAAAATTTTTCTTACGTATAAAAAACAAAATGATTTGTTGCATAATTTCGTAAAAATATAAAATTTATTTGATTGTTTATTTGATTTTACATTAGACGTAACTTGCCAGAGACAATGTTATACTCCAATGGCGAACGCTCACCAAGAACAAAAACTCAGACAAATTTCCTTCATTTATATTTGCATATCAGCAGGATATATTCAAAACAATAAATTCCTGCTGAAAAACAAAACTTTCATCTCTATATGAAATATAGATTCACGGAACCTCATTTACTATTTCAAGAGAATACTTCTGAATTTATTGATATTTTTGAGTGTAATTCCCGTTCCACGAACTACAGCTCGCAATGGATCTTCAGCAACATACACAGGTAAATCAGTTTTGAGAGAAATACGCTTGTCTAAACCACGAAGCATAGCTCCTCCACCAGCCATATAAATTCCTGTGTTGTAAATATCAGCTGCTAACTCTGGAGGCGTTTGCGAAAGGGTTTCCATAATCGAATCCTCAATACGCAAGATGGATTTATCCAAAGCCTTAACCATCTCACGGTAGGATACTTGTACCTGTTTTGGCTTTCCTGTTAGCAAATCACGACCTTGCACACTCAAATCATCAGGGGGAGATTCTAAATCTTCAGTGGCTGCTCCAATGGTAATTTTGATATTCTCAGCCGTACTTTCCCCTACATATAAGTTATGCTGCGTACGCATGTAATGCACGATATCAGAATTAAAAATATCCCCTGCAATTTTCACTGATTTATCACAGACAATTCCCCCTAAGGCAATTACAGCAATTTCTGTAGTTCCCCCTCCAATATCTATAATCATATTTCCTTTGGGTTGCATAATATCCAACCCAATACCAATAGCGGCTGCCATGGGTTCATGAATCAAATAAATATCTTTTCCGTTCACGCGCTCACAAGATTCGCGTACAGCACGGGTTTCCACCTCTGTAATCCCCGAGGGAATACAAACTACCATACGCAACGAAGGTGAGAAAAAACGTTTTTTCAATGCAGGAATACTACGAATTAGCATACTAATCATCTGTTCTGATGCGTCGAAATCAGCAATAACTCCATCCTTCAACGGACGTATAGTCTTAATATTGGGATGCGTTTTTCCTTGCATCAATCGTGCTTCTTTACCCACAGCGATGATTTTGCTGGTGGTTCGATCTTGTGCCACTATTGAGGGACTATCAACCACGACCTTGTCATTGTGGATAATTAACGTATTCGCTGTTCCTAAATCTATCGCTATTTCTTCTGTTAAGAAATCAAAAAAGCCCATATTATCTTATGTGTATTACTTTATTTTTTTATATATCAATAGCCTACAAAGGTAAGCATTTTTTGTGAAATTAGACTGCAAGTTTAAGGAAAAAAAAGGGGTTCTGCAAATAAATATGGTGAAAATCATATAAAAAGAACGGCATAAATCATATACTAAAAAAGTTGTTCAAATAATCCACATCATTTTTACGATATAATTTAAAGTTCATCACTTCATATCTATTTAATTATTAATGCTTTATAGTCCTAAGTAAATATAATGCTAATGCTAAAAAAATCGCATTTGGGATGATGACTGCTGTCAATGGGGATATTCCCGAGGTTTCGGCAAGTGTTCCAAAAACACGATCAAAAAATATAAATATAAATCCAATAGCGATTCCAAACGCTAAGTTTGCTCCCATTCCCCCTCTGCGTTTTACAGAAGAAACCGCTACTCCAATGAACGTAAGAATGAATGCCGTAAACATCAATCCCCAACGACGATATTTCGTTAATAAATAAAGATTTATATTAGGAGAACCCTTCATTTTTTCTCGTTCAATAAATTTGTCAAGTTCAAAAATATTTTTGCTTTCAGCAGCATATTCAACAGGCATCAAATCGTCAATAGTAAAAGCAAACAAGGTGTCAAGCTCATATCTTTTTTCTAAAATCTCCCCTTGTTCAGTGAGTGTTCTTTTGACGTAATCCGTTAAACGATATGTTTTTACACTGTCATTTTCGATCCACTTAATGGATTGTGCCATAATTTTGTGTTTCAAGTGTACTCCGTCAAAATGCTCTACTGAAAAGTTATATCCTGTTTTGGTTTCATAGTTGAATGAACTCACGTAGAGATAGTCATTTTCGGAGAACTGGTTGTACAAATCAGTCACACTGGTAGTATTCTTACTTCCTAAATATTTATCGTAGAACTCATTATAAATCTTACTGGCTGCAGGGGTTATGAACATCCCCATAAAGAAAACAATGATCGAAATGATTGTAGCTCCGATGAGATAAGGCTTCAAAAATCGATTGAATGAAATTCCTGAACCAAGTATTGCAATAATTTCAGTGTTATTAGCTAACTTGGAGGTAAACCATATGATAGATAAAAATAAGAAAATTGGAAATAAAATGTTGGCAAAATAGATAGTAAAACTTGCGTAATAAATCAAAATTTCGTCAATAGGTGCATTCCGACTTATCATCTTATCCACTTTTTCCGACAAATCCACTACAATTCCAATAGGAATAAAAAGAATGATAAGCGTAAAAAATGTGGCTAAATAGCGTTTTAATATGTACCAATCTAATATCTTCATACTCATTTTATTTCAATAATAACCATACTTACAAGCGGGTACTCATTTGTCGTATCATTTGTTCTTTCCAAATGCTGAAATCACCGGCCAAGATGCGTCGTCTGGCTTCTCGAACTAACCAAAGGTAAAATCCTAAGTTGTGAATCGAAGCAATTTGTTTACCAAGATATTCATTGGCAGCAAAAAGATGTCGCAAATAGGCTTTGGTATACTGCACATCCACAAACGTATGTCCATCAGGATCAATGGGTGAAAAATCATCTTCCCATTTTTTATTTTTGATATTAATAACCCCTTGTGAGGTAAAAAGCATACCATTTCGAGCATTCCGCGTTGGCATCACACAATCGAACATATCAACCCCTAACGATATGTTTTCTAATATATTGATAGGAGTTCCTACTCCCATCAAATAACGAGGCTTATCCTTAGGGAGAATATCACAAACTACTTCGGTCATTGCATACATTTCCTCCGCAGGTTCTCCTACGGACAATCCGCCAATCGCATTTCCGTCGGCTCCTTTGGAAGCAATGTATTCCGCTGATTGTTGGCGTAAATCTTTATACACCGAACCTTGTACAATAGGGAATAAACTCTGAGAATAGCCATATTTGGGAGGTACTTTTTCCAAATGAGAAATACAGCGGTCAAGCCAACGATGCGTCATCGCCAATGAACGTTTTGCATATTGATAATCACAAGGATAGGGAGTACATTCATCAAATGCCATGATGATATCTGCTCCAATACTGCGCTGAATTTCCATCACATTTTCAGGTGAAAAAAAATGGTATGACCCATCAATATGACTTTTAAATTTTACACCCTCTTCTTTAATTTTTCGGTTGGCCGCCAAAGAATAGACCTGATACCCCCCGCTATCGGTTAGAATATTTCTGTCCCAATTCATGAACTTATGTAAGCCCCCTGCTTTTTCTAAAATCGCAGTTTGCGGACGTAAATACAGATGGTAGGTGTTTCCTAAAATAATATCCGGATTGATGTCCTCTTTGAGTTCTCGCTGATGCACCCCTTTCACCGATGCTACTGTACCTACTGGCATAAATATAGGGGTTTCAATCACTCCATGGTCTGTGGTGATTTTTCCTGCTCGAGCCTTCGTTTTTTCGTCTGTTTTTAGTAATTCAAATTGCATATTTTCTCGTAAGTCAAGGCTTACAACTTTTTTAAAATGAGTTCAATTCGGCAAAAATACGAAATCAATTACGAAATGCGAAAATTAAATGTAAAAAAATATGCTTGAGGGTTGAATCTAAGTGATCTTTATCAGAAAAATATTTTTTGACTATTTTTAAATATACACTATCTTTGCCAACTCATAGTTATATTCAAAAGAAACATGGCAAAAAGAATTACAATCACAGCGGCATTGCCCTACACCAATGGCCCCATTCATATCGGACATTTAGCAGGAGTATACGTTCCTTCGGACATCTACGCACGTTATCAACGTCTGAAAAACAACGATGTAGCCTTCATTTGCGGAAGCGATGAGCACGGTGTAGCTATCTCTATTAAAGCAAAAAAAGAGGGAATCACTCCACAAGAAGTTATCGACAAATATCATGCTATCATCAAACAATCTTTTGAAGATTTCGGAATTTCATTCGACAATTATTCCCGAACTTCTCTACCCATACACCACAAAACAGCGGCTGATTTTTTCAAAAAACTCTATGACCAAAATGATTTTATAGAGGAAGTATCACAACAACTCTATGACGAAAAAGCACAGCAATTCTTAGCCGACCGTTTTGTGATAGGCACTTGCCCAAAATGCAACAATCCTGAGGCGTATGGTGATCAATGTGAAAAATGTGGTAGTTCCTTAAATGCCACAGACTTAATCAATCCAAAATCATCTATCACAGGTACTACTCCTACCATGCGTGAAACCAAACACTGGTTTTTACCCTTGAACAAATACCAAAAATTCATCGAAGAATGGATTTTGAAAGGTCATAAAAAAGACTGGAAGCCAAACGTTTACGGACAAGTAAAAAGTTGGTTAGACGATGAGTTGAAACCACGTGCAGTCACACGCGACCTGGATTGGGGAATTCCGGTCCCCGTGGAAGGTGCTGAAGGTAAAGTACTTTACGTTTGGTTCGATGCTCCCATCGGCTACATCTCTTCAACCATTGAATGGGCAGAACGAGAAGGTAAAGACTGGAAACCCTATTGGAAAGATAAAGGCACAAAATTAGTCCATTTCATTGGTAAAGACAATATTGTATTCCATTGTATCATTTTCCCTGCCATGTTGAAAGCCGAAGGGTCGTATATTTTGCCCGAAAACGTACCTGCCAACGAATTTTTAAATTTAGAAGGCGATAAACTTTCTACATCTAAAAACTGGGCTGTTTGGCTACATGAGTATCTGCAAGACTTTCCAAATCAGCAAGATGTATTGCGTTATGTTTTAACAGCCAATGCACCTGAAACCAAAGATAACGACTTCACTTGGAAGGATTTTCAAGCACGAAATAATAATGAATTAGTAGCTATTTACGGAAATTTCATAAATAGAGTGATGGTTTTAACACAAAAATATTACAACGGAAATGTACCAACACCAAATGAATTTTCGAACACAGATTTACAGGTATTAGCTACGTTGAAAGAATTCCCGAACATAATATCTAACTCTTTGGAATCCTATCGCTTCCGTGAGGCATCACAAGAGTTAATGAATTTAGCTCGTTTGGGAAACAAATATCTCGCTGATGAAGAACCTTGGAAACTTATCAAAGAGAATCCTGAGCGTGTAAAAACACAAATGTATATCGCTTTGCAAGTTGCAGGAGCTTTAGCTGTCTTAAGTGAACCTTTTTTGCCTTTTACAGCTGAAAAACTATGCAACATGCTTAACTTTAACAATTTACAGACAAAACCAACATGGAACAGTATCGAAATAGATCAACATATCATTCCTGCTAATCACACGTTAGGGAAATCTGCTTTGTTATTTGAAAAGATTGAAGATGATGCTGTTGAAAAACAATTAGCCCGTTTGGAAGCTACGAAATCAGCAAATAAAGCACAAGTTGTAGGCAATATTGAACCTCAAAAAGAATTGATTTCATACGAAGATTTTGCAAAAATGGACATCCGTATCGGAACTATTTTAGAGGCAGAAAAAATGCCTAAAGCTGACAAATTATTAATTTTAAAAGTAGACACAGGAATTGATGTTCGCACCATCGTTTCTGGAATCGCCACAAGTTTCAATCCACAAGATATTATCGGCAAGAAAGTAACCGTTTTGGTTAACTTAGCTCCAAGAAAATTGCGTGGTATAGAAAGCCAAGGAATGATTTTAATGGTTGAAAATACAACAGGACAATTTGTATTCCTAAACCCTGATGCGGATCAAATTTCCAATGGAACGCCTGTGAAATAGTTTAGAAACTCAACGTTCGTATCCTCGTTAATCAGAGATAAAAGAAAATGCATCAAATCTAATTATCACAAACACATTGAGTTTCGAACTTAGTTTAATTTATACCTTTTATAAATAAGTTTTAACTGTAAACAATCTAAATACATATAACTCATTTTCAGTTATTTAAATTGTTTCTATATTCATTTCATCGTACCTTTGCATCAGAATTTAGAAGTTAAAATAATGTTGAATTAAAAAATAAAAGGTTATGGCTATCAGATTGACAAACGGTTGTGTAAACTGCCAAAATTTACAGGAAAATAATGTATGTAGTGTTCACCATACAAAAGTAGAAGCTAAATATACTTGTGACAGCTTCGATATGACAGTAGCAGCGAAAGATGCTATCAGTTGTGGTACATGCGTTCGTTTCAAGACTGCACAGTGTGCTCATCCAGCAAAAGCATCTGCTGAAATGTTATGCTCATCATGGGCCCCAGGAGCAAAAGCATAATTTGTTCATATTAAATAGACTGATTTTTTAGAAAAGCTACTCTTTAAGAGTGGCTTTTTCTTTTTACATAATTTTCTATTTTGCTAAATTTATTCCTATATTTGCCATACAAAATGGAACCTCAATGAGTTTATATCGAAAAATTACGGAGGAGACTTCGGCTTATGATAATCTTGAAGAAATGGACGTCAATTCTTTGCTCCATAACATGAATAACGAAGACCGAAAAGTACCCGAAATGGTTGCTTTAGCCATTCCTCAAATTGAAAAATTAGTGACCGCCCTAATTCCTCGTTTTGAACAAGGCGGACGGCTTTTTTACATTGGAGCAGGAACCAGCGGACGCCTTGGAATCCTTGATGCCTCTGAAATACCTCCAACCTACGGAATGCCCCACGATCGAATAATAGGACTTATTGCAGGTGGCGACTCCGCTATCCGAAAAGCTGTCGAATTTGCTGAAGACGATCCTTTACAGGCTTGGAAGGACATTACTCCATACTCCCCTACTCCAAACGATTGTGTAATTGGTATAGCTGCTTCTGGAAGTACTCCTTACGTGATTGGTGGCGTACGAGAAGCCCGTAAAAATGGATTGCTCACAGCTTGTATAATCAATAATCCAAACGCTCCGCTTTCCAAAGAGGTCGATATTCCTATCGAAATAAATGTAGGTGCTGAATTTGTCACAGGAAGCACTCGAATGAAAAGTGGTACTTCTCAAAAGTTAGTACTTAACATGATCTCAACCGCTCTTATGATTAAAATTGGTCGGGTGAAAGGTAATAAAATGGTCAATATGCAATTAAACAACCACAAATTAGTGGATAGAGGTATCCGATTTGTTATGGATGAACTCCAAACAGATTACCCCATTGCTGAACAACTTTTAAAAGAAAATGGTTCAGTAAAAAAAGCAATAGATGCATACCGCAAACAACTATATTAACTGTTACGAAAAAAAGCTATAACATAGCCTTTATCATCCTTGGATTGCCATGCAAATCGTTGCGCAACTGAACCTCGGAAAAGCCTTTGGCATATAACATGTTAACAGTCTCAATTCCTAAATATTGATTAATTTCAAAAAAAAGTTTTCCCTTGGGGGCTAGTGATTTCTGAGCCAAATCAGCTATTTTCTCGTAGAAGATAAGTGGATTTTCATCGCTTACAAACAAAGCCAAATGAGGTTCATAACCCAATACATTTTGCTTCATTTCTTGTTTTTCCAAATTGCGAACATATGGGGGGTTCGACACGATAATGTCGTATGTATGTAACAGGGTGTCTGTTTGTAAAATATCTTGATGTATAAAACGGACAGAGACTCCATTTTCTACTGCATTTTTTTGAGCTATACTAAGAGCCTTTTGTGAAATATCCAAGGCACTAATCTTTGAAGCAAGTCTTTCTTTAGCAATTGAAATAGAAATACACCCACTGCCACACCCTATATCCAATATATTGTATTGTTGATTTTCAGAGGTTTCATCAAGAATCCAAGCTACCAACTCCTCGGTTTCCTGCCGTGGAATCAGTACATCTTCATTTACAAAGAAACGATTTCCGAAGAAGAAAGTTTCTCCAAAAATATATTGAATGGGTTTTTCAATAAAAAGTTCATCAATTGCGGTCAAAATACACTGCTTTTCATCGACAGAAAGATCTTTATCGGGATACAGATGTACTTCAGTTCGAGAAGAATTCGTATAAAATTCTAACAAAAGAAAATAGAGGGATTGTAGTTCCCTCGATTCGTATTTCTCACTTAATTTATAGACAAGATACTCTTTTAATTGTCTGAAATTCATGGATTTAATTTAACCTCAATTCCTGACCTACTTGTAAATTATTACTTGTAATGTCATTCAAATTATTAAGTTTCATAATCTGGTTAACAGGCACTTTTTGTTCTCTCGAAATTTTGTAAAGCGTATCCCCTGCTTGTACCACATAGTAAACTGGACTTCCTTCAGTTGATGGTTTTGCAAATGTCTCTACAGGCTGAATCACTGGTTCAACTGCTTTAACGCTGTCTTTTTGAGTCTGTTGGGTACGCAAAGCGTCTGTAATAGCAATTCCTTGATTATCAGCCTTGATCACAAGATTGTCATACTCATAGAGTTTATAACGCTTAATGATAGCAATCAACTTTTGAGCATATTGAGGATCGGTGGCATATCCTGCTTTTTTGAGTCCATGAGCCCATTTTTCATAATCGTTGATGGCTAAAGTGAACAACGAAGCATAGCGACTGCGATTTACCAGAAACTGTGAATGGTCTTCAAACGATTCAAAAGCATATTTATAACGGCGGAAACATTCTCCCTTTTCATCATCATCATGAGTAATCGTTTTACCTTTCCAAGCAGAATGACACTTGATTCCGAAATGATTATTGCCATACCGTGCTAAACGTCCTTGCCCTGAAGCACTTTCTAAGATTCCTTGAGCTAAAGTAATACTTGCTGGAATTCTATAACGTTGCATTTCTACCATTGAAATTTCTTTGTAATCCTCTATATATTTGAGTGTTACAGCAGTTGTCACAGGCATTGCTGGTGGAATTTCATGATATATTTCCTCCGAACTTTCGTATTTCTTTAATTTCTCATTGACAAGTTCTCTAGTCTTCTTGTCAATATTTTTAGGCATAGGACGTTGTCCTCGATGAGTTACTTTTTTGGGATTTTTCGGATTTTTGTAATATCTTGAAGAACAAGACACTAAAATCGACAAAAACGCCAACAAAAATAGTATTTTTTTAAACATAATTCAAGATTTCTTTACTTTTCCTTAATCTCCTCTCATTAAATCCTGCAATTCCTTGCAAACCTCCTGTGTGAATCGCAAGTATTTTTGTATTCGGTTCAAAATACCCCTGGTTTGCGAGGGCAAAAATAGCAAAAATCATTTTACCCACATAAATTGGGTCTAAAGAAATATTGGTTTTTTCGTTAAAGTTATTCAAAAATCGTATTAAATCATCGTTAATCTTTGCATATCCGCCAAAATGGTAATCGTGTATGAGCTTCCAATTGTTTTTTGAAACATATTTTTTAATGACTTCTTCTAAAAATTTTCCTTTCAAAGCAGGAAACCCCAAAACCTTCTGATGTGGAAAACTGCTGTTTATCAATCCTGCCATAGTTCCTCCCGTACCAACGGCTGTGCAAATTACATCAAATGAAGCATCATCGGAAATCAAAATTTCTTGACAACCCTGTACAGCCAGAATGTTTGTCCCTCCCTCTGGTAACACATAAACATCTGTACCATAATTGTGTAACAAATTATTTAAAAACTCTAAGCTGTCTTTTAATCGATATTCAGTTCGGGTTACAAATCGAAATTCCATACCACAACGCTGTGCAAATCTTAGGGTTGGATTTTCATGAATTTTGTCGCACAACTCTTCCCCACGAATGACACCGATGGTTTTCAATCCCATCAACTGTCCTGCAGCAGCAGTAGCGGCAATATGATTAGAATAAGCTCCTCCGAAAGTGAGTAATGTATTTTTTTGCTGTTTTTTAGCTTCTAAAATATTGTATTTCAACTTCCTAAGTTTATTCCCTGATACAAACGGATGATTTTTGTCTTCTCGTTTTAAATACAAAGAAATTCCATTGGGCAAATGTAAATTAACTTGCTGATTTTCAATAGTTATGTCAGAAAATATATCCATCATATTTCAGAAAATATTTAACTCCTAAAAAACCTCAAAAATTCCGGCTGCTCCCTGACCTGTACCCACACACATAGAAACCATTCCATACTTCTGGTTACGGCGTTTCATTTCATCAAATAGTTGCACTGAGAGTTTTGCTCCCGTACACCCTAACGGATGTCCTAAAGCTATCGCTCCTCCATTCACATTAATAATTTCAGGATTCAAATCCAATTCTCGAATTACTGCTAAGGTTTGTGCCGCGAAGGCCTCATTCAACTCAATCATTTGAATGTCACTGAGTTGTAACCCTGATTGTTTCAAAGCCTTAGGAATAGCTTTAACAGGCCCAATCCCCATAATACTTGGTGGTACACCTGCAACGGCATATGTTATCAATCGAGCTATAGGATTAATATTCAGTTTTTTGACTAATTCCTCACTCATCAGCAACAAAAAAGCAGCTCCATCACTTGTTTGGGAAGAGTTTCCTGCCGTAACACTACCTCCTTTTGCAAAAACAGGTTTTAGTTTTGCTAATGCCTCTAATGAGGTATCACTACGTGGCCCTTCATCAGTTTTAAAGGTGTATGTTCGTGCGGTACGAATCCCATTTCTAAGTAGCACTTCCTCTACTTGAATAGGTGCTATCTGACCCTCAAATCGTTTTTCGGTCAGAGCTTTGACTGCCTTTTGATGCGATTGAAACGCGAACATATCTTGATCTTCTCGCGAGATATTAAACTGACAAGCTACTTTTTCGGCGGTAAGTCCCATTCCCCAA
The DNA here is from genome assembly GCF_043187445.1 of Capnocytophaga canis. NCBI lineage: Bacteria > Pseudomonadati > Bacteroidota > Flavobacteriia > Flavobacteriales > Flavobacteriaceae > Capnocytophaga > Capnocytophaga canis. The sequence goes on along the minus strand of NZ_CP171121.1, from coordinate 2,579,104 downwards.
TAGAAATCTTCATTCCCTTGCATAACTGATTTATAATCGGGTGAAGGACGGTATCCTCCAAAAGGGATATAACTCATACTTTCCACCCCTCCTGCTATGATGCAGTCTGCCATACCAGACTGAATTTTTGCCATTGCAATAGCAACACTTTCTAGTCCCGATGCACAATATCGATTAATGGTCATCCCAGGCACTTGGTCGGTCTGCAAACCCATTAAGGAAATAATCCTTCCCACATTTAGCCCTTGCTCTGCCTCGGGAACAGCACTCCCTACAATGACATCATCAATCATAGTTTTATCAAAATCAGTCATTTGTGAAATCATATAGGCAATAGTTTCAGCCGCTAACTCGTCGGGACGCTTGAAACGAAGCAATCCACGAGGAGCTTTTCCAACAGCCGTACGATAGGCTTTTACAATATAGGTTGCTTTCATAATGTTGCTTATTTAACCATAACATTCAACAACGAAGACAAATTCTTGTGCTAACTGACCTTATTTTTCAAAAGTTTATTTTAAAAAATAGAGATACAGAACTTCTAAAATTTGGATTCTTGAAGTAATAATATCAACAAAATCAAATTCTGCGAAAAAACGATTATTTAGAAATCTTTTAAGGTGCTGATAAACTTCCTCGAAATAATTTCATCTTGTTGCAACTGAGCTTTTAATGCTTCTATTGAATCAAATTTTTGTTCAGTGCGATGGTATTGTAAAAAATAGATTTGTAGGGTTTCTCCGTATATATCTTTATCAAAATCAAAGAAAAACACTTCGATAGAAGGCTCTTTGCCTGGTATAGTTGGATTCTTTCCGATACTCATCATGCCATATATCTTTTTGCCACTGATGATGCTATAAACGATGTAAATACCATCTTTGGGAATTAGCTTGTACGGAAAATCTACCTGAATATTAGCTGTGGGGAAACCTATTTCCCTACCAAGTTTCATGCCGTGAACAACTTGTCCGGTAATCAAAAAAGGGCTTCCAAGGTAGTCCCATGCTTTCTTCACATCGCCTTGAGCTAAGGCTTCGCGTATTTTGGTAGAACTAACCGATACTTCGTTTATTTCCTTTGCTGAAATTTCTTCTACTTCAAATCCGTATTGTACTCCAAATTGACGCATATCATCAATATCAGCTGTTCGATTTCGCCCAAAGCGATGATCGTACCCAATCACTACTTTTTTCATATTCAGAGTTTTAACTAAAAACTCCTCCACAAATTCCCGAGCCGACATTTGTGAAAATTTTTCATCAAACGGATGGGTTATCAATTGGTCTATACCTAACGTAGACAACTTCTGACTTTTCTCTTCCAAGGTATAGATCAATTTCAAATCATTACAGTGTTGTACTACCATTCTCGGATGTGGAAAAAAAGTAAAAATGGTTGAGTACCAATCTCTTTGGTTAGCTTCTTCCACCAACTTTCGAATAATTTTTTGATGCCCCAAATGCACCCCATCAAATGTTCCGATGGTAATAACACTTCCCTTGGAGGCTTTGAATTTGGAAATATCAGTTATCTCTTTCACGTACAGTTGTTATATTTTCTTGTAGTTGGCTTGAGATTGTATACTATCTTTGCATACAAAAATCTTTACCAGCCAGAAATTCAGGTGAAACTCTATTTGTTGGTCGTTAAACTTTTAAACTAAGCGTAGAACGATTTATAAAGTTCGGAATATTTTTCTTTAATAATACGACGTTTTAGTTTCAAAGTTGGGGTCAGATGCCCTGCGTCAATGCTCCACTCATCGGGTGTAAGTCCAAAAACTTTGATCTTCTCCCATTGCCCTAAATTCTCGTTAGCCCGCTCAACCTCTTTTCTAATTCGGTCAAATAATTTTTTGTTGGCTATTATTTGCTCATTGCTACTTTCAAGATTAATTCCACGACGTTTTGCCCATTCTTTTACGAAAGGGAAATTCAATTGAATGATTGCCGCAGGCATCTTTTCTCCCTCACCCACCACCATAGCTTGTTCAATGAATCTGGATTGTTTCAAAAGACTTTCAATGCGTTGTGGCGTAATGTACTTTCCTCCCGATGTTTTGAAAATTTCTTTCTTACGGTCGGTGATTTTTAAAAATCCTTCTTTGTCCAACTCCCCAATATCTCCTGTATGGAAATAACCATCAACAATAGCCTGTGCAGTCATTTGAGGATCTTTAAAGTAACCTAACATCACGTTGTCTCCTTTACAAAGAATTTCGCCGTCTTCAGCAATTTTCACCTCAACATTGTTGATAGGTTTTCCTACAGTGCCTATTTTCAAATATTTACCTGATTTTCGATTCACAGAAATTACGGGAGATGTTTCTGTAAGTCCATATCCTTCAACGATATTCAATCCTGCAGCACAAAATACTCGATTTAAACGATTTTGCAATGCGGCACTTCCCGATACAATCAATTGCAGTTCTCCCCCCAAGGCCTCCTGCCACTTTTTGAATATCAATTTACGAGCAATTCCCAATTTAAAACCATACCAGAAGCCATTCGCTCCATAAGGTTTATATGCAAAGCCCAAATCCAAAGCCCAGAAAAATAATTTCTTTTTAATGCCAGAGAGTTCCGTACCTTTGGTATAAATCTTATCATATACCTTTTCAAGTAAACGTGGAACGACTGTCATCAAATGGGGTTTTACTTCCTTAATATTTTCTCCCATTTTTTCAATGGATTCAGCAAAATGAATTCGCATGAAATTATACTGATAGAAATATGTCAGCATACGTTCAAAAATATGGCATACAGGCAAAAAACTCAAACAACGAGAACCTGCTTTTATGGGAAGCCTGTCTTCACAGTTTAACACATTGGAAATTATGTTTTTATGTGACAACATCACCCCTTTCGGACGATCTGTTGTTCCTGAAGTGTATATGATGGTAGCTAAATCTGTTCCATGAATTTGTTTTTTATAATTTTCAACTTCGGGTTGGTTACTTTCATCAACACCCAAGTTTAAAATTTCTTTCCAACTGTGTGCATAAGGAACAGTGTCAAAGGTGTAAATCCCTTTCAAATGAGGTAATTTATCTTGAATTGAGGTAATTTTATCAAGCAATTGTTTATCAGAAACAAAGCAATATTTACATTCTGCGTGATTGAAGATATATTCGTAATCTTCCAATGAAATAGTTGGATAGACGGGTACGTTTTGAGCACCTATTTGCAAAATACCCATATCTAAAACGTGCCACTCAGTGCGATTATTGGATGAAATGACTGCTATTTTATCATCTTTTTCCACTCCTAAACGTAGCAAACCTCGACTAACTTGATTTATTTTTTGAATATAGGTTTCAGTGGACGTTTTTTCCCATTTTCCGTCGTATTTTGTTACAAAAGCATCTTCCAAAGGAAAGTTTTTTAGCTGATAATACGGAATATCAAACAAACGGGTAACTTCATTCATTTTGCTCAAAATTTTAAAATCAACACGCAAAGTAACAATAAAAAGTGGTAAAAACAATTTTTTTTGACATTTTTTTGTCGATATTTGGATTTAACTTTTTTATTATTGATTGATTTACAGAACAATAAATCAGATGAAATATAAAAAAACAATACAATCATAACATTAGTATTTTAGCATTAGTAAAGTTTTGTAAAACGATTATTCAAATTTGATTTGTACATTAAAACAAACCAGAAACGACAACACTTTTTGAAGATAATCTTCTTAATTTGAGCAATATAACGAAAAAATAAAATATTTCGGTAAATCATTAGTAGACTATCTTTACAAAACAAATTATGGTTACATATAAATTGTCAGTGAAATTCTTTACGAATACAATTCTGTTTTCTGTAGGATTTGGCACCTTTTTTACTATATTTGTGCTTTAAGAATCTGTGGAGCATAACTCTACCGTTATTTATATTTCACAAAATCACAACCTTATTATTTAACTATCAACGCTTTATACAACAATACCTAAATATTTTATGAAGAGATTTACATTTTTACTATGCATCGCCTTTTTAAGCATTACTTTCGGACAGGAAAAAATAAAAGTAACTTCCGTCTATGGCAGTGAAAACAAAGAGGTACAAGCTTTATTAGATTTTGAAAATATCTACATCCAAACCCTTACCTTTCACGGGACTACTATCAAAGGCAAACATTATGAAGTTACAATTTCAGAGTATGAAAACGGAAACCTTGTAAGAACAGAAACACTATTTGATGGTTCGGAGTCTGATTATTTCAGAAATCAATCCAATACTTTGCCCCTTACATTCTTCTTTAAAATGGCAGACGGTAAATTTAAAGGATTTTTGCGAGGTGAACGCTTTGGTAGTAAAAAAGTATATTTTGATTTGAAAAGCGAATCGGATATGTACGTTTTAAAGGATTTCTTTGGTTCATCAAATGAATGGTTTTTTACGTCTGACACCAATAAAGCTACTGCTATTTTTGCTATCATTACCCCGAAAATCAATCCTGATGGCTCTGGCTCATACTGTGAAGTTGCCCAGTCAGATATTGCTCCCGAACGTTTCGGTACGCACTTTCTCATTCCGCATTACTTTTTAGTGTCCATTCGATTTAAGGAAAAATAACCCGTAAACGACGCTTTCAAAAAGAAAACATAAAAAAAACAAAAGTACTTATTGAATTTTCTACAATAAATTCATACCTTTGCGGTAGATGACTTTGGTCAGAACACAAAATTTTTCAACTACAAAATAAATTGTAAATAGCAGAATCGCAATCATAGAAAAGAAAAGAAATTATGAAGAGAAGAGTTTTTATACGCAATGTGGGAGCTTCGTCCTTATTTGTGGGGTTGGGAGGTTTGTCGTTAGCAATGAAGCCTGATAATATAAAGAAAATCACTATTTTACACACAAACGATACGCATAGCCATATCGACCCACAACCTGCCAATGCTCCTAAGAACCCAAATCGTGGAGGCGTAGCACGAAGGGCTTATTTAGTTGAACAAATTCGTCGTGAAAACCCAAACACATTACTGTTTGATGCTGGAGATATTTTTCAAGGAACTCCTTACTTCAATTTCTATGGAGGAGAACTCGAATTTAAGTTAATGTCCATGATGGGATACAACGCCTCTACCATTGGAAACCATGATTTTGATAATGGAATTGATGGACTGTACGCTCAATTGCCTCATGCTAAATTTGATTTCTTAATCTCAAACTACGATTTTTCAAATACTCTAATGGACGGACACACAAATCCTTACAAAGTGTATGTGGTTGATGGTATCCGCATTGGAGTTTTCGGACTGGGGGTAAAATTAGAAAATTTGGTCAGCAAACAGAATTACAAAGAAACTGTTTATTTAGATCCTTTGGAAATCGCATTGGATATGGAGCGTAAACTCAAAGAAGAAGAAAAATGTGACTTAGTAATTTGTCTTTCTCATTTAGGATATGATTACGTAGATAGAAAAAATCAAATCTACGACCTTAAAATTGCAGAAGAAACGTCACATATAGACCTCATCATAGGCGGACATACACATACGTTCTTAACTGAGCCTACTTTAGTAACAAACAAAAAGGGGAACACCACCTTAGTAAACCAAGTGGGTTGCTTTGGAATTCAGTTGGGACGTATTGATTTTTACTTTGAAGAAGGTAAAAATACAGGTAATAAATCAGTTAGTATTGAAGTGTAGATATTAAAAAATGTCTACACTTCCCTTGCCCTCACGAACTACAACGGGTTCATCACCTGATAAATCTATAACGGTCGAAGCCACGTTATCACCGTATCCTCCGTCGATAACGGCATCGACCCTGTTTTGCCATTTTTCAAAAATAAGTTCAGGGTCGGTAGTATACTCAATCAAATCATCCTCATCATAGATAGAAGTGGACACAATCGGGTTTCCAAGCCTTTCAACGATGATACGGACTATATTATTATCGGGAATACGGATTCCTACCGTCTTTTTCTTCTTAAAATCTTTCGGAAGATTATTACTGCCGGGAAGAATAAATGTATAAGGCCCAGGCAAAGCTTTCTTTAATATTTTAAACGTAGAACTATCAATCTGCTTAACATAATCAGAAAGATTGCTTAAATCGGCACAAACGAATGAAAAATTTGCTTTCTCCAACTTTATTCCTTTGAAACGAGCTATTTTTTCCAAAGCCTTGGTGTTAGTAATGTCACATCCCAATCCATAGACCGTGTCTGTTGGATAAATAACTAATCCACCTTCGCGGAGAATCTCCACCACCTTCGCTATCTCTTTCTCATTCGGATTGTCATTATAAATACGTATAAACTCTGCCATATTTTTAAGTTTTATGATTTATTGAATTACGGATTCAATGCTGCTTCAAGGCTTAAAATCCTTTTATTGCTTATTTACTGAATGTATCAATATTGTAAAGTCACCCAACGGAAGCACCCTTGTAGAAATCGCATATCAAAAACAGACCACAATCGAAATCAATAAATAGACACGCAATTCCTACAAAGATGTTTTTATACAATCTTATAAAGTTTTGAATTATAACATTTTAAAATCACACCTATTCGTTAGGTTTCGCAAAAAAATGGTAAAACCATGGTATAGTTTCAATTCCTTTTAAGAAGTTGAAAACTCCAAAATGTTCATTAGGCGAGTGAATCGCATCACTATCCAAACCAAACCCCATCAAAATAGATTTACTACCTAATTCTTTTTCAAAAAGAGCTACAATCGGAATACTTCCTCCTGAACGCACAGGAATTGGGTCTTTACCAAAAGATTGCTTATAGGCCTTTGCTGCCGCCTGATACCCTACTGAATTTGTAGGCGTTACATATCCTTGCCCTCCATGATGTGGCTTTACAGTCACTTTGACTCCTGCAGGAGCAATACTCTCAAAATGCTCTTTGAACAGTTGTGTAATCTCTTCCCAATTTTGATTAGGTACTAATCGCATTGATATTTTAGCATATGCCTTACTCGGAATAACGGTCTTGGCTCCCTCGCCAATATATCCTCCCCAAATACCATTTACATCCAAAGTAGGACGAATGGAGTTGCGTTCGTTAGTTGAATAGCCTTCCTCTCCATAAACATCTTCAATGTCCAAGGCTTTTTTATAATTCTCCAATGAAAAAGGTGCTTTTGCCATTTCATTGCGTTCCTCTTGTGAGAGTTCTTCTACTTTATCATAGAATCCTGGTATGGTAACTCGCTTATTCTCATCATGTAAAGAAGCAATCATTTTTGTCAAAATATTTATCGGATTTGCTACAGCTCCGCCATAGAGCCCTGAATGCAAATCGCGATTAGGTCCAGTAACTTCTACCTCAACATAGCTGATACCACGAAGCCCTGTCGTGATTGAAGGTGTATCATTAGCAATCATCCCTGTATCGGAAATCAAAATAATGTCGTTTTTGAGTTTTTCGTGATTGCGTTTTACGAACCAACCCAAACTTTCAGAACCTACCTCTTCTTCTCCTTCAATCATAAATTTCACATTGCAAGGTAAATTGCCCGTTTTCACCATATATTCCAAGGCTTTAACGTGCATATACATCTGCCCCTTGTCATCACAAGCTCCACGAGCAAAAATAGCCCCTTGTGGATGTTTTTCAGTGGTTTTAATCACTGGCTCAAAAGGATCAGAATGCCACAAATCAATAGGATCAGCAGGTTGTACGTCATAGTGACCATACACCAAAACAGTAGGCAATGCAGGGTCTATAATTTTCTCACCATACACAATAGGATAGCCTGGGGTGTCACATATCTCGACTGTATCACATCCTGCTTTTTCTAAAGCATTTTTCACAGCTTCAGCTGTGTTTATTACATCTTGCGAATATGCTGAGTCGGCACTAATCGACGGAATTTTAAGAAGTTGAATCAGTTCATCAATAAATCGTTCTTTGTTTTCTTCAATATAATTTTTTACAGTTTCCATATATTTTTTGATAAATAAATCGCTCAAAGGTAAGAAGAATATCTAAAAGTTACAAGTTATTCATAAAAAAGATTGTCGTGCAGACTCAAACTCGAAGTGCAATTTTTTGTTCTCTGGCATACTACTGAATTGTCTTTTCACCCATTTGAGCAACGGCAAAGACTACGAAAATCATGGTAGTTAGTATTCTGTCAAAAGGAAATAACTTTCTTAATTATTGAGAAAAAAGAAACCAATTTCAGTATTTAACTACATATCTTTTTTATCTATTAGATTTTGATTTTCAATGTTTTTCGGTGATTTCTATCGGCATTGGAGAGAAAGTCCGCTCTGCGGAGTATATGAGAGTTAATTTTTAGTGAAGTATCCACAGCCTTGAAATGAAATTCGCCGACCTTGTGGAGGCAATTTTGGTTTCACATACTAAGCCTTCGCTTACTATGTTTCAACACAAAAGTACAAATATGAAAATAAATAATGAACTGAAAAAATAAATATGTATTTATTATTGAAATGGAGTCAATCCGAATTATTTAACGATGTTACTTACGGATTTAAGATAAAAATAATTGTCTTTCAGAACAATGGAGGTCTCTTCAGCTCGAATTAAAATCCGAAAATGCTGTATTTTATAGGCGAAAGATGTTTTGCTTGACTGAATTTATACATTGAGACAAGACTAAAAAGATTGATTCGAATTAAATCGAAAAAACATTTAAAATGAACTTACTATTCCTTAGAATCCCTGCTTTAAGATTCTAAATCACAACAACTCAAAATGTTTCAAAAAAACACTATTTTGTTCGTACGGAAACAAAAGCTAACTTTTGAAGAGTACAGATTAGGAGCTGGGGACATTCAGAAATTTCTGACTGCCGTATGAATCGACTCGAAATTCTCTTACAGTTCTGTGGTTACTTTTGCATCCTACAAAGATCAAGGTAATACCTAATTGTAGAAATGGATAACAGTAATCATGATAGCTTCATTTGGAACACTCACATTGGTTTTTGTTCCTTTATCTGACGAAAACATTGGGATTATCAGGTCAGATAGGAACCTAAAACGTGCATTCCGCAAAAATACGGGTTTGATATCAAGTTTTAAAGAATAGAGAGAAAATAATAAGATAAAATATTAAATTTCAATCGCTTAACATTACACTTGAGAAATAATCTTATAATTACTTGACAAAGCCTATTTTGAAAACGTATATTTGCAGACTTTTTATGGAAAAATATACGGTTTTATACATCACACAATGAAATTATCAAATTTTAATTTTGAATTACCTAAAGAATTATTGGCTGAATATCCGAGTGAAAATCGCGATGAAGCACGTTTGATGGTTGTACATCGAAAAACAGGATTGATTGAGCATAAACTTTTTAAAGATGTCATCGATTATTTTGACGATGGTGACGTTTTTGTACTGAACAACACCAAAGTTTTTCCTGCTCGGCTCTATGGTAATAAAGAGAAAACAAAAGCAAAAATTGAAGTGTTTTTACTTCGTGAATTGAATGCAGACCAGCGTTTATGGGATGTGCTTGTAGATCCTGCTCGAAAAATACGTATTGGAAATAAATTATACTTCGGAAAAGACGACAGTTTGGTTGCTGAAGTAATTGATAACACTACTTCCCGAGGACGTACACTCCGCTTTTTATATGATGGTTCTTACGAAGAATTCAGAAATAAACTCACAGAATTAGGTCAAACACCACTTCCAAAATATATTTCAAGAGCCGTTGAACCTGAAGATGAAGAGCGTTACCAAACTATTTACGCGAAACACGAAGGAGCTGTTGCAGCTCCAACGGCCGGATTACACTTCTCCAAACATTTGATGAAACGATTAGAAATCAAAGGAATAAATTTTGCAGAAGTAACTTTACATGTAGGTTTAGGCACTTTCAGTCCCGTAGAAGTTGAGGACTTGTCAAAACACAAAATGGACAGCGAAGAGATGTTCATTTTAGAAGACCAGACTGAGATTATCAATAAAGCCAAACGAGGTAAAAATAAAGTTTGTGCGGTAGGAACAACGGTAATGAGAGCTTTAGAAAGTTCTGTTTCATCAGAAAATACAGTAAATCCTTATGTAGGATGGACAAATAAATTTATTTTTCCACCACACGACTTTAGTATTGCTGATGCCATGATAACAAACTTTCATACACCAAAATCAACCTTATTAATGATGATTTCAGCATTTGCAGGACATGATTTGATTATGAAAGCATACAAGGAAGCCGTACAAGAAAAATATAAATTTTATTCCTACGGAGACGCTATGTTGATTTTGTAATAATACAAATAAAACTCAGAAAATGTGGTATTACACTGAATATCAAAAAAATATTTCTTAAATTCCATTAGTAAGTGCAATTTTTTGGGATCGTTTTTCTCTCTTTTTTCTTTGGGCTAGCCCAAAGAAAAAAGAGAGAAAGTAAAAAAACTTTCTCCCTTCAAAAAAATGTTATTTCTTTGTCAAATAACCAAATAAGACAATGAAATATAAACATTTAACTTTGGAGCAAAGATACGAAATAAAAGCATATCTTAAATGTAATAAATCACAAAAATTTATTGCTCAGCAAATGGGCGTTTCAGAAAGCACTATCAGTAGAGAGCTTAAGAGGAACAAACTCAAAAGAGGGGGGTATAACCCTCAAAACGCTCAGGAACAAGCCAATATTCGCAAGGAAAGATTTGCCGTAAACAGGAAGTTTACCCCAAAGGTAGCAGCTTTTGTAGAAGAGAAAATAAGGCGGGAACAGTGGTCTCCTCAGCAAATCGTAGGTTACTGTAAAAAGCATGAAATAAGTATGGTAAGTACTGAAAAGATTTATCAATATATCCGAGAAGACAAGGAAAAAGGAGGAGATTTATATCAATATTTAAGACATAAGTTAAAACATCGAAAACGCCCCGTTTCAGGCAAAAAAGAAGTGATAAAAAACCGAAAACCAATTCGTTTACGCCCTGAAATCGTTTTGACTAATGAAGAATTTGGACATTTTGAGGTAGATTTAATCGTGGGGGCAGAACATAAAGGAGCGATTCTGACGATTGTAGAAAGAAAAACAAAATTTCTAATAATGAGGAAGTTAAGTGGTAAAAATGCAAAAAGTTTAGCCAAAGCAATGATATACGCTTTGCTCCCTTATAAAGATTATGTGAAAACCATTACCAGTGATAATGGATTAGAATTTTCTGAACATGAGTATATTAGCAAGAAATTAAGTTGTGATTTTTATTTTGCCAATCCGTATTGTTCTTGGGAGCGAGGATTGAGTGAAAATACCAACAAACTTGTACGACAATATATCCCTAAGGGTACTTATTTTGAGAAAATTAGCAAAGAGAAGATTAAAGAAATTCAACATAAAATTAACCGAAGACCGAGATTAACATTAGATTTTGAAGAACCTAAAAATTTATTTTATAAATTCGTGGCATAAAAAATTGCACTTGGGGGTTGAATCTAAGTTTTACAAAAAACATACTATTTCTTTGGTTATTAGAAAAATAATATTTAATATTGCACGCTCTTAGATAGCATTTACAAGAGAATAAGAGAGAAAAATAATGTTTAATCATTCAAGTGAAAATTTGCTAATCTCTTGATTTTCATAAGAATACAAATTTAATTATCAGCAAATGGCTGAACAACAACAAACAAAAGAGGAGTTTTTGCAAAACTTCGATTGGGCTAAATACCAAGAAGGTATTGATGGAGTTCAAGAAGACAAATTAAAAAATTTTGAAGATTTAGTGAAAAACAACTTTGTTGACACTCAAGACAATGAAGTTGTTGAAGGAACAGTAGTTCGCATCACTGACAGAGAAGCAATCATCGACATCAATGCTAAATCAGAAGGGGTTATCTCTTTGAACGAATTTCGTTACAATCCTAACTTAAAAGTAGGAGATAAAGTTGAGGTTTTGATTGATATCCGTGAGGACAGAACAGGGCAATTAGTGCTTTCACATCGTAAAGCTCGTACTATAAAAGCATGGGATCGCGTAAACTTAGCTCACGAAAATGGCGAAATTGTAAATGGTTTTGTTAAGAGTAGAACAAAAGGTGGTATGATTGTAGATGTTTTCGGAATCGAAGCATTCTTACCAGGTTCTCAGATTGATGTTAAACCAATTCGTGATTATGAGCAATTTGTGAATAAAACTATGGAATTCAAGGTAGTAAAAGTAAATCATGAATTCAAAAACGTAGTTGTTTCTCACAAAGCTCTTATCGAAGCTGATATTGAAGAACAGAAAAAAGAAATCATCGGGCAACTTGAAAAAGGTCAAGTTTTAGAAGGTGTTGTTAAAAATGTAACTTCTTACGGTGTGTTCGTTGACTTAGGTGGTGTTGATGGATTGATTCACATTACTGATCTATCTTGGTCAAGAATCAACCACCCAAGTGAAGTAGTTGAATTAGACCAAAAATTGAACGTGGTTATCCTTGATTTTGATGACAATAAATCACGTATCCAATTAGGTTTGAAACAATTAAGTAAACATCCTTGGGACGCATTGACCGATGACTTGAAAGTTGGTGATAAGGTGAAAGGTAAAGTAGTAGTAATTGCTGACTATGGTGCTTTCATTGAAGTTGCTGAAGGAGTTGAAGGTCTTATCCATGTTTCTGAAATGTCTTGGAGTACGCACCTCCGTTCAGCACAAGACTTCGTTAACTTAGGTGATGAAGTTGAAGCTGTGGTTATCACATTGGACAAAGAAGAGCGTAAAATGTCATTAGGTATCAAACAGTTAACATCTGATCCTTGGACAAATATCGCTTCAAAATATCCTGTAGGTTCTAAACATGTTGGAACTGTACGTAACTTTACAAACTTCGGTGTGTTTGTTGAGTTAGAAGAAGGAATTGATGGATTGATTTATATTTCTGATCTATCTTGGACTAAGAAAATAAAACACCCTTCTGAGTTTGTAAACGTTGGAGATAAACTAGATGTTGTTGTTCTTGAATTAGACGTTGAAGGTCGTAAACTTTCATTAGGACACAAACAAACTACAGAAAATCCTTGGGATAAATATGAAGTAGAGTTCGCTGTTGGAACTGTCCATAATGGAACCGTTTCTAAAATAGTAGACAAAGGTGCCACTGTTGATTTTAACGAGGACATCGTAGCTTTCATTCCTACACGTCACTTAGAAAAAGAAGACGGCAAGAAATTAGGAAAAGGAGATGTTGCTGATTTCAAGATCATTGAATTTAACAAAGAATTCAAAAGAGTAGTTGCTTCACATACAGCAATTTTCAGAGAAGAAGAAGAGAAAATAGCTAAGGAAGCTGCTGTTAATACAACAACAAATGTTGAAAAATCAACTTTGGGTGACTTAGAGGCTCTTCAAGAGCTGAAAGACAAAATGGAAAAAGGAAAGTAATTTAGTTTTTTTCATAATTTTTTGTTTTAATGAGGAAAAGTCGTCGCTGGGAAGTGGCGACTTTTTTGTATATACGTATCCTTCAATAAATAGAATATTAATGATATAGATTTATACCATACATATCAAAGCAAAAATCAAATATTTTAATATATAAAAATGGATTATTCTCATAAAAATATTACCTTTGTGAATTATTTATGAACGATGAATAACACAATAGAACAATACAATCAGGTGATTTCAGAATGTAAGTCACTTTTTATCAATAAAATGACTGACTACGGAAGTGCGTGGCGTATTCTGAGATTACCTTCACTTACTGACCAAATTTTTATTAAGGCTCAACGTATTCGGAGTTTACAGGAAAATTCGGTACGGAAAATTGATGAAGGGGAAATTTCGGAGTTTATTGGAATCATTAATTATTCCGTAATGGCACTTATTCAAATCGAAAAAGGGGTGGTACAACAACCTGATTTATCAACGCAGGAAGCTATACAGCTCTATGAGAACAAAGTAGAAGAAACTCGCTCGTTGATGGAGAAAAAAAACCATGACTATGGTGAAGCATGGCGTGATATGCGTGTTAGTTCGCTTACTGATTTGATTTTACAAAAACTTCTGCGTGTAAAACAAATTGAAAACAACCAAGGTAAAACCCTTGTCAGCGAAGGAATTGAAGCCAATTACCAAGATATGATAAACTATGCTGTGTTCGCCTTAATCCATCTCAAAGAATTAAAAAAATAATATTTGTAATGAAAATTATAATCCATATTTTACGACTTTTTTTAGGTATCACGTTTATTGTTAGCGGATTAATAAAACTTAATGATCCCATCGGATTTTCTTTTAAACTGGAAGAATATTTTAGTGAGTCAGTACTCAATTTACCTTTTTTTATGCCTTTTGCTTTGGCGATTGCTATTTTTGTATGCATTGCTGAAGTACTTTTGGGGGTGATGATTCTGATGGGATATTTAAAAAAATTGACTCTTTGGGCTACGCTATTGATGCTCATTTTCTTTGGTTTTTTAACTTTTTATTCAGCTTATTACGACAAAGTTACTGATTGTGGGTGCTTTGGTGATGCTATTAAATTTACTCCTTGGCAATCATTTGGGAAAGATATTCTATTGCTTGTCGTAACTTTAATCCTATTTTGGAAACAAAAAATGATTCAACCAATTGGTAGAAAACTGCCGTTCGTGGTTACTTTTGTTTCGTTGATTGGTTGTATTGTATTTGTATATCAAGTTTATAATCACTTACCAATAAAGGATTTTAGACCTTATAAAATTGGTGTGAACATTCCTGAGGGTATGAGGATTCCTGAAAATGCTCCAAAAGCGGTTTATGATTATCTTTGGAAATTCAATGTGAATGGAGAAGAAAAAATAGTGACTACGCAAGGTAGTTATCCTACAGTAGATGGTGAATTTATATCCTTTGAAACTAAATTAGTTGATAAAGGATATGAACCTCCAATTCACGATTTTTATATAGAAAAAGAAGGAGAAAATTATCTTGATGAGATGATGAGCAAAGAAAAGTTGCTTTTGGTGATTTGTTATAAAATTGAAAAAACAGATAGAAATGCTTTTAAGAACATCAAAACTATCACTGACAAGGCTTTAAAATCGGGATATACTGTTATCGGTTTAGCATACGATTTGAACCAATCGGAGCAACTCATAAAGGAATATGAATTGAATTTTGAGTTCTACTACAACGATGAAACAACCTTAAAAACGATGATTCGTTCCAATCCTGGACTGATAACTATAAAAAAAGGAACAATTATCGATAAAAAGCATTATAACGATTGGGAAAAATTAGTGCTGTAACTGATGAATCGACAAGTTATTACCACTTCAGATGGTTCCACAACCATACACATCCCTGAATGGAACGAAAATTTCCATTCTAAACACGGAGCTTTACAAGAAGCAATGCATGTTTTTATAAAAAATGGATTGCAATTATTTGAAAATAGACAAATTTCGATTCTTGAAATAGGATTTGGCACAGGATTGAATGCTTTGGTAACATACATAGAGCATCAGAATCTGAGGTTGCAAGTACATTATGAAGGTATAGAAGCCTATCCGCTTTCGTGGGAAGAAGCACAACAAATGAACTATACTCAAATTATTGGAAATGAAAAACTGGATCCTATTTTTGAGCATATTCATCAATCGGATTGGGAAACAAATATTCCTATAACAGAGACTTTTACTCTTAAAAAACGCAGACAACGATTTGAGACAATTGATGATATAAATCGTTTTGATTTAATATATTTCGATGCTTTTGGAGCAAGAGTGCAACCTGAATTATGGGAAGAAATTATCTTTGAAAAAATGCATAAGGCTTTGAAAAACAAAGGCGTTCTAGTAACTTACTCTGCTAAGGGAAGTGTTCAAAGAGCCATGAGGCAATGTGGTTTTCAGGTTGAAAAATTGGCAGGTCCACCTGGAAAACGGGAAATGCTCAGAGCGAAAAAATCGTGTAGATAATCTACTAAGATTTTTACCGTATTAAAGAGATGATTGAATATTCTGTAAATTAAATAAAAAATGGCCGCAAACACATTTGGAGAATTATTCCGACTGACTACTTTTGGCGAATCACATGGAACGGCATTAGGAGGTGTAATTGATGGGTGTCCTGCAGGAATAACTATTGATTTTCAATTGATTCAACAAGAATTAGACCGACGAAAGCCAGGGCAATCTTCCATTGTTACTCAACGTAAAGAACCTGATGAAGTGCGTTTTCTTTCAGGAATTTTTGAAGGAAAGACCACTGGAACTTCTATAGGCTTTATTATTGAGAATACGAATCAAAAATCGCAAGATTACAACCATATTAAAGATATTTTCCGTCCGAGTCACGCTGATTATGTATATCAACAGAAGTATGGACATCGTGATTATCGAGGAGGTGGCCGAAGTTCTGCTCGTGAAACTGCCTGTCGTGTAGTGGCAGGAGCTATCGCTAAACAGGTACTTCATCAAATTCGTTTTACAGCTTTTGTTTCATCGGTAGGTGAATTAGCTTTGCAAACACCTTACACTAATTTGGACTTATCACTAGCGGAAACCAATGCTGTTCGTTGTCCCGATCCAAAATTGGCTCAACAGATGGAAGATTACATCAAACAAATCCGTAAAGAAGGGGATACCGTTGGAGGAACGGTTATGTGCGTTATTCAAAATGTACCTATAGGACTTGGTGAGCCTGTGTTCGACCGATTGGACGCACAATTAGCCAAGGCGATGCTTTCCATTAACGCGGTAAAAGGATTTGAATATGGAAGTGGTTTCGAGGGAACAAAATTACGTGGCAGTCAGCACAATGATCTTTTCAATCCAGATGGGAGTACTCAAACCAACCGTTCAGGTGGCATTCAAGGAGGTATCAGCAATGGAATGGATATCTATTTTAAAGTTGCTTTCAAACCGGTTGCAACATTAATGCAAGAGCAAGAAGCTTTAGATATTCGTGGAAATTTGATTCCAGTACAGGGTAAAGGTAGGCATGATCCTTGTGTTGTACCTCGTGCTGTACCTATCGTAGAGGCTATGGCTGCAATGGTACTTTTGGATTTTTATCTTATCAACAGAGGGTTACAATTCAAATGAAGTCGAAAATATGGCAGCCCTACTCTGTGAGTTTTCTTCTTAAAATAGGTAATTTAAAACATAAATCGCTTGAGAGCTAACTGTTTTCAGTGATATTGACACCCATAAAGAGATATTGTCATGAAAAACATCCGTTTAAGAGAATATAAAATCTTGTTTTATCGCCTTTTTTTGGTGTATTTATTTTATTTTATTGCTCGAGTGTGCTTTTATTTATTCAATAAAGACCTCATTTCTGTTGATAATGTATCAGAATTTTTTCGATTAGCATTCTATGGGCTACTATTCGATTCTGCTGCCATTATTTATATAAACTTACTCTTTTTAGTATTGAGTTTGTTTCCTTTATGGGTCAATACTTCAAAAAAATATCAGAAAATTGTTTTTTGGGTCTATTTTTTGACAAATATCCCTCCTTTCTTATTAAATTTCATAGATATTGTATTTTTCGAATATAATCGCTCACGACTTACGCTCAGTGCATGGTCGTTGGCGGCTAGCGAAGATAATAAATGGTCTCTTCTGTTTGGATTCTTGGTAAGGCATTGGTCAGTTTTTGTTATTTTTTTAGTTTGCGTATTCACTTGGATATATCTTTACAAAAAAAATAAAATAAATCCTCAAACTTACTCAAACAAATGGAGCTATTTTATTGGTTCTACAGTTTTTATGTTCGCTATCACGCCTTTATTTTTGTTAGGAATACGAGGTATGCCTTTCAAAAAAGGTACTATTCCGCTTACCATTACCGATGCTAATAAATTTGCCAACGACCTCTCACAAGTCAATCTGATTCTCAACACTCCTTTTGGTATTATCCGAACTTTAGGAAAAAGCGATAGCTTTCGAACTTATAATTTTGCTACGGAGGATTATATTGCTGAAAATATTCGTCCTATAAAAAAATATAATCGAAAAGTAACTAAAAAGCCGAATATCGTCCTGTTTATTTTAGAAGGTATGGGAAATGAATATTTTGAAACATTCAATAAAGATAAAGCAATTCCTGAGTTTAAATCCTATACGCCTTTCTTGGACTCGTTAGCTCAAAACGGACTTTATTTTACTAATGTATATGCAAACGCCAGTCGCTCTATGGAAGGAATTTCAGCAGTTACAGCAGGAATCCCAACATTTGAGACACCACTTGCGTATTCACCACATTCCCAACAAGAAATAGCCTCCATTGCAAATATCTACAGGGAAATGAACTATAAAACGGCTTTCTTTCACGGAGCTACCAATGGCTCTATGGGATTTAGCGGATTTACGAAACAAATAGGATTTGAGCATTATTTTGGAAGGACTGAATTTAACGATGAAAGTCAGCACAATGGTAGTTGGGGGATACACGATGAGCCTTTTTTACAATATACTAAAAAAGAAATTGATAAAATGAAAACTCCTTTTTTGGCAACAGTATTTACGCTCTCATCACACGAACCTTATACAATTCCAGAAAAATACAAAGGTGTTTTCAACAAAGGAGATGTGCCGATGCAAAATGCAGTGGCTTATTCCGATTATTCCATACGGAAATTTTTCGAATCCGCAAAAAAATCAGATTGGTTTGAAAATACAATATTTGTATTTGTTGCAGATCACCCTTCTACAGCTTATTATGATTATTACAAACAAAAAATTTCGTATTTCAATATACCAATAATTTTTTATAGTCCCAGTAAGGAATTAATACAAACGGGAACTTCGGACGAATTAGCTCAGCAAATTGATATATTTCCTACCCTCGTAGATTTGGCCGGTTATCAAAAACCTTTCCGATCTTGGGGTCGTAGTCTATTTGCTAAAGAAGAACCTCACAGAGCCTATGTTACCAATCGAAATTTTTATCAACTAATACAAGGAGATTATATATATGTAGCTGATATAAAAGGTGAAATAGTAGGAATTTACGCAAAAAATGACCAAAATTTAAAGGAAAATCTAAAAGAAATTCTTCCAGAGGAAACTACTCACAAAGGTATTACCGATTTAAGAGCTTTTATGCAAGACTTTATGGATAGGATTTTGCATCAGAAATTGAAATAAAAACATTAATTCATTATAAATCAATATATTTAAAATTGCTTTTTATTAGGAGTATATTTTTATCAAGAAATAAGTTTTTGGTTTGTAAGTTTTTTTGTAATTTAGGCGTCTGAATTTATAAAATATCATTTAATATTAACCAATTTAAAATAGTATGCAGACAAACAGTTCTACAAAAAGTTTCTTAGTCCCGTTAGCGTTCATCGGGCTTATGTTTTTCTCCATTGGATTCGCTTTGGGGATTAATGGAATCCTAATTCCTGTTTTGAAAAAAATCACTCCTGAAGGACAGGGATACTTAATTGTTGCGGCTACCTTTATTCCGTTTTTGATTTTTGGGTATCCAGCTTCAATACTGATAAAAAAAATCGGTTATAAAAAAACGATGGCTTTTTCTTTCTTCCTTTTTGCTTTAGCTTTCGTACTTTTTATTCCATCGGCTAAAATTGAAAGTTTTATGCTCTTTTTAATAGCCTCTTTCGTAAGCGGTACAGCAAATGCCTTTTTACAAGCCTCTGTAAATCCATACACTACCATTTTAGGCCCTATTGAAAGTGCGGCAAAACGTATCAGTATAATGGGGATTTGTAATAAATTAGCGTGGCCTATTCCTGCTTTATTCTTAGTTTGGATTATAGGAAAAGAAGTTGATAAAATAGCTATCGCAGACCTGAATACTCCTTTTTATATTTTGATAGCTGTATTTTTATTTTTAGGGATATTAAGTTTCTTTGCTCCTCTTCCTGAAGTAAAAGCACAAGGAGAAGAAGAAACCGTTGATACTACGCAAATTCGCGATAACGGTAAAAATTCTGTCTTCGATTTTCCTTACCTATTATTGGGAGTTTTAGCCTTGTTTTTTTATGTAGGAGTTGAAACAGTAGCATTATCTTCCCTGATTGATTTCGCAAAATCATTAAGTATTGAAAATGCTGAAATATATGCATGGATTTCTCCTATAGGAATGGTTATTGGGTACATTTCGGGAGTAATTTTAATTCCTAAATATATTTCACAATCTACGGCTTTAAAAATTTGTTCTTTAATAGCTATCATTGGTTCCATTTTAGTATGTATAACTCCAACTGATATTTTCTTTAGTTTTTTTGGATTACAACTGAACCTTACCGTTTCATTAATTATTTTAATAGCAATTGGATGCTCACTTATGTGGCCTGCTATTTGGCCTTTGGCAATGGATGGATTAGGAAATTTTACCAAAACAGGAGCTTCTCTTTTAACTATGGCAATTGCAGGGGGAGCTGTAATTCCATACGTTTTCGGATGGTTAAAAGATAGCTACGGAATGCAAAATGCTTATTGGATTTGCTTACCTTGTTTCTTGTTCATATTGTATTACGGTATGGCGGGACATAAAATAGGAAAAAATAAATTATAAAAAATTCCATACCTTTTTGCTAAGAGGTTACCCCAAAAAGGGTACCTCTTTTTTATTTCTTAATTTCACCATACAATTAACTATTTTTTTAACATATAAAATCTATCTTTGCACTCAATTTAATACAGAAATGACACAAAAAAATCACTATCAAGGGCTTTCCGATGCTCAGGTACTTGAGAGTCGTCAGAAATTTGGAAACAACACTCTCACATCAGTAGAAACAGAACCTTTATGGAAACAATTCTTAGAAAAGTTTTCCGACCCAATCATTATGATTTTATTAGTCGCTTTGGTGGCTTCTTTTGGGGTATCTTGTTATGAGTTTATAGCCCATGACAAAGGAGGACACGTTTTTTTAGAACCTATTGGGATACTTTTTGCCGTATTTTTGGCCACAGGTGTAGCTTTCTATTTTGAGGTAAAGGCTAATAGACAATTTAAAATATTAAACCAAGTAAATGATGAGATTTTCTACAAAGTTATTCGTAATGAAAAAGTTACGCAAGTGCTGAAGAATGACATCGTTGTTGGAGATATTATCATTTTAGAAACAGGTGAAGAGGTGCCTGCAGATGGCGAACTATTAGAAGCTATTTCATTACAAATCAATGAATCATCATTGACAGGAGAACCGATGGTTTATAAAACAACAAATCCTGAGGAATTTGAGTCAGAGGCTACCTACCCATCTAACTACGTTTGCCGAGGTACATCGGTAGTTGACGGACATGGAATTTTTAAAGTTTCACAAGTAGGAGACCGCACCGAATATGGAAAAGTATTTGAAGGTGTACAAATTGATAACTCAATAAAAACGCCTCTTAATGAACAGCTTAACAAATTAGCAGGGATTATTACTAAATTGAGTTATGGCATTGCTTTACTTGTGATTATTGGCAGATTTGTAGTATTTTTCTCGAATTCTGCTAATTCACAAATCGAATGGATTCATTTCTGGGGATATGCTTTAAATACCCTAATGATTGCTATTACCATCATAGTGGTAGCCGTTCCCGAAGGGCTGCCTATGAGTGTTACCCTTAGTTTGGCATACAGTATGCGTAGTATGATGAAAACCAATAACTTGGTTAGAAAGATGCACGCTTGTGAAACAATGGGAGCAACCACTGTGATTTGTACCGACAAAACGGGAACGCTGACTCAAAATCAGATGAAAATTTATGATATTTTCTTTAATAAATTTTCATCTGAACTAGAAGGAAAGCAACTTATATCCGAGTCAATGGCGGTCAATTCCACAGCTTATTTAGACTTTTCAGACAAGGAAAAACCACAAGTGTTAGGAAATCCAACCGAAGGAGCTTTATTACTATGGTTGGATGGACAAGGTACAAACTACCTTCCCATTCGTGAGAATACTCCGATTGTCAATCAATTGACATTCTCTACGGAAAGGAAATATATGGCAACTTTGGTAAAATCACCAGTTCTAAATAAAATAATTTTGTACGTCAAAGGAGCTCCTGAAATAGTAATGGATTTCTGTTATGACTCTAATAATGAATTCCTTTCAGAGATTCATCGTGCCGATTTTGAGAGCAAATTAGAGCAGTATCAATCACAGGCAATGCGAACAATAGGTTTTGCCTATAAAGTAATTGACAACGAAAATTCAATCATTTCGGAAAATGGAAAATTAACAGTTAAGGGATTGAATTTCATTGGCATAACTGCTATTAGTGATCCTGTTCGTGAAGATGTTCCTGCTGCCATTGAAGAATGTATGGGAGCTGGAATTCAGGTGAAAATCGTTACAGGTGACACACCAGGAACTGCCAAGGAAATTGCTCGTCAAATAGGTTTATGGGACGAAACTTGCAATGATCAAAACCATATTTCAGGAACTGATTTTGCTACCCTTTCTGACGATGAATTAAGTAAAAAATTACCTGATATACGTGTGATTTCACGAGCCAGACCCCTTGATAAAGCTCGATTGGTAAACCTATTACAACAAAGAAACGAAGTGGTTGCCGTTACTGGAGATGGTACAAACGATGCCCCTGCACTTAAGGCTGCTCAAGTAGGTCTTTCAATGGGTGATGGAACTTCAGTTGCTAAGGAAGCCAGCGATATTACTATTCTAGACAACTCATTTACTAGTATTGGAAAAGCCGTTATGTGGGGACGTTCTCTCTATCTGAATATTCAACGATTTATTCTTTTCCAATTGACAATCAATGTAGTAGCTTGTTTAATTGTATTAATTGGAGCATTTTTAGGAACAGAATCTCCTTTGACAGTGACACAGATGCTTTGGGTTAATTTGATTATGGATACCTTTGCTGCCTTGGCTTTAGCTTCTTTACCTCCAAGCAGTAGCGTCATGAAAGAAAAGCCGAGAGAGCGTAAATCAAACATAATCACTCCTGCGATGGCTAAAATCATATTCGGAGTGGGAATTCTGTTTGTTTTATTACTTTTTGGCTTTGTTCAATACTTTAAACATACTGATATTTACACTCTTACGGAATTTTCTGTAAAAGATTACTTTGTAAATTTCTTTAATTTTAACCAAGTGGAAAGTGGACTTTCAGCATATGAATTATCGTTGTTCTTTTCCATCTTTGTGATGTTGCAATTCTGGAACATGTTCAACGCCAAAGCACATCATACAGGCAAAAGTGCGTTTAATAACTTAGCTAATAATAAAGGTTTTTTATTTATTGCTGTAATCATCATTTTGGGACAAGTATTAATAACGACTTTTGGGGGTGTTATGTTTAACGTGACACCTTTAAAATTAGTAGACTGGATAATAATCATACTATCAACAAGTTTGGTACTTTGGATTGGAGAAGTAGTCCGATTGTTTTCTAAAAAATAAACAGATTACTACACTTCCAAAATAAGGTTAAAATATTTAAATTGTCAAGAAAAAAAATGATTTTCTGTTTTGTAATTCTAAAATTTAAAGTACATTAGCCCTCGGAAAAGAAAAATATCAATATGAAACGAGTAATAGTTGATTATAAGAAACTTACAAGTGAAATTCTATCAATGTTAGTAGAAAAATATCCTGACGGATATGGGGATGATGATGTGATTCGTTTTAAGAATGCAAAGAACGAAACTGTAGAAGCATTAGAAGTGCGTACTGAAGACACCATCTATTTGGTAAAAGTAAGCACACGTTTAGCTGATTCAATGGAAAACTTTGATGAAGATGATGATTTTGATGCTTCAAGTGATGATGATTTGAACACTGACGGATTGGAAATCCCTGAAGATTCATTGGAAGAAGATTAAATAAAGAACATTTGTAAAATCTTCATTTTTTCTAAAAATTAAATTAAGAACAAAAAAATCCAACAGTTTTATCCAAACTGTTGGATTTTTCTTTTTTGGATATTTTAAGCAGAAAAAAGTAATTTTTGATACAGAGAAAGAAAAAAAGATAAAATATTCTCTCCTAATTTTTAGGATTTAATTGTGTTATATAAAAAGGATATATTCAAACTTCCTGCTGCTGTAAAGTTTATTGCCTCCTTCTTCGTACAACCTAAACATTGTAGAGTATGGACTCCAAACAAAATTTACAAAATTTCGTTTTTCTTATCATACGTTTAGGTAACGTTTTGAAAATTAATACACTTTATTAACCTCAGGCAATTCATAACTACCAAGTCCAACATCATTGGGTATATTACTCATGTCAAACATAAGTTCACCACCTGCCATAATATCTTTATGACTGATGTACAGTTTTTTATAAGGTTTTCCATTCAAATAAATGGCTTTGATATATTTATTTTCTTCTGAAAAATTAGTTGCTTTTATCTCAAAATATTTATTTTCAGCTACTTGTATTTTTGATTCTTGAAAATAAGGGGTACCAAAAAGATATACTCCTTGAGCAGGATTCACGGGATAAAACCCTAAGGAACTGAATACAAACCAAGCAGACATCTGTCCACAATCTTCATTACCACAATGCCCCGCAGGTTCGTTTTTGTATTGTGTTTTGAGTATTTGACGGATAATTTCCTGTGTTTTGGATGGTTTTTTAACGTAATTATACAAATACCCTACATGGTGGCTCGGCTCGTTGCCGTGAGCGTATTGTCCTATCATTCCGGTACTAAAAATTGGTAATTTGTCCTCAGGGAGTGGGTAATACGAAAACATCGAATCCAACTTCTGTTCAAAACGCTCTTCGCTACCTACACTTTTGATTAGCTCCGGAATATTTTGAGGCACAAACCAGAAATAATGCCAAGCATTACTTTCACAAAAATATGGTGTGTATTCTTTGGGTATAAAATCGCTTACGAATTTTCCTTTTTGGTCTTTAGGTCGAAGAAAAGTTGATTTTGGATCGTAGTGATTTTTCCAACTTTTTGCTCTTTTAGCAAATAATTCATAATCTTTACCTAAATCTTTTGCCAACATAGCAATACACCAATCATCGTAAGCATACTCCACTGTTTTTGAAACTGACCAATTTTCATGATGATCATCGATAGGAACGTAACCATATTTTTTGTATAAATCAATCTGACGCTCATCAACCATCGCACTTTCATAACAAGCTTTATAAAGCAATTCTTTATCCATTGGAAATCCTTTGAAGTAAGCATCAACGAGCACTGGTACTGCGTGATATCCTATCATCATATTAGTTTCATTTCCTTGCATCGACCATACGGGTAGTCTACCTGTTTCCTGATAATGAGCCAGTAATGATTGTATGAAATCATTCATTCTTTCAGTATGAATCATTGTAAAGAGAGGATGTGTCGCACGAAATGTATCCCAAAGTGAAAAAGTATCGTATCGTTTATAATTATTCGCTTTCTGTACATTACCATCTGCCCCTTTATAGTTTCCGTTGGGGTCACTAATTAGCGTAGGAGCTAGCATGGATTGATACATCATCGTGTAAAAAATTGTTTTCTTATTAATATCATCAGTTTCTATTTGTATTTTTCTCAACTGTTTTTCCCACTTCTGTTGAGCTTCAGAACGGTATTGATCAAAATCGAAATGGAATGCCTCGGCATTCATCGAGGCATAGGCTCCTGTAATATCGGCTGTAGAAAGAGCTGTTTTAATCACAATTTGTTCATCTTTTTCAGTTGAATAATGCAACTCTATACGCGTATTTTTCCCTTTTGTTGGATTTTCAACCTCTTTTTCATCATTAAAAAGGATATACTTTGAAAAAGGCTTAGAAAACTGCATTACGAAATAAATACGTTGGTCTTTTGCCCAACCAGTAGATTTTCTATAACCCTCTATTATTGAATCATTTACTACATTAATATGTGTATCGGTAGGGGCATCCCAATTCATTGTAAAACCTAAATCTATGGTAATTTTAGTATTTTTATCTTTTGGAAAAGTATACCGGTGGATGCCTACTCTTTCTGTAGAAGTAAGTTCTGCTTTGATTCCAAAACTTTGTAAATCAACTGTGTAATATCCTGCTGTGGCATATTCCTGTTGATGGCTAAATTTAGAAAAAGGTTTGTAGGAATTTTCAGCAATACGCTCGTCGAAGCGACTATTCGTAGGCATCACTAACATATCATACAAGTCACCCGCTCCTGTTCCAGAAAGGTGCGTATGAGAAAATCCTGTAATAATACTATCTTGATAGAAATACCCTGCAATTCTATCCCAACCTGGAATTCCTATATCGGGACTAAGTTGCACCATCCCAAAAGGTACAGTAGCTCCAGGATAAGTATTTCCTGGGCCATCTGTCCCAATGAATGGATTTACAAAATCAGTAAGATGTTGGTAATTAATATTTTGCTCTTGAGAAATAGGTTTGTTATCACACGAATAAAAGCACAACAATACCAAAAACAATAAATAGCTATTTTTCATATATTCAAAATCTTGTTTACCGCCAAAGATACAAAATTTATTGAATTTTTGAGTTTAAAAAGTTCAAAATTACCATAAATAGTTCAACAAAGTTGTTATACTTTTCACCCATAAAGCTAAAATTTTCAATTAGTTCTGTATATTTGCAAAAATAATATTCAAAATGAAAAAAACTGAAAAAGTGGCTTTTGTTATCGACACATTGGAGAAAATATATCCGAAGGTTTCGATTCCTCTTGACCATAAAGATCCTTATACGCTACTAATTGCTGTGTTGCTTTCGGCTCAAAGCACAGATGCTCGTGTGAATACAATCACTCCCCTACTCTTCCAAAAAGCTGATAATCCGTATGATATGATAAACCTTTCGGTAGAAGAAATACGTGAAATTATCAAACCTGTGGGATTATCTCCTGCAAAATCAAAAGGAATTTATGAACTTTCACATATTCTGATTGATAAACATAATGGCGAAGTCCCTCAGAATTTTGAAGATCTGGAAGCCTTACCCGCAGTGGGGCATAAAACCGCCAGTGTGGTCATGTCTCAAGCCTTCGGAGTCCCTGCATTCCCTGTGGATACACACATTCATAGACTTATGTATCGATGGGGACTTTCGAACGGAAAAAATGTCACACAGACGGAAAAAGATGCAAAACGCTTATTCCCTGAAGAAAAATGGAATAAATTGCATATACAAATCATTCTATACGGAAGAGAATATAGTCCTGCTCGAGGATGGAATATTGAAAAAGATATTATCACGAAAACTATTGGACGAAAAAGTTTGTTTCCAAAGTAAAAGATTAAACTCATGTCATTAAAACCCGCTACTAAATATATTTTCATAGCCATATTTCTGGAATTTTATTTCGCTTTTTTGACCTTGTTTGCTTTTGGAATACGATCATTAGACAATCAATTGATCCTTCCTATATTCATAGCGATTGTAACTACGTATTGGGTTGGATATCAATTAGGAGAAAAGTTTCCATGGGAGAGATACGATTCCATACGTATCCTTTTCGGAATCGTTTTTCAGTTTTTGCTATTGCTAACAATGCTACTTGCGGGATGGTTATGCTTAGTAATAGTCTCAGTTTTGGATAGAACATTGGACACTAACGATGTATTAACTGCTATTTTACTCTTAATAATAGGAACATTCATTTTTGGAGGCATTCAGACATTTGTCATAGGGCTATGGCTTGGTTATAAATTAAATACAATCGAGAAAATAGGAGAATTAACTTTTGTAAACAATCTACAAATGGAATATACAAACTACAAAGAACCGAAACTTTTTGGACGCTACATCACTTCATTAATGATTGAGCCTTTATTAGAAAAACATACCTTTGAAAACAAAATATTGTTAGGAAAATCAGTGCAAGGAAATTCTATTTCATTATATCAAAAAGGAAACGGAAGAACGAAAATTTTGATATGGTCGCAAATGCATGGCAATGAATCCACTACGACTAAGGCTTTGTTTGATGTGTTGAACTATATGACACAAAACCCTTCAGAATTAGAAAATATCAGCATGTTTTTTATCCCGATATTAAATCCCGATGGAGCTGAAGTTTACAATCGGATGAATGCCAATGAAATTGATTTGAATCGGGATGCTTACGATTTGTCTCAACCCGAAAGCCAGTGCCTTAGAAAAGCATATAAATTGGTACAGCCCGATTTTTGTTTCAATTTACACGATCAACGTACTATTTTCAGTGCAGGGAAAACTCAAAATCCCGCAACGGTCTCATTCTTAGCACCTTCTTACAACGGAGCTCGTGAAATAAACCATACTCGCAAAAAAGCAATGGAGGTTATTGGGGTAATGAATGCTATGTTACAAACAAAAATTCCAAACCAAGTAGGACGCTTTGACGATAGCTTTAATCTCAATTGCACAGGAGATATGTATACTTCCTTAGGAACCCCTACAATACTCTTTGAATCTGGACATTACCAAGATGATTATGCACGAGAAGAAACTCGAAAATACATCTCACTATCCATACTCGAAGCCTTGGCATATATCAACCAAAATGAAGTTACCGGAAAATATTATAAACCATATTTCACAATTCCTGAAAATGATAAACTTTTCTTTGATATTTTAATACGTGATGATTTTTACGGAGATAATAACCATATTGGAATTTTATTTAAGGAAACTCTGAAAAACAACGAAATTCATTTCGAACCTTACATTGCTATGATTGAAGATTTATCAAATCATTACGGACATCAAGAACGAAAATTATCCGATTTCTTCACAAAACCCGTTTCTAAAAAAGATATAGAAAAAGAATTGAATTTACGTGATTTTGGTTTTAAAATTGCATAAATAAATTTTATATGAAAAAAAATTGCTATATATTTTGAGAATATGAAAAAAAATATTTATTTTGCGGGTGAAATTAATTTATAATACAAATGGGCAGATTTAAGTTAGATGAAATAGACCACCAAATTTTAGATATGTTAATTGAAAATACGCGAACTCCTTTCACTGATATCGCTAAAAAGTTAGATATCTCCGCAGGAACAGTTCACGTACGTGTACGTAAAATGGAGGAAACAGGACTCATTAAAGGCTCTACTTTAACTGTTGATTATGATAGACTTGGGTATACGTTTGTCTCCTACATCGGTATTTATCTGGAAAAAAATCATCAAACACAATTCGTCTTGGAACGATTGGAAAAAATACCTTATGTAACCGTAGCTCACGTAACCACCGGAAAATACAACCTTTTTTGTAAGATTCGCACCAGAGATCCAAAACACACCAAAGAAGTTATCTATATGATTGATGAAATTGAAGGTGTAGCTCGTACTGAGAGCATGATTTCCTTGGAGGAAGTTATCAACGACAAGAGACGTTTAATGCATGCAGTATTTAAAGAACTATAAAATTTGAAATCAAAAATCCTTTTGTTATTAACTTCAAAAGGTTATTTATAAAATCCCCGAATTTTGCTACAAAAATCAAAATTCGGGGATTTTAAGTTTAACAACGCTAAATATACTTATTAACTATATCACACTAAAAACTGAAATAAATCGGGTTTGTTGTTTAGGTAATCCCCATAGAAGTTGCGTTGTTTCATCCGGTCGATAAGTGGTTGAAGGTCAGATTCGTTTTTGAGTTCGATGCCTACTACGGCAGGTCCGTTTTCGCGATTGTGCTTTTTGGAGTATTCAAAATAGGTAATATCATCTGTTTTTCCGAGGATTTCAACCACAAATTCTTTCAATGCCCCGGCGCGTTGCGGAAATCGAACGATAAAATAATGCTTTAAATTGGCATAAAGCAAGGCACGTTCCTTAATTTCTGCCGTTCGAGTGATGTCATTATTGCTTCCGCTGATAACACAAACCACTTTTTTACCCTTAATTTTTTCTTTATAGAAATCCAGAGCCGAAATTGATAACGCCCCAGCAGGTTCAACTACAATAGCATCGCGGTTGTACAAATCCAAGATGGTTTGACATACTTTCCCTTCGGGGACAAGCACAACATCATCTAAAAACCGGTTACAGATTTCAAAATTTAAACTGCCCACTTTCTTTACCGAAGCACCATCTACAAACTTGTCGATTTCAATGAGTTCCACAGGTTTTCCTGTTTTCAACGCTTCTTTCATTGAGGGGGCACCTAAGGGTTCAACTCCAATGATTTTCGTTTGTGGAGAAAGCGTTTTAAATACGGAAGAAAGCCCTGCCGAAAGTCCACCACCACCTATGGGAACAAACACATAATCAATCGGTTCGTTGGCTTGGTCGAGAATTTCTAGCCCAATAGTGGCTTGTCCTTCAATGACTTTTTCATCGTCAAAAGGAGGGACGAACGTTTTTGCGTTTTCTGTTGCAAATTTTATTGCGGCATTGTTGGAATCATCAAAAGTGTCGCCTTCTAAAATTATAGTAACATTCTCTCCACCAAACATTTGTACTTGTTCGATTTTTTGTTGTGGGGTAGTTACAGGCATATAAATATCACCTTTGATATTTAATATTTGGCAAGAAAGTGCCACACCTTGTGCGTGATTTCCGGCACTCGCACAGACGATTCCTTGTTGTTTGTCTTGCTCGGAAAGGGAGCTGATTTTGTTGTACGCTCCTCGAATTTTATAAGAACGCACTTGTTGTAAATCTTCTCTTTTAAAATAAATTTCCGCTTCGAATAAATTGCTTAATCGCACACTTTTTGAAAGCGGTGTGGTATTTATCACAGATTTTATCCGTAGCATTGCTTTTTGTACTTCTTGAACTTGTGGTATGTATGTTGTTACTTCCATATATTTCCTTAATTTTCCTAGGTTATTTTGTTTTTCTCTGATGAAACATTTATCTTTTTCTCGGTATAATTGTTCTTATGATTGACGTATTTATAGTTCTGAATTTTTGGTGTAACGTACTATTTTTTTATTGTTATGTTTCAAGACAAAAGTATAAATATGAAAATAAATGATTAAATTTAAACTATTTTATTCGCTTCATATCAGTCATATAAGCCCTTAAATGTGCTCCAATTACTTCAATGGGGTGTGAGGCTATGGATTTGTTCACTTGAATTAAATCAATATTGTCGATTTGGTTTGAGGCAGTGAAATGACGCCCGATTACATTTTTTTCTAATCCGTCGATATAGGCAGCAATGAGCGGTCGGCATTCGTGGTCAAACAAATAGCAGCCGTATTCGGCGGTGTCGGAAATGGTTTTATTCATTTCGTATAATTTTTTACGAGCTATAGTGTTGGCAATCAGAGGCAATTCGTGTAGTGATTCATAATATGCTGATTCGGCTTTTATGCCTGATTCGGTCATTACCTCAAAAGCTAACTCCACCCCCGATTTTACCATCGCTACCAATAATGTTCCGTAGTCAAAATAGGTTTGCTCTTCAATAGCTTCGGTAGTGGTAGGAGTTTTCTCAAAATCGGTTTCAGCCGTAGCGGAACGCCACGTAAGCAGGTTTTTGTCGTCGTTTGCCCAATCTTCCATCATCGTTTTTGAAAAATGTCCGCTTAAAATATTGTCCATATGTTTTTCAAAGAGCGGACGCATCATCTTTTTCAAATCTTCGGAAATGGCAAATGCCCTTACTTTGGCAGGATTCGATAGACGATTCATCATATTGGTAATTCCGCCGTGTTTTAAGGCTTCGGTAATGGATTCCCAACCGTATTGAATGAGTTTGGCAGCGTATTCAGGGGCAACTCCTTCGCGTTTCATCTTATTGAAAGCCAATATCGAACCTGTTTGCAAAAGTCCGCACAGAATGGTTTGTTCGCCCATCAAATCCGATTTTACTTCCGCCACGAACGATGAACGTAGCACTCCGGCGGTGTCGCTTCCCAAAGCTGCTGCATAGGCTTTTGCCCATTCAAAACCTTTATTCTCAGGGTCGTTTTCGGGGTGAACGGCAATCAAAGTCGGTACACCAAATCCACGTTTGTATTCCTCACGCACTTCCGAACCCGGCGATTTTGGAGCTACCATAATCACGGTAATATCTTTGCGGATTTCGATGCCTTCCTCCACGATGTTGAATCCGTGTGAGTAAGATAAAGTCGCTCCTTGCTTCATCAAAGGTATAATCTTGTTAATCACGGAAGTATGTTGCTTGTCGGGAGTTAAGTTACACACCAAATCTGCCGTAGGAATAAGCTCTTCAAAAGTGCCTACTTGAAAGCCGTTGGCGATGGTATTGGTGTACGAAGGGCGTTTTTCGGCGATGGCACATTCACGTAAAGCGTAGGAAACATTCAAACCCGAATCACGCATATTCAACCCTTGATTAAGCCCTTGGGCTCCTGCTCCCACGATAACAATTTTTTTTCCTTTTAAGGCTTCAACTCCTTGACTGAAATCGCTTTTCTGTAATAATTCGCAAACGCCTAATTGTGCTAATTTTTCTCTGAAATTTAGGGTATTAAAATAATTTTTCATTGTTCTTCTGATTTAATTTAAAGATTTATATGGATTGTGTTCTTAAAAATATGATGATAACTTTTGGTGTCAAACCGAATAAAATCAAAGTTCTTAGGATTAAAGATTTGATTTTACTCAACTTGAAAAAACTGTTTTCTTACATCATACTCTACTATTTTTGGTTATCTACCTCATATTTGTTGAGCAAGGGAGATACTTTCATTTCCGATTTTGAAATAGCAATTCGTGCCGAGCCTGAAAATTGCATAATTCCGTAAGGTTTCAGCTCCTGATAAAGTGCTGCGATGGACTCTCGTGAGCCTGTTTTTGAAATTACATAAAAATGTTTATAAACAGCAACAATATTGGCGTTATATCGCTGAATAATAGCTTGAATGGGAGTTTCTTCATCAAAAAGGGAAGCCGTTGGCATCTTGAAAAGCGAATTTTCAAGGGAAATGATTTCTTCATCGGTATGATAAAATACTTTGATGATTTCTATCTGTTTTTCAATCTGTTGAACCAAATGTTCTACCCATTTTTGAGTGGTATGAGTCACAATAATCATCCGAAATACATTGTCAATTTCCGATGCCGACACATTGATGCTTTCCATATCAATATGTCTTCTGAGGAAAATCCCCGTCACTCTGTTGAGTAGCCCAAGCTGATTTTCCGAATATATGGTGATGGTGTATGTTTTTTGTTCCATATTTACAATTTTACGTTTGAGGTTTTAAAGTTTCAGGTTCAAGGTTTTATTGTCATTGAACTTCTTTTATTTCAGTCTCACTTCCGAAACTGAAGCTCCTGTGGGTACCATCGGGAAAACGTTGTTTTCTTTCTCGACACGAACTTCCAAGAAATAAGCCTTGTCGGAATTGAGCATTTCTTTAACAGCATCTTCTAAATCACTGCGTTTAGTAACCAATCGCGATTGAATGTGATACCCTTCTGCAATTTTAATAAAATCAGGATTTATCATTTCGGTAGAAGCATATCGGCGGTCAAAAAATAGTTCTTGCCACTGACGAACCATCCCTAAAAATTCGTTGTTTAAAACTACAATTTTCACAGGAATTTGCGACTGAAAAATCGTTCCTAACTCTTGAATGGTCATCTGAAACCCACCATCGCCAATTACTGCAACCACTTGTTTTTCAGGAACGCCTATTTTTGCTCCGATGGCTGCCGGTAGGGCAAATCCCATTGTGCCTAATCCTCCTGAAGTGATTTTACTGCGTGAATTTTTAAATTTCGCATAACGACAAGCCATCATCTGATGTTGCCCCACATCGGAAACGATAACCGCTTCGTGATTAGAACATTTATTTATCAATTCTAAAACTTCTCCCATTGTAAGTCCTTCTTTTTCAGGATATAATTCGTTTTTAATAACGGAATCATATTCTTCTTTGTCGTATTTTTTGAATTCTTCTCGCCACGTTGTATGTTTTTTCTGTTCTACTAACGGAAGTATTTTCTGTAAAGCCTCTTTTACATTGCCCAATATGGCGACATCAACCTTTACGTTTTTGTTGATTTCCGCAGGGTCAATGTCAAAATGCAACACCTTTGCTTGTTTGGCGTATCTGCTTAAATCGCCCGTTACGCGGTCATCAAAACGCATTCCCAAAGCAATGAGTACGTCACACGTATTGGTCATTACATTGGGTGCATAGTTGCCGTGCATACCTACCATTCCTACATAATTGGGGTGTTCGGTGGGCAATGCCGAAAGTCCTAAAATGGTCGCTGCTGCGGGGATATCGGTCTTTTCTAAAAAGGATTTTAGCTCGTTTTCAGCTTGACCTAAAATGATTCCTTGTCCGAAAACAACATAGGGTTTTTGTGCTTGATTGATGATTTGTGCGGCTTCAGCCAATTTTGAATCATCTATTTCAGGTACAGGATTATAGCTTCGCATTCGAGTACATTTCTTATAGTCGAACTGAGCAACTTGGTCGAACTGAGCACTTTTTACGATGTCGATAAGTACAGGTCCGGGTCTTCCCGAACGGGCAATGTAAAAGGCTTTGGCAATTGCTTCGGGTATTTCTTCTACTTCCGTGATTTGGAAATTCCATTTGGTTACGGGGGTAGAAATTCCGATGATATCTGTTTCCTGAAAGGCATCTGTTCCTAAGAGGTGCTTTGCTACCTGACCTGTGATGCACACCAACGGCGTGGAATCGATTTGGGCATCGGCAATTCCTGTGATGATGTTGGTTGCTCCGGGTCCTGATGTGGCAAAAACCACACCTACTTTTCCGGTAGCTCTTGCGTAGCCTTGTGCAGCGTGAATAGCTCCTTGCTCGTGGCGAGTGAGGATGTGTTTCAAATGATTTTGGTATTTGTAAAGTTCGTCATAAACGGGCATTATCGCCCCGCCGGGGTAACCGAAAGCTAAATCGACCCCTTCGGCTAACAAACATTTGATTAAAACTTCTGCTCCTGTCATCATATTTTATGTTTTGATTTTGATACTATTTTGCGTTTTTCTGCTCAAAAAACCATTTTTGCTGTGTTATTTCTCTGACTAATTCCTCTTCTGTAGGCAAGTAATGTACATATTTTGTGGCAAATAATTGCGAATTTTGATTCAAAATAGAGTATCTTGCCACCACACCATCGGTTTCCGTACAAAGCAAAAGCCCTATGGTGGGGTTATCGTTTTCTTGTCTTTTCAAATCGTCATACATTCTGACGTACATATCCAATTGACCAATATCCTGATGCGTTAATTTATTGGTTTTCAATTCTACAATAACAAAACATTTCAGAATATAATTATAAAATACCAAATCGATATAAAAATCAGAAGTTTCGGTTTTTATATGTTGCTGACGAGCTACGAAAGCAAAACCTTTACCGAGTTCTAACATAAATTCTTGTAAATCATCAATCAAGGCTTTTTCTAACTCCATTTCAGTGTAACTTTTTCCTATAGGAAGTTTTAAAAATTCCAACACCGTTGGACTCTTTATAAATTCCTCAAATTGAAGAAGTTTTGTGTTGTTTTGCATTTCTTCTTGTACTTCCAATTTATTATCACTTGCTAATAATCTATCATAGTATAAGGTAGAAATGTTTCTGTCAAGGGTTCGCACAGTCCACATATTTTCGGCAGCTTCGGTCAGATAGTACATTCGTGCTTTTTCATTAGAAACTTTTAAAACTCGTTGAAAATGAGACCAACTCAATTTGGCGAACAGTGTTCGCCATTTTTCAATTTCAGGAAAAGTCAAATAAAATTGGCGTATTTCTCTCAAAGTTCTGTAACTGTATCCTTTCCCAAACTCATTGGTCAACGCTATGGATAAAGTTTGTAATACTTCTTTTCCGTATTCAGCTCGGTTTTCGCCATTTTGTTCTTCTTCTACAATTCGTCTGCCAATTAGCCAATAGGCTTCAACCATTACCGAATTGATAGCCGTATAGGCACGTTGCCTCGCTTGTGATAGAATATTTTTTATTTCGGCAATATAAGTCATTGTTTTACAGATATGATTTAAAATTCATCGGTAACACAACCTTGTGAGGCGGAACTTACCGTACGAGCGTATTTGTAAAGCACCCCTCGTTTGGCAGTATCTTTTAGTGGTTTGAGGCTGAAATTGGCTCGTCTTTGAGCTAATTCTTCTTCGGTGAGATGTACATCAATAGTGTTTTTTACAGCATCAATGGTAATCAAATCACCATCTTGTACCAATGCAATATTGCCACCGTTTTGTGCTTCGGGCGAAATGTGTCCAACCACAAATCCGTGTGAACCCCCTGAAAATCGACCATCGGTGATGAGTGCTACTTTTTTGCCCAAACCTGCTCCCATAATGGCAGAAGTCGGTTTTAACATTTCAGGCATTCCCGGACCTCCTTTCGGGCCTTCATAGCGAATGACCACAACTGTTCCTTCGGTAACTTCGCCTTTGGCAATTCCTTCATTGGCAAGAAATTCACCTTCATAAACTTTAGCTTTTCCGGTGAACGAAAGTCCTTCTTTACCCGTGATTTTTGCTACAGCTCCTTCGGTGGCTAAATTTCCATAGAGAATACGAATATGCCCCGTTTCTTTGATTGGCTTTTCTAACGGATGTATAATATTTTGGTTTTCAGAAAGTGATGGTACATCTGCAAGATTTTCAGCTATTGTTTTACCTGTAACTGTAAGGCAATCACCGTGAAGTAATCCTTTTTCGAGTAAATATTTCATCACAGCAGGGATTCCGCCGATGTGGTGTAAATCTTCCATAACGTACTTTCCACTTGGTTTGAGATCTGCGATAAAAGGTGTGGAATCGCTCAGCTTGGCAAAATCATCAATAGTCATCGGGATTTGAGCTGCTTTTGCAATGGCTAAAAAGTGCAATACGGCATTGGTAGAGCCCCCCAAGGCAACCACCAATCGGAAAGCATTTTCGATGGATTTTCGCGTGACGATATCGCGAGGTTTGATGTCGTTTTCTTGCAGATAACACAACGCTTTACCCACTTTGAGGCATTCTTGCCTTTTGGCATCACCTGAGGCAGGAGTTGAAGAGTTGTAAGGCAAACTCATTCCCAATGCTTCAATAGCCGATGCCATTGTATTGGCTGTGTACATTCCGCCACAAGCTCCTTCGCCCGGACAGGCTTTGTGTATTACTTCCTTATATTCTTTTTCATCAATAGTTCCTGCTACTTTTTGTCCCCACGCCTCGAAAGCGGAAACTACATCGAGTTTTTTTCCGTTATGGCAACCTGCGGCAATTGTTCCGCCATACACCAAAATTGAGGGTCGATTCAGTCTGAGCATTGCCATTAAAGCTCCCGGCATATTTTTGTCGCACCCTACCACTGTAACGAGTGCATCGTAACACATTGCTTGAATTACCGTTTCGATAGAATCAGCGATAATATCTCTCGAAACCAAAGAGTAACGCATTCCGTAAGTACCCATTGAGATTCCGTCTGAAACTCCTATGGTATTAAAAATCAATCCCACAGAACCCGATTGCTGTACGCCCTCCTTAATTTTTAAAGCTAAATTATTTAGATGCATATTACAAGGATTTCCCTCATAACCCGTACTTGCGATGCCTACCAAAGGTTTTTTTAGGTCGTCATCGGTCAGTCCCAAAGCGTGTAGCATTGCTTGTGCTGCAGGTTGCGTATCGTCTTGTGTGACTTGTTTGCTGTATTTATTTAATTCCATATTTTGATGATGATTTCTGAATCAAATTTTAAAAATAAAAAAACCTGCATCTAATTTCTGATGCAGGTTTTGTGTGTTTTACATATACGAAGCCTCGCATCAATAGGTGTTATTGATGATAATAATAAGGCTAATAATTATACTGTTATGATACATTTATTAATTAATTCGGTTGCAAACGTAATACTTTCTGCAAAAAAAAACAAATTTTTTATGTTTTTTCTTGTTTAAAAATTGGATTCCTACTCTAATTTCATTTTTAGAATTTTCATTTAGCTTCTATGATATAGTCCATTAAAAAGTTTTTCCGTTCCTACTGTTTACTTTTTTAAATATTTACGTACCTTTGTAGGCTAATTGTTTAAACAAATGCGAAGAACTTTTTTAGATTATATGCTAATTTCCCTAAAAGGAATGGCTATGGGAGCTGCGGATGTAGTTCCTGGTGTTTCAGGTGGAACAATCGCTTTTATATCAGGTATTTACGAAGAGCTGATTAGTTCTATCAACAATATAAATTTAGGAGCTTTCAAAGTCCTGAAAAACCAT
This sequence comes from Capnocytophaga canis, assembly GCF_043187445.1. NCBI lineage: Bacteria > Pseudomonadati > Bacteroidota > Flavobacteriia > Flavobacteriales > Flavobacteriaceae > Capnocytophaga > Capnocytophaga canis. The sequence continues at coordinate 2,541,109 of NZ_CP171121.1, read as the reverse complement.
GGGATTGTCAATTTTTGGAAACATATCAACGGTAATTTTTTCTTTTCACTACTTGTGGGGATAGGTATAAGCATTCTATCCTTAGCAAAAGGCGTAAAATGGTTATTGGAAAACCAACCGATTGCTGTATGGTCATTTTTCTTCGGATTGATGTTGGCAAGTATACTATTTTTGGCAAAGGACATTAAAAAATGGAATCTTGGAACGGTTTTATCAATGCTCTTTTTCGGAATTTTAGCTTATTTAATTACCATTGTTCCACCTTTAGGAAGCAACGATGGACTGATTTACGTATTTTTTTCGGGAGCATTGGCAATCTGTGCGATGATTTTACCAGGTATTTCGGGAGCATTTATTTTAGTACTCTTAGGGTCGTATCATATCGTTTTGGGAGCCTTAAATGACTGGAATTTTAAGATTATAGGAGTTTTTGGCATAGGAGCAATCATTGGAATACTGAGTTTTTCAAAAGTATTGAAATGGCTTTTTGCGAATTACCGAAATACCACAATTGCGGGGCTCACAGGGGTTATCATTGGCTCACTGAATAAAATTTGGCCTTGGAAGGAGATTCTTCAAACTCGCATTGATTCGCATGGCAACGAAGTGCCTGTATGGGAAAAGAGTATTTTGCCTTCCACTTATGAAAGTATTTCAGGTGATTCACAATTTCTAACAGCTGTTGTATTGGCGTTGGCAGGATTTTTTATACTCTACGGACTTGAAAGGTGGGCGGTAAATTTGAAAAAGTCGTAATTAATAAGAAACTTCATCATATTACGTATTTACGAGACTCAAAAAACAAACATAATGAGCTCAATTGTAGAATAAAAACGCATCAAAACAATAAAATTGGAAAAAAATCATTTACCAAATAGACATTAATGATGCAATTAAGTTAAAGATAAACGAAATTAATAAAATAGAACATGATAAAATGGTTTAAAGCTGAATTTTGGACTACTGTTGCACGTCTGATTCTGAGAAATCGGATTGCGATACTCGTTGCTATTGCACTAATAACCCTTTTTTTAGCCTTGCAATGGAAAAACATTCGCTTTACATTTACGGAAGCGAATATGCTTCCTGACGGACATCCGATTAACCTAGAATATCATGAATTTCTATCAAAATTTGGTGAAGAAGGAAATCTTATTCTATTAGCTATTGAAAATAAAAATAGTTACACTCCCGAAATATTAAATCAATGGAAAGGTTTAGCCAATGAATTTAAACAATTTAAGGAAGTTGAAGCTGTGCTTTCCATAGGGAATTTACCAGTTTTAACAAAAGACGTAGCTACCGAAAGTTTTACTACGAAACCACTTATAGACGGCATAATAACCTCTCAAAATCAAGTAGATAGCATCAAACAATTACTTTCTGAAAAACTGCCTTTCTATAAAGGAATCGTCTACAATCCAGAAACAGAAACTTTACAAACGGCGTTGTATATGAACAAAAAAATCATAAACACGAAAGAACGTAAAGACTTCATTATAAACACCTTAATCCCTATTATAGAAAAATTTGAACAGCAAACGCAAATCAAAGTACGTACTTCAGGTATGCCCTACATACGAACACTTAGTGCTCAAAACATTATCGATGAAATTGGGTTATTTATCGGAATGGCGTTGCTTATTACATCATTTATTTTATTCCTTTTTTTCCGCTCTTATCGTGCTATGTTTATTTCGATGAGTGTAGTTTCTATTGGGGTTATGTGGTCATTCGGGTTGCTTGGTTTATTCAATTATGAAATTACGATTTTGACTGGACTTATTCCTCCTTTGGTAATCGTTATTGGAATTCCAAACTGTATATTCTTGATTAACAAATATCAACAGGAATTTAACAAACATGGAAACCAAGCTAAATCTCTCCAACGTGTCATCAGAAATGTAGGAAATGCGACCTTGCTTACTAACCTAACAACTTCCATCGGTTTTGCTACTTTTATTTTTACGGAAAGTAGTCTTTTACAGGAGTTCGGAACCATTGCTGCCATCAGCATCATGTCTATCTTTTTCATTTCGTTGTGCATTATACCTATCATATACAGCTTTATGAAAATTCCAAAAGAAAAACATTTGAAACACTTGCACCGCACTTGGATTCAGAAGTTTATACAACTGTTGGAACGAACCGTTAAGCACCACCGAATTGCAGTATTCTCTATTGCTGTAATGCTGCTAACACTAAGTATTATAGGGATTAATCAAATGAAAATATCAGGAAGTTTGATTGAAGATATGCCAAAATCAGCTCCTTTTTTCGATGATATTTTGTTTTTTGAAAAAGAATTTGGAGGCATCATGCCTTTGGAAATTACGGTAGATACCAAACAGAAAAATGGAGTAATGCGATTGCCTAACTTAAAAAAAATTGACGAGTTATGTAAATATATTGAGGATATTCCAGAAATTTCTAAACCTATTTCAATAGTTGATTTAGTGAAATATGCTAAACAAACCTACTACAACGGAAATCCAGAGTACTACGATTTACCAACCTCTCAGGAACAAAATTTCATAATGTCCTACGTCAGAAATTCAAAAGGTAACGGACAAATGCTAAGTTCCTATGTTGATTCCTTGGGGCAAACGGCTCGAATCACAACCTTCATGAAAGATATTGGTACGGACAAAATGCAACAAATAGAAGAAAATATCTACGCAAAAGCAAAAAAATTATTTCCAGAAGAAAAGTATGAAGTGAAAGTCACAGGAAAAGCTTTTCTGTTTACTAAAGGAACTACCTATTTAGCAAAAAATCTTATTTATTCGTTAGGATTAGCAATTTTACTTATTGCACTGATCATGTCCTACATGTTCCGTTCGTTTAAAATGATACTCACTTCATTGGTTCCTAACCTATTACCACTATTGGTTACAGCAGGAATGATGGGTTATTTTGGCATACCTCTAAAACCCTCGACCATATTGGTTTTTAGTATTGTTTTCGGTATTTCAGTTGATGATACCATTCATTTTTTGGCAAAATATCGTCAAGAATTGGTTGCAAGAAACTGGAAAATCAGCAAATCCGTTTATGCGACTTTACGAGAAACAGGAGTAAGTATGTTCTACACCTCAGTGGTATTGTTTTTCGGGTTTTCGGTGTTTATGCTATCAAGTTTTGGCGGAACAAAAGCTCTCGGTGGATTGATTTCACTAACTCTTTTATTCGCCATGCTAACCAATTTGTTATTACTACCGAGTTTATTGCTTTCGTTAGAAAGAACCATCGCAAATAAAGAAACTCTTATAGAGCCAAAAATTGATATTTTACCAGAAGAGGAGGAAGAAAATAAGGCATAAATACAATTCATATGATTATAGAACACCACGTATCTTTAAAACCGTTTAACACCTTTGGGATTGATGCTCAAGCCACTACCTTTGTGACCATACATTCGGAAAAAGGGCTTACAAAAGCACTTAGCAATTACAAAAATCCTTTCATTTTTGGAGGAGGAAGTAACATGTTACTCACAAAAAACATTGAAAATCCAGTTTTTTGGATACAACTCAAAGGTATTTCTATTGAAAGGGAAACAGATGACCATGTGTGGATAACCGCAGCAGCAGGTGAAAATTGGCACGAGTTTGTACAATTTTGCTTGGAAAAAGGATACGGAGGTCTTGAAAATCTATCTCTCATACCTGGAAATGTAGGAGCTACTCCAATTCAAAATATAGGAGCGTATGGTGTTGAAATTAAAGATGTTATGGCGTATTGCCAAACCATAAATATCCACTCGATAACTCAAAAACAGTTTTCAAAGGATGAATGTAAATTTTCATATCGGGAATCTATTTTCAAGTGTGAAGAAAAAGGAAATTATATCATAACTTCGGTAACTTTTAAATTGACCAAAAAGAATCACATTTTACATACAGAATACGGAGCCATTCGTGAAATTTTGGAACAAAAAAATATTAAAAATCCACAACCGATAGACATCTCAAAAGCAGTCATCTCCATCAGAGAAAGTAAACTTCCTAATCCGAAAGAAATTGGCAATAGTGGTAGTTTTTTTAAAAATCCGATTGTATCCAAAATTCATTTCGAAAAATTACAGAAAATATACCCTCAGATGCCTCATTATGTTGTCAATGAAGAGTCTACAAAAATCCCTGCGGGTTGGCTCATAGAAACTTGCGGACTAAAAGGCTACCGAAGAGGTGATGCAGGTGTACACCAAAAACAGGCCTTAGTTTTGGTAAACTATGGTAATGCTACAGGACAAGAACTTGTTGAGTTATCAAAATTCATACAACAAACCGTATACAACAAGTTTCAGATTCATTTGGAAAGTGAAGTAAATATCATTCAGTAGGACACAATGTTTTGATATCCCTACTGAATCTGTGTAATTTAAATTAAATTTTTCGATGCATCAAATCAAGCGCAAATTGCTTGATTTCATTTCGCTTATCTTGTTGAATATCTAATTTTTCGAGAGTTTGAATGGCTTGTTGGGTATAATATTCAATTTGAGTTTTTACGAAATCAGTGGTTTTTGTATCCGTAAATATTTTCTTTACTTTTTCAACCTTTTGAGGGGTTTCTTCCGTGGTATTATAAAGATTATACAATAAATTTCTTTGCTCATTATCAGCAAGTTCCAAAGCTTTCAAATAGAGCATTGTCTTCTTATTTTCTAAAATATCCCCACCAATTTTCTTTCCAAAAGAAGCGTCTCCAAAAGAATCTAAGTAATCATCTTGCAGTTGAAATGCCATCCCTAATTGAACCCCAAAATCATAAATCAATTGCTTATTTTCGTCTGTTGTTTTGGCAACTATAGCTCCCATCTGTAAAGCAGCTCCCACCAAAACAGCGGTTTTATATTTTATCATCAATAAATATTCTTCCACACTAACATCGTTACGTGTTTCAAAATCCATATCCCATTGTTGCCCTTCACAAACCTGCAAAGCTGTCTTGCTAAACAACTTAGCAAGTTGCTGAAAAACAATAGGTTCATAATTTTCAAAAAACTGATAAGCTATGATAAGCATAGCATCTCCTGAAAGAATAGCTGTATTTAAGTCCCATTTATGATGAACCGTTTGCTGTCCTCGCCTTAAAGGCGCCTTATCCATAACATCATCGTGAACTAATGAAAAATTATGAAAAACTTCTACTGCTAAAGCCGCATGGAGTGCCTTTTTATAATCTGTTTGAAAAATATCTGCCCCTAACAATGTTAAAATAGGACGTATACGTTTCCCTCCTAAACCTAAGATATAGTGCATCGGGGCATACAAATTTTCAGGTTCTTGCTTAGTGATATTTTCTTGCAAATGAGTTAAAAATACTTTTCTATAATTTTCAATTGACGACATATAATTTAATATGAATAAGGAACAAAATAACTACTTTAATTTGAAATATGCAAATTTGGCATACATCACGATAGACTAAACGTCAGTTTCTGAGTAAAAAAAATAGATATTTGTCTGCGAAATATATGACAGATTACACTCAAAGGTAATTAGTTTACTTGTAGATATGAACTTTTAAAACTACTGAAAATGAGCATATACGTAACAAACTGTGTTGTACGTAAAAGTGAAAAAAATTGACACTTAAATAAAATTAACTTGCTATTGCTTTTTATAGATATTCTTTAAATAAATTTATAATTATTGTAGGATTTTATTAATTATTTTTTATATTTGTGCTTTGAAGGTGTGTATTTTATACCAATATAAGAATATCATTCTGAACAAAATTCAACAAGGTATTAAAAATTAAATATTTATTTTTCAGACACATACAGATTCAGAAAGACACAAAAACTCGTATTTTTCCTAAAAATAAGTAATATACCTCTTTCTGAATTACTTAAATTTCACTGAAAAAAAGAAATATTTTTTAGATTTTTTAAGATAATTCACAAACAAAACATTTTGAGGCTATGGGATGGAATTTTGACTTGGAGGAAGAAAATAAAATAATAGCTCGGGAGTACAAAGAGCTATTAAGTATTAGTTATCAGACACTTACGGAAGATGACAAAAAACTAATTCGATTAGCTTTCGACACGGCAGTAGATGCTCATAAAGAACAACGTCGCAAAAGTGGTGAGCCTTACATTCTACATCCGATTGCAGTAGCTAAAATTGTAGCTTCGCAAATTGGTTTGGATGCCGTTTCCATTGCTGCAGCTTTGTTACATGATGTAGTTGAAGATACCGACCACACTGTGGAAGATATGGAACGTCTTTTTGGCAAAACAGTAGCACATATCGTTGAAGGACTTACTAAAATTTCCAACCTAAGTAAAGAAAAAGATATATCATTACAGGCTGAAAATTTCAGAAAACTGCTTTTAACGATGAACGATGATGTGCGTGTAATTATCATCAAAATCGCTGATCGTCTGCATAATATGCAAACGATGGACTCAATGGCGGAACACAAACAAGCCAAAATAGCTTCTGAAACCTTGTACATCTATGCTCCATTAGCACATCGTATCGGGTTATACAACATTAAAACCGAATTGGAGGATTTGGGGCTAAAGTACACAGACCCTGAGTATTATTACAGCATACTCGGTAAGATGGAAGAATCGAAAGAAGAGCAAAAAAGCTATATAGAATCATTTACCCAAATCATTGAATCATCTTTAAACAGTCAAAAAATAGAATACCGTATCAAAGGTCGTCCGAAATCTATCTACTCAATTTACAAAAAGATGGAAAATCAAGGCGTTACCTTTGAAGAAATATATGATAAATTTGCCATACGTATCATTTATAAAAGCACTCCTGAGGAAGAGAAGTTTTTAGCATGGAAAATTTACTCTATTGTTACGGATCATTTTCGCCCCAATCCAACAAGGCTTCGCGATTGGATATCAGCACCAAAATCAACAGGTTATGAAGCATTGCATATTACCGTAATGGGGCCTAAAGGACGCTGGGTGGAGGTTCAAATACGCAGTGAGCGTATGCACGAAATTGCCGAAAAGGGATATGCTGCTCACTTCAAATATAAGCACGGAAACCAGGAAGAAGCAGGGATTGAAGTATGGCTTAATCGTTTGCAAGAAGTGTTGGAAAATAGTGATGGTAATGCTGTGGATTTCGTTGAGGATTTCAAACTAAACCTCTATGCCAAAGAAATTTTTGTCTTTACCCCTAATGGAGAAATCAAATCCTTACCTAAAGGAGCCACACCGATTGACTTTGCATTTTACATCCATACGGGGGTAGGAATGAAAACTCGTGGGGCAAAGGTAAACAACAAACTCGTTCCCCTAAGCCATGTTCTGAAAAGTGGCGATCAAGTAGAAATCATCACCGCTGAAAATGCCAAACCAAACAAAAACTGGCTGAACTATGCAACTACAGCTAAGGCTCGAAGCAAAATCAAATCAGCTCTCAAAGAAGAGGTTAAAACGGTAGCCGCCGAAGGACGGGAACTGTTGCAACGCAAATTGAAACAATTGAAAGTAAGCCTTACAGAAGATGTTGTAAACGACTTAGTTAGCCATTTCAAAACCAAAACAAGTTTGGATATTTTTTACCAAGTTGGTACGGGAGAAATCACAAACCAGATGCTTAGAGATTTTGCTTCAAAACGTTCGTCATTCTTCAACTTTTTCAAAAGCAAAATCACCAGTAAAAAGAATGTGGTGGAAGAGGTGGAAAGTTCAAATGAACACTACGATAGCATTGTTTTTGGCAAAGAAGAGGAATCTTTGGACTATACGTTTGCTAAATGTTGTAACCCTATTTCTGGGGATCCTATTTTTGGGTTTATTACTATCAATGAGGGAGTTAAGGTACATAAAAAAAACTGTCCGAATGCTATTTCAATGCAGTCAAACTATGCTTACCGTATCATGGTTGCCAAATGGGTAAAATCAGCCGAACAAGAATTTAAAGTCGCTATCCGAATTAGCGGTTTAGATCGTGATGGGTTGGTAGCTGATATTTCACAAACCATTGGAAGTAATAAATTTGTAAAAATGACAAACATAAACATAGACACAGAGGGAAATATGTTCAACGGAAAGCTATCAATTACAGTGAACAATAACGCTACTCTAAAGCAATTGATGTTAGATTTGAAACATATCAAAGGTATTGATAAAGTAAACAGGTTATAGGAAAGATTAGGAATTTAAATAAAAAATAGTATATTTGCAACCGAAAAATCGGGGTGTGGCGCAGTTGGTAGCGTACACGTATGGGGTGCGTGTGGTCGCTGGTTCGAGTCCAGTCACCCCGACTTTCTTCATTGCATTATAACTCTCTTACCATTCTATTTTCCTCGAAACGTACATCACGATAGCAAGAATTGCAAACAAGCCAATGCTTCCCACTAAAAGTGCGTAGTTCTCCAATTGAATAATCACATAAATAAATCCATATACAGCTGATAGTGAGCATCCTATAAAAAATGGAAACTTTCTGTTTTTCAATATGGATACCGAGTATAAGCTAATGAGTAAAATAACCATTAATGATGCAATAAGATACGCTTTTGAAAAGCTACTATGCTCTGTAATCGAAATCAAAAGTGTATAAAACATGATCAAAGCTAATCCTATCATCGTATACTGAAAAATATGAATTTTTACTTTACTGATGGTTTGTATCAAAAAGAAAATTAAAAATGTAAGTCCTATAACCAAAAATCCATACTTACTAGCCCTTTCATTTTGCTGATATTCATCCACAGGGATTACAAAATCTACATCGAAAGTGTATTTTTCAATACTTGGTAACACACCAAAAGATTGTTGAGCAAAAGGACGATTGATATGTAACACTTTCCAATCAGCTGAAAATCCGCTATTTGTAATTTCTTTTTGATACGGCAAGAAATTGCCTTTAAAACTCGGATCTTTCCAATTCGATTTAACTGTACTTTCTGTAATTTTTCCAATCGGGACGATACTAATGCTTGAACTTCCATCATATTTTATCGAAAAATTAAAATTCCCATTATCAAAATGCTCTTTTAGGTTAAAAAAAGATGTTTCTAATGAAGATACTACGAAATAGGCTCCTGTATGACCGTTATACTCATCATATTCAGCATAATTCGAAGAACTTTCTTCATAAATAGGCTCGAAAGAATACGATTTCCCTGATAAATTGATGGAAACACCATTTTTTATGCTTGATAAATTGGTTGTTCGAATCAAAATAGTAGCTTTATCCCAGTGAATATCTTCTTCAGGGATATTTTTTGACGAGAAATCTGGTTTTACATACTTCCCTTCGAATTCCATTTCAGCTGTGAATACCACCGACTCATAATTATTACGCTTTTTAGTTTCGGTCATCACGTTCGAAATATTTTTTAATGTCTCAGGAAAAAAGTACGCTACATTTTGTTGGGCTTTTCGCTCTATAACAGTTGTCCCTAATTTTTTGTCATAAACGGTATTTTTCTCGTAGGAAGTGTAAGGAACCTTTAAAATAGGCCCATAGAAAAACACTTTCTCCCCCCATTTTGAATTGATTTCACCTATGACTTCCTCCTGTCGGTATTTGCGTTCTCTAACTAAACTTTTTACTAATTCTAACGGAATTAGCAATACCAAAATTAAAATTCCGACCATGACCATTCGAGCGGTACTTGATTGCAACAATGTTGCGATAAATGATTTTTGATTTGATTCCATAACGTTTGTTTTTATATTAATAATAAATTTAAAAGCTCTTTGAATTTCAAAGTTTAAAATTAAAAAAATAGAACTCACTAATTTTCAGTCCCTTTTATAATTTTTTCCAAGGCTAGTATATGGCTTTGGAAAGCCTTTCGTCCTTTTTCTGTTGCTTTGTAGGTAGTATTGGTTTTACGACCGATAAAACGTTTCTCTACAACGATATACTCCTCGTTTTCAAGGGATTTTGTATGACTCGCTAAATTTCCATCTGTGACGTCAAGTAATTCCTTTAAGGTATTGAAATCAGCACTTTCATTGACCATAAGTATTGACATAATCCCCAATCGTGTGCGATTATCGAATGCTTTATTTATATGTTGTAAAAGTTCCTTCAATTTTTAATTTTTATTTCCTTTAAAACAGATGTTCATCAGTATAAAATGGTAATTTTGGTACAGGTTTTAAGAAAGAGAAAACTACTCCACCCTACCCCTATCATATTTAAAATACATTAACAAACCGTAAAAAATATGACATACTCCAAAACCAATCTCCCAAAAGAGCAATCCATAGCCTGAAAATTGTACAGCCAACAAGCCCAAAATAACTTCAGTTATTCCCAAATAACGAACATCCCCAAAGGTATATCTACTGACATTCACACAAGCTAAACCATAGAAGATCAAAGTCATAGGTGCTAATAATCCATAATATTCATTCTTTAGTAGCAAGAAAATCAGTATCCCTCCTGTAAGCATTGGAATGGCAAAATTCCAAAAAGCACGTTTCGAAGTGGCGTTGATTAAAGTTTCTCCCCTACGTCTTGCTTTGCGTTGTGATAATATATAAGCCGTTACTAATGAGAGTATCAATACAGTTGCTGCAACTCCTAAAATAGCCTTAAACGTTTTACTTTCTAAGATAACAAATTGATTATAAGCATAATGTTTTTCAAGCAAAAGATGAACAACATAGGCTCCAATGAGCGCATACACTCCAGCTAACACCCCAGAAAGTCCACTCAATGACAGAAATTGAGTAGATTTTCGCATCATTTGTTTAATATGCTGTAAATCTTCTAAATAGCTTTTATCTTCCATTTTTAAAGTTCTTTGAAATGCAAAGTAACAACAAAAAAAGGAAATAACAAAACTTTCTCGCATATTTTTTGTAAATTTGACCTCCGATATTCGTACGTAAACGTTTTTTAAATAAAGATAAAGTTGCAATAATTTGACATACTTATGAAAACAATTCAGTATACTATAATTGTATTATTAATCTCACTATCAACATCTTGCAAAAATAAAATCACTGAGAAGGAATTGGTGCTACTCAATGGGTATTGGGAAATTGAAAAGGTTATCTTAGCTGACAAATCTGTAAAAATATACGAAATAAATACAACCTACGATTATATCGACTTGAAGGATAACAGCGGATTTCGTAAAAAGGTTTATCCACAACTTTTTGGTAAGTACCAAACGAGTGAGGATGCCGAATTTTTCTCAATCGTCAAAAAAGGTAATACTTGGGAGATGAATTATACCTCCAAAGACAATAAATGGGTAGAAACCTTGGAGTCGCTATCGGAAAAATCATTTACGGTGAAAAATACAGCGGGAATTGAATACTTCTACAAAAAAGTGGAAAGACAGGAATAATCTATCAAAAAATTATTTTATATCCTCAGAAATGATAAATATCATATTTATACGCAAAAAACAAACAATTTATTGTGATAAACGTAATTTTTAAGATTTATTTTTTCATTTTATAAAAAATAGTGTGTATATTTGTGCTGTCTCTATAAGAGATTAAAAAATCTCTTATATAAGATGTAAAAGTTACTTAAACAAACTAATACCATTGCAAATGAAAAAACATTTCTTAACAACGTTATTATTCCTTGTGGGATTTAGTACTTTGGTCGCACAAGATTTCTCTGTTGACGCTAATTTCAGAACTCGATCTGAATATCGGCACGGTCAGGGAAGGCTTTTTCAAAAAGAAGAGAAACCTGCTTTTTTTGTAAACCAACGAGCTCGATTGGGGACTTCCTATCAAAACGAGTGGTTAGAACTTCGCTTGACAGCACAGCAAATTTTTACTTGGGGCGATGCACAACAACCTCAAGCAGAATTAAAAAATCATTTAGGTTTTTTTGAAGCTTGGGCAAAAATGCAAATTGATGAAAATTGGAATGTAAAATTAGGACGACAAGTCATTTCGTATGATGATGAGCGGATCTTAGGAGGATTGGATTGGTCTCAATATGGTCGTTTTCACGATGCGGCTGTCATTTCATACGGCGATTTTCTGAATATCGGATTGGCATTCAATCAAGAGGGACAGCCCAATGTAGGAAACACCTATAATGTCGGTAGTGCTTCAAAAAACACCTACAAAACAATGCAGTTTTTAAGAGCCAACAAAAAATGGCAGGACAATTCACTTAGCTTTTTGTTTATCAACAATGGATTTCAAGACTTTGACTCATCAGGAAAACAAGATGGTGTGTCGAACATGCAAACCACTGGTTTTTACGGTATTTTCCCGATATCAAGCCTAATGCTGGAAGCAAGTGCTTATTACCAATTTGGAAAATTTCAAAAAACAAGCGTTTTGGCATATCAACTTCGGGCTGAGTTAATTTATAAGACACAGGAGTTTACCGCAGGATTGGGAATGGAAATGCTTAGCGGTAGAGACTATGATGACACTTCTGCTAAAATCAAAAGTTTCAATCCTCTGTACGGAACGGCTCACAAGTTCAACGGGCATATGGATTTTTACTACTTAGGTCAAAATTTACAGGGAACCACAGGACTCAACGATATCTATGCTAAAGCCATTGTTAAATTCAATGAGAAATCAAATTTGCTATTCATGCCGCATATTTTTATGAGCAATGCAAAACGTGCTGATAACAAAAGCTATCTCGGAACCGAGTTAGACTTTATGTTCACACAGCAATTCCGCAAAGATGTTGGCTTAAACATTGGATACTCACATCATTTGCCTTCTGATGCCATAAAAACGCCCATAACTCACGATATGCAAAATTGGTTCTGGGTGCAATTGAACATAAAACCAACCTTATTCACTACCAAACAGTAAGATACTCTTTCTTACAAAAAAACTTGTAATATTCCGCTTGATTATTGAGAATCAAGCGGTTTTTTTATGAGTACTTTCAAAATTATTCATCGAATAATATCATTTAGATTACAAATTACAGGTGCAACATCAATAAAGAATTTAAAAACAAAGTGAATCATGTACCTATTTTTTACTATATTTGCAAGGTAATTAATCAGATATGAAACAAAAATTGTTCGATTTTCGTTTTTTTTTGGAAAAACACGGATTTGCAGTTTCCTCTCGAATAGCAGAAAAGCTAGGTGTACGAGCTAAAGATGTACGTATATTTTTCATATACAGCACGTTTGCTACACTCGGAGCTTGGTTCGGAATCTATCTGTTATTAGCATCTCTATTAAGGATAAAAGACCTATTTTACACCAAACGAAGTTCTGTTTTTGATTTGTAAATCAACTAGAAAAGCTCAAAAACAGACATAGCCTTAAAGGTTAAATCTACCCGATAAAAATATTTTTACGATTATTTTTAACTTCCCTATCCTTTTCGTATATTTGCACCTCTATTTTTTCATAAAACATAAGGAAATAAACACTTTATTTCCAAGATATTTGTGTTACAAGATTTACATACATTTTTAGATAATTAATTAATACATAGCATAAAAAAATAAACATAATGAACGAAATAGATTATACATTCATACATAGAGATTTCAAAATTGACAATTTTCCAATGGACAGAGAACGGTTGCTTATCTTGGCTACCGACTATGTAAAAAACGGAGAGAATCATCTGAAATCTGTCGGAGATTTCTTGTTAAATTGGTTGGATAATCGTGACTTTATTGAAGCAACTACTTCTGGTTCAACAGGTGTTCCTAAGGTAATACATTTGAAAAAGCAGTTTATGGTCAACTCAGCATTGGCTACAGGTAAATATCTAAATTTATCACCTAAAAATACGGCTCTTTTCTGCTTACCAGCTGATTTCATTGCTGGAAAAATGATGATTATCCGTTCTATCATTTTAGGATTGCATTTAGATATCATCCAGCCCTCGTCAATGCCTTTAGCATTAACTAACCGTGACTATGATTTCTCAGCGATGATTCCGTTACAAGCTTCAAAGTCGTTGTACGATTTACATCGGGTGAAAAAATTGATTTTGGGAGGAGCTTCCATCGATGAAGATTTGGAAAACAAATTGCAAAATGTTTCTACACATGTTTACTCTTCATATGGAATGACGGAAACTATCTCACATATTGCAATGCGTAGAGTGAATCACACCGCTACTCACGAAGAAAGTTACAAAGCACTACCGGGTGTTACCTTTTCACAAGATGACCGAAAGTGTTTGGTAATCAACGCACCTCAAATCGCGGATCATTTGGTGGTTACGAATGATATTGTGGAACTAATATCTCAAACTGAGTTTATTTGGGTGGGACGTTACGATAATGTAATCAATTCGGGCGGATTCAAGGTATTTCCTGAAAGTGTGGAGCGTAAAATGAAAAAATATATCAAAAACCAGTACTTTTTAACCAGTGAACCTGACGAGAAACTTGGGGAGAAAGCGGTTTTATACATAGAAGGTAATGAAAAAGATTATCCAACTTTATCGCATGATTTGTTTGTTGATAAAGATATGTTAAAATTGGAAGTGCCACGAGCTATTTATTTTGTTCCAAAATTTGAATACACAGATAACGGGAAGGTTCGAAGAGACGAAACTGTGAAAAAACACAACAAATAAGTATGTTTTTCAGATAGATAAAAAACTCAAAATTCGTGTTTTTATGTGCGTTTTTTGAGTTTTTTTTATGAAATTTGAGTCTTTCACATAAAAGTAAATAATGTTTTCCTAAATTCAAATTGCGTTATTAATCATCGTAACTACACCAAAAATTAACAAATGTAGCTGATGAATAGAATATGAGAAAGTTTTTTAAAAAACATACTCCTCTGTAAAATAAAATTCAGAATCCAAAAAAAATGAATCCTAATTTAAAAAAATTCATACCATATATATACCCATATAAGAAATACGCTTTCTTAAATGTCCTTTTTAATGTATTATATGCATTATTCAGTGCTTTGTCGTTTGTATCATTGATTCCTATGTTGGACATTTTGTTTGGAAAGAAAGAGAGCAGGGTTTACGAAGTGCCCACTTTCTCTGGAAACGTCTCCGATTTAGTGGACTACGGAAAAAAATGGCTAAACTACAAAATTTCGAATATGGTAGGTGAGGATTCTGTATCAGCACTCACTATTGTCATCTGTTTGGTAATTTTGTTGTTCTTACTAAAAAATTTATTTAACTATATAGCAGTATTTTTCATTACCCATTTGCGAAATGGCGTTTTGAAAGATTTACGTAACAAACTCTATAAAAAAATTACCAATCTACCGCTTTCCTACTTTTCAGAACAACGAAAAGGAGACATCATAGCTCGTGTGGCTGGTGATGTAGGAGAAGTTCAGCATTCCTTTTTATCTATATTAGAACTCATTGTACGTGAGCCTCTTACAATTATATTTTCAATTGTAATGATGCTCGGTATCAGTATAAAATTAACCATTTTCACTTTTGTATTTATTCCACTTTCAGGGTGGATTATTTCCAAAATAGGAAAATCACTAAAAAAGCAATCCACAAAAGTACAGCAAGAACAAGGCAAATTTTTATCACTCATTGAAGAAACCGTCGGCGGATTGCGAGTTGTAAAAGCATTCAATGCCGAAAAAACTTTCCAAAAAAGATTTGAGGAGTCAACCTATCGTTTTTTTAAATTAGCAAATAATTTAGGTAACCGACAAAACTTAGCCTCGCCCATGAGCGAGTTTTTAGGAATATTGATGATTGCTACGCTTTTATGGTTTGGTGGAACAATGGTTTTGGTGGAAAAAAGTTTAGATGGAGCTGCATTTATCGCTTTTATGGGATTGGCTTACAACATTTTAACCCCTGCCAAAGCAATTAGCAAAGCCTCGTACGATTTCCGTAGAGGAAATGCCGCAGCCGAACGCGTATTCGAGATTTTGGAATATGACAATCCAATTAAGGAAAAAGAGAATGCAACCGAAATTTTTGATTTTTCATCAGCTATTTCACTGAAAAACATCACATTCCGATACGGAGAACAAAACGTTTTAACTGATTTTTCACTAGAAATTCCCAAAGGAAAAACCATTGCTTTGGTGGGGCAATCGGGAAGTGGAAAAAGTACGATCGCCAATCTTATAACTCGCTTTTACGATGTTAATGAAGGAACTATCGAAATCGATGGAATAGACATCAAACAACTAAAAATAAGTCATTTACGCAGACTTATCGGCGTGGTCTCACAAGATTCAATCTTATTTAATGACAGCATAAAGAACAATTTACTGATAGGAAATCCGACTGCTAACGATGAGGCTATTTTGGACGCATCCAAAGTGGCAAATGCTTACGAATTTATCAAAGACCTACCCGAGGGGTTTGACACAAACATAGGTGATTCCGGCAGTAAACTCAGTGGTGGGCAAAAACAACGGTTGAGTATCGCCCGTGCTGTTTTAAAAAATCCACCCATTATGATTTTAGATGAAGCCACCTCAGCATTAGATACGGAAAGTGAGCGTTTGGTACAAAGTGCTTTGGAAAATATGATGAAAAATCGAACTTCAATTGTCATTGCTCATCGACTTTCAACCATCCAAAATGCGGATTTAATCGTGGTAATGCAAAGGGGGCGCATCGTAGAACAAGGTACTCATGGAGAGTTACTTGCCAAAGATGGCGTATATCGAAAACTGGTAGAAATGCAATCTTTTGAAACATAAAATTTGGACGAAAAAGAGCTCATATCACAACTTCAAAATGAGAAAAAAAGAGGAAAGGCTTTTGAAATTTTGGTCGATTTGTACCAAAAGCGACTTTATTGGCATATCCGTCGTATTGTAATTTCACACGATGATGCTGATGATGTATTACAAGAAACATTTATCAAAATTTTCCGAAGTATTGAAAATTTCAGAGGAGATAGCTCTTTATTTTCATGGATTTACCGCATAGCGACCAATCAAGCTCTTGATTTTTTGAAAAAGAAAGCTAATGAGAAAAATTGTACTATCGAAGATTTGCAATACGACCGAAGTTCGCACTTAGAAGCTGATACTTATTTTGAAGGCGACGAAATTGAGCGAAAATTCCAACAAGCTATATCTTCGTTACCTGAAAAACAGCAAATTGTATTCAATATGAAATATTTTGAAGAATTGAAATATGAGGAAATTTCTGAAATTTTGGGTACTTCAGTGGGAGCGTTGAAATCTTCATATCATCATGCTGTACAGAAAATTAAAAATTATTTAGAAAGTCATTAAACTTTTTTACTTTTTTATCGTCTTAGAGAAAATGAACGAAGATAATTTACATATTCAATCGGGAATGCAACTGCCCGAAAATTATTTTGACCAGTTCAAAAAGAAATTGATGAATAGGGTTGAATTGGAAGAGTATGCACCTAATAAAGAAACATTTATTGTTCCAGAGAAGTATTTTGAGAAGTCAAAACAAGCTATTTTGAAAGCTACAACGAAGAAAACAAAAACACGCACGTTTTCATTTGTCAGATATGCCGTAGCTTCGGTTTTAGTTGCTGTTGCACTCTCTTCTGTTTGGATATATACATCTCATAATCAAAAGGATATCATTCGTTTTTCGGATTTGACTTCGGCAGAGATTCAGGGTTATTTCAGCGATATATATATCGAAGATAAATCTTACCTGATAGTTGAAGAATCTGAAGATGTTCACTTAGATAATTTTTTGGTTGGGGACATACAATCCTTTGGAAATATTGACAGTTACTTGTCAGAATACGATTATAGATTAGATGAATATTAAAAAAATAGGTAATTATGAAATTGATTTATACTTTCTTGTTATTTAATTTATTTACTTTTTCTATTTTTGCTCAAAAAGAGGATAACTATGAGCGTATAAAAACTCTAAAAATAGGATATATCACCGAAGAAGTGAGTTTAACTGCTGAAGAGGCAAAAAAGTTTTGGCCTATATACGAAAAATATAATAAAATTTTACACGATTTACATACCGAAGCCAAAACGTGTCGTAGACATGGTTTTTCTAAGAAAGAGAATCTGACCGAAAAAGAGGCTTTGGAAATTTTGAAAAAAGACACTGAATTAGGAGATAAAATTTCAAAAATAAGCAAGGATAAAGATAAAGAACTTTTAAAAGTTATCTCTGCACAAAAATTAGTATTATTGAAAAATGCAGAAAGAGATTTTCATAGAAAACTAATGACACAGTACAAAAATTCGAAATAAATACCTACATCTTTGAGGTTGCTTTATAAGACAACAAGAGACCGTTTGAATATGGTCTCTTGTTGTTTTGTGAACATTTTTATTAGAAGTCCAAATCTAATAAGAAGAATTTATTTCTTCAGCAGTTTCAAATAATCACCATACCCTTCCTTTTTCATTTCTTCCTTTGGAATGAAACGCAGAGAAGCACTATTGATACAGTAACGCAATCCTCCTTTGTCCAAAGGTCCATCTGTAAATACGTGTCCTAAATGAGCGTCACCTGTTTTGCTTCGAACTTCTACACGGGTCATTCCGTGCGATTTATCTATTTTCTCTGCAATGAGTTTTTTATCAATCGGTTTGGAGAAACTTGGCCAACCGCATCCCGATTCAAATTTATCTGTTGAAATGAAAAGAGGCTCACCTGTGGTAATATCCACATAAATTCCTTCGCGAAATTCATTCCAATATTCATTGTGAAAAGGACGTTCCGTAGCGTTTTTTTGTGTAACTTCATACTGAATTTTGGTAAGCTTATCCTTTAATACGTCATCGGTCGGCTTTTCGTACATTTTTTTACCGTTTTTAGGCAAAGAGTTAGCTTCTTTTGCCACCTGAAACAATTTGGGATTTATGTGACAATACCCATCCGGATTTTTATCTAAATAATTTTGATGATTTTCTTCCGCATCATAGAAATTTTTCAAAGGCAAATTCTCCACCACAATCGGCTGATTATATTTGGAAGCCAATTCGTTAAGTGATTTCTCAATTATTTTTCTATCAGAATCATCAACAGTATAAATCCCTGTACGATAACGTGTTCCTATATCGTTTCCTTGTTTGTTTAAACTGGTTGGGTCGATAGTTTTATAGAATAAATCCAAAAGCAATTGTAAATCAACCTCTTTCGGGTCATAAACAACTTTCACAGCTTCCGTAAATCCCGTTTTATCGGTATATACTTCTTCATAACTTGGCCTTTGGGTATTTCCGTTGGCATACCCAACTTGAGTGGCAATAACACCACGAATTTGCTTAAAGAAGTGTTCTGTTCCCCAAAAACAACCTCCCGCAAAATAAATTTCTTTCATATCCTTTTTGTTATTCTTTGTTTTGATATCCATATTCTGCTTTTTCATAACTGACTCTTGAATTTTCACTGATTCCTTTGAGATTTTGCATTGACTTGTAAGCAAAATCATGATAGGCAATACCGCCATAAAAGTAATTATATTTTTCATTTTGACATCTAATTTAAAATTATTTTTTTTCTTGTTTTCCTACCAACATTAGGCTGAAACCCAACAATACAAGGTCTTTCAGTATAAAAAAATCTGTAATTGGTAGCCATTCTACTTTTCGCCACATATTTGGAGTAGTAAACAAATAACTAATTGTTACTAAAAAAGTTACTATCATTCCGTAGGCAGCATATTTTCTCAATTTTGGAAAAAACGGACTGAGTAAAAGCAATAAAGCCAATGTAATTTCAACGATACCGACAAGATTTGAAACGGCTTGTACACTCATCAAATCGTATGCCCAAAATGTTAAGAAATGATTTTCGACCAAAGGTTTTATCGCATTGGCTTCAGCTGTTGTGAATTTGAAAATTCCTATCCAAAATAAAATTAAAGCTGTCCCGAAAAGAGATACGTAATAGCCTATTTTGTAGATTTTTTCATCCGACAACGGACAATTTGAAATTTGTTTTTCCATCTGGTTTAATTATTAAAAGGTTATCTGTTAAAAATGTATGATTAATCGTACATCCTTATAGTCGTTAACTTTTAAAAAACCTGACAAAAAAAGAACTATTTTTTTAAATTTTCTTTCATTT
Organism: Capnocytophaga canis; assembly: GCF_043187445.1. Classification (NCBI taxonomy): domain Bacteria; kingdom Pseudomonadati; phylum Bacteroidota; class Flavobacteriia; order Flavobacteriales; family Flavobacteriaceae; genus Capnocytophaga; species Capnocytophaga canis. Next base: position 2,521,188 of record NZ_CP171121.1, on the reverse strand, counting down.
TACGCTTAAATAACTGAATTTCAGAATGATTAAAAACAACTTTTTTTTCAGTGATTTCTGTATTTTGAAGTGATTTATCCAAAAACATTACTTTTTTGTGATACATTTTACACAAACGACACAACCGCAGATGTAAAAAAAGACGTATTTTTTCAAAGAAAGAAATTTTCCTTGCTGTTTTCTTTTCAATAAGCAATGAAATTTCACTACAAGGCAATATAAAATAATGAATAATTCTGCTAAACATCTCCAAACCAATTAATTTCCAAACATTTTCTGAGCTGCAAACGACTCCTTTGCAATATTTTCCACATATTAGTCGTTGAAATTTCCATTTCCTGACAGACTACTTCCGTCTTTTTCTCTTCTAAATAATAAAGTTTAACGAGAAACCTCCATCGTTGAGGCAGTTTTTCGATACATTCGTCCAAAGTTCGTGAAAAATCTTCCTTTTCTGAGGAATTTTCTGATATTTCTTGCCAAAAGTTTAAGACGCTCTGATCTGTCCAGATTCCATCTTCATCAAAAAAATCAGAAAGACTCGTACTGACAGGATTTTTATACTTATTCCGATAAAAATCGGCTGTTTTATTGCGAAGAATATTGTACAACCACGTAAGTGGACTACTTTTCTCTTGAAAAGATTCAAATGAAGTGTAAGCTACAAGAAAAACTTCTTGCACGATATCGGCCGCATCTTCCTTATCCGAAACCAAGTATAAAGCCCTATTGAGCAATGACTCTGAATACATTTCAATCCACAGCGTTATTTGTTGGTCTTTTGTTTTATCTACCATCTTTTATTTTTTGAAATACTAAATAGTCCTTAAAGTGTGAACTTTTCAATTTTTAAACATAAAGATTATTTTCTTTTGACAACCAACATCGGTAACAATATAAAAATTCCTACCAGCGAAAAGAGCAATCCTCCCATGGTTCCTGCAGCAAGTGGAAACCAAAAAGCCTCTCTTTTGAGTCCGATTACAAAAGGGATAAATCCTAAAATAGTAGAAATTATGGTAAGTAATATCGGAATGATTTTACTGTTCCACGCTTTCAAATAAGCTCTTACTGAGGAAAGATTAGGGTATTTTTTACGAAGACCGTTATACTCATTTAAAATGTAAATATTAGCATTTACCGTAATCCCTGAAAGCAGTACAAACGATGCAAATCCGCCTTGGTCAAAATTCAAGTCGAAACTATAAAACGTAAGAAAAACCCCAATAAATGATATAGGGATAATCAAAATAACAATAAAAGGTTGTTTGAGCGAATTAAACAAAATGGAAGTAGTAAAAAAGATAATCGCAATAAGCAAACCCAATAGCCAATATTGTTTTTTATCTTTTCCCCAATTCCAATTCCAACCTTGTTTTTCGGCTTTATATCCCGAAGGCAAGCTACTGTTGAGCTTTTCTATTTCATTATCAAGTACCTTATTTCCCTGTTGGGAAGAACCTATGTAATTAAACTGCACTATCAATCGGTATTGTTGATTTTCTTTGGCGATTTCTTTCGGAGCTTGTCCTTTGGTAATTTGAGCAAATTGATTCAGTTTATGAAATTGTTCGTCAAAATGATTTCCAGCGTGTTGCAATGCCCAAATATCGTATGTTTTGGATTGCTTACTGTGAAGTACGATATCTTCATTTTGTCCATCAACAAACAATCTTCCTGCCCAAATGTCCCTACCAAACATACTCGAAAGCGAATTAAACAACCGAGAGGGAGACATATTCTGAATGGCAAGTTGTTTTTTATCTAAGTTAAACATAAATTCTTGATAATCATCTTTGTAATAAGACATATCTGAACCGATGGTCACTTCTTGGATACGACGATGTTTCAGTAAATTATTTTTCAGAGAGTCTGCCCAAGTGTTCAGCTCATCGTAGTTATATCCCAACAATTTTACCGAAAAACTTCCCGCAGTTTCTTTCACGTCATTGCTAAATCCTCTGTCTTCCAACCCAAAAACACCCCAACTACCGCCACCCAATTCCAAGGCTTTGGTAATCACACTATTTTTCAGTCTGTACGGAAATCCCGAGCGTTCCGCTTCCTTGGTAAAATACACAGAAATGGAAGCTCTGTTAGGGCTATTTATAGAGGTTTGAAACTGTTTTATCTCAGAAAAAGTAGAAAGATAACTTTCCATTCGCTGTACCAAAGTATTCATCTGTGAGAGTGTAGTCCCGTTGGGCATTGAAGAGGTAATGGTTAAGACCATTTCCTGATTTCGGTCAAAATATCCCCGCTCATATACGTTCTGAACAAATAAACGCAAGGTTCCTCCAAAAACCTTATCCGTTATGGGTTTTATTTTTTCTTTGTAAGTTGCCGTATTGAAAACATTATTGTACAGCTCCGCCCATCGAGTTTCCTTATCAATTTTATCGGGAAGCAAAAAAACAGGTAGTCCAAACAAAAGAATAAAAAATACATATACAGCCCATTTTCCTTTCTTTAAAAGCAAAATGATTTTTTGATAAAATCGGCTTGTTTTTACGATAAAACGCTTCGATATACGGAATTTCTGTCGTGATTTTCGTGTTTTGTTAGCGATTTTAATTCTTTCCATCATTGCAGGTACGAAAAACAAGGCAACGAGCAACGAAACCGCCAAATTAATAACAATTACCATCGCAAAATCTTGCAGATTGAGTCGCAATCGCTCGTCTAAAAAGAAAATCATACAAAGAGCTCCGATGGTAGTTAGCGTAGCTGCCAAAATCGGTAAGAAGACCTTTCGATTATTTTTGGTTTGCAAATGATCGGTCATTATGATAGTATTGTCTATCATCAAATTGAGGGAAATGGTAATCCCTGCCAGTGAATAGAGTTGTATTTCCAAACGTAAAAAATAATACAGCACAACAGCTATTGCCAGATTGATGAACAAACTGCTAACGATAAGGAACAGATATTTAAAATTTCGTGAGATGAGCAATACAAAAGCCAATAAAATCAGGATAGTAAGCCCACTTCGGAAGTAAATTTTGTTGAGTTCATCTTTGATGTATTCGGTAGCGTCGTAACTCTGATGTAATTCATACCCTTGCGGAAGATTTTTTCTAATATCTTCCATCAATTTTTTGATCTCGCTACTCAACTGCAATTGATTGGCGTTTTCTTCTGCCGAAATGGAAATATAGATGGAATTGAGTCCGTTGATACGGTAATAGCTTCGGGGAGCTTGTTCCACCCTACTGACATTTACTAATTGATTCAAATAGAGTATCTTTCCGTCTTTATTGGTGACAGAAATTTTGGAAGCGTCAAAAGTTTCTTTTTCAGAAGCATCTCCTAAGACAACTCGTGCAAATTTTCGAACATTTCCATTATCTTCAATTTCTCCAATACCCAAAAATTGTGTATTATAATGCAACTGTATGGCTCGTTGGATTTCGTCCACACTTACTCCCATTCGGTTCAGTTGGTCGTTGTCGTATTGAAGTTGCCATTCCATAGGAGTTGCTCCGTTTACATCCACTTTATAGATACCTTCAATCTCACTAAGTCGGGGTTTGATGCTGTTTTCACAATAATTTTGAATAGTAATGGGTGGTGCTGATGCATTGAGAGTATAATTTAGAAAAGGGCGATTCGCATTTTCATCAGGGCGACGCACTTGCAATTGTGGGTAAGAAACACTTCTTGGTAAATCGCCCCACAACTGCCTTATAACGGTGGATGCCTCAAAACGAGCAACATCAATGGAAGTGTGTTTATCCATTTCCAAGGAAACGCTTCCCCAACCATTTCCCGAACGAGAAGTAATTTTTTTAATACCTTTAATACGGGAAAGCATCGCTTCTATCTTTGAAGTAGCTTCCATTTCCACCACACGCGATGCACTTCCGGGCATCGAAAAAGACACTGTCAGAGCAGGGAGATTTTGGGAGGGTGCTAACTTTACAGGCAATAAAGGAACAAGTGCTATTCCCGCTAAAGAAATGCACAAAAACACTAAAATAATGCTGAATGAAGATATTTTATTTTCCAACATTTTCTATCTAATTCAAATTTTTAACCTAATAACTCATTCTTGATTTTGAAAAAACAAAGGAAAAAATAGTTATCTTATTCATTTTAAAAATTATCAAAAAATGCCAAAATCAATTTAAGTTAGAAGACCATTTTATAATGCTCAAAAATTCAAAGGCTTATTTCTTTGGAAATTCGTAAATCATAAAACAATCTTGCTCAGGATATTTAACTCCCACTAATAAATCATTCCATATAACAAAATCCTTAAAAAAGGTGTTTAATTGATATGTTTCTATTAAATCACCTTCCAACGAATATTTGTCGATAAACGTTTTTATATCCTTATCCATTATTTTTCTGCCCTCCTGATTTATTCTGTAAATGAAAAAATGCTCCGATGATGCCAATACTTTAAAATTATATACCATCGCTTTTCCATAATCCACATTGTCATTGGAAGAAGGAAAAGCTTGATTTTCATATAAAATAGTCTTCAACAATTTTCCACTTGAAGAAATAATATCAATTTTCGGAATATATTGATATGCGTAAACAAAAATGTCCTTTTTAGAAAGTTTTGTCCAATATCCTGTTTTTAGATTTATAGGAATATTTAAATTGTTGATTTCTTCAAAAGAAAATAATTCATTTAATTCGCCAACTGAAGTATCATAAGTAACCAACCGAAGTCTCTCACCATCTTTGGTGTCTAACACGATTTTATTTTCAGTGAGCAACATAGACAGAGGAGTTTCTTTTATAAATAATCCTTTCCATAATTGACTACTTTTCTTGTTTATAATGCAACTAAACCCATCTTTTGCGAAATCAAATACAAAAAGAGAATCGCTCTCTGCATGAATTATCAAAGGCATCAAAAAATCATTCGGACCGCTCCCTTTATATCCAATATTTCCTATATGTTTCAAATCTTGCAAATCATATACACTAAAAATGGTATCTGTTGCTGAATTTCTAATTACCAAATTGGAATTGTTTGTTACTTGCATTTGTTCAACATTCAGCAACTGGTTTATAGGAATGCTATCCTTAAAGAACAATTCCACAGGATTATCACTGAATTTCAATGTCTTATCCTTCTGTTCACAACTTACGAAAGTAAAACATATGCAAAAACAAACAATTCCAATATAGCTTTTCATAATAATATCATTCTTTTAGAACACAACTCTTTTTCAAAAATGACTTCTATTTTAATTTTCCGATAAATAACAACGAATTATCATCTTCTTTGAGGTTATTTAGGTTAGGATATAGCTCATTTATCTTATTTTCAATAATCCACGAGGGGTGTACCATAAACATTACCGTACTGTTTTCTGCAAAAAAAGTGATATCCGACTCTTGAAAAGGCAATTCCTTTCCTTTTGAAAATAAATCATCTATAATTTTGTTATAAGAAAATGACTTACTTGTTTTTTTATCGTATGAAATCAGGTATTTTTCACTTTGTTTGAAACATTGAAAATATAATTTTGTTTGGGTTTCAAATGCGTTGTATGTGGAGTTTATGTAACCATACTTTTTAAATTCTTGGAAAAATTCAAATATATTTCCAAAATTATTGTTTTGAGTTCCACACTTAACTACATATCAAATTCCGGTGATGAACAGGTTTCTTCTCAATCATTCGTTTGATGAGATTATTGAATATATTATCTTTCGATTGAGAACGGTTAATTCGGTATGAAAATTCAGCCAAATATCTATCCATATTGAAATCTGAAACTCGACAATAAATCGTTCTCAACCAACTTTTTACTTGGTGTATTATGGTATGTAAAATAGGGAAATTCTTCCCTTTATTACTCGGTATTTGTTTGATATTGAAATCTTTAATAGGTCTGTAACCTTTCCAATCATCAGTGGTCACTTGGGCGGATTTATCAATATGTTTATCAAAAATTGTCCGTAATGATTTGGCAGAATAATCTTCTATTTTATTAGCATAGAATCGTTTAACCTTCCCATCATCAGTTAGTTCTATGGCACAAACAATCTTTTTTTTCTTTGAATCGTAACTCCTACCTTGTTTGCCATCTTCTTTCCCTCCCACAGTAAACTCGTCCACTTGAACTTGACCATTCATTTTATGTAATTCATTGGATTTCATTGCTTCACGAACTTTGTGCATAAACAATCGAGCCGTATTTTCGGTAATTCCATAACGAACAGACATTTGTAAAGCTGATAGGTTTTTAGTGGTTGCACACATCTCAAAACAAATAAAAAAAGCCTTACGAAGCCCGAATTTTACTTTGTGAAAAAGTGTTCCTGCCGTAGGGCTTTCCGTATCAGAACAAATGTTACAAGTTCTTGAAAAATCCTTGCGGATTTGGCTTTTTGTATGCCCACATTTACGACAAACAAAGCCTTTTTCCCACTTCCAATGAGCTAAATATTCTTCACAATCTAAGTCGGTTTTGAAGCGTTCAGTGAACTCTAAAAGATTTTGACCGTTAAAAATTTCCATAACTACCTGATTTTATGAACTGCAAATATATGAAATTATATGAGGAACTCAATTATTGTTTTCATAAAATGATGGAGGTACGTTCTTTCCGTTGTATGAAATGACATATTTCGGCTTTAATTTATTTTCTTTAAAATTGTAAATGGTGTCATTAAAAGGCTCAAAAAACAACATTTCATCTCCACTTTTATAAAAGTGTACCAAGTTTAAAATGTGTAAAAACTTACTCTTTTTTTCGTCTATCCCATAAAAGCGATAACCTTTCCCTTCATTATCAAATATATTGAATTTGTACGCATTATTGTTATCTCTCTCGTTTCCGCTGTAAACAAATAAATCTTTATTAGTGTCTCGAGTAAATTTAACTGCCCAAAAATTCAATGGAATTTCACTTAAATAATCTCCATTATGGTTGTACTGCAATATTTTCTTCTGACGCTTGTCAAGGACTTCAATTTTTTTTGAATTATCATCAACATAAAAATCTGAAATACCCAAGTACTCCCCTACTCCATTGCCTTTGCGGTCGATATTTTTAACAAAATTTCCCTCATAATCAAATAATTTGATACTTTTATTACTTTCAATAAAAATGAACTGATCGGAAAATTTTAGCTGAGCTCCATCTGTAATCAGGGATAAATCGGTTGTTTGTAAAGGCACAATCTCTACCGAAGAAAAAATATCTGAAAGATGAATAGTATTATCTTCTAATTTAACGTCAACTTGCAGAAAATCAATCGATTTATTTTCCGAGTTACAACTGATTACAAGCAAAGTAGCTATCAAAGATAAGGCATTTCTAATAAATTTCATTTTTTAAATCATTATTTATCAATTGCTAAAAAATAAACCTGCTATTTTTTCACTACTAACTTTTAACAGAATGGGATTAGATTCCATTGTATGGCTGTCTTCCGAATCTGCATCGGCTTGATTTTCCATTTGCATTGAGTCCATTACGAAATAGATAAAACCACCATGCATATAGAGAGGAGTTAGAGATACTTTTTCCATAGTTATTATGTTATGGAATAATCTGTTCTTACTAAAATCTTCAGTAGATACAAAAGCGGATAACAACTTCTGATTATAGAAGAAATTGAAGTAAACAAGATTTTCATCCATCATAAAATTATCTATTAGATAAGCAACATTCTTTTCTTTTTTTAAATAATCTAAGAGTTTTTGTCTATCGTAATTCAACACATTCTCAGGCAGATTGTTACTTCCAAAATCTATGTGTACAAAATTTCTTACGCTACCTTCATTTACAAGTTTAATATAATTTGAAAAAGATTTTGTATAAAAGTTTTTTTGAGCAGATGTAAATAGAGGTAATCTTAAATCCCATTCTATTTTTTGAGGGTCATACACGAAAGATTCCTCTTTTTTGATGAGATTAAAATCATTATCAAACAACAACACATGGTGACATTCTTGCCCTTCACCGTCACAATAATTAGTTACACCAATGAAATTTTCCCCGTTAGAAGAGATAAAACTAATATCATATGGTATTTTTTTCTCGTGAGTGAATGTAGAACCTTCAAAATATAGAATTTTTCTCTGATCTGCATCTAAAATTAACAACGATCCTGTTTTCTCATCGATAGTAAAGTCATCTAAGGACGAATATTCTCCTGGTCCTTGCCCCGAACGATCTATTTTGTAGATAAATTTTCCTTTTTCATCAAAAACGAATATAGCCTCTGCAATCTCCTTATCAAGAATATACATATGGTTATTCTTTATTAATATTTTATCGATATTACCCAATAAAGAATGCTCTGTACTCTCAAGAGGTATCGTTTCAGAAAATTGAGCTTGTTTAATGTCAAAAAACAGCTCTTTTTTGTTTGGGTCTATTTTAATTTGATTGTCACTTTGAGGACGTATTGATTCATTTTTACAAGAAATCAACAAAAGAAAGGAAATAAGGTACGTAAACTGTTTCATTTTTATAATTATATACTACAGAATTTTGTTAAAAATAACAATTAATTTTACTATTAACAAATTATTTTAATTCAAACTATCAAAATCAATTTGTATGGATTCCCCTACTTCAAAATCAAATAAGGTATATTTTCGTATTTTGTAATAATTTAGCCAATAGTTTCGAAGAGCTGAAATATAATTGCGTTGTGCTTGTTGGTGTCGGTCATTAGCAAGGGTAAGACTATTAATGTCTGCCTTACCAATGATAAATCGTTCTTGGGTTTGTTGGTATGCCTGCGATGCCAACTCCAAGGCTTCTTGTGCGCTGATGATGATTTGCTGTTGTACTTGAAAATCTCCCAAAGTCATCAGTATTTCCTCTTCGATTTTGATTTCTTCTTGTTTGGTAGAGAGTTCTGCCACTGAAAGATTACTTTTTGCTATATTGTATTTGCCCTTATTCACACCCCAATCCAAAATCGGGACAGAAAGCGTGATGGCAAACACATCCTGCTGTAAGGGGGAGTTATAGACCTTGTCAAAGCTCGGAGCTACTTGATTAAAACCTACACTTGCCGAAACACCCATATTAAATCTCGCTTCTCGTTTGGTTTTATCCACCGTTTGTTGCAGTTCCAATATCTGTATTTTTTGTTTTAAGAAGTTAGGATTGTTTTTCTTAGCATAACTGAGTGCTTCTTCAGGATTTATAGTGATGTTTTTTACCTTTTGTGGTATATCCAACAGAATTTTAGTATCTTTTTCCAAGTTTAAGTAAGAAACCAACGCAAACATTGCTCTTTTTACACTAATTTCAGCAGTTTGTAGAGCATTTTCAGCATTGATTTTATCCAAACGTAGCGTCATCAGGTCGGATTGGCGAATGGCAGCAATTTCAAAACGTTCTTTCCCGATGTTGTATAACGTGTCTGCACTTTGTATTTTTTCTTTTGCTAATTTGTGCTCCGCTTGTGCCATCGCTAAATTAAAAAAGTAGCCGGCGGCCTCTTCCGCTGTTTGTTCCAAGTTGTAAAGAAGCTCTTTTTGGGCAGCTTCGTATTTGATGGGTTCGATTCTTTTTTCCCACTTAAACGGATTATACCCCAAAAGTTGCTGTCTGTATCCTATACGAATGGGTACGCTTGAATATTGTGTAAACTTATTGTCGCTAAAATTACGATGATACCCTAACTCTGAGTCTACAAAAAAGGTTCCCCCTAACCAATCAAAATTCTGAATTAGAGAAAGGTTTCCGTGTGAAAACAAGGTTTGTTGTGGGCGGTACACATCGATATTTTGTTGGGAATCGTACCGTCTTACAAAATCTCGATTGTAACGCAAAGGCGTCATACTCAGTGAAAGGGAAGGCAATCGGTTTGCTTTGAACGATTTAAAACTCCAATAATTCGATAGGTACATATTTTTTGCCTTAAACGAAGCTATGGATTGACTGTTTGCCATCGTCACTAACTGCTCCAAAGTTAAAGTCATTGTTTTCTCTTGGGAAAAAGAAAAGAAGAAAAATAGGATAAATAGTAAAGATAATACTGCTTTCATAATAATGACATGAGTTTCATTCCAGATAAAGAATAACGCAAAAATATAAACATTCTATCTTATAAACAAAAAGAAACCGTCCAAAATGTTAAAATACAAAACTTTTATCATCTTGAACAGCCCTTTAATACGCTCAACTTGGAAACAATAAAGCTACATCAACCGTTTTTTGCATTACTGATTTCCGTAATTACCCATCAAATTTTACAAAATATTACTCAACCCATATTCGTATACAGTACCATTAATACCAAGTCCGTATATTTTTTTGGCATTAGTAAAATTTTTATTTTTATTTGAGGTCATAAACACACAAATCCTCTAACTTAACTTAATTAAATAAGGGAATTTGCCTATTGATTGAAAATCTACTCTCAGAATACGAAAGTAACTTAGTTATATTGAAACGTTCTAATACCAAATTTTGCAGCTTCGGCTCTTGCTTTAGGAACCATACTTTTGAGATTAGCTATCCTTGAGGCATTTGAAGGGTGTGTACTGAGTAACTCAATGGTGCCACCTGAACTATTAGCATCCATGCGTTCCCATAGTCTTGGTGCTTCTTCTGGATCATATCCTGCTATTGCCATGATTTGAATTCCTATTTCATCCGCTTCCGTTTCATGAGCTCTACTAAAAGGAAGGGTTACACCTACCTGAGAACCAACGTTATACGCCATATTAAACTCATCTAAATACTTACTGTTCTGTAAAGCTACGTTTCCTAACATTCCGACAAGTTGTTGTGTTGTACCTACACTCATGCGTCGAGCTCCATGGTCAGCCAAAGCATGTGCTATTTCGTGTCCCATAACCACCGCTAAGCCTGTTTCGGTTTGTGTGATAGGTAAAATTCCTGTGTAAACTACAATTTTTCCTCCTGGCATACACCAAGCATTTACCTGATCGCTTTGTACCAGATTATATTCCCATTGATAGTCCTTTAGATAATCTTTATATCCGTTATGTTCCAACCACATTTGAGCTGCTTTCGCAATACGTTGCCCCACTTTCTTTACCATTTCGGTTTCTTTAGTTCCAGTAATGACCTTATTTTCACTCAAAAAAGAAGAATATTGAGAAAAAGACAACGGAAATAAATTACTATTCGGCATAAAGTTAAACGTACTTTTACCTGTAAATGGATTCGTTTTGCATGAAAAAACGACCAACAGAATCACAATGATACTAATTCTCTTCATAAAATATTATATTGATATGTTTTCAGGGCAAAGTTAATAAAAAAAGTATGACTTTTGAACTAAATAATTTTACAAAAATGAAAAAAAATAATACCTTTGCTCACTGAGGATAAACGATTGTTATGTTACAACTAAATGACACCTTGAAACATAAAGGAATGCGAAATCAGTTAGTTGATTTGCTCAGAGCCAAAGGAATAAAAGACCAAGATGTTTTAGAGGCTATTCGCATAATTCCACGTCATTTGTTCATGGACAGCGGTTTTGAAATGCACGCCTATCAAGACAAGCCTTTTCCTATAGGAGAAGGACAGACAATTTCACAACCCTACACAGTGGCTTTTCAAACTGAATTATTAGAAGTTTCGACAGGACAAAAGGTGCTGGAGATAGGTACTGGCAGTGGCTATCAGTCCTGTGTATTAGTTTTTTTAGGAGCAAGAGTTTATACGATTGAACGTCAACACAAATTGTTCAAACAAACGCAGTTGTTATTACCTAAATTAATGTCTCGTCTGCCAAAAATGTATTTTGGCGATGGTTATAAAGGTTTACCAAACGAAGCTCCATTCGATCGTATTTTAGTGACAGCAGGAGCTCCCGAAGTGCCTATGACGTTGTTATCTCAGTTAGCTATAGGGGGGCGATTAGTAGTACCTATTGGAATAGAAACCCAAGTAATGACCCTTTTTGAACGTATATCAGATACGGAATTTCACAAAACGGAATACGGTGATTTTCAATTTGTTCCAATGCTTAAAGATAAAACATAAGTAACATTCTTCTGTTTGTACAAGAGTAAGAATAATACCTAATTACTATATGACCATACTATTCATGGTGAAATTTAATTATAATGAATGTAAATTGAATAAAAAACGAATACCTATGAAAAAATCAATTTTAATTTTAGCTATGGGACTTTTTTCTTGTAGTAACATTCCTTCAGAAAAAAACATCAAAATCAAAGACTATGAACCAAAAGCTACTGACAAATTAGTGGATATACGTACTGCAGAAGAGTTTGCTGATGGACATCTGAAAGGAGCCATTAATATAGATTTCTTTGAAGATGATTCCTTAGAAAATTTTGAAAAACAATACGATAAAGAGGATACTGTCTACATATATTGCAAAAGTGGTGGACGCAGTTCAAAAGCCTATGCAATACTCGAAAAGGCTGGGTTTAAAAACTTGATGCACTTAGATGGGGGTTTTATGCAGTGGAGCGGTGCAGGAAAACCTGTAGAAAAATAATTTAAAAGCATTTTAAATTAGATTCAAAAACAGAAAAATGTAAAAAATTTATTTTTGAATATGTACAAAAATTTGTACATTTGGCGAAATTTTAAGATTATGTTTGAATTTGACCAATATTTAGGATTTTTAGTGTTTTTAGGCATCGCAACTATCGGTTTTTGGTTGATGATTTTCCTATTGACTTTCGTAGTTCCTTACTGGGTAGGAGGAGCTATTATGGAAGCTATCAAAGAGAAAAGAGAAGCAAGAAAAGCTAAAAAATCAGCATAGCCACTTTTTGAGAGTTAAAAGCTCAAGCAGTACAAGATAATTGAAGATTTTTGCGAAGTAAAAACTTCGTAAAAATCTTTTTTTGTTCATATAATTTAATTTTAAAACCTATTTACAAGTTGCCATTAGCTTATTACTCGAGCTGCCAAAAATCTTTCGATTGTGAAATATTTTTTATACTTTTGTCATCAAGTGTAGTTCTTAGCCTAAAATTTACTGACTAAAAGAAAAGCTAATTACTTTCGAAATTAACGCTTAAAAAAACTCATCTTCAATTAGATAAATCACCCTACTTCAACAAAAAACATATGTCGGAAAAAATAGAACAAAAATTAGCTAAAATTCCTGTAGTGAAAAACCTTGTTGCATTACTGAAAAGAGTAACCATTTCGCAAAATAGTTTTTCTCTATACGATTTCTTAGAGCTTTACATTGTTGGGATTGTCAAGGGGGCATTGACCTATCGTGCTAGCGCTATTTCATTTAGTTTTTTCTTAGCTATTTTTCCGTTTTTGTTGTTTATACTGAATTTGATTCCGTACGTACCGATTGACACTTTTCAAATTGACGTTTGGAGTTTTATTGACGGGCTATTGCCTCCTGGCACTAATGAACTGTTTTCGAGTATTTTTTTTGACATAGCCGATAACCGCCGAGGAGGATTACTTTCATCAGTTTTTTTATTATCTATATTACTGATGACAAATGGAATAGTAGCTATTTTTGGAGGCTTTGAATCATCCTACCATGTACGAATAACACGTACTTACATCCGTCAGTATATGGTTGCTCTAATGGTAGCAATCATTATTGCTTTGCTGATTCTGATTGTGATAGCAATGTTTATTTACTATGGCATTTACATAGTTCCATACTTGGAGAGAACAGGACTACTTTACAGTACAGAAACTATCATTCAATGGTCAAAAATTGGTTTTGTAACTGTCATTATCTATTTAGCAACTTCTATTCTGTTTTTCTTTGGTACTAAGGAGGGTAAAAAAAGTAAGTTTTTTTCCATAGGTTCAATTCTGACAGTGTTATTATTTGCATTAACCACCTATTTGTTTGGTATTTACATCGAAAATTTTTCACAATACAATCAATTATATGGTTCCATTGGAGCATTGTTGATTTTTTTGTTGTACATTTGGTTAAATTCTAATATTCTTTTGTTGGGATTTGAACTCAACGCTTCGCTTTTACGACTTAAAAAAATACGATAAATGGCTTATTTCATTGACGTTATACTTCCCATTCCGTTGCGAAAACTATTCACATACAACGTAACTAAGGAAGAAGCTCATTTCCTAAAACCAGGGATGCGTGTTGCTGTACCTTTCGGGAAATCAAAAGTATATGCGGCTTTGGTAGAGAGTGTACACACTACAGAACCTTCATACGAAACCAAAGATATTGAGTATATTTTGGATGAAACCCCTATTGTAAATCATTCTCAATTACGACTTTGGAAATGGATTTCGGACTACTATATGTGTTGGTTGGGAGATGTATTTAAAGCAGCCATGCCATCAGCTTTTTTGTTAGAGAGTGAAACTATCGTGGAGAGGGACGAAACTGATTTGGAAATGACTCTTTTTTCAGATGATGAATGGATGGTTTATGAGGCATTATCCTATAAAACAGCACTCACTGCTAAGGAAATAAATCAAATTGTAGGAAAACGAAAAGCTTTGAAAGTGGTTAAAAGTTTATTAGAAAAAGGAGCCATTCGTATTTCTGAAAAAATATTTGAAAAATACGTACCTAAATTAGAAAAATACATTCGTTTGGCAGAAAAATACCAATCGGATGAAGGGATGAAAGCTGTTTTTGAGGATGTCGGTAAGTCAGTAAAGCAAAAGCAATTATTAGTAGCCTATTTTAATTGGATGATGCGTAATAAACTTCCTCTAAAGGTAGAAAAATTGCTCTCCGATTCTAACGTTTCGGCTACTGTTTTGAAATCAGTGGTTGGAAAAGGAATTTTTGAGGAATATTACATCCAAAAAGACCGAATCAATTTCAAAGGTGAATTGATTGGAAGTAAATCGCTCAGCGAGGCTCAGCTAACAGCTTTAAAGCAAATTAATGAACAGTTTAATACTAACCAAGTTGTTTTATTTCAAGGAGTTACCGCTTCTGGAAAAACTGAAATCTACATACATCTGATTCAAAAATGTTTAGATGAAGGCAAACAAGTATTGTATTTATTACCTGAGATTGGACTTACGGAACATTTGATCAATCGTTTGAAAAAGCATTTCGGAGATAAATTAGGGGTATATCATTCCAAATATACAACTAATGAACGGGTTGAAGTTTGGAATAATGTACTCAATGAAAATATTAAAAATCAGCTAATTGTAGGAGTTCGTTCGTCCGTATTTCTACCTTTTTCCAATTTAGGATTAGTCATAATCGACGAGGAACACGATGCTTCTTACCAACAATTTGATCCTGCACCTCGTTTTCAAGCTCGTGACACAGCCATTATGTTAGCTAAAATACAGAATGCTAGGGTGTTACTAGGTTCGGCTACCCCCTCAATTGAAAGCCTATACAATGCTAAGCGTAAAAAATATGGATTTGCGTATTTACTAAAACGATTTGGTGAGTTTCAATACCCTGATATTGAGTTGATTGATATTAGAGATAAACATTTTCGGAAACAGATGACAGGGCATTTTTCTGATAAACTTATCCAAGAGATACAAACTACCTTGTCGGAAGGACAGCAAATAATTCTATTCCAAAATCAACGAGGTTATGCTCCTGAAATACAATGTAAAAGTTGCGGAACAGTAGCTCAATGTCCCGCTTGTGACGTTAGTTTAACGTATCATCAGGGTAGGAAACAATTGCGTTGTCACTATTGCGGGTATGCTATTCCAATACTTGATAATTGTATTGCTTGTGGAAGTAATGAATTGATAACCAAAGGATTTGGAACAGAGCAAATCACAAAGGAATTGGCTCAACTTTTTCCTGAAGTGACCATTGACCGAATGGATCAAGATACCACAAGCGGAAAATATGGCTATCAAAAAATACTGTCGAAATTTGAGCAACAACAAACTCAAATTTTGGTGGGCACACAAATGATTAGTAAAGGATTAGATTTTGAAAATGTAGGTTTGGTAGGAGTGATGAACGCCGATTCGTTCATTCATTTTCCTGACTATAAGGCTTATGAGCGTAGTTTCCAATTACTAATTCAGGTTTCTGGACGAGCAGGACGAAGTACTAGAAAAGGTAAAGTATTGATTCAGACTTACAATCCGAACCATCCGGTACTAAAACAGGTATTGGAACACAATTTTAGAGATATGTTCAACAATCAAATAGCTGAACGCAGGGAATTTTTGTATCCACCAATGGTTCGATTGATAAAAATTTCATTCAAACATGCCGATTTTAATAAAGTTACAGAAGGAGCCGATTGGTTTGGAAAATCATTACGTCAAGGATTTGAAAAACATACTGATATACATATTTTAGGCCCTGAAAGCCCTTTAGTTTCTCGTATACGAAATGAATATATCAAGGACATTCTACTGAAAATTCCTTTTACCCATTCCGCTGAAAACGTAAAAAAATACATTCTACGTACTCAAATTAGTTTTCAGGCTATCCCGAATTTTCGTTCAATTCGAGTGATTTACAACGTTAGTTAAGGAAAAATATCTTATTACAATATCCATAGCAAGGACAAAAAACGTATCTTTGCAAAATGAAAAATTTACTGGTGTATATCATACAAAATTGCGGATTTCTAATTTCACTAAGTATTTTTGATTTATGCATTTAAATAACTAAATAACAGTGTGTTAAAATAATTGATAATTATATAAGAATAATAAAAACAATGAAAAACTTCATACAGGAATTACAATGGCGTGGAATGATTCAGGATATGATGCCTGAAACGGAAGAACATCTTTTAGAGGGCGTACGCTCGGCGTATGTGGGGATTGACCCAACGGCGGATTCGCTCCACATCGGGCATTTGGTGGGGGTAATGATGCTCAAGCATTTTCAGAATTGCGGTCATAGACCTTATGCACTGGTGGGCGGTGCTACGGGAATGGTGGGCGACCCATCGGGGAAATCTGCCGAGAGAAACCTTTTGACCAACGAGGTTTTAGAGCATAATATTGCAGGAATCAAAAAACAACTCTCAAAATTCCTTGATTTTGAAAGCACTGCCGAAAACAGAGCTATCTTAGTCAATAATTACGATTGGATGAAAGATTTTTCATTCTTAAATTTCATTCGTGATATTGGGAAGCACATCACCGTGAATTATATGATGGCAAAAGATTCGGTAAAAAAACGCTTTGACCCAAAAGAAAACACAGAAGGAATGTCTTTTACCGAGTTTTCATATCAATTGTTACAAGGTTACGACTTTTTGCACTTGTACCGCGAAAACGGATTGACTTTGCAAATGGGAGGCTCTGACCAATGGGGAAATATCACCACAGGAACCGAACTGATTAGAAGAATTGCCGGTGGAAAAGCCTACGCAATGACTTGTCCGCTGATTACCAAAGCCGATGGAACAAAATTCGGGAAATCCGAAGGAGGAAATATTTGGCTCGACCCTGAAAAAACTTCACCATATAAGTTTTACCAATATTGGCTCAACACTTCCGATACAGATGCCGAAAAGTACATCAAAATCTTTACGATGCTTACGCAAGAAGAGGTTGCCGAACTTACAAAACAACATCAAGAAGCACCGCATTTGCGAATTTTACAAAAGAAATTAGCCGAAGAAATCACCGTAATGGTACATTCTCGAGAGGATTATGACAACGCTGTAAAGGCTTCGGAAATTCTGTTTGGAAATTCTACCTCCGAAAGTTTGAAAGGACTCAATAGTAAAATGTTTTTAGAAATTTTTGATGGTGTACCACAAAAAGAACTTGCCAAAGAGGAAGTTATCGGTGGAAATATTGTGGAGTTACTTGCTGACCAATCAGGCTTTTTGAAATCACGTGGAGAAGCCCGTCGCGACCTTACAGCCAACGCTATTTCGGTTAATAAAGAAAAAGTAACAGAAGGGTTTGTAGCCTCTGAAAACGATTTGATAGACGGAAAATTTATCTTGTTACAAAAAGGCAAAAAAAATTATTTTGTAGTCGTGGTAAAGTAAAAGAAAATTATTCATTTGGAACGACTATTTTGTAGTTTTAAAATCACCGTTAATATAGTCATACTAATTTTTTATTCTAGCATAAGAAATTAATGAGTACAGAATGTATGACTTTTGAAACGAAAAAGGAGGTTTAATGCCTGATGATTAGTATCAAAACTACCAAATAATTTTATGAATATTATGGATTGAAAAATCTAAGAATATGTATTTTATTTTTCCAATATATTTTTGTAACTTTGATGTTCGTAAAATGACAAAAACAACTAAATAACACATACAAAATATGAAAGCATATATTCAAGAATCCTTTGAACAAGCATACGGAAAACCTGCTGACAAGATATTTTTTGCTCCTGCAAGAGTAAATCTGATAGGAGAACACATAGACTACAACGGAGGACTGGTAATGCCCTGTGCTTTAGGAAATGGAACTTATTTAGCAGTACGTAAGACAGAGGATAATATGTTTACTTTCAGGAGTTTGAACTTCCCTGATTCTGTTCATCAGGTTCCTGTAAACACTAAAGGATATACAAAACAAGATTCTCTTTGGATAAACTATCCATTGGGTTGTATTGACTATTTCACTCGTGAGGGGGCTACTCTATCAGGGTTGGAACTTTTGTTTTATGGCAATATTCCCAACGGAGGAGGATTGTCGTCATCTGCATCGATTGAATTGGTAACAACTTTTGCTTTAAACACCCTGTTTGACTTGGGAAAAAATCAAGTAGAATTAGTTAAAATATCTCAACAAGTAGAAAATAAGTTTGTGGGGGTAAACTGCGGTATTATGGATCAGTTTGCTATTGGTATGGGAAAAGAAGACCATGCTATTATTTTGGATTGTCAGACGTTAGAATATACCTACACACCTTTTGTTTTAAAAGACGATACATTACTGATTATCAATACCAATAAGGAACGTAAATTAGCAGATTCCAAATATAACGAGCGTAGAGCTACCTGTGAAGCAGCTTTAGAAATATTCAACAAAACCGAAAATTTCAAAGATTTGTGTTCTATCCCTGCGGAATATTTTGAAGCTAATAAGCATTTGCTTACTCCTGAAATGCAACAACGAGTGAAGCACGTAATTTATGAAAATTTACGTGTTAAAGCATCTGAAAAAGCATTAAAATTGGGTGATATAGAAAAATTTGGTGAGTTAATGTCAGCTTCACATAAATCACTGATGGAAGACTATGAAGTTACAGGGAAGGAATTGGATACTATCTATTTAGAAAGTGTTAATTTTGAAGGGGTTACAGGAGTTCGTATGACGGGAGCAGGTTTTGGAGGCTGTGCTATTGCGTTGGTAAAAAATGACCGTGTTAATGCTTACAAAAAGCATATTGAAAAAGTATACACCGAAAAAATAGGTTATGCTCCTTCGATTTATGATGTAAGTATTGGAGACGGTACGAGAGAAATATAGATAATGAAATTGTCTTGGTTTCCCTATGACTTACGCCTTCGGCATAGGTTTTCTGTTTCTGGACATTCGCGTAGTACCACACCTGTCGTTCTTACTAAAATAGAATACGATGGGCTGTGTGGGTATGGCGAAGCCTCTTTGCCTCCTTATTTAGGTGAGACAAAAATTTCTGTGATTGATTTCTTGAAAAAAATCGACTTCACAAGCTTTTCTTCTCCTATAGATATAGATGAGATTCTGGACTATGTCGATAGCCTCGCTATGAAGAATACAGCTGCAAAAGCATCTATTGATATTGCGTTGCACGATTTAGTTGGAAAAATCAACAATCAATCTTGGCACGAGTATTATCATTTAGACAAAAACAATATACCTGATACTACATTCACCATAGGCATTGATACTGATACAGTGGTTCGTGAGAAAACCAGGGAAGCTGTGGGACGTTTCAATATATTGAAAATAAAACTTGGAGGGAGGGATGATAAACAAATGTTACGGGCTGTACGTTCTGTAACGGATCTCCCTCTTGCGGTGGATGCCAACCAAGGATGGACAGATGTTCACCAAGCTATGGATACGATTTTCTGGTTACAAGAACAAGGTGTCGTTATGGTAGAACAGCCCATGCAAAAAGATGACTTAGATAATATAGCTCTCTTAACAGAGAGCAGTCCCTTGCCCATTTTCGCCGATGAGTCGGTTCAGCGTTTAGAAGATATTTCACGATTGAAAGGCGTTTTTTCAGGTATAAACATCAAATTGATGAAATGTACAGGAATGCGAGAAGCATGGAAAATGCGTGATTTGGCAAAGTCACTTGGAATGAAAACAATGATGGGGTGTATGACCGAGACTTCTTGTGCTATTTCGGCTGCGGCACAACTCTGTGCAGATATGGATTTTGCAGACCTTGATGGAGCCTTGCTTATAGCCAACGATTGTTTCGATGGAGCCAAACTTATTAATGGAAAAATTATCCCATTGGATGATTCAGGAATTGGTGTAAAAAGTTTATTATCAAATTTTTAAATACAAAAATGAGGTATTTCATTGAATTTTCATACAATGGAAAAAATTACTTTGGTTGGCAACGTCAGCCTCATTCAGTTAGTGTGCAAGAAATATTAGAAAATAGTCTAAGCACATTACTGAGAACTCCTATTGAAGTAGTGGGGGCAGGACGCACAGATAGTGGTGTACACGCTCACCAAATGTTTGCCCATTTTGACATCGAAAAAGAGCTTGATAATCAATTGATTTACAGGCTTAATGCTTTTCTTCCAAAAGATATAGCCATTCATAAACTTCACCGTGTTACAGATCAAGCACATGCTCGTTTTGACGCTCTAAAACGTACCTATCAATATCATATTTCTATGAAAAAAGATGTGTTTGCCTACGAGTCAAGCATGTATTTGAATCTTCCTTTGGATCTTCCTAAAATGGAAATAGCTACAAAAAAATTATTTGATTATACTGATTTTCAGTGCTTTTCAAAATCCAATACAGATGTGAGAACTTATGATTGTAAAATCTACGATGCTTTTTGGCAACAGCAAGAGCATCATTTAGTTTTTACGATTTCCGCAGATCGCTTCTTGCGAAATATGGTTCGAGCTATTGTGGGCACATTGCTGGATGTTGGCTTGGGAAAAATTTCCATTGTCGATTTCGAAAATATTATAAAAAGTAAGAATCGAAGTAAAGCAGGAAAATCTGTTCCTGCTTGTGGATTATTTTTAGTACAAGTGGAATATCCTCAAAGCTGTTTTATATGAAAAAACTTTGTCAAATCTTAAAGATTTGACAAAGTCATGAATCTGTGTTATAGATATTACTGAATATTAAATTGTTCAATTATTACCGATTCTAAAATATCTGAATTTGGTTTCTCAAAATATCATCAAAGGTTTCGGCCTGTCTGATGAGTTTTGCCTTTCCGTCGTGCCATAGAACTTCAGCGGGTTTCAAACGCGAATTATAGTTGCTTGACATCGAAAAACAGTATGCCCCTGCATTTCTGAAACAAAGAATATCTCCTTCGGAAATTTCAGCTATTTGTCGGTTAGAGGCAAAAGTATCTGTTTCACAGATATAACCTACCACCGAATAAAAACGTTTTTTTCCATTAGGGTTGGAAATATTTTCAATTTGATGAGTTGCTCCATAGAGCATCGGTCGAATCAGATGATTGAATCCTGTATCCACTCCAGCAAATACTGTTGAAGTAGTCTGCTTCACAACATTTACTTTTGCCAAAAAGAAACCTGCTTCACTGACTAAAAACTTTCCTGGCTCAAAAGCTAAAGCTAAATCTTTGCCATATTCTTTGCAAAATGCTAAAAATCTGCTTGAAAGTCGTTCGCCTAATTCTTCAATATTAGTTTGAATATCCCCCTCTTTATAAGGGACTTTAAATCCACTGCCAAAATCAAGAAATTCCAATCCTTCAAAATGTTTTGCTGTTTCAAAGAGAATTTCAGCAGCATACAGAAATACATCAATATCCAAAATATCACTTCCAGTATGCATGTGAATTCCATTAATTTGCATTTTGGTATTTTCAACAATACGCAGAATATGAGGTATTTGATGAATACTGATGCCAAATTTACTATCAATATGTCCGACTGAAATATTAGAATTTCCACCTGCCATTACATGCGGATTGATACGAATGCAGATAGGAATTTGTGGATATTTACTTCCAAATTGCTCTAAAATAGATAAATTATCAATATTGATTTGCACACCCAAAGCAGTGGCTTCTTCAATTTCCTCCAATGAAACTCCATTGGGAGTGAAAATTATTTGTTCAGGTGAAAAACCTGCTAATAAACCTAATTGTACTTCCTGAATGGAGACTGTATCCAATCCACTTCCTAAATTACGAAGCAGTCTCAAAACAGAAATATTAGAAAGAGCTTTAACTGCATAGTTCACTCTGAGGTTTGGAATAGTATTGAAAGCTGACGTAAGTCTTTGATATTGAGAAGTTATTTTCGTAGCGTCATACACGTACACTGGATTACCAAATTCATTAGCTATGGAAAGTAGGTCTGTTGTATTCATAATAGTTCTATTTTGAAATGCAAAAATACTATTTCTTTTTAACTACAAAATTTTTATGAAACAAAAAGTCAAAATACACACAAAAAGTTACAAATAAAACTTTCAAAGATGTGATTAATGAAATATAAATCAAATTTTGCCATTAATCATTTATTATTTCATTTTTAATAATGTGGTTATATACACTAAACAGACCTTTTCCATTCTATTTTGTATAAAATAAGAGTCATAATAAAACTATTTTCATCATGACTCTCACAAGCTTATATATAATTTTTAAAATCTATCTTAAACTACATTTTCATTCCTAAAATTTAATAATGGAAAAATGTACTTTATCACAAAGGGTAAGATAAATCAAAATTAAAAAATTCTATTGTAAGTATTTTACCAATTCAGTAATAAGCAGATTACTGCCGTGGAAACCTTCACCACGCCAAACTAATTCACGTTGATTGAATATGACAATCGTTGGTAATCCATTGATTTTTAAAGCCTTTGTCAATTCTTTGTTTTTATCAACATCAATTTTAACAACTTTGACTTTATTTCCAAGTTGGGTAACTATTTCTTTCAGTACGCCATTCATCTGCACAGAAGTTTCATGCCAATCAGCATAAAAACAGAACAAAACAGGTACGTTAACATCTACTATATTTCCGAATTTATCCATTAATATGTTTATTAATTATATGTTTGTATTATAAAAGGCTAAATTTTTGAATTAAAGTTATTTATTTTTAGTTGCCTTCGTTGTTGTGACTTTTTTAGTTGTGGTTTTCTTCTCAGTCTTTGCTTTTGCTGGAGTCTTTTTTGTTTTAGCATCTAACAAAGCGTTTGCCTGTTCTAATGTAAAATTTGCCACATCCGTTTCTTTCGGTAGTTCAATTTTGGTTTTACCTTTGATGAGATTGTAGCGTCCCCAACGAGCTTTTTCCAAACGAACGTCATCCCATTCTT
The DNA here is from genome assembly GCF_043187445.1 of Capnocytophaga canis. Taxonomy (NCBI): domain Bacteria; kingdom Pseudomonadati; phylum Bacteroidota; class Flavobacteriia; order Flavobacteriales; family Flavobacteriaceae; genus Capnocytophaga; species Capnocytophaga canis. The sequence goes on along the minus strand of NZ_CP171121.1, from coordinate 2,497,834 downwards.
TTACAACTTTCTCGGATTCTTTCTGTAATTTAGCTTCTATCAGCTCTTCGGCATCATTCTGTGAAAGATTGTTGAAATCATATTTCTTACTTACATTAATAAACATATCATTCCATTTAATGTAAGGACCAAATCGACCTACGCCTTTGCTCACTCCCTTACCTTCATACATCGCAAAAGGAGCATCTGCTTTGTTTTTTTTCTCAATGACTTCCTTGGCTCTATCAAGGGTGACGCTGAATACGTCTTCGCCTCGGTCTAATGAAATGAACGTATCTCCATGACGCACATACGGGCCAAAACGTCCGATATTCACATCTACCTCTTTTCCATCAACAATCCCTAATTTACGAGGCAATTCAAATAATTGTAAGGCTTCTTCAAAAGTAATTGTTTCAATTGACATTCCCGAATGAAGACTCGCAAACAATGGTTTTTCTTCATCTTCACTTGTTCCAATTTGTGCCATTGCTCCGAAACGTCCCAGACGCACACTGAGCGGACGACCCGATTTTGGATCAATTCCTAATACACGTTCACCCGTCTCTCTACCTGCGTTTTTTTCTACATCTTCCACTACGGGATGAAAATGGGAATAGAAATTTTGTAGCATTTCTGTCCAATTTTCGGTTCCCTCTGCAATATGGTCAAAACTTCCCTCGACTGTAGCAGTGAAATTGTAATCCATAATCGTTTCGAAGTTGGATACTAAGAAATCATTTACGACCATGCCAATGTCTGTAGGAACTAATTTTCCTTTGTCCGCACCCACTTTTTCGGAAAGTGTTTTTTGTTTTACGATTCCATTGCTTAATGTAAGTTGCTGATAGTTACGCTCTTCTCCTTCAAAATTGCTACGTTCTACATAACCGCGATTTTGAATAGTTGAGATGGTTGGAGCGTAAGTGGAAGGACGGCCGATACCTAACTCTTCCAATTTTTTGACTAATGAAGCTTCTGTATACCGTGCTTGTGGACGTGTAAAACGTTGTGTAGCAATGATATCATTATTTTTGACGCTTTCTCCCGTTTTTAGTATAGGCAATATACCTTCTTGTTCTTCCTCCTCTTCATCGGTACTTTCTAAGTAAACTTTCAGAAAACCGTCAAATTTGATCATTTCTCCATGAGCAGCAAACAAATCCTTATGTTTATCAGCTTCGATCTTTACATTTGTTCTTTCTAATTGGGCATCAGCCATTTGAGATGCGATAGTACGTTTCCAAATCAATTCATAGAGTCGAGCTTGGTCGCTTTCAGCGGGAATATTTGTACGCATCATGTCCGTTGGACGAATCGCTTCGTGTGCTTCTTGAGCTCCCTTGGCTTTGGTCGCAAAGTTTCGCACTTGACTATACTTAGTACCATAAAGCTGATGTATGGCATTCTGAGCTGTCGATAGAGCTTCTTGGGAAAGATTAGTACTATCCGTACGCATGTAAGTGATGAATCCAGATTCATACAACCGTTGAGCTACGGTCATCGTTTTACTCACTGAAAAGTAAAGTTTTCGTGAGGCTTCTTGTTGTAATGTTGAAGTCGTAAATGGCGGAGCTGGTGATTTTTTAGCTGGTTTAGTTTCTAATGAAGCTATTTTGAATGTAACTTCTATATTTTTTTCTAAAAAAGCCTTTGCTTCTTCGAGTGTGTCGAACGATTTGGATAAAGTAGCTTTGAAAGTTTTCCCTTCAGAATTAGCGAATTCAGCAGTGATTTTATAGGATGAATGCGTTTTAAACTCTTGGATTTCACGCTCTCTTTCCACGATAAGCCGCACCGAAACGGATTGTACACGCCCTGCAGAAAGCCCACTTTTTACCTTTTTCCAAAGCACCGGAGAAAGTTCATAGCCTACAAGCCGATCCAACACACGACGAGCTTGTTGTGCATTAACCAAATTATAATCAATACTTCGTGGATTTTGTATTGCTTTTTCAATAGCTGTTTTTGTGATTGAGTTAAAAACGATACGTTTTGTCTTTTCAGGATTTAATTTCAAAGTTTCTGCTAAATGCCATGAAATAGCTTCTCCTTCGCGATCTTCATCACTTGCTAACCAAACCGTTTCAGCTTTTTGTGTGAGTGCTTTTAATTCTTTTACCACCTCCTTTTTATCGTTGGAAACAAGATATTTAGGTTTAAATCCGTTTTCAATATCCACCCCAATTTCTTTAGATGGCAAATCAACAATATGCCCGTAGCTTGATACCACTTTAAAATCCTTGCCTAAGAACTTTTCAATAGTTTTTGCCTTTGCAGGCGACTCAACAATCACTATATTTTTAGCCATACTACTAACTTTTGGTCGCAAAAATATAAAATTAAATTATAATATATGGTGTAAGAAGGAAAATATTTTTTATTTAAAGACGTACAGTTACATTAGAACATACCGTAAATAGAGTAGGCAGGAAAAATCAACTTCTGAAGACTAATTTTTTAACAACTTCTTTGCCTATCTCTTCATTAATACTTCTGACAATAGTTTCTTTTCCGTACGTAAGTTCCTCACTAAGAGCAGGAGAAGATAATTCAACGTACAACACATCTCCCTTTAGCTCTACGGATTTGGTGTATTTGGCAATACTAATCCCCATTATCCGAGCCCATATCTCCTGCACTTCTACTTTATGGAGTCCATATTCCAATTTATTTTGTTGTATAATCTGTTTGATAACAGAAGATAGTACCTTTGTATTTCCTTCCATAATAAATTTAATATTCTCGAAGAAACTTAATTTGTTGAATCACAAATAGGTTAAAAAACCGTATAGTCAATCAATTTCAATAAGTTGAGATATTTTGAAGATTTTAAATATTTTTTATCGTTATAATATGCAAAAACAACGGTTTTATCTTTTATAGTTTCAATAACATCTTTATAGATATGCTCAGGTAGAACAGGGCATCCTAAACTACGTCCCAAACGACCGTTACGTCTGATATAATCTTCACTAACATAATCGGCTGTATGGATAACCACTCCGCGTGTCGCCACATTGCTATTATATCCCTTTTCATCACCGTGCAAACGAAGACTGAACCCTTTACTTCCCATGTAGGTACTGCCGGTTATAAAAAAACCTATACTACTTTTATTAGACTCCTTAGTATTTGAAAATGAGGTAGATAGTTTATCTCCGCTTTTTTTTCCGTGCGAGACATATGTATGAAAAATGATTTGTTTTTCTTCCAAATCAATGGTATAAAAACGCTTAGTGTTACTATCTTTTGAAAAATCAATAATAGAAAGAATTTCCTTTTCGTTCAAGCGTTGTTGATTTTTAAGTGATTGATAGCCAATGTAGGCATAACGAAAAGCCTCATAATTCAGGTCATAATACTCCCCCTCCAATTCATCGTACAACTCCTTGATATTGTTTTCCATTTTTTTAAGAGCCAAGGAAACATATTCTTTGGAGCGAATAGAATCTGTAACGGATACCGTGTGATTGTTTTCTGCATTGACAGATTGTAACGAAAAAAACAAAACGAAAGCATAAAAAACATGACGAATTCTTTTCATATCGAATGTTAGATAAAAATTAGTTATTAGATAATAATATGTATTGCTATAAGATACTGCAAAGTTATTTTTATCTATTCGAAAAAGCAACTTTTAGTTCTTTAAATAATGTTAATTAACATTTATCATCGTGTTTTTAAAGGTGTTCATAGCTAAATATAGAGTCCTTTGCAATACCCTCCATTTCCTTTTTCTAACTGGTTTTAAATAATCTTTGAACCGATTTTTTAGAAAATCACATATTTAAAAACAGAAAATAGGTGATTTTCATCGTTTTTTCTCCCTTTTTTGAGCCTTTTTTTCATTAAAAGACAGGAAGTATCTCCATCTTCGGACTTCGCTTCAGATTGTAGGCAATGGCTTCCAAAATATGTTGCGTGTGTACTTTTGCTAAGCCTTTGAGCCATGTGACGCCCACACCAAACCATCGCTTTTGACTCCCAAAAGTACGCTCTACTACCCAAAGCGTCTTAGAAATCAGTTTGTTAAACGCTTTCTCCCATTTACTCAATTGAAACTTGATAAATTCGGTGTCTTTGAACTAATTCAATGTTTCGGTTTTTATATTTGAAAAAAAATTGCGTTATTTGCAAAAAACTAATTAGAAAACACACTTATGACATTAATTCGAGAAAAATTAGTACTGCCAAATGATGGAAAAAAATTGTTGCTACACTCTTGTTGTGCTCCTTGTTCAGGCGAGGTGATGGAAGCCATTCAGGCTTCGGGCATTGATTTCACAATTTTTTTCTACAATCCAAACATACATCCATTGAAAGAATATGAACTTCGTAAGGAAGAAAATATTCGATTTGCTGAACAATGCAATATTCCAATCATTGACGCTGATTATGATGTGGACAATTGGTATGAACGAGCCAAGGGTATGGAAATGGAACCAGAACGAGGTATCCGTTGTACGATGTGTTTTGATATGCGTTTTGAACGCACCGCACTCTATGCTTACGAAAACGGATTTGATGTGATTAGCAGTTCATTAGGGATTTCACGATGGAAAAACTTTGATCAAATCAATGATTGTGGTGAACGTGCAGCTGCCAAATACGACGGTATTACGTATTGGACATACAATTGGCGGAAAAAAGGTGGTTCGGCTCGTATGTTAGAAATCAGCAAACGTGAAAAATTCTATATGCAGGAGTACTGTGGATGTGCCTATTCACTACGTGATACCAATAAATGGCGTATTGAAAACGGAAGGGAACGTATCAAAATTGGAGTCAAATATTACGGAAACGAAGAACAAAATAGCTAAAATGATTATTACCCCAGAAGAATTCTCCAACGGAAAAATATTACTGATAGACAAACCTTTACATTGGTCATCGTTCCAAGCTATTAATAAGATAAAGTGGTCTATAATCAAAAATTACAAACTCAAAAAGATTAAAATTGGACACGCAGGGACGCTCGACCCACTTGCTTCGGGTTTATTGATTGTATGTACAGGAAAATTCACCAAAAAAATTACTGAGTTTCAAGAAGCTACAAAAACATATACGGGTACTATTCGGCTTGGAGCGACCACACCTTCTTTTGATATGGAAACGGAAATCGATCAAACTTTTTCCATAGAACACATTACTCCCGAGCTAATTGAAAAAACTCGTCAACAATTTGTAGGAGAAATTGTTCAGTATCCGCCTATGTTTTCAGCCCTTAAAAAAAAAGGAAAACGACTTTATGAATTTGCACGTGAAGGAGATGAAACTATTGAAATCCCTTCACGAACGGTTTCTATTGAGCAATTCAACTTAGATACAAGTGAATTTCCAAATATTCATTTTGAAGTAATATGCGGTAAAGGAACGTACATCCGTTCCTTGGCTAATGATTTTGGGAAAGCCTTACAGTGTGGCGGATACTTAACTGCCTTACGACGTACAAAAATTGGAGAATTTTCCGTCGATGAAGCCATTTCTCCCGATGAGTTTGTAATAAATCATATATTAAAATCAACAAAATAGGGATAAATTATTAAACCTTTCCTAACCATCATGAAATACAGCACCCAATAAAACTTCAGCTGAGATGTTTAATTAGTCAAAGCATTGACAATCAATATTCTATTGTTTTATTGGGTATAGTATTAAATTTCTACAATGTCTCAGCGGATTTTAAAACAGCTTGTTTTAATCCTTCTTTATATTGTAAAATTTTTTCTAAAGTTTGTGGGTGTTGAGCAGCAATAATCTGAGCAGCCAAAATACCTGCATTTTTTCCCCCATTCAATGCAACAGTAGCTACAGGAACTCCTCCTGGCATTTGCAAAATAGAGAGAACTGAATCCCAACCATCAATGGAATTACTGCTTTTTACAGGCACTCCAATCACGGGCAAAGGTGACATGGAAGCTACCATTCCCGGAAGATGTGCTGCTCCTCCTGCCCCTGCAATGATTACATTTATACCTCGTTTATGGGCGTTCATACTAAAATCCATTAATTTCTCAGGAGTTCTGTGCGCCGAAACAATATCAACTACAGTTTCAATACCAAATTCTTTTAAAATATCGACTGCTTCCTGCATCACAGGTAAGTCGCTTTTACTTCCCATAACAATTGCTACTTTCATATTTTGATTCTTGTATATTTAGTTTGATTTATTTTTGTTTTGTAAGTTTTTATACATACATCGTACGTTTAACAAAACCACGTATCTAAACCCTGAATTTGACTAAATCAAGTCTGCTAATTTCTGGGTCAATTTTTTTCGATGATATGGAGCTAAACCTATCGGAGTAGTTTTCAAACTCCTAATTTTGAATAATTCATACCATTCCCAAATAGTTGCTTTTAATTGCTGATGTTCGTCATATGAAAAAGACTTTCCTGTATTAGTTTCCCGAATGATTTGAACAGCATCCCAACCTTTTGGGCCTATGGCTAAAATGGGTCGACCCGATACCATATACTCAAACAATTTCCCAGGAATGATACTTTCTGTTTCTTTGCTATTGATTTCGATAAGCAATAAAATTTGGGAAGAACGTTGTAATTCAATAGCTTCATTATGAGTAATATAACCTCTGTTTATTATATATCTTCCCAAACCAAAAGCACGAATTTCTTGTTCAACGTCTTCACTAAATTTTCCTGCAAAGCACAGTTGAAAGTCATTAGCAAATTCCTCATTTTCAGTTACTAGTTCTGAAAATACTTGCCATAACATTTTTGGATTTCGGTCGGAAAGTAACGACCCTATATGCGATACTAAAAATTTCTCTGAAAGAGATATTTTTTGAATGTTCATGTCATCATATCCATTAGTAATTACATGAATAGGTCGCTTTGTAAGTTCTGAAAATTCTTTCTGAGTTTTGAAACTCGTAACGAGAATCGTATCAGCAGTATTCAAGATCGTTTTTTCCCAATATTTTTGCTTTGAATCTGCCCATTTTGTTAATCGCAAATCTTTATAGTAACCTATAGTTGTCCATGGATCCCTGAAATCACTAATCCATTTCAAATCTGGATATTTTTTTTTCAATTTATATCCTATAAGGTGAATACTATGAGGAGGAGATGTTGTTATAATAGTCTGAATATCATTTTTTTCAATAAAATCTGATAAAAAAGCAACAGAAGGCTTTACCCAAAATTTACGCGCATCAGGAATAAAAAGATTACCTCGGAGCCAAAGCATCATTTTCTCTACAAAAGATATTTTTTTTCGGGGAATGATACCAGCACTCATTTTCTTAGTTTTATTTTTTGAAAAGAATGAAGCCAAACCATAAGGTTCCCAAATAGGATGCTTAATAATTTGAATATCAGAAGGAACATCTTCACCAATTTTCTCATCCACAATTGGATAGCTTGGATTTTCAGGTGTATAAACAATCGGTTCAACTCCAAAATTTCGGAGATATTTCACAAACGTAAGCCAACGCTGTACGCCGGGGCCTCCCGCAGGTTTCCAATAGTATGTGATGATTAGTACTTTTTTCATTTTTAACCTAACACTACGTCCAACACCATCATGACAATAAACCCTCCTAAAAAACCGACGGTTGGTACATCTGTATTTTTATTCTGCTGTGATTCAGGAATAACTTCTTCAACAACTACATAAATCATGGCACCAGCAGCAAAAGCCAAGGCATAGGGCAAAATAGGAGTAAAAAACATTACAGCCACAGCCCCTAAAACTCCCGCAATTGGCTCAACCACAGCTGATAACTGCCCATAGAAAAAACTTTTCCTACGACTTAACCCCATACGACGTAAAGGCATTGAAACTGCAATCCCCTCAGGAAAATTTTGTAGACCAATTCCTATTGCCAAAGTAATAGCCCCCGCAATGGATGCCTCAGGAATATTTGCTGCTACACCACCAAAAAGCACTCCTACTGCCAATCCTTCAGGAATGTTGTGTAAAGTGATTGCTAAAATCAGCAAAGTTGTTTTCTGCCAAGGCGATTTAACACCTTCTGTTTGTTTGAAATTGGCGTGAAAATGCGGTAAAAGTCTATCTAATAAAAACAAAAAGAATGCACCTAATAAAAAACCAACCGTAGCCGGAATTATTTTTACAAAACCTTCTCCTTCAGACATTTCAATAGCAGGAATTAGTAAACTCCATATACTGGCAGCAACCATAACTCCTCCCGTGAAACCTAACATTCCATCAAGAACGATTTTATTTGCCTTGTTGAAAAAAAATACCACCGATGCACCTAATGCCGTCACTAACCACGTGAAAAGTGTAGCATAGAAAGCGGCTAAAATAGGATCTATATTTTCTAAATAAGTTACTAAGGTACTGTACATTTAAAAAAAAATTGTTTTACCGAGTGCAAAGGTATAACATTTTTTAGATTAAACTAAAAAATATTTATGTTTTTACAAAACACAGATTCACCTCAAATCAAAGCTCAATTTTTTTATGTTAGAAATTTATATATTGTCTCATATGATTATTTAACAGAGAAAAAACATTTCCTTGAAGAAGCTGTCTGAAAAGGTCTATTTTAACAAAATTAGATTCATAAAAACATTGATTATGAAAGTCTTATTTTTTGAATTGCCAAAATTATACTTTTCAGACAACCTTTTTTTCTCATGGATTTTTCTTTCGCAGACTTTGGATACACTCTTTCTAAAAAAAGAGAAAAGGCATGTCAAAAATTGCACTTACTAATCGAACTTAAGATAGAAAAGTAAACCCAATCCTCCATCAACGATGAAAAGAAATTCTGCAGAACCTTGAGATTTATAACAATTCTGTTTCTATTGCTTGGATATATTAGACTTCTTATAACTTAACAAAGCATTAGTGTAAAATATTTTTATTTTATAATATTCTGAATATCAGCAATTATACGATTTGCTAGAGCATCAGCTTCTTCAAAACTTTTAGCTTCGGTATAAATACGAATAATTGGCTCTGTATTTGATTTTCGTAAGTGAGCCCAACTTTCAGCAAAATCAATCTTCACTCCATCAATCGTATTCACGTTTTCGTGAGCATATTTTTGAGCCATTTTTGTCAAAATCATATCAACATTTACCTCAGGCGTAAGTTCGATTTTGTTTTTACTCATGAAATACGCTGGATAGCTTTCTCGTAATTCTTTTACGGATGTTATATTTCTAGTAGCTAATAAAGAGAGAAATAAAGCTACCCCAACCAAAGCATCTCGCCCGTAATGTAGCTCAGGGTAGATAATTCCTCCATTACCTTCTCCACCTATGATAACGTTGTTTTTCTTCATCATTTCTACTACATTTACCTCACCGACTGCCGAAGCAAAATAGTTAGCTCCGTATTTTTCTGTAATGTCACGCAAGGCTCTTGATGATGAAAGATTCGAAGCCGTGTTTCCTGGTGTTTTGCTTAGTACATAATCCGCACATGCCACCAAGGTGTATTCCTCGCCGAACATTTCTCCATCCTCACAGATGAGTGCCAATCTGTCTACATCAGGATCAACAACAATACCGAAATGAGCTTTTTCAGCTATCACTTTGGCAGAAATATCTCCCAAATGCTCTTTCAAAGGCTCAGGATTGTGAGGAAAATGACCGTTTGGTTCGCAGTAAAGCTTTACTACTTCCACTCCCAATTTCTCCAAAAGCCGAGGAATAGCTATACCTCCTGTTGAATTTACCGCATCGACTACTACTTTAAATTTCTTACTTTTAATGGCGGAAACATCTACAAGTTTTAGGTTTAAAACTGATTCTATGTGTTTATCTATGTAAGTGTCATTTTTGGTTATTTTACCCAAATCATCAACTTGAGAGAATGTAAAATCACTTTTTTCGGCAATTTTCAAGATTTCTTCACCGTCTTTGCCATTTAAAAATTCACCTTTGCTATTGAGGAGTTTCAGGGCATTCCATTGCTTAGGGTTGTGACTTGCCGTAAGTATAATCCCTCCATCAGCGTTTTCCATCGGTACAGCAACCTCTACAGTAGGAGTAGTACTCAATCCTGTGTCGATTACCTCAATACCTAAACCTACTAAGGTGTACGCTACTAAATTCTGAATCATTTCTCCTGAAATACGTGCATCGCGCCCTAATACTACACGGATATTTTCTTTATTAAGAGTCGTTTTTAGCCATGTTCCGTAGGCAGCAGCAAATTTCACTGCATCAATTGGAGTTAAATTGTCTTCGGGCTTGCCTCCAATGGTACCTCGAATCCCTGAAATTGATTTAATTAAAGTCATAATAAATATCTTTTATTCTATATCTGATTATTTGTTTACTTTTTCTTATCCAAAAAACGAATACTAACTTGGTCAAGATAATCTATCCCAAGCAATGAAGAAGCCCCTCCAACAGTATGTAAATTACTTTTGTATACACTAACTTGCAGATAATCAAGACTGTTAAACAAAATTAATCGCTCTCCATCGGGTATGGCTCTGCGTTGCTTAGGTATCGAAAAATCAATAATATCGCTGTAATTTTCATGTATCTTAGTAAAAGAATACATGTTGAAAATGACCTCAAAAGGACGTCCTTGTCCCACCTCGTGGAATAAAGACTTTGGAATATTACTCACTGCATTACCGTAGTGGTCAATATAAATCACGGTTCCTGTAATAAATGTTTTGTTATCGGACACTTCTGGCTTAAAATAAGTCATTTCAAAACATTTTTCAATTCGATTTCCCAGAACTTGTAACGGAATTCCTTCCAACAAATCTTTAGCTACTTTCGGAAAGAAATGCAATACAGGAAATTGATTTTTGGTAGTTGTATTAAATAATTCATACACTTCCACATCCGACTCATTTTCTGAAAGCAAATGAAAAATTCCATTGTCAGCACCAATGAAATAATGACCTCTTAACTTCATTATCAAATGCTTACGCTCTGGTGTAGCTTCAGCATCTACTCCAATAATATGAACACTTCCTTTTGGAAAATGATGGTAGGCATTTTTGAGTATGTAATGAGTTTGCATCACATCGAACGGAGCTATAAGATGGGAAATATCAACCACAGCCACATTCGGAATTTCGGTATAAATCTTTCCTTTAACGGCTGCAACTGCGTAGTCTCGTTCTCCAAAGTCTGTTGTTAATGTAATGATTATCAATGTGTTTATGATTAATTTTTCTTTAGTAAAAGCAATATTGGTAAACAACCCACAAATCTACTAAAAAAACGGAAATCGCACGATTTTTTTTATTAAATTTATCAACTAAAACCAATATCCTATGTTAAGTAGCCAAATTGGTTTTTTAAGTTCCGGCGAATAGGTAAACTTCAATTCGATGGGCCCCAACACACTCTGCAAGCTATAACCAATCCCATAGCCTGAAAAATCAGGAGAAGTTTGCCAATTTAGACTTTGGAATAGCTCATTATCTACTTTAGCGACATTTCCGTGTAACAGAATGTGATGTTTTCTGTAATGGTTAATGTCTAAGGTAATATCTGCTTTTAGAAAATTTTTTCCTCCAAAGCTCAAAAAGTCATATCCATAGAAAGGAATATAATTATTTGATGCATTTTTATTGTAGCCTCCAAAGAAATAATCTAACGTGTGAATTCCTTCGGCGTTCCCCAAAGTGAATCCTCCATCGAAAGCCAATTTTGCTGAAAGCCTAGGAAATAAAGGTATTGCAAATGATAAACTTGCTTTAGTCATTGAAAATTGATTGAATTTCTCTGGAGTTTTTCCTAATAAATAAAGATGAAACATAGCGTCAAAATAGACACCTCTACGTGGAAAAAAACTATTGTCAAAAGAATCGTACTTTATGTAGCTATAAGCACTTCCAAAGTTTGATTTTTCTTTGTAGAGGGGTGTGAAATCTTCTGTGAAGAACACTTGTTCTGTTTTAAAACTTATGTCTCTGTTTTCAATACCAATACCCGCTACAAACCCATTTCCTAATAACGTTTGAAAATAAAACTGATTTACCCAATCATAAGCATCCAAATGTAAACGGTTAAGCTTAGACCCTTCAATACTGTATTTTGAGATTCTGTCGGGGTGTATTTTTCTATAAAATTGATTGAATTTAGAACGAAATCCGTAACTAGTGTAATATCCTTTATCTACAAAATAATCAAATTGATACCTGAAATTATCCCCTAAAACCACATCTACGGAGAAAAAATCGTCGATTTGAAATAAATAGTGTTTGGTATAATTCATTATGAAACCTGTTTTGAATAAATTATCATAATGTAATCCAAACTTGACGAAAGTGCGTTCAGGATTTTCTCGCAATAAGAAATCAATATGTTCTCCTTCATCGGTATAACGAATTTGGTGATGTACCGTATGAAACTTATTGGTAGCCATTAAGTTATCTATTCCTTCATTCAAATCTTGAAACGAGATTTTTCGCTCTAATTCTTTCAGATAAAGTTTTCCTCGCAAATAGCTACGAGAATAATGCTCATTACCGTGAAAATGAACTGCTTTAACATATATAGAATCTATTTTTTTTATTTTTTCAGGAGTTCGTTTCTCCTTTTGTTGGGAAGCTATTTCTCTAAGTTTTTCTATTTGGTCAAACCCAGCTTTCTCTCCTCTTTTGATGATTGCACTACCTCTGTCAAAGGATATGACATTAAATCCAACAATATTTGGTTTTATGTAAACATCTGTCTTTGCTATTTTTTCGGGCATATTCCCATACATTGCAAAAGCATTGACCTGTGATAATACACCAAAAGCGGAATTAATTTCCTCTCGTGTTTGAAACGGACTTTGCACATCAACTCCAATGATGATATCCATTCCCTTTGCTTTTACTTCATCTATAGGATAATTGTTTAATGCTCCGCCATCTGTCAATAAATCCCCATCAATCTCAACTAAATCAAACAATGAAGGAAACGCACCACTTGCCATAATAGCTTTAGGCAAAAAACCACTTTCCAAAACTACTTGTTTTCCCTTTTCAATATCGGTAGCAATGCACAAAAAAGGAATTGATAGTTTTGAAAAATCAAACGTATCTCCAATTGGATATAAGAGTTTAACAAACTCATTATAAATATTTTGACCTTTTGATACTGAACGTGGAATCCCAATTTTTAAATTATTAAAAGGTAGTGCCAAAGCATACCTGTCATAAATAAAACGTTCATGCAACGATTTGGCTCGGCGTGATGTTTTATCATAAATCAATTTATCGAAATCTAAACGATGAAAGATAGAATCCAATTCATTTGCTGAATATCCTGTAGCATACATAGCCCCCACAATTGCTCCCATACTTGTTCCTCCGATGTAATCAATGCGAACTCCAGCTTCTTCAATAGCTTTCAAAACACCAATATGAGCCAATCCTTTCGCTCCTCCCCCACTCAACACTAAACCTACTTTAAGGTCTTTATCCGTTTTTTTTTCTTGTGAAAAAAGTACGTTGACTATACAACATATAAGTAATACGTATATTTTATATCTCATTTTACTTCTATTCAATTTTTATTGCACTTCCGAATTTAGGAAGGCACTCAACGGCAAATTTACGATAAAAATCAATACTAAACTAAAATATAGAATTAATTTTCATAAAAGCACAATCTATTGTTAATAAGCATGTTAACCCATCAATAAATAAAAAAAAACAAAAAAAACATCATTAATACAATAAAAATACGTAACTTCGTAACTTGATTGATAATAGATATTTTTGACAAATAAATATTTTTAAAGATGAGTAAATACGATATTATTGTATTGGGAAGTGGGCCTGGTGGTTACGTAACCGCAATCCGTGCTTCTCAGTTAGGTTTCAAAACCGCTGTTATTGAGAAAGAAAATTTGGGAGGTGTATGTTTGAACTGGGGATGTATCCCAACAAAAGCCTTATTAAAATCAGCTCAGGTATTTGAATATCTGAAACATGCTTCTGACTACGGACTTTCGGTTAAGGAGTTCGATAAAGATTTCTCAGCAGTGGTACAACGAAGTCGTAATGTAGCTGATGGAATGAGCAAAGGGGTTCAATTCTTGATGAAAAAGAACAAGATTGACGTCATCGAAGGATATGGAAAAGTGAAGCCAGGTAAAAAAGTGGAAGTAAAGGACAAGGATGGTAAAATAACTGAATACAGTGCTGACCATATTATCATTGCTACCGGAGCTCGTTCGCGTGAATTACCAGCTCTTCCACAAGATGGTAAAAAAGTGATTGGATATCGCCAAGCTTTGACTTTACCTGCTCAACCTAAAAAAATGATTGTTGTAGGAAGTGGTGCTATAGGAATTGAATTTGCATATTTCTATAACTCAATGGGGACTGAAGTTACTATTGTGGAATTCATGCCAAACATCGTTCCTGTGGAAGATGAAGAGGTGTCAAAACAATTAGAACGTAGCTTCAAAAAATTAGGAATTAAAATATTGACATCTGCTGAAGTTACCAAAGTAGATACCTCAGGTGAAGGAGTGAAAGCTCATGTAAAAACAAGTAAGGGAGAAGAAGTACTTGAGGCTGATGTAGTACTTTCAGCCGTTGGAATCAAAACCAACATCGAAAATATCGGTTTGGAGGATGTAGGAATCGCTACGGACCGCGATAAAATTTTGGTTGACAAATACTACCAAACCAATGTTCCAGGATACTATGCCATTGGAGATGTAGTTCCAGGACAAGCCTTGGCTCACGTGGCTTCGGCGGAAGGAATTTTATGCGTTGAGAAAATTAAAGGTCTTCACGTAGAGCCAATTGACTATGGCAACGTTCCGGGATGTACATACTGTACCCCAGAAATTGCTTCAGTAGGACTTACTGAAAAACAAGCTCGTGAGAAAGGTTATGACATAAAAGTAGGAAAATTCCCATTCTCAGCATCAGGAAAAGCAAAAGCTGGAGGAAATTCAGATGGTTTTGTAAAAGTAATTTTCGATGCGAAATATGGGGAATGGTTGGGTTGTCATATGATTGGAGCAGGTGTTACTGATATGATTGCAGAAGCAGTCGTGGCTCGTAAATTGGAAACCACCGGACACGAAGTGCTAAAAGCAATTCACCCACACCCGACGATGAGTGAAGCTGTTATGGAGGCCGTAGCAGCTGCTTACGACGAGGTGATACACATCTAATAATCAAATAATTTTACTATATAAAACTTCGATTATCTAATTTTTGGAAAATATCCAAATAGGAAAATCGAAGTTTTTTGTAGTATAATAAAATTACACCATCAACCGTCTATACTTCAGCTTAATACAACTGTTATACACTACATCTATAACCTAATTTTGAATCCTAAACCTATCAAAACATCTACTCTGAAATAAAGATTTTACTCCGAAAGCATTTCAAAAAACTTCTTTTGCAAATCAGATTTAATGGTGTATCTTTGCCGTTTTCAACTCAATAATCATGCTTTCAGTAAACGGATTAGCCGTAGAATTTGGCGGCACTACACTTTTTTCGGATGTATCTTTTGTTATCAATCCAAAGGACAGAATAGCCCTTATGGGAAAAAATGGGGCAGGAAAATCGACACTACTCAAAATACTGGCTGGTGTGCGTGAACCTTCAAGAGGAGGAGTATCGTATCCCAAAGATTTCACCATTGCCTACCTGCCACAACACTTGATGACCAATGATGGTCGTACCGTATTTGAAGAAACTGCTCAAGCATTTGCTCATCTGCACGAAATGGAAAAACGTATTGAAGAACTCAATAACGAGCTTACGGTTCGCACAGATTATGAGTCCGACGAGTATATGAAACTTATTGAAGAAGTATCGGCTTTGAGCGAAAAGTTTTATAGCATTGAGGATACAAATTTCGAAGCTGACATCGAAAAAACACTGCTTGGACTGGGTTTTACACGTGAAGATTTTCAACGTAAAACAGAAGAGTTTAGTGGTGGATGGCGCATGCGTATTGAATTGGCTAAATTACTTTTGCAAAATCCCGATGTATTACTTTTAGATGAACCTACCAACCACCTAGATATTGATTCTATCGAATGGTTCGAGGATTTCTTAATAAACAGTGCCAAAGCGGTAGTGTTAATTTCACACGACCGAGCTTTTGTGGATAACATTACTAATCGGACTATAGAAGTTACAATGGGACGTATTTATGACTACAAAGCTAAATATTCTCACTATTTAGAACTCCGCAAAGAACGCAGAGCTCAACAACAGAAACAATTTGAAGATCAACAAAAAATGATTGCTGAAACCAAGGAGTTTATCGAACGTTTCAAAGGTACGTATTCCAAAACCCTACAAGTGCAATCACGCGTAAAAATGCTGGAAAAATTAGAAATCATTGAAGTTGATGAAGAAGATACATCAGCTCTTAGGCTAAAATTTCCACCATCACCACGCTCAGGAAATTATCCTGTAATTGCCGAAGACATAGGCAAGTCATATGGAGATAAGAAAGTATTCTCCCATGCCAATTTCACCATTAAAAGAGGTGAAAAAGTAGCCTTAGTAGGGCGTAACGGCGAAGGAAAATCGACTTTTGTTAAATGTTTAATGCAAGAAATTGAGCATGAAGGAACACTCACACTTGGGCACAACGTACAAATAGGTTATTTTGCTCAAAACCAAGCATCTTTACTTGATGAAGAATTATCTGTATTCCAGACCATTGACGACATTGCTAAGGGTGATATTCGTACCAAAATTCGCGATATACTCGGAGCTTTTATGTTTGACAAGGAAGCCAGTGAAAAAAAGGTAAAAGTACTTTCAGGCGGAGAACGTACCCGCTTGGCGATGATTAAATTATTACTCGAACCTGTAAATTTACTGATTCTGGATGAGCCTACAAACCATTTAGATATGCGAACTAAAGACATACTAAAACAAGCTTTGAAAGAATTTGATGGCACACTAATAGTAGTTTCACACGATCGTGATTTCTTAGACGGATTGGTTAGTAAGGTTTACGAATTTGGAGGCGGTCGCATCATAGAACATCTTGAAAACATTTATGGTTTCTTACAAAAGAAAAAAATGGAAAATCTCAAGCAAATTGAAACTAAAAAATAAGGAGCTCTTTAAATAAAAATCAGCACTATGGAAAAATATTTAGCACAACTCAATGATGCTCAACGAGCCCCCGTACTACAAAAGGAAGGGCCTCTGATGGTTATTGCAGGAGCTGGATCTGGAAAGACAAGAGTTTTGACCTATCGCATTGCAAATTTGATACATCTGGGGGTAGACGCCTTCAATATATTGGCATTGACTTTTACCAATAAAGCAGCCAATGAAATGAAAAAACGTATTACCGAAATCGTAGGCAATGAGGCTAAAAATCTGTGGATGGGGACGTTTCACTCTGTTTTTGCTAAAATTTTACGTATTGAAGCTGATAAATTAGGATATCCTCAAAATTTTACAATTTATGACACCCAAGATTCACAACGATTGATAAACTCGATCATCAAGGAAATGGAATTGGACAAGGATGTCTATAAATACAAGCAAATTCAATCACGAATCTCATCTTTCAAGAATAATTTAATCACCGTTAGAGCATATTTTAACAATCCCGAACTGATGGAATCCGATGCTATGTCAAAACGTCCACGCATGGGGGAAATCTATCAGGCTTATGTGGAACGTTGCTTCAAAGCGGGAGCTATGGATTTTGATGATTTACTACTGAAAACCAATGAGTTACTAAACTTGTATCCAGATGTATTGGCAAAATATCAACAGCGTTTTCAGTATATTTTGGTAGATGAGTATCAGGACACCAACCATTCTCAATATCTGATTGTCAAGGCATTAGCTGACCGATTTCAGAATATCTGTGTGGTGGGAGACGATGCTCAGAGTATTTACGCATTCCGAGGAGCGAACATCAATAACATCTTAAACTTTCAGCAAGACTATCAAAACGCTCGGGTCTATCGACTGGAACAAAACTATCGTTCAACGAAAAACATCGTTGAAGCTGCCAATTCGGTAATTGACCACAACAAAACTAAACTTGAGAAAGTGGTATGGACAGCCAACGAATTAGGCGAACCAATAAAAATACACCGTAGCCCCACCGACTCCGATGAAGGGCGTTTTGTAGCGGGATCCATCTTTGAAAATAAGATGAACCTACAATTACCAAATAGTGCTTTTGCAGTACTTTATCGAACCAACTCGCAATCACGCGCTATTGAAGATGCCTTGCGAAAACGCGACATTCCATACAGAATCTACGGTGGATTGTCTTTCTATCAACGTAAGGAAGTGAAAGACATGTTAGCATATTTACGCTTGATTATCAATCCAAATGATGAAGAGGCTTTAGTACGAATTATCAATTTCCCTGCTCGAGGAATTGGAGGAACAACACTTGAGAAACTTACCTTTGCCGCAAATCATTACAAAAAGTCGATTTTTGAAATTATGTACAAAATTAACCAAATCGACGGATTGAATATGAATGCTTCCACAAAGCAAAGATTGACTGACTTTGTGATTATGATACTTAATTTTCAATCACTTAGTAAAACATCCAATGCTTTTGAGATTGCCGAACAGGTGGCTCGAAAAACAGGATTATTACAAGAACTCAAAAAAGACGGTACGCCTGAGGGAATCGCCAAAATGGAAAATATCGAAGAAATGCTCAATGGTATTAAAGATTTTGTGGAGGGACAGGAGGATGTTGCCGATAGCACAGCTTCTTTAGCCGAATATTTGGAGGATGTTGCTTTGGTTACCGACATGGATAAAGACACTGGTGATGATGACCGCGTGGCACTGATGACCATTCACTTAGCCAAAGGACTGGAATTTCCATACGTATATATTGTAGGTATGGAAGAGGATTTGTTCCCTTCAGCGATGAGCGTAAACTCACGTGCCGAATTAGAAGAAGAGCGTCGTCTGTTTTATGTAGCTCTTACTCGTGCGGAAAAACAGGCTTATTTAACCTATGCGGAAAATCGCTACCGTTGGGGTAAGCTATCGGATGCAGAACCTAGCCGATTCATTGATGAAATTAACAAC
The DNA here is from genome assembly GCF_043187445.1 of Capnocytophaga canis. Taxonomy (NCBI): domain Bacteria; kingdom Pseudomonadati; phylum Bacteroidota; class Flavobacteriia; order Flavobacteriales; family Flavobacteriaceae; genus Capnocytophaga; species Capnocytophaga canis. The sequence continues at coordinate 2,478,866 of NZ_CP171121.1, read as the reverse complement.
CAATACGTACAGTACCTAACAGCTCCTATAAACAATCCAAACTACCGATACAAACCGCTAATTAACAGAGATATTTTCGGAGAAGTAGATAAAAGTCGACTGCGCTTACAAAAACCTACAAACTCCACCCCTCCCCCTTCTCATGCTCCAACAGGAGATGAACTACAACGTTTACGCAAGCTAAAACCCATCAACAGTGCTTCTGTTAGTAATGGTACTAACCCCAACCAAGGAGTCGCCTTAACCGAAGGAATGCTTGTTTTTCACGAGCGTTTTGGCAGAGGAAAAATCATCTCTTTGGAAGGTATTGGAAGCGACCGAAAAGCAAGTATTGATTTTGAGTCAGGAGGCATTCGGAAAATACTCCTCAAATTTGCAAAATTGCAAGTCATTGAAAAATAGGAAATCTCTTTTGTAATTTGAAAGATAAACGAATTTTATTAAACGAGATAGGAGCTATGTTTCCATGTGGTTTTAAACCTTATAAATGGTTCAGACCTTTTATTAAAATCACACATGGCACAAATCACAGAGAATACAGAAGAGGCTGTCGGATTTTCCTGACAGCCTCTTCTATCTTTAATTAAGTACTCGATTTGTACGAGTCTCTAAACTATTCATTCTCAGTTTTTTCAACTGGTTTTTCAGCAACTTTCTCAATCTCAGCAACGATTTCGAAAGGCAAATCCACAATCACTTCTCTGTGTAAACGCACAGAAGCGTTGTATTTTCCTGCTCTTTTTAAACTGTTTCCTGGAATAGTTACATATTTTTTATCTACTTCATGACCAGCCTTTGCTAATTCTTGAGCCAAATCAGCATTATTAACAGAACCAAATAATTTGCCTCCCGCACCCACTTTTGCAACTATTTTAACAGCCAATCCAGCCAATGCCTGAGCTGTTTTTTTAGCTTCATCAATAATGTGTTGCTCTTTGTAAGCACGTTGTTTCAAGTTCTCTGCTAACACTTTCTTTGCAGAAGGAGTTGCTAAAATTGCCAATCCTTGTGGGATTAGATAGTTACGACCATATCCATTTCTAACGGTTACGATATCGTCTTTAAAACCTAAGTTTTGAACGTCTTGTTTTAGGATAATTTCCATGATGTTGTTGTCCTTTTTACGAATTATGAAGTTAGGCCTCTCGCTGTTGAGAAAACCAACAACTTTTGATTATTATTATTTTTTTGATTATTTCAACAAGTCAGCCACATAAGGCATTAAGGCCAAATGACGTGCTCTTTTAACTGCCGTAGCTACCTTACGTTGATATTTCAAAGATGTCCCTGTCAAGCGACGTGGTAACAATTTTCCTTGCTCATTAACAAATTTCAATAAGAAATCTGCGTCTTTATAATCAATGTATTTGATTCCTGATTTTTTGAATCGACAGTATTTTTTTTGTTTTGAAGTGTCGATATTTAGCGGAGTTAAGTATTTAATTTCTCCGTCTTTTTTTCCTTTTGCTTGTTGCTCGATAGACATTTCTTACGCTTTTTTAATGTTCAACTTTGCTCTTCTTTTCTCAGCCCACGCAACAGCGTGTTTGTCTAATTTAACGGTCAAGAAACGCATTACACGCTCGTCACGTTTAAATTCTAATTCAAATGAACTGATAACTTCACCAGCTGCTTTAAACTCAAACAAGTGATAAAAACCACTTTTTTTGTTTTGAATTGGATAAGCTAATTTTTTCAAGCCCCAATTTTCTTTTGATACAAACTCTGCACCCTTTGCCGTAAGGAAATTCTCGAATTTCTCTACTGCTTCCTTTATCTGTGTTTCAGATAAAACGGGATTCAAAATGAAAACAGTTTCGTAATGATTCATAAAATTATTTTTTGTGTTAAAAATTTGAGGTGCAAAAGTAGTACTTTTTTTACTATCTACCAAATTTTTACGTTTATATTTTTTCTATAAACCCAAATTACATATCGAACATAATCGCAAAAAAAGAAAGAACAAGATTATATCCTGATAAAAATTTAAAAAGTCCTGAAAATGATACTCTCATATTTTAGAGACTAAATGCACTGGACTTAAAAATCATATCGAAGAGTAACCCCTCCTAAAACTCCTAAAGTCGATAAATCAAAATCTTTAGATTTAATCAACATATTGTCAAATCGCCACTTGTTTGAATAAGAAATCTTATAGAAAATATCAGCGTTTAAGTATATCTTAAAACGTTTGTCATTCCAATGGTAGACTCTAAAATAAAATTTGCCTCCAAAAGTAAAATCAGCTTCTTTGCCTTGTATATGAAGTGATGTAGGTGTAACTGAATTTTTAAATTCATAATCTAAATAAATTTCACTTTCTTGATGACCTAAACCAAAATAGGGAGTAAACGTAAAGATTTCATTAGCTATAACATCGTACGTTACACCAAAAGTAGTATATTCATTTTCACCGCTATAATAATGCCCATCTTGGTTTGAGGAGCTACTTAAATTTGCTGATAATGTCCCCAATTTAATTCCCCAGCGGTTGAATCTGAAAATAAATTCACCGCCTCCAGCTAAACCATTTCCTTTATCTAATTTGGCAACCAAAGCAGGATATGATCGACCGACCAAAGCATTGTCTATCTTATCAAAGGAAGTATACACAGGCATTCCAAAAAGGGATGTGACTTCCAAAGAGCGTCCATTTTGTGCAATTGCAAAAAACGGAAATAGCAATATTAAAAATAACTTATACGCTCTCATATCTTAATCGTATTCAAAATTAGGTTTATTTTCACAGGTATACTTTTCATCATTCTTAGATAATTATTATCTCCGAATGGTCTTCGACATTTTTTATACACCCATTCAATTGCAATTCAGGGCAAATGTATGGATATAAAAATATAAATTTGTTAATAAAAAGTTAAATCGTAATTATTAACTATATTTTCGTAATAAACAAAAAGAATATAAATAGCCTTTTTATATTTAAACACCTGAAAATAACATATTTAATAATAAAATAAAGTTTTGTTATATTTCGATACACTTAACACAGATGAAATTTTGAAAGTGTTGTAAAAAGTATGATACCTTTAATAAAGTGGATATTTCTGTCAGGCTGAGCGTAGTCGAAGCCTCGTAATTACAGGGCTTCGACTACGCTCAGCCTGACAATCAAAACTACCATCATACTTTTTATAACACAACCGAAATTTTAAATGTAATTATAAAAAGAGTACAATTATCTCAAATTTAGAACTTATGAATTAATACGTAAAAGAGGCAATTCGTTAAGAATCACCTCTTTCATTAGTCATTTTTCTTTATGTTTTTACATCATTTCCATATCTCCACCTGCATCGTCCATAGTGCGTTGACGCCGTTCTTTAGGTTGTTGTTTCATATTTCCGAAACGATAGGTGAAATTTAACATGATTTGACGTTGTCTCCACTGCATCTCAGAATGTGAAATAACACGCTCAGTACGAGTGTCGGCAATCATTTTACGTGAGTTAAACACATCGCTTACATTCAACGATACGCTCGCCTTTCTGTCAAAAAGTTCTTTACTGAGTGCCAAATTAGCTGAAATAGAGCCTTCTACCTCTGACTGAGCTGATTTTCTTGGTGCTGAATAGTTAACATTTGTTTGAAAATCAATTCCATACACAATCGGCAAACGAGCTGTAAATCGGCTTGACCAAGAGTTAGCCTCGGTATTGAATCGTTGAACGGTTGTTGTATTCAGATAGTTAGTATAGGTGTATTCACCATTTGATTTATAATGATAAAAATTGAAATTCAATGAAAAACGCCAATTTCTTTTAGGAGTATAATTGGCGGTAAATTCTACTCCCGTGCGTGCCTCATCGGATAAGTTGATTGGACGACGCAACATCACTGGCACTAACAATCCATTGACTGTAACGAAATCACCTGTTTCCAAAGAAATCATATCAAAAACTTGGGTCGAATAGTTGTAATATACGGATGAACTTAGCGTCATTTTTTCCCATTTTTTTAAGTGAGAAATCTCAAAAGCATTCGTATAAGTTGGGTCGAGGTCTGGGTTCCCACCGAATAAATTGGTATTACTTGAACGTGACACAAATGGGTTTATAAAACGTGACCACGGACGACGCAAACGACGGCTATAACTCACGCTAACTTGTTGGTCGCCTTCAAACTCACGTCCTACATACACCGAGGGGAACAATCCTGCATACTCTTTGGAATAATTTTCATCAGTATTAACTAACAGTGATTGGACTTTGGTGTGTTCAAAACGTAGGCCTCCCATAAAATTCCATTTATTTACTTTAACTCCCAATTGTGAATAAAAAGCATTTACGTATTGGTCATAAATAAATCGATTGCTTAAATTGTTATTTACTATCAACTTCCCTGTGTTATCCAAAATTCCCATTGTGTAATCGGTATCGTTCTCATCGACTGTTCCTCGATATCCTGCTTCGAACTGTGATTTTTTGTTAGCTCCAAACGGAAGAACATAGTCAATTTGAGCTAAATGCTTATTCACTTTTTCTTTATTGATGGTTTGTTCCACATCTAAATAGGTATTCGATGTTAAGTTATGCTCCGTAATGAGTCCATTTCCTTCTTGATCTGATTTAGAGAATTGATAGTCAGCAGTCAATTTATGACCTTCATCATTGAATTTATGCTCAAAATTCATTGCGTATTGAAAACGTAAATCATCACTTTTCTCAGTGTTATTTCTATAACGTTGCGCTGTCAAAACACGACTGGCGTTATAGTTAAAAAAGTCTGTGTCAGTAATGTTTTTACCGTCATTGGAAACCACTACTACGCTATTTGTAATGGAAGAACGTTCATTGAAACGATATTCAGCTCCAAGATTGAAATTCAACCCTTTACGATTACGGAATGTTTGTCGATTTTCATCTTGGAAGTTAGCGGTTTTTCCTGTTGCATCCAAATTTTCTTGGTTAAAAAGTGTTTTTCCTGGAGATTTTCGATTACTGTAGGATAGATTTCCAAAGAATGTCCAATCTTCTTTTCGTAAACTCAAATTCGTACCCAATTCATAAGCCTCCGGATTTCCAACAGATGCACTTACAGACCCAAAAAGTCCAATAGCACTTCCTTTTTTAAGAATGATATTAATGATTCCTGCAGTTCCTTGGGCATCGTAACGTGATGAAGGATTCGAAATTACCTCAATACGTTCTATAGATTCGGCAGGTAATTGACGTAAAGCTTCATCATTCACACCAGACAAGGCCGAAGGTTTTCCGTTAATGAGAATTTGAACGCTTTCGTTACCACGGAAACTTACCTTTCCTTCCGTATCGACCGAAACGGACGGCACATTGTCCAAAACATCTGAAATTGAACCTCCTTTAACGGTCATGTCCTGACCTACATTGTATATTTTTTTATCTAAATGTAATTCAACTGTGGTACGCTCTGCAACTACTTCCACTCCTTCTAACTGCTCTACATCTGAATGTAGAGCTATGGTACCTAACTTTGTATTTTCTTTAAGGTTGAAATTTTTCACTTCATAATTTTTGAACGAAAAAAACTTGACTTTCAAGGTATACATCCCTTTAGGTGCTTTAATGTGAAATTCTCCTTTTTCATCGGTTACGCCTCCCGTCAACTTTGTTGGATTTTCAATAGGTTCTAAAACAATAGTTGCGTATTCTAAAGGAGTTTTAGAGTCATATTCAACGACCTTACCTGTAATAGAATAATCCTGCCCCCAAATCGTAGTGGTTGCTAAAAATAATAAAAGTACAATTTTCTTCATACTGCCTATGGTTTAATATTCGAAATATAGCTCTTAGACAATAAAAAAATAACAAGGTTTAAACCGATTCATATCTTTTTTATGTTCTGACAACTATTTGTATTCTTTCGCTATCTAATAAACAACTGTATTTAAATAACTTATACTCTAATTAGAATTTTTATAAATTGATATTTTAAGGTTTTATTATTTCATAATCTAACAATTCCTTTCGGATGATACTTTTATTTTTCTAAACAATTAGATAATTTGAAAAAAATTCGTTTATTTTCGTTTCAATCCAAATAGAGATGTTTAAACTATTTTTACACAAGAAATCGATTTAAAAACGAAAAAAAACAAAATTATTGATAAATCATTTTTTTAATAGATCTGATGTAACTATACATCTAATTTTAACATTTAAGACTGTAAAAAAAACAATTTTGAGGATATTTTTCACAAAAAAATGAATCATTTATAAGATTTAAATCAAGAAAATCATAAAAAAAATTAACGTAATTGTTGCTTATTCGACCAAAAAGATTATCTTTGCCTCTGTGTTATTATGTATAACATATTAAAAAAATTAAGTAAAACTTTAAAAACTAAATGTTGCAATGAAAGGAAAATTTCTAAAACACATTTTGATTATGTCATTATGTTTCTTTCTTCAAGGAGTTTTTGCTCAGGAGAAAGAAGTTAGTGGGGTGGTAACTTCATCAGATGATGGAATGCCAATTCCTGCCGTGTCGGTTATTGTAAAAGGCACAAACCGTGGTGTTGCCACCGATTTTGATGGAAAATATACCATCAAAGCCAACGAGGGAGAAATTCTTCAATTTATCTCATTAGGTTTTACAACCGTTGAGAAAAAAGTTACAGGGGGGGGTAAATCATTGATTATCAACGCTTTAATGAAAGAAGAAGCAAACCAATTGGAAGAGGTTGTTGTTACGGGATACGGAGGAACTCGTGAGAAAGCCAAATTAACAAACTCTATTGCCACAGTAAAGGCCGAAGTATTGGAAAAGGGGTCATTTTCAAACCCTGCACAAGCATTATCAGGGGCTGTTGCAGGATTGCGAGTAGCACAAACTTCGGGTAAACCTGGATCCATCCCAACATTAATTCTACGTGGAGGTACAAACCTAAACGGTTCTGGTTCTCCTTTAGTCATTGTTGACGGGCAAGTTCGCGGAGGTTTGAATGACTTAAACCCCAACGACATCGAATCAATGGATTTATTAAAAGATGCAGGAGCCACAGCAATTTACGGAGCAAGAGCCAACAACGGGGTTATCCTTGTAACGACAAAACGCGGTAAAGTAGGTTCTTCTTCGATGAACTTGAGGATAAAGCACAGCTTTGACTATATGAATCGCCAGCATGAATTTTTGGACGCACGCGATTATCTACATTGGCAAAGAACCGCCGTTTATAACACCTCTCGTATCTATCAGTTAGCGGATGGCACTTGGAAAGGATATTCGAATGCTAACTCTTTGAATAATGTAGGTCCTTACGGAATAGGAAACCTGCATTTCCATCCAAGAACAGGTGAATTGATTGACCCTAATGTTTACTCACAAGCGGTTTGGTCTCCGATGTTATTAGAGCGATTGTCAGATTCTCAAAAACAAACATTGCTTGGCGAAGGATGGCAAACCATGATGGATCCCGTAACGGGAAAAGAAATTATCTTCTCTAATTTTGATCGTTCAAGCACAGCATTCCGCCCATTTGCTCTAACAAGAGATTATACATTCTCAATGACTGGCGGTAACGAAAAAGGAAAATACTACGCAAGTTTAGGATATTTTAATCAAGAAGGGTTGCCTGTAAAAAACTGGTACAAACGCTTAAATGGTACGTTAAATGCTGAATATCAATTAAGACCTTGGCTAAAATCAATCAGTAGTTTTTCTATTGCTCATGCTACTTGGAATAATAACATCAACGGAATGGGTGATGACCGTTATTTTGGTCGTATGCTTTCTGCTCCTCCTACACAGAAAGAATATGTTGATGGACAATTAGTACTGGGAAGAGATGTTCAAGACGGAAACCCATGGATCTACGATGGGAAATTCATTCGCAAAAACAATACCGATAAATTTAACTTAGGACAATCGTTCAAAGTGGATTTATTGAAAGGACTTTCTTTCACATTGAATGGTTATGTGATGTTTGACGAGGGAGTTTACGAATCTTTTGACAAGGACTATTTAGATAGACCTAACTCAATAAACAAAACGCGAAGCTCTTCAGCCTCTTTTGGAAGAACGATTCGCCAGACCTATAACGGTATTTTGAACTACAAAGTGTCATTAGGCTCTCATAACTTAGATGCTATGGCGGGATATGAATACTATGATAACTACCACATGGGGTTCTCTGCAACAGGTGAAGGAGCTCCTACCGACGACTTTATGGATTTATCTCTTACATTAAGTGAAGAAGGAAAACGTCGCATTGATTCAAACCATAGTAATAATCGTATCAAATCCTATTTCGGTCGCTTAAATTATGACTATGACGGAAAATATATTTTATCTCTCACACTTCGCAGTGATGGATATTCAAGTTTGATTGACAATCGTTGGGGTACATTCCCTGGAGTTTCAGGAGGATGGGTAATTACCAAAGAAGATTTTGTTTCTGACAGTTTCAAAAATATACTTTCGTTTGCAAAACTTAGAGCCAGCTTTGGTTTGAACGGTAACGCTTCAGGCATTGGACCCTACGATTTACAAGGTAGCTACCGAACAGGAAAATACAAAGGAGAAACAGGCTTTCACTTAGGAGATTTACCTAACACAGGGTTGCGTTGGGAAAAATCAAGAACCTTTGAAGTAGGGGCTGATTTAATGTTCTTAGAGAACCGTTTGTCAACAAACATTACATTTTATGATCGTTTGACCGAGGATAAATATGCGAATATCGGTCTTCCTCATTCTTCTGGTATCACAGCTATCAGAACCAATAACGGAGCTTTCAGAAATAGAGGTATTGAGTTTGAAGCCAACTTCAAAGCCATTAACAAAGAAAAAATGAAATGGGACATTGGACTAAATATAACTCATAACAAAAACACTGTAATTAAACTACCTAACAATGGCTTAGAGAGAAATCGACAAGGAGCTTTTGAGGTGTATGACGGAACTACAGGAAATAAAATTTGGGTAGGCGGTTATCAAGAAGGGCAAACTCCAGGAGACTTGTACGTATATGAAGCCTTAGGTATTTACAAAAATGAAGAAGAAATTAGACAGTTAGCAAATAACCTAATAGATGAATCTATCGGGGGGTATGGTAGCGATAACAAAAAATTGTATGGCCCTGCTGCTTGGGAAGCCCTCAGTGAAGCCGAAAAATCAGCATCAAAGGTTAAACACCTCCCTATTCAACCAGGAGATGTGATTTGGAAAGATGTGAATGGAGACGGAAAAATTGACCAATTCGATAAAGTCAAAGTAGGAAATATATTCCCTAAATTCACAGGAGGTATCAATACCACATTCTCTTATGAAAACATTCGCCTTTCAGCTCGTATGGATTATGCCCTTGGATTTAAGCAATTGATAAGTGAAATTGGAAGTTTACCTTGGTTTATGGCAAACGCACAAGGTTCATTCAACACAGTAACCGAAGTCAAAGATTCTTGGACACCTGAAAACCCAAATGCTAAATATCCCCGTTATGTATGGGCTGACCAATTAGGAAAAAGAAATTACACCCGTGATACAAGCATGTTCGTGTACGAAGGAAGTTATTTAGCTTTCCGAGAAATTTCATTAGCATATGCTTTCGATAGCGATTTATGCAAATCATTATCATTAAATGGCTTGGAAGTTTCTTTAACTGGACAAAACTTGGGATATTTGACACAATCAAAAGCCTATTCTCCTGAGGCTTTAGGAAGAACTGCAAATAATTATCCTTTACCGCGAACAGTAATCATTGGTTTAAACTTGACTTTTTAAAATTTTAGCAAGATGAAAGTATTTAAATATTTAACAGTATTGACTTCCTCATTACTATTAACCGTATCGTGTAACGATTTGGATTTAGGTCCAGAGGACTACTATGGAAGTCAGAATTTTTGGAAAACAGAAGCCCAAGCAAAAGGTTATATGCTGGGGCTGCACAGAGAACTACGAAGTAACTACGTAAATTACTGGTTATTAGGAGAAGCTCGTGGAGGAACTCAAATCACCACAAGTACCTCTCTGGCCAACTCAGTAAGTTACTCGGCAATTAAATCTCAAAACTTAACCAGTGCTAACACAGGTGTAGCAAATTGGGTTGGTTTTTATGGTAATATTTTGCGAATCAACTGGGCTATTAAACAGGTTGAAAATGCTAACTATCTGAAAGACACAGACAAACAACTAATGTTAGCTCAATCATATGGTTTAAGAGCATGGTATTATTTTTGGTTGTACAGAACTTACGGAGGTGTTCCTATGAACAAAGAAACCAAAGTACTTGACAAAACACCTGAAAATGGAATTGATTTGTACACTCCAAGAAGCACTCCAAAAGAAATTTTGGATCTCATCAAAGAGGATATTGCAAAATCAGAATCATATTTTGGAAATTCAACTGCTTTGATAAAATCACAATGGAGTATCTATACAACAAAAATGCTGAAAGCTGAGGTTTATTTATGGTCAGCAAAAGTAACAACAGGTAATCAAACTCCCGCAGAAACAGATTTAGCCACTGCTGAGAGTGCATTAAATTTTGTTAAAAACTCAGGACGTTTCAGTTTATTACCTTCGTTCAGCAATGTATTTGCTCATAACAACAAAGAAAACGCAGAGATTATTTTCTCAATGCCTTTCCTTGAAAATGAAGCGACCAACCACTTTAGTCAGTTTATGTATAATCCAAACGATTTTAATAGTAAATTCAAAGCTGACGGAACTCCAATCCCTACCAATGATCCGTTAAACATTGCATCAGGTGCGGGTGTATTCCGTAACGAATATATTTTCCCTCTTTTCGAACAATTCGATATTGCTGACTCTCGAAAAACAGCTACTTTCTATGATTTCTACGGAACCGCCACAGGCGGAGGACGAGGCATTGTGCTAACTAAATACATGGGCTTTATCAACACGAGTGGAAAACGTATTTGGTCAAGTGATATTCCTGTTTACCGCTACTCAGATGTTCTTTTAATGCTTGCTGAAGTTGAAAACAAAAAAGGAGGAGACCCTGCTCAATATATCAATCAAGTTCGCAAAAGGGCGTATGGTACGGCCTATAACGCAACTGCACATGGGTACACCAATGGTAGTTTTGCTGAAAATGAATTAGCTATTTTGAAGGAAAGAGATAAGGAATTTGTAGCAGAAAATAAACGTTGGTTTGACATCATTCGTTTACAAGATGCATCAGGAAAACCACTGGTTTTCTCAACAGAAGCTAATTACGATAGCTCTACTGCTCCTATTCTAAACCCAAGCACTGAGGCTCATAAAGTATTATGGCCAATAAACAAAGGAGTAACTGACACCGACCCAGAAGTGGAACAAACACCAGGCTACTAAAAACATATTAATTAATAATTACTCTAAAAAAGAGGCTGTCCCAAAACTATCAGACAGCCTCTTCTTTTTTATTG
>NZ_CP171121.1:2165000-2462500 GCF_043187445.1 Capnocytophaga canis | reverse complement strand
GCTAAAGGCTTTAAGCATTATGTGGAGAATAAGGGAGTCGAACCCTTGACCTCCTGCGTGCAAGGCAGGCGCTCTAGCCAGCTGAGCTAATTCCCCATTAATATAGGTATTAGGGGTTAGGCAATAGGGAATAGTTTATATCAATCCCAAAACTCTTACCTATCTTAAAAGCAACAACCTCTAAAATTTCCTTTCATTCTATTTTTATGAACTTTTTAGCTTTTAGCTATTGGATATTAGCCATTAGCTATCAACTCTGTAGTCCCAGGCAGACTCGAACTGCCGACCTCTACATTATCAGTGTAGCGCTCTAACCAGCTGAGCTATGAGACTGCATCTTTTTAGCTATTAGCCATCAGCAAATAGCAATTAGTCTATATAACTTCTAAACACTAATCACTAACCTCTAATTAGCCTAGAAATATCGACTGCACAAGATTTAAAGAATATCCTACAATTACTCTCGTAAAGGCATTTCTCTAGAAAGGAGGTGTTCCAGCCGCACCTTCCGGTACGGCTACCTTGTTACGACTTAGCCCCAGTCACTAGTTTTACCCTAGGCAGCTCCTTGCGGCAACCGACTTCAGGTACCCCCAGCTTCCATGGCTTGACGGGCGGTGTGTACAAGGCCCGGGAACGTATTCACCGGATCATGGCTGATATCCGATTACTAGCGATTCCAGCTTCACGGAGTCGAGTTGCAGACTCCGATCCGAACTGTGACCGGCTTTATAGATTCGCTCCTGCTCACGCAGTGGCTGCTCGCTGTACCGGCCATTGTAGCACGTGTGTAGCCCAAGATGTAAGGGCCGTGATGATTTGACGTCATCCCCACCTTCCTCACGGTTTGCACCGGCAGTCCCGTTAGAGTGCTCGACTTAACTCGCTAGCAACTAACAGCAGGGGTTGCGCTCGTTATAGGACTTAACCTGACACCTCACGGCACGAGCTGACGACAACCATGCAGCACCTTGAAAAACGTCCGAAGAAATACCTATCTCTAGGTACGTCGTTCCCCATTTAAACCTTGGTAAGGTTCCTCGCGTATCATCGAATTAAACCACATGCTCCACCGCTTGTGCGGGCCCCCGTCAATTCCTTTGAGTTTCACACTTGCGTGCGTACTCCCCAGGTGGGATACTTATCACTTTCGCTTAGCCACTCAGTCCGAAAACCAAACAGCTAGTATCCATCGTTTACAGCGTGGACTACCAGGGTATCTAATCCTGTTCGCTCCCCACGCTTTCGTCCATCAGCGTCAATCGGTCGTTAGTAACATGCCTTCGCAATCGGTGTTCTGTGTAATATCTATGCATTTCACCGCTACACTACACATTCCAGCTACTTCACAACTATTCAAGACATACAGTTTCAAAGGCAGTTACTCAGTTGAGCTCAGTGCTTTCACCTCTGACTTATACGCCCGCCTACGGACCCTTTAAACCCAATGATTCCGGATAACGCTCGCATCCTCCGTATTACCGCGGCTGCTGGCACGGAGTTAGCCGATGCTTATTCATACAGTACCGTCATCAATCTACTCGTAGACCTTATTCTTCCTGTATAAAAGCAGTTTACAACCCATAAGGCCGTCATCCTGCACGCGGCATGGCTGGATCAGTCTTCCGACCATTGTCCAATATTCCTCACTGCTGCCTCCCGTAGGAGTCTGGTCCGTGTCTCAGTACCAGTGTGGGGGACATCCCTCTCAGAACCCCTACCCATCGTAGCCTTGGTGTGCCGTTACCACTCCAACTAGCTAATGGGACGCGTACTCATCTTTTACCACCGTAGCTTTAATTATTTAATGATGCCATAAAATAATACTATAAGGTATTAATCCAAATTTCTTCGGGCTATCCCTTAGTAAAAGGTAGATTGTACACGTGTTACGCACCCGTACGCCGGTCTAGGGAGAGCAAGCTCTCCTTACCCCTCGACTTGCATGTGTTAGGCCTGCCGCTAGCGTTCATCCTGAGCCAGGATCAAACTCTTCATCGTTAAAAATCTTTAATATCGTAACCTTTAACAAATAAGTAATCGACTCTTAGGATAATTCTTTAAATCTTATTCTTGTGCTGTCAACAATTTTTTCAATGAACTTTATTACTCTTCGCTTTTAGCTACTAGCTAACAGCTATTAGCTCTCAAAGCGGGTGCAAAGATAACAACTTTTTATCTTTACTTCCAAATTTTTTTCAAAATATTTTTTCTTGAACTTTTCGCTTCGCGCTGTAAGCTATACGCCATAAGCTAATAGCTAACTGCCTTCCAAAGCGGGTGCAAAAGTAATACTTTTTTCTAAACTACCAAAACTTTTGCAAACTTTTTTTCAAAATATTTTTTTTGAGCGTTTTGCTTCGCGCTGTAAGCTATATGCTATAAGCTAATAGCTAACCGCCTTCCAAAGCGGGTGCAAAAGTAATACTTTTTTCTAAACTACCAAAACTTTTGGAAAGTTTTTTTTGAAATATTTTTTTGAACTTTTCGCTTCGCGCTGTAAGCTATACGCTATAAGCTAATAGCTAACGGCCTTCCAAAGCGGGTGCAAAAGTAATACTTTTTTCTAAACTACCAAAACTTTTGTAATTTTTTTCCAAAAAAATCACTTTCGTCCCAAAGTTAGCATATAAATTATTGATTATGTTACTGATTATGAAACCATTAAACAAAAATAAAAACTGCTATAAATGACAGTCTTTTAACCTTACTCTGTAAATTCAATAACTTCTGCTGTTACAACGATTGTATAAGTTTCCAAAATAAACATATAAGAACGATGTACTTCAATTCGTTCATTGATAACAGCTCTTGCTGATCCTTCTAAATTTGCTTGATTTAACATATTTCGTCTTGCTTCTGCTAAAACTGATTTTTTCAAGCCCCAAAAACCAAAAATTTTATTATCGGAAGCTTCTCCTTTTATAGTTGTGATTTGTAATGAAAAAATAACCAAAACTGATAACACTATTTATATCTCAACATAAGTTTAAAGCTATCAGCAAATAATACCTAAGTAAAAAGTTTAACATTTAAAAATACTGCTATTTTTCACGACAATGAAGCAAAATTTACAGATAAAAACTTTTTGGCACCACTCCTGTCCGAAAGTTTTAAATGTCTTAGATTTATCTACAGGTTAATAATTTTAGTTAATTTTAACATAGTTAATTGATTTCCTATATTGTTGAAAAAAAATTACACTATTTCAAAAACAAAAACTTTGGAATAGAGAGAGTCCCGATTCCAAAGTTTTTCTTTTAAATTAATTTCTTACTTACTTTTTCCTTGGTTTGCAACGCTGTTAATGGCAGCTGCAATAGCCTCTTGGTCGCCTAAGTAGTAGCTTTTTATAGGTTTTAAATCAGCATCTAACTCGTAAACCAATGGCACTCCTGTAGGAATATTTAGTTTCAAAATAGCTTCTTCACTAAGTCCGTCCAAATATTGAACCAATGAACGCAAACTGTTTCCGTGTGCTGCAATAATTACGCTTTTCCCTGATTTAATAGCAGGAGCTATTTCACTGAACCAGAAAGGCAACATACGATCGTAAGTATCTTTCAAACTTTCGCCACCTGTTTTTTCTTCGGGTTGCAAGTCAGCATAACGGCGATCGTGTGAAGGATGACGTTCATCTGTTTCTTCAATGAGTGGAGGTTTCACATCGTACGAACGTCTCCATAAAAGCACTTGATCCTCACCATATTTTTCGGCTGTCTCCGCTTTGTTTAAACCTTGTAATGCTCCATAGCTCTTCTCGTTTAAACGCCAATGCTTGTGAGTAGGCACCCATAAATCGCCCATCTCTTCTAAAGCATAGTTTAAGGTTTTGATAGCTCTTTTCAACACCGAAGTAAAAGCTATGTCAAACTTAAACCCTTCTTTTTTGAGGATTCGTCCTGCTTCACGAGCTTCTTCAATACCTTGTTCTGTTAAATCAACATCTTGCCAACCTGTAAATAGGTTTAGTTTGTTCCATTCACTCAATCCGTGACGTAGTAATACAATTTTGTACATATATCTTTATCTTTTTAATTATTAGCTACTACAAAATACTCGACAAATATACCTTTTTTTTTCGAAATCACCTAAGCTAAGAAACATTTTTTGCACCAATATGCAATCTAAGTATGAAATTGATAGTTGCTACTGATTTAAGCTAAACTTATTTTTTTTGTTGAGCCTTGCGTTGAGCTTCGGCTTGTTCCATCATTTCACGCATTTTACGTTGGAAATTACTTTCCTTTTTAGGTTGTTTTTTATTTTCTTCAATACGTGCATGGATTTTTTTCTCATCAATAATCCAGTATTTGATTGCCAACATGATCAAAATAGTCAGCAAGTTAGATACAAAATAGTACAAACTCAATCCACTCGCGTAGTTGTTAAAGAAAAATAACATCATTATAGGCGACAAATAAATCAAAAATTTCATATTAGGCATTCCTGGTTGTTGCTGTTGCATACTTTGCGACATTGTCATTAAAGAATAAATCAAAATAGCAACCGATGCCAAAATTGGAAATAAACTAATATGGCTTCCATAGAAAGGAATTGAAAACGGAAGTTCCATAACAGCATCATAGGATGAAAGGTCATCTGCCCATAGGAAGCTGTGTTGTCTCAACCCAAATGCTGTTGGAAAGAAATTGAACAACGCCAAGAAAACAGGTAACTGCAATAACGCAGGAATACAACCACTTAACGGATTTACACCTGCTTTACGATATAAATCCATCGTTTCTTGCTGACGTTTCATCGGTTCTTTAAATTTCTCGTTGATTTCATTGATTTCAGGGCGTAGTACCTTCATCTTTGCCTGTGATATGTACGATTTATACACCATTGGCGATAGAAGAACACGTACAATGATGGTCATTAAAATAATAGCAATTCCTACGGAAAAATAATTAGTAAGTAAATTAAACAACGGAATAAACAAAAATTTATTGAGCCATCCGAAGATTCCCCAACCTAATGGAATTAAATCTGTAAGGTCATGATTTTCATATTGTTTTAAAACATTGTAATCACTCGGGCCAAAATAGAAATGTAATGATTCACCGAGTTCACCTCCTTTAAGTGTCAATGGTAAAGAGGCTACGTAGTCCTTAGTAAATTGAACATCTACTCCTTCATCTTTGACCAGATTTTTGGAAACAAATTTTCCCTCCGCTAAAGGAGTATCAGAGATTAAAATCGATGAAAACAAGTGCTGTTTAAATGCAACCCAGTTAACATTTTTCAATTGCTCATCATCATCTCCACTTTCACTCATGCGGTCTATTTTGTCACCCTCATGCTGAACGGTCATCTGTGTGTAACGGTTTTCATACGTTACGCTTTTTTCCATACGGCGTGATTTCATAGCCCACTGTAATGCCACAGGTTTTGCTCCGTTTAGTACTTCTGATAAACCTTGTGAACGCACTGAAAAATCGACCATATATCCTTCGGATTTCAACTCGTAGACATATTCTAAAAACTGATTTTCAGACACTTTCAATTTCATGGAAACTACTTTTTTACCATCTTTTTCGGTAGTAGTCGGTTCAAAATAAAGATCCTTAGTGTCTAAGTTTTGATTTTGAGTTGTAGTGAAATTCAATGAAAATGAGGCGTTGTCATCTTGAATTAAATATAAAGGCTGTGCATCATAAGTTGTAAACTCTTTCAAGAACAACTGTTTCACTTGTCCTCCTTTGTTACTGATAACCAATTTAATATCCTTATTCTCCAAAACGGTTACCCCTTCAGATGCCGATGGCAACGAAGCTGAATAAGCAAATGCTCCCAAGGTTGACTTATACTGAGCCAAAGCTACCGAATCAGTTGGAATAGTGGCAGGTTTTGTTTGAGTTGAAGTTAGTTGATTTTGACTATTTCGTTCAGCTTCCAAGCGCTCCTTTTCAGCCTGTCGTTTGGCCAATTCCTCTGCTGTAGGTTGGTTATTATAGCTCATCCACAGGAGCAACAAAAATATAATTCCAAACCCAAGAATTGTTTTAAAATCTATCTTTTTTTCTTCCATCTTTTGATTATTATCTGCTTAAAAAATTATTATTTAAAGGTTTAGCTACAAAAACTGATACAAAATGTAATTTTCAAATAGCTCTTCTTTTGGTATCTTATTCACATACGGAACGCATCCTAAGTAAGATTCCCTAAAATGAGTGTCGAGGCTCTCGACTGATTTTATTTTCCAAAGATGCTTTTACGAAAGCTATAAACAACGGATGTGGATTAGCAACCGTACTTTTGTATTCAGGGTGATATTGAACCCCCACAAACCATGGATGCTCTTCTTTTTTAAGTTCAATAACTTCCACCAAATTAGTTTCGGGATTCACGCCTGAACATTGCAATCCTGCGTTTTCCAATTGCTCCTTATAATCATTATTAAATTCATAGCGATGGCGATGGCGTTCTGAAATAGCTTCCTTTTTATAGGCTTCATAAATCAATGTACCTTTTTTAAGTTTACAGTCCCAGGCTCCCAAACGCATAGTTCCCCCTTTTTGAGTTATTTCTTTTTGGCTTTCCATCAAATTAATTACAGGATAGTCAGCTTCAGGGTTCATCTCAGTAGAGTTAGCATTGATCAAATTAGCCTTGTGACGAGCATACTCTATCACAGCCATTTGCATACCCAAGCAAATTCCTAAGAATGGAATTTTGTTTTCTCGAACATATTTTATCGCGATGATTTTCCCTTCGATGCCTCGACCTCCAAAACCTGGAGCTACCAAAACACCATCTAAATGACCTATTTTTTCGTGTACATTATCTTGATCAATATACTCAGAATGAATACTTTCCACATCCACACGAACTTCATTTTCTGCACCCGCATGGATAAACGATTCCAAAATTGATTTATATGAATCCTGCAACTCAACGTATTTACCAACCAAACCAATTTTGATGCGGTGCTTTGGATTTTTATGGCGTTGCAAAAACGCATTCCACTGCACTAAATTAGGTTCATTACGTGCTGGTAAATCTAACTTTTTCAGTGCTACCTTATCCAACCCTTCTAAAAGCATCATGTTCGGCACATCATAAATGGTTGAAGCATCGATTGATTGGATAACGGCCTCTCGTTTTACATTGCAGAACAGAGCTAATTTATAGCGTAAATCGTCAGAAAGTTCATGCTCTGTGCGACAAACCAATATATCAGCTTTGATACCACTTTCCATCAGGGTTTTAACACTGTGTTGTGTAGGTTTAGTCTTCAATTCACCCGCTGCAGCCAAAAATGGAACTAAGGTCAAGTGTACCACAATTCCGTTATTCTCTCCCAAATCCCATAACAGTTGTCGTACCGACTCAATGTAAGGTAAAGATTCAATATCACCAACCGTACCACCAATTTCGGTAATGACAATGTCAAAATCGCCCGTTTTTCCCAGAAGTTGCATTCGTTCTTTGATTTCGTTGGTAATATGTGGAATCACCTGAACTGTTTTGCCTAAAAATTCCCCACGGCGTTCTTTTTCAATGACACTTTGGTAAACACGACCTGTTGTAACATTGTTTGCTTGAGAGGTAGGTACGTTCAAAAAACGTTCGTAATGTCCTAAGTCTAAGTCTGTTTCTGCGCCATCTTCGGTAACGAAGCACTCTCCATGTTCATACGGGTTGAGTGTTCCAGGATCTACATTGATATAAGGGTCAAACTTTTGAATCGTAACCCGATAGCCACGTGCTTGTAACAATTTAGCCAACGATGCTGCGATGATTCCCTTTCCTAAAGAAGACGTTACGCCTCCTGTAACAAAAATATATTTGGTCTTAGCCATAGCTTATTAGTTATTTCAAATTCCAACGGGCAAAAGTACGATTTTTATTTGGAAATAAAAAACAACAAAAATAGGATTCCTCCAAGCAGATTCTGCTTTAAGTGTAGCTACTAAAAAAATAATACAAACTATTCATGAAACACACAAACAACTGTAACATTTTTAGAAGAAACAAAATAATGGACTCTAAGTAGCTCATTATAAACATTTAAACAAAAAAAAGAGATAATTTTTAGACTCTTCAAAAATAAAAACTATGGGAATTTCTTTTTTTTGTACAGAAAAAATCTACCTTTGCAAACTAACTATTCAAATACAATATACAATACATAAAATGAAAGGTGTACTATTAGTCAATTTAGGTTCTCCTGATTCCACGGAAGTGGGAGATGTTAAACGATATTTAGACGAGTTCTTGATGGATGAACGAGTGATTGACTTTCCTTACTTGCTGAGAAGTTTGATCGTCCGCGGAATTATTTTGCGTATACGACCCAAAAAAACAGCCGCTGCCTACAAAAAAATATGGTGGGAAGAAGGTTCTCCACTCATTGTTATCACAAAACGATTGCTGGAAAAAGTGCAAACACAAACCTCCATCCCCGTAGAAATGGCTATGCGTTACGGAAATCCAAGTATTGAATATGGTTTGAATCAATTAAAAAATAAGGGAGTTACAGATGTTCTTTTGTTGCCTCTCTATCCACAATATGCCATGGCAACCACCCAAACCATTGAGGTACTGACTGAAAAACTGGTACAAACAAAATTCAAAGGAATGAAAATCACCAAATTCCCAGCTTTTTACAACCGTACCGAATATATTGATGCTCTTGCGAAAGTAACCAAAACCTATTTGGATGCTAATGAGTTTGATCATTTATTGTTCTCGTATCACGGTGTGCCTGAACGTCATCTGTACAAAACTGTGCGTACAAAAAATCATAAAAAAATCGTTGATCACGAATATTGCTGTGCACCAGAATCAGAAGAGTCAAAATACTGTTATAGAACTCATTGCTTTGAAACCACGCGTCTGTTAGTTGAAAAACTTGGATTACAAGAGGGTACCTACAGCCAGGCGTTTCAATCGCGTTTAGGAATAGACAAATGGCTGGAACCTTTTACCTCGGACAGAGTCGAAGAACTTGCTAAGAGCGGGACTAAAAAATTAGCTGTCATAACCCCAGCCTTTGTGGCGGACTGTATCGAAACACTTGAGGAAATTGAAATGGAGGCGGGTGAAGATTTCTTACATAACGGTGGTGAAGAGTTTAAAATGATTCCTTGTTTGAACGATGACGACAGTTGGGTAAGTGCTTTAGTTACCTGGATTCAAGAATGGCAGAACAAATAAATTTGAGCTATGGAAAAAATTGGAATTATTTATGCAACTGTTGACGGACATACAAAAAAAATATGCGATAGCATACACGAAGTGCTTTCTTCAAAACAAAAAGAGGTACAGTTGATACCAGTGCAAACCTTTGATGGCAACTTGCATTTTTTTGATAAAATTCTGATAGCTTCGAGCATCCGGTATGGGAAGCATCATACTGACATTCTGAAACTTATCAATGAAAACTACGCTGTATTGAATATAAAAAAAGCAGCGTTCATATCCGTAAACTTAGTAGCTCGAAAATCCGAGAAGAGTACAGAAACGACAAATCCATATGTTGTGAAATTTTTAAAAAATATTGAATGGAAGCCTTCTGTAGTCAAAGTGTTTGCAGGAAAATTAAACTACAAAATATACGGTTTTTTTGATAGAATAATCATCAAACTTATTATGTTTATCACCAAAGGACCTACAAGCTCCCCTACCGAAATTGACTATACAAATTGGGATGAAGTAAAACGCTTTGCAAATGATTTTGCAGAACTGTAGATAATAAGTTAAAGAACAAATAGCAAATAATCATCGTTATTTACTTATTGTCCTAACCTGAAAGTTACGGAAAGTTCAAAACAAGTTCAATTATTCTAAAAATTCTAGAAGTTGTTCTGTATGATTTTTTGTTTTAACCTTGTCGATCACATGAGTAACTACATGATTTTCATTTAAAACGAAAGTCTTTCGGTGGATACCATCAAATTCCATCCCCATAAACTTTTTAGGACCCCATACGCCAAATTGCTCAATGATTTTCTTTTCTTCATCAGCGATGAGTGGATAGCTTAATTTATTTTTAGTAGCGAAGTTGGCTTGTCGCTTTACCGAATCAGCACTCACTCCAAGCAAGGCGTATCCTTTCTGCTTTAGAATTTCATAACCACTTTCTAAACTACATGCCTCAGCAGTACACCCCGGCGTACTGGCTTTCGGGTAGAAAAAAACTATCACTTTTTTACCTTGGAAATCCGAAAGTTTCACTACATTTCCATGTTGATCAGTACCCTGAAAATCTTGAATTTGATCTCCTTTTTTTACAGTATTCATATTTTAATATTTTATGCACAATTTATTTACCAAACTGATAGTTAAAAATCACAATGAAACTGTCCGAAAAAAATGGAATTTGAATATTTCTGCCAAAAAAACTCAAAATCAAAGAATTAAAATGAAACAACTAATTCAAACTAACTTTTACGAAAAGCCTCATTGTGATAAAATAAATTTTTATTATCTCGAATCAATGTTATGGATTCAACGGGAAAATTAAAGGTAATACAAAAATCATAATAATTCCGACAATAATTTGCAACGGCAACCCTAATTTGACATAGTCCATAAATTTATAACGTCCTGCGGACATTACCAAAGCATTAGGAGGCGTAGCAAAAGGCGATGCAAACGCCAAACTTGCTGCTACAGCCACAGCAAATAAGAAAGGATATGGACTGAAATTCAAGGAAACAGCTGATTCAAATGCAATAGGAGCTAATAATACGGCTGTTGCTGTATTGCTGATAAAAAGTGTTAATACAGAAGTTGTAAAATAGATACCTGCCAATAGTATGTAAGGATTATTCCCTAAATTCTGTGCCAACATTTCAGAAACATAATGTGAGACTCCTGTCTTTTCCAATGCCATTGCCATGGGTAACATTCCTGCGATAAGTACCAAACTTTCCCAATTTATAGTCTGGTAGGCAGCTTCAACGTTTCGCAATGCTCCGGAAACAACCATCAAAATTGAAGCTATGATTACGGCCGTTACTGGTGCAATCGGAATAAAATCAAACATCATAGCTACTACCATGGCAATCATAATTACTGCTGCGATAGGCGCTTTGTGTGTCAACGTGACTTTTGAAGCCTCCTCAAGTGGATGTCCTAATACTACTAATTGACTACGTTCAGCTCCTAACTTCACAATATTGTCCCACGTTCCCTGTACCAAAAGAATATCTCCTGTATGTATTTTTTCATCTTTAATATCCTGTAAAAGATACGTATCTTGCCGTTGAATTCCCAAAATGTTTAATCCAAAGTGCTCTCGTAAACGACTTTTTTTAACAGGTACATTAACCAATTTTGAAGCAGGCATCACCAATACTTCAGCGATACCAATATCTGAGAATTTTAGCACTTCAGTTTCATCTTTGTTTCCTTTTAACTCCAGAAGTTGTAATTTGTTATCATCAATTAATTGCTGAACATCGTCTTTCTTTCCTTGAATATAAAGAATATCTCCTTCATAAATCACTGAGTTAGCATTTACTACCTCCTGATGATTACTTTCAAAAAAAGGTGCTCCTAAAGGTGATTTATGGCGTATTTCTAATATATTGATATGATATTTCTCGGTTGTATGCAACTCTTTTAAACTTTTATCGACAAAAGGAGAGTCTTTTTGAACCTGAACTTTGTACAAATTTTTCGATAGTTTATATTCTCGAACTAAATCATAAGGAGTTTTGTCGTTTTTTTCACTTCCCTCCCCTACTTTTTCTTTCTTCTTAATCAAAATTTTACTCAGCGGTATGATGACCAACATTCCTACGACCAATCCAATGACTCCCACAGAAGTGAACGAAAAAAATGTCAATTGTGGATATCCCTTTTCAATCAATACTTCATCAATAACCAAGTTGGGAGGCGTACCAATCAAGGTCATTACCCCTCCTAAACTACTAGCAAACGCCATCGGCATCAACAAGCGACTGATATTAATTTTGTTACTGGCCATAGCTAAGCTAATCACAATGGGGAGCATCAAAGCCACCGTTCCTGTATTACTAACAAAAGCTCCGATAGAGGCTGTGACCAACATTATTATTATCAACAATTTAATCTCACTATCTCCTGCCAATTTAAGAAAGTAGCTACTAATCATTTTGGCTAATCCTGTCTGAAAAATCGCCCCTCCAACAATGAAAAGCCCTAACATCATAATCACTACTGGATTAGAAAATCCTGAAAGAGCATCTTTGGGCGAAAGAATCCCAAAGGTAATTAGAAGCACTAAAGAACATACTGCAACTAAATCGGCACGCACCTTCCCACTGACAAAAAAAACCGCGGCTACTAATAAAATTGCCAAAGTAGCGTAGGCATCAAACCCTAAAATTGTACTGCTTAACGAAATCATACTTGTATTTTTTATAATTAATTTACATAATCAGCTAATTAACAACAAATTAAAAAGAAAAAATCCCAATGTCTGCTTTATATCTTATTAAAGATGTATAAAACAAACAATGAGACTTTACCCTTTGCTTTTTATTGATATATTACTTTTCTTTGGTTCAGTTAATTTTCCTTTCATAATATGGTAGTGTTGACGATGAAAGAACAATTTTGACACCAAAGGTAATAAATATTTTTCAAAAAAACAACCCTAAAATGTACAAAAATGTAGATTTTAGGGTTATTATTTCCGCAATTTTATGATTTTCTATTTTACGGAATTATATCAAAACTCCAGTACCTAATTTAACCGAAATCATTTCACTAACACGATCCTCTAACGCAGGAATACGAACACTTTCCAAAACAGTATTTGCAAAAGCATACGTAAGTAATGCCTCCCCTTCTTTTTTCGGGATTCCGCGAGTTTGAAGATAGAAAAGTGCATCTTTATCCAATTCACCTACAGTACAACCGTGTGAACATTTCACATCATCGGCAAAAATCTCAAGCTGAGGTTTGGTATTTATGGTAGCCTTTTCCGAAAGTAAAATGGTATCGTTTTGTTGATAAGCATTTGTTTTCTGAGCGATTTTTTCTACCATAATTTTTCCGTTGAACACTCCTGCACTATTGTCGGACAAAATAGCTTTGTAATCCTGATGACTTTCGCAGTTTGGCTCTGCATGATTCACAAGTGTATAATTATCAACATGTTGTGTACCTGAAAGAATGGTAACCCCTTTCAAAGTAGACTCCAAGCGCTCTCCATGGTGATAAAAATTAAGGTTGTTACGCGTAAGTTCTCCTCCAAAAGAAAACGTATGCACGGAAGCATTACTGTTTCCTTCTTGAGAGATATAGGTATTATCAATCATTGAAGATGTCAAACTATCATTTTGAATTTTGTAATAATCCAAAATAGCGTTTTTATCTACAAAAATCTCTGTAACTACGTTAGTTAGCACTTTTTGAGTTGATAAATTATGATGCATTTCAATGATTTTCACCTGCGCATTCTCCCCTACTTCGATAATGTTTCGAGGCTGATAACACATGGCTTTCCCTAAGTCTGTAGCAATGAAAAGTAATTCTATTGGTTTTTCAACCACCTTATTTTTAGGAATATAGATACAAATTCCATCTTTCGAAAAAGCTGTATTGAGGGCAGTAAACACATCGTCCTTGCGAGTCTCACGATCAAAATACTTTGAGGTAAAATCAGCTGCATCCTCTGATTTTAATATCTCTCGGAATGAAGAAACCATAAAACTATCAGCCTGTACCTGAGAGAGTTCTGATGAATAAACCCCATCTATAAACACTACTTTGTGACTATCCTCTTGAATCCAAAATGGACGCACATCCTCAGATGTCAACGATGTTTGTTTTGAAACTAATATCTCAAAATCATTTTTTAACAATGTGGAAAGCGAGGTATATTTCCACGCTTCGTCTTTTTTGGTTGGAAACCCCTTTTGTTCAAAAAAAATAATTGCCTCTTGACGTTTATTTTTTAATATATCTTCCTTATTTTCAAACAATTGAAATGAATCAACCCATTTTTTCTGTAAACTCATCTACTGTGATTTTATCTTTATTATGTTAGTATTTTTTTTTCAAAAACGGTGCAAATATACACCTTTTTTATTGTCTTTCAAATGTCATCTTCCACAAACCACGAAGTTCTCCCATGGTATAATTAACGGCTTTATCATTTGGATATTTATCTGCTATAACTTTCTGAACCTCAGCAGTTATATCCCCTTGAGTATTTCCGTGACAAGCCAAACAAGTAGGCATACCTAACGGAATAGCCTTGTAAAAATAAATCTTATTCTCTTCCTCGAACAGGATATGTTTAGGCTGGTTTTTGTCTCCCATCAAGGCTGTGATTTCATTCCATGCCTGAAGATCAATGTCAGTAGCTATGGCGTTATCGGAATTTCTATTTTTATTCGATAAACGCTTAATTTCAAACCTGTTGTCTGCGAATGAATTTGTCAATGGAACAGCATTTTCATTGCAAAAATCGACTGCTCCAACAAAACCTACTTCTGCAATTTTTTTAGAAACATTCATTAAAAGAAGTTTCTGAGTTTCAGTGGTTACACTATCCGCTAAAGCGATATATTCCGTCCGTTGAGCTTCCGTAAGAGGTTTAGGAGTATTAACGCAACTTACTAATAATAAAGCTATTAAAATAAAATACAGTTTTTTCATAAATTAGATTCTCTGTTTTTGAATGATTTGTTGTTATTTAAAAATTTGTTATCGAAATTATGACGGGAAAATCTGAAGGTTATTACGGAAAAAATTAGCTTTTATTACTTGACTTCCATATGTACATAGAAATAAAATATCCACCATTAATAATCAAAAGTAACTCTCACCACATCACTCATTGCGTAGGCTTGGCAGGTAAGTACCAGACCATCAGAAATTTCTTTTTCAACCAAAGTTTCGTTTTTTGCCATTTTTACCTCTCCTTCGGTCACCTTACCGATACAACTACTGCATACTCCATTCAAGCACGAGTAAGGTGCATCAACGCCTTGTGAGAGTATGGAATTAAGTAAGGTCTGATTTTTAGGGCTTTCAAAAACGATTTCTTTCCCCGAAAGTGTCGAAAAAACGGTTACGTTTCCTTTCAATTGTGTAAAATCATTACTGGCAGGTTCCGCTTCAAACAATTCGGTAAAAATACGATCCTTCGTGATTCCTCGATTGAGGATATTTTCTTTAACGTTTACTACCATTTGATTAGGCCCACAAACATAGTAGCGTCCCCAATTCAAATCCTTATATTTTTCAAAAATATAAGACACTACCTGATCATTAATACGTCCCGAAAGATTGTCCCCCCACATCTCTTGGCTAAACACATAATGTACTAAAAATCGGTCGGGATACGTGGCTCGTAAAGACTCTATTTCATCAAAAAACAAAGTCTCTTCCTTTGATTTATTTCCGTAGACGAACACTACTTTGATATTGGTTTTTGCTAAAGCCGTTTTTGCGATGCTCATCATAGGCGTTACACCACTTCCTGCGGAAAATAACATAATATCCTTATTACCAAATATATCGTAAAAGAAAACAAAAGCTCCTTTTGAAGGCATCACTTCTAATGTGTCACCTTCCTTAAGTTGGGTGGTGGCATATGTTGAAAAAATTCCGTTTGGAACTCTCTTCACCGCTACACTGAGTTCGTTCTCGTTTACGCCCGAACAAATAGAATAAGCTCTTCTTATCTTTTGATTATCAATAGTTTGCTGTAGAGTTAGATACTCCCCTGCCTCGTAGGAAAACACTTTACGCAAAAGGTCAGGCACCTGAAAGGTAATTTTCACAGACGAAGCCGTTAGCTTTTCTATTTTTGTTACGGTTAGTTGATAAAATTTGTTCATTTTAATCGATTAGCCATTGAGTTTTAACAAAGAATTCTTTAGTGGTTGCAAAAATACAACAATAAATGAACAACTTTGCTATCCTATTGATTTTTTGTTTTATTTGTACATTTCGTTTGCTCCGAAATTGTATGTTTTTGAGTCTGCTAACGGTTTAACAGGCATCAATGGCTGAGCAGGAATTGATTTTCCTGAAGTATTGATTCCTGTGATTAACTCCAAGGCTTTTGCTAAAAATGGCTCTGTTTCTTGTCCCAACTCACCAAAGTTTGCCCAATCTTCCTCAATGGCGTGATTTGGAGTAATACCACTGGTATAGTCCCCTTCTCCATCTTTATTTACGATTTTCAACACCAAAGGTTGCATCGCCCATTTATGCTTAGGATTAACACCCTTTTTGTTATACCCAGCAGGACTATCGTACAATGTGATTGACCCTTGATTTTTACCTGTAGTAGTTCCTCCTATTTGAATAACTTCGATATAAGGTTTTAATCCATTGATAACCAATTCACTGGCAGATGCTGTTCTCTCTGTGGTTAAAATATAAATTCTTCTCAGCCCAGAAAGACTATTTATTGGGTAACTTACACCTTCTTTTATGATTTTATCGGCAAAATAGTTAGTTATATCGCTATCTTTAAATGCTGGTTGCAATTTGTCGTTCCAACGTTCTTTAGCAAAAACGTTTTGTTTTGACAACCCTGTAATCATAGATGCTAAATACACCGCTGATGAAATTCGCCCTCCGCCATTATATCTCAAGTCCAACACCAAATCGTTGATTACTTGAGATTTAAACATGCCAAATGCATCGTTGAGTTGTAAATCAAAATCAGCAACAAAACTATTGTACATCAAATAGCCCACTTTGTGACTTCCTTTTTCAATCACTTTTGAAATGTGTACAGGATTTTCTTTAATGCTTTTTTTCGCCATGGTAACGGTTCTGTTTTCCGAAACAATGGTTGGTTTATCATTAACTATTTTAATGCGATTGATGTCAATGACCATAGATGTTTTATCGTTGAATAACAACTGCCGATAATTGTTTATCGTAAGGGCTTGTCCATCGACCTGCGTGAAAACATCTCCACGTTTTATGCCTTTTTGTGCTGCATCCGTATCGGGAAGTACATAGCGAACAATACCTAAAACACCTCCTTGAGTTCCATAGCGTGAAAGAACAAAATCCATCCCTGAACTATATACCTGACCTGCAAAAGTTCTTTCTAATTCTTCGTAGTCATCGGTGATAAAACTAAATCTATCAATTTTCGGATGGTTGTTTAGCAATGAGTAGAAAAAATTATCAGGAGCTTGTTCTTTTTTCAGGAAATCAACATACTCTTTATTGTTAAAGTCAGTCTTCATTAAAGAAGGTGCAAAGCGAGTGTCCGCCAAGTTAGGAACATCGGCCTGCCACAGATAATATAAATTTAATCCTTTCCAAATAAAATTTTTTATCTGTAAATCTACTTGCTGCTCAGGAGTCAGTTGAGATATCAATCCTCCGTTAGGTGTATCATCAATATCTTTTTTACACGAAAAAACACTGAAAATCAACAAAGTAATAGATAATATTTTTCTCATAACATATTTTTTTTACCACAAATGTAACATTTTTTTTATATATTCGTCTTCTTAGTAAAGAAAATAGTTATTTTTGTTATGACACACCAAACATTTTTAGATGGCATCCGTCCTTTTCAAGATAAGATTTTCCGATTTGCAAAACGTTTGCTTCTATCCTCTGATGAGGCGGAAGATGTGTCGCAAGACATCTTGATGAAGTTGTGGCAACAACGCAACACCATGGAAACCATCAAGAATTGGGAAGCTTATGCCATGACGCTTACTAAAAATTTGTGCTATGATAGGCTGAAAGCCAAAAGTTCAGATAATATTTCACTAAGCCATATTACTTATCAAGCCGAAAATGAAATATCTTTGCAAAAACAAGTAGAAGCAAGAGATCTTTTGGAACAAGTAAAAAACATAATCAATGGATTGAGTGAGCAACAGCGGATGATCATGCAATTACGTGATATTGAGCAATATGAATTTGAGGAAATCGAAAAAATTACAGGAATTAAAGAGGCTACTATTCGGGTAATCCTCTCACGAGCCAGAAAGACCATCCGAGAATCCTTGCGTGGAGAATTAACAACAAAGATAGAGCAAACACGAGTTTATTAACCAAAAAAATAATAATGAAAAATTTTCCCAGCAGAAAATAAAAAACAATTTAACAAAAAATATGAGCGAAAAAATACACGAATTAATAGAAAAATATTTCGAGGGTACAACTTCAATCGAAGAAGAAAGAACCTTACATACCTATTTCAATTCTGAAAATGTGGCATCAGATTTGAAACATTATCAACCGATGTTTGCATATTTCAAAACTAATAGAGAAGAGCGACTTGTGAAAGAATTTTCGGTAAAAACACCTAAAAATCGTTCTTTGTTTTGGAAAATCGGAATCGCTGCAACTATTTTTCCAGCCGTTTTCGGATGGTTTTACGTAAAAGAACAAAGAGAACAGCAAGAAGCCGAGTTGATTTATCAGCAAGTGAAATACGCCTTGGAACTTGTTTCGGTAAACTACAATAAAGGTACGGAAAAAATGGTATATCTCGGCGAATTTAATAAAAACACAAAAAAAATATTCAAGAACTTAGAGTAACTTTAAAATTATTATACGATGAAAACAAGATTTTTATTTTTAGTAAGCTTTTTATTTTGCAACGCAGCATTATTTGGTCAATCCATATTCGACAAATATGAAGATAATGAAAATATAACCACCGTAGTCATCTCACAAAAGATGTTTCAGATGCTATCAAAAATAGACAGTAACGACCCTGACACTAAGGAGTTTATGGAAATAGCTAACAAACTTAAAGCGTTGAAAATCTTTTCTACCGAAACTGCAAGTGTTTCGCAACAAATGAAAAAGGAAGTAGAAAGCTATGTAAAAGGAGGTAGTCTTTCGGAATTTATGCGTGTGAAAGAAAAAAATACAAATGTGAAATTCTACGTCAAAGAGGGAAAAACAAAAGACATTGTTTCGGAATTGGTGATGTTTGTTCAGGAAGACAAAGAAACTGTATTGATGATTCTAACAGGTGAAGTTGATTTGAATAAAATCGGAGTGTTATCCAAAAACATCAACATATTGCCTAAAGAAATGAACCAAATTTAATACTCTCTTATACTATGAAAAAAATAGTTTATCTTTTATTGTTTTTTCTTATCAGTGTTTCAATAATATCCTGTAATTCGAACAGTTTACAAAGTTACATCGTTAAAAATTCTGAAAATAAGGATTTTAAATCAGTTACCTTTTCTCCAAAAGATTTTTTAAAATTGGGAGGAAGCAGTGTTGATGAAAAAAATATTTTGAATGTTATAGAGAATGTTCATATTCTTATGTATGAAAAGAAAAACAATGGAGATTTTCAAAAGGAATATCAAGAAGTGAAACAACTCCTGAAAACGGACAAATATGAAGAGTTGATACAAATTTCAAACAAAGAGTATAAAATCAATGTAAACTACGTTGGGAGTGATGATAACATTAAAGAAGTAATTTTATTAGTAAGCCAAAACAAAGAAAAATTTGCTTTGATGCGTATGATTACTCAAAATTTAAATATTGATGAACTCTCCAAACTTTCTTCTGATTTGACCGATATTGGAAATTCTGTGGATCATGACAAAGCTCATAATGTCATCTCTGAAATCAGACAACTTTTGTATTAACACCAGAAAATCTCTTACAATTTTAAACTTTGTCAAACTTTTTTAGGTTTGACAAAGTTTTTATTGAAAAATATTTCAACAATGAACCTGTTTAAACTTTTCTAATAAACCTTATTATAAACCCTAAATATAACGGCATTAGTAAAATTTTTATGAAAAACTTCGTGAAAAAAATACCAGAAATAAGTAAAAACTAAAATCAACTAAATAAGCAACAATAAGATTATAAAAAAGTAGAAATTCATTTCTACTAATGGTTATTAGGCATTAGCTTCAGAAAATCACAAAAAATGAAAAAAGTAGATTAAAGCGAAAGAGGGTCCGTGTTTTTTTAAAGAAATTGAATTCTAAAAATAAATCATTGAAGTGAATTTTTAATTTTCAGAAATGGTTATAGGAAGTTTCATTTTTTTTGTACCTAAAAAACAAAAGAAACTGCCTTTTCAGACAGCTTCTTTTTTATTTTTTATGAAGTTTATTAATAAACTTGTTCTTGTTTTTTCATTACAGCTCCAGCGATTGCCGAAACGATAAGCCCTAAAAGCAAATATCCAACTAACGAGGAAATATAGGTCAAAGCACTCATTTTATTACTCATTTCTACTGTAGCATCTATATCTACATTGGACATATCCATACCTAATTCTCCCATGTTTTCAAACTGCAATTCTGTCATTTTTCGCATGAAATCGGGCTCAATATAGTTCACAAAAACGTAGGTGTACAATACGGAAATAATTCCTCCAATCAGAGCGATCCCAACCCCAATTTTTAGAGCTTCCCCCATAGCTAAAAAGCCTCCATTCCTTGTTTTAAAGGCTTTAATGCCATAAACAATTGCTAAGATAGAAACTAATAGGTTTAATGCAGAGGCAGCTAATCCAACCATCATACTTTTCGAATAAATCATTCCTGTGGTATACATTACCACGCTAATAGCAACGAGACCAACACCAAAATACATCCCGTACTTCAGCATAATGTCTTTTGCGTTGACTGTTTTTCTAATTTCCATGATAAAAAATATTAAAATTTACAGCCCAAAACTAATATAAAAAAATGAAATCTCCAAAGGCAGTGTGAAGAATACACTATAAAAAGTTAAATTTTATGGCATTAGTAAAATTTTTGTGGTGACCTTTCAAAAAAATAGTCCTTATAATTTTAGTGATTTTAGTTTATTGAAAGCATATTTGTGAAAATTTGTGTGTATTTGTGGTTTGAATTTGACCACAAATGTACAGAATGAACACAAATTTTTAAAAATCAAAAAATACAGATTTAATAATCTTCACAAAAATTTTAGTATAGCCAATTTTATATTTCCGTTGGTAAATTATTCGAATCCCAAGGATTGTGAAAATGAGGAACAACAGAGGATAGAGTATACTTTTTATTTTCCAACTTGATTGATAATCAGCTACTTTTTCTTTGTTTAAAAATGCTAACTGTACTTTTTTATTTCGTAGGGATAAGAAGTCAGTGTCGTCCAAGAGGTAGTTAACAGAATTCTGTAAAAAGGCTTTGTTGTCATAAAATCGATTAGTCCATTTGTCAAGTCCTAGTTCCAAAGGAGTGTTGTTGCTAAGGTCATTTTTGATAATATCGCCATCAGCAATGACGATCATTTTAGTAGGTTTACTGGTTTGTAAGTTGTTTTTCAGTTCAATAGGTGTTATTCTGTCTTTATAAACCGATGAAAATTCTCCTTCGAGAAGTACTGCTACGGGGATGTTTCCACTTTTATAAGCGTTTTTGTCCATCTTTTTGGTATCTACATTTAGCGTGACCTCTCGAGGCGTTCCATCGGCTTTTGAAATTGGTGAACTTGTTAGTAATACACGTTTCCGTATACCATTTTTTAAAGTATCAATACTGTTTGAAAATTGCAAACGAATTGCATCTAAATTATTGTTAATCAAGTGGTTGTTTTGTGATAGTATCATGGGATTATAGACCCAAGGAATTGGAATATAACGTGTTTGACTGCCTTCTCCTGTGGCAATCATTAAG
The DNA here is from genome assembly GCF_043187445.1 of Capnocytophaga canis. Lineage (NCBI taxonomy): Bacteria > Pseudomonadati > Bacteroidota > Flavobacteriia > Flavobacteriales > Flavobacteriaceae > Capnocytophaga > Capnocytophaga canis. The sequence continues at coordinate 2,440,925 of NZ_CP171121.1, read as the reverse complement.
TCAGAAAAATACAGATCATTGATGAGTGTATAGTTCACTCGAAATCCGTATTGAAAGAACATATCTCCTAAATTCAGATTCATAGGCATCGCTACGGCAGTTCCGTTTTGAGTGTACAAATCCTGAATATCTATGCCTACATGGTCGATAAGCCAGAGGGCACGTCCTCCATTCATCACAAATTGGTCCAACACTTGCTTTTGAGGGTCAGTGAATGGGGTTGTTGGTTTAGGAACTATCAGTAAATCATACGATTGCAGATGAGCTAAAGTTTTTTCGGGTTGGGTGGGTACTGAATCCAATGTGAATGGAGCAATCAGATAGTAGTCCTTCATAGTTTTCAAAAAATCAGCTATGTACGTGTCGTTTAATGTACCATTACTTTTGAGTATAGCTATTTTTTTATGTTTTTTGAGCGTTAATTTGTGGAGTGCATCCGTTATATTGTATTCCAATAGTTGAACTGAATTTTGTACACGCTCTTGATCTGTTGTCCCTATTTTATTGACGAACAATGACACTTTTTGCGACTGAATACTATCGCTAATCACAGCCCAAGGAAAAATATACTCAATTGAGGACATTCCGGCTTCGGTTTGCGAAATTTGTAATGGATTTAATCCAAATTGTATCAGTTCATTAATGGTTTGTTGAGGGTCATTTCCTTCTTCTAAAGGATTTACAAAGTTGAGATGAATATTTTTATTTTGTGCGACATATTCTTCTAACAATTGTAGGGTTTCGGTTTGTAATTTTTTAAACTCTATGGGGATATTTCCTTTCAGAAGTACATCAATCACCACAGGTTGATTGATTTTTAGTAATGTTTTTCGCGTAGTTTCCGAGAGTGTATAGCGTTTATCATGAGTCAAATCCCAACGAATGTACCATTGTGAGATTATCCAATTGAAAACAAGTAGCATGATAAAGGCAATACCGATTTTGCTTCCTATTTTATCAATAAATGTTTTCATAGCTTGTAGTATTTTAATGATAAAGTAGTTGTGTATAAGAAAAAAGCAATAAACGAAAGGAAATAGAACACATTACGAGTATCAATCACTCCACGGCTAATAGCATCAAAATGAGATTGAAACCCAAAAGCTGTAACACTGTCAGGGAAGAGTAACATAGCTGTCTGATCCAATCCAAAGAAAAAGAAAAAACATAGGAATGCTGCTAACATAAAGGAAATCACTTGGTTATTACTCACTGAGGATGACCACAGACCTACTGCACCAAAGGTTGCTGACAACAGAAATAAAGCGATATAGGAGCCGACTGTGCTTGCTATGTCCAAATTCCCAACAGGATTACCTAAAATCCATATGATGTAAACGTACAATAATGAAGGGAGTAAGGTAACAAATAACAGGAATAAGATTCCTAAATATTTTCCTAAAACAATCTGAAATATACTAATCGGTTTAGTAAAAAGTAATTGTAACATACCACTACGTTTTTCTTCGGAGATGCTTCGCATGGTGAGTGCTGGTACTAAAAAGACAAAAATCCACGATGATAAACGAAAAAAAGGTAATAAATCAGCGGAATTGCTGTTGAAAATATTATAGTCAGTTTTTAGAATCCAAAGGAAAATCCCATTCAAAACTATGAACAGCCCTATGACTGTAAAGCCAATGGCAGATGTAAAAAAATACCGTATTTCTTTGTTAAATAGAGCGAACATAAATTCGAAATATAGGATCAAAGTAGTATCCTTTGTTGTGAGAATTTCTATTTTGGAACATCTTTAAGATAACACATCCAATATGATGGGTGTGTTATCTCAATTTTGAATAATTGATTCTTAACTTTAAACGTTTAGAGTCATCAATACTGGCGTCATTTCCGTAAATTACCGTACTCAAGGGGGTTACTACGGATGTTGTCGGAATTACTCGTTTTTTATTTGCAGAATCAAAATAATTTACAACGTATGGGTTTTTCACAGTTGAAGCTACAGCAATTGCCAGAGGAACATTCTCAACTTTGTTTTTGATAATGTTGATCACATGCGTTGTCAATCGGATTTGGTAGTAATTACCTTTGTTGTTTTGTTTCTGTAATTTCCCTAAGTGAATCAGGTGTGAACCTTCAGCCGATTGGAGTGTGCTGGTAGGGTCGTTGACATAATCCGCAATAACAGCACCTGTTTTCGCATTATAAATAAAAATACGTTCAGGTTCCTTTCCGTAGGTAACTGACTGATCAACATATAAATATAAACTCGCATCTGTGATAAGCACATCACGTTGCCGAATTTCAGCCAGTTCAGCATCTGTAAAGAGTTTTAAATTAGCTATTTGACCTATTCCTCCACTCAAATAAATACGTGAAATGTTATTACTGTCGGTCTCCAAAGAGATACTTTCATCCTCAGTAGTATATGTATTGAACGTAATACCATTTACGTTCATATCATATCGTTTTTTCAAAGTAGCCTTTTGATTATTCGATTCGGTTTCATAGGTGTAGACAAGCTCAATTTTAGCTTTTGACATGTCTAAAAGCATCATCAAATTATCGGAAAAACCATCAGCATCAATTACAATTCCACGGAAGTGATTTTTAAAGTTATTTTGGTTTTCTAATTCTGTAGTTCCCTCTTTACTAATGATTTTCGTTTGGAAAAATTCAGGGTCTAAAGCAATTCTAATTCCTGGAGCTAAGACATCTGCAACGCCTTTTGATTCGTCATCAGGGGTAGTTGGGTTGTCGAACTGATTGCGTGTGATTGATTTTTTAGATATGGTTACAGTTTCAGCATTATTTACGTTTGTTAGAGTAGTACCTAAGTGATTACTTACTTCAAAATCAGAATAGTAACGCTGAGGAGCTAAATTTTGAGCAGGATCAATGTCTCTCAAAAAATAGGTTAATTCTTGTACATTTACTTTGAATGATGCCTTTGTATTCCCGTAAATAGAATCGAGAGCATATTCCGTTTCAGTAACATATGCCGTGTTGCTTCGAGTGCTGTATGGGTTAAAATATGGTAGATACAGATACGCTTCCGTCACAGTTTCTTTTTCTGGTTTATTATCCGTATTCTCAGAATTCTGAGCTTTATCACCGAAGATGGGACTTACCGAAGGCAACTGCACTTGAGCTATGATACTAGCTTTTTTCTTTCCAAAAGGCTTCTGCGTGTACTCCCCTAATAGGTAACCACCCAACCCATTAGTTTGTACTCTATTTTTAGCAATATTTTCGACAGACACAGAGGCGTCGAACACCGCTGTTTCAAAATTAGGGTCTTTCAGTAAATCACTCTTAATTTCTTTGAAAGAATCATCTGTACAAGACGATAATAAGATGGCCAATCCCAAAAAGGAAAAAATACCTGCATATTTGGATTTATTCATATAATTATGCTATATTATTATTGATTTTAGTGTTTTTATTTTAAAAATTGTTCGTAAAATTCTCTGTATGAAGCTTGGAAGGTTTCCATGTCGGAATTAAAAAGGACAGGTTTTTTTAATCCGTTTATGTAGGAGCTGAAATCTTCAGGCACATTGTCGCCAACAACAATGACTCCATCCGAATATTTAGAAGCTACACGCATCATATTGAAATAGTTAGGCTCGGCCAAATGTTCAGCCATTTTTTTGTTGATCCCATCAAAAGCTACCTTGCTAGTGATATCGGATCTTAAAGAGCCTTCAAAATCTTGATTGAAAACCGAAGTTATGATTTTACTCTCTGAAAAAATAGGTTCGTCTTTGTAGTAAGTTCTTAAATATAAAGGTAGTAGCGAAGCTAACCATCCGTGAACATGGATGATATCAGGCAACCAATTCAATTTCTTAACGGTTTCAACAACTCCTTTTGCGAAAAAAATACAACGTTCATCATTGTCAGCGAATAAGACCCCATCCTCATCAACAAACGTAGCTTTTCGCTTGAAATACTCGTCATTGTCGATGAAGTAGACTTGGATACGCTCTTTCGGAATTGATGCCACTTTTATGATTAAAGGCACATCAATATCGTTGATAACAATATTCATTCCTGAAAGCCGAATGACCTCGTGTAACTGATGTCGTCTTTCATTGATACTCCCGAAACGTGGCATAAATATCCGTATCTGTCCTCCGTAACTATTGACCATTCTGGGGGTCTCAAATGACATCTTAGAGATTTCATTTTCAGGAGAATATGGTAATACCTCAGAGGAAACAAAAAGCACTTTTTTGTCAGTCATAAAAAGTAAATTGTTTTTTCGTTAGCTTTGGAAGCCACAAAAGTACAAAAAAATATGCAGAAATCCATAAAAAACTTATAAGTTTGCATTTTTTAATATTTGGATGATGATGATATACACTCAGCAGAAGAAACTAAATACCGTGATTTCTGATTTTAAAAAGGCAGGAAAAAGCATCGGTTTTGTCCCTACTATGGGAGCTTTACACAACGGACACCTATCTCTAATGAAAAAAGCATTGGAAGAAAACGATGTTGTTGTGGTTAGTATTTTTGTAAATCCAACTCAGTTTAACAATCCAAAAGATTTGGAGAAATATCCTCGAACATTGGAAGCTGATGTTGAAAAAATAGCTACTATCAGCAAAGATATTTTGGTGTATTCGCCTGAAATTTCGGATATCTATGGAACGAATGTAAGTTCCGATTTTTTTGATTTTCAAGGTTTGGATCGTGTTATGGAAGGGGCTTTCCGTCCAGGGCATTTTGATGGAGTAGCTACGGTGGTGAAAAAACTTTTTGAAATCGTAACCCCTACAAAAGCCTATTTCGGTGAGAAGGACTATCAGCAATTGCTTATCATCAAAAAGATGGTGGAAATCACACAATTGCCAGTTGAAATTATCGGGTGTCCTATTGTCAGAAATGAAGGTGGATTGGCTTTAAGTTCTCGAAATCAGTTGCTTAGCGATTCTATGCGAGAAAAAGTAACGTTTATTTACAAAATTCTGCAAAAGGTTAAAGATGAGTTTGTTACGAAGAATATTTCCGAAATCAACGAATTTGTAGAAAATACTTTTGTTGAAGAAAAAGATTTTGAATTGGAATATTTTACCATAGCCGAAGCCGATACTCTGCAAACTGCCACAACCCGAGAAATTGACAAGAAATTTCGGGCTTTTATAGCCGTTTATGCAGAGGGAATCCGTCTTATAGATAATATGGAGCTTTGAGTTAATTTGTTGTATTTCACTGAATTATTTTGATTGTTTGCGATTATAAATCATTAAAAAAAAGCTCTCCTAAAAAAATGTGGAGCCAATGGACTATGGGTTATAATTTAGTTCTTGTAGGGGCGTATTGCATACGCCCGCCCTATTACGAATTTTAGGGCGTATGCAATACGCCCTTACGACTCAAACCAATCCATCATACGTTCACAAAGAAATTAGTAATGCCTTAAAAAAATAACTCAAAAAACGTACTATATCGAATAATTTCATAAATTTGCCTGTGATGAGATGTTCTGTTGTGAGTGAATTTAACTCCTGTGGTAATATTCTTATTAAGGTAAAAATATAAAAAAACAGACAAAAAATCTACAAGTAAAAATATGAGTAAAGATTTAACAAGACGAAGTGAGGACTACTCAAAGTGGTATAACGAGTTAGTAGTAAAAGCTGAATTGGCAGAAAATTCAGGTGTACGTGGTTGTATGGTTATCAAACCATACGGATATGCGATATGGGAAAAAATGCAAGCTGAACTTGACCGTATGTTTAAGGAAACTGGACACGTGAATGCTTATTTTCCGTTGTTTGTACCCCGTAGTTTTTTCGAAGCAGAAGAGAAAAACGCTGAAGGTTTTGCCAAAGAATGTGCTGTTGTAACTCACTATCGATTGAAAACAGATCCAAACGCAAAAGGAAAACTCATGGTTGATCCCGAAGCTAAATTGGAAGAAGAGTTAGTAGTTCGCCCCACATCGGAAGCAATCATTTGGAATACGTACAAAAACTGGATTCAGTCCTATCGTGATTTGCCAATTCTTATCAATCAATGGGCAAACGTAGTACGTTGGGAGATGCGTACACGTTTATTCTTGCGTACTGCTGAATTTTTATGGCAAGAGGGACATACAGCTCATGCTACCAAGGCAGAGGCTCTTGAGGAAGCTGAAAAAATGTTAGAAGTATATGCCGAGTTTGTCGAAAACTTCATGTGTGTTCCTGTTATTAAGGGGTTTAAAACCGAATCGGAACGCTTTGCAGGAGCTGATGAAACCTATTGTATTGAGGCTTTGATGCAGGATGGAAAAGCCCTACAAGCAGGAACCTCACATTTTTTGGGACAGAATTTCGCTAAAGCATTTGATGTGAAGTTTGCTTCCAAAGAAGGCACATTGGACTATGTTTGGGCGACCTCATGGGGGGTATCTACCCGACTCATGGGTGCATTGATTATGACGCATAGTGATGATAATGGATTGGTACTTCCACCTAAATTAGCTCCTATTCAAGTAGTAATTATTCCTATTTACAAAGGGGAGGAGCAGTTGGAAGCTGTTCGTGAGCGTGTACTACCACTAATGGCAACACTCAAAAAACAAGGTATTTCTGTAAAATTTGACGATAGAGATACCCATAAACCAGGATTCAAATTCAATGAATATGAGCTGAAAGGGGTACCTGTACGTTTAGCAGTTGGACAACGTGATTTGGAAAACAATACCTTCGAGGTCGCTCGTCGTGATACACTAACCAAAGAAACTGTTTCTGGAGATAGCATCGTAGAATACATTGAAAAACTCTTACAGGAAATTCAAGAGAATATTTATAAAAAAGCCTTGGATTATAGAAATGCACATATTACCGAAGTAAATTCATACCAAGAGTTCAAAGAGGTTTTAGAAAGCAAAGGAGGGTTTATTGCAGCTCATTGGGATGGTACTACTGAAACCGAACAGCGTATTCAGGAAGAAACCAAAGCAACTATACGTTGTATTCCGTTGGAAGCCAAAGAAGAAGCAGGAGTTTGTATGGTAACGGGTAAGCCTTCCGCAAAAAGAGTTTTATTTGCAAAGGCGTATTAGTACATGATTAAATCATAAAAAAATCAAAGCAGAAATTGAACAATTCAGTTTCTGCTTTGGTGTTTTTAAAACTCAGGAAAATGTAAATTTGTCTACGAAAACATAACTTCCTAAAAAACATGTTATTAAAAAAATTAACATTTTAATGGCATTTTAAATTTGTTTTAAAGGCTAAAAAACTTGTATCTTCGCAGTCAAAAAGAATATACATTATGGGAATATTTGATAAACGCGAAAGTTACAAACCTTTTGAATATCCGGAGGTTATGGAATTTGTAAATGCAATGCACAAATCATTTTGGGTGCATTCAGAAGTGGAATTTACGGCAGACATTCAGGATTTTAAAGCCAACTTGTCCATAGTAGAAAAAGAAGCTGTGAAAAGAGCTTTGTTGGGAATAGCCCAAGTGGAAGTTTCTGTTAAAACATTTTGGGGTGATCTTTATGATCTTTTCCCTAAACCTGAGTTCAATGGATTAGGAGCTACTTTTGCTGAATGCGAATTTCGGCATAGTGAGGCATATTCTCGTCTGTTAGAAGTGTTGGGCTATAATAATGAATTTGAAAATTTGTTGGAAGTGCCTATTTTTAAGGAAAGAAATCTAGTTTTAAAGGAATATTTGGCAAAAAATAAGGAAAATGCTATGCAACGTATCCTGTTTTTTACACTTATCATCGAAAACGCTTCTCTTTTTAGTCAATTTGCTACCATTTTGTCTTTCACACGCTTTAAAGGATATATGAAAAATGTAGCGAATATCATCGCTTGGACTTCAGTTGATGAGCAACTACATGCCAACGCAGGAATATACATTCTCAAAAAAATATTTGAAGAAAATCCTGCAATGAAAGAACATGCTCAAACGGAAGCAACTGAGTTCATAAGAAATTATATCCAGTTGGAGGATAAAATGTTAGATTGGATTTTTGAAGAAGGAGAAATTGAGTTTTTTTCCAAAGAAGATTTGGCAAATTATATGCGTTATCGCTTGGATGATTCCTTGACACAACTTGGTTTCGGGAAACCTTTTGGTATTACAACTGATCAAGCAAAGCCCATGCTGTGGTTTGAGGAAGAAGTTTTTTCAAATTCGTTAGATGATTTTTTTGCCAAACGTCCAGTAGATTATACAAAGCACGATAAGAGTATTAGTGCAAATGATTTATTTTAATTTATACGATGAAAAAACATCAAAAAGATATCATCATTGGTCTATTTGTAGGGCTGATAGCTAATGCTTTAGGTATTCTACTCTACATACTAATTTTTTCACGGCATAGCATTGAGTTAACAATAAGAGATGCTTATGTTAAGGGATATTTAGGAGCGTTGATTGCCTTAGGAGGATTGCTTGATTTGGCTTCTTTTTTTGTTCTTTTACGGTTAGGGCAGGATAATAGAGCAAAAGGTGTTATCATGGCTTCTATGATATTAGCCTTAGTGATTTTGATGTTGGAATTCAATTAATTTTTATGTTACGAGATCAATTGAAAAACTTATTTCCGAATCATGTTGAAGAGGAAATCCCTGAAAAGGAAGCATCTAATGTCTGGTTGCAAGACGATCCTTTGATTTGTAAATATGAGAAAAGGAATGGTAAGCCTGTTACCATTATTGAAGAGTACAATGGGGCAGACAGTGATTTTAAAATCTTATCGAAAGAATTGAAAACTTTTTTAGGAGTTGGAGGCTCGGTGAAAAACGAGAAAATTATCATTCAAGGAGATTACCGAGATAAGATTATGCAATTCCTTAGAAATAAAGGATTTAAAGTAAAAAGAGTTGGAGGATAAATCCATGAAATGATGAATGTACCATTAGCGGAACGTATGCGTCCAAATTCTCTGTCGAGCTATGTAGGACAAACACATTTGGTAGGAGAAAATGGATCTCTTCGGAAACAAATTGAAAGTGGTTGGCTTCCATCGTTGATTTTTTGGGGGCCTCCTGGAACTGGTAAAACTACATTGGCAAACATTATCGCTTTGGAAAGCAAACGAGCTTTTTTTACGCTAAGTGCTATCAGTTCAGGTATTAAAGAGGTACGCGAAGTCATTGAGCAGTCTAAAAATAGCAGTGGTTTGTTTACGGCTAAGAATCCTATTGTATTTATTGATGAAATTCATCGTTTCAATAAAACTCAGCAGGACTCTTTGTTACAAGCCGTTGAAAAAGGTTGGATAACATTGGTTGGAGCAACTACTGAGAACCCAAGTTTTGAGGTTATTCCAGCCTTGTTGTCGCGTTGTCAGGTGTATGTACTAAATGCTTTTGATCGGGCAGATTTGGAAAAATTACTTAAAAATGCAATTGAGAAAGATAGTATTTTACGAACAAAAAAGATACAAGTCACAGAGAAGGAAGCCCTGTTTCGATTGTCAGGAGGTGACGGTAGAAAATTACTAAATACCTTCGAACTTATTGTAAATGCTTTTTCAGAAGGTGAAACCATCGAAATTACTAATGAGAAAGTGACGCAAATTGTTCAAAAGAATACGGTGTTGTACGACAAAACAGGTGAACAGCATTACGACTTGACTTCAGCATTTATCAAATCCATCCGAGGAAGCGATCCTAATGGAGCAGTTTACTGGTTAGCACGTATGATTGAAGGAGGTGAAGATGTCAAATTCATCGCTCGTCGGATGCTTATTTTAGCATCAGAAGATATTGGCAATGCCAACCCTACAGCGTTAATCTTGGCAAACAATACCTTTCAGGCAGTAACTACTATCGGATATCCGGAAGCGAGAATCATTTTGAGTCAGTGTGCGATCTATTTGGCTTCTTCACCCAAAAGTAATGCATCGTATAAGGCTATAAACACCGCACAACAAGTCGTTAAGCAAACAGGAGATCTTTCTGTACCGATTCATCTGCGGAATGCTCCTACTAAATTGATGAAAGAACTCAACTACGGGAAAGATTATAAATATTCCCATGACTATGCACAAAATTTTGTTTTTCAGGATTTTTTACCCGAAGAGTTACAAGGGTATCGTTTTTATGACCCCGCAGATAACGTTCGCGAAAATGGGTTAAGAGAATATTTGAGAAACCTATGGGGCAAAAGATACGGATATTGAAAGAAGCAGGGGTAGTGCTTCGAACTTTGTTTTCGTCTCATTATTCGTAAAAAATATGGTGCTAAATATATTTTTTTGTAACTTTGTCAGCACTTCAAGTTTTGTTTAATTAAATTTTATAAAAAGTCAAAATGAAAAAAGTATTTTTTTTATGTAGTTTTTTCTTTTCTTGTGTGGTTTTAGCACAGCAAAGGCCTAATATTGTGATTATTATTTCCGATGATCATTCCTTTCAATCCATAGGAGCATACAACGAAGGGAAAACTTCTTATACACCCCACATCGATAAACTTTCAGAGCAGGGGATGACTTTCAATAAGGCGTATGTGGCTAATTCAATATGTGGCCCAAGTCGAGCCTGTATCCTTACGGGTAAGTTTAGCCATAAGAACGGATATACCGATAATGAAACTTCACGCTACAATTCAAATCAGCAGCAATTTGTGAATATTTTGCAAGAAAACGGTTATCAAACAGCATGGATTGGAAAATATCACTTAGGAAAAGATCCGAAAGGATTTGATTTTTTTAAAATTTTAATCGGACAAGGGCATTATTTTAACCCCGATTTCTATGTTCCTGGAGGAAAAGTTGTTCGTGAAGAAGGGTATGTGACTGATATTGTTGAAAATGAAGCCGAACAGTGGCTGGATAACCGTGACAAGAGTAAGCCTTTTTGTCTCATAGTAGGACATAAGGCTACCCATCGCACATGGATGCCCGATATTCAAGATTTAGGAAGCTTTGAGAAAGTAAACTTTCCTCTTCCCGACAATTTTTACGATGATTATAAGGGGCGAATTCCTGCTACCATGCAAGAAATGACCATCGCTAAAGATTTACAGATGGGTTATGACCTGAAAATGTTTCCCCCTAATCAAGAAGAAAAAGATGGTAACTTTAATCGGATGACGCCATCACAACGTAAAGCCTATAATGATTTCTATCACCAAATTCAAAAAGAATTTGAGAGTCAAAAATTGACAGGAAAGGCTCTTACCGAATGGAAGTTTCAGCGTTATATGAGAGATTATTATGCAACGGCGGTTTCTCTTGATAGAAACATAGGAAGAATGAATGACTATTTGCATAAAAATAATTTAGCCGATAACACAATATTCATATATCTCTCAGATCAAGGATTTTACATGGGAGAACACGGCTGGTATGATAAAAGATGGATGTATGAGGAATCCTTTAGAACACCCATGGTTATAAAGTACCCTACATATATCAAAAGAAATAAGTCAACAGATAGTTTTGTGATGAATGTGGACATAGCTCCAACTCTTTTGGAGGCAGCAGGTATTCCAATTCCAGCTGATATTCAGGGGAAATCGTTTTTGAATGTGTTGAAAGGCTCTAAGAGACCTTCTCGTGAAACAGTTTATTACCATTACTATGAAAATGGGGAACATGCTGTTTCGCCACATTTTGGAATTAAAAATAAACGGTACAAACTCATTCGGTTCTACAAACGACATAATGGATGGGAACTCTACGACTTGAAGAAAGATCCTAAGGAGATGAATAATATTTATGGAAAACGTTCCACAGAGAAGTTAACTAAGCGAATGAAATCCATATTATTAAAAGAAATTAAGGCTTTGGATGACACTACAGCTTTAGAAGTATTTCATTCATCGAATTAAATAGATTTTGGAGCAGTTTTCGTTTGATCTCGTGTTAGTTCACTGAATAACTGCTCCAAATCCTTATGTCTATGGTTGATTTGCAATATTTTAAGTCCATTTTCATTAGCAAAGTCAAACAGTTTGGGACGCATGTCCTCTTGTGTGTCAAATACCATATGGTACAAGAACTCGTGTATGTTCACTACCGATTTTAGCATAGGAATTTGTCGTAAAAAACGTTCTTCCACGCGTAAGTCAAACGCTACTTCAATGGTTTGTTCCTTATTTTGAAGGTTTTTCATTGACTGATCCAGGACAATGTTCCCTTTGTTGATAACAATCACTCGGTCACAAACTGCTTGAATTTCTTGCATAATATGCGATGATAACAGAATGGTTTTGTTCTTTCCAAATTCTTTGATGATGCCACGTATTTCAACTAACTGATTAGGGTCAAGACCTGTGGTAGGTTCATCTAAAATCAAAATTTCAGGATCGTGAATCAGTGCCGATGCCAGTCCTACACGCTGACGATAACCTTTGGATAGTTGCTCAATTTTTTTGTTACTTTCAGGTGTAAGTCCCGTAATTTCAATGATTTCTTCAATTCTTTTTTTCGAAATGTTTTTGTATAATTTTCCCATGAACCAAAGGTATTCACGTACGTACATTTCTAAATACAGAGGATTGTGCTCTGGTAAGTAGCCAAGATTTCGTTGAGCCTCAATCGGATTTTTGATCATATCTATCCCATTGACAAAAATTTCCCCATTAGTTGGTATTAATGACCCTGTGATCATCTTCATCGTAGTGGATTTTCCTGCTCCGTTTGGCCCTAAAAAACCCGTAATTTCACCTTTATTTAGCGAAAAATTGATTTGATTAACAGCTACTTGTTTGCCGTAAGTTTTTGTTAGTTGTTTTACTTCTATCGACATATTTTCGTTAGTTTTCTAAAAAATTCAAGAAAATTCTTGAATAGTTTTATTTTAAGAATATCTTTTTTCGTATAATCCTTGGTGATTAACAAATGAAGGAGGATGGGTTTATAAAGATAAAATACCTTCAATTTTTCCAGCTTCTTTGTAGTATGCAATTACTTCATCAGGGTTTTGCAATAATATTGAAATCGAAACACTTGTGTATTTTCCATTTGATGATGTACGCGTTTTGATATCAGCTTTTTTTCCTTCGAAAATAGCTTCCAGAGTGTGCTTTTTTTCAGTATCGTTAGGTATGATGAATTTGTACAGATAGGTTGAAGGCCACTGAGAAGTTTCTTCTAATTCTTTTTTTAAACGCTCGTAAAATTCTTTTTGTTCTTGCTCTGTTTTCATTTTATTCTATTACTTCTATGATTAATAATTTGAATTAGTTTAAAATACGCTTTTTAGCATTCGATGAATTTTTTATACGATTGTTTTACAATATTTTATAACGTATACAAAATAATCGTAAAGCCATTAAATTAAATATTTATTTTCATTCTTTCCGCAAAGATATTGGATTTTTGTAGTACTATACAAGTTTTAAACTTGAATTTTATCAGTATTTTTTGTACCTTCGTGGAGTCTATAAAATTAATCTATGTTCAAGAAAATATTCTTTTTACTTTTCATTTTCAACCTCTCATTTATTCGACAAGTAGCTCCACTTGATGGTAATGAGTCGGTTATTGGATGTGTTGAAAAAATTCAGCAGAGTTATGTAGGTAATCGAAATACTAAAAAGTTTCACAGAACTGACTGTAATTCAGTTTATAAGATAAAAGATAAAAATAAAACCAAGTTAAAGAACAGAAAAACAGCCATCGAACAAGGGTATGTTCCTTGTAAAATCTGTAAACCTTAGATAATGTTTACTGACAAGCCATTAAAAATCAGCCTTAAGGACGAATTTTGCTTTATGGATATCAGTTAAGAGATGAGATTAAAAAGGTTAACAGTTATTTTTTCTTAAAATCAAAATTTCGCTTTTTTACAAAGGAATTTACAAATCAAACTTTTTAGCCTCTTGCCAAAATGCTTCCATTTCAGCTAAGGTCATGTTTTTTAGTGATTTGTGCTGTTCTTGAGCCTTGTTTTCTAAGTATTGAAATCGTTTGATAAATTTCTTATTCGTTTTTTCTAAGGCATCTTCGGGATTTACTTTTAAAAATCGACTGTAATTGATTAAACTGAAAAATACGTCGCCTAATTCTTTTTCGATATTTTCTTTATTTTTGTGAGTAACTTCATGGTGTAATTCATTGATTTCCTCCTTGATTTTGTCAAAAACACCATCAATAGAATCCCAATCGAAGCCTACACCAGCGACTTTATCTTGTATGCGTGTGGCTTTAACCAAAGCAGGTAAACTTTTTGGTACGCCTTCCAATACGCTTTTTTTACCTTCTTTAAGTTTAATTTTTTCCCAGTTGCGTTTAACATCATCCTCATTTTCAACTTTCACATTTCCATAGATATGTGGATGTCGCTCAATGAGTTTATCGCAAACCGTATTTGCCACATCGGAAATATCAAAATCGTTGGTTTCACTACCTATTTTTGCGTAGAACACAATGTGTAACAATAAATCACCTAATTCTTTTTTTATTTCGTTTAAATCATTATCCAAAATGGCATCTCCTAACTCATAGGTTTCTTCAATCGTTAAGTGTCGAAGTGATTGTAGTGTTTGTTTTTTGTCCCATGGACATTTTTCCCTGAGGTCGTCCATGATATCCAGTAGCCGTTCAAAGGCCTGTAGTTGTTGTAGGCGATTTTTTTTCATTTGTAATAGAAAAATTTTAGTTAAATTCAGTCAGATATACGAAAAAAATCATCATTTTACTTAGAAACTTTTGATGTTTTAGTAGGAGGATCATAACTGAAATATCTAAAAGAGATATAAGAATTATGCAAATAAGGTTAGCTATAAATTTTAATAAATTTTTATTTGTCAGATATTTATGTTATGGATTATCTACAAAATCAAATCGAACCATTCCATCCGAGTCAATTTTAGTAAGTTTTACTCGACGCAATGTGTTGACTAACTCTGGATTCCAAGGCGTTTTCACTTTCACGTAGTTTTCGGTAAATCCATGGATGTAACCTTGTTTGTTTTCTCCTTCAAAAAGTACAGTTCTTTCTGTTCCTAACTGGTTTACATAGAAATTATTACGTTTTTTAGCGGACAAACCACGAAGCATTTTACTACGTTTAGCTCTCACTTCGTCGGGAACAACTCCATCCATTAGTACAGCCTCCGTATTGTCACGTTCTGAATATGTGAATACATGCAAGTACGAAATATCCAATTCACTCAAAAAGTGATATGTTTCTAAAAAAAGCTCGTCAGTTTCACCAGGAAATCCAACAATAACATCCACTCCAATACAAGCATGTGGCATCATTTCTTTGATTTTTGCTACTCGGCTGACGTATAATTCTCGTAAATACCTACGCTTCATTTTTTTCAAGATATGATTGCTTCCACTTTGGAGAGGTACGTGAAAATGAGGAACAAAAGCTTTGCTCCGTGCAACAAATTCAATAGTTTCATCTTTGAGTAAATTCGGCTCAATAGACGAAATTCGCAATCGTTCAATACCTTTGACCTTATCTAAGGCTTGTACCAAGTCCAGAAAGGTGTGTTCATGCTTTTTATTCCCGAACTCTCCTTTTCCGTAATCACCTATATTTACGCCTGTTAGTACAATTTCTTTAATTCCTTGCTCGGATATTTTTTGAGCATTTTTTAGAATGTTTTCAATCGTATCACTACGTGAAATTCCCCGTGCCATTGGGATTGTGCAATACGTACATTTGTAATCGCATCCGTCCTGTACTTTTAGAAAAGCACGAGTTCTATCGCCAATGGAATAGCTTCCCACGTAAAAATCTGTTTCCGAAATTTCACATGAATGTACTTGACCTTCATTATTTTTGGTCAAATCATCAATATACTGAGTGATGTCGAATTTTTCTTTTGCTCCCAGTACCAAGTCTACGCCATGAACTGCTGCTAATTCTGCAGGCTTCAGTTGAGCATAACATCCTACAGCTGCAACAAAAGCCTTGTCGTTTATTTTCAATGCTTTACGTACAATTTGTTTGAATTGCTTGTCAGCATTTTCTGTAACTGAGCAGGTGTTGATGATGTATATGTCTGCAAAATCTTCAAAATCAACACGTTGGTAACCTTCGTTTTCAAAACTACGTGCTATGGTGGAAGTTTCTGAAAAATTCAGTTTACAACCCAACGTGTAAAAAGCTACCTTTTTTTTATTTTCTAATGTAATCATTTTCTATATGAGCTATGCTATCTAATGATTTTGTATTCAGTTTGTTATGTATGAACTACGTACGATAGAATGTTCGATCGATTTGTTTTTTTACATTGAAGCAATTGCTTCGTAAAAATCTGCCGCATCAATTCCCATATTCTGACAAATCCATTTGGCGGCTTCTACATAACGGACTTCCTCTTTTTGGGTAATGTTCAGAGGTAACTCTCCTTCATCCGTAATGAGGAAAAAAGATTCATTATTTTCTTCATAATCAGGAGTTTTATAAGCTATTTTTCGTATTGGATTCTCGGTATTTTGCACAACTTTCATTACATTCTCGCATTCTTCATTGTATACCAAAATCCCCCCTTTGGTAATGCTATCCACAAAAGTGGCGTAATTTTCTGTATCCACTGAGATGCTCTCTAATAGTGCCAAAGTAGGTTGATAGGTAAGATATTTTGGATGCTTGTCAACTATTGAATTTATTTCCTCACTTCCGTCGAAAAGTACAAATTCGGCATGGGTTGAAAGACGAAAAGACTTTCCTTTAATTGGTTTTTCGGTAAAAAAACTTAATGGAATATTGTGAAAATCAAATGTATGTACTACCGTTTTTAACACGTTTTCTTTTCCTTTACCTGCAATTACTACACGTGTTTTATCTTTAAAAAAAGTATGCAAAAAATCGTTTTCCGTTCCTGTAGTTAAGCCTAATAATTGGGCTTCTTTTTCGAGGTCACTATTTGCTTTACTACTTCTATTAATAACTACAAAATCAGCATTTTTATTTATTAATTCACCTTCTGAAATGGTGTGATTAGCTGCTAAAAGTTCAGAAACTAAATCCGCTTGAAAATCCTTATAGGATGTAAAATGAATATGCATTAGCTATATTTTTTTAATTAGTTCTCATTATTTCGGACTCAATACTTTGATTTTTTGCGTCCTAATCCTTTGAATGAGCCTCATCAATCTGGCAAAAGTAATGTTTTTTTTGGTATCTGCAAAAAAGAAGATTTTTCTCATATATGGTCAAAATACTAACTCTAAATGTATGTTATTTCTGCACAAATAACATACAAAAGAAATATATTCTATTTTTGATTAAAAAAATCAATGAAACAAATAGTGATATAAAATTTTTACGGATTTATTTTCTAAAATAATTTTGAAGTATAAAAAAATGTTCGTAATTTTGCCCCGTGAATATAATTTTTTACTTAAGACAAAAATGAAAGTAACCGAACATATTGCTCGTTCCAAAGGGAAGACACTTTTTTCTTTTGAGATAGTTCCTCCTAAAAAAGGGAATAGTATTGAAGAACTTTACCGAAATATTGAACCTTTGATAGAGTTTAAGCCTCCTTTTATTGATGTAACCACTTCACGGGAGGAATTTTTTTACAAACAGCATCCTAATGGTCTGTTAGAAAAGAAAATTACTCGAATGCGTCCTGGAACGGTAGGGATTTGTTCTGCGATTCAATACAAATATGGTGTAGATACCGTACCACATGTTCTTTGTGGAGGATTCACAAAAGAAGAAACGGAATATTTGTTGGTAGATTGCTTCTATTTGGGAATCGACAACGTTATGGCACTTCGCGGCGATGCTCGGAAAGAGGAACGTTATTTTGAGCCGACCAAAGATGGTCATACCTATGCTGTAGATTTGGTCAGGCAAATCAAAGATTTAGGACGTGGAAAGTTTTTGCATGATGTAATAGAGACTGACTATGGAACTGATTTTTGTGTGGGAGTTGCTGGTTACCCTGAAAAACATATAGAGTCTCCTTCAATGACGTTTGATTTGGCTCGGTTGAAGGAAAAAGTAGATGCCGGAGCGGATTATATTGTTACCCAGATGTTTTTCGATAATCAAAAGTATTTCGAATTTGTAGAAAAAGTACGGCTCATGGGAATTGATATTCCTATCATTCCTGGAATTAAGCCTATAACTACAAAGAAACATCTGAATTTGTTGCCACAAGTGTTCAAACTCGACTTACCGGAAATTTTAGTATCCGAATTGGAAAAATGTAAAACCAACGAAGATGTAAAACAAGTTGGAATAGAATGGGCTATCGAACAGAGTAAAGAATTGAAACTGTGGGGAGTGCCTACTTTGCATTACTATTCAATGGGCAAATCAGACAATATTGTAGACATTGTTTCCAAAGTTTTTTAATTGAATAGTACTGAAGCATAGTTTTTTAGAACAATAAACAAAAAAATACATACGAATTATATGAAAACCAATTTATTAGGCTATCCTCGTATAGGGGAAAAACGTGAACTTAAAAAAGCAAACGAAGCTTTTTGGGCAGGAAAAATATCAGAAGATGAGTTGTTTGATGTGGCAAATACCATCAGAATTCACAATTGGAAATTACAGAAAGAAGCAAATATAGATTTGTTGCCTTCCAATGATTTTTCCTTTTATGACCAAGTATTAGATTTTTCATTCTCGGTAAATGCAATCCCAAGTAGATTTGCTCCTATTGACAATTTGTCGGACATGGAGCTTTATTTTGCATTGGCACGAGGCTACCAAAAGAATGGCATTGATATCACGGCTGTGGAAATGACCAAATGGTTTGATACGAATTATCACTATTTAGTTCCAGAGTTTACTAAAAATCAATCGTTTAAATTGCGATATAACAAAGCTCTTGCAGAATATCAATTCGCAAAAAACAATGGATTTGAAACGAAGCCTGTGCTTTTAGGTCTTATAACATATTTGCTTTTAGGGAAAGAAAAAGAGGATGGTTTCCATAGAATTGAACTGGTTGAAAATTTGTTACCTGTGTACAAACAAATCGTACAGAGTTTGGTAGATGCTGGAGCAAAAACTATTCAAATTGACGAGCCTTGTTTAGTACTTGACCTTACAAAAACTGAAAAAGAGGCTTATAAACAGGTGTATACTATTCTGAAAGAAGCGTTCCCTACTACAGAATTTATTTTAACAACCTATTTTGGAGCTTTGGAAGATAACACTGATTTAGCGTTAAGTCTTCCGTTGGATGTATTGCATATTGATTTAGTTCGCGCTGAAAATCAATTAGATGAAATATTATCTAAATTACCAAAAGATAAAAAATTATCTCTTGGAGTTGTAGACGGGCGTAATGTTTGGATCAACGATTTCCAAAAATCAGTAACTTTGATTGAAAAAGTTCAAAAAGCTTTGGGTATTGACCGCGTGTTGGTAGCATCTTCTTGTTCTTTGTTACACTCGCCTTGTAATTTGGAACATGAGAATAACGAAAAGATACTTACTCCTGAAATCAAACAATGGTTAGCTTTTGCAAAACAAAAATTAGTTGAAATATCAACAATTAAATCTTTAGTAACTAATGATTTAACTGAAGTTCAACGAGAAACAGTGACTCAAAATAAAAAAGCGAATGATAATCGTAAGACATCGAAGTTGATTCATGATGAGGATGTTAAATCACGCGTAGGAGCAATCACTGAAAAAGATGCACATCGTAAGAGTGGATTTGCTCAACGCCAAGCTATTCAGGAAGGAGCGTTAAAATTACCACTGTTTCCTACAACAACAATAGGATCTTTCCCTCAAACACAAGAGGTTAGAAGTTGGAGAGCTAATTTTAATAAAGGTGTGCTTCCATTAGAAGAATATGAAACATTACTCAAAAAAGAAATCGAAGAGTCAATTCGTTTCCAAGAGGATGCAGGAATTGATGTGTTGGTTCACGGAGAATTCGAACGCAATGACATGGTGGAATATTTTGGAGAGCAACTCAAAGGATATACATTTACTAAGTTTGGCTGGGTACAGAGTTACGGTTCTCGCTGTGTGAAGCCACCAATTATTTATGGGGATGTCTCTCGTCCAACTCCAATGACGGTTCGTTGGTCACAGTTTGCTCAATCGTTAACTTCACTGCCTGTAAAAGGAATGCTAACGGGACCTGTAACAATTTTACAATGGTCATTCGTTCGTGATGATCAACCTCGTTCGGTAACATGTACCCAAATAGCGTTGGCAATTCGTGATGAAGTGGTTGATTTAGAAAAAGCAGGTATCAAGGTAATTCAAATTGATGAACCAGCGGTTCGAGAGGGGCTACCTTTACGCCGTAAGGATTGGGAAACATATTACAATTGGGCAATTCGTGCGTTTCGTATTTCGGCGTCAGGTGTGGAAGATAGCACACAGATTCACACGCACATGTGCTATTCCGAATTCAATGATATGATTGAAGCAATAGCTGATATGGATGCTGACGTAATTACGATTGAATGTTCTCGCTCGCAAATGGAATTATTAGATGTATTTGCGGAGTTTAAATACCCAAATGAAATTGGACCAGGAGTTTATGACATTCACTCACCACGAGTTCCATCGGTGGAGGAGATGACTTTCTTGATGGAAAAAGCCATTGGTGTGATACCAAAACGTAACTTGTGGATTAACCCTGACTGTGGACTTAAAACCCGCCATTGGGAAGAGACTAAAAAGGCTCTTGTAGCAATGGTTGATACAGCAAAAGAATTACGGGCTAAATACAATGCCTAGAAATAAATAAAAACTGTCTGGAAATTTTTTAGGCAGTTTTTTTATTGAAGCTGTCCGAAAAAGTCAATCTTTTCGGACAGTCTCTTAAAATTGGTAAATAATATTTCTATACGACCTTTTCGTGTTTTGCTTTATACAATAAGCCTCTAATAAATCGCATATTTACAGTGAGACAAACATTTCTACATTACAATTCCTTTAATTTTCGCTCAATTTCTTGCATTTTTTGGTCTCTATTGAGCGAAAAAGCAGCACTTTTTTGGTTTATATAAAACAAAAGACTTTTTACCTTTAAAAGATTATTTTTAGTATTCTCTTCTTCGGAATGATATAACAATTCTGAAATGATTTCTATCGTATCCAAATCATTTTCAAAGGTATTTACCAATTCCTCTGCTGACCTTTCCTGCAAATGTACTAATAAATTACCCGTAAACCGCTCTGACATATTTGCCAATTCTTTTAATTTTTCCTCTTTGGGTACTTTCTTACTCAAAAGGTTTGCCAGTTCTTGAAAAAACAGGTCTATTTGTCGTTTTATATAATCTTTTCTAAACATTTAAGGAGTTAGTTTTTTGTTCTATTTTACTGTGACAATTCATTGTTTGCTTTTAGATTTTAGTGGTGTTACTTACACATGAAAAAATGTTTATTTTACCTGTACGGTTTCGTTATAGATGCGAAACATTCTTCATTCTTACGGCTATTGAATGTTGTTCGAAACTGTCCAAAAAGATTTGTCCCAAAAAACAATCTATTGTTTTTCAATATTTTACTATCAAATAACTAAAATCAAGATAGTGTTATAAAAGTATAATGTTAGTTCTGATTGTCAGGCTGAGCGTAGTCGAAGCCCTGTAATTACGAGGCTTCAACTACGCTCAGCCTGACAAAAAAACTTCTTTTTTAAGGCAACATACTTTTTACATCACCTCCAATTTAGTAATGTCATCAAACTTTTCAGACAGCCTCCTATGAACAACCCTTCATCCTTATCAAAACATTTTTTAAAAGTTTATGATTATTCAAAAAAGCAAATCCTATATTTTATCGGAATGTTCTTGGCCCTAAGAAAATCGTTTTTGTTGAACCGATTTTATTGCCATTACTATATACCTCCAAAAGAACCTTCAACTTTTCTTCTTTCAAGGAAGATTCTTTTATTCTTACGAATAGTGTACCTTCCGCCAGACCTTGTTTTGGGACGAAAATAGAATTTTTACCGACGATAACTACTTCAGCATCCAAAGAACCAACCACTTTAACCGTTACATTTTCAAAATCACGAGTAGTTTTATTGATAATTTTATAAGTGTAAACGTTGCTAATCACTCCATTTTCCTCATGTTGATATAGTTGTCCAGGCAAACGTAAAATATCAGCCTGAACATCTGTTCTGATGAATAGCATTCCTATAAGTATTCCAATCAGAATTGTAAGTACAGCTGTGTAGCCTTTCATGCGTAAATCAAATTTGAAAGGAGCTTTTTTAGCTATGTTTTCCTCACTTGCAAAACGAATCAACCCTCTCTTGAAACCAACTTTGTCCATTACCTCATCACAAGCATCGATACAAGCCGTACAGTTCACACACTCCAATTGAGTTCCATTTCTAATGTCAATTCCTGTTGGACATACATGTACACACTGCATACAATCAATACAGTCACCATGTCCCAAGGCTTGACGATCTTCATTCTTTCGGAATTTTTTACGTCCATTATCCGATTCTCCTCGAACATAGTCATAGGCTACGATGATAGAACGATTGTCCAACAAAACCCCTTGTAAGCGTCCATAAGGACAAGCTATTATACATACTTGTTCTCTGAACCATGTAAAAATGAAGTAAAAAATACAAGTAAATATAAACAATGCTATGAACGTTCCCCAGTGG
Organism: Capnocytophaga canis; assembly: GCF_043187445.1. Taxonomy (NCBI): domain Bacteria; kingdom Pseudomonadati; phylum Bacteroidota; class Flavobacteriia; order Flavobacteriales; family Flavobacteriaceae; genus Capnocytophaga; species Capnocytophaga canis. The sequence continues at coordinate 2,418,458 of NZ_CP171121.1, read as the reverse complement.
TTTATTGGGCCTTCTTTGATGTAGGTTAACAAAACATCAGAACCTATTAAATATGCTAAAAAAGTGTTTGCTACCGAGAAAGAAATCAAAAAGAATAGACTCCATTTGAGTGTTTTTTTTCTGATTTTTTCCTTGTCCCATGCCTGTTTATCAAGTCGCATTTGTGAACCTCGATCACCTTCAATCCAATATTCAATACGACGGAAAACCATCTCCATAAATATGGTTTGTGGGCAAATCCATCCACAAAAAATACGTCCGAAAACAACCGTAAAAAGTGCAAGAAACACAACTCCGATAATCATCGAAATCACAAATAGATAGAAATCTTGTGGCCAAAAAGGCAATCCGAAGATATTGAATTTACGATCGAGAATATTAAACAACAAAAATTGGTTACCGTTTATTTTCACCCACGGGCTGACCAATAAAAAAATCAAAAGTACATAGCTGACGTATTTTCTATATCTATAGAAACGTCCAGATGGTTTTTTAGGGAATACCCACGCCCTTTTTCCTTCCTTGTCAATGGTTCCGATGGAATCTCGGAATATTTCTTTATCTTGTTCTTCCATGTGTAGTGTTTTTTATAGAGAATCTTGCTTCTTTTGGGAAGAAATATAATATCTATTTTTGATAAAAGGATTTTAAATGCGATGGTGGAGCATCCGTCGTTTGTAAGATTTTGCCATGAAACAAAACTCCACTCGAGTTCTTTTTTAATAAAAAATATAGGCAATAGGCAATAGCTTTTATCCGATTGCGAATATGGTCTATTTCCCTATTGCCAATATTAAGTTTTGAAAACACTTTTACTCGGTGTACAGATCACCTTCAGGTCCTTTTGGATTTGCAGGTTTGGTTCCTTTCAGTGTTTTAATATAGTTTGCTACTTGCTCAATTTCAGTAGGCTTCAATAGTGATTTCCAAGCAACCATTCCTTTTCCATCACGTCCACCTTCTGATATAGTATTGTAGATATCTTTGATATTTCCTCCTAAAATCCAATGGTCGTCCGTTAAATTAGGTCCGATACCACCTCCACCATCCATTGCGTGACATGCAACACAATTGGTTTGGAATACTTTTTTTCCTGCTTCAACAACTGAAGCATCATCTACCAACAAGCGTACTTCGAAAGGATTATTTTTCTTATACTCTGCAACTTCAATTTTTGAACGAGCTACATCTTTGTTATACTCGTCAATTTGATTATCATCTTTTAGAACCTCGAATCGTACCAAGTAAATAACCATGAACACAATAGTAGCATAGAAAAGGTACACCCACCAAGGTGGTAAAGTATTATCTAATTCACGAATGCCATCGTGTTCATGCTCCAAAAGGATATCTCCCTCTTTTTCAAGAGGCACTTGTTCCACCATTCCTGCATAAAAACGCTGCCAAAGCGTTCCTTCTTCTGCACCTGACCTAGATTTGATACCCGAAATCAGGTTCTGAACTGCTTTCAAGACTACTTCTGTAAAAACAAGTAAGAAGAACAAGAAAGTCAAAAACAACGGAACTTGATAGTATTTAGCAAATGCTGTACTTTCTTTAGTTCCATAGAGCAACTCTATGAAAAGAGCCACAACACCAACGATGGTTACTACTCGTAAAAATGGTATTAAATTCTTTTTCATTGTAAGGTATTGTTATTTTCGTCCTCATCATTATCAAAAGGAATATTATTCATCGTATCGATAGTTTCTTTCTTATATCCGAACACCCACCAGAAGAGTGCTAAGAAAAAGATAAAAAATATCAGGAAAGATATGATGGGAAAAATCTCAATCCCATCAATCGTCGCCATATGTTCCTTAATAAATTTGAGCATTGTTTGTTACTTTTTTTCCAACTTAATATCTGTTCCCAATCGCTGTAAGTACGCGATTAAAGCAACGATTTCTCGGTCTTTCATCGGAACAAATTCTTTTCCTGCTTGTTGAGCACTTGCTTTAGCCCCTTCGTATTGTTTCACGAAATCAGGATCATTATGCAGATTTTGCTCAATTTTAGCAGCTTGAGCCTCCATAGAAACGTGAGCATTGGCAATATCTTCCTCGGTGTAAGGAACTCCTAACTTAACTAAAGCACGCATCTTAGCTTCGATATCGCTTCGGTCGTGTTTATTTCTTGTCAACCAAGGATAAGCAGGCATTATACTGTTTGGTGATGTACTTGTGGGATCATACATATGGTTGAAATGCCAGTTATCAGAGTATTTTCCTCCCAAACGTAACAAATCTGGACCTGTACGTTTACTTCCCCACAAGAATGGACGATCATAAATAAATTCACCCGCCTTTGCATATTCACCGTAACGTTCAACTTCACTGCGGAACGGACGTACCATTTGGCTATGACAACTCACACACCCCTCACGAATATAAAGATCGCGACCTTCTAACTCTAATGGAGTATACGGTTTCACACTTGAAATAGTTGGAATATTAGATTTTACAAAAATAGTAGGAACAATTTGAACGACACCACCTATTAAGATCGCAACCGTAGCCCAAATAGTCATTTGGATAGGTTTTCTTTCTAACCAAGTGTGGAAAGTTTCTCCTTGCAATCTACCATTGCTTATTTTGGTCAATGCAGGAGCCTCTGCCAATTCATCTTGTAATTTCGGAGCTGTTTGCAAGGTTTTGATAACGTTATAAGCTCCTACTATTACCCCTGTAACATAGAATGTACCTCCAATAGCACGCATCCAGTACATTGGTATGATTTGCGTTACGGTTTCCAAAAAGTTTCCATAAACCAATGTTCCATCTGGATTAAACTCTTTCCACATAGATGCTTGAACGAATCCAGCCACGTATAACGGAAGACAATAGAAAACAATTCCCAGTGTACCTATCCAAAAATGGAAGTTAGCCAATTTCATTGAGTAAAGGTTTGTTTTCCACATTTTAGGAACGATATAGTAAATCATACCGAATGCCAAGAATCCGTTCCAAGCCAAAGCTCCTATATGAACGTGAGCAATAATCCAATCAGTAAAGTGTGCAATAGCATTCACGTTTTTCAATGAAAGCATAGGCCCTTCAAAAGTTGCCATACCATAACCTGTGATAGCAACAACCATGAATTTTAAAGTTGGATTTTCACGAACTCTGTCCCAAGCTCCACGAAGAGTTAGCAATCCGTTGATCATACCTCCCCAAGACGGAGCAATCAACATCACAGAGAATACAACACCTAAGTTCTGAGCCCATTCTGGTAGAGCCGTATACAACAAGTGGTGAGGTCCTGCCCAAATGTAAATAAAAATCAAACTCCAAAAGTGGATAATTGATAGACGGTAAGAATAAACAGGTCTGTTTGCTGCTTTCGGAACGAAATAGTACATTAGTCCCAAGAAAGGTGTTGTCAAGAAGAACGCAACCGCATTGTGTCCATACCACCACTGTACCAAAGCATCTTGTACTCCTGCATACACAGAGTAGGATTTCCACATGGTCACTGGAAGCTCTAAGTTATTGAATATGTGTAACACAGCAACGGTTACAAATGTCGCCAAGTAGAACCAAATAGCAACATAGATGTGGCGTTGTCTTCTTTTGAGAAGCGTTCCAATCATATTCACTCCAAAAGCCACCCAAACCACAGCAATAGCAATGTCAATAGGCCATTCCAATTCGGCGTACTCTTTGGAAGAAGTGTAACCCAACGGAAGAGTAATAGCAGCTGCCACGATGATGAGTTGCCACCCCCAGAAGTTAAGGTTACTTAGAAAGTCGCTGTACATACGAGCTTTCAAAAGGCGTTGCATAGAGTAGTAAACCCCTGCAAAAATCGCATTACCCACGAACGCAAAAATCACCGCGTTGGTGTGCAATGGACGCAGTCGTCCGAAACTCAACCATGGAATTTCATTCGACATATTCGGAAATAAAAATAGGTAGGCTAACCAAAGCCCAACTAATGTTCCCACTACTCCCCAAGCAAGGGTAGCGAAAAGAAACTTCCTTACAATTTTGTTGTCATAGTAAAATTGTTGCTTCTCCATTATTTATTGAAATTAATTATCTGTTAGTTTCTCTGTTTTAGATTGTTTACTTTCTGTATCTTCCGAACCAACAAGCTCATCCTCAAATAACATACGCACAGCTGGGGTATGACTATCATCAAACTGACCACGACGAACTGCCGTTATGAACAGAAAGAAAAATAGTAACGCTACAGCAATACTTATAGTTATTAACATATAAATAACACTCATTGTTAAATCAAATTCAGAATAATAGATGTGGCAAAAGTACACAATCTTAATCAGTAAAAAAAATGATTTTAATCACTTTTTTGCTATTTTGAATAAATCTAAAAAAGAAGCGGCTCTACATATGCTCTTTATGCCTTATCCGTATAGCATAAGCAGTTCAAAGGTATATTTTGTTTATATCCTTTTTAACTGATTAAATTATTGTTATTGTGTGTTTTATAAATAAAAAAAGTTTTTATCGTTCTTATCTATTAGTTTCTATAGGTAACAGTGAGCAGTATAAAAAAAAAACGGAACCAAAAAACTACAACAATCATGAATAATGATGTTTTTATTTTTTAATTCCGTTTAGGTATGTTGATTTAAGAATTTATTCAAGTTTTTTTGATAAATTACATTTAATTTATGAATTACTAAAGTGTTAAAACTTATTAAATGTACGCAATTTATTTGCTTGCTTCAGTATTCCAAGATTTTTGAATATTTTTTTTAAATTCTTTTTTTAGAACCTATACTTTGTAGAACGGTAATTTGACTACTGTGGCAGGTACTCTGTTTTTACGAATTTGGATAAAAATTTGACTTCCAGGTTTGGAAAATTCAGTAGGTACATAGCCTAAACCAATACCTTTGCCTAATGAAGGAGCCATGGTTCCACTGGTAACTTTTCCTATGATATTACCATCTGCATCAACAATTTCGTAGTCATGCCGAGGAATTGCTTTCTCTTGCATTTCAAAACCTACCAATTTTCTGCTTACACCGTTTTCTTTGTGTGCTTTGATGGTTTCACAGTTTACAAACTCTTTGTTGAATTTGGTAATCCAACCAAGTCCTGCTTCAATTGGAGAGGTGGTATCGTCAATATCATTTCCGTACAAACAGAAGCCCATTTCCAGACGTAAGGTGTCCCGTGCTGCTAGTCCAATTGGTTTGATCCCAAATGAAGCTCCTGCCTCAAAAACTTTATCCCAAACATATTTAATATGCTCATTTTTAACATATATTTCAATTCCTCCACTTCCTGTGTAGCCAGTTGCGGAGATAATCACGTCTTGAACTCCTGCAAATTCTCCAATAACGAAGTGATAATATTTAATGTCCCCAAGATTCACAGGTGTAAGTTTTTGCATTGCTTCTATGGCTTTTGGCCCTTGAATTGCTAATAAAGAATACTGGTCAGAAGCATTTTCCATATCCACACCCCAAGTATTGTGTTTACTAATCCAGTCCCAATCTTTTTCGATATTTGAAGCATTAACGACCAGTAAATAATGTTCGTCAGCTATTTTGTAAACAATTAAATCATCTACAATTCCGCCTTCGTTGTTTGGTAAGCAACTGTACTGAGCACGTCCGTCAAATAACGTTGAAGCATCGTTTGAGGTTACTTTTTGAATTAAATCTAAAGCGTGTTTTCCTTTCAGGAAAAATTCTCCCATGTGGCTTACATCAAATACTCCAACACCATTACGAACGGTTTCGTGTTCGATATTTACCCCATCATACTGAACAGGCATGTTATACCCAGCAAAGGGAACCATCTTAGCTCCTAAAGCAATGTGTACATCGGTTAAAGTTGTATTTTTCATTTTATATTTTTATTAAATTATCGAATAGAATATTTCTTTTCACTCGTTTCATAGCGTTTTCTACACTCGTGGTAAATCTCGATTGCTTCATCTAAATTTCCCCAACCATTGACAGCTACTTTCTTTTTTTCTAAATCTTTGTACACTTGAAAGAAATGTTCAATTTCCATTATCAAGTGTGGATTAACATCTTCTAAGGTGTTTAATTTACTCCAAACTGGATCAGAAACTGGTACACAAATCATTTTTTCGTCAGGCCCTTTTTCATCTGCCATATGGAAGACTCCCAATGGTTTAACTTCCATAACACAACCAGGGAAAGTTGGTTCAGAAACCAAAACCAACACATCCAAAGGGTCAGAGTCTAATGCTAAGGTTTCAGGTACAAAACCGTAGTCGGCTGGATACATCATGGAAGAGAAAATCATACGATCATAACGTATTTTTTTCAAATCAAAATCATATTCATATTTGTTTCTACTTCCTTTTGGAATTTCGATTAACACATCGAATGATAGTTTTTCTTGTTTAGACATTTTTTTATTTTATATGTTAATAATTGTTTTCGTTTACTCGGGCGAATTGCAGTTGCATCTCCCCTACCCCAACACCAAGGAGAGGAAATAATTCCAATTACAACTAAAATTGATGTTAATTGAGATTATGCCCTCTCCTCAGAAAGGTTATTTAGAACTTTTTACCCGCAAAAATATATATTTTTTTTAGATTATTTTAAGAATTTACCCTTAAATATTATTTTCTTATTACTTCTACCCATTTGCCTTCAGTTCGAGTATTGTAACGATTGTCGTACATTCCTTCCGCATAGGTTCCAGGTAAATAGTATTTTCCTGCGTAAGAAGCGTTTAACTTCAATTGAATTACTTTTACTTCCTGACCTCGCAATGCAAAATAGAAATTAGCTCTGTCGTCTCTGAAATCAACATAATCAAGATTATTTTGTTCAGCTCCTCCATAGTCCGTAAATCGAGTATTGACAATTTCCCATCCGGATGGAATTAATTGTGTTAAGGCTATATTATTTACATAATCTTGCGTCAAATTTCTAACTTCAATAATTGCTGTAAATTCGGTACTTTGTTGCAATTGGCTAATATCGGTGTTTTGACCTTTAGTTCGGAATGTAGTTGAAATTGCTAATCCGTTTTGCATAGCTAATTCCTCCCCAACAGGGAGTACACCACTGGTAATCAATTTAGCATACAAAGTTTGTTTTGAATTATTTTTTACTTGAACGGTTTGTTTTTCACCTTTGACTGGTAAAGTGATTGACGCCATAGGTTCACCAGATTTTATATTTTCGGTTTTCCCGTTAAGCACATATGCTGCTGAAAAATCAGAACCACTTTTGTTCACAGCCACGTATTTTGCCATTGCATACAACGAATAGGCGGTGGTTTGCGTACTCAACCAATCTGTCGAAGACAATTTTTCTGCGATTTGGAAAGCCCATTCTGCAGCCTCCTGTTTTTTACCGATAAGTAAGGCTGTTTCTAATGCCATCGCTTTATTGCGAAGTTCCGAACCATAGTAGTAATAGTCTCCATCATTGTCTGTACTCATCGTTTGGAACAGATTTTCAGCCGTTTTCTTCTGTCCCGCTACAGCGTACGCAGAAGCTAACATACGTTTAGTTTTGACTGAAATTTCTTTCATTTCACGTAAACGATTCATTGCACCTATATTTGGATTTCCCGCCAAAGCCAACGTATATAAGCGATATGCTTGGGCAAAATCATTGCTATAACGTGGTTCGTATTTCCATTGACGTACTGCATTGTTTTGGTAAGTCAACCATTTATTTTTACTTCCTGAAGGAAGCACGTATCCTCGTTTTTCAGCCTCAATAAAAAATTGCCCAATATAGGATGTTGCCCAATCATCGGCGTAGTTGCTACCTTTCCAGTACGAAAATCCTCCGTTAGTAAGTTGGTTTTCGTGTAGTTTACTAATTGCAGCAGTTACATTTCGCTTAGTTTCTTCGATTTTTTCAGATGTAAGATTCATAAAATCAGTTAAGAATAACTGAGGAAATGCTCCTGAAGTAATCTGTTCGGCACATCCGTGTGGATAGGAAATCAAATAGTTCAATCGCTGGTGCAAATTAATTCCAGGGAAACTCGAAATTTCCAATACAGCATTGGCTTTATCACCAAACGCCTTCATTGAGAAATTAGCTGTTTTTCCTTCGCTAATCACTTCCTTACTGATGTGATATGTCATTGGATTTGGATTATAAACATCCATTTCCACTTCATAAACTGCTTTTTCGTTACCAGATGAAGCTGTAATCTTAACCCTTCCTATGCCCATAGCTGCTGTGGTTTCTAATTCGAAATAAGCCATTTTTTCAGCTGGTTTTTCAAAGTATAAGGATTGTGAACGATCACTAACCACCTTGAACTGTTCATTAGTTTCAACGGATATAGACACATTTTTGATGTTATTTTCCATTGTAAATACAGTTACAGGTAAGGTAATACGCTCTCCTGGAACGGCTTTGCGAGGCAGTGAACCTAATAACATTAGTGGACTGCGAACTGGCACTTCTTTTTTCTCAGCAAAACCATACGCATTTTTCTCCACATTCGATGCTACAATCATCACACGTGCTGATCCTATGTAATTGGGAATTTGAATATCGTGTGTATTTGTTCCTCCTTTTTTGAGTTTAAAAGGTCCTTTTACGATTACAAAAGGCTTGAATCGGTTAGCTTTCTGAGCTTCAGCTCCTCCTAAATCTTCATCTCCACCAATACTAAACGCTTGATTAATAGTGCCTCCATAAGCACCAATCACATCGTTATAAACATCCCAAGTTTTCACTCCTAAAGCGGTTTTTGAAAAGAAAGTTCTCCACGGATTTGGGGTTGAGAATCTTGTTAAATTTAATAAACCATCTTCTACAATCATCAAAGAATAAGTCATTGGTTTTCCTGATTTTTCACTTACTTTGATAGTCGTTTTTTGTTCTGGACGCAATACTTCAGGCATTTTTATCTCAGGTGTAAGTTGTGTCTCTTTATCAATCACTGAGATTGGTAAAATTCCGTACAGGCGTATAGGCGAATCATTTACAGTGTTAGCATGAGGTTGGAGCAAAGTTACGTAAACATAGACATTTGGCCCCATTTTATCAGTAATAGAAATATCATAGGTTGTTTCGTTTTTGTCCGTTTCTACCCAATATGTTTCCAAAACGTTGCTTCCGTTTTCAACAGAAATCAAGGCTCTTCCTCCCTCATCTGAAGGGAACGAAATAGTAGCTTTTTCGCCAACATTATATTCTTTTTTATTACTTCCTAATGTAAGCATTACAGCCTCATCGCCACTTACATTACGTGATTTTCCACTCCATGAATCCCAATCAAAATAAACAGAAGTTCCAGACTTATGTCCACTGTCTTCATTAGAAAGTAAGACGAAATATCTGCCCCAATCCGAGTCAGGAATTTCTATGTCAAAAGAAGCTTTTCCACTGGCATCAGTCGTTAGTCTAGTAGTTGCATACAGTGAATTACTGCTTGAACTGTTGTAAGTTGAAATATTTTGATTAGAAGCATCCCACCACCAATTCCAACCTACTTTGTAAATAGCAACCGATACGTGTTTGTTACGTAATGGCTGACCTTGTTCAGAGACTACAATTGTTTCGAATGTATGTTTTTTTTCGGTACCATAATATCCGTATTTGTTCACCTCTGGTAAACCCAATCCAACATAATTGTTGTATGGCGAAAAAGACGCTGTACTAACATCTGTACTGAAATCACCACCACTTTCACTAGCCTGTGTCAATAGATTGACACGCAACATTCCAGGAGCTTCCAAATTCTCCGTTTTAAAGAAGAAACTAGTATTCCCTGTTTCATCAGTTTTTCCTTCGTACACATCAATTTCTTGATTTTCAAACTGGTATGCTTCGTTGTTAAATATATATTCTTCATATCCTTTGAAAAGAGTTTCCATCGGATAGAATTTTGCTTTCATACTCACTTGGGTATTTCCTGCAGGTGTTCCATGTAACCATGATACACGTAAATGAGCGTTGGAACCTCGTGCTGAAATTTGTTGTCCATGCAAACTGTTTTCTATTTTTAATCGGTTAGGTTTAATTGTCTCAATCTTAATTTGTTTGGTATAGCGAGAAGCTCCTGCTGCAATATTTACGCTCCAATTCCCAGTTGGAGCATCTTGTGAGGTGCTTAAACCAAACATGTAGTGATTCGATTCATTGCTATTTTGCATACGTTCAGCAACTACTTTTCCATAAGGGTCTGTAAATGTTAATTTTACAGGTAATTTCTCAGGGTTTTTCTGAGCAAAATCGTTAAGTACAAATCCAACGTAAATACTATCTCCCGGACGCCAAACACCACGCTCTGTATAAACAAATCCATTCAATCCCTTTTGCAAACGCATTCCATCTACATCGTATTTACTAACTGACTGAGGAATAGCATCATCCATTTTAATGTAGGTTGTGCTATTATCCTTCTTAATAGCTGCAAAGAACGCTCGTGATGACAAATCAAAGTTGGCAATTCCCTTTTTATCGGTTTTCGCTTCATTGATTTTTTGCTGTTGATAATCAAATACTTCTACCAAAGCTCCAGCTACAGGTTCAGTAGTCAAAATGTTATTAACTACGATGGTGTAATTATTATTTTGTCCTTTTTTAGCGATTACTCCCAGATCGGAAGCTAAGATGTTGGTTGTTTTACTTCTATATGTGTAATATGATTCTTCACAAGGATCGTCACTACCTTCCCAATAGTAATAGTCATCATCATAGAAATTATCTTTTTCAAGAGGTTCATCTTCAAAAGAATAATCCAAAGGTTCATCATCTTTGCCACAGCCATAAAGAGCGTAATTCTTTTTCATTCCCAATTCAACACGATAGATGGCTCCTGGTTCAGGCATGATGATTGACGACAAGTCTACAGCATAGGTGTTCCACTCCTTCAGTGGATATAATGCACTTTCAGTCAATTCAATAACTTTTCGAGCTACAGGTTTTCCTACTCTGTAAATGGAATTGCTTGACTGTAAAGAGTTTTCTTGTAGAAATTGAAGTACATTATTTTCGTAGATACGATAGACTGTTACGTGAACTGCTCGTAGGTTGATTGCTTGAAAGTTAACTTTCAAATTTTCAGAACTTGGTAAAATTGTACCATTTTTAATAAAACGCAAATCAGGTTTCTGTTGTAAAAAAGAAATATTAGTGGTGTAGTCTGTTCGTAAACGTTTATTATAAACACTTTTAATACCTTGAAAAACAGATAACTTGTAATCGCCTTCAGCAGGAGCGTCTAAAAATACTTTCAGTATATTCCCATTGGTGCTATATTTTTGTTCCGTTCCTAAAACGCTTGAAACCAATCCATTAAAATTTTGGTTTCTTTCCAAAGGTTCTGAAAAATTTACCGAAAACGATTTGTTGGTTTTATCGTCAACAACTATTGATAGTACTTTAAAATTTCCCTTTTCAGGAATCAAATAATCAAAAGGTTCTTTGTTTTCTTCGGCTACTTGGTCGTTACGCCACGACACTACCAAGCGTTGTTCTTTGTCCGTGCGTGGGATACTATCAAAAATAATTGGATAACGATTTTCACTCGTCTGTGGTGATACTTTAACTGAAATGCTTTTGTCTCCTACTTTTGCAGTTACTAATTTCTGCACCTCTTCATATGCAAGTGCATCATTGGTAAGCAATTCGGCATTTAAGAAACATAAGTTTTCGTTGTAAGACTGCAAATCTCCTTGTTTAATTTTATATGCCTGTTGAAAAGTTTTAACAGTAAAGTTAAACACTTCTAAATCAGATGATACGTCAAATAATTTTTTCAACTGAAACGAAATTTTGTATTCAGTGTCCTGACTCAGACGTTCTTCTGGGACAAATTCAATGTGTCGGTTATTCAATGCCACAACCTTTCCTTTCACTCTTGGAGAAATATCAAAAAGTTTTAGATTATCAATTTTGTCCAACTTTTCCTGAGAGATAGCCTCATTCAGCGTTACTTTGAAGTGAGATTCGGCAGAGACTAATCCATTAGAAAATCCTGTAATGTAATCCTTGTAAATCAATGGATTACTGTTAAAATTTGCACCGTCCTTTTTACATCCCAAGGCTGTAAAGAAGATAAATAAGATGATAAAACTATTTTTCATAATGATTATTTTTAAAAGAGCCGTAAAGGTACGAGAAAATATCAAAATCTCAAAGAAAAGTGTTACAAAAAGTTGTATCTTTGCCACCAAAGTTTTATCCTACCCATGTATATAAAAACCGATGCTATTGTTATTTCCTCTATGAAATATACTGACAGTAGTTTGATTGTCAAATGTTTTACAAAGGAATATGGTATGCGTAGTTATCTGCTACAAGGTGTATTATCCTCAAAGAAAACAACTTTAAAGATAGCTCTTTTTCAACCTTTTACACAATTGGAGCTGATAGCCTTAAACAAAGATTCTGGAACATTGGGACGCATTAAAGAAGCTAAATTAAAGCGCTTTTACCATTCGTTACACACCAATGTTTTGAAAAGTTCAGTGGTGATGTTGCTTTCGGAAATAAGTGCTATTGTTTGCAATGTGGAACACAAGGAACCTGAATTTTATCGATTTTTAATAGAAAAACTTCATTTTTTTGATGAAAACGAATTTTCGGCAAATTTCCATCTAAAATTTTTAGTTGATATGACGTACTATTTAGGTTTTTATCCTAATACTTTCGATGATAGTCATCTGTTTTTCAACGTTGAGGAGGGTATTTTTACCACTATTGACCAGAGTAAGTACAGCATTTCGGGCGAAGCTTTAGCTTTGTTCAAACGTATCATTCAAACTTCGTATGCCGATTTAGAAAGTGTAAAAACCAATAGAATTATTCGTAATAGTTTGTTAAACAGTTTGTTGAAATATTACGAGTGGCATTTTCCAAATTTTAAAAGGAATAAATCTTTGGAAGTTCTGCAAACGCTATTTTGATCTAACTTATAGGACGTACATTCCGAGATAAAATCATCTCTCTCTTTTAGTCAAGATGCTGAAGAGGAACATTTATAGTATTTAAAACAAAAAATCAATAAAAAATATTGTGGTATAAATAAATTAATTGTTATTTTTGCGGGTTTAAAGAAATAACTTAACTAATTATTATGGCATTACAGACATCTATTGATTCACTTGGTGTTGCAAGTGAAACTGCTCTTGTTGAGGAAAAAACGCTTTCCGTTATGGATTTAATTGTTAATGGTGGTACCTCAAGTATTATCATCATTGCTGTACTATTTGCTATGCTTACAGTGGCTTTGTTCATTTATTTTGAACGATTATTTGCCATCAATGCAGCTTCCAAGGTAGACAGGAATTTTATGATGAAAATTAGAGATAGCATTTTAGCAGGGAAGTTAGATGCGGCACGAATGTTTTGTTTGCAGTCAAACTCACCGGTATCTCGCTTGATTGAAAAGGGGATTTCTCGCATTGGTAAGCCTCTTGATGACATCAACAAAGCCATTGAAAATGCAGGAACATTAGAGGTGTATAAATTAGAGAAAAATACTGCTATTTTGGCTACTATTGCGGGAGCAGGTCCTATGATTGGATTTTTAGGAACGGTTGTTGGTATGATTTTATCGTTCCATGAGATGGCATCCGCAGGAGGTCAGGCTGAAATGGGGTCATTAGCAAGTGGTATCTACACGGCTATGGCAACTACAGTAGCTGGACTTATAGTGGGAATTATTGCTTATATTGGCTATAACCACTTGGTGGTTCGTACTGACAAAGTGGTTCACCAAATGGAAGCAAACGTGGTAGAGTTTTTAGACTTATTGAACGAACCTCTATAACATTTTAACATTCGTAAAATAATGAAAATCAGAGGTAGAAACAAGGTAAGTGCAGAATTTAGCATGTCCTCAATGACCGATATTGTGTTTTTGCTGTTAGTGTTTTTTATGATTACGGCTAACAGTCCTAATGCGCTGGATTTGCTATTGCCCAAAGCCAAAGGAAAATCAACAAATACGCAGAATGTTTCTGTGAGTATCAATAAGAAATTAGATTATTTTATTGATAAGAAACCTGTTGCGGTTGAAAATTTAGAAACAGAATTGAGAAATGCTCTTAAAGATGTAGAAAAGCCTACAATCATTTTGAGAGTAGAAGAAAGCGTACCGATAGAGAATGCCGTGACAGTAATGGACATCGCTAACCAAAATCAATATAAGGTTATTTTGGCTGTACGCCCGAAGTAAAGCAAATATGAGTATAGTAGATACAAAACACAAACGTAAATCATTAGTTATCACCATATTTATTATGGCGATTACGGTTTTTTTGTTGTTTTTTACAGGTCTGAAATATTTAGACCCTCCGCCTGAAAATGGGGTAGATGTCATTTTTGGTGTAGATTTGATGGGAAGTGGACAGCGTACACCGCCACCCAGTGCTTCTCGATCTGAGTCCACGCGTGTTGAACAACCTTCACAGCCTCAAGAAACTAAAATCGAAGAGGTAAAAGAAAACTTATTAGCTCAAGAGAATACTGATGAAGAGGTTGTCGCTACTACAAACGAACCTAAGAAAGAAGAAAAGAAAAAAGACGAACCTAAAAAGGAGAAACCTAAAGAGAATCCAAAACCAACTGCATCTGAAACTCCAAAAGAAACCCCTAAGCCTTCAAAAGAAGCTACGGATGCACTGTCAAGTATTCTGGGGGCAGCCAATGCTGGTGGTAATGCTACATCAGGGCAGGGTGACGATAAGGTTGGAGGATACAAAGGTGATCCGAATGGTGATCCATACGCAAATTCTTACTACGGAGCAGGAGGCTCCGGAACTAGCGGTAAGGGTTGGGGGCTTAAAGGTCGTAGCATTCAAGCTGAAGGAAAAGAGATACAAAACTGCAATGAAGAAGGCGTAGTCGTTGTACAAATCGAAGTTGACCAAAATGGGAATGTTGTGAAAGCTACCCCAGGAGCTCGTGGAACAACCAGTAGAGAACCTTGTTTGCTTGAAGCAGCTCGGAAAACAGCTTTCAAGCACAAATGGAATGCCGACAGCAATGCTCCTGCTCGTCAAGTTGGATTTATTGTCGTTAATTTTAAGTTAGGAGAATAACCTTGGACTATCAACAAACACTCAATTGGATGTTCAATAGACTACCGATGTTTCAACAACAAGGGCGTAGCGCTTTGAACCATAAACTTGATAACATTCAAAAATTAGTTGCCGAATTAGGACATCCTCAAACGAAATTTAAGACCATACATGTCGCAGGAACCAACGGAAAAGGCTCTTCAAGCCATATGTTGGCATCTGTCCTACAAGAGGCAGGTTATAAAGTGGGGTTATATACTTCTCCTCATTTACGTGATTTTCGGGAGCGAATAAAAATTAATGGCTTTGAAATTCCACAGGAAGAGGTAGTTGAGTTCATTGCTAATTACCGATCTTTTTTCGAAGCTAACAATCTCTCTTTTTTTGAAATGACCGTGGGACTTGCCTTTGATTATTTTGCTAAACAGCAAGTGGATATAGCTGTGATTGAGGTTGGTTTGGGAGGACGTTTTGATTCTACCAATATTATAATTCCTGAAGTGTCATTGATTACAAACATTTCAAAAGATCATACGGATATATTAGGTAATACACTTCCTAAAATAGCTTCTGAAAAGGCTGGAATTATTAAAAGAAACACACCTGTGGTTATCAGCGAATATGATGAGCAAACGGCAGATGTCTTCATTCAAAAAGCAAAAGAAGAAAACGCTCCAATTGTTTTCGCTAATGAAATAAAAACTCATTTAACTACCGATTTGAAAGGGTTTTATCAAGAGAAAAATATTAAAGGGGTTATTGCCGTTTTAGATTTTTTACGCGACCATTTTTGGGATATTTCAGAAGAAAACATCGCTATTGGACTCAAAAGCGTTGTGAAAAATACCAATTTAAAAGGTCGTTGGCAAACACTTGGTGAAAATCCTAAAATTATCTGTGACACAGGGCATAATGAGGCAGGGTTATCCTATGTTCTTGACCAAATTGCAAAGGAAACTTATAAAAACTTACATATTGTTTTAGGGTTTGTAAAAGAAAAAGATGTAGAAACTGTATTGAAAATGTTTCCAAAAACAGCTCATTATTATTTTTGTAAGCCAAATATCCCAAGAGGGTTGGATGTACATCTTTTAAAGGAATTGGCGAACAAAAATAATTTAAAAGGAGATACTTACTCTTCGGTAGAATTGGCACTCACTTTTGCAAAAAAGAATGCTACCCCCGAAGATTTTATTTTCGTAGGAGGCAGTACGTTTGTTGTTGCTGAGGTTGTTTAGTTGGCATCCATTATTTTCGGGTGAACGCCAATAGTAGTAATAATATTTGATTTTTGAGTCTCAGGAAAAACCTAGTACTTAGGCGATATCCTTCGATGAAGGCTTGTTTTATTTCAGTGATAACAAATTGCAGTTTTTCAAATACAATAAATTTCCAGTGATTGTATCTGAATGAAATCCAGATGTTTAACGCTACAAAGAGCAATGCTCCTATAATAGTTATGTACGGATTTAAACTAAAATGAAAATACTGATACAATCCGAATCCGGTAAAACTTCCGTAAAGAATGATGTAATGGATGATATAAATCGACAATGTATTTTGTCCGATACTGCGGATTTTTTCAGACATAATCACATTTCGTAATGCCATGAACACTGTAAATACTAATAAAACATTTCCTAAACGATTGAATATCTCGTTTTTGGCAAGTAATAATGCTAAATCGCTGTTTGTTAGTTGATTCACCCATAAAAGGAATGGAGAAAAGATAAAGGATAGCACCAACCCGAAAAAAGATGTGAAAACAATTGCGTAGCTATAAACATATTTATTATTACGAAAGATACTAAACAAGACGCCCATAAACGCACCAAAGGAAGCGTAACCAAACCAAGGGAAAATCGTAAACACCGATCCGTTCGCTTTTGTGAAATAATTTGCTAGTGCTATCGGTAGAAAATCGTAGTTCATCGCTGAATAGATAGGTGCAAAGACAAAAGAAATTAGTGTGAAACCTAACAAAATTGATGGCATTACGTAAATTTTCTTTCGATAGGAAAACAAATAAATTGAAATTAGAAATAGTAGAGATAACCCAATGCAATGCAATACGTCAATCATATAGGTGTTTGGATATATTTTTCCGTAAACCAATAGACTTCTAATATGTGTTCTGAGTAGATATGCGGTGATAATCAATACAATACCTCTGCGGATTCCTTTAATAACACGTGAGTGATTCCATCCTATTTTTTCGTCTGTTTTTTCTTTAGCTAAGAGGAACATGAAAATAAAACCTGATACGGTGAAAAATACAGGAGCTGTTAATCCTCTAAAAAACAACCATGTAGAATAAAAAATATTTTCTGAGTTTCGAAATTCATTTGCTAACAAGCCATCAACAAAGTGACCTTGTAACATCATGCAAATGGCAAAAGCTCTCATCACATCAATAAAGTACAGTCGGAATACAGGATTTTTCATTTAAGAAATATGTTTTTCATAAAACGGATGCAAAGCTACAAAAAAATATGAATGATAAACGGTTTTATTTACAAGAAAAAAGGTTGCTATTGAATATAGACAACCTTTTCCATATAAAGAGATGATTAATGATTTCCTTCTGAGAGTTTGTACTCTCAAAGAGATAATTTGCGGTACAAATGTACATATCTATTTTCTTCTAACCAAATTTGTGTCACATGAAATTTTAACATTTTCTGTTCAAAAAAGGTGATTTTTGCATGAACGGTCAAAAAATGAACCTGAACTGTTTATTTTTTAAGAAAAGATTAACATTGTTATCTTAAAAAAAATTAAACACACGCTCTTTTTTACTGATATAGCATATATTTTTTCACAGAAAAGATGCCATTGAACCTGAACAGTATCATCTTAATATCAGAAATAATTACTTTGAATCGGTTTCTGTCAGTATTGAACCCTATTTTTCTGAAAACATCGTTGCGGGAACATCTTGATCTTCATTTTTTCTTCCCAAAGGAAGTTATTCCATCGTAGCAATTACCAAATCACAGCTAAAATTAAAAAGTACGTTTACACTCCAAGGTAAACGGGAACAACTCATTATGAAAATCAATGAAAAGGGTTCTTTTAGAATAAAATAATTTTCAACGCTTTAAAAACTTGTTTTTTTTCAAAATATAAAATACCTTTGTAGAACTAATACATTGGATTTTATGCTTGTAAAAATATACGGAAGTGCTGTTTTTGGAGTAGAAGCAACCACTATTACCATTGAAGTGAATATAGACAAAGGTGTGGGGTACCATTTGGTTGGTTTGCCCGATAATGCCATCAAAGAAAGTAACTACCGTATTGCTGCTGCACTTCAAAATATAGGCTACAAAATTCCAGGAAAGAAAATCACTATAAATATGGCTCCTGCTGATATGCGTAAAGAAGGTTCAGCGTATGATATGAGTTTTGCCATCGGGATTTTGGCAGCTAACGGACAGGTGGAAAGTGATCACCTTTCGAAGTATATAATTATGGGTGAGTTATCCTTAGACGGGAGTTTACAGCCTATCAAAGGAGCTTTGCCGATAGCCATTCAAGCTAGAAAAGAGAAATTCAAGGGATTCATCCTACCGGTTCAAAATGCGAAGGAAGCCGCTATTGTCAATGATTTGGACGTCTATGGAGTGGAAAATATCAAAGATGTTATTGACTTTTTTAACGGAGAAAAGGAACTTGAAAAAACGGTTGTTAATACTCGTGAGGAATTCTATAAGCAGATAGATTCACCGGAATTTGATTTTGCGGATGTTAAAGGGCAGGAGTCAATCAAACGTTGTATGGAAATTGCAGCAGCAGGAGGGCATAATATCATTCTGATAGGGCCTCCAGGATCTGGGAAAACGATGTTAGCAAAGCGTTTACCAAGTATTTTACCACCGATGACTTTGCACGAAGCTTTGGAAACGACAAAAATACATAGCATTGTGGGGCGGGTTAAAGACAGTGGTTTGATGTATCACCGTCCGTTCCGTAGTCCTCATCATACCATTTCTGATGTGGCGTTAGTCGGTGGAGGGTCATATCCCCAACCCGGTGAAATTTCATTGGCTCACAATGGAGTTTTATTTTTAGATGAGTTGCCCGAGTTTAAGCGTACCGTCTTGGAAGTGATGCGACAGCCTCTGGAAGACCGTGAAGTAACCATTTCAAGAGCTAAATTTACCATAACCTATCCTGCATCTTTTATGTTGGTGGCAAGTATGAATCCAAGCCCCAGTGGTTATTTCAACGATCCCAATGCTCCAATGACCTCAACACCTGCCGAAATGCAACGCTATTTGAGTAAAATTTCAGGGCCTTTGTTAGACCGAATTGATATACACATCGAGGTAAACCCTGTGCCGTTTGAAAAATTGTCATCAGAACATAAGTCAGAAAGTAGTAACGCTATTCGAGAGCGTGTCATTGCAGCGAGAAATATACAAACTGCTCGATTTAGAGAGTATGAAAACATACACTACAACGCTCAAATGAATACCAAACAGATACGAAAATTCTGCAAATTAGATGAAACTTCACTTTCGATGTTGAAAGATGCAATGAGTCGCTTGAATCTTTCGGCTCGTGCATATGACCGTATTTTGAAAGTAGCACGGACTATAGCCGATTTAGACCAAAGTGAAACTATCAATCAAAATCATATTGGGGAAGCAATCCAATACCGAAGTTTAGATCGTGAAGGTTGGTTGGGATAGTGTTTTGGAAATAAATTACGCTCTTTTGTTGCTGATTATTCCATAAAAAGATTAGTAACTGATTTACATGTATTTTGTTTTGAAAGGAAGAAAAGAATAATAAAAATGTAAGAGATTAAAAATCAATATAAATTACTCTATCTAAGGACAGTTTCTCCAATAAAGAGGTATGTTCGAGTAACTCTAGCTTGGCTTTGATAAAGAGATAGAAAGGATTCGGATTAATAAGGTTAAAATTAATATCATAAAAATGAATAAAGAAAGATTAATTGGACGACTTCCTAAAGTGGGGATTCGTCCAGTGATTGACGGGCGAGAGCAAGGTGTCCGTGAATCATTGGAAGTTCAGTGTATGAAAATGGCTCAAGCAGCCGCCGATTTAATTAGTAAATCTCTGCGATTCCCGAATGGAGAACAGGTGGAGTGTGTTATTGCCGACACAACCATTGGAGGTGTGGCGGAAGCAGCACGTTGTGCCGACAAATTCCAACGTGAGGGAGTAGGTGTTTCATTGACCGTTACGCCTTGCTGGTGTTATGGAACTGAAGTCATGGACACTGATCCATTAATTCCAAAGGCGGTTTGGGGTTTTAATGGAACAGAACGTCCGGGAGCTGTCTATTTGGCTGCAGCCTTGGCAGGATACACTCAAAAAGGACTTCCCGCATTTGGAATCTACGGAAGTGAGGTGCAAGATGCTGATGACACCAGTATCCCTGCTGATGTACAAGCGAAAATCTTACGTTTTGTAAAATCAGGTTTGGCCGTAGCTTACATGAAAGGAAAATCATATCTGTCATTAGGTTATTCATCAATGGGAATAGCAGGGTCAATGGTTGATATTCATTTCTTACAAGATTATCTTGGTGTACGCACCGAGTTCGTAGATATGTCTGAAATCCAACGTCGTATCAAAGAAGAAATCTACGACAAAGATGAATATAAAAAAGCTATAGCATGGACTCGTAAACATTGCAAAGAGGGTAAAAATTGGAATAATGCACATAATATTGTCGATGAAAAACAAAAAGATTATGAGTGGGAAACTGTTGTGAAAATGACAATTATTATTCGTGATTTAATGATTGGTAACCCAAAATTACGCGAGTTAGGTTTTGGAGAAGAATCGAACGGGCGTAATGCCTTAATTTCAGGTTTCCAGGGACAACGCCAATGGACTGATTTTATGCCTAATGGCGACTTCCCTGAGGCAATTCTGAATTCATCTTTTGATTGGAACGGCATCCGCCAAGCGTTTGTTGTGGCAACGGAAAATGATTGTTTAAACGGTGTAAGTATGTTATTTGGGCATTTACTTACAGGAACAGCCCAGATTTTCTCAGATGTGAGAACCTATTGGAGTCCAGAAGCTGTAAAACGTATCACAGGAAAAACTCTTGAAGGCAGAGCTAAGAATGGAATTATTCATCTTATCAATTCAGGATCAACTACTTTGGATGCTACAGGACAAATGAAAGACAGCGAAGGCAACCATTTGTTAAAGCCTTATTGGGAAGTTACAGAGCAAGATGTTCAGGCTTGTTTAGACAATACGCTTTGGCCACAAGCTATTCGTGAGTATTTCCGTGGAGGAGGATTCTCGTCTCAGTTTAAAACTGTCGGAGAAATGCCTGTAACAATGTCGCGAATCAATTTAGTGAAAGGTGTTGGGCCTGTGTTGCAAATTGCAGAAGGTTGGACGGTTGAAATTCCTGAGGATATACATAAAACATTAGATGAACGTACCAATCCAACATGGCCAACGACTTGGTTTGTACCGAGATTAGATGCTTCAAAAGATAACTTTAAGGATGTATATTCGGTAATGTCATACTGGGGTGCTAATCATGGAGCTATCAGTTATGGACATATAGGTGCAGATTTAATTACTTTAGCATCAATGCTTCGCATACCTGTGATGATGCATAATGTGGAGGATAAAGACATCTTCCGACCATCAGCTTGGGCCGCTTTTGGAATGGATAAAGAAGGTTCTGATTACCGAGCTTGTGATACCTATGGAGCTTTGTACGGAATCAAAAAATAATTGATTGATTTTTAATAAAAAAGGCTGTCTGAATGAATTTTCAACAGCCTTTTTGATTTTTTCAGGTTTACTTTTGAATATACGATATTTGGTCGTGTTGTAAAAAGTATGATGGAAGTTCTGATTGTCAGGCTGAGCGAAGTCGAAGCCTTATCATTACAGGGCTTCGACTTCGCTCAGCCTGACAGAAATGTCCTCTTTTTTTAAGGTATCATACTTTTTACATCACTTCCCGATATTTTAATATTTTTGAAAAATATTGATAATCATGTATTTGTATAACATACTTCAAATTTCGTTAAGGCTGTAGCTTCGATATACTTTCTTTTCTTACGAGAAGATTCGAAACATCTTCAAAAAAAAGTTAAAAAAGCATGTTTTTTTTATATTTTTTTTTATCTTTGTAGCTGATGATATAGTATAAATAAACACAACCAAAACTATTCTTTGCAATGAAAAAAGAAAAAATTGTTCCTTCACATTACGTAGTACCATTCATTATCATTACCAGTCTTTTTGCTTTATGGGGGTTCGCTAACGATATTACCAATCCGATGGTAGCAGCGTTTAAAACTGTAATGGAAATTCCCAATAGAGAAGCTGCTTTGGTTCAATTTGCCTTCTACGGAGGGTATGGAACGATGGCGATTCCTGCAGCTATTTTTGCAAGTAGGTTCAGCTATAAAAAAGGTATATTATTAGGGCTGATTTTGTATACCGTGGGAGCGTTATTGTTTTATCCCGCTGCAAAATATGAGCAATTTAATTATTTTTTAATTTCGCTTTATATACTAACTTTTGGGTTAGCTTTTTTAGAAACCACAGCAAATCCGTACATTCTTTCGATGGGGAGCGAAACCACGGCTACGCGTCGCCTAAATTTAGCCCAAGCATTCAACCCTGTTGGGTCACTATTAGGAATGTTTGTTGCTTCGAATTTTGTTCTATCTCATTTAGAATCAGATAAAAGAGACGTTGCAGGAAATATAGTTTTCGAGACGCTCTCTGCTTCTGAAAAAGCAATCATACGGACTCAAGATTTAGAAATTATCAGTAAACCATATATTATATTGGGCTTTGTAGTATTGTTATTCTTTATTATCATCGCCTTATCAAAAATGCCTAACACACAGAATAATAGTAAATTAGATGTAATAGGATCGTTTAAGCGTTTGTCGAAAAATGTAGCATATCGCGAAGGTGTGATTACGCAAGGTTTCTATGTTGCTGTTCAAATTATGTGTTGGACGTTCATCATTCAATACGCTGAAAGCATTGGAATCAACAAATCTACGGCACAGAATTACAATATATTAGCTATGGTAATTTTTCTGTCAAGCCGTTTTGTAACTACTTTTTTGATGAAATATGTTAAACCAAGCGTATTGCTTACAACCTTTGCTATCGGAGGGATGTTGACCACATCCATTGTCATTTTTGTTGGAGGAATGTTCGGACTCTATTGTTTGATTTTAACCTCTGGATTTATGTCATTGATGTTTCCTACTATCTATGGAATTGCTTTGGAGAACACTGGGAAAGACGCTACGATGGGAGCCGCAGGTTTAGTAATGGCAATCGTTGGAGGAGCGTTGATGCCTCCTCTACAAGGAGCGATTATTGATTTAGGAAATGTTGGAGCGTTACCAGCAATAAACTTTTCGTTCATATTGCCATTTGTCTGCTTTGTAGTGATTGCTATATATGGCTACCGTGTGTATAAAAAGTTAGCAAAATCTTAAAAAAAATGAAACTATTTATATTGTTGATTTTCAGTTTTTTGAAATACTTTTTATACTGAAAAATGAAAAAATAACTAAAAATCAGCTATTTATTAAATATTTTATTGTACCTTAGTAGCGAGTTTACGTAAAAATTGTGAAAATAGTAACATAAATCATTAGCTTATGTCAGAACTTAACAATGAACAACTGCCAGATGTAACGAAAACACCTCATAGTACTAATCAAGAGGTTAATGTCACTCACAACAGTGATGCAACGCAACATATATTAAATGAAATCAACCGAGAGAATGCCGAAGATGCCGAGGATTTAGACAATAAGAAGCGGCATGAGATTCCCATGCTCCATTATGAGGCAATGTCGTTAGATGCTCTAAAACAAGAGTTCAAAAAATTGCTTCATACTGAAAAGGTACAGGCAATTAAAAAACATGTCGATGCTATCAAAAATGAATTTGATAAAAAATATGAGGAGTTACTGGAGGAGAAGAAAGAGGAATACATTGCTGACGGAGGCGAGGAATACGATTTTAAATATGAACATCCGCTACATCGGGAGTTTTATACTCTGATCAACGAATATCGCGACAAGAGAAATCAGTATTATAAGGATTTAGAGGTTGTTCATCAGGAAAATCTAATAAAACGTCGTGAAATTATTGAAGAAATAAAGAACCTAATCAACGTAGAAGAGAATATCAACACTACTTTCAAGCATTTTCAACAACTTCAAGATCGTTGGCGTAAGGCAGGGGCTGTTTCTCATTCCGAGTACAATGATTTGTGGAATAATTATTATCATCATGTTGAGAATTTCTATGATTTTATAGATTTAAGCCGTGATTTGCGTGATATTGATTTTAAACGTAATTTAGAAGAAAAGCAGAAAATTGTAGAAAAGGCGGAAGCTTTAGCTGAAAGTGATGTGGATCCAATAAAAGCTTTTCATGAGCTACAGTTGTTACATAAAGTGTGGAAAGAGGATATTGGCCCTGTGGCTCGTGAATACCGAGAGGAAATTTGGCATCGATTTAGTAATGCCACCAAAGCTGTTCATGAGAAAAGGCAGTACTATTTCGACAATTTAGACAAAATGTATGAGGCTAATGCCGTCAAGAAAAACGAAATAATAGAGAAACTCAAAACTGTTGCAGAACGTAAAATTACCACCCACGGAGCTTGGCAAAAAGGTATTAAAGAGGTTGAGAATTTGCGAGAGCAATTCTTAAACACAGGTAGAGTCCCTAACACGCTTACCGAGGAAATATGGCATAAGTTCAAGGAGGTAGTTCGTGAATTTAACCGTAAGAAAAATAGTTACTATAAAAATCTCAAAAAAGAACAACAAGAAAACCTTGAGAAAAAATTAGCCTTATTAGAAATAGCAAAAAACAACAAAGACAGTCAAGATTGGGAAGCCGTAACGCCAGTTATGAAGAAAATCCAAGAGGATTGGAAAGCTATAGGTAACGTTCCGAAAAAGAATACGGACAAAATTTGGAAAGAATTTCGAAAAGCATGTAACGACTATTTTGATCAATATCATAAAGCTGTAAGAAACAATCAAAACAAAGAGTTTGAAGCTTTAGAAAAGAAAAAAGAGTTCTTGGATAAGATAAAAGAATACCAACTGGGAGATAATCGAGAAAAAGAACTTGAAACTTTACAAGGTTTTGTGGAGCAATGGGATAGCTTTGGGAAAGTGCCACACGCTAAAAAAGGTATTGATTTGAAGTTCCATAAAATCATTGATTCCTTCTACAAAAAGTTAGATTTCGACAAACAAGAGATTGAGTTGATTAAATACAATAACAAATTAGAACGTTTAGCAAACGATGATAATGAGGATTTATTAACCAATGAAATGATGTTTGTCCGTCGAAAAATTGACGAAATCAAGGCTGAAGTGCTTCAATTAGAGAATAATCTTCAATTTTTCAGTAATGTAGATGATAAAAATCCGTTGGTTCGTGATGTAATCAGAAACATTAATCACCAAAAGGAAACTCTTGAAACATGGAAAGCAAAATTGCGAGAACTCAGAACTTTGCAAAATGCACAATCTAAAGAAGAGAAATCAACAGAAGAATAGATAGTTGTTTTCATGATGTTAAGATTGAAAAGAGGCAACTAAAATAGTGTGCCTCTTTTCTAATTATATTCACTATTGACTGTTTTACGTTTTTTTTATTTAATAGATTAAAATATGTTAAAAATTGTTTTTGCAACCAATAACCTCAATAAACTCAACGAAATTCAAGCTTTGATGCCTGATAGTATACAGGTTTTAAGTTTAAAAGATATCAATTTTAATGATGATATCGAAGAAACCGAAAGCACCATCGAAGGAAATGCAGTATTAAAAGCTCAATATATCAAAAAGCACTATGGATATGACGTTTTTGCAGATGATTCAGGGTTAGAAGTGGTTACATTAGACAATCAACCAGGTGTTTTTTCAGCTCGATACGCTGGAAACCATAGGAGTGACACTGATAATATAGCTCTTTTATTGAAAAATATGCAAGGACAAACTAACCGAAAAGCAAGGTTTAAAACGGTGATAGCCTTGTGTATAGGAACTGAAGTACACACTTTTATTGGCATTGCCGAAGGAGAAATTACCCAAATACCAAAGGGGACGAATGGTTTCGGTTATGACCCTATTTTTAAACCAGAAGGCTATGATCAGACTTTTGCAGAGTTGTCAGCTTCTGAAAAGAATGGTATTAGTCACCGAGGAAAAGCGGTTAAACAGTTAGTAGAGTTTTTGTCTTTTAGAAATAAAAAAAGTTAGAACATTCGCTTTTTTTTTGTGTGTTTTTGACAAAAATCGTATGATATTCTCACTTTAATCCTAATGAATTGGTGAAAATTCTTCTAAAATGAATACAATCAAGATATTTAGAGTATTTATAACCATTCCCAATTGTTAAGTGAATTTAAGAGTAATTTTCGGTAGTCTAACAAAAAGGCTAAAACAATCAAAGACAAAACATAAAATGTCAATATTCAATATATTTTCGAAAAGACAAAAAGATGATTTACCTCTCAATAAAGTAAAATTTGTGGTGTTCGATACTGAAACTACGGGGTTTAATTTGGCAACGGATAGAATTTTATCTATTGGAGCAATCACGATTTTGGATAATCAAATGTACGTGAAAGAAAGTTTCGAAATTTTTCTGCAACAAGAAAAATCAAACCCCGAAAGTATTCCTATTCATGGAATTATCAAGGAGCATAAGTACAACAAAGTTCCAGAAAAAATGGCTGTCACCATTTTTTCAGACTATGCTAAAGATGCCGTTTTAGTAGGACACCATGTAGGATATGACATTAAAATGATTAATACAGCTCTCGAACGACATCAACTACCAACTCTCAAAAATGAGTTTATCGACACAAACTATCTATTTAAAAAGACCAAAGTAATCAATTATCTTCTTAAAAATGATAAAAATTATAGCTTAGATGAAGTTTGTCAAGAGTTGAACATAACCACTCATGATCGACATAACGCAGCTGGTGATGCTTTCCTAACAGCGATTGCTTTCTTAAAGATACTTCATAAACTCGCTGAATCAAAGAAAATTACAACTCTAAGCAGATTATTAAAATTGTAAAATTTTCTTAGTTTGTCGATTTACGCATTGTTTGACATACGAAAAATCATTACATTTGTCACTTGTATGGAACTTAAAAAACGATAGCTTCCTTATTTAATTCAATAAGATTTAAAGCGTTTTGAGCATATGGGGAATGAAAGAGAGGTCTCAATTATCTTCGTATATAATTTTTTTTCAGGTAAAAAGTGTATGTATATAGCGGGAAAAGAGATTTGAAAATCAGAAATAATAGGTATTCCCATACGTATTTAGGGTTATGCGACGAATAAAAAAAATAGCGGTTATTGGTTCAGGAGTGATGGGTAGTAGCATTGCATGTCATTTTGCGAATATTGGTGTGAAAGTTTTGCTATTGGACATTGTACCAACACAACTCAACCATATAGAACAAAAAAAAGGATTTTCATTGTCCGACAAAGTGGTGAGAAACCGAATAACGAGTGAAAATCTGGAAAAAATTCTAAAATCAAATCCTTCCCCCATATATCATCCACAGTTTGCTAAACGTATAGAAATCGGAAATTTAGCTGATGATTTACCTAAAATAGCTGATGTTGATTGGATTATTGAGGCTGTGACCGAGAATTTGGAAATCAAAAAATCAGTCTTTGAAAAACTGGAGCAATATCGAAAACAGGGAACACTCATTACTTCAAATACTTCAGGATTGCCTGTCCATTTTTTAAGTGAGGGGCGTAGTGAGGATTTTCGTAAACATTTCGCAATTACGCATTTTTTCAATCCACCTCGCTACTTACAGTTGTTAGAAATCATCCCAAGCGCTGATTGTCAGTCGGATGTGGTTGATTTTTTGTTTTTTTATTCTGATAAATTTTTAGGAAAGACGCCTGTTTTAGCTAAAAATACACCTGCGTTCATAGGTAATAGAATCGGTATTTTTGTTATGATGCATACTTTGCATCAGATCAAATGGTTAAATTTAAAAATTTCGGAAATTGATGCTTTGACGGGAACTATTATTGGACGTCCGAAATCAGCAACTTTTCGAACAGGTGATGTTGTAGGGTTAGATACCTTGGTACATGTAGCAAAAGGAGTTGAAAAGAACTCCACAGACAATCAAGATAAACACCTATTTCAAATTCCTGATTATGTGTTGAACATGTTAAAAAACAATTGGTTAGGAGCTAAATCAGGACAAGGGTTCTACAAAAAAATAGATAAAGAAATTTTTGAGTTGGATTTACGTGCTATGGAGTATGTTCCTTGTCAGCAAGTTGTATTTCCGTTGTTGAATGAAGTTAAAAAAGAGGAGCTGAAAGACCGTTTTTTACTCCTAATTCAGGGGGATGATAATGTGTCGTTGTTCTATAAACGGACTTTTGCGGCATTGTTTGCCTACATCCAAAATCGTATTCCAGAGATTTCAGATACGCTTTATCAGATTGATGATGCTGTTAGAGCAGGTTTTGGTTGGCAAATAGCACCTTTTGAAATTTGGGATGCTATTGGACTTGCCAAAGGAGTTGAGTTGATGCAATCAATGGGTTATGAAACAGCCGATTGGATTCAGGATATGTTGCGTAACAATCAGCTATCATTCTACAAGCTAACTAAGGAGGCAACATATTTTTACGATATAAAAACAAAGAAATATCGAAAAAAAGTAGGACAAGAAGGATTTATCATCCTTGATAATTTTCGTTCGGAAACCCTTTGGAAAAATGATGAAGCGAGTATCATTAATTTGGGTGATGGTATTTTGAATTTAGAATTTCATTCTAAAATGAATACCATTGGTGGAGGAATTTTGGAGGGAATCCATCGAGCGATTGATTTTGCTGAAGAGAAATTCCAAGGAATAGTTATTGGAAATCAAGCAGAAAACTTTTCCGTAGGAGCTAATATTGCGATGATCTATGCAATGGCTACAGCAAAAGAATACGAAAAATTGAACCAAACAATAGCTTATTTCCAAAATACGATGATGCGACTCCGTTATTCGTCAATTCCTACGGTAGCTGCAATCCATGGGATGACCTTAGGGGGAGGTTGTGAGTTGAGTCTACACACCGATAAGGTGGTTGCTGCTGCAGAAACCTACATTGGTTTGGTAGAGTTTGGGGTAGGGTTAATTCCAGGTGGAGGAGGTTCTAAAGAATTGACAGTCAGGGCTTCAGATGGTTTACGAAAAGGAGATGTAATATTGAATCGTTTGCAGGATTATTTTCTGACTATCGCAATGGCAAAAGTTTCAAAATCAGCTTATGAGGCCTTTGATTGGGATATTTTGCAAAAAGGGAAGGATATAGTAGTGGTTAATCGTTTACGACTTATTGCCGAAGCTAAAAAACATGCTCTGTTACTTGCTGAAGCAGGATACACTCGTCCTATTGAACGTGACGATATTAAAGTGTTTGGAAGACAATCATTGGGAGCTTTCCTGGTAGGTACGGATTCGATGCGAGAAGGAAAATATATAACCGATTATGACAAAAGAATAGCCGATAAATTGGCATATGTAATGTCAGGAGGTGATCTTTCCGAACCTACCCTCGTTTCGGAACAATATTTGTTAGATTTGGAACGTGAAGCATTTTTGTCTCTGTGTACTGAACCACAAACATTAGAACGAATAGCAAAAATTTTAAAATAAAAGATATGATTTACGAAATATGTGCAAGTTCCTTTGAATCAGCAAGGAACGCTCAATTGGCAGGAGCAAATCGCATTGAATTGTGTAGTGAATTAGGAGTAGGAGGAGTTACTCCAAGTTATGGACTTATAAAAAAAGTTATGGACGAACTTTCTATTGAAAATTGTGTTTTGATACGTCCAAGAAGTGGAAATTTTACCTATACAGATGAGGAATTTGATGTGATGCTCCGTGATATTACTTTTTGTAGAGAATTGGGTTGTAAAGGTGTGGTTACAGGGGTTTTGAATACCGATAACACCATAGATAAAGAGCGTACACAACAATTGATTGAGGCTGCGGGAGATATTGATTTCATCTATCATCGAGCTTTTGATTGTGTTCCTAATCCAGAAGAAGCCTTAAATTTATTAAAAACTTTGGGAGTAAAACGGATTTTAACTTCAGGAGGAAAAAAATCAGCTGTGGAAGGGTTGGAAGTACTTAAAAAACTTAATCAAAAAGCTGAAGGAAAAATTACCATTATGCCAGGAGGAGGAATTAATCCACAAACCATATTAAAGATTAAAGAAGCAGGATTTAACGAAGTACATTTTTCAGGCACCGTTTTTGAGAAATCAGCTAACGAAATGCCTTTTTCTTTCAATACGGCAAGTTTTTTAGATGAATCGGTGCGTCCAATTTCAGGAATCGAACAGATAAAAACTATTATGAACGCCTTGAAGTAAACTTCTGTGTTTATTTTTCTGAAAGTTTTACACAATTACAAGTAAAACCTTATATTTTTTACTTTTAAATGATTTATTTTCAGTTGTTTATTTGAAAGGAAATTCTTCAACTAAAATTATTTGAAAATGAGAAAAATTTTGATGCTTCTTTGTTCTGTATCCCTGATGGTGGGATGTAAAACTTCTTCTGAAATTGGTAGCAAAAAAGAAAAGAAGTGGCGATTGGTTTGGGAAGATGATTTTGAAAGAGATGATATTTTTTCCACAGGCGTTTGGTCAAAAATTCCGCGTGGTAAATCTGATTGGAATAACACAATGAGCTTGGACGAATCACTTTTTGAAATCAAAAATGGAAATCTGATACTCATTGGGAAGAAAAACGACATCGCTCCAGATGATTCTTCTAAATTTGTAACAGGAGGTGTTTTTACCAAAAACGGGAAATATTTTGAATACGGAAAGGTGGAAATTCGTTGTAAACTTGAGGCTACACAAGGCTCTTGGCCAGCAATTTGGATGCTTCCAAAGGTAGGAAAATGGCCTTATGGTGGTGAAATTGATATTTTAGAGCGATTGAATTTTGATAATTTTGTATATCAAACCATACATACGCAATACACACAAAAGAATAAGGAAAATCCTAAGCATTACACTACTTTTCCCATAAATCCAGACGATTATAATACCTATGCAGTAGAAATTCAGCCTAATGAACTACGTTTTTACGTCAATGACCAATTTACGTTTTCATATCCTCGTATTGAAGGAAATCCAGAACAATTCCCTTTTGGAAAACCTTTTTATTTATTGATTGATATGCAGTTAGGAGGCTCTTGGGTTGGAGATGTTCCTGATTTTGAAAAACCAATCCGTATGTATGTTGATTGGGTTAGATATTATCAAAAATAATTTGTATAAGGTGAAAATTGAAAATTTTAGGAATGGTTTTTGTGCTTCTTACGAAAATGAAGAAGAATTTTATTTGAAAATATGTACATAATACTCATTTTATTTATAGTTGTTTATCTTTTATTGGCACGTTATGCTAATCAAGCTCTGAAAACGCTGAAAATTTCTCAAAAGGGTAGGTATGTTTTTGGAGCGGTTTCTGTTTTGGTTATTGTAAATGTAGTTTTGCAGTGGCTCTTTCGTACCAAAGCCGTATGGACTATCTTTCAGCAGTACTCAATGGGGGCGTTAATTACTTGGTTTATCATACTTGTTGTGTCATCTTTTATTTTATTTTTGGAAGATATACAACGGATTGGTGTTGCGATATTTCGGTATAAATCAGCAGGTAATAAGTCAATTCCTTCAAGAAGAAAATTTGTCAGTTTGTTGGCATTGGGGGTGGCTTCAGTTCCTTTTTTATCAGTGGTTTACGGAGTTACAAAAGGAAAATATAATTACAAAATTTGGAAATACACACTTTATTTTGACGATTTGCCAGAGGCTTTTGATGGATATAGGATAACGCAAATATCTGATATTCACGCAGGAAGTCTTGATAGTGAAGATAAAATCCGATATGGAATTGATTTGATTAACCAACAGCAGAGTGATGCCATTATGATTACGGGTGATATCGTAAATAATTTGGCTAGTGAGTTGCTTCCTTGGAAAAATATTTTGAAGCAATTAAAGGCTAAAGATGGTGTCTTTTCCGTTTTAGGAAACCACGATTATGGAGATTATTCCTCTTGGGAAACTCCCGAAGCAAAGGCAAAAAACCTTGAAGATTTAAAAGAAATACAACGTGAAATGGGATTCGATTTGATTTTGAACGACCATCGTTATATTGAAAAAAATGGAGAAAAAATTGCCATTTTGGGAGTTGAAAATTGGGGGCACGGACGATTTTCAAAGTATGGTGATTTGGAAAAAGCAATGCAAAATGTTGCAGATGAAGATTTCAAGATTCTTTTAAGCCACGACCCAACGCATTGGGAGTACGAAGTGTTACCTGAAAACAAAAACATTCAATTAACACTCAGCGGACATACACACGGAATGCAAGTAGGTATTGAAATAGAGGGACTTGTGAAATGGAGTCCTTCAAAATGGACTTATAAATATTGGGCAGGAATGTATGAGGAAGCAGGAAAAAAACTGAATGTTAATCGCGGATTTGGCTATCACGCATTTCCAGGACGTGTAGGAATTTGGCCAGAAATTACCGTAATTGAATTGAGGAAAAAACAATAAATGTTAAACAAAAATAGTTTTTACTTAAGTTATCTTTGTAAAATTAATAATCCTTCACTGAGTTTTGCTTATTATTTTAATACATTATGCGTAAACTTTATATACTTATTTTTATCTTGTCTTTTGTACAGCTTTTCGCTCAGAATAAAGATATATTTCAAGGACGTATTGTGATGAATGATTCCATTCCTGTATCTGATGTTCATGTGCAAAATCTTCATAATGAAAAGTTTACAACGACTGATAAGGAAGGTTATTTTACCATATCTGCATCGGAAAATAATGCTTTGCAATTCACCCATGTAAGTTTACAGACTACACATCGTCTGCTGAAAGCGACGGATTTCGGTACAGTTGTAGTTATCAAAATGCGTACTCTCATTCACGAATTGGAAGGTGTTGAGGTTCAGAAAGCTCCTGATATTACTGCTCAAAGCTTAGGTATTTTGCAACATACTCCGAATCAACGTACTTATAACGAAAAACAACTTTACACCAGTAGAGCAGGAGGATTTGGTTTTATTGCCTTACTTAACAAAATTTCGGGTCGAACCAAGATGTTGCGTAAGGTACTGATGAATGAACAAAATTTAAAAGTAGCAAACTATATCATTGATAATATGAGTGAATTTCTCAAAAAAGAACTTAATTTAGATGAAGAAGAAATACGTTATTTAGCGTATTATTTAATGGAAAATCCAGAATATCATCGAGTAACGCAAAATAAAGAATCGAAGACTTTACAATTTATGTTGATAGATTCATGGCTACAAATACAACAAGAAGCGAACAATGAAAGTGAATAATTTTTTTTTGTGGTTGTGTTTTTGTGTTAGCTTACCTTTAATAGCTCAAAATGATCTTGTTATCAAAGGTAAAGTTATTCATAATAACCAACCTTTGCCGGGAGTACATATCCAAAATGTCGATAAGAAAAAATTTGTAACTACGGATACTGAAGGATTATTTTTAATTCATGGAGAAGTAGGGAACGTACTTAAATTTACCCATGTGGGTAAAAAAGACTTATATCGAAGTGTTAATAAGGAAGATTTAGAAAACGAGTTACTTATTATAGAACTGAAAGAGCAAGTTGTTGAATTAGAAGAGGTTGAAGTTAAAGAAACAACTGTTACAGCAAAAGATTTTTTAGGATATACGCCCAAAAAACGAACTTTAGAAGAGAAACGTAGCTATGCTAATAACAATTTTTGGGCAGGTTCAGGATTCCCTCCCATTAATATTTTAGCTATATTGAATGCCATTTCAGGGAAAAGAAAATATTACAAACAAGCTTTAAAAAATGAGACAAATTTAGCTGTGGCTAACTACATTATTGATAATATGAATAGGTTTTTGAAAAAAGACCTTGGCTTAGATGACGAAAAAATAAGTGTATTGGCATATTACGTAATGGAAAATCCTGATATTCATAATCTTGTAAAATCAAAAAATGACAAACAATTAGAGTTTATGCTGACGGACATTTGGGTTACAGATTTATCTGAAAAGTTAAAAAATAAAGGAAAATAGTCTGTTCCTCTTCTTCGAGTTGAATGTAGCATATGTAAAAAATCTATCAGTTTTTATCCCTACTGTTCGATTTTTACTGTTTGAGATGCTTCGGATCAACTTTGAAGTATAAAAATAGGACCTCCCCCTGCCCCAAACAAGGTACAACCCTCCTATTTTTAGAATTAGGGCAAAATTTTATCTTGTAAACATATTTTTTAATCTTATTTCTTGTTAAATTAACTGAAAATCAGATACTCTCAAGTCTAATATCGTCTATTTAGATTTTTGTTTGCCTTGCCAAATTCAACTTATTTGATTTCTTTACCTCCGACCATCTGTGTGTACCCACGATTTAAAGTCTGTAATCCTTTAAAAACGAAGATAAATTCTGCAAAAAAAACTACTTTTCTTCAAAAATAGTTTGTAAGCCACAAATTTTTGTGTCATCGCAATCGAACTTTTTATACAAAATCCAATTTTTGGCATTTTACCGAGTTTCAAGTTTGTCTGAAAAACACAAATATTCATATGTTATATCACAATAATCATTCGAGATATTTGTACAAAAGTGTCTAAAAAAGAAAAGAAGCTATCCGAAAAGTCGGACAGCCTCTCTCTTTTTTATATCTCCATACCCTCTTAGAACGAATATCGCATTGAGAAGTTCCAAGTTCGACCGAAACCAAAGTGAACTCGGTTTTTTACATCAATTCCTTTATAAACTTGACTATGTTCAGTTGCGTGAACGCTATCGCTTGACTCGGTAATATAAGTTGCATCAAATATATTATCAACATTGAATCTAAAATTCATAACATGACTTTTAAATAATGGCAACCTGTACGAAACTCCAAAATCAACCAAATTATAACTAGGCAAACGGAGAGCTCCTTTTTCTGCCAAACTTCTATCCGTAAAGGCATATATATCAATATTGGAATACAAACGATCCACATATCGCCAATCCAGATTAACTATAATCCTATCAATAGGGGTAACTTCTGCTCCGAGTACGAATGTGGTTTGAGCTGTACCTCCAATTTTTGATTTGTCCAACAATAGAGAAGTTCTATCAGATATTGAATTTGTCAAAATGTAAGGCTGACTGTCTTCAGTTCGAAAAGTTTTTGCATCTGCATTTCCATTATAGAACCAATCACCAACTGATAACATGCCACGTACTTTCAGATATTCATTCACAATATAGGAAGCTTCTAACTCAATTCCTTGATGAACCTCACTCAAATTAGAAATATCCGCAAAATAAGAAGTCTGATTTATATCAACATCTCTTAGGTTCACACGTCGTAGGAATCGATCCGTCCAAGTCGTTCGGTAAAAATTTGCTTTAGCATTAAAAAAATCAGTTTTGTAGCCATATCCTAATTCAATACCCAAAACTTTTTCATTCACATTGTCTGGACTTGCATAGTTCAAATTACCTCGATATACTGCATCAAAAATAGGTTGTCGGCTGTAGAAGCCTATGTTTACAAACACGTTATGACGTTCGTCAATATTTTTGTTGATTCCTGCCTTTCCATTGAATCCCAACATTCTTTCGTAATCGGTAGTTCGTGGCATCTCGATAGTTGTTCCAGGAACATGTGTACCTTCCTTCATAAAGTTATCTACGCGTTGATAACCTTTTTCAGAAATGGAACCTTGGACGAACATACAAATATCATCCTCTTCATACTCAAATTGCCCGAAAACTCCTAACCAGTATACCCTACCTATGTTGTTATATATTATCGAGTTTTCTATCGGATCTATACTCTTAAAAACATTGTAAATACTTGAATTATTTACGACTGTAGAGACGTTATTCTCACCTATATTTTTGTTTGAATTATCACGAATACTCTTTGCTCCTAAGAAATTCTCAACAATTCCATAGTGATATCCCTGATAGTATCTACCATCAAACCCAACATCCAAGGTAACTGTATCCCAAATTTTTTGTTTATAATTGGTTAAAATTCCAAACCAATCGTGTGAATTTACCCTTGCATAACGAAGCAACACATCATCTGGAGATGTAGCCTCTTGATTGTTTCGAACAATTCTATCAAAGTCGTATAATCCTGTCTCTAAATCTCGGAATGAATTGATTTTCAATCCTCTACTTGCCCCATAATCGCTTGTTCCATAACCACGACCAAAAGAAGCATAAGCAGTAGTATTGACCTCGGCTCTATCTGTTGCTTTCCAATCCCAATTAAAACTGAACACAGGCTTGTGGAAAACATTTTTCCGGATACTAAATTCCTTACCATCCAAATATCCCCAATCTGCATTGTATCTTCGATTTGGTTTTCCATTTGTACTATATTTCAAGGCATCTGCAATGGAAACTAATGACGAACTCTGATCATGTTGTAAAGGCGATCCTGTAAGCATTAATTGGAATTCGTGTTTTTCTACTGGGTTATACCCCAATGCTAAGAAATAATTGTATCCCTTAAATTGTGTCCCATCTACATATTTAGAGCCTCCTACATTTCCAAAAAGGAAAGAAGATGAAAATCCTTTTTCGTTTTTTCCTGTATTGTACGTCACCGAAGTTTTGTACTCACCTCCATTTGCTACATAGGCATTGACCATTCCTCCCTGCTTCATGAAAGCAGAACGCATCACAATGTTAACGGTTCCTCCCACTGAAGGTATGGCTAATTTGGATGCACCAAGACCTCGTTGTACTTGCATAGCCGTGGTTACGTCGGACAATCCTGTCCAGTTACTCCAATACACACGCCCGTTCTCCATGTCATTGACTGGCATTCCATTAATCATCACTGCGATGTTTTCGTTAGAGAAACCTCGAATATTAACACTTGAATCTCCATAACCTCCCCCTCTTACTGTATACGTTGATGGAACTCGCCGAAGAAGCTCCGGAAAATCACGGTTTCCTAAACGGCGTTTGATTTCAATTCTATCAATAGTAGTCGCTGCAGTTGGAGTTTTCCTTTCTTCAGCAATATCAAACATATTATAGTGTGCAGAAACCATAACCCCAGCTAAGGTCTGTCCTTTCTCGTCCCATTGTAGTGCTACCTTTACCTTTCCTCTTTTATTAGTCAAAATTCGATACGAAGATCTTCTGGAAATATACCCCATATAAGAGATCACCAATTCTCCTGACTTTGAAGAAACTGGTAAAATAAACTCTCCTTTGATATCTGTCGCTGTACCTACAAGTTTACCTCGCACAATCACGTTAGCTCCCACCAACGGCTTCTTAGTCTTAGCATCGACTACTTCCCCTCTCACTTCGTATTGCCCATAAGCAACAACTCCCAACAGTAAACATACTATTGTCAACGTCCATTTCTTTATCATATTTATACTCTCTAAAAATTCAAATTTGCCATCCGAACACTACAAAGATAGCTTTTTAATCGAAATATGCAAATGACTTTTGTACGTAGCCAGAAAAAAAAACAAACTTTTTTATTTTATAACAAAATGTTTTTCTGAACGTTTTTGTTAATAAAGGACAACTTTATCTTTTAAATAACAATTTCTAATATCATTTATTTGTTAAACAAAAAGAAAACATGTGATTCTTTCAATCTGTTTTATTTTTATTTTTTTCACTTCATTTCGTTATTTTTTTTCAACAATGAACTGTTAATAACTGAAAAGATAACATTTTGAGCTACTTTTATTACTTTTTACTCCACTTATACCAACACACTTTTTTATTTTATGGAGTATGTAGCTCTTCAATAAAATCAACTCGAAACTAAACGGAATTGCAACACAGTTTATAAAAGATTTC
Organism: Capnocytophaga canis; assembly: GCF_043187445.1. NCBI lineage: Bacteria > Pseudomonadati > Bacteroidota > Flavobacteriia > Flavobacteriales > Flavobacteriaceae > Capnocytophaga > Capnocytophaga canis. The sequence continues at coordinate 2,380,519 of NZ_CP171121.1, read as the reverse complement.
TTTTGCAAACTAAATTATAATTGCAAAAACTATTTTTTCTTTCTGTTCAAAACACGATACTCTTCATAGCAATTGCTAATTGCATCCAAAATTTGTAGATCATTGGCTGACATAATAAACTCATTAGAGTAATTACACGAACGTATAATATTCTCTAATTCAGCTCTATCAACTTGTAGTAATTCGAGTAAAGTTTCTCGATCGTAACGCTGCGAAAGTGCATCACTCAACTTGTTATCATCCTTCAATTTCTGTAACTTCCTGACTTCTTGACCTTTAGAACTAAACAACCTATACAGCATATCAGCAGGATTCATCACAGAACTCAATATACGACCAACCATACTTGCATTGGCTCTACTCTCATATCCAATCTCCAATCCTGAAATACTATACCTTTTATTCTCATTAACAGGCGCATTCTTAGCATCAATATCTAAATAACCTGTTAATTTATAAGGAGTTATAACCACTTCTTCCAAAGCGTACGCCAACTCAGTCATCCCTATTTTAGTATCAGGAAAGCGAATCATATCATTGGTTACCAAAACTTTAATAGATTTATACCCTAAAAAAGATAAATACAAGGTATCGTTAACAGCTGCCTTTATAGAAAAATCACCCTGCTCATTGGTAGTAGTACCTTTAACGTTATTCAAATTCAACACATGTACGTTAGCTATCCCTTTGTTATCTTGAACGCTATACACAGTTCCTTTTACTTCGGTGGATTGAGCTGATAACATCCCTGTAAACAAGGTTATCATTACAAATAAAACTTTTTTCATACGTTTTTTTAATTCAACAAATATATCCTTTTTGGTCATACTAATTATCTGACGGATAAAGATAGTAAACTAAAATAAATTACTATTCAAAAATATTGTTTTTTGTATTTATTTAACATTTATTGCATATCCCATCGTTTTATTCAATTTGTTATATAGGATTAATAAACATTAACCAAATGTACTTGTTTTTAGACAAGATATATAAGTAAATCAAAAGGTTGATTCGCTATTCAAAAAAAACAAACTTCGACTACATCGCTCATAAAACGGACATAGTCGAAGCCTAATAAAACAACATAATCAATCTCTCTATGAAAACATATCTTTCACTTTTTCAAAAAACGATTTATCCGTTTTTTCTACTTTTGGTGTGAAATTTTCATTATCTCGCATTTCTCTAAAAAATTCTTTTTGTTTTTCAGTCAAATTTTTAGGTGTCCAAACATTCACGTGAATAATCAAATCACCTGTCCCATAACCATTTAGACTGGGAATCCCTTTGCCTTTCAATCGCAATATCTTTCCAGATTGCACTCCTTCATCCAGCTTAAATCGCACTTTTCCTGTGACCGTTTCAATTTCTTTTGAAGCTCCTAAAACAGCTTCTGGGAAGCTGATATATAGGTCGTAATGTAAGTTTTCTCCTTCTCGTTTGAGGGTCTCGTGTTCCTGTTCTTCAATGAGAACTAATAAATCCCCTGGAACGCTATTTTTCCCCATCGCTTCATTTCCTTTGCCACTAACCTTAAGCTGTACACCCTCCATTACACCTGCAGGAATTTTCACACTAATAGTTTCTTCAAATATTTTAAGCCCTTGACTATCAGATTCAGGAGGTCGATTTTCAATAATCTGACCACTTCCTTGACATGACGAACATGGTGCTGAGGTTTGCATCATTCCAAGCATGGTTTGCATTTGGCGAACTACTTGACCTGAACCATTACAAGAGGGACAAGTTTTATAGGTAACTCCCTCAGCCTTCACTTTTCTTTTAACTTTAATTTTTTTCTCGGCTCCCTTAACGATATCTTCTAAGGTAACTTTCAAACGAACTCGCAAGTTTTCACCTCGCAAACGCGTTTGACTTCCACCTCCAAATCCACCAAAACCAGAAAATCCAGAAAAATGACCTCCGAAAATATCCCCGAAATGGCTGAAAATATCCTCCATTGAGGAATGATATCCACCTCCTGCTCCTTCAAAAGCAGCGTGTCCAAAACGGTCGTACTGAGCTCTTTTGGTATCATCACTCAACACTTCATATGCCTCCGCTGCTAACTTGAATTTCTCTTCTGCATCCTTGTCTCCAGGATTTTTATCCGGATGATACTTCAAGGCTTGTTTGCGGTATGCTTTCTTTATTTCAGCGGCATTTGCCGTTTTTTCAACTTCTAATATTTCATAGTAATCTTTTTTCATTTAATGATAAGTTATTGTCCTACAACTACTTTCGGGTATCTTATAATTTTATCTCCCAATTTATATCCTTTTTCAACCACATCAATAATTTTCCCTTTCATATCTTCGGTCAAAGCTGGAATTTGCGTAATGGCATCGTGAATTTCGCTATCAAAAACATCATTAGGAGCAACCTCTACCTTTTCTAAACCTTTTGATTTTAAGGTGTTTATAAGTTTATTATAAATAAGCTCCACTCCTTTCAACATGTTTTTATCCTCTGATTTTGAAATTTCAACCAACGCCCTGTCAAAATCATCAATCACAGGCAACATCGATGACAAAATGTCTTGTCCTGCGGTTTTGAATAACTCAACACGCTCTCGAGTTGTACGTTTTTTATAATTCTCAAACTCAGCAAATAAACGCAAAAATTTATCTTTTTCCTTTGCTAACTCTTCTTCAATGGAACTTTTATCTTCTATATTCTCTATTGCTTCATTCGTAATACCTTCATTTTTAACTTCTTCGTTTGATAAAGGCTCTTCTTGAACGTGTTTTTCTGTACTCATTATCTATTCATTTAATTTTACTACTCCATCATATATAAAAAAGTATGCCAATGACGTCTTATATGTCAATTTGGCATTGTGATATAAAAATTTGATTTTTCTATAACTAAGCTTATCGCAAACTTATAAAAGAAAACGCTTTACTTCCCTACACGGATGAAATAATTTGTACAACATCACCCTAAAAATGAAACTCTTCCAATCTCTTCTGTAGCTACTAAACTAGTTCAAACAAGCAACATAATTCCCTTCTGTAAAATCCACAGAAATATGCTCTTGCAAACTGGTGGATAGGGAAATACCCTTAAAATCTGCCTTAATAGGGAAATTTTTATGATTACGATTGACCAAAACAGCGGTAGTAAGTCGTTTTAGCGGAACTTCTAAAAAATGTTTGACACCGTAAATCAGAGTCATACCCGAATTCAGTACGTCATCAACCAATACAACGGATTTATTTTTGTAATCCATTGATTCTACGGATGTTGAAGTTCCTTCTAAAGGATTTCGCTTGTTCATTTTCACTTTGCAAAGCACTATTTTCAACGGGCATATTTCTGAAAGACAAGCATTTAACTTCTCCGCAAACAGATACCCATTGCCTTCGATTCCTGCTAAAATGATTTCCGATTCGTTCAAGTGTTTTTCGTAAATCTGATATGCAATACGTCTGATTTTGTTCTCTATATCTTGGTGATTTAGTATTGTTGTCATTTTATTATTTCTTATTGAATGGTTCAAATAATCGGAAGTGTTGTAAAAAGTATGATACTTTTAATAAAGTGGATATTTCTGTCAGGCTGAGCGTAGTCGAAGCCCTGTAATTACGAGGCTTCGACTACGCTCAGCCTGACAATCAAAACTAACATCATACTTTTTATAACACAACCAAATAATCTTATAATGCAGTTTTTCGCTTATGACTTATTCATCACGCGAAATAAATTACACTGTGATTTACTCTAAAATTACTGCTTTATATCTTTAAATAACGATGAAAAATCTTCTTTGGTCGCTTCAAAAGGCTCTTTATCTTTAAGAAATATACGAGCAGTTAATGTCCCTTTTAAAATAAATCTATTACTTTCGAAAAGAATACTGCTACCTTCACGCAACCCAACCACAGGAGTATGATTAAGCTTATGAAACTCTTTAATCCGTGTTTCCCGAGTTTCACCCTTGTGTTTACTGTCGGGATCAGGATCAAGATAATGTGGATTCAAATTAAAAGGTACTACTCCCAAAGTATCAAAACTTGGGGGATAAATTATAGGCATATCATTGGTTGTTTGCATCGTTAGTCCTGCAATATTACTACCGGCACTGGTACCAAAGTAGGGTATTCCGCTTTCAATAACCTCTCGTAGCGTTCCCATCAAATCAAACTGATAAAGCCGAGTAACTAATAGGAAGGTGTTGCCTCCGCCTGTGAAAATGGCTTTGGCTCGATAAATTGCTTCTTTGGGATTTTCAAAAGTATGCAATCCCACAATTTTCTTACCTATACTCTCAAATCCTTTTTGAGCAATTTGCGTATATTCATCATATGACACACCACTAGGCTGTGCGTAGGGTACAAACAAAATTTCATCAACATTTGCAAAAAAAACGGCTAACTCTTCCTGCAAATATGACAAGTAGGTACCTCCATAAATAGTTGATGTACTGGCTAATAATATTTTTTTCATAGAATCATTTGAGAAAAACAACGTCGCAAGGTAGCAATAAATCCGGAAATATCAAAATCACACTTGAGAATCATAAAACGCCTTGTAGAATCCATTTTGTTGCAACAAGGATTCGTGCGTACCACTTTCTACCAATTCTCCTTCATTGAGCATAAAAATTTTATCTGCATTTTTAGCCACCGATACTCGATGGCTGACAATAACCACTGTTTTGTTTTTTAATGTGGCGTGTAAATTCTGTAATATTTTTTCCTCCGTTTCTGTGTCCACAGCTGAAAGTGAATCATCTAATAAATAAATTTCTGCATCTTTAAGTAAAGCTCGTGCAATGGAAATCCGTTGTTTTTGTCCCCCACTAAGCGAAACACCACGCTCACCCAAAATAGAATCATACTGATGGGTGAAATCCATTATATTATCGTGTACGGCTGCTTCTTGAGTGGCTTTTACGATTTGAGTATCAGTTGCTTGTTTATTAGCAAATAACAAATTATTTTTTATGGTATCGGAAAACAGAAATGATTCTTGTGGCACCACAGCAATGGCTTCTCGCAAACTGTGCAAATTTACCTCTCTAATAGGCTTACTATCTATATAAATTTCTCCTTTCGACACATCATACATCCGAGCAATTAGATCGATGATTGTAGTTTTCCCACTACCTGTTTTTCCAATAATAGCTACAGTTTGTCCTTTAGGAATATCAAATGATACATTTTTCAACGCTTCAATACCTGTATCTGCATATGTAAAGCTCACATTTTCAAAGCGAATATTCCCATTAATTTTTTCAATATTAGGATTATGATTACGAATATCAGGAATTTCTGCCAAAAATTCATTAATTCGTTTTTGCGACGCTTCGGCTTGTTGAACTATCGAACTTACCCACCCTACCGTAGCTACTGGCCACGTGAGCATCATCACATAAATACTAAATTTGGCTATCACTCCAATAGAGGTAATCTCTCCTAAGTAGTACAACCGACCTCCCATAAAAATCACAAAAATCAAACTCAACCCGATCATTAGAATCATAGTAGGAAAGAAAATAGCTTGAATTTTAGCTAATTTGATATTCTTCTGACGTCCTCGTTCCGCTAGGTCGGAAAGTTGCTGATTAACCAAAGGCTCATTATTGTAGGCCTTAATGACGTTTATTCCTGAAAAAGATTCCTGCGAAAATGTTGATAAATCGGAAAGAAACTGCTGAACAACCAAAGTTTCGCGGTTTATTTTCCTACTCATCACATAAATCAAAGCTGAAAGAATCGGTAAAGGAATTAAAGTATAAAGCGTCAATTCCACCGAAGTGTAAAGCATCAACGGAATAACACATGCAAATAAAGTAATGGTTTGAACACTGTACATGATAGCTGGACCAACATACATGCGTACCTTACTTACATCCTCACTGATGCGATTCATCAAATCACCTGTACGATTTCTTTTGTAAAAACTCAATGAAAGCTCTTCATATTTAACAAAAATATCATTTTTTAGATCAAATTCAATATATCGAGATACATTTATGATTAATTGACGCATAAAAAACGTAAGAATAGCCGAAATTATAGTTGCTCCGATAATTATTAAAGCATATTGTATCAAAAGTTGAACAATGTTTCCATTTTTATCCGATGATTTAGCATATTCCTCAATGGCTATAATCGAATTTTGAACATATTCAGGCATAAATAGCGAAAAAATACGTGCTAAAATCGTGATGAATATCCCTAAAATCAGATGGTATCGGTATTTAAAAAAATATTTTCGTACATATCGTAAATGTGCCATTGTTCGTATATTTAGACCGCAAAGGTACGTATTAATTGGCAAATGACAAATTGATTCATTCGGCTACCTCAGCTCAATAAGTATACAAACTTCTCAAAACGATTGATTAAATCTTAATACATAAACTTGGAATAAAAAACACGGCCTTTTAGCCGTGTCGTTACATTTTTACAGATAAATGATAAATCAAATGTATATATCATTTTGTCGATTCATTTGTTTTTTGATAAATTTAATTACCATAAATCTTCTGCCATAAATCCCAAATAACAATTCCTGCACTTACTGAGATGTTGAGTGAATGCTTCGTTCCATATTGAGGAATTTCAATGACCCCATCAGAAGCCGAAACCACTTCTTGCTCCACTCCTTTGACTTCATTTCCAAAGATTAAAGCGTATTTTTGTTCCTTTTGAGGCTGAAACTCATTGAGCATTACAGCATTTTCAGTTTGTTCAATACTGATAACTTTCACATTTTGAGTCTTTAAACTATTCACTACTGAAAGTGTATCTTCGGCATATTCCCAACAGACGCTTTCTGTAGCTCCCAATGCTGTTTTGTGAATTTCTTTATTTGGAGGAGTTGCCGTGATGCCACAAAGGTATATTTTTTCGACCAAAAAAGCATCTGCTGTTCTAAAAACAGAACCTATGTTATTTAGACTCCGAACGTTATCCAAAATAACTATTAATGGAGTTTTTGGAGCTTTTTTAAACGCATCAACATCCAATCGAATCAATTCGCTATTTGCTAATTTTCGCATTTTGTGAATATCCTAATTTTCGAGAATTTACTCCTTACCACATTCTTGTTGCTCAGGCATCTTTCCGCAGAAACCACAAGGTTCTCCCGTTTTGTTTAAATGCGGATTTTGACTGGCACACGTACCTGAAAATTTTCCACCTTTTTTTGCCCATATTTTGATAGCTATTCCTGCTATACAAAGTGCTAAAATCCCTATTGTCAATAAAATAAGTTTCATTTTTCTTTCTATTTTTATTTTAAATCATATAACGTATTTACAGCTACCACGCGTTCCATTGTAAATCCCTCAGCAAAATCCACACCAATCAACCGACCTAAATCTCTGGCTCGATAGGTTACGCTATCCAAAAAGTTTTTATCAGAAATCGGGGTATTAGGTTCATTGTTATTTGCATCATAGAATTGAGTTTTATATGCCAAAACCGATGCTAATTTTTTATCCATAAACCCTGAAATGTCAACTACAAAATCTGGTTCAATATTTTTCCATTGAATATAATGATAAACAACCTTGGGTCTCCATGCTTCTTGTGTAACTCCCTCGTGTACAGTTTCTATCTTCCGAAGCCCACTCAAAAAACAAGCATCACTTACCAATTTGCTACCTCTGCCATGGTCTATATGCCGGTCATCAATAGCATTACAAAGTACAATTTCAGGACGATATTTACGCAACATTTTGATAACTTCCAACTGATGAGCTTGATCATTAACAAAAAATCCATCAGCAAATTTTAAATTTTCACGTATCTCCACTCCTAAAATCCTTGCTCCTTCCCTAGCCTCTTGCTTACGGATTTGCGCGTTACCACGTGTACCTAACTCACCTTGTGTAAGGTCTACAATTCCTACTTTCCGACCAAGAGACACTTCTTTAGCAATCGTTCCTGAGCAACCTAATTCTACATCATCGGGATGTGCTCCAAAAGCTAATATATCTAATTTCATCTATGTAATAACTTAATTTTCAATCCAATTGATAATCTCCTGATCATCCGGTTGGGTGCGTGGTGAAATTACTTTTTCTAATTTTCCGTTTGTTCCGATTAAATATTTCTGGAAATTCCATTGTACTTCAGAATCTTGCACTCCGTTTTTACTCTTTTGAGTCAAAAATTGATATATGGGATGAATGTCATCTCCTTTTACTGTAATTTTTTCCATCAAAGGAAAAGTTACGCCGTAATTCACTTTACAAAACTGTGCAATTTCAAAATTTGTACCTGGTTCTTGCGATTTGAAATCATTAGCAGGGAATCCAATAATTATAAAATTCTTATCTTTATATTTTTTATACAAAGCCTCCAATCCCTCATACTGAGGAGTAAGCCCACATTTGGAAGCTGTATTGACAATCATTATTTTTTTCCCTTTGAGTTTCGAAAAATCAAACTTTTTGCCACTAATATCTTTAACAGTAAATTGATAAATAGTATTTTTTTCCGTTCCTGTTTGTGCTTTTACCAATACAAACATCAATAAAGCTAAAATAGTGAATATTTTTTTCATTTTTACAATTATTTTTTAAATTAAACTTCAATAAGATTTATTATTTATAAATTTTATAAGACTTCCATAAGATAAATAGTTACCATCATGCAAAACCTTCAAAGATTCCTAATCCAAACAAAGCAAAGTCGTATTTAGCGGGATCGTTAGGGTCGAATCGTAGTAAATGATCGTTCAATTCCGTTAAAGCCTTTATATCATTTTGCGGACGCGTAATCAGCCCCAAAGAACGTGCCACATTACCTGAATGTACATCTAACGGGCAGGATAACATCGCAGGGGAAATACGCTTCCAAATACCCAAATCGACCCCTGAATTGTCATTGCGAACCATCCAACGCAGATACATATTGATACGTTTTGCTACGGAACCTTTACGAGGGTCAGGCAAGTGTTTGAGAGAACGATTATATTTTAAATCCTTGAAAAACAAACTTTTAAAATTTGAAATTCCTAACTGTAAATCGTTGTTTTCAACACTATCAGCCAAAGCGTTTTCCAATCCATCATAATGCGTATAAATATGTTTTAAACTGATAATAAATTGCTCGAAATCTTGTCCGTTAAACGTTCTATGGACAAAATTTTGCAGACGCTTCAAATCATTTTGAGTATGCGACATCACAAAATCGTAAGGTGCATTCCCCATTAAGTCCATCATTTTCAATCCGTTATTTATAATAGACTTTCGCAATCCCCACGCAATAACCGAAACTAAAAAACCTGATATTTCTACATCTTCCTTAGCGGAATACCTTTTAGGAATCTGTAAGGGATCGGTCTCAACAAATTCTGGTCGATTATATTTCAGTACTTTCTCGTCTAAAAAATCTTTTAAATCACTAATTATCATATGAATTTACCATCAAGCATTGTTAATTTTCGGTCTGCCATATTCGCTAAATCCTCATTATGTGTAACTATCACAAAAGTCTGATTAAAAGTTTTTCGCAACTCAAAGAACAAGTGATGCAAATTCTCGGCACTTTCCGAATCTAAGTTGCCACTGGGTTCATCAGCAAGTACTACTGCTGGATGATTCATCAAAGCTCTTGCTACCGAAACACGTTGTTGCTCTCCACCTGATAAAGCACTGGGTTTATGATGAATACGGTCTGATAAATTTAAAAATGATAACAGTTCCTTAGCTCTGTTTTCCGCCTCTTTCTTTGCTGTTCCTTTAATAAAAGCGGGAATACACACGTTTTCAAGTGCTGTAAATTCGGGTAGTAGCTGATGAAATTGGAAAATAAACCCAATATGCTCATTACGGAATTTCGACAAGGACTTCGATGATAGTTCATTAACATTTACGTCATTGATTACCAATGAACTATCTTGCTGTTGATTTGCTAAATCAAGTGTACCTAAAATATGTAAAAGCGTAGTTTTCCCAGCTCCTGAAGCTCCAACAATCGAAACAATTTCTCCCTTATGTACGTGAATATCAACTCCTTTGAGTACTTCTAAACCGCTGTATGTTTTATGTATATTAGTTGCTTTTATCATTTATATAGAAAGTGATTTTATAGCTTTAAATTGCTATATTTTTTGAATAAATACGAATTTAATAATTAATTCAGTGATAATTAATTTAAATAATTCGAATATGCTCCAAAACGAAACTTTTGATTTTTTTGGTTAAAGGAATTAAACTGTTTCGTCTGAAATTCGCTGGTTTGCTAAGTCGAGTATTTTCTGTACTTGCTGGTCAAACGTCAAATTGGAATTATCGATTTCAACAGCATCTTTAGCTTTCAACAAAGGAGACTCCTTGCGTGTGGTATCTAAAAAATCTCGATATTGAACGTTTTTTAAAACTTCTTCAAACGATACTTCTTCGCCTTTTTCTAGCAATTCTTTGTAGCGACGCTCAGCTCGAATTTGTTCGGAAGCTGTCATGAAAATCTTCAGCTCTGCATTGGGGAACACTACTGAACCAATGTCCCTTCCGTCCATTACAATGCCTTTCTCTTCTGAAAATTTCCTTTGTAAATCAACTAAATAAGCACGTACACTCGCTACTTTCGCTACTTCACTCACCAAATTAGCCACTTCAATTGATCGGATTTCTTTCTCTATATTAACATCATTCAAGTAGATTTCAGAAAACTGTAACTCGGGATTATATTTAAACTTAATATCTGAATTTTTTAAAGCCGTCAGTAATTCTTGCTCTTTAAGATAAACTGTCTGTTCATCTTGCTGTTTATCAGTGTTTTCTACTGTTTTTTTTTCAACAAATCCTTTTTGCATTGCCAAATAAGTTACAGCTCGGTACATTGCTCCAGTATCCACATAAACATACCCTAATTTCTTGGCAACAACCTTAGCCGTACTACTTTTCCCCGTGGATGAATATCCGTCTATAGCGATAATTATTTTCTGCATTTCCCTTTCTTTTATTGTCGGCAAATATACAATTTTAGTTTCAATATCTTTTATATTAAACGCTATGTTTACCTCAACAATCTTAATTTCAATTTGAGTACAAAAGAACGCTTTTTGTGTAGATTCACTTAGTCGTCTGATAAAAGTACTTCGTAGATTGGAACTGAAAACATCGATTAAAAAAAACATTGAGATTCAGAAACTCTAAATCTCAATATTTCATTTGTTATTTTTGAGCCAAATCTTCCAAAACATTCACGGCTTCTTCCAAATAAATGTCTTTTTGTAAGTTTTCATGCCAACGGTCTCTACGAAACTTTAAATCTTCGTTTTTACCAATTTTAGCTTCATCACTTGGCAAAGAAGAGAACTTTAAGTTTGATTTATATTCGGAAATAGCTTTGAAACGCTTTGATTCTTCTTCATTTTTTTCCATGAGTTTTTTGTACGCCTCATAGTTTAATGGAAATATATTCTCATCTTGTTGTTGCTTAATCCATTTCGCATTTTCGTCTATCAATTTGAAATTTGGATTTTCTTGTATTCTCTTTTGGCTATTAGCTATTACACGTGCAAACAACTCATCGTTTTTCAGAGGTACGTACTGCTGACTTTTAATTTTATCCCAAACCATAGCATTAGACATATCGCGTTCTCCCACATCAATATACTTGTATTTATCGGGCATAACAATATCGCTTTTCACTCCTTCGAGCTGAGTTGACCCCCCGTTAATACGATAGAATTTTTGAATCGTAATCTTCAAAGCTCCCAAATCGCCGAATGAATTTTGTCGAACATACTGATTCAAATCAGCAAAAGTTTGTACCGTTCCTTTCCCAAAAGTTTGTTTACCCCCCATAACAATAGCACGTTTATAATCTTGCATTGCAGCCGCTAAAATTTCGGATGCTGAAGCTGACAATTCATTAGTCATAATTACCAAGGGACCATCCCATTGCGTACGTGAATCGGTGTCAGCGAGATTATCAACACGCCCTTGGGAAGATTTGACCTGCACCACAGGCCCTGATTTGATAAACAACCCTGCGATATCGACCACTGAACGTAACGAGCCACCACCGTTGTTTCGCAAATCAACAATGATTCCAGCAACACCTTGCTTTTTTAACTTCTCAACCTCAATTGCCATATCGGTTGCGGCATTTTTGGAATTGTAGTTCTCCACATCCATATAAAACTTGGGTAAGTCTATAATTCCATATTTTTTGCCGTTATGATCCACTATCACTGATTTTGCATAGGTTTCTTCCATTTCAACAATGTCCCGAATCACACCCACCGTTTCGATAGTTCCATCCACACGTTTAACAGTCAAACGCACCTCAGTCCCTTTTGGCCCTTTTATGAGTTTAATAGCCTCATCCAAACGCATTCCAACAACATCAACAGGTTCTTCTTTGCCCTGAGCTACTTTGAGAATTAAATCTCCCACTTCCAATGCTTTAGCTTTCCAAACAGGCCCTCCTAGAATGATTGTTGTAACTCGAATACCGTCAATTTTTTTCTGTAATTGAGCTCCAATACCTTCAAATTTTCCTGACATTCCTTGATCAAAACTTTTTTTGATGTCGGGAGCCATATAGTTGGTGTGTGGATCAAAGGTCTCAGCAAAAGCATTCACATATATGGAAAACCATTCTTCTTCGAGCATATCGTCATAAATCGAAAAAATTTCTGTGAGTGTTTTTTCAGCATTCTCCACCGATTCTTTTTTTAATTCCTCAGCAGACTTCACTTTGTAGGTGCTATCTTTCTCCAACTTTGTATTTTCTTCCTTTTCTTTGGTTAAATAATTGGAAATAGCCGAAAAAGTGATGATCTGATTCCATCGATTTTGCATTTCGGTTTTTGTTTTAACATATTGAATTTCTTCAAAATCAGTGCTTATTGTTTTTTTAGAATTAAAATCAATCGGTTTTTTAAATATCTGCTTTGCAATTTCTTGCGATTCTTTCATTCGTTGCATCAAACGGCTGTATGTGAGATTAAAAAATGAAATATCGCCTCGTTTCAAATCATCATCCAAACGAGTTTCGTATTTTTTAAACTCGTTGATATCCGATTGTAGAAAATAACGTTTTTGGCTATCCAATTGCTCGATATAGCTTTTGTACATTTTTTTAGAAAACTCGTCGTTGATTTGCATAGGACTGAAATGTCCATTACTAAGCACGTACTGTACAATCTCCAACAATAGTTTGTCTTTGTCAGGATTTTCAAACTTTTTTGCAAAACTACAGGATGCAAAGGATATGAAAAATAAAAGTAAAGATGCTGAAATTTTTTTCATTACTACAGGTTTTCTATATTAATTAATTCTCTGTGAAAGGGCAAAATAAGTGCCAAAATATACTTGTAACTTGGCAAACTTACATAAAAAAAATGATTTATGACGTATTATCAAAAAGGTTTATCAGTTTTATCCTATTAACTATCTACATACCAACCAATTAAACCTCAAGTTGAATTTATTCACGATTTTAAAAATCAGGTCGTGTATGTGATGATAGAGAAAAAACGTAGAAAACTAAGTCCCTACTTTTCTTCAAAAACTACTTCGAAAATTTTATTCCAATTTTTTCCTGTTATAAAAAACGTTTTTCTATTATGGTGATAAGCAATCCCATTTAACACATCTAATTCAGGTATTTGTTCCACTTTTTCTTTCAACCCACGCATATCCACAATACCTTCAATAGCCCCATTCTGGGGATTGATAATCATTATTCCATCTTTCTGGTAGGTATTGGCGTAAATTTTCCCGTTCACCCATTCCAACTCGTTTGCATTTGAAAATAAGGATTTATCAGTAGAAATTTGTATAAAATCTTCCTCTTGATACGTATTCGGATTTAATATCCATATTTTCTCCGTACCATCACTTTTATAGATTTTTTTTCCATCGTAGCACAAACCCCAACCCTCTTTACTTTTCCCGTAGGCAAATGTTTGCTGCTGATTCAAATCCAAATCATAGACAATACCTAAGTTTTCTTGCCATGTCAGTTGCAAAATTTTATTATCAAAAACAGTAACTCCTTCCCCAAAGTACTGAGACGCTAAATTGATTTTTTTATACTCTTGTCCTGTAAAAACATTCCACTTTCGTAGAGTTGATTTTCCATATTGCCCCGTACTTTCTATAAGAGTATCTCCCACAAATTCAAGCCCTTGGGTATAAGCAGTTTTATCATGATCGTATTGATTTATAATTCTGTAAGTGTAGAGTTTGGGGGCTTTATCTGCCAAAATTGTCAATTCTTTTTGGAACGTATATTCTTTCCCACTCTCTGTTACCACCTCAATTTCAATAATTTGCTTACCTAATTTTATATTTTTTAAAAGATAAGATCCCTCCATGGACGTAAGCTCCTCTCCATTGATTTTATAACTTACCGAAGCCACCGCTTCTCCAAAATCATTATCAGAAACAGAGAGTTGAACGGTATCGTTTAGATGATATTCCTTTTTTTGTGGTTGAACTTTGAGATTGTAATTGCGTGTTTTTTGTGATCCCAAACCATTGCATGAGAAAAACGCACAAACTATTGTAAAAAAAACAATTACATTTTTTATCATAAGATTTTATCGTTTAGATTGAAAAAAATAGGTGATTGTACCGCTTTGCATTTTTCTGTCCAAATAGACATTAAATCGTGCTTGACGAGCATACGCCAGAGCATTCTCAACTAAGCAACCATTAGTGGTAGTTGAATGCTCTCGATTTATGGAAGCTGTTACTACTTTGCCTTCTTCATTGACCTTTATGTCAACAACGACCTTGCCTTCTTCCTCACACGTAAATACAGGATTAGGCAAATCGCCCCTGACTTCTCTATCGACTAAAGCATACTTTATTAAAGTGTTTTTATTGACAACTTCTTCTCTTTTGACGCCTTGCTGGTTTTGTTCTATCCCGACATCTGTTGTAACTACAACATCGGAAATTTTATCCGTTAGCAATGACTCACTAGCCTCTTTCATTTCGCGTTCTGCTAAAATTTCATCTAAGGTTTTGAAAGGCTCATCAGCGTGTTTTAAAGCTCTATCTGCTTCATTATAAGTTTTTATAGTAATCCTTGTTTGTTCCGTTATGCCTTGTTCAGCCTTGCTTTCTTCAGGAGGAATATCAAATTGAGCAACTTCTGGAGTAAAATTCATTTCCAACATAATTTCAGCTTCCTTAGCTTTAAGCTGAACACGCAACATTAAGACCAAAATACATATTATGAAAGAAAGCGTAATAATTACAGATTTTTCTATAGGCGAGAGCATGTCAATAAACCTCCTGACCTCTCGCAAGAAAGTTTGCCAATCCCCTCTTCTACTTTTTTTCTTTGAACGCGGTCTTGAATTATGTATTTTAGGGTTTATATCTGTTACAATAGGAATTTGAGAAGTGTCTACCTTAGGTTTAGATTCCTCAGAAACATCCTCTTTGGGTTTCGGTAATTGAGGTGTGGTAACATCAGACTTTCGAGGTTGAACCGATGGTTTTTTATTATATTTTCTCTTTTTTTTCTTCATTATCTATCGGATTCTTAAACAAATCCAATGACAAAGATACTGAATATAATTAAATTGGAATAACTTTCAATAAAAAAGAAGCTGTCATAAAAGTATTTTTTTTCTTCTCTTGCAATTGATTTAGATTCTGTTGAGCAATATTCTCGTGTTGAAATTAGAAAATCTGTACTTGCAAGATTTATGTCTACAATTGAACAAGAGCTCAACAAACTAAAATAACAAAACAACAAATTACTTTTTGGACAGCTTCTTTAAACTATTTAATTATTTATTAATAGCCGGATCTTTCATTCCTTCTTCTATCATATTATAGAATTGATCAAGTTTAGGAAGTACTACGATGCGTGTTCTACGGTTTTGAGCTTTTCCTTCTTTGGTGTCATTAGTTGTAACTGGTATGTATTCGCTACGTCCTGCTGCCGTCATACGCTCTGGACTTACACCAAAATCTTTTTGTAATATACGAACGATTGCAGTTGCACGAAGTACGCTCAAATCCCAATTATCTTTAATAACTGTATTAGCTTTATACGGTACATTGTCAGTATGTCCTTCAACCATAAACTCAAAATCAGGCTTATTTTTCACAACCAAAGCCACTTTACCTAACACCTCTTTAGCACGGTTAGTAACTGCATAGCTTCCGCTGCTGAACAGCAACTTATCAGAAATATTTACAAAAACAACTCCTTTTTCAACTTTCACTTCAATATCTTGGTCGTCTAAGTTACCAATGGCTCCCTTTAAACTTTGCACTAAGGCTAAGTTGATAGAATCACGACGAGTTACTGCATCTCTTAAGTTTCTGATTGTCAAATCTTTCTCACGAAGACTTTCCAATGATTTTTCAAGATTTTCAGCTCCTTTTTGGGTTAAGGTTGTCAAATTACCCATATTATTAATCAATTGCTGATTGTTTTCACGCAACAAATCATTTTCATTTTTTAGGCTTGACACTTGATACTGCAATTTTTCATAATCTTTCAAACAAGCATTCAATTTGACAGTTGCCGTGTTTAGTAATTCATCTGTTTGTTTGTACTTTTGTTCTAGCTCTGCATATTTCTTGTTCGATACGCACGAAACTGTTACCAAACTCACTAATGAAATAGCTACAAAAATCTTTCTCATTATATTTAATTTTAAAGGTTTATATAAAGGCAAAAATACTATTTTAATTTGTTAAAAGTTCTTTTATTTTTAATAAAATATTCCCAAACAATAGATTCTACTTCATAATATAACAGAAAATCAGTTCCTTTTCTTTTGTTTTTAAATTTAAAAAAATATCTGTAAAAACTCATATGAGCCTTGAAAATTGCCCATGTAAAGCTTATTTTTCCTTGGAAAAGAAAACGTCCTCCTGCAATTCCATCCAACAACATTCGTAAAAATAAAATTCGATATTTTCTCTTCTGTGGCAAATTTTTAAGTAGCATGAACAATCCATTCCTGAAATTCAAATAGGTCTTTTTAGGATTATCGGTGGGCAGGGTGGCTGCTCCTACGTGAAAAACCTTACTCTGTGGGGTATAAACAACCCGTTTTCCAAATCTATGTATCCGCCAACAAAGGTCTATTTCTTCTTGATGAGCAAAGAAATCCTCATCGAATCCATTCATCTGTTTAAAAACATCTGAACGAATAAAAAAACAGGCTCCCGATGCCCAAAACACATCCATTTCAGTATCGTACTGTCCTAAATCTTGCTCTACAACATCAAAAATACGTCCCCTACAAAAAGGAAAACCATATTTATCAATAAAACCACCCGCAGCTCCAGCGTATTCAAAGTGGTTTTTATCCTTATAATCTAATATTTTGGGCTGTACAACCCCTATTTCAGGGTTTTTGAACAATTTTTCAATCGGAATCAACCAATTTTCAGTTACTTCAATATCTGAATTTAATAAACAATATACATCTGCTTCAATCTGCTGTAACCCTTGATTGTACCCTCGAGCATAGCCCTCGTTAGTAGGTAAACTAACAATATGAACATCCGAAAACGTATTTTTAACGTATTCCACAGAGGTATCTGTCGAGGCATTGTCAACCAAATAAAGAGATGCTTGAGGCGAATATTTTACCAATGAAGGTAAAAACTTTTCCAAAAGATGCTTTCCATTCCAATTTAGAACTACAACAGCTATTTTCATTTTTTATGTTTGTGCGACTTAGCAGAACTTAAATAAAGGCGAAAGTTCGAAAATATCAAGAAAACCAATATGAAATTAAACTTATGTTTTTAATCTCAGAACAATAATCAAAACATTGCACTTCTACTTAACAATATATTGAAATTCAGAATACTGCCCTACACGAAAAGCTCCTAACGGATTTTTCTTTGGATTGGTTTCATGTGTTACATTTCCTAAAATACGAGCAGGAATGTTATTGGATGGAGGTCCTGCTCCCCTACCTTGGTCGTTAATGGCTACGTCCGCCAAAAAGTCTATGATTTGTTTATATTCATATGATATACGATATAAAGAGACATAAATTTGATCACCTTTTTTCAACTCCTCTTGGAAACCATTGGTTGTGAAAAAGAACTTTTGATCAGCGATGAATTTATCATCCAAAGTATATCTATCTTCTTTCTGTTTGTGTTTCATTCGCACCAAATAAGCATTTTCTTCATTAGCAAATCCATTAAAGAAGAATCGAGCTTCGGTTTTATTTCCAAAAATTCCTCCGTTGTCATTTTGTTGTGTTCGTGAGGGATCAACAATAGCTGTTTCCTTCATACGAGCTTTAGCTACGTATTTTTCCCCTTCATACTCAATATGCAAGATATAATCCCGCCCCAAAACAGGAGTAATTCCGTCAGGAAAGGCGTAAATAGTTCCTCCTAGATGGTTGGATACTGTTGGGTATTCTGTCGGTGGAAAAATATTTGCAAATTGCTGATGACTAATCTCTTGCAAAATATATTCTTCACTATGGTAAGTAGTAATTTTAACAGCTGCTCCAGTGGCTTTTGGCGAAGGAAGATTGCTGTAATAATCGGTTGTGTAACTCAAATGCACTACGGGAATGGCTTGAGTATCTCCTTTCTTCCAATCAATATAGGCATCTACCACCAATTGAGGTTTTTCATTATCTATGTCTAAAGTAATGACTTCTTCACACGAACTCAGTGCGAACGAAAGCATACATATTATGGTATAAATTTTTCTCATTTTAAAAAGTAAAGTTATAGGTTACACTTGGAATAATCCCAAAAATCGACAACTTGACAGCTTCATTCAAGTGAGTATCTGAATTTTCACGAAAGGAAATAGAAACAGCGTTTTTTCGGTTATAAAGGTTATAAATTCCAAAATTCCATTCGCTTTTCCAGCGCTTATGTTGTTTTTGAGGCGTGTAAGTTGCTGAAATATCTAATCGGTGGTACGTTGGCAAGCGATATTCATTGCGTTTGCTGTAATTTGGAACAATCATATTTAGATATTGGTACGTTCCCACAGGAAAATTGGCTGGAAGTCCCGTTTGTAAATTAAAAATAGCCCCAAAAGTCCATTTAGGACTCAAAGCATAGGTTGCCGTAATGGACAAATCATGAGGTTTGTCATACGGTGTACTATACCATTCTCCGTTGTTAATTCCTGTTTCTTGAGGTGTGCGACCTGGGGTTTGTTGCTCGGATTTAGACAAGGTGTAGGCTATCCATCCTGTTAATTTTCCCGTATTTTTACGCAACAACAACTCCAAACCATAAGCACGACTATGCCCGTTCAACACCACTTGTTCTATGGCTTTATTCGCAATCAAATCAGCTCCATCAATATAATCCAACCTATTTCGGGTAGTTTTGTAATAGGTTTCAGCCTCAAAACTATACCTGTCTTCAGCAAAGTTAGTAGCAAATCCGACAGCATACTGATCGCTAACTTGTGGCTTTAAATATTGGTCACTTGGCGTCCAAACATCTAATGGGCTTGGTGATGAAGTGTTTGAAATGAGATGCAAATATTGAGCATTTCTACCATAACTTGCTTTAAACGAACGATTATCATTCAGAGCATACGATAAGGTCAAACGTGGCTCAAGGTGACTGAACAAATCTATTATCTTATTATTAGGGTAATAATCAGTACCGATAGGAACTCCTTTTTGATATACACCTCGATTAGGATTGAACGTAACTGGTTGATCGTTAGCATAACGGTTTATTTCTCGACTTCCCAAATGGTAGAAGGAATTTAATCGAAGTCCGTAAGACAAATTCAACGAAGAGGTTATACTATGTTCTGCATCAATGTAGAACCCATTTTCAAAGGCATATTTATTAGGTAGATATTGCTCTTTGATATTCGAGTCGGGAGAACTTGGGGATAATTTTCCTTGTATAAAAACGTAGTACAAACCTTGAACTCCATAGGAAAGTTTGAATTTTTCAGATATATAATTTTTAAAATCATATTTCAAATTGAAGTTTTTGATACCTGAATCCCACTGAAATCCAATGTAATTAAACATAAAACCGTAATAATAATCACTAAAAATCAACGATAAATTAGAAAAAAGCTTGTCGTTGAACAAATGATTCCAGCGTAAATTAAACAAAGCATTACCATAGACATTTCTCAAATTATCGCTCAAATCAAAAAAATCACGACCGAAATAACCGGATAAATAGAGTGTATTGTTATCATTCAGTTTATAGGATAATTTTGTGTTTAGATCGTAGAAATAAGCCGAATTTTTATTATCTGTAAACTTCAAAAACAAATGAGCATACGAAGCGCGTCCGCCTATGAGAAAAGAACTCTTTTCCTTAACGATAGGGCCTTCAGCTAACAACCTTGAGGACAAAATCCCCAGACCACCTGTCATTCCGAAATCATTCCGATTTCCATCTTTTTGGTAAATATCTAAAACCGAAGAAGTTCTACCTCCATAACGCGCTGGAATTCCTCCTTTGTAAAGTTTCATATCACGAACTGCATCGGCATTGAACACACTTAAAAAACCAAACAAATGTGATGAATTAAAAATGGTAGCCTCATCCAAAAGTACTAAATTTTGGTCAGCTCCACCACCCCGCACATTGAAGCCTGATGACACTTCTCCTGCGTTACTCACTCCAGGCATCTGTAACAAAGTTTTTATAATATCTACTTCACCGATGAGTACGGGTAGCTTTTTAATAGTCGAAATAGGGATGGAAACTGTACTCATCTCAGGTTTTCGGATATCCACCTTTGAGGAAGTGTTGGCAAACACCTCTACTCCATCCAATTCAATTGCTTCGGCAGATAATTTGTAATCTTTACGGATATTTTTATCCAATACCAATTCCTCCGTAATGGTCATAAATCCCATAGACTCAATAGATATGGTATATTTTCCTTCGGGAAGTGTAATGGAAAAAAAACCATACTCGTTGGAAGTTGTTCCCGTACCTAATTCTTTGATAATACAATTAACTCCCAACAACAACTCTCCATTTGAGGCATCAACAAAATGTCCACTGAAAGTATATTTTTTTTGAGCATACACCGAAACACTTAGGAATATCCCCAAAAATAATAATAAAAATTTCCTCGTCATACCAAAATATGAATATTTTCGGCAAAGATACGTTTTTTATCAAACTCTCAATTTTGTTTTACAAAAATTTCAAACTAAACGCATAAAATACTATTTTTGGAGCTGTGACAATTAAAATCAGAAGGTAATGTAAAAAGTATGATGCCTTAAAAAAGAAGTTTTTTTGTCAGGCTGAGCTTAGTCGAAGCCTCGTAATTACAGGACTTCGACTAAGCTCAGCCTGACAATCAGAACTACATCATACTTTTTATAACACGACCCAAAATCACATAAAGACATCGTATATCTGTGTTTCCATGTGGTTTTCTAAAAACTGTATTCTTTTACGAATTTTTAGAACAATATAACCATCTCTCTGTAAATCATTTATAGCTTATATCGGATTGAAAAAACAAGTGTTCGAGGCATCACGTGGGTAGTTTGTATCACCACATAATAATTTGACATACTGCTATTTACCTTGGTCTCTGTTCCCAAAATATTATTCCCCGCCAAATGAAACCCCCACGAACTTTTGGATTTCTGATAATCCAACGAGATATTTAAATACTGAAAATCAGCTGATTGATTTAAATTAAGTTGCTCATTCTTAAAATAAGCATATTGCAATTTTGTCGAAAAATCGTTTGTAAAACGATAATCTGCCGTAGCGAGCCAATAATCAGACGTGAGTTTTGACAAAGAAATTCCCCGATGTTCATTCCAACTTTTTGTATAAGAAACATCTAAATTTGCTTTCTTGTAAGTAACTCTTGTATAAGCCTTTACACTATGATTCATTCGATGATTTTCTGTGATAATACGATTCATTTTTTGTGTATAATCGCTCCATAAACCTGAATACATCAATCCCCATCGCATACCCAAAATTTTCCTTTCAAAGGTCGTCATGAAATTCCACGAAGTTTCAGGTTTATGAGTCAAAAACCAAGTCGAAAAACGGTTAATATCTTCAAAAATATACTCACTACCTATGGTTTTCGTTTTTCTATTAAATGACAAATGAGCTGATAATGTGATTCGTTTGAAAAAACTGTTTCGCCTATAATTCAATGAAAATGAATGAAATAATTCATTATCCAACATTGGATTTCCTTTCGTAATGGCATTATAGGACAGTAACGAAAATTTTTCTAATAGCATTTCTTCTTTAGGAAATATATTTCGTTTGGCATAATGAAATTTAATTTCTTCTGAATTACTAAACTCATAGGTAGTTTCAAAAGCAGGTTCAAAAGCCAACAAATCAGACGTTCTTTTATTGACTGATTGATTGTTTTTAAGCCTATAATACCGTAAAAAAGCAGAAAATTTTGAAACTAATTTACGAATTTTAAACCGATATTCCAACCCTAAAAAAGCATCTGCCAAAGTATAGTTATGCATATTTCCAAAACCTTCCGAAGCAAAATCATTGAAATTTCCATTGGTCAGTAATTGTCCTTCACGAACATCTAATGAACTCATTTCCAAATTACTACCTATATTGGTATATAAATGATTCAAATCATTAATCGTCCAATAGTGCTTAAAAATAGCATCTATTTGGTACTTTTTGGTCTGTTGGGTTTGTAACAAATGATATTCCGTGTCGGTTAGCAATGGCAATAAAGACGGCAAGGAAGCCAACTTATTCACAAACCATTGATTATCAATAGTTATCTTATCATAACTATGATTTATGACAAAGGTAGTCGTTTCCTTAGGGTTATAAACCTTATGCCATTCCACATATTGCTTAAATGAAATGTTATCCGCATCGGTCAATGAATGTATCTTCTGAATTCTGAGAGGCGATTTGGAAACTAAATCATTAGAAATGTGATTATTATTAGCATCAAACTGAGCATTATAAAACCATTTTTCATCAGACGAAGGAGAATAATCCACCTTGATGTTCCCCATTCCCAACAGATTCTGTTGCTCGTTAGTAAGCTGCTGCCATTCCAAAAGAGGTTTCTGATTGGTAAGATATTCAATGGAAGTATCTTTTTTATAGTTAGTTAGCAATTTTGAAAAAATACTAAACCCCGACAGATAGAGTTTGGAGGTAGGCATATACCCGTAATTAAACGCTAAAAAACGTGCATTGTGGCGGTACATATTTTGGTTATTTTGGCTGTACGTAGAAAGATTCACTGACAAACCTCGTTGCTTGGTGAACCGACTGCGTCCTCCTTGAAAACGCATCAAATCTTGGAAAGAAAACGCCGATTTTCCAAAATCGTTAACATCGCCTATAAGGTTCAAATTCAATTCGGGATGGTAATAGAACAAGGCGGTATGTGCTAAGTGGTGACTATCATTTCCCGCCCCAGCTTCGAGGTCACCAAAAACGAATTTCTTTTTGTCTTCTTTCAGTAAAACATTCATTGCCAACTCATTAGAACTTGATACATTTTTCAAAAAACTGACCTCGTTAAAATTGTCAATTACTTCAATTTTGTCCAACGCATCGGCAGGAATGTTTTCAACAGCCAATTTTGAACTCCCTCCGAAAAAGGAACGTCCCTCTACTAACATTTGAGTTACTTGTTTGCCCTGTACCTTGATTATGCCATCATCGTCCACCTCCACACCTGGGAGTTTTTCCAGTACTTCCTTCATTTTGCGTTCGTTACCCAACACAAAAGCATCAACTTTATAAACGGTCGTATCTTTTTTAACAGTGATAGGAAGCCTCTCAGCAGAAATGACTACTTCGGTAAGTTCAATTCCTGTACTTTTGAGTACAAAATGATGTTCTGAACGTTCGCTCGTTGCCGTAATCGTAATATTTTGAGGAGTATATCCCAAATAGGACACTGAAATCACATATTCGACATCACGAAGCAAGTTGAATTTGTACCTCCCCTGTTTGTCGGTCGTAGCAAACAATATTCGACCTCCTTTTTGGGCAGGACGTGCCAACAAGTTTGCATTTTCCAACGGAGCAAGGCTATCTCTGACCGTTCCTTCAAACACGCTTTCTTGGGAATAACCTGAAAAATAACACAATATAAGCAGAAAGAAAAATAAACGCATTCAAAAAGGGAAGTTTATTTCAATTTTTCAAGAAACTCATTAACTTCTTTATTTACAAAGACTTTATATTCTTCAGGAGTAAACGTTTTATCTATTTTTGGGAATTTCAATTGGGGAGCAGATTTTAGGGGTATGATTTTCTCGACTACCAAACTGCTTGTCGCTCCCTTCGTTCTCGCAACAAGTACCAACCCAGGAAGTCCAAAAAAATCTTCAGGGCCGTATTTGACAGGAAAATCAGGACAAAACCACGCTTCCATTTCCTGTTCCTCATCTCCCAAGGCTTCTATCAGGTGAGGCCGTTTGGTAAAAGCACGATAACACACATAACCATTTATAGTAACCGAATCATCGGTAATTGTCCATTGATGATGATTCAAATCATATTTCACAAATACGCCTTCTCTTTCTGCAACAACCTGATTTCCTTTGTAATAGAATCTTTCGACCTTAGGAAGTTGTATTCCTTCAGGGAGCATTTGCTCATAAAATGAATACACCGCTTTGTCCCCTGCAACTAATAGCTGAAATCTGTGGCTTCGTTTTGCTTTTAATTTGCTCTCAACATTATTTTTGATTATAGGGTCTTTGATGTTTTTGAGATTATCGATATTGACTTCCGTTTTATAAATCACTTGGTAATTCTGAGAAAAAGCGGAAAGACTTATGATAAAAAACAACAGAGATAATAGATTTCGGTTCATAATTTATTTTTTTTTGCGATTCCTTTCTTTTTAGATATTCACATGATTTTTAAAATAGATATCTCATCATAAAAGTACCTAATTTTCAAAATAATTATCAATTTTCACTTGCTAATTGAATACGGTTTTTCTCCTGCAATACCACTATCTGACGGCATATGGGTCATATGGAAATCAATACGTCCATTGGATTTGAAAAACTCAAAAGGAATGTAAGGTTTATCCCAAGTTTTTCCATTTAATACGACATGGTCAATATATTTGTTTTCCAAAGAGTTTTTAACACCATTGATGATGAGCTTTTTATCATTTGGAAGTTGTACTGTTACTTTCTCAAAAATTGGACTTCCGATAATATACTCATCAGTGGCAGGAGTCACAGGATAGAATCCTAACGCACTGAACACATACCAAGCCGATGTTTGTCCATTATCCTCATCTCCGCAATATCCATCGGGGGTAGGAGCATAAAGTTTGGTCATTACCTCACGAATTTTCTCTTGGGTTTTATGAGGCTTACCAACGTAGTTGTACAAATAAATCATATGTTGAATCGGTTGGTTACCATGTGCATAATTGCCCATATCCATAATCTGCATCTCTCTGATTTCGTGAATAGTAAATCCATAATACGAGTGATCGAACAGAGGTGGCATTTCAAAAACCTTATCTAATTTTTTCTCAAAGGCAACATCTCCACCCATCAAATTGGCTAATCCTTGAATGTCATGGAAAACTGACCAAGTGTAGTGCAAACTATTACCCTCGGTGAAAGCATCACCCCATTTCAGTGGATTGAAAGGTGATTGAAATGTCCCATCTTCGTTTTTTCCTCGCATCCAACCACTTTCTTTGTCAAACATATGGTGATAATTCAACGATTTTTGTTTGTAAGTCTGAGCGATGTCGTTTTTACCCATCGCTTTAGCCATTTGGTAAATGGTAAAATCAGCATAGGCATACTCCAAAGTACGAGCTACATTTTCATTAATACCCACATTGTAAGGAACATATCCTAATTTATTATAGAAATCAACACCCTCACGCCCCACGGATTTGACAGGTCGTCCTTCGTTTTGAGTAGCGTTTTTCAACATGGCTTCAAGCAAAATTTCGGCATCTTCATTGGAAATATTTCCTTTTAGAAAAGCATCAGCTATGATAGGAGCTGAATTTGACCCAATCATGCAATCACGATGCCCCGGACTCGCCCATTCGGGTAACCAACCTGACTCTAAATAGGTATTTACCAATCCCTTCATAAATTTCTGATTCATCTCTGGATACATCAGATTAAAGAACGGAAAAACAGCTCGAAATGTATCCCAAAAACCATTGTCAGTGAACATATAACCCTTCTCGATCTTTCCGTTGTAGGGACTGTAATGTACAATTTCGCCTTTTTCGTCCAATTCATAGAACGTTCGGGGAAAAAGTAACACACGATAGAGGCATGAATAGAATGTTCGTATATTATCAATATTGCTATCTTTGACACGTATTTTTGCAAGCTCTTCTTCCCAACGATTGAGTGCTTTATTTTTGGTTTGCTCAAAGGAATCAGTGCCTATTTCGGTTTTCAAATTGTGCTCAGCCTGCTCCCAACTGATAAACGATGAGGCCACTTTCACTCGCACTTCTTGTCCGCGTTTGGTAGCAAATTTCACGATGGCTCCCACGTGATTTCCTTTACTTTCCGTGCTGTTTTCTAAGAATTTCCATTGGTCACCCCAAACACTAACATCTTCAAAATCAGTATCAAACTCTGCTACGAAATAATTATGAAAATTATCAGGAACGCCTCCGTTATGATTGCGGGCATAACCGATAATTTTTCGTTCTTCGGGGATAATTTTCACCATCGACCCCTTGAAATAAGCATCTAAAAGTACGTAAGCCTGTTGCGTTTCAGGGAATGTAAATCGAAATTGAGCAGCCCTTTCGGTTGGGGTGATTTCAACAGTAGTGTCATAATCAGCTAAATACACCTTATAGCAATGCGGTTTAACGATCTCTGCCTTATGCGAAAACCAAGAAGCTCGCTCATTTTCTTCAATTTTTAAATCGCCTACTATGGGCATCAACGCAAAAGCCCCATAATCGTTAATCCACGGACTGGGCTGATGGGTTTGTTTAAATCCTCGAATTTTGTTGGCTTGGTACTGATACGTCCATCCGTCACCCATTTTATTGGTTTGAGGTGTCCAAAAATTCATTCCCCAAGGTAAAGCTATGGCTGGATACGTATTTCCATTGGAAAGCTCGAACTTTGAATCTGTTCCCATCAAAGGATTCACATAGTCAATCAGTGGAGTCTGCTCCTCCAAAATAGGTTTCTCTTGGTGGTGACATCCATAGAGAAAAAAAGAAGATAACAAAAATAAAAGTCTGATTTTCATAGATTTATATATTTTTTAGGTCGGTTGATATATTTTTTGACTTCTTTTGGCTCGAAAACTGTCAAAAAAATAGCAATATTTCAGGGGGTAAATTGAGCCAAAAGACTTTTTAAATACTGAATTTGATTATCTTTATCCTGTAGCTGTGCTTTATATAGTTCAATTAATTTATTAACCGTATCTTTATTTTCTACAACCAAATTTTGTATATATCCATTGCAATAGGCTTCACCGTTATAGACCTGTGAATGAATGTTTATTCCGCTGTTATCAAAGAAATCACTCACATTTGTTTCTAAAATTTTGGCTATCTGAAATAACCTATCCACTGTAATCTTAGTATCTTCACTTTCCATTCGTGCATAGGACGCTTGACTGATATTTAGTTTATTTGCCACATATTCTTGTGAATACCCCCGTAGTTCTCTTACTTTACGAATGTTTACCCCTATTTTATACATATTTTGCATATTATTATACGTTTTAAACATACAAATATAAAAACATTTTTGGGCATTCCAAAAAAATATTTATTTTTGCACCCTCGAAAAGCTGATAGGACTAAGGATTAATGATACTATATAGAGAGAGATGATAAAGTTAATGTAATCCTTTACCTTCAGCTTTTTCTTTCAAGTAACTGGAGGACTTCCACTAACAGTTGTACACTCTCTAAAGGCATTGCGTTGTAGATAGATGCTCGATAACCTCCCACACTTCGGTGTCCTTTAATCCCGCTAATTCCTGCTTCTTCACAAAGTGCATCAAATAATATTTCTGCAGATGTATCTTTCAAATTAAACACAACATTCATCAAAGAACGATCCTCTGTATTAGCGTACCCTAACACCAAAGGATTTCTATCTATCTCATTATAAATCAATTCAGCCTTAACTTGATTCAATTTTTCCATTCCTTGTAGTCCACCCTTTGCCTGAATCCACTCTAAAACCAACAAATTCACGTATATTGAGAACGTAGTTGGGGTATTGAACATACTCTCATTTCCAATTTGATTTTCATAACTCAAAATTGACGGAATTTTTCGAGATACTTTGCCTAAAACGTCTTTCTTGATTAACACAAGTGTACTACCTGATGGACCTATATTTTTCTGAGAACCAGCGTAAATGACACTGAACTTTGAGTAATCCATTGTTCTTGAAAAAATATCCGAACTTGCGTCTGCCACTAAGGGGACTTCCGTTGTAGGCAAACTGTGGTACTGCGTCCCGTAAATGGTATTATTGGTTGTAATATGTAAATAATCAATATCTTTAGGAATTGAATATTCCTTTGGAATATGTCGATAACCAGTATCTTTAGAGGAAGCAATAACCTCTACTTTTCCAAACAATTGAGCTTCTTTTAAAGCTTTATTTGCCCACGTTCCTGTGTCAATATAAGCAGCTTTATTTTCTAACAAATTATACGGAACTGACAAAAATTGAGTACTCGCTCCTCCGTGCAAAAACAACGCTTCATACGAATCATCCAATCCGGCCAATTCCAAAGCCAAAGCTCTGGCTCGTTCAATAACATTCAGAAATTCAGAACTTCGGTGGGAAATCTCTAAGATAGAGAGTCCCGTATTTTCGAAATCAATTACTGCTTGTGAAGCCTTTTCAAAAACAGTTTGAGGCAAGATAGAAGGCCCAGCACTAAAATTATGTTTTTTCATTCGTTTCTATGGTATATTCGTTAAAAATGCAACCGTGTCCACTCCATCAGCATAATCCCACAATGCTGGTTGTTGGGTTTCTCCAAAATGAATTTCATTGTGCAAGAATCCATCTGAGACAACACATTGAATTTTATCAAATTCGGTTAGCAATTTATTTTTCAAATTGTTAATATCGGTATAGTATTCGTAAAAAAGTGTTGCTATAGGAGAAGCATATCGCTCATCTTCTTTCAAAATCAAAAAGCCGTTTTCACGAAGTTTGTACAAACTCATCAAATAAACAGCCTTGTTATAGTCATAATTGTTAGCATATTTCTGCCCATTGATGATGTCACTATAAGGGAAAATTGCCTTGAAAAAGATATCTAAATCATAATTTTCAGGAATAAAAATCTTAGAAACACTTCTACAGCCCAATCCAAAATACGTAAAAATATCCTTTCCTAACTGAAAAAGCTGCTCCTGAGTCTCTTTTCCTGTTAAAACAGCTATCGAATTTCTATTTTTTCGAATAATATGAGGCTTATTTCCGAAATAATACTCAAAATATCGAGCAGAATTATCACTTCCTGTAGCAATGACAGCATCAAAGTGGGTCATTCGTTCATTTGTGAACTCAAATTTTCCACGCCAACTCGGTTCTATATGTTGAAGGTAATTCGCTAAAAAAGGAAGTAGCACTTGGTCATCCGAAGATAGTTTGACCACAGCACGATGTCCTGAAATTAGTACACATAAAAAATCATGAAACCCCACCAAAGGAATGTTTCCCGCCATAATGATGGCTATATCTTTAGGAGTAATTCCATCAAAGGTGTAGTTTGATAGCCAACGTTCTATATTGTTCCGTTGCAAGGCTTCCGCCCAAGATTTACAAGCAAAACGCAAATTTTCAGAAGTAAACCAACCGTTTTGTTGCTCAGCCAATCCTAAAACCTCAACAAAACCATCAAAAAAGACTTCATTCTGAGGCAAAGAAACGTTTTTTACATACGGAAAAACCGAAAACTGCTCCAAAAACTGCCCTAAAACAACAAAACTATCTATTTTATTTTTCATAAAGTGGTTTTAACATTCCTTTTCGGACATTTTTATTACATTTACTCTATAAAAGTAAAAGAATTTAATATTTTTAAAATATACACGCTTTTTTTCTTAATACTTAATTTTTCCTTTTTGAATGAAATGTTTTAATTTATGTAAAAAGAATAATTCTTTTATCTCTGCGATATATTTTTTTAAGAATACAACTTTCTGATTTTATCTTAAAAATATCCGCTTTTTTTTCTGTCTTCCATTGCAGCTTCGGAGATGCGGTCGTCAATTCGGGTTTCTCCTCGCTCACTGGTTCGGGTGGCGGTAATTTCGTTGATAATATCATCAATCTGATAGGCTTCGGACTCTACCGCTGCCGTACAGGTCATATCCCCAACGGTTCGGTAACGTACTTTGCGTTTTACTATCACGTCATTTTCGTCAATCTGAATATATGGCGAAACAGCAATTAGCTGTCCGTTGTGGTCAATTACTTCGCGTTCGTGCGAGAAATACACACTCGGTAGCTCTATTTTTTCACGACGAATGTAGTTCCAAACGTCCAACTCCGTCCAATTGCTAATAGGAAACACACGCACGTTTTCGCCTTTGTGTATCTTTCCGTTATAGGTGTGCCAAAGCTCGGGGCGTTGTAATTTCGGGTCCCAACCGCCAAAGTCGTCACGCACGGAAAAAATTCGTTCCTTGGCACGAGCTTTCTCCTCATCGCGTCTTGCTCCACCGATACAAGCATCAAACTCAAATTCTTCGATGGTATCCAACAAAGTGTAAGATTGTAAGGCATTACGACTTGCAAACTTTCCTTTAGGTTCGGTCAAGCCCTTTGCTTTAATGGTGTCTTCTACCTTGCGGACGATAAGTCGCTCACCGAGTTTCTTCACTAAATTATCACGAAAATCCAACGCTTCTTGGAAATTATGCCCCGTATCGATATGCACAAGCGGAAACGGAAACTTACACGGACGAAACGCCTTCAAAGCCAAGTGTACCAACACGATGGAGTCTTTCCCACCACTGAAAAGCAACGCCGGTTTCTCGAACTGACCACCAACCTCGCGGAATATATGTATGGCTTCTGCCTCCAATTGTTCTAAATAATCCATATCTGAATGTTCAATATTATTTGTTATTTTTTTAATTTACCAAACTGAGGAAACAAACACATTATTAATTTTTATGCTTCCATCAGGTGAATACGAGCAAAAAAAATCAAAATACCTATTTCGAGATTAGTTAGCATATTCGCATACTTCAAATTGAAATATTTTGCAAATATACATTTTTCATTACATTTTTCATAGAAACAAGAGGTTGTAAAAAAAGGTATTGTGATGTCATCCTTTTACTTTGTAGAATGCAACCCACACTCTTTTTTACTTTTGTCCTCCCACCACCATCTACCTGCACGAAAGTCTTCTCCGTCCTTAACAGCTCGTGTACAAGGCTGGCAACCTATGCTTATAAAACCTCTATCGTGTAATGGATTGTATGGCACTCCGTTAGCTCTTAAAAAATCCAAAACTTCGGTAGTTTTCCAATGCAAAATTGGGTGGAATTTGATAATCTGGTTGCCTTCATCCCATTCAACCATAGGCATTTGCTCTCGATTTGAAGATTGTTCAGCCCTCAGCCCTGTAATCCATACTTTATTTCCTGTTAATGCTCGTTTTAAGGGTTCCACCTTGCGAATGTAACAGCATTCTTTTCGAAGTTCAGCAGATTCATAAAAAGCGTTTATACCATTTGTTTTTACATAGTTCTCAATAAATTCTGCTTTTGGATAATAAGGAGTTATCTTTGTGTCGTAAGCCATCGCTGTTTTGTCCCAAGTGGCATACGTTTCTGCAAACATACGCCCTGTGTCAAGAGTAAAAATATTGATAGGTATGCGGTTTTTGAGTATCAAATCGGTAATGACTTGATCTTCCATACCAAAACTCGTCGAGAAAACGACCTGATTAGGAAATTGTCCAGCAAAATAACGCAGGGTTTCTATCTCGCTTTTATCAGCAATTTCTTTCAGATATAAATCTATTTGTTCTTTCATAAACATAGTATAACGGAAGCAAAAGTACACATTTATTACCAAAATAAAAACATGATTTTCTTATACAGACTGTATCTGAATAACATTCAAAATATGTTGGTGAGATGTTGATTTTAAACACAAAAAAATTCATATCTTTGTACCCTATGCTTATTTAACAATTAAAACAACGATGAAAAACATTTCAGGATTTTCCAAACTGACTAAACAGCAAAAAATACAATGGCTTTGCGACACTTATTTCCCTGATGATAAGGATGCTTTCTCTAATTTTAAAAAATACCACAACGCCGATGAAACTCTCCAAAAATTACACGATGAATTTATTGAGAATACGGTAACGAATTTCTACCTACCGTTTGCCGTAGCTCCAAATTTTGTTATCAATGGAAAAACTTACACCATTCCAATGGCAATTGAAGAAAGCTCTATTGTAGCGGCTGCAAGTAGAGCTGCAAAATACTGGGAAACACGTGGAGGATTTAAAGCCGAAGTCATTTCCACAGAAAAAAATGGACAAGTACATCTCATGTTTTATGGTAAAAAAGCTGATTTAGAGTGTTTTTTTGAGAAAATTCACTCAAAAATGCTTACTGATGCAAAACACATTACCTCTAATATGGAAAAAAGAGGAGGAGGCATTTCAACACTTCGCTTGGTGGATAAAACCTCAGAATTAGCCAATTACTACCAATTGTTTGCTTCCTTTGAAACGCTGGATGCTATGGGTGCAAATTTCATCAATTCGTGCTTAGAACAATTTGCAGAAACATTTCGTCAAGAAGCTTTAAAACATCCTGAAATTGATGGGAAATACGAAATCGTAATGTCAATTTTATCGAATTATGTACCCGAATGTTTGGTAAAAGTAAGTACATCCTCGCCTGTGGAGAATTTGGCTGTTGCAGGATTGAGCGGTAAGGAATTTGCTGAGAAATTTGTACGAGCCATCGCGATAGCTAATTCCGAAGTACGACGAGCAACTACGCATAACAAGGGTATCATGAACGGAATGGATGCTGTCATTTTAGCCACAGGGAATGATTTCAGGGCTGTGGAGGCAGGAGTTCATGCCTATGCCGCTCGTTCAGGAAAATACCAAAGTTTGACAAAAGCGCATATCAAAGATGAAATTTTTCATTTCGAAATCGAAGTACCGTTGGCTTTGGGCACAGTAGGTGGACTAACAAACTTACATCCTTTGGTAAAAACAGCCTTACAAATTTTAGAAAAACCCTCTGCCTCTGAACTAATGCAAATTGTAGCCACCGTTGGCTTGGCTCAAAATTTTGCAGCTGTAAGTTCTTTGATTACTTTGGGAATTCAGAAAGGACATATGAAGATGCATCTAATGAACATTTTAAACCAATTGGGAGCAAGTGACAGACAAAAAGAACAAATCACCGAATACTTCAAAGATAAAACGGTTACACACAGCGAAGTAGTTCGTATTTTTGAACAAACAAAATGATATTATACACACGTAAATACATATGAAAAAAATCTTTTCTCTTGGCTTTCTATTTCTCTTTTTAGGAACTGCCTATGCTCAAATTATTTCAGAAGAATTTTCGTCACGAAAATTGGGTGAAAAACGAAAATTAGCCATTTATCTACCTGAAAAATATTCTGATAAAGAGGCTTATCCACTATTAGTAGTGCTAAACGCCGGTTCTTTGATGGAGCCTGTACTTGCAAACGCTCGTTACTATGAGTATTTTGAAAATATGCCTAAATGCATCATCGTTGGAGTTTACAACACTCTTGAGGACGTAAAAACTGGAAAAAACGGGGAACTGACTCGCCAATCAGCTAATTTTTTGGATTTTATGGGCGGAGAACTCATTCCTTATATTCATGGAAAATATAGCGTAAATAACTTCAAAGGAATTATTGCCAAGGATGAAGGTGCTTATGTAAGTAATTATTTCTTTTTAGGAAAAGAACCTTTATTTAACGTCGTTATCAGTCTAAATCCCAAGACATTACCGGCTATTTCGGAAACCATTTCGGATAAACTCAACGCTGTTAAAAGAACTGTTTTCTACTACATTGCTACAACAAACTACGATCATGAAACAGCCTACACTAACACAAAAAGTTTGAATAGCCAAATTGTTAATAACCTAACAACTGAAGATGTAAAATTATTTTTCGACGATTTTCCAAAAACTTCATTACACTCGGTAGCTTTATCAGGAATACCAAGAGCTTTCGACCTGATTTTCAGCTCCTATAAACCAATTGATGCTAAAGAGTTCAAGGAAAACTTACAACCTTTATCTGAAGATATTTTTTACTATTTAGAGGATAAATACAAAAAAATAGAATCGGAATTAGGGTTCAAAAAAACACCTGTTTTGAATGATATTATGGCAACTTATGATGTAATTATAGAAAAAGAAGACTGGGATTCATTAATAAAACTATCTGATTATGTGAAAGATAATGGATATGAGAAAACAGCTATGCCAAATTTCTTCTTAGGAGAATACTACGAGCATACTGGGGATAACAAGAGAGCATTACGTGCCTATCAAAAAGCATATACTGAACTTCCTATTGATTTCATAAAAAAGGACATTATCGACCAACGTATCGTAAAGCTAAGAAAATGAAAATAAAAACATCATACTTTTGTCAGAATTGTGGTACTCAGTACAGCAAATGGCAGGGGCAGTGTTATGCTTGTAAACAGTGGAACACTATTGTTGAAGAAATCATCCAAAAAGAAACAAAAAAAGCATGGCAGGACGATACTCCGAAATCCAAAAAAGCACCTAAATATGTTCCCATTTCTGAAATAAGTACGCAAGAAGAAACTCGGCTCAACAGCAATAATAACGAACTGAACAACGTACTGGGCGGTGGCATTGTTCCCGGATCCGTAACTTTATTGGGCGGCGAACCTGGCATCGGAAAAAGTACACTTCTACTGCAAACCGCCTTAAATCTGCCTTACAAAACGCTTTATGTTTCGGGAGAAGAAAGCGAAAGACAGATCAAAATGCGAGCCGATCGCATTGTACATAAATTGGATAATTGTTTTATACTCACAGAAACAAAAACACAGAATATATTCCAACAAATCAAAGAGTTACAACCTGAAATTGTTATTATTGACTCCATACAAACCTTGCAATCGGATTATATTGAGGCTTCGGCAGGGAGTGTCTCACAAGTCAGAGAATGTGCTTCCGAGTTGATAAAATTTGCAAAAACTACACATACACCTGTTATCCTTATCGGGCATATCACCAAAGATGGGCAAATTGCAGGTCCTAAAATTTTGGAACACATGGTCGACACCGTATTACAATTCGAAGGCGACCGAAATCATGTTTATCGCATACTGCGATCACTGAAAAACCGCTTTGGTTCTACCTCTGAACTTGGAATTTACGAAATGTTGAGCAACGGATTGCGAGAAGTTAGCAATCCCTCAGAAATTTTGATTTCAAAAACTGAGGAAACCATTAGCGGAACAGCAATTGCGGCTACTTTGGAAGGAATGCGTCCATTGATGATTGAAATTCAAGCACTTGTAAGTACTGCTGTTTATGGAACACCACAGCGAAGTGCTACAGGATTCAATGCTAAACGCCTCAATATGTTACTGGCTGTACTAGAAAAACGAGCAGGTTTCCGATTGGGAGCTAAGGACGTGTTTTTAAATATCACTGGAGGGATTAATATTGACGACCCTGCTACTGACTTGGGAGTAGCCATGGCGATTCTATCCTCCAACGAAGACATTGCTATTGAAAAAAACATTTGTTTTGCTGGAGAGGTAGGCTTAGGTGGGGAAATACGACCTGTACAGCGTGTGGAGCAACGCATTACCGAAGCGGAAAAATTAGGTTTCACCACCATTTTTGTATCAAAATATAGCAAAGTGGCTTTGAAAAATACGGCTATCAACATCGTAAAAGTAGCCAAAATAGAAGATGCAATCCAAGAATTATTCGGATAAAAATCATAGAATAAAAATGACCTACTACGAAAAGTACATGAAACGATGTATCCAACTAGCTAACAATGGATTAGGAGCTACCTACCCCAATCCAATGGTAGGGAGTGTCGTTGTTTTTGAAGATAGCATCCTAGGCGAAGGATGGCATCAAAAAGCTGGTAAACCACACGCTGAAGTAAATGCTATTGATTCAGTCAAAAATAAGAACCTACTTTCAAAAAGTACCATTTTTGTAAGTTTGGAACCTTGTAGCCATTTTGGAAAAACCCCTCCGTGTGCTGATCTTATTATTAAACACGGGATTCCCAAAGTGGTCATCGGAACAACTGACCCCTTCGCTAAAGTGTGTGGTAATGGCATAAAAAAACTGAAAGAAGCCGGTTGTGAAGTTATTGTAGGGGTTTTAGAAGATGAATGTCAAGAACTTAACAAACGTTTTTTCACTTTCCATCAGAAAAAACGCCCATACATCTTTTTAAAATGGGCCGAAACTTCTAACAAGTTCATTGCACCTGAGCAAAAAAAGGAAGTAAACCCTCATTGGATAACTAACTTATTTTCAAGACAATACACACACAAAATTCGCAGTGAAGAGGAAGCTATTTTAGTAGGAACAAATACTGTTCTTCACGACAATCCAAAACTAGACACTCGCCATTGGCAAGGTAAAAATCCGCTTAGAGTGATTATTGACCGAGAACTAAAAACACCCAAAAAATTTTCTGTTTGGGACGAATCAACCGACACCATTTTCATTACAGAAAAAAGAGAAAACGCTAAATTTAAGAATACGTTTTTTGAAAATATCTGTTTTTCGGAGAATATTGCTGAACAAATTTGCAGAATACTTTACAAAAAAGGCATACAAAGTCTTATCGTAGAGGGTGGTAGAAATGTTCTGCAGCAGTTTATAGATGCAAAACTATGGGATGAAGCCTTTGTTTTTATTGGAAAATCGACTTTCAAAAATGGTATCAAAGCTCCTGCGTTGAAAGATGCTTCACTGCAAAAAACAATGCTCTTTGGAGAAGATCACTTGTTTATTTACAAAAATTCACAACAATGAATGATGTGTTTAAAACTATTGCTTCTCCTGTAGAAGAAGTAATTTTTAAGGAAAAAAGTAGTAAATTTTTAGGGTATGCCTTTCCCATACAAACGGAAGAAGATGTCAAGGGTCATTTGGAAGCCGTAAAGAAACTACACCATTCTGCTCGACACTGGTGCTACGCATGGCAATTGGGACACGGAGCGCAACAGCACTACCGAGCGAATGATGACGGTGAGCCCAACAACTCAGCTGGGATTCCTATCTATGGACAAATACAATCCTTTGACCTTACCAATGTACTCATCATTGTGGTACGCTACTTTGGTGGTATTAAATTGGGAGTTGGTGGCTTGGTACAGGCTTACAAAACATCAGCCCAATTGACCTTACAAGAAGCTGAAATCATCGAAAAAATCGTGACCCAAACCCTTCAAATTGTCTTTGATTACAAAGACATAAACAAAGTGATGCGTGTGGTCAAAGAAAAAAATCTGGAAGTAATTGACCAAAAACTTGGATTAGATTGCAGACTTTTCATAGAAGTACGCGACAGCGAATGGGATCACATTAAAGCAATTTTTGAAAGCATTTATGGCGTTCAAGTTATTGAAAATGAAGGAAAATGATTTTAAAATTCAACTTTTCTTATCTCCTCTTCTTCCCTATTCTTTAATTCGCTCTACTCGATTGTCTTTTGTGAAATGAAGCGTATCTACTTTGGTGAAATAGTCAATAAGTACGTTACGGATTGCATAATCCGTTTCGTAAACGCTCACCGGATCTTGAAAAAAAAGCATCCCATCACCCATATGCATCAGATAGTCTGATGTAGCAACAATGTAAGTAGCGTTCAAATCAAGAGGTTTTCCATTGATAGTAAACAACTTAACATCGCCTTTATCAGTCATTTTTAAATTCACTTGCTTTGAAATAGGATGTGGTCGTTTACCTTTATGGAGATATTCTGCAATTTCAAGCACCTTATTACCTTTTATTTCCAAACACACGAACTTATTTTCAAAAGGCATCAACCTATAAGCTGTTCCAATGGTAACTTCCCCTTGAGGCAAATCGGAACGAATACCTCCCCAGTTCAAAAGAACAAAATCAATATTTTTGCCTGTTCTTTTAAAATAAGTTGGATTTAACATTTCATACGAAACATCTGCCATAAAATTAGCAATCGCCGCATTGGCATCGTTTTCTTCCTTTCCTTTCTCCAATGCAACTAAGTTATAAGCTAATTTAACAGCCATTTCCTTTTGGATATGTTTACGAAAAGGACTTATAAAACTATCTATTTCAGTATCTTCTGAAATTTGGTTATCAATTTCAATGCTTTTTGCTTCAATGTGTGTGAGTTGCTGTTTTTTATCACCACATGACGATAAAAAACAAAATGTTGCAAAACCAACAAAAAAAAGTCGTTGATATTGGAATAAGTTTTTCATAAATGATATTTTCATAATATTTTATTTTTTATATTTGCATTCAGACCGTAAAGATAAAATAATTTTGGAATTTCTAAAAACATATTACGTAAAAAAACGCATCCAGCGAAACATAGAAGAGCTAAAATCCTTTTCTTCAAGGTTTGACAATGGAATCGTGAAAATAGGATGCCTCATTGATATGGATGTGATTAAGGACATCGACCCTCTTTTACAATTGACAAAATTCTATGGAGTACGCCCTGAAAATTATATTTTTTTAGGATATAAACGAAAATCAGACGAAACCCATGCTAATGGAGTTCCTTTTTTAACGGACAGAGAAATTAATTGGCAAGGGAAAATACGTAACTATCATGCTGACAGACTTGCTGAGCAGGAGTATGATGTACTGATAAACTATTTCAATGAACCTAAACTCGCACTGTTATTGCTTTCGTCATCTATCAAAGCAAAATTACGAATTGGTTTTCAAGGTATTGATATGACTTACAATGACATCATCATCAATTGTAAACTTGAAGAGGAAAATATCTTCATTGAAGAGACTAAAAAAGTTTTGGAAACGATATTAAAATAAACAGACATGGAACAACTAAAAGGAACAGGAGTGGCTCTAATTACTCCATTTACAGCCGATAATAAAGTAGATACTGAAGCATTAGCTAACATTGTGGACTATGTAATTGATGGAGGTGTAGAGTTCATCGTGGCATTAGGAACTACCAGTGAAGCTCCTACTTTAACCAAAGAAGAGAAAAAATTGGTATGCAAAACAATCATTGAGGCAAATAAAAAACGAGTTCCTTTGGTAATTGGTATCGGAGGAAATAACACCCAAGAGGTTATACAACAAATAAAGGAAACTGACCTCTCCGATTTTGTAGCTATTTTGTCTGTTACGCCATATTACAACAAACCCTCACAGAATGGACTGTACGCTCACTTTGCTGAAATTGCAAAAAATGCTCCACTCCCATTGATTCTCTATAATGTTCCAGGACGCACAGGTGTTTCAATGTCGGCGGAGGTTACTGTTCGTTTAGCAAAAGAGTTTAAAAATATCGTAGCTGTGAAAGAAGCCTCAGGCGATTTAGTGCTATGTATGAAAATATTACGCGAAAAACTTACCAATTTTACTTTCCTATCGGGAGATGACATGACTACGTTACCATCGGTGTACATGGGAGGAAGCGGAGTAATTTCGGTGGTAGCTATTGCATTTCCAAAAGAATTTTCAGATATGGTTCGCTTCGGAAGAACGGGTAACATTCAAAAAGCCAATGAGTTGCAGTACAAACTAATTGAAAAAATACATTTAACATTCAAAGAAGGAAATCCTGCAGGTATAAAAGCCTATTTAGCATCTAAGGGATTGTGTAAACCTCATGTTCGCTTACCTTTAGTTGAGGCTTCTGATAGTTTAAAGGCTGAAATTCAGGCTTCTTTACAGTAATTTTATAGATTATATCTACTTAACAAACAATAAGCTACATTTGCCATAACTGATAAACTTATCCGAGAGAAAAACTTTCATAATGCTCTCATTATGAACTTATAGGGAGATGAAAACAGTTTTTTGACACAACCTCCTAATAGTTCTTCTTTTAATATCAAAACATGAAAAATTTAAGAATCGTATTTATGGGTACGCCAGACTTTGCTCTGGAGACTTTAAAACAGTTAGTTGAAAATCAATACAATGTCGTAGGTGTTGTCACCATTGCTGACAAACCTGCTGGTCGTGGACAAAAATTACACGCATCTCCCGTAAAAATATATGCAGAAAGTCAACAAATTCCGGTTTTGCAACCGACAAATTTGAAAGATGAGAATTTCATAAAATCACTCAAAGATTTGGAGCCCGATTTGCAAATAGTGGTTGCTTTTCGGATGCTTCCGAAGGTAGTTTGGCAACTTCCAAAATACGGAACGTTTAATTTACATGCTTCATTATTACCTCATTACAGAGGTTCAGCTCCTATCAACTGGGCAATCATCAACGGAGAACAAAAAACGGGGGTGACTACCTTTTTTATTGATGAAAAGATTGATACAGGGGCTATAATCATGCAAACAGAAACTCCCATATCAGACCGAGAAACCGCAGGTTCATTACACGATAAACTGATGGTACAGGGAGCTACTTTGGTATTAAAAACGGTCGATGCTATACAAAAAGGAAACTGCCTCCCGAAGCAACAACCTATGAATGAAACTTTTACTGAAGCTCCAAAAATTTTCAAAGAAACTTGTAAAATTAACTGGCAAACCGAAGGAATCGCCATAGAAAGACTCATCCGAGGAATGAGCCCGTATCCAACAGCTTGGACGCTCTTGCGTCAAAACGAAATAGAAATGAACATCAAAATCTATGATGCCATTTTTATGGAAAAGGCTCACGACCTTCCGTTTGGAAAAGTTACCACCGAGAAGAAAGAAATTCATATAGCCGTAAAAAAAGGATATATTAATGTGCTTGAACTCCAAATCCCCGGAAAAAAACGAATGAAAGCCTCTGATTTACTTAACGGATTTTCTTTCAACGAAGAGGCTATATTTCATTGATTTATATTGACTTATATAAATCTACCACACTTTCTAAAACATAAAATATACACAATGAATCGCAATAAGTTTTCAGATATAAATAATGACAAATCTTAATTACCAAAAACTATGAAATACATTGCTTTATTTTTTACATTGATTATCGCATTGAATGTCAATGCCCAAAAACCAATACAAAAAGGATTTCAAGCCATTGACCGCAAAAACGCTGAAGCTCATATTGAGTTTTTAGCAAATGACCTTTTAGAAGGTCGCGAATCAGGATTTCGAGGGGGACGAATTGCTCGAGAATACATCGTTGCTCAACTCAAACAATACGGCATAGAACCCTTATTATCTTCAAATAACTATCTACAACACTTTACTGCTTACCGACCTGAAAACTCGGCTCGTGAACCGAAACGATACACGGTTACTGACTCGATAATCACACGTTTACAGAAAACTTTCCACGTTCGTTTGGAAATGGCTAATGTTTTAGGAATGATTCGAGGTAAAAAGGAAAATGAGTACGTTATCGTGGGTGCTCATTACGACCATTTGGGAATGGATGCAAATTTATTTGGTGACAATATATATAACGGTGCAGACGACAATGCTTCGGGAGTGTCAGCCGTACTGCAATTGGCAAAGGCTTTCAAAGAATCGGGAGAAAAACCTGAGCGAACCATTATTTTCGCTTTTTGGGATGGAGAGGAGCGAGGGCTTCTTGGTTCACAATATTTCATCGACAAATGCTCTTTTAGAGATAATATAAAGTCCTATTTGAATTATGACATGATTGGGCGTAATAATCGTCCTGCCGAACCAAAACATGTGGTGTATTTCTATACGGCTTCATTCCCTATTTTTGAAACATGGTTAAAACAAGATTTAAAAAGCTACAAACTTGATTTAGAACCTGATTACCGAGCTTGGGATAATCCTGTCGGTGGAAGTGATAATGGTTCATTTGCTAAGTATAAAATCCCAATTGTATGGTTTCATACCGATGGACATCCAGATTATCACAAACCTACTGACCATGCCGATCGCTTAAATTGGGATAAAATCATAGAAATTACACGTGCTTCTTATTTGATAATGTGGAAATTAGCCAACGATAAATATTAACAAAGATGAAAAAATCGGTCTTTCTTTTAAGTTTATTACTTCTTTTTTTGCAATGCAATTCACCTCAAA
Source organism: Capnocytophaga canis (assembly GCF_043187445.1). Taxonomy (NCBI): domain Bacteria; kingdom Pseudomonadati; phylum Bacteroidota; class Flavobacteriia; order Flavobacteriales; family Flavobacteriaceae; genus Capnocytophaga; species Capnocytophaga canis. The sequence continues at coordinate 2,338,350 of NZ_CP171121.1, read as the reverse complement.
TTACTGAAAAAGAGAAAGTCTATGGTTTACTGGCTAAAAATGCAATGGTCGTAAGCGCCAAGGAAGAGGCTTCAAAAATAGGAGTAGCCATAATGCAAAAAGGAGGCAATGCGTTCGATGCAATGATAGCTGTGGAACTAGCTTTGGCTGTGGCATATCCCAATGCAGGAAACATTGGCGGAGGCGGATTTATGGTTTACCGCTTAGCTGATGGGAAAACAGGAGCGCTGGATTATCGTGAAAAAGCTCCTGCGGGTGCAACTAAAGATATGTATTTGGATAGCAAAGGAGAGGTTATTGAACACAAAAGCACACTTGGTGCGTTGGCAATAGGCATCCCTGGAACTATTGACGGACTTTTTGAAGTTCATCAAAAATTAGGTTCATTACCTTTTGCTGAATTAGTACAACCTGCTATTGATTTAGCTCGTAATGGAGTAGTTATTACCGAATTACAAGCCAATGGATACATGAACAAAAATATAGAACTAATCAAAAAAGCTAACAACTACCCTACCCCTTTTGACAATGGATGGACGGCAGGTCAAGTAGTCAAATACGAAGATTTGGCAAAGACTTTAGAACGGATTCGTGACAATGGACGAGATGAGTTTTACAAAGGAGAAACTGCCAAACGGATAGTGGATTACGTACAGGAATTGGGGGGCATTATCACCCATGATGATTTGGCAAACTACAAAGCTCAGTGGCGAACCCCAATTTCGTTTCAATACAAAGATTTTAACATCATCTCCATGACCTTACCTTCGAGTGGAGGAATCTGTTTAGCTCAAATATTGAAAATGATAGAACCTTATGATATTGGTAATTATCCTCACAATCAAACAGAATACATCCAACTTTTAACCGAAGCCGAACGCCGTGCTTATGCCGATAGAGCCTACTATCTGGGAGATATAGATTTCGTACGAGTTTCATTAGATAGCCTACTCAATCCAAATTACCTAACATACAGAATGTCAGATTTTTCATGGGATAAAGCCAGTCGTTCATCGGAAATAAGTCATGGAAAATTATCATCTTACGAAAGTGAAGAAACCACTCATTATTCCATTGTAGATTCTTATGGAAATGCCGTAGCTGTAACAACAACACTAAACACGAATTACGGCTCCAAAGTATATGTTAAGGGAGCAGGTTTTTTCCTTAACAATGAAATGGATGATTTCAGTATCAAACCAGGCGTCCCTAATGTTTACGGATTAGTCGGTTCAGAAGCTAATGCAATAGCTCCTAACAAACGTATGCTAAGTTCTATGACCCCTACCATTGTGGAACATAACGGAAAACTCAAAATGGTCATCGGTACTCCAGGTGGATCAACCATTATTACCTCTGTCCTACAGAATATTCTGAACGTAATTGAATTTGGAATGACGATGCAAGAAGCTGTAAATCAACCACGTTTTCATCACCAATGGTTACCCGATGAAGTAAAGTTAGAACCTAAAGGATTTGATCGAAAAACAGTCGAAGAACTTATGGGTAAAGGGTATCTTATCAAGGAAGAAGATAACATTATAATAGGTAAAGTAGATGCCATTTTAGTACATCCGAATGGAGAATTAGAGGGCGGAGCTGATCCTCGAGGGGATGATACGGCAATCGGTTTCTAACCTAAAAATCAACAATGTATTTACTCTTTCTATAATAATATATATATCACTACATAACTATAAAACAATGTCTGTCAGTGCTTTCATAAACTATCTTACCATAGAGCGAAATTATTCCACAAACACTGTGGAAGCGTACAAACATGACCTGATATCATTTGAAAAATTTCTAAACGAACTAAATCCTAAAGAAAACCAAAATATCGAAAATGCCCAACAAGAAGACTTAAAAAAATGGATTATCCATTTAACTGAGCAAAACATCACTTTTAAAACCGTCAATCGGAAATTGGCTGCCTTGAGAACTTACTTTTCTTTTCTGAAAAAATCAAGTCAAATTGAAGTAAGCCCTTTTGAAAAAGGAATTCCCTCGTTGAAGACAGAAAAAAACATAAAACTTCCCTTTTCTGAAGATGAAGTAAAAAAAGTACTGTCGCTATGTGAAGACAAAAATTGTTTTGAGGCTATTCGAAATCATGCCATTATAGAAACGCTTTACAGCACGGGTATACGTCGTTTCGAATTAATCAATTTGCAATTGAAAGACATTGATTTTGGTTCGCATCAACTAAAAGTATTAGGAAAACGCAACAAAGAGCGCCTCATACCAATGCTTCCTGAGTTAGAAAAATCATTGAAAGAATATCTATTTGTACGACAAGAAGTTGCAAATTCAGAAAGTGAAAATTATTTATTTTTACTAAAAAATGGAAAAAAAATTTACGAAACACTTGTTTATCGCATAATTAATTCGTACTTTAGCACAATAACAACAAAGAAAAACGTAAGCCCTCATGTATTGAGGCACTCATTTGCAAGTCATTTATTGGACGGAGGAGCCGATTTGAACACTGTTAAAGAGCTGTTAGGACATTCGAGTTTGGCGAGTACCCAAGTTTATACTAATAGTAGTTTAGCAGAATTGAAAAAGCAGTACAACGGAGCTCATCCTCGAGCAATAAAAAATGAATAAATAAAAAAGTTGTTTAACCTTTTATAAAATTAAAGTTATGAAAGTACACGTACATCCAGTAGATTTTACTATTGACCAAAAATTGGTTGATTTTATCCAAAAAAAGTTAGATAAGTTAGACCTCTTCTATGATAAAATAATCGAAGCAGATGTCCATCTAAAATTAGAAAACACAAGCGCTAAAGAAAATAAAATTGTAGAAATTAAGGTTCATGTTCCGGGTGAAAGTTTGGTCGTAAAGAAACAATTTAAGTCTTTTGAGGAAGGAGTAGATGCATCTGTAGTTCCCTTGGAGCGAATGTTGTTAAAATACAAAGAAAAACGTTAAATATGACAAAATTTTTTCTCTAATTTTCAAATTAGTATTATTTTTGTTGCCCCACAACAAAAAGCAGTATTAATTTATATAAAAAACGAGAAAAATGAAAAAAAAGATTTTTACTTTAGGAATATTTGCCTTAGCAATAGTTTCTGTAAAAGCTCAAGAAGATTACAACAAATGGTCAATTGACTTACAAGGGGGTGTTAACAGCCCTTTGGTTGAAATGTCTGAAGGCTATTCAACTTCAACACTTAGCCCATGGAACGTGAGCGGTGGTGTTCGCTATATGTTCAACAATAAGTTTGGTCTTCGCTTAGGTGGAGGATACGATTCTTTCAAGAATGAGGACAATACACCAAAGTTTGAATCAAACCTATGGAATGTTAATTTACAAGGAATTGCGAACATAGGTCGTGTTTTAGGCTTTGAAGAATGGACGAGTGATTTAGGATTGTTGGCTCATGCAGGTGTTGGATATGGTCAGCTAAAGGCAGATGCTTTCTCAGGTAAGGATCAAGTAGCTTTCGGCGTTGTTGGTTTAACCCCTCAGTTGCGTATTTCTAACAGAATTACGTTAGTTGTTGACGGTTCTTTTTACTTTAACGGAAAACAAGACAGAACGTTTGATGGCTTTACAGCAACTCAAAATAAAGCAATTCAGGGAATTAACTTTGTAACTACTGTCGGCCTACAGTTTGCTATCGGGAAACATGGAAAACACGCTGATTGGCATAGTATTGCAACTGAAAAATCAGATTTGAATGACCGTATAGCAGCGTTAGAGAAAGATGTAGCTGGTTTACAGAAAGAAGTGGCTAAAAAAGAAAATAAAATGAACGATGCTAACGGAAATAATATTCCTGATGAAATCGAAAACTACTTGAATCAAAACTACGCTACAAAGAACAGTGTATCTCACTCGGGTGAAATCAATAGCGACACAGCTAGTGATTTAATACGAAAAGGATATATCAACGTTTACTTTGATTTCAACTCAAGCAAACCTCAGTCTTATTCAATTTGGGCTGCTGATTTTGTTGCTAAATTCTTGAAAGAAAACCCAAGTTCAAGGGTAAATGTTGTAGGTTTTGCAGATGAGTTAGGAGGAACAAATTACAACCAAAGTTTATCTAAGAAAAGAGCTGACACTGTTAAACAATTGTTGATTGACTCTGGAATTAATGCTTCAAGAATTACCTCTGAAGGAAGAGGGGAAGACAAAAGTGTTAACAAAAACTCTGCTCAGGCACGTCAAATTGTTCGCAAAGCCACTTTCGAATTGAAATAGTTCATATGAAAGAATAAATTGAAAAACCGATTAGAAATTTCTAATCGGTTTTTTTGCTATTTGTGGTAAAAAGTCATAAATTTGGGTGCTAATTTTCTAATTAAGTAACAATGAAAAAATCATTTGTATGTTTAGCGTTTTTCATCTGTTATGTGGTAAACGCTCAAAAACAAGACGTTTCGGTGGTATTCAACGAATCGGCTAAGCATTTCACCGAAAGCCTTCCTATCGGAAACGGACGCTTAGGAGCAATGATTTTCGGAAAAACTGATGTGGAACGCATCGTTTTAAACGAAATCTCACTTTGGTCAGGAGGACATCAGGAGTCTGATAACCCAAATGCCAATGCCTATCTGAAAGAAATCCAACAATTACTTTTTGAAGGAAAAAATCTCCAGGCACAAGAATTACTTCAAAAGCATTTTGTATCTGAAGGACGTGGGTCTTGTCATGGGAATGGCATGAAATGTCACTACGGTTGTTATCAAATATTGGCAGATCTTACCTTGGATTGGCAAAACTCTTCTCCGGTAAAAAATTATAAACGAATTTTAGATCTTGAGAAAGCTATTGCCACCACCTCCTTTGAACGTGATAATAACCAAATTCAACAAATTGCTTTCGCTGATTTTAAAAACGACATTTTATGGATTAAAATTTCTGCATCGAATCCCTTACAACTTAACGTAGCTCTTTCGCGTAAGGAAAATGCTTCCGTTTCATATCAAGGGAACCAAATCATTATGAGTGGAACGTTGCCTAATGAAACTGAAAAGGGAATGAGGTTTGCTTCAGTCGTAGAGGTGGAAGCAGATGGAGTTTTAGAACAAAATAATGATTGTTTAGTTGTCAACAATTCAAAAAATATTATTTTAAAAATAAGTGCTTCAACAAATTACGATCATAATACAGGGAAATTATCTTCAGAAAACGTGGTAGAAAAAGCACATTCATACCTACATAAAAGTGCATCATTTGAGGCTGCCTTATCTGATAGTCAAAAAAAATATCAGGAAGTTTTCAATCGCAATCGTTGGTATATGCCAAGTAGCATTCTTACTGAAAATTTCACTACACATGAACGATTACACCGCTTTTATAAAGGCGAAAATGATCCTTTATTACCTGTTTTGTACTACAATTTTGGGCGTTATCTACTGATTTGCTCGTCACGACCTGGATTGTTACCAGCGAATCTGCAAGGGTTGTGGGCTGAGGAGTATCAAACGCCTTGGAATGGTGATTATCATTTAAATATCAACGTACAGATGAATTATTGGTTAGCTGAGCAAACTAATTTATCCGATTTAGCTGAGCCTTTGCATCGTTTCACTAAAAACCTAATGGAGAATGGGAAAAAAACGGCTAAGGCTTATTACAATGCTAACGGATGGGTAGCTCACGTGATTAGCAATCCTTGGTTTTTCACCTCTCCAGGCGAAGGAGCAAGTTGGGGTTCGACACTTACGGGAGGAGCTTGGCTTTGTGAACATATCTGGGAGCATTACAAATTCACTCAGGATATTAACTTCTTACGAGAATACTATCCAACTTTAAAAGAATCAGCTCGTTTTTTTGAAGATATTTTAGTGAAAGATCCTCAAACAAATTTTTGGGTTACTTCTCCTTCAAATTCTCCTGAACACGGATATGTACTTCCAGAATTAAAAGATGGAAAAAAACAAGTTGGATTCACTTGCATGGGGCCTACAATGGACATGCAAATTCTTAGAGAATTATTTTCCAACACCTTAAAAGCGTCCCAATTATTGGGTGTCGACAAAGAAAAACACTCTCAATGGCGAGATATAATTAAAAACACAGCACCAAACACTATCGGAAAAGATGGTGATTTGAACGAATGGTTGGACGATTGGGAGGACTCTGACCCTAAACACCGTCATGTATCACATCTCTACGGACTATATCCGTATGATGAAATAACCCCTTGGGACACGCCTGAACTCGCTGAAGCTTCTCGCAAAACTTTAAACATACGTGGTGATGCTGGAACAGGTTGGTCCAAGGCTTGGAAAATAAATTTCTGGGCAAGATTACAAGATGGTGATCATGCCCTTACACTGATTCGGCAGCTATTAAAACCTACTGAAATTAGTTCAAATAACTGGAGAGATGGTGGAACGTACGCTAATCTATTTTGTGCTCATCCTCCGTTTCAAATTGATGGAAACTTTGGAGGAACGGCTGGAATTTCAGAAATGCTTTTACAAAGTCACGGAAAAGACAATGTTATCCGAATTTTACCTGCTCTGCCAAGCCATCCTGACTGGAAAAATGGAGAAATGAAAGGAATGAAGGCAAGAAATAACTTTGAAGTTAGCTTTTCTTGGGAAGATCACAATCTTAAAGAGGCGGAAATCATCTCCTTAAGCGGAAGTACATGCTATGTGATGCTTCCTGCTGGTAAAAGTATATATCTAAAAACGAATAATAAACTTAAAAGAGTCGTTAAATCTTCTAAAACAAACAAAAAAATAGGTTTTAAAACTAAGAAAAATCAGATTTATATAATAAAATAGTTAATCCATATGCAAAAATTAGTAGAACGTTTCATTACGTACATAAAAACAGACACACAATCTGACCCTGAAAGTCAAACTACTCCAAGTACAGAAAAACAATGGAACTTAGCTCGATTCTTAGCCGAAGAACTAAAACAAATTGGCATGGAAGAGGTTACAATTGATGAAAATTCGTATGTAATGGCAACTTTACCATCAAACGTTGATTATGAAGTACCAACCATTGGATTTATTGCTCATTTCGACACTTCGCCTGACTTCTCGGGAGAAAACGTAAATCCTCAATTTATTGAAAATTATGATGGAAGCGACATCGTACTGAACAAAGAAAAAAACATAGTACTTTCCCCTTCATATTTTGAAGACCTATTGCTTTACAAAGGACAAACAATTATCACTACAGACGGAACTACCTTATTAGGGGCTGACGACAAAGCAGGAGTTGCAGAAATTGTTACCGCTATGGAATATTTGATACAACATCCTGAAATTAAGCATGGTAAAATCCGTGTTGGTTTCACCCCTGACGAAGAAATTGGACGTGGAGCCCACAAGTTTGATGTGGAAAAATTTGGTGCCGACTGGGCTTATACCATGGATGGAAGTCAAATCGGAGAATTGGAATACGAAAGCTTTAATGCTGCGATGGCAAAAGTGTATTTCAAAGGGAAAAGCGTACATCCTGGTTATGCGAAAAACAAAATGGTCAATTCCTTGTTGATTGCCAACAAGTTTATGTCAATGTTGCCTGAAAATGAAATCCCACAAGAAACTTCAGGCAGAGAAGGATTTTTTCACGTAATGGATATAACAGGCGACATTGAAAACACGACTGTGCAACTTATCATCCGTGACCACGACCGTCAGTTATTCGAAAAACGAAAAGAAACTATAAAACAAATTGTTGAGGAATTAAACAAAACTCATAAAGATGCTGTTACGGTAGAAATCAAAGACCAATATTTCAACATGCGTGAAAAAATTGAACCTGTTTTTCATATTGTAGAAGTAGCCGAAAAAGCGATGAAAGAACTGGGAATCACCCCTATTATCAAGCCTATTCGTGGCGGAACAGATGGTTCGCAACTGAGCTTTATGGGGTTACCTTGTCCAAATATTTTTGCCGGAGGACATAATTTCCACGGGAAATTTGAATATGTTCCTGTAGAAAGTTTGGAAAAAGCTACACAAGTGATTGTAAATATTGCAAAATTAGTAGCTAAAAAGTAAAACAGCTAATTTCCAACATATTAATTATAAAGGCTTTCCGAAAAGTTTTTCTTACTGTACCGCTATTTAAGAGCGTTTAAATATCAACAGCTTAGGATATTGCTTACTGCTCGGAGGTACGTCGTATTAACTTTTCAGAAAGCTTCTTCTTTATTCCAAAAAACTATGGATTGCTTTTGTTCAAAATTTGGCACAGATATTGTTGATTTATTAGTGAAGTCTATGATTTCAACATGAAGTGAAATTTTTAAATTCAGTATTATGAAAAAGTATAACAAAATCAGAGTTCTTGCGGTGAGAAGTTTTTTAGTGATGTTACCGTTGCTTTTGGCTTCCTGTGGTTCTTATTACACATATTACGATGACGGAATCTATGGAGAGCGTCCATCGGTACGATATGTAGAAGTTGTGGAGCATCGTCCTGCACAGCAAACAATAGTTGTACGCGAGAATAAATACAGTAATTACTTCCGAGATAAGGCTCAACAGTTTACCCCTGATGACAATTATACCGTGTTTACTGATGTAGATAACTATTCATCAAACACTTATACAGAAAATGGAAGACAAGCGTACGCTGGTTGGGGAGACAATCCTTCACAAGTGACTGTAAATATTTATGATTATAATAGCTATTGGTACGATCCTTATTATCGCTACAATTCTTATTGGGGATATGGAGCTTGGTATCCGACACCTTATTATGGAAGTTACTACCCATATTACAGAAACAGAGGAACTTGGGGATTTTCAATAGGCTGGGGTTGGGGATATTATGAACGCTATTACCACCCTTATCACTATGGATATTATCCGTATTACAGAGGACATTACTATGGATATCCATACTATTACGGCGATAGATATTATTACCGTGATAGATACTACAACAATGGAGGGTATTACAGCAATGGAAACTACTACCGATATGATGGTAGAAGATATTCACCAACTGTAGGACGTAGAGGCGATTCAAGCGGTTATTACGATGACTACAATAGGGGTAACTCTTCAAGAGGACATGTGCCTAATAGAAGCAACTCAGACTCAAGAACATATCGAACTGAACGAAATTCAAATTATGGCAACAGTAATAATAATAGAGGTACTTCGTCAAGAAGTTACTCACCAAGCAATTCTACCCAAAATCGAGTAAACTCAGATTCTAGATCCTACCAAAGTAGAGAAAGAAGTTCTAACTACAACTCAAATCAAGAACGCTATAACAATTCGTCAAGAAGCTACACACCTTCGAACACAAACAGAGGTTACGATAATAGTAGGAATACATCTGGTTCTTACGACTCAGGAGGAAGCAGTAGCGGAAACTCAAACCGCAGTAGTAGCGGAACTACCCGAAGAAGTTACTAGTCCTAGAATATACATTTGAATTTAAACGAATAGAAAATGAGAAAAACGTTATTATTAATATGCTCATCCATAGTTGGTGTTACTTCAGCTCAAAATTTAACAGATGCATTGCGTTATTCTGTTGAAGATTTGAACGGAACGGCTCGTTACCGAGCTATGAGTGGGGCTTTTGGTGCACTGGGAGGAGATTTATCCGCTATCAGTGTGAATCCTGCAGGTAGTGCTATTTTTTCAACAGGCGAAATAACTTTCACTTTGGGAGGGGAAAGTTTCAACTCCAAAAATACATTACACAATACTACTGTGACTAACAAATACTCAAACTTCACTTTCGATCAGTTTGGAGTAGTTTTCAGTATTCCGAATACGGATGATTCAGATTGGAAAAAATTCGCACTGTCGTTCAACTACCAAACCTCAGCCGATTTCAACCGAGATTTTATTTATGGAGGCTCTACAACAGGGAAAAATTTAGGAGACTATTTTCAACACTTTGCCAATGGTATCGCCCAGCAAGACTTGATGTTAGATGATTACGAAAATAAGGTTATTGTGAGAAGAAATAGTTTGACTGATATTTATGATGCTATGGGACGATCACCAAGAGCATTTACCCTACGTAATGCTCTATTGGGATATACAGTAGGCTTGGTAGATCCTCAAATTGGATTTCGAGAAATTCAACCTTCCGACTCTGACCAATTAGCAGATAATATTTTAGCAGAGACTAACTACATAAACAAGGTGGCAGGAGTTTCAACCAAGCAGAATTTCGATGTTGCGACCAAAGGAGGAATACATAAGTACAACTTTAGTTTCGCTACCCAGTATGGTGATGATATTTATTTAGGTTTAGGATTCAATGCCCATACTGTTGATTATTCGAGTGTTACACGCCACTATGAAGGATATGATCATTCCGGAGATATCAAAAATGCATATTTCAGAAACGAATTGAAAACTTTAGGGAATGGAATTTCCTTTCAGTTGGGGGCTATAGCTAAAGCTACGAAAGATTTACGTTTAGGAGTTTCGTATACTTCGCCTACTTGGTACACATTACAAGATGAAACAACTCAGTACATAGAAACAAACAACCGAGCGTTTTTTGCAGACCCACGAGTAGTAGTTGTATACGATGAGTACAAATTCCGCACGCCAGGTTCATGGACTGCAAGTGCTGCTTATATATTTGGAAAAAACGGCTTAATTAGCTTTGATTATATCTACAAAGGATATGGGAAAACATATTTCAGAACAGAAAATTTAAAATCGGAAAACACCGTCATTCAAAATGAATTAGGAGACACCTCGGCTATTCGTTTAGGTGGAGAATACCGAATCAAAGCATTGAGTTTACGAGCAGGAATCCGTCATGAACAAAGTCCTTACAAAACAGGAATTAAATACATAGGTGATTTGACGGGATATTCATTAGGCTTAGGATACGCTCTTGGTGGTGTGCGTTTCGATTTGTCGTATGACGTTGCAAAGCAAGATAATTACCATCGTATCTATGAATCGGTCTTAACTACACCTGCAAAAATGACATCGACAAGAAGTAACATTCTATTGACAATGTCAATAAAATTATTCTAAAAATCTATACAATTTGTTATTTAATAAATAAGGATAGGCTATTCGTAAAAAGGATAGCCTTACTTTTTTGTAAACCAATATTTTTTTGTATTTTTGCTCTTATTTTTCACTATGAAACACATTGAAGCTATTGGGCGTTACTTTATAATGCTCTACGATATATTCAGAAAAAGGACGCGATGGTCAATCACAAAAAAGCTAATCATCAAAGAAATTGATGATCTGATAGTCAACTCATTAGGAATCATCCTATTCGTTTCATTTTTCATAGGGGGAGTCGTTGCTATTCAAACAGCATTGAACTTAGACTCTCCTTTGGTAATGAAATCACTAATAGGTTTTGCTACACGTCAATCCATCATTTTGGAATTTGCACCGACATTTACATCAGTAATTTTAGCAGGAAAGGTAGGATCATTCATAACTTCAAGCATCGGAACAATGCGAGTTACAGAACAGATTGACGCTTTAGATGTTATGGGAGTAAATTCACTAAACTATTTGGTTTTTCCGAAAATCATTGCACTGCTTTTCTTTCCTTTTCTGGTTGCGATTGGCATGTTCGTAGGTATTGTAGGTGGTTGGGTCTCAACTGTGACAAGTGGAGCTGCTTTTTCAGGCGAGTTTATAGAAGGGGTACAAATGCAGTTCAAAACATACGATTTAGTTTATGCCTTTACCAAAACATTGGTATTTTCCTTTTTCTTAGCTACAGTCCCTGCATATCACGGTTACTACATGAAAGGTGGAGCTTTAGATGTTGGAAAGGCAAGTACAACATCGTTCGTATGGACGAGTATTGTGATTATTATAGTTAATTCGGTATTGACACAGTTGTTCTACGCCTAAAATTACTTCACTCATTAAAAAAAAGGAACAAGCAAAACTATGATTCAAGTTAAAAACCTACATAAATCATTTAACGGAGTACCTGTACTGAAAGGTATATCAACAACTTTTGAAAAAGGAAAAACTAACCTAATCATCGGTCAAAGTGGTTCTGGAAAAACTGTTTTTTTAAAATCTTTATTAGGATTATTCACACCCGATGAGGGTGATATTATCTATGACGGGGTTAGCTATACTGAAATGAAGCGCAACGAACGCACAAAGCTACGCCAAAAAATGGGAATGGTTTTTCAAGGAAGTGCTTTATTTGATTCTATGACTGTACTTGAAAATGTAACATTTCCATTACAGATGTTTTCTTCAAAAACTCCAGAAGAAATTCGCGAAAGAGCTGATATGGTACTCAATCGTGTGAAATTGGTGAATGCTGAGCATAAATTGCCATCAGAAATTTCTGGAGGTATGCAAAAAAGAGTTGCCATCGCCCGTGCAATCGTCAATCGTCCGAATTTTTTATTTTGTGATGAACCTAACTCAGGTCTTGATCCAAAAACGGCTATCGTTATCGACAATTTGATTCAGGAAATCACCGAAGAATTTAATATTACCACTATTATTAACACCCATGATATGAACTCCGTAATGGAAATTGGAGCAAAAATCATATTCCTCAAAAATGGATATAAAGAATGGGAAGGTTCAAAAGATACAATTTTTATAACTGACAATGAAGCTGTTACGGATTTTGTATACTCCTCGGAACTATTTAAAAAAGTACGAAGAGCTTATTTGGATGAACATTCCACCACACTCAAATAACGTAAGCATTTAACAATCAAAGTTTTAAATTATAATTATATACCATTAGAATTTTAAACACCTCTAAAATATATACATATGTTTAGTGAAAAAGCCTTAGCGATTTTTGAAGAAAGCATTCAAAAATATCATATCTTAGATGATGTGTATCAGCCATTTAGCAATCCATATCCTTCATCTTCGATGGAGCATTTACTCTATCGTAAAAATTGGATAGACACTGTACAATGGCACTACGAGGACATTATTCGTGATCCGAATATCGACCCTGTCGAAGCCTTAGATTTAAAACGGAAAATTGACGCTTCAAATCAAGACCGTACCGATACGGTAGAGTATATAGACAATTACTTTTTACACACCTATAAAAATGTAAAACCTATTGAAAATGCAACAATTAACACCGAAAGCCCAGCATGGGCAGTGGACAGACTGTCGATTTTGGCATTGAAAATTTATCACATGCAAGAGGAAGTAAATCGACCTGATGCTTCAGACAAACATAGAGCCAAATGTCAAGAAAAACTCAACGTACTAATTGAACAACGCAAAGATCTTTCTGATGCTCTTGATCAATTATTAGCTGATATTGAAGCTGGTAGGAAGTACATGAAAGTTTACAAACAGATGAAAATGTACAACGACGAGGAACTGAATCCGATTTTGAGAGGGAAATAGCATAGAAGATTACTCTGAAATATTCGTTCGTGATGCCACGTTTCTTTTTTAAGCATAGCTTGTTTCTTTACAAAGACCTTAAAAACAAGATTTTGTAAAAAAACACCTTTTGAAAATGCTTTCAATTTTTAATAAATAGTTTAGGATTTAATTAAATATCCCAATCGTCGTCATCGGCATCGTTGAGTAAGCTATCTATGGCACGTCGATCTTTTTTAGTAGGACGACCCTCGCCTTTTTTTCGGTAGTACTCTTGTGATAATTTCATCAATTCAGCATGTTCAAAAGCTTCAGGAGGCGTCAGATCTTGTCGATATAAATCCAGTAGCTTAGCTCCTACGCGTGATGGAGGAATATCCAGCACTTTCAATTCGTAGGTAATTTGGTTTTTGCGAAGAGCTATTTTATCGGCATTAAAAACCTCTCGTGAAGGCTTGGCAATGTCACCATTAATCCGTACATGTCCTTTTTTACAGGCCTCCGTAGCCATATTCCGAGTTTTGTAGTAGCGTACACACCAAAGAAATTTATCAATTCTCATAAAATCTGAATATTAACAATGAAAGTATATGGCAAAAATAATATAATTTCGTATCTTGCACCCTTGAAAAAACAAAAAAAATATATGTTGCGAAAAATAACACTAAGTATCAGCCTATTAGCTATTTTATCGATTATTTCCTGTAAAAAAGAGGAAGAATCAAAGCCTATAACGCCTCCTCGTGATGTAACTGAAGTACGTGATGAGAACGACGCAGCTATTACCAACTACTTAAAAACACACTTCCATACTTTTAAAAATAACGAGGTAGTTTTAGACACCATTGCTGGGGCAAATGCAAACCAAACATCTCTCATGGATTTGGTAAAAACCATAGAAATTGATGCTTATGATGCTAATAACAAAAAAGTACGTCATAAACTCTACTACCTGCCTGTACAAGAGGGAACAGGAATGAAATCAAGTATAGCCGATTCGGTTTACATAGCTTACAGAGGACAGTTATTAAAAGGAATAGAATTTGACAGGTCAGTAGGATACACACAGTCGAATTGGTTTGATTTGCTAGGTGATGTGACAAATCCAAATGCCATAAATGTAATTCGAGGATTCAGACACAGCATCGCTGAGTTGAAAGATTCAGCTTCTGAAATCACGGTCAATGTTGATGGAACTATTCAAACTCCAACTGATGGCGGGGTTGGTGTATTTTTTATGCCCTCACGTTTAGCATATTTCAACACATCAAAACAAAGTATTCCTGCCTACTCCCCTTTGATGTTTACAATACATTTGATAAAAACCAAACGGGCTGACCACGACAGAGATGGCAAACCTTCATTGGAAGAAATTCAAGTAGATGACTATGGAATAATTACATATACCAATTGTGATAACGACTCCCATCCCGACTACTTGGATGCAGACACTTGTAAATAATTATAAATTAATCACTTGACACAACACAAAATTTAACAAACTCAAAATAAAGGCTTTCCAAAACTATCGGACAGCCTTTTTTTGTCGAAAACAAAGCACAATTTTTATGAAAAAGCACATCCCAAATCTGATAACTCTACTGAATTTATTATGCGGAAGTATTGCGGTGATTTATGCCGTAAAAGGCAATTTTGCCATGACAGGACTTTTTGTTTCATTAGGGATATTCTTTGACTTTTTTGATGGTTTTTTTGCTCGTTTGTTGAACGTAAAATCTGAATTAGGTCTACAACTGGATTCCTTAGCAGATATGGTTACAGCAGGTGTAGTCCCAGGAATTGTAATGTTTCAACTCATCGCTAAAAGTGATTTTGTAAACGAAAATAAAACTCTACTAACTGATATTTTTCCCTACTTCGGACTATTAATAACTTTAGCTTCCGCTTATCGATTGGCTAAATTTAATATAGATACTCGACAGTCAACGGGATTCATTGGATTACCAACTCCTGCAAACGCTCTATTTATTCTATCATTGCCTGTTATTTTACAATTCCAACCAGCGGATTTTTTTGAAATCATCCTTCAAAATACTTGGTTTTTAGTATGTATTACGCTATTAAGTTCGTATATGCTCAATGCTGAAATTCCTCTTTTCGCCTTGAAATTCAAAGATTTTAGTTTCAAGAACAATAAAATTAAATATATCTTCTTAGGAATATGTGTCCTTTCATTGATTATTCTGCAATTTGTAGCAATTCCTTTGATCATTGTTGCCTATGTATTCATTTCATTACTACAAAAAAGGAAGAATTAGCACAAAATATCATTTGTTTTTTGTACAAGTTTCACAAAAATAATTAATCAAAAAAAACAGAATATTTTTTTTTATAAAAATTGTTTTCTATCTTTGTGAATTATAAATAAATCTAAAAAATGAATTTACACGAATATCAAGGAAAAGAAATACTTTCGAGTTTTGGCGTACGCGTACAACGTGGTATTGTGGCTCAAAGTCCAAAAGAAGCAGTAGATGCTGCTAAACAACTAACCGCAGAAACAGGAACCCAGTGGTATGTAGTAAAAGCACAAATTCACGCGGGTGGTCGTGGCAAAGGTGGAGGAGTAAAATTAGCTAAAGGACTGCAAGATGTTGAGCCTCTTGCTGAACAAATCATAGGAATGAATTTGGTGACTCCACAAACCCCTCCTGAAGGTAAAAAGGTTCATCAAGTCCTTATCGCGGAGGATGTATACTATCCAGGAGAAAGCCAACCTGAAGAGTTCTATATGTCTGTACTACTAGATCGTTCAAAAGGGAAAAATATGATTATGTACTCGACTGAAGGAGGAATGGACATTGAAACGGTAGCTGAAAAAACCCCTCATTTGATTTTTACAGAAGAAATCGATCCTGCTGTTGGTTTATTACCTTTCCAAGCTCGTCAAGTGGCGTTTAATTTAGGAGTTACAGGCGATGCTTTCAAAGAAATGGTCAAATTCGTTACCGCTTTGTACAATTGCTATGTATCATCCGATGCAAGTCTGTTTGAAATCAACCCCGTATTAAAAACTTCAGACAATAAAATTCTTGCAGTAGACGCCAAAGTTGTTCTTGATGACAACGCTTTATACCGTCATAAAAACTATGTTGATTTACGTGATTTACGTGAAGAAAACCCAATTGAAGTTGAAGCTAAAGCTGTAGGACTGAACTACGTAGCTTTGGATGGAAATGTTGGGTGTATGGTAAACGGGGCAGGACTTGCAATGGCAACGATGGACTTGATAAAACAAGCAGGAGGTTCACCTGCAAACTTTTTGGATGTTGGAGGAACAGCTGACGCTAAACGTGTGGAAACGGCTTTCCGTATTATCTTAAAAGACCCACAAGTGAAAGCTATTTTAGTAAATATTTTCGGTGGAATAGTACGTTGTGATCGCGTAGCACAGGGAATCGTTGATGCTTACAAAAATATGGGAGGAGATATAGCAGTTCCAATCATTGTACGTTTACAAGGCACAAATGCTGAATTAGCAAAAGAAATCATTGACAATTCAGGATTGGCAGTACATTCTGCTATTATGTTCCAAGAAGCTGCTGATAAAGTGAAAGAAGTTTTAGGATAATGTAGTAATACAATTTTTAAGTTTATAAACACACAGACAAGAAGTTAAGTTCTTATCTGTGTGTTTGTACTTTAAATCAACACTATTATTTGTAGAATCGATCCGAGATTTCGCGGAGAATGTCTTTTGCTACCTCATTCTTATCTTTCAAGGGAAAAGAAACTTCTGCATCATGAGTGATAAAAGTAACTTTATTGGTTTCCGTGCCAAATCCTGCCCCCTTGTCTTTGAGTGAGTTGAGTACAATAGCGTCTAAATTTTTACGCTTCAACTTTGACTTGGCGTTGGCAAGTTCATTTTCTGTTTCTAAAGCGAATCCTATAAGCAACTGATGTTTTTTGTTAGCACCTAATGAAGCAAGTATATCTCTATTCTTAACCAATTCTAAATGAAGCTCATTGTCATTTTTCTTAATTTTTTCAGAAGCAGGATTCTTAGGTTTATAATCTGCAACAGCTGCCGAAAGAATAGCCACGTCCGTGTTTTCAAATAATGAGGCTACCTTTTCATACATTTCATCAGCAGTTATTACTCGATGTAGCCGTATGTTTTTATGTATATTTTTCTCCGCAGAAGGCCCTAATACCAAATCAACGATAGCTCCTTGTTGTAAAGCCTCATTTGCTAAAGCTATGCCCATTTTTCCTGTCGAAAAATTGCCTATAAATCTCACAGGATCAATAGCTTCGTAAGTTGGCCCTGCAGTTATGAGTAATCGTTTGCCTTTCATCGGTAAATTATTATCAAACGTATTTTCGATGAAAGAAACAATATCCTCAGGTTCTGCCATGCGACCTTGTCCAACCAACCCACTTGCTAATTCACCAAAAGTAGCAGGAATAACATGATTTCCATGCTCTGCAATTTGAGATAAATTTTTACTGAGTGTAGGATGAGCATACATATCTAAATCCATAGCAGGAGCTACGAACACTGGAACGTTAGCTGATAAGTAAGTTGCTAATAAAAAATTATCGCATAACCCCGTAGCCATCTTTGCTAAAGTGTTAGCTGTAGCAGGAGCTATGATCATGAAATCAGCCCAAGAGGCTAATTCTACGTGGTTATTCCAGCGTGCATTTGTCGTTGAAAATGAAGTATATACCTCATTTTTCGACAAGGTAGAAAGAGTCAATGGAGTTATAAATTCTGTAGCACTTTGAGTCAAAATTACCTTAACATTTGCTCCTTTTTTTACAAAAAGGCGTACCAAATGAGCCGTTTTGTAAGCGGCAATGCCCCCCGTAATTCCTAAAACGATATTTTTCCCTTGTAGTGACATATCTTTTGATTTTCTTATCGCTTGTCTCATATAGATGTTCATCACAAATACATACAAATTCTTCTGGTGTGCCTTTACCCTAATTTTTAGAAAATGTAAGAACTTTGACGATACATGTACCGATATTTTTCTTTAGTTTAGAGCAATTTCTAAATATAAAACAAAATTAGCTACAGAAACGAATTTGCTCAATCTGCTAATATTTAGCAAATTACCTGTGACTGCATAAATAACGGAGTTAAAGAATTAAGCATGAATAAATATATGTAGACAAAAAAAGGGACAGCAACTTCTTATTTCAATTGCTTTCCCCTTTACTATGAAAACGAAAAATTTTAAGTAGTTTCTCTGTGATATACCTTTTTGTCTAACCATTCTTTCACAGCAATTGCTTGTGGTTTTGGTAATCTTTCATAAAATTTAGAAACCTCTATTTGTTCTTTATTTTCAAATATTTCTTCCAAATTATCATTATTAGTTGCAAATTCCTCTAATTTATCAATCAATTCTTTCTTAATTTCCGCGTTAATTTGCACGGCTCTTTTTGCAATGATTGATATAGCTTCATAAATATTTCCTGTTTCAGCCTCAATATCGGCACGACTATAAGTAATCGTTGAAATAGGAGCGTCTATTTTTTTTAAATCCATAGTATTCAGTGTTTTATTGATGTTCTTATGAAAAATTTTTTAACGTTGATTCAATTTTTTCGAGCATTTTATCCGCCTCTTTTCTGTACTTTGTTTCAGGAAATGATCTCAACAAGATTTCATACGCTTCTTTGGCTGTGTTCAATCGTTCTTTTTTCTTGTGTTCAACACTGTTGATGGCCCATTCATATGCTGAGTTCAATCGCACATACAAAGCTTCTTCACGGAAAACACTCCCTGGATTATTTGCTAGAAAATTGTCCAGCGAGGTCATAGATGCCTGATAGTCACGAATGGTATTATACTGTTTCGCAATTTCAAACTCTTTTTTTTGAAGACGTGTCAATAGGTCAACAACCATATCACTCGCTTCCTTAGCATATTCAGAATTCGGATATTTGTCTAAAAATAATTGCAATTTCTCCAATGCCTCATTTGTTGGTTGCTGATCAACACTGTATTCAGGAGTATCAATATAAAACATTTTGGCTTCCAAAAATGCCACTTCTGCCACTTTTTCACTACGAGGATATAGATTTTGGAAACGCTGAAAAGGATATGCTGCTAAGGTGTACTGCTTCAATTTATAGTAAGCATCTCCATACATATAGAAAATACGTTCCCCCTGTGGTCGTCCAGCATATTCATTGGCAATCTGCTTAAACAATTCTGTGGCTCTGCGGTATTTCCCTGTCTTATACAATTCTTCCGCCATAGCATATTTACGTGCTGAATCATCGGATTTCAACACCTTGTGATATTCACCACATGAGCTAAATCCAACACTCAATAATCCTATGATAATATATTTTTTAAATTGCATTTTGATAGATATAATACATTGGTTTTAATTACGTTAGCATTCCTCCGTCTACATTCAGGACTTGTCCTGTGACGTAAGCAGACATATCTGATGCTAAGAAAAGACAAGCGTTTGCTACATCTACTGTTGTTCCGCCTCGTTTTAACGGAATAGCTTCACGCCATCCTTCCACTACTTTTGGATCCAAAACAGCAGTCATTTCTGTCTCAATAAAGCCGGGAGCAATTGCATTACAACGGATGTTTCTTGAACCCAACTCCAAGGCAACCGACTTGGTAAACCCTAACATTCCTGCTTTGGAAGCTGCATAATTGGCTTGTCCTGCGTTTCCTTTAACTCCAACAACACTACTGATATTGATGATTGACCCTCTGCGTTGTTTTAACATTGCTCGTTGTACTGCCTTGGTCATGTTAAAGACTGATTTTAAATTCACTTCAATGACTTTGTCGAAGTCCTCTTCTGGCATACGCAACAAAAGATTGTCTTTTGTAATTCCTGCGTTATTCACTAAAATGTCTATACTTCCAAATTCGGCAAGTACGGCATCTGCCAATTGCTGAGCACTTTCAAAATCGGCAGCATTACTTTGAAAACCTTTGGCTTTCACTCCTTTGGCTTTCAATTCTTCTTCTAGTTGTTGTGCTGCCTCAACCGATGCACTGTAAGTAAACACAACATTCGCCCCTTGTGATGCAAACACTTCTGCAATGCCTTTTCCTATACCTCGACTTGCTCCTGTGATAATCGCAGTTTTTCCTTCTAATAATCTCATTTTGTGATATTTAAAATTGTTACAATTAAAGAAAAGTATTTTCAATCGGCAAAATTACGAATATTTTTTTATTAAATGAAGTTTTGACATCTTTTTTCAAGAGAAATCCTTTCTATAAGATGAATTTGGCTTTGGTAAAAAGCCTAACTTACAATGTTAACAGGAATAGAATAAAGTTTTTGAACTTTTCACCGTCTAATTTCAGTCTTATCTCTGTTGTAGCTACGCCTTAATAAAGAATGCGAAACAACCTAAAAAAGACAAAAATGCAAGCATAAAATATTTTGTAGACTATTGTAACTCTCGAAAAAAGTTGTATATTAGCCAACAATTTTATTAAACAATTTATTTTTTATGGAAAATCTATTCTCTTCGCTTCCCTTAATAATAGGGATACTAATCGTTTTTTTTGGAATGTTCTTTACAGTAAGACAACAAACTGCAGTTGCGATTGAACGTTTTGGCAAATTCCAAAGTATTCGTCATTCGGGTTTGCAAATCAAAATTCCAATTATCGACAAAATATCAGCTCGTATTAGTCTAAAAATACAACAATTAGATGTCATTGTTGAAACTAAAACTTTAGATGATGTATTCGTTAAAATAAAAGTTTCGGTACAGTATGTGGTTATTAAAGATAAGGTGTATGATGCGATTTACAAATTAGAATATCCTCACGACCAAATTACGAGTTATGTGTTTGACGTGGTTCGTGCTGAAGTACCAAAAATGCGTTTGGACGATGTTTTTGTTAAAAAAGATGACATTGCTATTGCTGTAAAACGAGAGGTACAAGAAGCGATGGAAACCTATGGTTATGACATCATCAAAACTTTAGTCACAGACATTGACCCTGATGCACAGGTAAAATCGGCAATGAACCGAATCAATGCTGCCGAACGTGAGAAAGTTGCTGCTCAATATGAGGGAGATGCTCAACGGATTCTAATTGTAGAAAAAGCAAAAGCCGAAGCGGAAAGTAAACGTTTGCAAGGACAAGGAATCGCTGATCAGCGACGCGAAATTGCTCGTGGTTTGGTGGAAAGTGTGGACGTACTAAACAAAGTTGGAATTAGTTCACAGGAAGCTTCAGCTTTGATTGTTGTCACACAGCACTATGACACACTTCAAGCCGTTGGACAACAAACAAATAGCAATCTGATTTTATTGCCAAATTCTCCACAAGCAGGAAGCGATATGCTGAACAATATGATTACTTCATTCACGGCATCAAATCAAATAGCCGAAAAAATGAAGAATCAAGATAGTAAATCAAAATCGTAGGAAATCAAGACACAAATAACACTTCGACTCGAATAACTATACCATAGTTTCAGAGTCGGAGTGTGAATAAATTAAACTGATTTTTAAACATCTATAAATTACGTCAACGACACTCATTTTCAAGAAAAACCAAACTTTTCAATTAAAAACATTAGCGTGACCGAGTATATTATTTTGAATTTAAGCATATTATACTCAAAATTATTTTCTCTCCCATTAAAAAAAAACATCATTTGACAGTGTAAACACTTGAAAATAATCTTTTTCATAGAAATTCTTTTGATATGTATCCATAATAGCCTATAGATGAGAAGAAAGTTCAATGCTTTACAACTAAAATTTAAAACTTTTTCTTTAACTATTATTTTGATTTTATTATTTTATTTTTTAATTTTGCTCAAAATATAATTCAAAATAAAAAAGAATACTATGAAAAGATTTATTATGATCGCTTCAGTGTTTTTCGGAACACTTAGCACAGTACAGATGTATGCTCAGAGCATTGATTTAGGAGTGAAAGCAGGGCTCAATCTGCAGAAAATTTCAGATGTAAAAGATATCAAAAACGATTTAAATACTGGATTCCACGCAGGAGCCTTCTTAGGAATAGGCATTCTGGATCAATTACAGGTACAAGGAGAGGTACTCTACAACCGATTATCATTTAAAAAATCGAATTTGGACTATATCAGTGTTCCTGTCCTATTTGAGGTAACTCCTTTAAAAACACTTTACATTCAAGCGGGACCTCAATTTAGTTTCCTTGCAAACTCAAACGAAAAATACCAAGATCTCTTGAAAAAATCTCCTATTGATTTAGCTTTGGGAATTGAGATTAACATTCCTGCGTTCGTATTTTACGCACGTTATGTGATGGGGCTTTCCGATATAACCATAGCAGGAGGACGTAGCAATGTTATTCAAATAGGAGCTGGATTTAAACTTTTATAAGTCCTGTTTTTACACCAACATACTAAATCCAAGAAAGAAATAAACTTTTCTTTTTTGGATTTTTTATTAATATTTTTCTAATGAATCTACTTTCGTTAGAAAAAAATATATATCTTTGCTGAGTAATTTAATTAACTATATCAAGAATATTAGCTATGCAACAGAATCGTTATGGGGTTATTATGGCAGGGGGAGTAGGTTCTCGTTTTTGGCCTGTGAGTACAGAAAATTATCCAAAACAATTCCACGATATGCTGGGAACAGGAGAAACCTTACTACAGAGAACATTTTCTCGATTGAGTAAGTTTATTCCCAAAGAAAATATTCTCATCTTAACTAACGAACGATACGAAGAGTTGATAAAAGACCAAATTCCAGATATCGCCACACAAAACATTGTTTTAGAACCAGCTATGCGAAATACTGCTCCTTGCATACTCTATGCGGCTATGAAAATAAAAACAAGGAATCCTAATGCAGTAATGATTGTTGCTCCGAGTGACCACTGGATTGAAGATGAGGCTGAATTTACAGAAAATGTTCTGGAATGTTTTGGAAATTCACAAAGTCAAGATATACTCATGACTCTAGGAATTGTTCCTACCTTTCCGAATACGGGTTATGGCTACATACAGTATGACAAAAGTGATAATAACAACATCAAAAAAGTTTGTAAATTCAGAGAAAAACCTAATTACGAAACAGCTAAAGATTTTTTGACTCAAGGCAATTTTCTTTGGAATGCAGGAATTTTCATATGGAATGTAGGCAGTGTTTTAAAAGCTTTTGAAACCTACCAACCCACACTTTACGAGCTATTTAAAGAGGGGGAAAAATTCTATAATACAGAAAAAGAATTTGATTTTATTAAGGTAAACTATCCAAAAGCAACCAATATTTCGGTAGATTATGCTATTTTAGAGCCTTCAACGAATATTTTCGTATTACCTGCCCGTTTTGATTGGAATGATTTGGGGACATGGGGATCACTCTATGAAAAGCTCCCTAAGGATAATCAACAGAACGTGGCAGTCAATGCTAAAGTATTGTTTTCTAATTCAGAAAAAAATATTGTTCGTACGGAAACTGATAAAATGGTTATCATTGAAGGGCTTGACGATTACATAATTGTAGACAAAAAAGACATTCTTTTAATATATCCAAAAGAAAAGGAACAAAATATCAAAGAAATCGTAGCAAAAGTAAAAAATAATTTTGGAGAACATTGGGGGTAATTATACTCAATTTATGTTGTATTACAAGACATTTTCTCTCATTTGATGTTTTATTTTTTTCACGAAACCTAATTAAAAAACCTTTACATTATGTACACATTAGATTATACCGACTTAATGCTTTTAGATGAATTGCAACAGGACAGTAAGCAATCCATCAAGAAGTTAGCTGAAAAAGTAGGACTTTCCATCACACCAGTCCATGAACGAATCAAAAAATTAGAATCACTGGGCTACATTTCCAACTACGTTGCTGTTGTTAATGGAAAACTCTTAGGCAAGAAACTAATAGCCTATTGTCAGGTAAAATTACTTAGACATCAAGGCGAACTTTTTGAAGAGTTTGAACAATACATCAGTACCCTTGACGAAGTGTTGGAGGCTTCCTATATGGCGGGAGGCTACGATTTCTTGTTAAAATTAGTATTAAATGACATGGAAGAATATCAGCGGTTTGTCGTACATAAAATATCAAAATTAGAAATCATTTCAAACATCCAAAGTTCCTTTGTAATTAAGGAAATTAAAAACACATCAATGATTAAGTGTTTGCGTGATGAATCGGAGTTTAATCTAAAAAATCAATAAAGATGCATATCGCTATTGCAGGAAATATCGGTGCAGGGAAAACGACCTTAACAACTCTTTTGGCAAAACATTACCATTGGGAAGCTCATTATGAAGACGTTGTTGACAATCCATATTTAGATGACTTTTACAATCAAATGGAGCGATGGAGTTTCAATCTGCAAATTTATTTTTTGAATAGTCGCTTTCGGCAAATCTTAGATTTTCGTGAGAAAGGCAACGACATTATTCAGGATCGCACTATCTACGAAGATGCTCACATCTTTGCACCCAATTTACACGAAATGGGATTGATGAGCGGACGTGATTTTGACAATTATAGTTCTCTTTTTCAACTGATGGAAAAACTGGTATCTGCTCCTGATTTATTAATCTATCTAAGAAGTTCCATTTCTAACTTAGTGAAACAAATTCACAAGCGAGGACGAGACTATGAAAGCTCTATTTCAATCGACTATTTAAACCGACTGAACGAACGCTACGAGCAATGGATAAAAGGATACGACAAGGGCAAATTACTTATAATTGATGTGGATAACGTTGATTTTGTAGATAATCCCGAAGATTTGGGTGTGATTATTAATAAAATAGACGCAGTATTGTACGGATTGTTTTAAATGCCCCCTTTCTATAAGCAAATCTTTATGCTTGATTGGCATGGTATATTTCGATAGTATACAGCTGAGGTTGAATCTAAGTACTCGAAAAAAACTATCTTTTTTACCGTATTATCTAAGAAAATATGTATCTTTGCGAATGTTTTCATAACAATCTCAAGTAAAAATATTTCAAACGTATTGTAATTACTATGACAAAGATAAATGCTGCTATCACAGCTATTGGAGGATATGTTCCTGATTATGTGTTGTCTAACGAAATGTTAGAACAAATGGTTGAAACCAACGATGAATGGATTTTTACTCGAACAGGAATTAAGGAAAGGCGCATTTTAAAAGACCCTGATAAAGGAACATCCTATTTGGCCATAAAAGCTGCAGAAGATTTAATCAATAAAAAAGGTGTAGACCCTAGAGAGATTGACTTAGTTATTTTAGCTACTGCAACGCCAGATATGCCTGTAGCGTTAACGGCGCCTTATGTAGCTACTGAAATTGGGGCTACTAATGCATTTGCTTTTGATTTACAAGCTGCTTGTTCAAGTTTTTTGTACGGAACATCAGTAGCTGCAAGATACATTGAATCAGGAAGATACAAAAAAGTATTACTAATTGGAGCCGACAAAATGTCGTCTATAATTGACTATACAGACCGTGCCACGTGTATCATCTTTGGAGATGGAGCTGGAGCAGCTCTTTTTGAGCCTAATTTTGAAGGATTCGGTGTACAAGATGAAATTCTAAAAAGTGATGGCATCGGGCGAAATTACCTGTACACTAAAGCAGGTGGTTCACTTTATCCCATAACCGAGGAACGACTAAAAAACAAAGAACATTTTGTTTTCCAAGACGGAAAAACAGTTTTCAAGTATGCCGTTTCTGGGATGTCAGGAGTGGCAGAGGAAATTCTGAAACGCAACAACCTGACAAAAGACGACGTACAATGGTTAGCTCCTCATCAAGCAAACAAACGTATCATTGACGCTACTGCACAACGCATTGGTTTGGAGGAAAATAAAGTGATGGTAAACATCCAGAAATATGGAAATACAACCTCTGGAACACTCCCATTAGTGCTAAATGATTACGAAAAACAACTCAAAAAAGGGGATAACATTGTGTTAGCAGCTTTTGGTGGAGGATTCACTTGGGGAGCTGTTTACCTCAAATGGGCTTACTAAATGATTTAAGAACATAAATAATTACGACAATAATCTAATAACGAATACTTATGGATTTAAGAGACATTCAAAACCTAATCAAATTTGTTGCCAAATCGGGGGCAAGTGAAGTGAAACTTGAAATGGAGGATATTAAAATCACTATCAAAACCAACCCTGATGAAAGTGCTAGAGAGCAAGTATTTGTTCAACAAATGCCTATATCTGCAGTGCCTCAGATACCTGTACAACAAGCTGTAGTAACACCTACAACCTCTGCTGATCCTGCTGAATCAAAACCAACTGCAAATACTGATAATGACAAATATATCGTTGTAAAATCACCAATGATTGGAACTTTTTACAGACGACCAGGTCCAGACAAACCATTATTCGTTGAGGTAGGTTCCACTATAGCCAAGGGTGATGTACTTTGTATCATTGAGGCTATGAAATTATTCAACGAAATCGAATCAGAAGTTTCTGGAAAAGTAGTGAAAATCTTAGTAGACGATTCATCACCTGTTGAATTTGACCAACCATTGTTCTTAGTAGATCCTTCTTAATTAAGATAAGCATTTCACCTTTTTGAACTATAACGATTTAATTAGTAACAACTTAAATGATTATAGTTTAAATAACTCGTAAATTTGAATACTATGTTTAAAAAAATATTAATTGCAAACCGAGGAGAAATCGCTTTGCGTATCATTCGTACGTGTCGTGAAATGGGTATCAAATCGGTGGCTGTCTATTCCACTGCTGATGCTGATAGTTTGCATGTTCGTTTTGCTGACGAAGCCGTTTGTATCGGACCTCCCGCCAGCAAAGATTCTTACTTAAAAATACCTAATATAATCGCTGCTGCAGAAATTACAAATGCTGATGCTATTCACCCAGGGTATGGATTTTTATCGGAAAATGCAAAATTTTCAAAAATTTGTGCAGAACACGGAATTAAATTCATTGGTGCCTCCCCTGAGATGATTGAAAAAATGGGTGATAAGGCTACTGCAAAAGCAACCATGAAAGCAGCAGGTGTACCTACGGTTCCAGGCTCTGATGGGCTCATTGAATCGCTCGACCATGCTAAAAAAGTAGCTAAGGAAATGGGATATCCTGTAATGTTAAAAGCTACTGCTGGAGGTGGTGGACGTGGAATGCGTGCAGTTTGGAAAGAAGAAGATTTGGAAAAAGCCCTCGACAGCGCTAAACAAGAGGCAGGAGCAGCTTTCGGAAATGATGGCATGTACATGGAAAAACTCATCGAAGAACCTCGTCATATTGAAATTCAGATTGTTGGAGATCAATATGGTAAAGCTTGTCACCTTTCTGAAAGAGATTGCTCGGTGCAACGTCGTCACCAAAAACTAACCGAAGAAACCCCATCGCCTTTTATGACAGACGACCTACGTAAACGAATGGGGGAAGCTGCCGTAAAAGCTGCTGAATATATCAAATATGAAGGAGCAGGTACTGTAGAATTTCTCGTAGACAAACATCGTAATTTCTACTTCATGGAGATGAATACTCGTATTCAAGTAGAACACCCTATTACTGAGCAAGTTATCGACTACGACTTGATTCGAGAACAAATATTAGTTGCCGCAGGTGTACCTATTTCGGGTAAAAATTATCTACCTAAATTACACTCTATTGAATGTCGTATTAATGCTGAAGATCCATATAACGATTTCCGTCCTTCCCCTGGAAAAATCACTACCTTACATGCTCCAGGCGGACATGGAGTCCGTTTGGACACACACGTTTACAGCGGATATGTGATTCCTTCAAATTATGATTCAATGATCGCTAAATTAATCACTACGGCACAAACGCGTGAAGAGGCCATTGCTAAAATGAAACGTGCATTGGATGAATTTGTGGTAGAGGGCGTTAAAACAACCATTCCATTCCACTTACAATTGATGGACGACCCTGATTATATCGCAGGTAATTACACTACCAAATTTATGGAAACTTTCAAGATGAAAACTCCAAGAGAATAAGGTTGTTAATTAGATATCGCTCAAATAAAACTTCGGCTACACCTCTGATAAAAAACTTTAACTCAGGCGTGTGGTCGATTTTTTTATTCAATATTTTTATTTACCTTTGTAATCAACACAAAAATCAACTAAAATTCGTATTAAGTAAAAAATATAAATTTATTGAGTTCATTATTTATTTTCATACACTGTTCTTTTCCTTAGACGAAAAGAATCAAAAGTGCGAGCCGCACGAGCATTAAAAAATAAGCAGTCGGCTTCCGACAAATTTTCGAAACTTGCTTCCTGCGGTCGATTCGAACAACGGAAAATTTTCACGCTTTATTCACTGATTTTCTTAACGCCAAATCTCCAATGCCGATGAAAAGCGGTCAAAATACTGAAAAACCAGTGTTGAACCATTAAAAAATATATACAATTAAGTACTGAACTCAATAAATTTAAAACATTGCTAGATTGATAAAATAATATTGTTATTTTTTAATACGTAAGTTAGAGATATAATATTAAGTCATAAATTAACAATTGAAAATCAAAATATTACGAATACAATTTCATCATTTTTTTTAAAAATTGTAAAATTCCATCATTGGATGTGATAAAAATCAAAATTATCAACCAAAAAAGAGTACAAAAAATCTTTTTTTATAACTAACTGATATATATCATTTTTTATTAACATAAACTCCCCTATTTTTGCGGGGTACTTGATAAGTATGACTGTTTCACTTATACAAAAATACAACGTTGCGGGGCCGCGTTACACGAGTTATCCAACGGTTCCATATTGGGATAATGAATCTTTTTCGAATGATAAATGGCTAAATAGTCTAAAAAGATCATTTCACGAAAGCAACAAAACAGAGGGAATCAGCCTTTATATCCATTTGCCATTTTGCGAAAGTTTATGCACTTTCTGCGGATGTCACAAACGCATCACCAAACGACACGAAATGGAGAGTCCTTATATTGATGCTGTTTTGAAAGAATGGAAATTATATTTAGATGTGTTGCAAGAAAAACCTCTCATTAAAGAGATTCATTTGGGAGGAGGCACACCAACGTTCTTTAAACCAGAAGAGTTAAAACGTTTGCTTGAGGGCATTTTTGAATATGCTGACATTGCTAAGGATAAAGAATTTAGCTTTGAAGGACATCCTAACAACACTACAGAGACTCATTTAAGAGTTTTGTACAGTTTAGGATTCGAACGAGTAAGTTTTGGAGTTCAAGACTATTCTTTAAAAGTTCAAAAGGCAATTCATCGCATACAACCGTTCGAAAACGTAAAAAAAGTTACAGAATGGGCAAGAAAAATAGGATATAAGTCCGTGAGCCATGATTTAGTATTCGGATTGCCTTTCCAGACTCTTGACGACGTGCTGTTTACTATTGATAAAACCAATAGCTTACACCCTGATAGAATTGCGTTTTATAGCTATGCTCATGTTCCTTGGATTAAAGGTAGTGGACAGCGGGGATTTGATGAGAGCAACCTGCCTTCGGGGGAGGAAAAGCGGTTACTCTACGAAACTGGCAAGAAACATTTGATAGATGCAGGATATGTTGAAATAGGTATGGATCATTTTGCTTTACCAACTGATTCAATGTACAAATCATTTGAAACCAACAGCTTACACCGAAATTTTATGGGGTACACAGCCTCAAAAACCCAGGTAATGATTGGTTTAGGAATGTCCTCTATCAGTGATAGCTGGTACGGATTTGCTCAAAATGAGAAAGATTTGGAGGATTATTACGCACGGATCCAGCGGAATGAGATCCCTGTTTTTAGGGGACATATCTTAAATGAAGAGGATCTAATTATCCGTCAACATATCCTAAATTTGATGTGTCATTTCAATACTTCATGGGAGGAAGACAAAATGTACACCTCTGAAATAGAGTCTATTAAGTCAAAATTAAATGAAATGGTCAGTGACGGTCTTATTGAGCTGAGGGAGAAAAGCATACGAGTAACCAATGAGGGAAGACCTTTTGTGAGGAATTTGTGTATGGCGTTTGATCTACGTTTACAGCGGAATATACCGAATACAAAAATTTTTAGTATGACTGTATAACAGATATAAATAAAAATGTTAGCTTCTTTTTAAGAAACTTCGTTGAATGTTATAAAGTAATCATAGTGATTGAGTTTTTTAGTTAGTGATTTGAGAAGGGATGGTTGTGAAATCTATCCCTTTTCTTTTTGTTTTATATAAAGATTAAAGTATATTTGCTCTTCGTAGAAATAATTTTAACAAAAACATCACTCTTTATGGATGCAATCATATATATATTACTGATTTTCTTCTGTTTACTTGTCGGATTTTTCATCGGAAATTACATCAATAAATTAAAAACAAACTCTTTACTTTCCACAACTTTGGAACGAGAGGAGTTGCAACAACGAACGATTCAAGAGTTAGAAAATCGTTTAGCAATCGAAAAAAGTGAAAAGGAAGAAATCCGAAAAGAAAAAGAAGAGTTAAGTCTTTATTTGGCAAAATCGGATGTTGAAAAAGATCACTTGATAACTAAACTCAGAGAAAAAGATAAAGAATCTGAACAGCTTCAAGAAAGGTTTACCAAAGAATTTGAAAATTTAGCTAACCGAATTTTGGAAGAAAAATCATCCAAATTCACAGAACAAAACCGTGAAAATTTAAAGAATATTCTGAATCCACTGCAAGAAAAAATCAAAGATTTCGAGCAAAAAGTAGAACACAGCCAAAAGGAAAATATCAGTATTCACTCGGCTTTGAAACAGCAACTTATTGACCTGCAAAACCAAAATCTACGAATTACGAAAGAGGCTGAAAATCTGACGAAAGCACTGAAGGGTGACAGTAAAATTCAAGGGAACTGGGGTGAGTTGGTGCTGGAAAAAGTACTCGAAAAATCCAATTTGGAAAAGGGGCGGGAATATACTGTTCAGGAGTCATTTGTACGTGAAGATGGCACTCGAGCAATTCCCGATGTGGTTATTCACTTACCAGATGGAAAGAAAATAATTGTGGATTCAAAAGTTTCACTTACTGATTATGAACGTTTTGTAAATGCTTCAGAGGAAGAAAGACCTATATTTTTAAAGCAACATACTAATTCCATACGTAGGCATATTGAACAACTTTCTAGTAAAAAATACGAGGACTTATATACTCAAAGCCCTGATTTTGTGTTGATGTTTATTCCCATTGAACCTGCTTTTGCGGTAGCTCTACAAGAAGATGAATCGCTCTACACCAAAGCCTTTGCTCAAAACATTGTAATCGTGACTCCAACGACCTTATTGGCTACTCTTCGCACCATTGACTCTATGTGGACAAATCAAAAACAACAAGAAAACGCCTATGAAATTTCGCGTCAGGCAGGGGCTTTGTATGACAAATTTGAAGGCTTCGTCTCTGATTTGATTAAAATAGGTAAAAAAATGGATGAAGCGAAAGGGGAATATAGCAACGCTATGAATAAACTTGTAGAAGGAAAAGGAAATCTGGTACGTAGCGTTGAACGACTAAGAGCTATGGGGGTAAAATCTAAAAAATCCTTACCCGAAGCTATTTTAAAAAGAGCTTTACCTACAGATGAATGGAATGAGGAATAAAAAATGCTATTCGAGGAATCAAAAAAAGTTTTAGGTTCCTCAAATAGCTCTTTTTGAATTATTTATCTAAATTCCAGTATAATTTTCTGGCTTGATGGCTTTTAACTCGGCTTTTATAACGTCAGAAACTTCCAAGGTTTCGATGAACGCTGCAATGGTTTGTTGATTAATTTTTTCGTTCGTACGTGTTAATCCTTTGAGGGATTCATACGGATTTGGATAACCTTCACGACGCAGGATCGTTTGAATAGCTTCTGCCACTACTGACCAATTTTGCTCCAAATCCCAACGAATTTTTTCTTCATTCAATAGCAATTTGTTCAGCCCTTTGAGGGTTGCTTTAAGTCCAATGAGCGTGTGTCCAAAAGGAACTCCTATATTTCTGAGTACGGTACTATCGGTCAAATCACGCTGTAAGCGAGAAATGGGTAATTTTGCAGACAAATGTTCAAAAATGGCATTTGCAATTCCTAAATTTCCTTCTGAATTTTCGAAATCGATAGGATTGACTTTATGTGGCATCGCTGATGATCCTACTTCACCTGCTTTGATTTTCTGTTTAAAATAATCCATTGAAATATACGTCCATACATCACGGTTGAAGTCTATCAGTATGGTATTAATACGTTTGAAAGCATCAAACATTGCTGCTAAATGATCATAATGCTCAATTTGCGTGGTTGGAAATGAATGGTGTAGCCCTAATTTTTGTTCTACAAATTGAGTTCCAAAAGCCTTCCAATCAATAGCTGGATATGCAACCTTATGAGCGTTATAATTCCCTGTGGCTCCTCCGAATTTTGCAGCAAACGGAACAGCCTTTAATTGTTTTATTTGTTCTTCAATACGTTTTTTAAAAACCTCAAATTCTTTCCCTAAACGAGTGGGTGATGCAGGTTGTCCGTGAGTGCGTGCCAATAGTGGAATATCTTTCCATTCATCAATCAACTGAGCCAATTTATCTATCACACCTTGTAATTCAACATAATAAACATTTGAAGTAGCTTCTTTTAGCGAAAGCGGAACAGCTGTATTATTAATATCTTGTGAAGTTAAGCCAAAGTGAATAAATTCTTTAAACTGGGAAATATTCAATCTGTCAAATGCGGCTTTGATAAAATATTCAACCGCTTTAACATCGTGATTAGTAGTTTTTTCAATATTTTTAACCTCCTTTGCTGCCTCTTGATCAAAATTTATATACAAATTTCTCAATTCAGGAAATAATTCAGTAGGGAATCCTTCCAACTGTGGCAATGGCAACTCACAAAGAGCAATGAAATATTCAATTTCAACCAAAACTCGATATCTAATAAGAGCTTCTTCCGAAAAATAAGGAATCAAGGAAGTTGTTTTATCGGCATAACGACCGTCAATAGGAGATATAGCTTGTAATGACATTGTGCTTTATGTTTTAAAAATAAGGTACAAATATAGAAAAATATTTGTTACCTCTCATGGTTTTTACGTACTTTTGTGATCTCAAAACAACTATTCTATGGAGAAAGATTTAGGAAATTACCGAAAAATTTATGATAAAAAAGTTCTTGTTGAGAATGATATCCCTGAAAATCCATTGCAATTGTTTCAAACGTGGTTTTACGAAGTAGAAGAAAGTGGCGGAGTGGACGAACCTAATGCAATGACGGTTTCAACCATAGGCTTGGACGGTTTTCCCAAAGCCCGAGTGGTATTGCTAAAAAAATACACTCACGAAGGATTTATTTTCTTTACCAACTACTCAAGTGAAAAAGGCAAAGCCATTGAAGTTCACCCAAATGTATGTCTTTCATTTTTTTGGGCTAATATGGAACGACAAGTAATTATCAAGGGAATAGCTGAAAAATTACCTGAAAATTTATCTGATGGTTATTTTGAATCGCGACCTCTCGGAAGTAAATTAGGAGCTTTAGTTTCGCCTCAAAGTGAGGTGATTTCAAGTCGTCACTATTTGGAAGAAACACTAGAAAATCTTGAAAAAGAATACATCAACAAAGAAGTGCTACGTCCATCATACTGGGGGGGATATTTAGTTCGTCCACAATCCATTGAGTTTTGGCAGGGTCGTCCTAATCGTTTACACGACCGAATACGATATACACTAACGGACGATTATGATTGGAGAATAGAACGATTAGCACCATAATAACAGAAAAAAAATGTTAAAAAAAGTACAAAAACATCATGCTCTACAGAAAAAAAAATACCTTTGCAGACAAAAATATATTATGAATTTTACAAGATTGACACAAAAAATTACGATTGCTTTTTTAGTTGCAATCACGTTTGTGAGTTGTTCTAAAGACGGAAAAGAAGATGACACAACTCCGCTATCTCGAGAAGAAGCAAAACAATTCATTGAGCAAACAACTGATAATTTTTACAATTGTCTTAAAGATTTAAACGATGGAGGCTTTTCTAATTTCTTCTACGAGAGTTTTTTTACCATTGCCGAAACAGTAACAACAACTCATACATACGGAAATCCTCCTTATGAATATGTTTATACTCAAGTAGAAAATCACTCTTGGATGAGTATCTTATCTGATGCTTTTGAAGATCAGTATGGTGATGTGTTTGATGACTCTTTTAATTATCAATTAATGAAAGGAGTCTACACTTGGGACAATACATCTAAAAAATGGAAGAAAAGCAACGGAAATAACATAACTTTGCATTTCCCTTCAAAAAAAGACGCAACTACTAACAACGCCACACTGATTTTAGATGGCTATACAGACCAAACATTCACAATTGAAGGCAAAGAAGTTAAGTTGCCTAAAAGGGGGAATATTTCAGTTACCGTTGATTCTTCTAAAATTTTCAGCATAAAGGTAAATGATGTCGCATACATGCAGACAGGAGAATCAATCATGATTGAAAAAGCAGATATTGAAGCATATGCAAACCCATTTACTGCAAATCTAAAATGGAATAAAACCAGTGAAAATATATTCAGATTAGACTTTGTTTTCAGTTCTCCAAACGCGTGTTCTACATCATTGAAAGGAGAAGTAAAGCTAACTCACACCGACATTGAAAATATCAATCCAGAATCAGATATCGAAAAAATTACTTTAGAAATAACTCATAATGAATTAATAATCAGAAGTTTAGCTGATTTAAAAGGACTTTATGGTTCCAAAAAGGACATCGATGATATGTCAGCTGAAGAAATTAACTCATTCATCAAATCAGAGGTGTTCAAAAACTCAAAAAAGATAGCTGATTTAAAACTTGAAAAAGACAATACTGAAAAATTAATTCCTTATTTGATTTTTGAAGATGGTTCAAAAGAGAAAGCTGAGAATTTCGTTTCAGACTTTCCTGAAAGAGTAGAAAAGATTTTCAAAAGATTTTTTGAAGGAAGAAAATAATGAATAAAATAATCATTTTTTTTACAATATTATTTATAGCAAACATTGCTCTCGCTCAACAGGAGAGCAATGTTTCTTTTGTTACAACACAAAAGCATCAGGTTGGAATTGGTATATCTAAATTCGTGAATATGGCCTTTCCGAGTGACGCTAATGCTTTTTTGTTTGAATACAAATACTCTCCTAAGGAAAAACTCGGTTATCGCTTGGCTGGAGATTATCGAATAGAAACTACAGATGATGCCATTTACGATATTGGTCTAAAAATTGGGGTAGAAACAATATTTAAACAAAGTGGAAATTGGTCGTTCTACTATGGAATCGACCTATGGGGAAGGCATATTGATTATACTTCGCGAAAGCAGCGAACTAAAACACTAGCAATCAATCCTTTTTTTGGAATTTTATATAGAATTAGTAAGCACTTTTCTATATGTACGGAACCTGGATTTTTTATAAAATACAGTGTTACAAAGGATAACAATACTTTCGACTTGAAAAAAACTTCAGAATGGTTTGAAAGTCGGTTAGCAAAAATAGGCTACATTCAATTTAATTTTCATTTCTGATGATAGAAAACACCATTTATAAGAGCTACATAACCACACCCATCGGGGAATTGTTAGCATGTGTTTCTTCCCATGGAGTTTGTATGTTAGATTTTTATGACAATGAACAAACCGAAATAGAATTAGATAAGTTAAAAAAATGCTTTCAAGCCTCTATTGTTGAAGAAAAAACTCCTCTATTTTTAGAGTTAGAAAAGCAAATAAAAGCCTACTTTTCAAAGCAAATCACCGAGTTTAATTTACCTTTGGATCTTCGCGGTACGGATTTTCAACAACGAGTGTGGGAATCACTTCTCAACATTCCTTACGGAAAAACGATTTCATATAAAGAACAAGCTATCACTTTAGGTAACATCAAGGGGATTCGGGCAGTTGCCTCCGCCAACGGAATGAATCCAGTTGCGATTATTGTTCCATGCCATCGAGTAATTGGTCAAAATGGCTCCCTCATAGGCTATGCAGGAGGGCTCTGGCGTAAGAAGTTTTTACTTGAATTGGAAAGCAACCAACTGATATTGTATTAAAAACCGGAAAACAAGCTAATTTTACAAATCCAAAAAGAGATTGTTCCAAAAGACAATCTCTTTTTGGATTATAAACTTTATGAACCCTTATCAAACGTGTAACGCTCTATTATCGGTTGCTGCTAAAGCAGCTTCTTTAATAGCTTCTGTAAAAGTTGGGTGAGCATGACTGATACGAGAGATATCCTCGGCACTTGCTTTGAATTCCATTGCGGTCACGGCTTCTGCAATCATATCGGCAGCACGAGCTCCAATCATATGCACTCCCAAAATTTCATCCGTTGTTGCATCAGCTAAAATTTTGACGAAGCCATCAATATCCATGCTCGCTCGGGCACGTCCCAAGGCACGCATTGGGAATTGACCCACTTTGAAGGCAACTCCTTCAGCTTTCAACTGTTCTTCCGTTTTTCCGACAGCTGCCACCTCTGGCCATGTATAAACCACTCCTGGAATGAGATTATAGTCAATGTGTGGTTTTTGTCCTGCCAATTGCTCAGCCACCAAAACCCCTTCTTCTTCTGCTTTGTGGGCAAGCATCGCCCCTCGAACCACATCTCCTATGGCATAAATATTAGGTACCGAGGTTTGCAAATGACTATTTACCTCTACCCTACCTCGCTCATCTTTTTTCACTCCTACCGCTTCAAGATTTAATCCTTCGGTATAGGGACGACGACCAACAGCTACTAAACAGTAATCCCCTTGCAAACTAACTTCTTCGCCTTTGCTATTAGTAGCCTTAACATTTACTACCTCACCTGAACGTGAAACTTCTTTAACTTGGTGACTTGTGTAAAACTTAAAACCTTGTTTTTTAAGTACCTTTGTGAGTTCTTTTCCTAAACCTTTATCCATCGTAGGAATAATACTATCCATATATTCCACTACGGAAACTTCTGCGCCCAAACGTCTATACACTTGACCTAATTCTAATCCAATAACTCCTCCTCCTATAACTATCAAATGTTTAGGGATTTCTTTAAGTTTTAAAGCTTCTGTTGAAGTTATGATTCTCTCTTTATCAACGGTTATGAATGGTAAGGTCGAAGGTTTTGAACCTGTAGCAATGATGATATATTTTGCCTCAATTTCCTCAACTTGGTTTTCATTCGTAATCTTAAGTTGGGTATTACTCACGAAACTCCCTACTCCATGGAATACATCAATTTTATTTTTATCCATCAAAAAATTGATACCTGCACACGTTTGCTCTACTACGGCCTTTTTACGATCAATCATTTTTTCTAAACTGATTTTTACCTCACCAGTGATTTCAATTCCGTGAGCCGCAAAATGTTTTAGGGCATCTTCGTAGTGATGTGATGAATCTAACAAAGCTTTTGAAGGGATACATCCTACATTCAAACAGGTACCTCCTAAGGTGTTGTATTTTTCAACAATTGCAGTTTTAAATCCCAACTGAGCCGAACGAATCGCAGCTACGTATCCTCCAGGCCCTGAACCGATGACTACAACATCATATTTTTTCATATATTTTCTTTATTTTTTGTATTAGAACCACAAACTTACGAATAAAAAAGAAAGATTACAAGGATTTAGAATCAATCATTGTTATTTTTCTCGAAATAACTGTATGTGAAAAAAACAGCTAATTACCATAGCATTCTCTAACTCAACCATACAAATGCAATCATCGCACTCAAGTAGGCTATGCCTGTCATAAAAGACCACTGTATTACTGTCCATTTCCAACTGTTGGTTTCTCGTTTAACAATGGCCATAGTACTGAGACATTGCATGGCAAAGGCATAGAATAATAATAACGAAATACCAGTGGCGAAGGTGTAGACAGGCGTTCCATCGGGACGAACTTCGCTTCGTAATTTATTCAAAATAGTGCGTTCTCCCTCCTCCTCTTCCGTATCTAAATCGGCTCCTAAACTGTAAATCGATGACAAGGTACTAACAAACACCTCACGTGCAGCAAATGATGACAAAACTCCAATACTAATCTTCCAATCATATCCCAAAGGTTTGAAAACAGGTTCTATGGCTTTCCCGATATATCCCAAATAAGAATATTCCAACTGCATAGATTCTACAAAATGAGCCTTTTCTGTTTTGTCCCATTGATTTTGCTGTGCTAGTACTTCGGCTTCTGCCTCAATATTCTCATATTTTTCGCCAACACCGTGAGAGCCTAAAAACCAAAGAATTATAGAGATTGCCAAAATAATTTTTCCTGCTCCCAACACAAAACTTTTGGTTTTTTCATAAACCGTAGTCCCCACATTCCGTAGTAAAGGCATCTTATAATCAGGCATTTCTACAATGAAAAAACTTTTATTTTTATTAATTTTCAGTATCTTATCCAAAATAAAAGCTGATAACAATGCCACCACAAATCCCAAAACATAGAGAGCTAATAAAGTAAGAGCTTTATAACTGATAAAGCCAACACTACCATCAGGAATTACTAATGCAATGATTATCAGATAGACAGGCAAACGAGCGGAACAAGTCATAAAAGGAGTAACTAACACAGTTATAAGTCGCTCCTTCCAACTCTCGATATTTCTAGCAACCATTACGGCAGGAATAGCACAAGCAACCCCTGAAATGAGAGGTACAACACTTTTCCCGTTAAGTCCGAAGCGTTTCATCAGGTTATCCATTAAGAACACTACCCTACTCATATAGCCACTTTCTTCCAATAGAGAGATAAAGAAAAATAAAATAGAAATCTGAGGTACAAACACAACTATCCCTGAAATTCCAGGAAGGATTCCTTGAGTCAGCAGATTTGTCAAAGCTCCCTCGGGCAAGATTTGCTCAGCCTTTCTTGAAAGCCAATCGAATCCCTTTTCAATCCAATCCATTGGGTAAGAACTCCAATCGTAAACGGCCTGAAAAACAAGCAGTAAGATAAGTGCAAAAATTAGATATCCAAATACTTTATGAATCAAAATTTTATCAAGTGAAGCACGAAGTCCTCGGGCATCAGCCAGATTAACGGAATAAGTCTTTTTTAAGATTTCATTAATATGTTTGTAACGCAAAATGGTCTCACGTTGTTTCAATCGCTTAATTTCGCTCTCTGATTTTGAACTTTTTACACCACTGAGATCAATTTCTTTGTATTGGTCGATAATATCTACGTTGTGAGATATTATCAGCCACAATTTATATGGATTTTCTTTGGGAAATAAATCTGCTATCCTTGTGAAATACCCTTCATCTAAGCTATTGATATTAAAAAACTTATCGGTTGAAAGTTCAGCATAATTAGTAATAACATCTTTTAGTTCATTCAATCCTTTTTTTGTTCGCGTACTCACTAAAACTACTTTTGTTCGTAACTCCTTCTCCAAGGCTTGAATGTCAATACTGATGCCACGTTTTTCCATCCGGTCGGCCATATTAACAATCAAAATTGTAGGCAAATTCAGATCCTTTATCTGTGTGAAAATCAACATATTTTGTTTCAGATTTTCAACATCGGTGACAACAGCTACCACATCGGGATACAATTCCCCTTTTTTATTCAACAGAATATTCACAGCAACGCGTTCATCCATTGAGTTAGCATTCAAACTATAGGTTCCAGGTAAATCTATAATTTCTGCTTTTGTTCCATCCGAAAGCTTACAATATCCAATTTTTTTCTCCACTGTAATACCCGGATAGTTCCCCACTTTCTGATTTAACCCTGTCAGAGCATTAAAAATAGAGGTCTTTCCCGTATTAGGATTCCCAATAAGAGCCACTCGTATGCTGTCTTTTGTCATATTTTTTCAATTTCAATTAATGAAGCCATTTCTTTACGGATAGAAAGATAGGAGTTATTCATGTTTACGTAGATAGGATTTCCAAACAACGATTTCTCAATAACCATAACTTCACTTCCAACAAAGCACCCCAATTCAATCAATTTTAATGGAACATTCTCAATATCAATATGTTTAATAACACCTCGTTCCCCTTTTTTTAGGTCTGAAATTGTCGTTCTATGTGCTGTGGAAATATTTTCCATAACTTATCTTTTATTTAGACTTATTTTTTGAGGCAAATATAGTAATAAATATATACATACAAAAAAAGGTTGCCTGAATGTTTCAGACAACCTCATATTAGATTATTTTTAAGTGTTAGAATTTCAACTCCTTTTTCACTGATTCGTACAAATCTGTTCCAGAAGCTACGATTACCCCTGAACCTGCACTCGAATCAAGTACATAGTGGATACCTTGTGCTTTAGCAACTTTTTCAATAGCAGCTTTCACTTTTTTCAAAATTGGCTCTACTAATTCTTGTTGTTTTTTCAATAACGTTTGTCTTGCGTTTTGCTCAGCTTGACGAATATTGTTTTCCATCGTTTGGATTTCTTCTCCTTTTTTCTCAAACTCAGCTTGTCTTGCTTTTAACTGAGCTTCAGATAGAGAAGCTGCCTCATTTTGGTAGGTCTGAGCTTTGGTTTGAAGTTCTTTGATAGACGCTTGAATATCAGCGGTATAATTTTGCTCCAATTTTTTCAATTGAGCCTCTGCTGCTTTTCTCTCAGGCATTTCTTCAAGAAGTTTTTGTACGTCAATGTGTGCTACTTTCACTTGCGCAGTTGCCATTGATGTTGCTCCAAAAATAAGAGCTAACACTACCATAATTGTTCTAATGTTTCTCATCATCCTTAATAATTGTTAAATTAATAATTAGTCTTGTTTATTTTAAATCGTTTTTATTATTTATTTCGTTACTTGCTGTTTCCTTCGGGTTTCTCGTTCCTCTTGTTGCTTTTTGATTCGCTCCTCCCGTTCTTGCTGTTGTTGCTTCACCTTGGCTTCTCGTTCACGATCTCGCTGTGCTTTTTCTTCTGCCTTACGTTTTCGTTCTTGTTCGTACGCCTTTTGCCGTTCAGCCTGTAGCTTTGCACGTTCTTTTTCTATTTCACGTTGGCGTTTGGTTCGTTCATCGACAAACTCAAAATCGTAACTTTCTTTTAATAACTCCGTAAAATCCCGATTCCTATCCTCTGCATTATCTTTACGTTTTAAGACCCGCAACACTACGTTACTCAAATTGTGTTGATTGGCAGAGTAGAGCATCGACACTTCACTTTTTTCAAAAACCATGTCGTAATTTCTGAGCTTTCCTATCTCTTGAACTATATTAAACACCTGATCTTGAATTGGTTTAGCTAACATAAACTTTTGAGTAAAGTACTCTCCTTCCTTTCCAAACTTCTGTTCCTTGTAGGCATTTAACTGATATTCCAATAAGGCGATTTCTTGCTCTTTATCCTTAATGAGTTCAGGCGTCAACAACGATTTTTCAGCGTCAAGTTTCTGTTTCTCTTTCTGAATATCGGCTTCCCGCTTTTCAATTTCAACCTGCCACTGAGCTACTTGAAGTGCAAATTGCTCACTTGCGACTTGATATTCTTCCAAGTTGGACAGCACATAATCCATATCGACATACCCTATACGTGAACTTTTTTGTGCATAAAGCATCGTTGTTGCGATGAGCAAACCTAAACTGATTATATTTTTTACAATTTTATTCATCACTTACAAAATAGGAATGTGATAATCAAGCTAATAGTTTTGGATTATACATTTATTACACATAACCTTTTCTACTACAGAAAATATCATGCCAAATTAGAATTGCTGTCCAAAAATAAAATGCGTTTGCCATCCCCCCACGGTATTTGAGCCTAATGGTTTGTCAAATCCATATCCAAAATCAATCCCCAACATACCGAACATCGGCATAAACAAACGTAATCCTAATCCTGCTGAACGCTTCAGTTGGAATGGGTTAAAGTTCGAGAATCCTGTATAGGTGTTCCCTCCTTCGGCAAATGCCAATCCATAAATAGAAGCCATCGGTTTTAACGTGATTGGATAACGTAACTCCAAAGAGAATTTATTGTATATGTTATCTCCTCCATCGGACGAAAGCGAATAATTAGTATATCCACGCATTTGGATATTTTCACGTCCGTCCATGTTGTAATACCCTAAACCATCTCCTCCCATAAAGAATCTTTCAAAAGGAACAATTCCTCTATCTTTATTATACGCTCCTAAGTATCCGAATTCTGTACCTAATTTCACCACGAACTTATCAACAATATTGGTATACCACGTTCCTGAGGCTTTCAATTTGTAGTACTCCAACCAACGAAAACGCTCTTGGTCGATAGCTGCAACGGCTGCCATATCACCATTTGCGAACGCATTAACTCTTTGAGATGCCAAGGCTGCATAATCAACTCCATTGAAGATTGAATAAGGAGGTGTTATTTTGGCACTCACTGAGAAATTGCTTCCCGTCATTGGGTAGATTGGATTAGGGCCACTTGAGTTTCTTGAAAGGGAGATAGTGTACGAAAACGCATTCGAGTTTCCTTCTTGGAAAGAGAACAATCCTAATGAGTAATTCTTCAAATCATAGTTGTTGAAACTGAACAAATGTGAAATTTGAAAATAATCATCTGGCACTCGCAAACGTTTCGCTATTCCTAAGTTAATTCCCGTAATATAAACTCGTCTACTCTTATCCACATCGTAGGTTCGATAGTCGTATCCAAACTGCTCAGTTCTGTTAAATGACAGTGAAAACTGCACAGGTTGTTTACCTCCTAACCACGGCTCCATAAAGGAAAATCCATAAGTTCTGTAAAATCTACTTGCTTGTAAATTAATTGATAGAGATTGCCCATCTCCCATAGGAAGAGGCATTTTTTGCATATAGGCATCTTTATCAAATAATTTTCTTACGGAAAAGTTATTGAATGAAAGAATCAAAGTTCCGATGAATGAACCTCCTCCATATCCTCCTTGCAACTGCACCTGGCTTCCGCCTGATTCTGTTAGGTCATACTCTAAATCAACAGTCCCTTGAATTTCATCGGGATTTTTGATGTTTGGCGAAATATTTTGAGCATCAAAGATACCCAATTGACCTAATTCTCTTACAGTTCGGATAACAGCATCTTTGTTATATAAGTAGCCCGGACGCGTACGAAGTTCTCGATAAACTACGTGATCGTTGGTTCTTAAGTTACCTTTGATGGTTACCTTGTCAAAATAAGCGGGTTTACCCTCTTTAATTCTTAGCTCAAAATCAATGGTGTCATTTACTACAGAAGTTTCGACTGGAAAAACATCAGCAAACAGATAACCGCTGTTTTGATATAAATTGTAAATATCATCAGAATCAGGTTTTGAATTATCTCTAACCCGTTTTTTTAGCACCACTCCATTATAAACATCTCCTTTTTTTACACCTAAAACCTGATGTAAAGCGTGATCACTATAAATTGAGTTTCCGAGAAAACGAATATCTCCAAAATAATATCTACGACCTTCTTCCAATGCAATATTTACTTGAAGTTTTCCATCAGCATCGTATCCGACGGTATCCTTGGTGATTCGTGCATCACGATATCCGTTTTCTTTATAGAAATCAATAAGCGACACCAAATCTTGATCGTATTCCTTAGCTACGTATTTAGAGCGTTTCCAAAAGCGTCCAAATAAGCGTTGTTTTGTTTTTTTCATTTTTCTTCGGAGAGTTGCATCCGAGAATTTTTCATTTCCTTCAAAATTAACGTTTGCTATTTTCACCTTGTTCCCTCTGTCAACATGGATGAGCATATTCACTCCGTTAGCATCAGTGGTATCAACCTTGGTATCAATAGTCACCTTAGTATCAAAATATCCCTCCTTTCTATACTTGGTAATAATGTAGTTTTTAGTATCAGCAATTAAACTTTCGGTCACTTTAACTCCTGGTTTGATTTTAGCATCTTCCAACAAAGTTTCGCCTTTTTTGGTTCGTACTCCCGTAACCTTAGCTGTAACTAAAGATGGTATTTCCTTGATTACCAACTCTAAAAAAGCCTTATCACCTTCCACACGTTGGATATAGATATCAATATCACTAAATAATTTATATCCCCATAATTTATGGATAATTGCACTGAATTTCTCGCTAGGGATAACTATTTCCTCCCCTACTTTCAACCCCGAGGACACTAAAATAGTCTGAGGATTATACCGCTGTGAACCAATCACTTCGACACCTCCGATAATATATTTTTTCCCTTCTTTCAACGTCAAACGCTCTTCTTCTTGTGCGTTTACTAACCCAACGATAGCTGACAGTGCTATGAATATATATTTTTTTAACGACATATTAAAGTTGTTCACTTGTTTTTCCAAATCTTCTCTCTCTCTGTTGATAATTTAAAACGGCCTCGTTCAGATGTTTTTTTGAAAAATCTGGCCAAAGGACATCGGTAAAATACAGTTCTGCATACGCAATTTGCCATAGCAAAAAGTTACTTATACGACATTCTCCACTGGTTCTTATAAGTAAATCTACATCAGGCAAATCATGTGTGTAGAGATATTTCTGAATTGTTTTCTCATCAATATTTTCAACCAAAATGGCACCTTTTTTCACATCGCTTGCTATGTTTTTTATGGCAG
This sequence comes from Capnocytophaga canis, assembly GCF_043187445.1. Lineage (NCBI taxonomy): Bacteria > Pseudomonadati > Bacteroidota > Flavobacteriia > Flavobacteriales > Flavobacteriaceae > Capnocytophaga > Capnocytophaga canis. The sequence continues at coordinate 2,293,560 of NZ_CP171121.1, read as the reverse complement.
TCTGCAACTCCTCGCGCGAGCCATAGCCTAAAGCTAAAGTGAGTGTCAAACCTGTGTTATGTTCCAACTTAGCAATAGTGGTTAATAATTCTTCTTTGACTTTGGTAGGAAAACGGTCTAAATTCCCAATGGCGTTCAGACGGACATTATTTTTATTCAATTTTTCAAATTCTTTTTTCAAAAACTTGACTAACAACTCCATCAAACCATTGATCTCTTCTTTCGGACGATTCCAATTTTCAGTTGAAAATGCATATAGCGTCAGAAATTCTATTCGATGTTCAACACAATATTCCACTGAATCACGAACGGCATCGACCGCATTTTGATGACCAAAAATACGCATCATACCTTTCTTTTTCGCCCAACGCCCATTGCCATCCATAATAATGGCTAAGTGTTTTGGATAATTTATGATTTGCTTATTTTCCATTTTGTTATTCTCTACAATAGCAAGGTTTTCTACCGAATGTGTACGTTAGTGTAAACCCAGAAAAAGTATACCAGTCGTTGCTTGTTTTATTTCCAAATGACAAATTACCTCCTGATGGAAGACTTCCATCCAAATTATTGGTAAACGTAAAGCGAGTGCCAATTTCAGCGGCTAAAATCCATCGAATTGCTATTTTCATTTTAAAGCCCATTACCACAGGAATCGCCCAAGCACGATGCCTATTAGGCATTTTCTGTGCTTCTAACGGACGTGTGGTTAGATTCTGAAAATATAATTCGTCTCCATCAACATAAGATGCACCTGTAAAAAAATAAGGAGTCATTGGCATCTCCAACAAATTATCCATATTGAATTTGAAGAAGTTATATTCCAATCCTAACATAGTCTCCGTCAAATTATTGGAAAAAGCAAACTGTCTTTTAACCTTCGCAGCAATATCAGACTGTATATCATTGGCTCTCAAATTTGTTTTGGTTACTTGAAAACGCAACGATACTCGGTCATGAAAATTCCATTTATATATACCTCCATAAGCCAACTTATTGGGAAACACATAGTAAGTCCTACCTACATCGCTAATAGGGTTACTGCCTCCTAAAAAAACACCTATTTCGTGTCCCTGAGCATTCATTAACTGAATCCCTAAGAAAGCTAACAAACTACATAGATACTTATACATACATTAATGACAAAGTGCAAATATATGAGTTTTATAGAAAATCTACCCTTTTTTTTCGATATAATTTTTATTTAACTATTTCACTTTTGATAATATATAAAAAAACAACGCGTCAATAATCATTTAAAGTTTTGATTTTCATACATATAGAATTACATTGTAATTTAGAACGTTTATTTTTAGTTTTATTACATATTAACATTTTTTGAATCTAAGATTTTTGGCATTTTCACAAGTATCTATTACATGAAACAAAAAAACTTTACTCCCACAATTCGTAAAGAAATCACGCGAATAAAATGCTAAAAATTTTAAAAAAGAGATGTCGATATGTTTTTATATTGTATTTTAGCCCCAAAATTAATTTAGTTACCAAAAATGATTTTAGCACCTTCAATTTTAGCAGCCGATTTTGGCAATTTACAACGAGATGTTGAAATGGTCAATCAAAGTTTAGCGGATTGGTTCCATATCGACATTATGGACGGCGTTTTTGTTCCAAATATTTCTTACGGAATGCCTGTACTTGAAACTATTAATAAACACGCTACCAAACCTTTAGACGTGCATTTGATGATTGTTGATCCTGACAGATACATCTCAACATTTAAGAAGTTAGGAAGTCATATTTTAACAGTTCATTACGAAGCATGTACACATTTACACCGCAGTGTCCAAGCTATTAAGAATGAAGGAATGAAAGCGGGAGTGGCGTTGAATCCACACACACCTGTCAATGTTCTGGAAGACATTATCCAAGAAGTTGATTTAGTACTAATTATGAGTGTAAACCCCGGATTTGGCGGACAATCATTCATCGAAAACACCTATAAAAAGATTCATCAATTAAAAGAACTCATACTCAGAAACAAATCAAAAGCGCTGATTGAAGTGGACGGTGGCGTAACCAACAAAAATGCTCGTCAATTAATGGACGCTGGTGCAGATGCTTTAGTAGCAGGTAGTTTTGTTTTTAACTCATCGAATCCAATGCAAACGATTGAGGGAATGAAAAAACTTTAGGCTCATTTTGGCACGAATTTAGATGGCGTATAAAAAAAGAATCATCATGAGAAAGATTTTTTATGCCACTATAATCCTTCTTCCTTTTGTGATAAAAGCACAGGAAATCGGTTCAGCTGGTCGCTGGTTACAGAATGAAAACCGAAGAAGTGAAGCTACTGATAGATACATACCCTCAAACCTGAGTTATCGATGGGAAATGACATACGATTTTGGATATGCAGAAGTTTTTATACGCATTCCTGAATCGGGACGTTTCACACTACAATTGGGAGAACAGGAAATTACTAATAGCAATGGAATGTTTCGGTTTTTCGATGTTCCTGCTGAAAGACAAGAACTTAGCGTGTACTACGGCAGACAGTTGATATACCGTGTAACCATTTCCCCTCGTGATAATACGCGTATGGTGTTGGACTTTTTCTCTCGCCGAGGATTGTTCCTTTTGGAGGAAGTGAATTTGAACAACGTAAGAGAGATACACTATGGAAAACGCTGGAACGATGTATGGAATCATTCCTACGGAAGACGAAGTAACACCTTGGATTTCGACCATTTTTTAAGAATGTACGAACGGCAATTGTTTGACAATGATAAATTAAAATTCTTCCGTATGGAAAACGGAAATTCGTCATTTACAACAGCTCAAGTTGGAGAATTGATGAAGAGATTAAGTTTTGATGAGAATCGGCTAATTTTGGCCAAAGAGGCATATGATTGTGTAATTGACAGAGAACTTTACTACCAATTGTATGATATGTTTCAATTCCGAAGAACGGCTAATGAATTTTCTGACTTTTTAACGAATAGACGTTCTTTAAGGAGATAATAACAAAGAATGGAAGAAACCAATATAGGCTAACCTAAATTTAGGTCAGTCTATATTGGTTTTAACAAAAACAGCAACAAATTTCGTACTACTTATTTCTGTATTTCCATGTAATACCATTTACTTCTTTCTTATTCGGAATTAACATACTGATAATGAACGCTACAATGATAGACGATACCATTCCTATAAGCCCATAAAGAAGAAACGAAAGACTGGTGTATGATTTGACTCCGTAGAGAATCAAAACTCCAGAGATGAGTCCAATGAGAGCTACGGTACCATTAACTCTTGGAAAGAAAATTCCTAAAATAAACAACGCTCCCAAACCACTGGTCAACAACCCTAAAAAGGTATTGAACTGATCCCACAACGAAGCAATATTCCAAGTAGCTAACACAATTGCCATTGCTGTCCCTAACAAACCAATAACGACTCCTGACCAACGAGCTACATTCATCTGCCCTTTAAATGAAGTATTTTTAAAAATTGTTTTGTAAAAATCAGACGTAATGACAGCTGAAACCGAATTTATATTGGAAGAAAGCGTACTCATCGCTGCTGCAAAAATCGAAGCTATTAACAATCCCGACATTCCAACAGGCATCTGAGAAACAATAAACTGAGGAAAAATAGAGTCAATATTTGGGTCAGTAATCGACATCTGCTCCGGGTTCGATTTGTAGAATGCAAACAAACCTGTTCCAAGCAAGAAAAACAATATACTCACGGGAACACTCACAATTCCATTAAGCCATATGCTTTTTGCCGTCGCCTTTTCATTAACAGTAGACATGTAACGCTGTACCACCGATTGGTCACTGGTATAAGATATTAAAGTGTTTGCAAGGCCTCCGAAAACAACTACCCAAAATACAGGCTGTGAGAAATCAAATCGAAAATCAAACGTGTCTAGTTTATTGAAAGTAACAGTTGTATTCCAAAATTCACCAAACCCACCATCAACACCTACTACCATCACAATAAAAGCAACTATAGCTCCTCCTACCAATATAAACCCTTGGATCACATCGCCCCAAACCACAGCCTCCATACCGCCACTGGTGGAATAGATAATTGTTACAATACTCATTATCAAAATAGCATAATAAATATTGAACCCTGTTACTGCATTAAGAGCTAAAGATGGTAAAAACAATACAATAGCAATACGACTGATCATGAAAAAACTAAACAGTGCTGAAGCCACCCAGCGAACTGGTCGATTGAAACGTTTTTCCAAATATTCATAAGCTGTATCCAATTTAAATCTCAAAAAGAAAGGTAAAAAAAAGCGAATAATGAAAGGTACTGCCAAAATAATGGTCATATTAAACATTAACATACGCCAGTCAGTAGCATAGGTTTTCGCAGGAATCGAGATGAAAGTAATGGCACTGAGCATCGTAGCAAAAATACTAATCCCAGCAGCCCACCACGGAATGCGTCCTCCACCTTTGAAGTAATCATCCGTATTTTTATTATTTTTCATGAAGAAAAATCCTAACATTAACATGCCGATCAAATACAATGCTAAAACGGCGTAGTTTAACCAACCAAATTCACTATCCTTGGAGAACGATAGTTTGGTAATATAAGGTGAACGAATTCCTGGTTTCTGCTCTCCTCCTGCAACATAAACTTCCTGTTTTTGAGCATCATAAAAAACAGAAGCTACAGCAACCGCTTTATCTGTACTACCTAAATTAAACCACTCATCAGTAATGGTGTTATAGACCAAAACGTCAGTTTCAAAACCCTTGTGGGCTTTCCAAAGTTGATTACGAAGTTCTATATTTTCATCATAAATAGCTTGTTCCACTTGATTAAAAATAACTCCTGTGTCACCTCCAAAAAGTAAAATACTCGATGCTCCAATTTTTGAAGCATTCGCAACGGCCAATGGTAAAACTTCTTTATTTTTTTGAATATCTTTAATTGGAAACCACTTGTTTAAAGAAGGTTTAAAAGTATATGCCTGATGGTAAAATTCTGTAAGATTTCTCCCATTTTGATTTCTTCCTCCAAAAGCAAATAAAGCGATTTCTGTACCATTCTGTTGTGCTACCATAGCTGCTCCTGATACTTTTTGAGGATAAGCAGGTAAAGTTTCCCATGTTGCGTCTGTTTTTTGTAAATCTAATCTCAAGAATTGGTTTAACGAACCGTTATCAGCAGTTTGCCCTCCTAAAAGATAAACACTATTTCCAACAACCTCAGCTACAGCACTTTTTACAGGGATTGGCAAATCGGCATAATGTTTTAGGATTATTTTCCCGTTGTTATATGAAATAGAAAAAACTTTGGACGACAATCCTTCGGAAGTTTGTCCTCCAAGACAAAGCAAACCATCTGAAATAGTGACATATGCTCCTTCTGCAATGGCTTCGGGGAGGTCTTCGGCTTGATAAATAGAGGTTAAATTACCATCTGATTCAACCTGAAACACAAAAACTGTTTTTGAAAATTGCTTTTTCCCTCCTTGCCAAGGTTTTTCAGTAGGAAAGTGAGACCCTCCAGCTAAAATGAAGTATGAGGCATGTTTACCAAAATAGGTTCCTGCTAAGCCTTCATGAAGTTGTGGTAGTTTTTCTAAACTTTGTGTATCAAAAATAGTAGTTTGATGAAATTGTGTGACTGTTTTCTTATTTTCTTGCGAAAAAATGGCACTACTGCAATGCAAAAAGAGCAGCACTAAACATAATTGAAACTTGTTTATCATAAAAAATCATTTTGGAAACGAACAAAAATACACTATTTTAATTGAAAAACAAAGGTTTTAGAAATAAAAAGGCTGCCTAATTTCTCAGACAGCCAATTATTGAATTATAATTACATCACTTAAAAATTAGGAGTTCCTGTATCCCACCACAAACGTGTACCAGGAGAGTCTTTTCCTTTCAAGAACTGAACTGCTTTGGCCACTTCTTCTTTATTAGTTCCTGTGCGTTCATTTTCAGGAAAACGCAAACGACGAATCATAACGTTAGAGTCAATTTCACCACCACTATTATTCACCTCAATAGGGAAAAGTTTTGGATAACCCGTTCTACGGAATTCAGCCCAAGCTTCTGCTCCGTCAGGGAACATAGCAATCCATTTTTGAGTGATAATTTTCTCCAATTTTTCTTCGTTGGAAGCACTCTCATCCCATTTTACAGTTACAGTTGAAACAGCAGGTTTATCATACAATTTTTCTTTAGGATCTGTATAATCCGCTGGTTTGTTTGTATCGTTTTCAATATAAGCATTTGCTCCAGAAACGCCCCATTGTTCAATGGAAAGTTCAATACCTTTCTTATAAAGATTTTCAGCCGTATCTCCCATGTTCCAACCTCTTAGAACTCCTTCTGCACGTAAAAAATACACTTCCGCAGCGGTCATTAAGGTAATAGGAGTGATGTTTCTTTTTGACATATCGAAACGAGCTCCCAAAGTGGAATAACCTGAACGTAAATCTTTAGCTTTCATATTGATACCTTGACGAATACCTTTATATTTTCCATTCACGTTTTCGTCTTTATCAGTAGCTTTTGAAAAATATTCGGACAAACGAGGGTCTTTCAATCCTGTTAAAATAGATTCCATATCAGCACTCATACGTGAATCATTATAATCATTAGCAACAACGATAAGTGGATGTCCTATATTGATTGTAGGAACTAAAACGTTATCTGCATTCGTTGTAAAAACTCCATACGCATTGTTGATTGCTTTTTCAGCCTCTTTTTGTGCTAATGAAGGATTAACTTTTGACACCCTCATTGCAAGACGCAAACGCAAAGAGTTCGCCCATTTGAGCCATTTTGTGTGTACACCTCCGTAAATCAAATCCGAATCACCCAAACTATTCACATCTTTATTTGGCCCTGCTAAGTGAGTTTCCAAATAAGAAACGGCTTCATCCAATTCAGTGAAAAATTGGTTGTAGATTGCCTCTTGTGAATCATAAGGAGTCGTAGTTCCTCCCAAACCATATTTTGAATATGGAATCGGCCCGTAAAGGTCTGTTGACTTATGCATACCTGCCACTTTGAGAATCAATGAGATGGCATATACGTTCAACGACTCTTTCTTATCCAAGGTCTCAGCCTTCACATTGAACCAAGGCTTCATGATGTTATTATTATACATACCAAAAGCAAACTGATTCCATCCCTCCATCATATGGTAGTTGATATTATTCTTATCTCCATTAAAAGGTGTTGGAGGGGTTAAATAACCGCCGAACATATCAGCATTTAAGTTTTGTGCTATTTGGAATTCCCAGTTTCCCTTACTGTTATTGTAGTAAATAGACTGTTCCATTTGCGGGAAGAAAGCCTTTAAGTGCATCCAATCGGCTTTTTTTAACTCCTCAGTGAGCGCGAACGTATCACGATTGTAGTCTTCAAATTTATCTGTACAACCTCCTAATGCAGTTGCTAAAGCTAAAAACGCCAATGATTTTACGGATATTATATGTTTTTTCATAGTGTTTCTAATTAAAAGTTAATATTAATACTAAATCCTACACTTCGTGAAGCTGGCATAGTGAATAAGTCTGCATTAGACAATCCGTTACTACTTGTTGATAGTGTAATTTCAGGGTCGTAAGGAGCCTCATTGTAGAAGAAACCTAAATTACGTCCTATAAGAGACAATCTAACACTTTCTACGTATTTCACACGCTCTACAAGTGATTTTGGAAGAGTGTAAGACAGTGAAAGCTCTCTTAAACGAACATTAGTTGCTGAATAAACTGAAGTTTCTCCCGCAGGTGCTACTTTGTAGTAAGTTTGAGCGTCTATTTTTTGATTGAAAGCTGTTTGTGTTACTACGTCTGGGCTTCCTGTTACTTTTGTTGTAGTTACAAGTGTTCCTGTTAAAGGAATACCTCCGTTATCACGAGCTTCTGCTGAACGTTGGCTACGTCCGAAACGGTCAAGGATGTTTTGTGTTGATGAAATGACATTTCCTCCAAAACGTCCATCAATTAACAATCCTAATGAAAAGTTTTTATATGAAAACTCATTTTTAAATCCTATCAAGAATTTTGGATTAACGTTTCCGATATACTCAAAATCATCGCTTTGTTGCAATTGAATTCCTTTATCTACACCATTTTCGATAGTCTGCGTAAGAAGAATATTTCCTTGATTGTCTCGTTTAAGACGTTTTTCGTACATACGTCCCCATTCCTCTCCTTCTTTAAGACGGAATTTATACCCAACAGATGATATTTCAAATCCTTTATCCAAATATTGAGATGGCAATGAAAGTACAGTATTTTTGTTGGTTGAATAGTTTAAATACCCGTTCCATTGGAAATCATTTGTTTTGATTGGAGTGAAACCTAAAGTAAGTTCAAATCCTTTATTTTCAACTTCTCCAGCATTGATGTAGTATTGTGAATACCCCGAACCAGAGGTGTTATCTACCTTAAAGTACTGATTTTCAGTAATTGTTTTATATACAGCGGCATCAAAAGTAAAGCGTCCACCCAAAAATCTTAGATTGACCCCTGCCTCAAGAGAATTAGAGCGTTCTGGTTTTAAATCATCGAAAGGTTTCACGGTATTAGCTTCGATAACCCCTCCTTTTTGCAATTTGTCATAAGGCTCTGTTAATCCCCATGGCATATCGTTACCTACTTGTGTCCAAGAGAAACGAAGTTTACCGAAATCAAGCCACTCTGGTTTTGCTTCATTTTGGTCCAACATTTCTGTAAAAACGAAAGATGTACCTACTGATGGATAGAAATAGCTTCTATTGTTGGCAGGTAAAGTAGAAGACCAGTCATTACGTCCTGTCACATCTAAATAAAGCATTTCATTATAACCTAATGACACGGTTCCGAATACAGATTGCAATTGTCTATGTGTTCTCTTATTATCCGAACCTCCTTCTATTCCAATGTAGTTTCTCAAGTCAAAAAGATTTGCTATTGCCAAGTTGTGAATTTGGATTTCATTAGTAGTCTCTTTTGTATCAGAAATACTTGTCCCCAATGTGGCACTTATTGAGAATTTTTCATATGATTTGTTTGCAGTCAAAAGAGCGTCCGCATACATCAAAGCATAATTTTGGGTTTTGTGATCATAACGACCTCCTTTTCCTGTTAGGGTAGTCATTCCTGCATGTACTTTTCGTTCTCCTAAAGTAGCTGTTTTATCATAACTTCCTCGCAATTGAAGATTTAACCAACTTGTAAAATTAAATTTAGTATTTAATTTTACAATCGCTTTCTCTACGTTGTATGAATAATTATGACGATTGATTAACCAGTATGGGTTTTTATAAACATCGGTTTGGTTTGCCCAGTTCATGGTCATTAAGCCATTCCGTGAAGGATCAGGCACTTCATAAACATCTCTATATGAATTAAATGCTGTTGTTCCTGCAGGGAAAAGATATAATCCTAAGATAGGGTTAAAATACTGTCCTGGAGCAGCAGGTGCATTTCCTGTATCTTGATGCGTAAGTGCAACACTTCCGTCTACTTCAATAAAATCATCAAAAAGAGAAGTTGTAGAACGCAAACTCAAATTATGTTTATCGAACGTATTATTAGGCATAATACCTGTTGCGGTAGTATTTTGATAGGAAAGAAAATTTTTAGTCACTTTATTCCCTCCGCTAACAGAAACCCCATTTTGTGACATGAATCCTGTGTTGAAGAAATTTTTCACAAAATCATTGCTCAAATCTTGATTGGTACGTGGCGCTCCCCAAGCATCCATTGATGATTGACTCACACCATCAACTCCCATTGTATAACGATCTTGGAATTTATAAGTCAAATAAGGAACGTCTGCTTGAACAGAAGAAGTAACTGACACTGCTATCTTTTCAGAATTACCTCTTTTAGTGGTAATCAAAATTACACCGTTAGCTGCTTGGCTACCGTACAAGGCCGCAGCTGTAGCACCTTTTAAAACGTTGATACTCTCAATATCTTCTGGGTTAATACCTGCCATACCATCTCCAGCATCAACACTTCCACCGTAGCCATCACCAATAGCAGAACCTGAAAAAGCTCCACTGCTAATAGGCGTTCCATCCACTACGTAAAGAGGTTGGTTGTTCCCTTGAATAGAACGATTACCACGCAACACTATTTTTACAGAGCTACCTACTCCTGAACCTGAACCTGAAACAGACATACCTGCCGTTTTTCCTGCCAAAGTGTTCAAAACGTTGCTCGAAGGGACATCCGTCAATTCCTTACCTGAAACAGTTTGTGTAGCATACGACAAACTTTTTTCTTGTCGCTTGATACCCAAGGCCGTAACCACCACTTCTTCCAATTGCTCTGCCTCTTCTTTTAGTAAAACGTTGATTATCAAATCTTTACCCCCCCCTGTCACAATCTTCTCTTGAGAGGTAAAACCTAAGGAACTAAAAACCAAAACATCACCCGAATTGACTTTGATTTCATAGTTTCCATCGAAGTCTGTGGAAACTCCACGAGAAGTATTTTTGACTGAAACACTCACTCCCGCTAACGGAATTTTATTTTCATCAGTAACGACTCCTTTTACTGATACAGTTTGTGCTAATAACGAACTGGAACACCAGCCTAACACAAAGATAAACAATGTTAAAATTTTTACTTTCATAAAATTACTCTGTTTGTTAATAATAGCACAAAATTACATCTTTTTTTGAGAATATAAAAATTTTCATGCTATTTTTTTAATATATCATTAACAAAACAGGCTTAAAAAAACACATCATTAAATTTTAACATGCTATAACACAATAGTATAGAAGCCTCTAAATTCGAAAACAAAAAGAAATAAAAAAACGAAAAGTTAAACAAAAAAAATACTTAACGAAATAAAATAATAAAATTCCAAATAAACTGAATGTAAAACAGGAATTAAAGAGAAGAGTCTTGAAAAAAAGAATTAAAATATTGAATATCAAAACTATAACCAAGGTTCAATAAGTAAAATAATAGGATATGCCAATATTGCTGTAAAAATCCCGTTGAAAATCATACCCAAACTGGCATACGTAGCGTGTTTTTCACTAACATCAAAAGCTGCCATAACTCCCAGTCCATGGGAAGCCGTCCCTAAGGCTATGCCTCGCCCCATTGGACTTTTAACACCAAACCACTGCAAAATTTTAAATCCAAAAAGACTGCCTAAAATCCCTGTGATGATTACAGAAGCTACGGTCAAAGCTGGAATTCCTCCGAGCGTATGTGATACCTCTATGGCAATAGGGGTCGTTACTGATTTTGGAGCTAATGATAAAATAACCTCTTTATCAGCTCCTAAAATTTTAGCAAAAAAACAAACAGAAAGCAAACCCAACACACTGCCTACCAATTGAGAAATCAGTAATGGCACTAATTGATTTTTGATTTTTGAAGTTTGTAAGTACAAAGGAACGCCCAAAGCTACAATTGAAGGTTTTAACCAAAATTCGATAAAACCGCCCGACGCTGAATAAGTTTCATACGAAATATTAAAGACCAACAAATAACCTATCAACACCGAAACCGTAATGACTACTGGACTCAACAGTGGACTTCTATATTTCCTTTGTAACATTTGCCCACCGTAATAGATAGCAAAAGTGAGGGCTAACAACCATAATGGATTTTCTAAGAAGTTTTTCATTGTTGCTTAATTTTTTTTCTCAAAAATTGATATACATGTCCTGTGCCGACAATAACAATCAATGTACTAACAACAACTGCAATAGTGATTGGCCAAAAACTATTGCGGATAAGATCGAAATAAACCAAAATAGCGACACTGGGAGGTACAAAAAACAATCCTAAGTTTGCTAATAAAAGGTCTGAAATAGCTTTAACCCAATGAATTTTTACCCATCCCAAATGCAAGAAAAGCGTGAGCAGAAGCATTCCGATAATGCTCGAAGGAAAGGGAATGTCGGTCAAATAGACTACCAACTCACCCAACGCCAAACAGCCAAAAATAATTGCACAATAACGAATTAACATTGTTTATAAGGTTATGTGATTAAATTTAAAAAATAATTTATGTGGTCATCCTAAAGGGAACAAAACCCAAGCTACAAGTAAGGATTAAATCTATACTTGAAACTTGGATTTTGATACTCATTACTTAATTATTTAAAACTACAACCTATTTCTTGAATCCTCTTGCCTTTAACATAGGCTCAATAGAAGGTTGTTTTCCTCTAAAATCTAAATACATTTTTTCGTAGTCTAAGGTATTTCCTCGAGAAAGAATCATATCTCTAAAACGTTGCCCGTTAGAACGGGTTAAGCCTCCATTTTCGAGAAACCACATGTACGCATCATGGTGTAACATCTCTGTCCATTGATATGAATAGTAACCAGCTCCATATCCTCCACCAAAAATATGAGCAAAATAAGATGAACGATAGCGAGGAGGTACTTCATTGAGAAACAAACCTGTTTTTTTCAATGCTTCTATTTCAAAAGCAGTTACATCTTCAATATGAGTATCCGCTGAAATGGTATGCCATTGCAAATCTAAATTAGCGGCTGCCAACACTTCAGTAAAAGAATATCCTTGATTGAAAGTACTGGCTTTCATTATCTTATCAACTAATGCTTGTGGAATTGGCTGTTTAGTTTCATAATGAACTGCATAGTTACTTAAAATTTCAGGATGCAAAGCCCAGTTCTCATGGAATTGCGAAGGTAGCTCTACAAAATCACGAGCTACAGCAGTTCCTGAAAGCGATGCATATTGCTGATTAGCAAAAAATCCGTGGAGAGCATGTCCAAATTCATGGTACAGAGTCGTCAATTCATCGAAAGTAAGCAATGCAGGAAGTCCGTCAGCAGGTTTCGGATAGTTACAAACATTGTAAATCACAGGTTTTTTACCCAATAATTTCGACTGTTCTACAAAGTTGCCCATCCATGCACCGCCTCGTTTGCTCTCTCGTGCAAAGAAATCACCATAGAACAATCCCAATTTGGAGCCATCTTCCTCAAATAGCTCATAAACAAGTACATCTGGATGATATACGGGGATGTCCTTACGCTCTTTGAATTTAATCCCATACAGACGCTCAGCAGCATAGAAAACTCCTTTTTCTAATGCATTTTTTAATTCAAAATAGGGTTTTAGTTCATTTTCATCCAAATCATATTTTGCTTTACGGACTTGCTCAGCATAAAAATTCCAGTCGTAGGGTGTTAAAACAAAATCTCCGCCAGTAGCCTTAATCTGAGCTTGAATCTCTTTAGCTTCGTCTTTCACTTTACCTACCGAAGCTGGTACTAAATCTTTGAAAAACTGATATATATTTTCAGGAGTTTTGACCATGGTTTGCTGTAACGACCATTCTGCGTAGTTTTTGAACCCTAACAAATTTGCTTTTTTAGCTCGTAAAACAGCTATTTTTTTAACAATTTCATTAGTATTATGCTTTCCTCCATCGGTTCTGCTCCAAGCAGCTTCAAAGATTTGTCTACGAGTTACTCGGTTTTTCAAATCAACAAGGGACGGCTGTTGGGTAGTGTTAAAAGTAGGTACTTTCCATTTCCCGTCGTTTGCAATGCTTTCTAAAGTTTCATTACTTAATCCATCCAAAGCATCTTTGTTGTCAAAGGTTTGAGCTGATGCTAAATTTCCTTCTAACAAAGTTTGATTGAATTCAGTTTGTAGCGAAGCCAACTCAGCATTGTATTGTTTCAAAATTTCTTTGCTTTCTTTTGACAAATTAGCCCCTGAAATTTCAAAATTTTCATAGTAATACTCAAGTAACTTCTTAGATTCAGCATCCAAATTTAGTGATTCACGTTTTCCATGCAACTCCTTAATACGCTGGAATAAATTATCATTCAGGAATATAGCATCGGAATGTGCTGCGAATTTTGCTGATAAATCTTTTTGAATAGCTTTAATGGTATCGTTGGTGTGAGCCGATGCTAATGCGGAAAACACACGTCGAGCTCTACTGAGTTCCTGACCACTTTGCTCCAAAGCGATAATGGTGTTTTCAAAAGTAGGTGCTTCGGTACTATTAGCGATTTTTTCAACACGTTCGACCTGCAATTCCATACCTTTTAACAAGGCAGGACGAAAGTGTTCATCTTTAATTTTCGAAAAGTCGGGAGCAAAATATTCTAATTTACTCTCCACCAACAAAGGGTTTTCTTCCATAGGAATTGTCTGTTTTTTGGAGTCATCACAACTTACTAAGGCAAGTACCAAAGCTGTTGTCAACAGATGATTTTTTTTCATTGTGATATATTATTTTTGAGTAAGTAACACATTAAATATTAACGAAAAAACACATTTATACTTTAACCACATAAATACACAATTACGACAGAAATAGTTATTTAAAAAGGTCTAAAAAAATCGTTTCCATGCTTTTTGATTAAGCAGGAGCGTAACCATTCTTAATAATTCTACCAAAATGGCGTATTTATGTGGTAAACTAAAACGCTATCCTAAAAAAGGATATCTGTAATCCACTGGCGGAACAAATGTTTCTTTAATCAATCGCGGTGATACCCAACGCAATAGATTTTGAGCTGAACCAGCTTTGTCGTTTGTTCCAGAAGCTCTTGCTCCACCAAAAGGCTGTTGCCCTACCACAGCTCCCGTTGGCTTGTCGTTAATGTAGAAGTTTCCTGCCGCATCTTCTAAAGCTTTAATTGCCTCATTTAAAGCGTATCTATCTTGTGAAAACACAGCTCCTGTTAATGCGTACTCGGATGTTTCATCTACCAATTTGAGGGTTTCAGTCCATTTTTCATCCTCATAAACATATACCGTAACCACAGGGCCGAAAAGTTCAGTTTCCATAGTTGTATATTTAGGATTGGTAGTTACGATTACTGTTGGCTCAATGAAATACCCCTTCGATTTATCATAATTCCCACCTACAAACACCTCTGCATCAGAATCTTGTTTAGCTTGATCGATATATTTTGCTAATTTATTAAAAGAACTTTCGTGGATAACAGCTGTAATAAAGTTTTCCATATTTTCGGGTGAACCCATTTTGAACGAAAGTACATCTTCTTTTACAAAATTAAGGATTTCAGTAGCTTTTGATTTTGGCAGATATACACGTGAAGCAGCACTACATTTTTGTCCTTGGTATTCAAAAGCTCCACGAGTGATTGCCGTTGCCACTTGTTTTGAGATAGCTGAAGGATGAGCCACGATAAAATCTTTACCTCCTGTTTCTCCTACAATTTTCGGGTAAGTTTTGTAATTGTGAATATTCGTACCTATTTTTCTCCAGATATCTTGGAAAACACCTGTAGAACCTGTGAAGTGAATTCCCGCAAAATCAGGACTTGCCAATAAAGTTTCTGTAATCATCGCTGCATCTCCGTTGATGAAATTGATAACTCCGTCAGGAAGTCCCGCTTCTTTGAAAACTTCCATAATTACGTTAGCTGAAAACACCTGTGCATTACTCGGTTTCCATACTACTACGTTGCCCATCAGAGCGGCACTCGCTGGTAAATTTCCTGAAATTGCAGTGAAATTAAACGGAGTTACAGCATAAATAAATCCTTCCAAAGGTCTGTATTCCACACGATTCCAAATACCTTCAGAAGAAATTGGTTGGTCATTGTAGATATTTGCCATAAACTCTACATTGAAACGCAAAAAGTCAATCAATTCACAAGCCGAGTCAATTTCCGCTTGATGAATGGTTTTAGACTGAGCAATCATGGTAGCGGCATTCATCTTTGCTCTGTAAGGCCCTGCAATGAGTTCTGCCGCTTTTAAGAAAATAGCCGCACGTTCTTCCCACGGCATGGCAGCCCATTTTTCACGAGCCTCCAAAGCTGTTTTGATCGCTTTTTCAACATGTTGTTTTTCAGCTAAATGATACTTTCCTACCACATGTTGATGATCGTGAGGAGCGGTCATGTTTTTAGTGTCTCCAGTTCTTATTTCCTCCGAACCGATGTATAGTGGAACATCTGCCTGACTGTTCCAAAGCTCTTTGTATGCTTTTAAAACAGCATCACGTTCAGGCGTTCCTTTTGCATATGATTTTACAGGCTCATTTACAGCCTTTGGTACATTAAAAAATCCTTTTCCCATAAGTTACTTTTTTTGAAAATTTATTTATTATGTCTTACTTTACTTCTTTTCGATTATGTTTTAAAGATTACTCACCTAATTTTGACAAAACAAAATCCTTTTGGTAAGTAAATACAAAAAACTAATTTATTTCATCAAAGGTGTTTCCTTGACGGATATCTCCCGTATTGTATCCCTTCATAAACCATTTCACACGCTGTTCAGAGGTGCCATGTGTAAAAGAATCAGGCTCCACATGCCCACGAACACGTTTCTGAATAGCATCATCTCCTACGGCATGGGCAGCACTCATCGCCTCTTCAATATCGCCTTCCTCTAAATATTTCCGATTGTGATGAGCCCATACTCCTGCGTAAAAATCAGCTTGAAGTTCTTGAGCTACAGACAGTTTATTAGCATAAGCTTGGCTTTTCCCTTGCTGTGCTTGTCGTACTTTTTTAGACGTACCAAGCAAAGTTTGTATATGGTGCCCTACCTCATGAGCCATTACGTAGGCGATAGCAAAATCGCCTCCTTTCGCTCCAAATCGTGTACGTAACTCCTCAAAAAAACTCATATCCATATAAATCTTGTAATCCGCAGGACAGTAAAAAGGCCCTACAGAAGCCGTTGCTCTTCCACAAGCAGACTCAACAACATCGGTAAACAACACCAAAGTTGGTTTTTGATATTCACCTAAACTATTTTCTTTAAATATCTTATCCCAAACATCTTCCGTATCTGCCAAAACCGTTGCCGCAAAAGCTCCAATTTGTTTTTGTTCTGGCGTAAGTTCCACATTTGCATCTGCTTGTTGCACTTGTTGGCTTTGGTTGAATTGTTCTAACATAGGGGCTATTGTTTGTCCTGTTTCGCCTCCAAAAACCTGCAGAAGCAGAATAATGATACCTAAAATACCTCCTCCTGCGATGACCTTTTTACCTGCTCCTGAGCCTCTGCGGTCTTCGACATTCCCACTTTGCCGTCTGCCTTCCCATTTCATAGATACATAAATTTTAAAATATAGATGACAAAAATACGATTCTCATCGGTAATATTCAAATTTTTTTGAGAATAATATTCTACCTGAGTAGTTCTATTTGCTTCAACGAAAAAATATACTACCTTTGCAACAAATAACCTTAATATAGTATCATATTCTAAGTTTAAAATAACATAAAATGTCAGACGATAAGAAAGTAATTTTTTCAATGTCGAAGGTAAGCAAAACGTACGCTTCGACTAATAAACAGGTGCTTAAAGACATCTATTTAAGTTTTTTTTACGGAGCTAAAATCGGTATTTTAGGATTGAATGGTTCGGGAAAATCATCTCTTTTAAAGATTATAGCAGGTGTTGATAAAAACCATCAAGGCGAAGTAGTGTTTGCCCCAGGTTACACGGTTGGATATTTGGAACAAGAACCACAATTAGATGAAAACAAAACCGTGATTGAAGTGGTTCGCGAGGGAGCTGCCGATGTAATTGCCATTTTGGACGAGTTTAACAAAATCAATGATATGTTTGGCTTGGAAGAGGTTTACTCCGACCCTGACAAAATGCAAAAATTGATGGACAAACAAGCTGAACTACAAGATAAAATCGACGCTTGTGGTGGTTGGGAAATCGATAACAAATTAGAAGTGGCAATGGATGCCCTTCGTACGCCTGACCCTGACACTCCTATAAAAGTGCTTTCGGGAGGAGAACGTCGTCGTGTGGCGTTATGTCGTTTATTGTTACAACAACCTGATGTTCTGTTACTTGACGAGCCTACTAACCACCTTGATGCCGAATCGGTACTTTGGCTAGAACAACACCTACAACAATATGCAGGAACGGTCATCGCCGTAACGCACGACCGTTATTTCTTGGACAATGTAGCAGGTTGGATCTTGGAACTTGACCGAGGTGAAGGCATTCCGTGGAAAGGAAACTATTCATCATGGCTTGACCAAAAAGCAAAACGTTTGGCACAAGAGCAAAAAACAGAATCCAAACGCCAAAAAGTATTGGAACGTGAGTTGGAATGGGTACGACAAGGAGCTAAAGGACGACAAGCCAAGCAGAAAGCCCGTTTGCAAAATTATGACCGATTACTCAACGAGGACCAAAAGCAACTAGAAGAAAAACTCGAAATCTACATTCCGAACGGACCTCGTTTAGGCACTAATGTCATTGAAGCAAAAGGAGTTGCTAAAGCCTTCGGGGATAAACTTTTGTATGATAACCTTAATTTTGTGCTTCCACAAGCTGGGATTGTTGGAGTAATTGGTCCTAACGGGGCAGGAAAATCCACAATTTTCAGAATGATTATGGGTGAAGAAACTCCTGATTCAGGAGAATTTATAGTGGGTGATACAGTAAAAATTGCTTATGTTGACCAATCCCATAAGAATATTGACCCTGAAAAATCCATTTGGGAAAATTTTTCTGATGGACAAGACCTTATTATGATGGGCGGACGGCAAGTTAACTCCCGTGCCTACCTCAGTAGATTTAATTTCAGTGGAAGTGAGCAAAACAAAAAAGTAGCTACGCTTTCAGGTGGAGAACGCAACCGTTTGCATTTGGCAATGACCTTAAAAGAAGAAGGAAACGTACTTTTACTTGATGAGCCTACTAATGACTTAGATGTTAATACATTACGTGCTTTGGAGGAAGGTTTGGAAAACTTCGCAGGTTGTGCAGTAGTCATCTCGCACGACCGTTGGTTCTTAGATAGAATTTGTACGCATATCTTAGCTTTCGAAGGCGATTCACAGGTATATTTCTTTGAAGGAAGTTTCTCTGAATATGAGGAAAACAAACGTAAACGCCTTGGAAAAGAAGTTACCCCAACACGTATTAAGTATAAAAAATTGGTTAGGTAGTCAAGATATTCATTTTCAGGGAGTATCCCATAATCTGTGTAAGTTGAAAAGTTATTCTGAAATTTTTTGAGCCCTTAAAAGCTCAAAAAATTTCAGAATAACTTTTTAACTATTTTTGACCCATAATTTAAACAGATATGATTAACAAGGAAGAATTGCTCAACAGCAAAGAATTTTACAAGTCATTTAAGACTGCTGAGGACTTGACAGGTTTCTTTAAAGAGCTCCACAAAAAAGCGGTGGAACATATGCTCAATGCCGAACTCGACGTTCACTTGGACAACGAAAAACACGACAAAACTAAAGATGGAAATTATCGTAACGGACACACTTCCAAGAAGATAAAAACTTCCTTTGGCGAAGAACAAATCCAAGTTCCTAGGGATAGAGACGGTAGTTTTAACCCAATGTTAGTCCCTAAACGCAAGAACGTTATCGATGGTTTGGAAAACATCATCGTATCGTTCTATGCCAAAGGAATGAGCGTGAGCGACATCGAAGAACAAATCCAAGAAATGTACGGCTTTGAAGTATCAACTTCCACAATATCAAGGATTACCAATGCGGTTACCAATGAAATGGTCGCTTGGCAGAACCGCCCGTTGGACGAGCTGTATCTGATTGTTTGGATGGACGGCATCGTTTTTAAAGTTCGTGAGAACTCAAAAGTTGTCAACAAAACCATTTACCTTGCTGTGGGCTTGAATCGAGAGGGAAAAAAGGAAGTTTTAGGAATGTGGCTCGGAAAGAATGAAAGTTCCGCCTTTTGGATGAGCGTTCTCACTGATTTAAAGGCTCGTGGAGTGGAAGATATTCTCATTACTGCCACCGATAATTTAAACGGATTTACGCAAACCATTCGCACGGTTTTTCCCCAATCACAAACGCAAATATGTGTGGTTCATCAGATTAGGAATGCTTGTAAGTATGTGGTTTACAAAGACAGAAAAGAATTTACAGCCGATATGAAACACATTTATACTGCCCCTAACAAGGAAGCTGCCAAGGTTGCTTTGGAGGATTTTGCCCAAAAATGGGAGTCAAAATACGGCTATGCTATCAAATCTTGGTATGACAATTGGGACGAATTGACCGTATTTTTCGATTTTCCGTTAGAGATAAGAAAAATTATTTACACAACCAATCTTATTGAGAATCTGAATGGTAAGATTCGGAAATACACCAAAAACAAGCTGTCTTTCCCAACAGACGAAGCTGTGCAAAAGTCCGTTTTCTTGGCTTTGAGAGAAGCTACCAAAAAGTGGAGTATGCCTATCCAAAATTGGGGGATTGTCTTAAACCAATTTATGCTTATATTTGCACAAAGACTCAAACTATAAAAACTTAACCCCAACTTTTTAACTTACACACTTAGAGGGATAGTGTCTTTTTTCAAGAAAAAGAAGGGGATACGAAGTGACGGAATATTTTACATCCCGCTCTGGATCCCCTTTCTTGGTGTGAGATAAAGGAGTATCCCATAATCTGTGTAAGTTGAAAAGGATTTAAAGGATTTATTTGAATAGTTATTAACACTACTCCTAGAGTATGTAGAGCTAAAAAAACAGGCTAAAACTTTATAAATTAAATCTTTGTACGAATAGAAGCATAGTAATAACCTAACCCCCACTTGAATTATTTTATTGATTATCGGTCTGTTATCACCAAACCTTTCAAAATCACCTCAAAATAATTCAAATGGGGGTTAAACGATTCTACTATTTGTTAACTGAAGTCTATCGGATTTCCTTATTTGTTACAATCTTTTCTGCGTATCGTCAATATCGGCAGTAAGAGTTTTCAAAAAAGCTACTATATCATTCACTTGCTTATCTGTCAGCTCTTTATCTGATTGCAGTTTTGCCATTATCCTTACAGCATCTTCTAATTTTTCTACCGATCCATCGTGGAAATACGGAGCTGTTTTTTCTATGTTTCGCAATCCTGGAACTTTAAAGAAGTATTTTTCTCCTTCATTTTTATTCAAGTCAAACAATCCCGCATCAACTTTTTTACTTTTGGTATGCTCCCAGTAATCCCCAAACAATCCGAATTTTTGGAACATTTGTCCTCCAATGGCTACCCCTGAATGACACGTAATACAACTATTATCTACAAAAGCTTGAAGCCCGTCTTTCTCTTGCTGAGTTAAAGCATGTTCGTCGCCATCCAAGAACTTATCGAATCGTGATACAGGATTTAGCGTACGCTCAAATGCCCCAATAGCATTAGCTATATTTTTAAACGTGATTGGTTGTTCTTGGTCAGGATACACTTTTTTAAACAACGTCTGGTATTCGGCTACCTTTCGCAATCTATTTTCTAAAAATTCTGCATTAGGGATATTGTGTTCCACAGGGTTTAGAATAGGCCCTTCAGCTTGTTCCTCCACATCTTTTGCCCTTCCATCCCAAAACTGCATCGCGTGTAGACTGGCGTGAAATACTGTAGGCGAGTTTCTACCTCCAAGCTCTTTGGTATCCCCTGGTGAAAATGCCAAATTATCCACACCAAAAGTTTCTAAATTGTGGCAAGAATTACAACTGATGTTCCCATCCTTTGATAAGCGTGTATCGAAATACAGCTTCTTACCTAAAGCGATTTTTTCTTCCGAAATTTCTGATTTAGGAACAGAGCTAACGGATTTGAAGAACGTTTCAGCTGTTTTTAATAATTCAGATTTTGTTTCTTCAGGATGTACCTCATTGACAGCCTGATTTTTAGGAGCGTTGTTGCAACTTACAAGCACTCCCAGTGACAATAAAAAATAAATTTTACGCATACTTGTTGTTAGATTTGTTAGTTGCTACAAATTTCGTCCTTTTTTTTTGATTTTCCTATTATTTCGAATTGTTTTTCCTACTCAATGAACAAACAAAATTTTAGACCAAATCCAAAAAAAAATACGTTTTATTTTTAACTTATAACTAATTGATTATCTTGCTTAAACAAAAAATAAGGGTAATTGCTTCCGAAAATAAACAACGAGAAAATTTGCAACTTCACCAAAAAGTGGTAAAACATCTTAACACTTATATTTTTTACTGAAGAAAAAGATTAAAATCAACCATTTGTACGCGAGTAAAACAACCTTATCCTCTTAAATTTAATTTTTAGGCATCGTTTAAAAGCCAAAACTACTCTACCATAAATAAATCAGATGCTATACCATCGGATAGAAATTTTCCTTTTGGAGTGACCCGAAGATAATCACCTTCCAAACGTAAGGTAGCCTCAGCAAAATGTCTTTGGGCTTGTTGCAATAAATAGGTATAATATTTTTTCCCAAACTCTTGCTTCACTTGAGTGATTGAAATACCAATCATTGTACGTATGCGAGTGATTATCAATTCATTATATCGATCGTTTTGCGAAAGCACCTCTTTTTCAGCAGGAAGTTCACCCTTTGCAATCGCCTGTATGTATTTAATATTGTGAGCGATGTTCCAACTGCGTTCACTTCCATTAAAACTATGTGCCGATGGCCCAATTCCCATATATTTTTTCCCAAACCAATAAGCCGTATTGTTTCTACTAAAATATCCTTCTTTGCCAAAATTTGAAAATTCGTAGTGTACAAAACCTGCTTTTATCAAAACTTCAACCATCTTTTGAAAATGGGATAACGACTGATTATCATCAACTTGGGTTATTTTCCCTATTGCGATAAATTTATGCAATGCCGTTTGTGGTTCTACTGTCAGTGCGTAGGCTGATATGTGTGGAACATTGTAAGACAAAGCCTTTTCGAGATTTTGTAGCCAACGCTCATCACTCATATTAGGAATTCCATAAATCAAATCAAGAGTAATATTATCAAAAAAATTCGGTGCTTCCGAAAGCAATCTGTGAACTTGCTCTGTAGAGTGAGCTCGGTTCATCATGCGTAAATCTTCCTCAAAAAACGACTGCACACCAACGCTCAATCGATTAATTTTAAGAGATTTAAATACACATAAACGCTGTTCGGGGGTCTTTCCATCTTTAAAAAAATCGTCGGGATTCGCTTCTATGGTAATCTCTGCATCATCACTAACACAATAATTTTCAAAAACGGTTTGTAGAATACGTTCCAACTCCTGATCGGAGAGAATACTGGGAGTTCCACCACCAAAGTAAATGGTCTGAATAACGGAATTTTCAGCTTCTTTTTTTCTAATTATCAACTCCTTACACAAAGAGTCTACCATCTCACTTCTGCGTTTCAGAGTCGTGGAAAAATGAAAATCACAGTAATGGCATGCCTGTTTGCAAAAGGGAATATGTATGTAAATGCTATGCAAAATTGCTATTTTTATCGGATGCGGTTCTCATTTTGTTTTACAAAAGCTGCCCAACTATTGTATGATTTTTGGGTAGTTACTTTACCGTTATTAAAAAAGTGACATACAGCGACAGCGAGTCCGTCAGTAGCATCAAAATATTTGGGTAATTCTTTTATTTTCAGTAGCTGTTGCAACATTTTTGCAACTTGTTCCTTAGAAGCATTTCCGTTTCCTGTGATTGCCATTTTAACTTTTTTAGGTTCATACTCGGTTATAGGTAGTTGCCGAGAAAGCCCAGCTGCCATTGCTACTCCTTGAGCTCGACCTAATTTGAGCATTGATTGGACATTTTTACCAAAGAAAGGGGCTTCAATTGCTAATTCATCAGGATGATACGTGTCGATAAGTTCTATTGTTCTGTCGAAAATTACACGAAGTTTGATATAGTGATTATCATATTTTTGAAGATGTAACTCATTGACTTGCAACAATTCCATCTGCTGATTTTCAACTTTGATAATACCAAAACCCATAATGGTTGTGCCAGGATCTATTCCTAAAATGATTTTTTCCACAAATTTCTATTGTTTATTTCACACAGACTTTAAACTGCACCTTTTATTACTTGAAGAAGAAATTATCAAAGTGCAATTGTTCAAAAGAAAAAAGAACTGGTTCAAAAAATCCCTGTAAGATTTAGAATTCTTATGTAAAGAATCATCTCCTACTTTACATTCATCACAATTGGAACTCGAAACTGTACACTAATACTAACTCCGTGTTTTGTAGCGGGTTGAATAGGATTTATAGTTGCAATCTCATCTAAGTTATCTGCTAAATCTTCATCAAGAGTAGGCAATAACTCTTTCGTTTTCGCCTTGGCTTCAGTATTTTCCAGCACAGCCTTTCCGTTGTTATCAATTTTAATATTTACAAATATAGTATCCAAAATAGGTTCGGTAACCTCTATTTTTTCGTTTTCCAATCGTTCTTGCAAAAACTTAGAAAAATGTTGTACAAAGCACTGTTTTTGCTCCTCCTTAGACGCTGATTCTGAGCATAATCCTTTAAAAATAGGATATGTATCAACCTCATTCATATCAATCTCAGCAAGTCTAAGATCGGCAATGGAATCCAACTTAGCTTGTTTTATTTTTTCTTTTTCCTCTTCTGTTAAATTAGCTCCACCACCTCCACAGGCTGTTACCAACGTAAGCGATAGATATAAAAACCAAAAGCTATATTTCATAAATAAACATTTACTGCATGATTCAGGTTTCAAAAGTAATATAAAAAATTGATACAAAAAAATAAAACAGGTTTTTTTATTTTATTTATAAAATGTATATATTTGTGGATTATTTAATGTATCGTCGATATACGAAGTAGTTCTTACAAGATTATTTTCGATTTTCGATCTACATAAACATTTAAAATACAGGTGTATACACCAAATTTTCCAACAACGGTAGGCAACGTAAGTGAATAAAAATCGTTTTATTTGTTTCCTGCAGGTTTGTTTTGCGTCATTCAATGGGCAATTGAAAACTGGGAGCAAATTAATCACTATTATTTTGAAAAATATATATTTTATGAAATACAAAAGAATATTATTGAAATTAAGTGGCGAAGCTCTGATGGGAAGCCGTCAGTATGGCATTGACCCTGCCCGTTTAAAAGAGTATGCTTCTGAAATCAAGCAAGTTGTGAAAGAAGGCGTTGAAGTTGCTATTGTGATAGGTGGCGGAAACATTTTTAGAGGTGTTGCTGGAGCAAGTAATGGAATGGACAGAGTTCAAGGAGATTATATGGGAATGCTTGCAACAGTAATCAATTCGTTGGCATTGCAGAGTGCTTTGGAAGATGAGGGTATTTATACGCGTTTGCAAACGGCTATTAAAATGGAAGCTATTGCGGAGCCTTTTATCAAACGCCGTGCGGTTCGCCACTTGGAAAAAGGACGTGTCGTAATTTTTGGTGCGGGTACAGGAAATCCTTATTTCACAACCGACTCAGCAGCAGTACTTCGTGCTATTGAAATCAATGCTGATGTGATTTTGAAAGGTACTCGGGTGGACGGAATCTACACTGCCGACCCAGAGAAAGATTCAACCGCAACCAAATTTGAACGTATTACATTCGACGATGTGATGGATAAAGGTCTGAAAGTGATGGATATGACTGCTTTCACACTGAGCCAAGAAAACAATCTACCGATTATTGTTTTCGACATGAACAAAAAAGGAAATTTGATGAAGGTTGTAACTGGCGAAAATGTGGGTACCACAGTTGATGTGAAGTAACTTCTCTTTGTCAGAGCCATAAAAATCGGAATTGATAGAAAATAAAACACTTAAAAAAACAAACAATTTTTTATATTATAAATATGAACGAAGAAATTAACATTATTCTAGAAAGTACTGAAGAAGCAATGCAAAATGCCTTAGCTCATTTAGAAAAAGCTTTAGTAAATATTCGTGCAGGAAAAGCAAGTCCACAAATGTTAGGGAGCGTTTTTGTAGATTACTACGGTTCACAAACTCCTCTAAGCCAAGTAGCTAACGTAAGCACACCCGATTCTCGTACGATTACTATCCAACCGTGGGAAAAAAGTATGATTCAGCCTATTGAAAAGGCAATTTTGGTTGCTAACTTAGGTTTTAACCCTATGAATAACGGTGATTATGTAATCATTAGCGTACCTCCTTTAACCGAGGAACGCCGTAAAGATTTGGTAAAACAAGCTAAAGGAGAAAGCGAAGATGCTAAAATTAGTGTACGCAACGCCCGTCAGGAAGCTAACAAAGAAATCAAAAAAGTAGAGACTTCAGAAGATATCAAAAAAGATGCTGAGGAAAGGGTACAAAAACTAACGGATAAATATATCAAAAAAGTAGATGAAGTTTTAGCCGTTAAAGAATCTGAAATCTTAAAAGTCTGATTCCTTTATCTTACGAGTAAAGATAAAATAGTTTTTAATCTCACACATACACGAAGCATGAAACCGTAATGGATTCTTTCTAAATGAAAACAAGACAGTTACACTTTGAATGTTTGGCTACAAGATTAGAATAAAAAAATCAAAACTTTGTCAAATAGCCTATATTTTGACAAAGTTTTGAAATAAAAAAAACTCAGCGAAAACTTGACATGATCTCTCCGAATGAAAAATACAATCGCCAATAGAGTTAATGATTTTCTAAAAAAATTCCCTCCCTTTGATATTATTGATCAAGAAAACTTACTTAATTTATCCAAAGAGGTTACCATTATTTATTTGGAAAAAGGGAAAATAGTATTCAATGAGCAAGACCATCCACACGATTATTTTTATATCGTAAAAGAAGGTGCCATTGAAATGCGACAAACAGTGAATGACAATTTTGAGATGGTCGATATCTGTGATGAAGGCGATGTTTTTGGGGTACGTCCCATAATTACGAACACACCTTATCAAATGAGTGCTATTGCTCAAGAAGAATCTATTATTTATGGCATCCCATCCAAGGATTTCAGACCTCTGATTGAGAAAGATACCAAAATCGGATTGTATCTGATCGAAATATTCGCTTCAAAAACTCGGAACCCATATTCAATAGATCATACGAAGTATTTATATCAGAATTTTGATAGAAACATGCTTCAAAAGGATTTTTTTGAACTTCAACCAGCTGTTTACGTCAAAAAAGTGGTCAAAGCCAGTCCCGAAGAATCTATACAACAAATAGCAACTTTGATGACCGAAAAAAGGGTGAGTAGCATCGTAATTGTGGATGCAGACAAAAAACCCTTGGGAATTGTTACGGACAAAGATTTGCGAAAGCAAATTGCTACCAGTTATTTTTCATTGGACATGCAAGTTTCACAGGTAATGAGCAGTCCAGTGCGTACCTATCCCAAACAGATGACTATCGCAAAAGCTCAATTCGAGATGATAAAAAATAACATTAATCATCTGATTATCACCGAAGACGGTACAAATAATACTCCTACGATTGGTATCATGACTCAGCACGACATCGAAACTGTTAAAGGAGATAGCATCCCTGAGTTGATGAAAGCGGTGAAACGCTCCAAAAAGTCAAAGCACCTGAAAAGTATCCGCCAACAATCCATTAATTTATTAAAGGGATACGTAATCCAAAACATACCTTTGGGATTGATCACCGATTTGTTTCATCAGTTGTTCGAGGCAATTACTTCAAAAGCTATTGAATTGTGTATCAAACGTATGCCGACACCTCCACCCGTACGTTTTGCATGGGTTAGTTTAGGGAGTTTAGCACGAAAAGAGCAGTTTCTCATCACCGATCAGGACAATGCCATTGTCTTTGAAGATGTTTCTGAGGAACACTATGAACAGACTCAAACCTATTTTTTGCAATTAGCAAATAAGATAAATACTATGTTAAACAAGATTGGTTATGACTATTGTCCTGCAAATATGATGGCAAAAAATCCGAACTGGTGTTTGAGTTTATCAAAATGGGAAGAACAATTCAAATCATGGGTATCAAATGCGAACGATGCTGATTTACTAATGTTTTCAATTTTTTATGATATGTCGTTTAGCTTTGGAGAGGCTACATTAGTGAATAAATTAAGTGATAAAGTGTTCGAATTTACACAAACCAATGAACGATTTATGGCATTGTTAGCAAAAAGTGCTTTGGAAAACCCTTCTCCATTAGGATTTTTTAGAA
This sequence comes from Capnocytophaga canis, assembly GCF_043187445.1. Lineage (NCBI taxonomy): Bacteria > Pseudomonadati > Bacteroidota > Flavobacteriia > Flavobacteriales > Flavobacteriaceae > Capnocytophaga > Capnocytophaga canis. Next base: position 2,265,715 of record NZ_CP171121.1, on the reverse strand, counting down.
ATTTTATCGTAGAACACGATGGAAAATACAAGGATCAATTCGATCTGAAGGCCAGAGCTTTAACTACCATTAGCGACATTGCACGATTGTTAGCTTTGTCACACAAAATCAAAAATATAACTAACACTGCTGAACGTTTTGAAAAATTAGCCGAACTTGAACCTCAAAATAAAGAAATATTCCTAGCCTGTGCCTATGCTGCCAAAGCCTTACTTAAATTCCGTATAAAAAGTGGATTAAAAAATGATGACAGCGGTAGATACCTGAATATCAAAAATTTAAATAAAGAAGAAAAGACAAAACTAAAACGCTGTTTCAAAACGATTTCCAACGCTCAAGAATTGATAAAACTGCGATTTAAATTGAATTTAACGTATGTTTAGGTCAGTCGTTAATAATATCAGGGGTTAGCATATAGCATATAGCATATAGCGTATAGCTTACAGCTTAAAAAAACAAAAACATGCAGGAAGAAGAATTATTATACACGATAGCTTTGAAAAAAATTCCGATGGTAGGCGACATTACAGCTAAAAAACTACTTGCTCACTTTGGAAGTGCCAAAGCTATATTTTCAATCAAAAAACATCATTTGGAGCGTGTTAGCGGTATTGGAGAAAAACTCTTACAAAATTTTTCCTCCTCTGCTGACTATCTACTTCAGGCAGAAACTGAGCTTGAATTTATCCTGAAAAATAACATCAAAGTTTGTCACTACAACGACACTGACTACCCTACTCTATTGAAACAATGTGTTGATAGCCCGATTATATTCTACCAACGTGGAAACATAAATTTGGCTAACAAACGTATTTTAAGCATTGTTGGAACTCGGAATATAACTCCGTATGGAATTGCTTTTTGTGAAAAACTAATTGAAGAACTATCTGATTTAGACATAGTTATTGTTAGTGGATACGCCTATGGCGTAGACATTCTGGCTCATAAAACGGCTATGAAGCACGATTTACAGACAATCGCTTGCTTAGCTCATGGATTGAATACTATCTACCCTAATCAACATGCTAAATATATGGCAGAAATGGAAGCTAATGGCGGATTCATTACTGATTTTGGTATTGATAGTAAATTCGATCGAAAGAATTTTCTAAGCCGTAATCGGATTATTGCTGGTTTATCAGAGGCTACTATCGTAATTGAATCGGGAATCAAAGGTGGAAGTTTAGTTACTGCAGACATTGCTTTTTCATATAACCGCGAGGTCTTTGCCGTTCCTGGAAGAGCTTCCGACCCTTATAGCTTGGGATGCAATATGCTGATACGCAATGAAAAAGCTCGAATTTTACTCTCTGCTCAGGATTTATTATATCACCTAAATTGGGATAAACCTAAAGCCAAAACCATTCAACAAGAATTATTCGTTTCTTTAACTCCCGAGGAAGAAAAAATACATAATCACTTGAAAAACAACGGAAAGCAATTATTGGATTCGATAGCTATAGACTGTCAACTTCCTATTTACAAAGTATCTTCCTTATTATTTCAATTAGAAATGAAAGGAATGGTTCGTCCGTTTCCTGGTAAACTTTTTGAGGTGATATAGCCAATACCCTCACAACAGAAAATAATTTTATATTTTTCATCAGAATCACTTGAGTTTTGTAAAAAATTCATATCTTGCACGATTATTAATACTTTGTTATATATTGAGGTTTTCTTAGCCTTGTTTGTATATCAATGAAAACAACATCAAATCACCTTATTTTCAACAACATACGTATATGAAAGATAAAAAGAAACTCGCGTTACATTGGCAAATTTTCATCGGAATGGTTGCAGGAGGATTACTCGGGCTACTCATGTTGCAATTTTCATGGGGAAAAGATGCCGTTTTAGATTTTGTAAAACCCTTCGGGAATATGTTTATCAAATCATTGAAAATTATTGCTTTACCATTAATATTAGCTTCTCTGATCAAAGGTATTGCTGATTTGAAAGACATTTCAAAAATTTCCTCTATAGGGATGAGAACTATTATTTTATACCTATCAACCACTGTTTTAGCGGTTTCCATCGGGTTGATGGTTGCAAATATCATCAAGCCTGGAGATATGCTAACTGAAGAAACTCGCACTGAACTCACAAGAGAGTACCAAACTCAGGCGAATACAAGCATTGAAGTCGCACACAACAAACAACGCGAAGCCCGTCCCTTGGATCCTATTGAGAACCTAATACCTGACAATCTTTTTCTATCAGCGACCAACAATAGCAACATGTTGCAAATCATTTTTTGTGCTATGCTTTTTGGATTTGCCATGATAATGATTCCGGAAGAGAAGACCAAACCTGTCAAGGCTTTTTTCGACAGCTTGAATGACATCATACTCAAAATCATAGATTTAATAATGAAAGTAGCTCCTTTCGGGGTGTTTGCTTTGATTGCGTCCCTTATTGTAGAGGTGCCAAATGCGGAAATGCTTTCCGCTCTCTTAGTTTATGCCTTGGCTGTAGTAATCGGATTGACCATTATGATGGGTGTGTACGGCCTTTTGGTATGGACTTTCACAAAAAAAACGCCAAAATTTTTCTTTAAAAATTTAGCTCCAGTACAACTATTAGCATTTTCGACAAGTTCAAGTTCCGCTACATTACCCCTGACAATGGAAACTGTTGAAAAGAAATTAGGAGTTGATGAAGAGGTCGCAAGTTTTGTTATTCCGTTAGGAGCAACTGTGAATATGGACGGAACAAGTCTTTATTTAGGTATTGCGGCATTATTCATCGCTCAGGCTTTTGGAATGGATTTGAGTTTCTCGGCTCAGTTAGGGATTGTTGCCACTGCCACTTTGGCGAGTATTGGAACTGCGGGAGTGCCAGGAGCCAGTATTGCAATGTTGGTGATCATTTTAGAACAGGCGGGTATCCCAGAAAGTGGTTTAGCATTGATTTTAGCTGTTGATCGCCCTTTGGATATGCTAAGAACCGTTGCCAATGTAACGGGTGATGCCTGTGTAACAATGATTGTCGGAAAATCAGTTGGAAAATTACACGAACCCGAAGAATAACTGTAAATTTAAATTAGAGATATCGCTATTTTAATTTTATAGCTAATAGCCATTATTTACCAATTACTATTCAAAAAAATATGAAAGATAAAGAACGTAAATTACGGTATCATAAAAGAATGGCAACTACCTTATTTTTGATAATGGTAGTACTTTATATAACGATGGTCTTCCTACAGAAAAAATATCCCGACACCTCCCTGATCGGATATATAAAAGCCTTTTCCGAAGCTGCGATGGTGGGAGCATTGGCTGATTGGTTTGCTGTTACAGCACTTTTTCACAAACCATTAGGTTTGCCTATCCCGCATACAAATTTGATTGAAAATCGCAAAAAAAGCATAGGTGACAACTTGGGTGGATTTGTAGTAGACAATTTTTTGAAGCCCGAAGGTATACGTCCGTATGTTGAGGAAGTGAAAATCACTCCTTTCCTTGCCGAGTGGCTAAGTAAAGAAAAAAATATCAATACATTAACTAATGAAATATCTGAAAAAATAGTACAGTTAGTCAATGGGATTGATGAAGAAAACGCTACCGATTTTATCACTCAAAAAAGCAAGGAACTACTCCATGAAATAGAGCTAAAAACATTGATAAGCAAATCTTTAGATTATATTATGGAGGAGAAAGAGCATCAAAAATTATTGAGTTTTATATTACAAAAAATTGAGACCTATATTTGGGAAAATAAATCCTTAGTCCAAGAAAAAGTCTCCTCAAAAAGTGCTTTTTTTATCCCCAAATTCGTTGATGACATTTTGGCAGATAAAATCACCGAAGGATTGGCAAACTACGTGGCAGAAATCATCAAAAACCCAGAGCATTCCGTACGCAAAGAAGTCGATAATCAATTGATAATGTTTGGCAAAGACATTCAAACATCTTCCAAGTGGGAAACAAAAATAGAATCCATTAAAAATCAACTAATTAACTCAGAGTCTATTCATAAATACGCTTTGCAAATATGGAAATACTTAAAAGATTACATCAATAACGACTTAGTGAAACCCACAACAGATTCCACATTAAAGCAACACTTCCATAGATACATCCAAAAGATTAGTTTACAGCTACATACTGACATAGAATTACAGCAAAAAATCGACCGACAAATACAAAAAACAGCGTATCAGTTCATACTCAAAAATCGGCATGAAGTGGGGACACTTATCAGCCGAACTGTGGGCAATTGGCAGGGTAAAGAACTCAGCCGAAAGCTCGAATTGGAAGTTGGCAAAGATTTACAATTCATCCGAATTAATGGCACAATTGTTGGGGGATTAGCAGGGTTACTGATTTACGCTATTACACAATTTTTATAGAAACCAACACGTTTCAAAAGTATATAAACAACTGAAAAACAATAGATTTCAACTAAACACGTATTCAAAAGTTCATACAGCGACAATAAACATGATTTCTGATGAAAAAATCGTAACCTTTTTTTTGACAAATACTAACCTCTAAAAATAAGTACATATGAATACCAAACAAATTATCGAGCAAAGTCTGCTAAACAGCATTACGTATCCCACATATCGAAGCCTACATCAGCAATATGTCGGTGAAAAACGAACCAGCGGTTCAAACCAAAGTGAAGAATATGTGAAACACAGTGCCATCAACGAAAGTCGCTACAAACGATTGGACAAAACAATTACAATTCCAGAGGAAAAAGCTACCTTTTTTAAGAATTATGACAAACAAATTACCTTGTTGGTAATCACTGAGTTTTGGTGTGGCGATGCGGCTCAAATTATTCCCGTTATCAACAAAATTTCAGAATTGAATCCCAAAATCATGCTGAAACTCGTTTTTCGAGATGAAAATGAAGCATTAATGAACCTATTTTTAACCAACGGAGGAAAGGCGATTCCGATAGCTATAGTGTTAGATTTGGAAAACAACGTACTAACACACTGGGGTTCAAGACCTTCTGAGGCGACTAAAATGGTGGAAGATTACAAAGCAACCCATGGAGCATTGGATGCCGAGTTTAAAGAAAATCTACAAAAATGGTATAACCAAGACAAAGGAAATAATATTATTGATGATTTTATAAAGATTTTTTCTAAAATTTAGTTCAAAAAAACTGAAATTAAAGATAGAAATACAAAATTTCAAGAGAAAAACAAGAAAATAGACATTCGTAATAGCAATATATCTGTCCGAAAATCCGAATTTCACATAATTTTGTTCGGTGGAGCGTAATTTTCGTTCAAACTTGCAAAATTGCAACAAGAAATCGACTTTTCGGACAGTTTTTACAAAATTCTAAACATTGTTTGGGCTTTGTTCTGAGTCTCGTCCCATTCTGATTCTGGAATAGATTCTTTCAAAACACCTCCACCTACATATATATATGCTTGATTTTCTTCGAGTTGCATACAACGTAGATTTACGTAGAAATCAAATTTCTGCTGCTCAACTACTCCGCAATAACCAGTGTAAAAAATACGATCATACGATTCATTTTCTAATATAAACCGTTGTGCTGCCTCAAACGGAAACCCACAAACAGCAGGTGTAGGATGTAATTGAGTAACCACATCAAACGGGTTTTTATCGGCTTGTAAGTCGGCTGTAATGTGCGTACATAAATGAACCACTCCTCCCGCTCTGACTGTTTTTGGTTCACTAACTTTTTTATTTTCTGTATAGAATTTTATTTTATCAAGAATGTCATCCGTAACAATTTGTTGTTCTTCACGTTCTTTCTGTTGCCAAGTAATTATTCCTTCTTTAAAAGGTTGTGTACCTGCTAAAGCCATAGTATACAGCTGATTTTCTGAAAATTTCAACAAGGTTTCAGGTGTTGCTGCCAACCACACCCCCACTTTTGGATGTGAAAATAAGTAGCAAAATGCCGTAGGATAGTTTTCTATCATTTTCTGGAATATTTCCACAGGATTTTTCTGATAAGGTGCAGCTATTTTTCGTGATAAAACTACCTTATGAAGCTCACTGTTTTGCATGGTTTGGACAGCTTTTTTGATTAATTTGATATGATTTTGCTTCTGTCCTTCGTCAAAGGGAAGTTTTCGGTCGGAAAACTGAAAATGAAAATCCTCTACATTTGCTACATATTTTTCTTCGGATTTTAAAAGTATTTTTTTATGTGTTATATTCTGAAAAGGAGCCAAGACAAATCCTTCATTTGCGAATGAATCTTCAAATATATATACTTGATTATCTATTTGATTGTATAAATTTATTTGCTTTTCATTCGGACGTCTAAATATCACAAAAGGAACTTCCGATTCTTGTAGTAAAATAGCTTTTTTTAGTATTTCTGAATAGGAAATCATATTTTTATTGTAGTAAATTTAAATGAAGAAATTAGTTTATCATGTTGATTGGTGGCTTTTATATCCCATAATTGCAAAGTTCCTCCATTATGAATGCAGGTAGCTTTGGCAAAAATAGTATCTCCTACTTTACCTGCCCGCAGATGATTACCACTTAGTTCAATCCCTCGAATACTTTCTCCTTGCTTTCGATAAAGTACGTAAGCTCCCACACTGCCAACGGTTTCGGCTAATGCAAAGGTGATTCCTCCGTGTAAAATACCATCAATTTGTGTAACTCTGGAAGTTACGGGCATTTTCAAAGTAATAAAATCCTTCCCCAATTCAACAGGCTCTATGCCTAAATAAGAAATAAGCTCATTTTCAGGCAATTCACTCCATATTTTTTGTAGTACTTCTTTATCCATAACTTGATGTTTCTAATATTAAATTTGTAAAGATATAAAAAATATCATATAGATAAATATAAAACAAAAAAAATACGTAAGTTTGCCAAAAATTTTGACATATCAACTTTCATTAGACAATAACATATTGTATGAGTTGTTGCTCAAAATATGATAACAACGATAAATATCTAAAAAAGAATATATTATGTGTAGAACATACGCTGGAATTCCCGATGAAAATGCTACTTTTGAAAACTCAAAGGTGATGTTAGTAACCGTTCCTTATGATGGAACATCCACGTGGGGAAAAGGTGCCGATAAAGGGCCTGAGCTTTTCTTGAATGCCTCTGAAAACATGGAACTTTATGACATTGAAACCGACTCTGAGCCCTTCCTGCAAGGAGTATATCTGGCAGGTGAAGTATCAGAAAACAGTTCACCTGAGGCAATGACCGAAGCTGTATATCAAAAAACTAAAGAATTGCTGAAACACGACGATAAATTGTTTACGCTTTTCGGGGGGGAGCATTCAGTATCTATTGGAGCGATTCGTGCTGTAGGTGAGAAGTACGAGAAATTAACTGTTTTACAGTTAGATGCTCACACCGACCTACGCCCTGAATTTCACGGGTCTACATCGAACCATGCTTGTGCTGTATTTGAAGCAAACGAAAAACATAAACTCGTACAGGTGGGTATCCGCTCTATGGACGCTGAAGAAAAAAAATACCTCCCAAAAGGTCGTGTTTTCTTTGCTCACGAAATCGCTAAAAACAAAAAATGGATTGATGATGTACTAGATAAAGTATCTGGAAATGTATACATTACAATTGACTTGGACGCTTTTGACCCTGCCATAGCACCTTCAACTGGAACCCCAGAACCAGGTGGATTACAATGGTATCCAACCTTAAAATTACTCCGTAAAGTTTTCAAGAAATGTAACGTTGTTGCTTTCGACATTGTAGAACTTATGGATAGCCCTATGGCAAAACCAACGGCGTTTTTAGCAGCAAAATTATACTATAAAATGTTGGCATACAACATGAAATACAGTCGTAAAAAATAATTTTTCACAAATATTTCTCTATTTAGATTTTTAGAAAATCTATAAAATGAGACTGTTGCAGAATTGAATTTTATTGTTAAGATTAAAGGAATAAATCAAACTAATAAAAAACATCTATTGATAGTCAGTTTTTTTTTGTATTTAACTACTTTATCACATAACTTTGAGTTAAATAATAATCCTTAGTTAAACGAATACTTGGATTTTGGAACAGTCTCTTTTTAAATATTCTATTTCCGAATGAAACATCAACCGAAATGATTTACTTCGACAACGCTTCTACAACCCGTCCTTTTCCCGAAGTAGTTGAAAAGATTCAACAAACACTCACTTCACACTACGGAAATCCGTCATCGACCCACAGTCTGGGACGTTCAGCAAAATCACTCATTGAAAACGCACGGAAAAACATCGCTAAATGGTTAAACGTAAATGCTTCTGAGTTGATTTTCACTTCTGGAGGCACAGAAGCTAACAACATGATTCTCAGAAGTGCAGTACGTGATTTGGGGGTAAAAACCATCATTACTTCAAAAATTGAACACCACGCTGTATTACATTGCGTTGAGCATTTACAAAGAGAATACGGTATCGACATTCTGTACGTTCAGTTGTCCGAAGTAGGAGATGTAGATTTACACGATTTAGAATATTTACTACAAAGAACTGAAAATCAAAAAGTTTTAGTAAGTTTAATGCATGTGAATAATGAGATTGGGAATATGTTGCCAATTACCAAAGTGGGAGAACTCTGCAAAACTTACAACGCTTATTTTCATTCTGATACAGTACAATCGATTGGACATTTTCCGTTAGACTTGAAGGCTTTTCATATAGATTTTATCACCGCTTCGGCTCATAAATTCCACGGAACCAAAGGAATTGGTTTTGCTTACGTCCGAAAAGGCATCCCGTTACGAGGATTAATTTTCGGTGGTGAGCAAGAAAAAGGAATGCGAAGTGGTACAGAAAATTTACATAACATTGTAGCTATGGAAACCGCTTTAAATGAGTCATATAAAAACTTAACAACCTCTACTGAACATATTAAAAGTATCAAAAAACACTTTATAGAATCCGTTCGTAAGTATTTCCCCGAAGCGAAGTTCAATGGTAATTCTGGAAATATGGAAAGTAGCTCATACACTATCTTAAACGTAGCCTTTCCTTTTTCAGCAGACAAAGGTGTAACCCTACTTTTTACTTTGGATTTGAAGGGTGTAGCCTGTTCCAAAGGCAGTGCCTGTCAAAGTGGTAGCGTACAAAACTCTCATGTTTTATCGGCTTTTCTATCGGAAGAACAACTAAAAATGCCTTCACTACGATTCTCTTTTTCAGTATATAACACCAAAGATGAGGTCGATAAGGTCATTAATATTCTGCAAGAAATTCAAAAATAGCTTTGTCATCTCTTTCGATTTTTCATACTGCCTATTTGCTTAATCAAGATTATGGCTTCTTCTGAAAGTTTGTATCTTATCAAAACAAAACAACTGAAAATCAGAAGTATTATGGATTTTAAAACGATATTCGATAAGGGTGAAATGGAAAAATCCCAAAAGTAGAAAATTAAAGTTGATACAACTCCGAATATGGTTATTCTTTGAGTTTCTTTAAAAAAAGGAGACAAGTGAAATTTTCGATAAACAAAACTGATTTTCAGAGCGTTATAAATCAAAAAAGCACATAAGGTTGATAATCCAGCTCCATCAATCCCATATAATGGAATGAGCCACATATTTAATACTATTGTACATATAATCAACAATATACCAAGATAAAGGACTGTCCTATAATATTTAGAATTGAATAAGATAGCATTGTTAACCCCTACCAAAGAATCCGAAAGTTTTACTAATGAAATAAAAACCAAAACCTTAATTCCTAATGCGTATTCTTTATCGGGTAGTAGATTGTAAAATTGGTTTGCGTTGACGATAATTAAGACAAAAACGATTATGCTTACCAAATAAATGTTAATAGTACTTTTTTTATAAAGTTCATGCAACCCAACTGTCTGATTAGTGCTGATAAACTTAGCCACAAGAGGACTAACCACCTGATACATTGATCTATAAGGAATAGCAATAACTGTAGCTGTAAATATAGCTACGTTGTAAATTGCTATCTCAGAAATGGGTAAATATTGATTAATCATAAACTTATCAATATCCATCAGTAGGTTTGCTACCGATCCCGAAACAACTATAAACAGACTGTAATAAAAAATTTCTCGCTTATTTTTCGGAAGCCCCCAGCTAAATGTGGGTAGCTTTATGGAAAAGGAAGATATGAGCATGAGCAAAGTACGAAGTGCATATGCAACAAACACTCCCCACACAAATTCGTGAAAATCAAAAACTTTATAATAAACACCTAACAACAATAAAGTAATGCAAATACGATGAAAAACCTCTTTCAAAAAATTTCCAAAGACAGTTTTGAGTTGTACTCTTGCCCACGAATAGAAAATCTCGAAATAGCCCATAGCAATGGCTGTAATGAAAATCAAAAAGACGTAATCCCTCACAACCTCATTTTCACCTGAAAGCCATTGTACCATATACTCATAAGTAAAAACACCTATCAAACCCAACGGAAAAATTATCAAAAGTGGTAAAACGAACAACATTGTATTGAACTTCGATAATTCTTTAGAATCGGTATAGGAAAAATAATATCGAATGAAAGTGTTGTGCACTCCAAAAGCAATCAGTGGAGAAAGTATTGTAGCTGTGGAAGTTATATAGCTAACCAATCCATATTCTTCTTTCGAAAGGAAGTAAACAAATAAAAATAAGGTATTTACTGCTCCAAATCCGAAACCCAGATAAGTAGTTAAAATATTCTTTAGCGATTGGCGAAATACAATACCCATTTTAAATAAATTATAGTACAAAAGTAATATTTTTTCAGGAAATAAAAGAGACTGCCCTAAGATGCATGTTTCTTTTTGAAAACTTTTATTCCAAATCCCTGAAGAGGAGGAACCCCTCATTCAAAGTTATTGGGGACTGGAAATGACATCTTAGGACAGTCTAATTTATAAAAATTTATTAACTACAAAAACATCACTATGAGTAGCTGTGCTACCATAATTCGCATAAAGGTTGTGAGTGGATAAACAGCAGCATACGTAACCGCTGGAGCATCGGATCCTGTTACGTCATGGGCAAACGCCAAAGCAGGAGGATCGGTTTGCGACCCAGATAGTAATCCACAGATTTCTAAAAAGTTCAATTTATAGTAAAAACGAGCTACCAACGCTACCACAATAAGTGGCACCAAAGTGATAGCAACTCCCATCAACATCCATTGCAAACCTGCCCCTTCTGATAGGGTTTTGATGAAATTTTGCCCTGCTCCTAAGCCCACACTGGCTAAAAACAATACTATTCCAATCTCTCTAACCATCAAATTAGCACTATGCGACACATAGTGTGTAACCGAGAAGCGACCTCCGTAACGGCTTATTAAAATGGCAACAATAAGTGGCCCTCCTGCCAAACCAAGCTTCACAGGCGACGACATTCCTGGAATAGCAATCGGAATAGACCCTAAAATAACCCCAAGAACAATACCAAAAAAAAGCTCCGCTATGTGTGGATGTTGCATACGTTTTTTAGAATTTCCGAATACTTTTTCAACCAATTTGATATGCTCTTCATCTCCAACCACAGTGATAGCATCCCCAAATTGTAATTTAGTGTCTTTGGTAGGAACAAATTCAATCCCCGCACGATATACACGACTTACGGTTACGCCATACTGTTCACGTACGTTAATCTCTCCTAATTTTTTCGAATATGCCAGTTTGTTAGTAACATTCATTCGGCGTGAAACAATGTCATTTGCCTCTCCTTCAAACAGAGCTATACTTTCTTTCTTTCCTATAAGAGTTGACAATTTATCAAAATCTTTTGGATTCGCCACCAAAAGTAATATATCTCCCTGCTTTAAGATGGTATCCTTATCCACCATATGTATTTTACCTGTATGATAAACGCGTGAAATAACGAAGTCCATTCCTAAAGTTTCTTTTATAATTGCTACGTGTTTTTCAAATAACACTGGATTTTCGACACGAACAGCTACTTTGTCAACACTTGAGTTGTTTTTATTAACTTTCCATTGATTCAGTCGTTTCTCGGCATCTAAATTCACTTTCAGGGCTGACTTGAGAATCATCATCACTAAAATAATACCTAATACTCCAAATGGATATGCCACTGCGTATCCGTTAGAAACGTTGGATAATGCTCCGTTGATAGTCTCTTGTGATTGACCTTCTGCTCTGAAAATGTCCACAATAGCTTGTTGAGCGGCTCCCAGACCTGGTGTGTTAGTCACTGCTCCTGACATAATCCCCACAAGATCAGCCATGCTAGTATCAGTAGCATAAAACAACACTATCACTGTCAGCACACATGTGAGAACTGAGAGTATTGCTAAACTATTAAGTTTTAAACCTCCTTGTTGAAAAGAAGCAAAAAAACCTGGACCAACCTGCAACCCAATGGTGTAAACGAACAAAATCAGACCAAACTCCTTGATAAAGTGCTGGATGTGTCCATCAACAGTAAAACCAAAATGAGCCACTCCAATTCCTGCGAAAAGCACACAAGCAATTCCGAATGAAATTCCCCAAATACGAACCTTCCCTAAGGCTACCCCTAAGGCTATCACAAAACTGTAAACAATGACTGTATATGCCACACTTTCGTGATTTGAAAATAGATTTACTATCCAATCCATATCGTAAAATATTTTAAAATTTTCCGAACGCAAAAGTACTATTTTTCTTTTACATATAAACAAAAAATTTAGTAAATTCTCATCTATAAAAGTCTTTTTTTATGAATTTGATTAATAATTAATGATTTAGCTATTAGTTTCTCTATTTTAGATTTTTATGCGTATTTAAAAAGAAATCACCCTTATGTCTTTCGACTTGGGGTGATTTCCAACTTATGAAACGCTATACCTATCGTTTATGCCAAATCAGTGGAGTTTCGGGTTTATCCTCTCCTCCTAACAATTGTAAAGCTCGGTCATAACCAGCTTGGTTTTTTGTTTTCAAACTGATTGGATAACGAACTCTGCGATACACATTTTTAATGTCTGCAGCCGAATGATCAGTGTAGAATGGCATAAATGGCAATAATCCTTCCAAATACGGATTTTCAAAAAACGGCAATCCCGTTCGGCGGTAATCATTGGTTGCCTCGAACGGTTGCCAAGGATTCTGAGCGATATACTTCTGTGTCATAATCTTAGATAGTACATCGTTATTAGTTGGATGTACTCCCTTCGGATAATTATAGGTCACGGTTTCTTCCGTTCCTGATGGGTAAATTTTTCGCGTCAGCTGTTTTGAAGTAATTTCGGTTGTATGGTCAAACTTTACCGAAGTTCCGATACGATTATAACTTTCACTTTCCAAATAAGCATCTGCATAGCGACCTATTTTGTGGTAATCAAAACTAGCTTTTACACCTAATTCATACCACTCCTTAGCTGTACGTCCTGTTTCCCATCCGTAGTGAGCTGCCTCTGCCAATAAAAAGTAGGTTTCCCAACATCCGAAATAGACGCGCCGTAAATCTCCTCCACGATATTGCTTACCGATAGCCGGCAAACGACCTAAATTCCTACGGAAACCTCTCAGAATCAAATCATTTTTCCCTGCATTTTCTCCGCAAGTGAATGATGAAAAGGTATATTTAGTACTGAATTTTTGCCCAGAATCTGCAGGAAGTTCAATTTCTTGATAATTAGTATTATTCTTTTCAGCATTTAAATCGCGCTGTACATAAAAATTTACCAATCCATCATGATGCCCAGGTATATGATAATTTACTAAAATACGAGGATCTATTTCTTTAGGAATATAATCATACAGATATCCTGCTGACTGAATATTTGTTTTTGTTGGCAAATAATCCGGCATATAAACTCCTAAGTATTCATTAGGTGAACGTAAATGATTGGTTAGTGCTTCTTGTGGCAAACCATAGGCTGATGTTCCAGGATATTGTGCCATTTCTGCAACTGAAATTCCTCCCAATCCAAAAGAAATGTTAGTCAATGTGGAAGTAATTTCCATTCCAATATAGCTAAGGGCAAAGATAGAACCTGCAGGATCCTCTAAGTCAGCAATACTTGATTGTGCAACGGAAGCATTATCTACATTATTGATAATGAATCCCGAAATATCTCCTACTTCTTGTAAGATGTTTTCAAAACGAGTTTTACCCACTGTACCTACATTTGAAAAACGCATTGCACAACGCAACCGTAACGAATTGGCATATTTTTTCCAAGCACCAATTTTCCCTGCGTAAAACGCATCAAAAGCATCATTTGAAGCCTCAGTACTTTCATCAAATTTGCTCACTGCCAATTTTAGTTCCTCTTCTATATAGGCGTAAATATCTTCAACACTATCATACTCAGCTACTTCCCCTTTGAATCCTTTTCGAGCTGGATAGGGGCCAAACATATCTGTAATCTCTGAAAGCAAATACGCTCGATAAACTCTTGCCATTTGCACATAATTATTGGTTTTGACATCTGCCTTTCCTGTTCTGATGCGTTCCTCTCCTATTTCAATGGCCTGGCTAACATTGGTAATCCATTTTGCAGCAGAATTCCAATAGTCTGACATGTAATTATTTTGATCTTGCAACACCTGTGGCCCGTGAATAGGGCGATACGTGTACCGAGCTCCCCAAAGCCAAGTACGGTGAAAAAGAATATCCCGATTCCACCAGCTAAGCTGTGCATCAGCGACCGAAGCATTAAACAACCCTTCAACCAGTACCGAATTGCGATCAGCTGCATTGGGATCTTTGTTGATTTCCTCAAAGTCCGAACAAGCGTACGATGAAAATGCAACTATAGATATAATAGCGAATTTTAATATATATTTTCTCATAACACACATTGTTTTAAAGTCCGATAGTAATATTAAACGTAAACGTACGGCTTGTAGGTGGCGCTCCAAACTCCAATGCTGTTACGTTTGTGCCTGTTCCTGAAACTGATTCTGGATCAATTCCTGGAATGTTGGTGTGAATCAACCAAAGATTATTCGCCGTGAAGGAACACTTGAGATTTTGGATTCCAATGCTTTCCAAGTGTTTTTTACCAAACGTATACCCTAATGACAGGGTTCTTAAACGTACCGATGTAGCATCATACATGTTAGCTTCAGTGATTCCGATGTTGTTTTGGGCCAATGCTCCCCAATAACGTTGAGGTGTTACTTGTTTTGTGTTTATATCATATCCTCCTGAGCTATTGGCTATTACACCTTCTACAACAAATGAATCTCGCTTACCATCAACAGCTGTTTCTGCTGCCATTCCATAGCCTGTAAGCAAATTACGTGTCATAGAGAACATTTTTCCTCCTACACGAGCATCTACAAGAAAGTCTAAATTAATTCCTTTCCATGAGAAACTATTGCTAAAACCTAACAAGTAATCAGGTTGCTGATTTCCAAGATAATGTAATGCTACAGCATCTCGCTGAGGCAATCCTTCCGCAGTAAGAATCATCTTTCCGTTGTGAGGACTGTTCGCATCATTGACCCTACGGATAGCCGAGCCATAAATTGCTCCATATTCTTTACCTACTTCAGCAAGTACCATAATCTCATCAACTGTAAGCAATTCATAGGAAGCTACCCCTGGGTAAAGGTCGATAATTTGATTTTCATTCTTAGAAAAGTTTACCGTTGTATCCCAATTTAATCCTTCAGGATTTTGTAAAATACCTACTCCTAACGAAAGTTCAACTCCTTTATTTTCAATATTTCCTGCGTTGATTATCTTGAATTTATATCCGCTAGTTTCATCCATCGGTAAACGTAATAATTGACGCATGGCATTGGTCTTATATACAGCTGCATCTAATCGCACTCGGTTATTAAAAAGTCTTAAATCGAGCCCAGCTTCATATGATTTTACTAACTCACTACGCACTGAATGGTCATACAAAATTTCATTAGTTGAAATTGTTGGCACACCCCAATAGTCTTTCGCAACTGAGTAACTGTTATACAACATATAAGGCTCTAAATCGTTCCCCACCTCAGCATAGGAAGCTCTTACTTTGGCAAATGTTACCCATTCAGGTAATTCTATCAATTCTGAAATCACCCCAGAAAAACTCAAAGACGGATAGAAATAGGAACGATTTACTTTACTCATGGTTGAAGACCAATCGTTACGAAAAGTTGCGTCCAAATACAAACTATTTTTCCATCCGATTTGTGCTGAACCGTATAATGAATTCATTTTTCGCTGTGTAATCAATGAGGTTACAGTTGGTTTTTCTTTACCATTGTTCAATGAGAATATGTTAGGAATCAATAAATCTCCTGATTTAGCATTCATCTCTGAAATATGCTGTGACATTAGATTTCCTCCAAAGGTCAACGTTCCGTTAAGATCTTTCAGTAAATCACTTTTTTCAGCAATCAACAGAAAGCTAAGATTCTTTTCAGAAAATTCTTTGGAAGCCTCTGCATATTGTCCGTTTTTTGGCACTGATAAACTTCCCGAATGTTTGCGTTGATACATTTTTGTGTTGTAGTAGTCCAATCCTCCTTTTACTTCTCCTCGTAACCAATTTGTAAATTCGTAGGTTACCGCTCCAAAACTGATATAACGATTACGCACGTCGTTGTTTGTATTGTACTTAAGAGTCCACCAAGGGTTGTCGTCGGGCAATGTTTGCGTGTCATACCACACTTGTTGTCCGTTAACTATCGGTGGATTGAATTCACGAATATCCAATGTACGAGGGAATATGGTCAAGGTTTTAAATACATTTGACTGGTTCAAACCTTGAATTGGACGATTATGAGCCTGAGTGTTCACATAATTGATTTTAAAATCTACTTTCCAACGATCACTTGCTCCTAAATTAGTTGTAGTTCGCAATGCCATTGATGTACGATTCATATCCGTTTCAGGCACCATACTGGTATTATCCATATAGTTAACAGAACCGTATACCGAAGTTTTATTTATTTGTTGCTGGAAAGAAAGAGCTTGTGTGGCTGTAATTCCTGTACGAAAGAAATTATTCATATTATCATACGCCTCCAATTTCACTTGCTTGTTATTCCAATTAGTTACTGTTTGTCCTTCAATTCTTGGCCCCCAGTTTCGAGCTGTTTTAGGATCGTATAAATTATCAACCCCTTGTGCATAAGTATTTTGCAATGCTGGTTTAACAAAAATATCTTCAGTGGCAAGAGTCGTTGAAAATGTAATTCCAAGTCCTTTCTTTTCCTTTCCTGATTTGGTGGTAATCAGAATAACTCCATTTCCAGCACGAGAACCGTAAAGTGCTGCTGCCGAAGCTCCTTTCAAAACAGTAAGGCTTTCTATGTCTTCCGGATTGATATCGGAAAGTCCGTTCCCCATATCCATTCCGGAATTTCCCCAAATATCGGCAGCTCCACTGGCTTTATTGTCTATTGGCACACCATCTACAACAATCAGTGGCTGATTATCTCCTGTGAGTGAATTTTGCCCTCTCAACACAATTTTTGAAGAACCAGCCATACCTCCCGCTCCTTTAACAATCTGCAAACCAGATACTTTCCCTGAAAGAGCATTTGTTACGTTAGCATCACGAGCCTCAAGTAACTTTGTTCCGTCAATTTCCTGTAAAGCATACCCAAGAGCTTTTTCACTTCGTTTGATACCTAATGCCGTTACAACAACCTCTTCCAACTCTTCAGCGTCTTCTTTCAACATAACATTGAGTTTGGTCACGTTAGCTTTTTTCTCTTGCGTAACAAATCCCATGGAACTGAAAATAAGGATTTCTTCTGCTTGAGCTTGAATGTTGTACTTACCATCAAAATCGGTAGACACTCCTCGGGTTGTTCCTTTAACTAAAACGCTCACCCCTGAAAGTGGAATCCCTGATTCATCGGTAACTACACCACTAACCGTACGATTTTGTGCATACAACCAATGGAAACAAAAAACCATCGTTAGCACAAATGTTACTAAAAACTTTCTTTTCATATTGTACATGTTTTTGGTTAAGTAATTAAAATATCTTCTCTACAAAAATAAAGAAATTTATGTTAACAAAAAACTTTTTTAACTATTTTTCTGCATAAATATAACAAAAAGATTTTAATGTGATTTTTTAAACATTACATTTATCTGAAAATCAGCACTTTTAAAAAATACAAATGTTTTTCCTCCGTAAAAATTCTTGAACCCTATATAAAATTGATCAACCTAGTATAAAAATATATGCAAATTTTAGTTAACAGATTGTTTGGGATTTCAATATAAATTTAGAGGAAAACGTTTATTAGCTATGAAGAAAAATATCCGATATGTGGGAATGATGAGTTGTGGGCAGAAAATCAATCCAAATCATACCTGGCGCCTAAAATTTTAATAGCATTTTCAATGCGCTCTTTCGACGGACGCTCAATATCCTTCAACGGATAATCAATTCCCAATTCATCATATTTGAATTTAGCCATATCGTGGTAGGGAAGAACCTCAACACGCTCTACTCCTTGTAAAGTGTCGATATAATCGCGAAGTTTTTGTAAGTATACATCATCATCGGTCCATTTAGGTACTAACACATGGCGAACCCACATTTTAGCTCCATTTTGGCTTAAAAAATCAATGAAAGTGATAATATTTTTATTATGTCGTTTGGTAAGACGTTGGTGTTGTGTATCATCAATATGTTTGATGTCCACCAAAAACAAATCGGTAAGAGATATTAACTTAAGAATTTTTTCATTGATAATCGGGGTATTAGCATAAAACCCACCACAGGTATCTACGCAAGTACTTATTCCTAATGACTTTAATTTTGTAAAAAGTTCTAAAACAAAATCTAACTGCAATAAAGGCTCACCACCACTGAGAGTCACTCCTCCTCCACTAGCTTGAAAGAAAGTTTTATACTTAACAATATCGCTAACCAATTCATCCGTGGTCATCATCTTTGCATCGTCATTATGCAATTCCCAAGTGTCAGGATTGTGACAATACTTACAACGCAACATACACCCCTGAAAAAAAACAACATAGCGTATGCCTGGCCCATCAATATTTCCAAAAGATTCAACCGAATGAATAGCTGCTCGCAACGGATGTGTTTCCATAAAAAGGTGCCTATATTTACTTTAACATATTTTAGTCACAAATGTACATCTTTCTAACCTAAAAAACAAAATCAACGCTTTAAATGCCTAATTAGCTGTTTTTCCTGTTTTACAACTAATAGAACATAAAGCAATAAAAAGACAGTCCCTATATACATGTTTTTATCAAAAACATAGAATACTATAAATGAAGACATTATGCTAAATCCCAAATATACTCCTATTTTTTTAATATTATAGGGTATTGGATATTTTTTTTGTCCAACCCAAAAAGATACCGACATCATAACAAAATAGGTAGCAAGGGTAGCTAATGCCGAACCTTTGTAACTTATTAAAGGAATCAACAGGAAATTAACAATCACGGTAATAAACATCCCTAAAACAGATACATATGCTCCGAAATTGGTTCTATCAGTGACCTTGTACCACACCGAAAGACTGTGATAAATCCCCAAACAAAGATTTGCCAACAAAATGACAGGAACTATCCACAAAGCCTCCCAATACTCTGAATTTGATACAATTATATACTTTAATACATCTATAAAAACAGTAATAAATAACAATATGAAAGCTCCAAAGAGAATAAAATATTCCGTTACCAAAGCGTAGGTCTTTGGTGCATTTTTGTCTTGTGCGTTACTGAAAAAGAAAGGTTCAACACCTAATTTGTACGCTGTTACAAAAAGTGTCATAAACATCCCCATCTTGTAACACGCGGAATAAACACCGATAGTAGCATCAGCAGTATCAACGGGAAGAAGCATCCGCAAAAAAACACGGTCAAAACCTTCATTTACAGCAAAAGCGATTCCCGCAATGAGTACAGGGAAGCCATAACGCATCATCTGTTTCCATAAAGCAACAGAAAAACTGAATTTAATTCGGAAATAAAGGGGAAGAAGCACCAAAAAAGTAACTAAACTCGCTATGAAATTAGACATAAAAATAAAAACAACCCCTTCATCTGTTTTATCAATATGATTGCTTAACACCAAGAAAAAATACAGATTAAGTAGTAAATTTACCACTACATTTCCAATCTTAATCAAAGCATAAATCACCGATTTCCCCTCATTGCGAAGCCACGCAAACGGAATTACAACCAACGCATCCAATACCAATATGTAGATCGCCAATCGGATATACTCTACCTTGTAATTCAACCACTCGGCAATATGATTTTGCAAAAGGATAGCTCCCACTAAAAACAGAAAAGAACTAACTGTTACTGAGGTAAGCGCCGTAGATTGTACTTTCTTTTTATCGGTTTCCTTATTCACAAAACGGAAAAAAGCGGTTTCCATCCCATAAGAAAGCAATACATTCCCTAAAATCAAATATACGAACAACCCCGAATAAATACCAAAATCTTGTTTTTCAAGTTTATGTGTATAAAAATTTGTCAACAGAAGAGTTAAAACACGTGGCAGTACGGTAGCCAGTCCATAGACGAACGTATGTTTGAATAGTTTTTTCAGTTTACTCATGATTATAATTGAATATTTTTACTATCCGAGAATAGCCTAAGATATTCCCGCTTTCCTATTCAGGTTAATTGCTTATTTTAGAAAAAAACAAAGACTAAAACCGAGTAGCCTCAGTATTAGTCCTTAATTAGTACATTTTCTTGATTTTCAACACTTGTTGTGGAGAAGATGGGGCTCGAACCCACGACCTTTTGGCTGCCAGCCAAACGCTCTAGCCAACTGAGCTACATCCCCTTTGGGGCAAAGGTAAAATATTTTTTTGGATAAATAATCTATTTTCGATATTTTTTTTTACTTTTGGGGAAAATTAAAATTATGGGAACTAATAGAATAAACGGTTCGTTATACACTAAAATAGAAAATCGCGTAGCAACCATCGAATTTGGACATCCTCATGCGAATTCTTTTCCGCTTGAGTTATTAGAACGCTTGGCTAAAGAATTTGATTTATTATCTGAAAACAAAGATGTCAGTCTGATTGTAGTCAAAAGCGAAGGTGATAAAACTTTTTGTGCTGGAGCTTCTTTTGACGAACTTTTGACCATTGATAATGAAACCGAAGGCACTCGATTTTTCAACGGATTCGCAAACGTATTTTTAGCCATACGCCGATGTAAAAAATTGATTATAGGTCGGGTGCAAGGAAAAACCGTTGGCGGAGGAGTCGGGCTTGTGGCTGCTATGGACTATGTGTTCGCAACGGAAGCCGCAACTATCAAACTTTCAGAACTTTCACTTGGGATAGGGCCTTTTGTTATTGCTCCCGTAATTTTACGAAAAACAGGACAGGCTACTTTGAATGAGCTTTTTATGGCTCCTGACCAATGGAAAAATGCCTACTGGGCTCAACAAAAAGGACTTTATGCACGAGTGTTTGAAAATATCAAAGAAATGGACGAAGCTTTAGGTCACTTCTTAGATCGTTTACTACAGGCAAATCCTATGGCACTTACCGAAATGAAACGAATCACATGGCAACACACCGAACATTGGCTCGAAGAGTTACCAAAAAATGCTGAAATATCTGGGAAATTAGTCCTTTCTGAACAAACCAAATCAATGCTCTCTAAATTTAAAAATCAATGAGAATACCATTACTATTACAACAACAAGATAATATCGACATCATAAAACAAAAACTAGCTGAAGCCCCTGATGAACAATACGGCATCGGGATTTTCATCGGGAATATGCTTCCTTTCGTGGTGCTTGTAATCTTAGCATATTTGATGTATTCCTATATGAAAAACAAATCAAATGGTGATGAAAACCTTTTAGACGATTAAATTTTATAACCAACTAATTATAAATATATTATGAAAACAAAAAATATCCTTTTAGTTGCATTAATAATGGGTAGCCTGTCTGTTTGGACACAGCCGAATTACAAACCATCGGCCGAAAATTTAAAGGCTCGAAGCAATTTTCAGGACGATAAATTCGGCATATTTATCCATTGGGGGCTTTACTCAATGCTTGCTGACGGTGAGTGGGTTATGCACAACAAAAACTTACATTGGCAAGAATATGAAAAACTTGCAGGTGGATTTTACCCTGCTAAGTTCAACGCTGCAGAATGGGTCTCAGCGATTAAAGCCTCTGGAGCTAAATATATTACGATCACTACTCGACACCACGATGGGTTCTCCATGTTCAACACAAAATATTGTGACTATAACATAGTGAAAGCCACACCTTTCAAACGCGACATAATCAAAGAAATTGCCGATGAATGTAAAAAGCAAGGAATCCGATTGCATTTGTACTACTCTCATTTGGATTGGAGACGCAACGACTATTATCCTCTGGGAAGAACGGGTAAAGGTACAGGCAGAACCACACACGGGAAATGGGAAGATTACCATAAATTTATGAATAACCAACTAACAGAACTACTCACTAATTATGGTGAGATTGGAGCCATTTGGTTTGATGGAATGTGGGATAAAGACATCTATCCTGACGGTATGACACCTGAAACTTGGAATTTGCATGAGCAATATCAACTCATCCATAGCCTACAACCAGCTTGTTTAATCGGTAATAACCATCATCTGATACCTTTTGCTGGTGAAGACATACAAATATTTGAACGAGACCTCCCCGGAGAAAATAAAGCAGGACTTTCAGGACAAGATATCAGCAAATTACCTCTCGAAACCTGCGAAACTATGAATGGAATGTGGGGATACAAAATCATCGATCAGAATTACAAATCGACTGAAACACTCATTCAATATTTAGTAAAAGCCGCAGGTAAAAATGCAAATTTACTAATGAATGTTGGACCTCAACCCGATGGAATGCTCCCTGCTGTGGCTGTGCAACGTCTTAAAGAAATGGGAGAATGGATGAAAAAATATGCTCCTACCATTCAGGGTACACGAGGAGGCGTTATAACACCACGCGATTGGGGAGTAACCACCCAACGAAACAAAACGCTCTACGTTCACGTACTTGATTGGAAAGATAAAGCTTTATTTTTGCCATACGCAGGAAATAAACTAAAAAAAGCAATAGAATTCGATAGCAAAAAAAATATACAGTTCTCGCAGGATAAAGACGGAATTTGGCTTAAATTTCCGAAGGTGCCAACCGCTCCTGACTATGTCATAGAATTAACTTTTGAAAATAAATTAACTGAAAATCAATAAATTATTAAAGAATATACAAAATAAATTTGTAATGACACACACAACTTTGGAAAACGCTTTTTCAAGAATCGAGACTTTACAGTCATCTTACAAACGGTGGAAAGAGTTTGATTTAAAAAAGCGCCTAACAATCGTTCAGGAAATACGAGATAAATTGCTCTCCAACACATCGTTATACGCACATGCCATTACTGAAGACATGAACAAACCAATCACTCAAGCCATTGCTGAGGTAAATAAGTGTGCCTATTTGTGTGATTATTACATCACCAATGCAGAAAATTTTATTGCTCCAAGATTGGTAAAAACACAGTGGTCGGAAAGTCGGGTAAATTTTGAACCGATAGGAGTTCTATTGGGGGTAATGCCTTGGAATTTTCCGTTTTGGCAAGTGTTTCGTTTTGTAATTCCAAATATGATTTTAGGGAATTTGTTTGTTATTAAACACGCTTCGAATGTACCGAAATCGGCAAATTTACTGGAAACGATTTTCAATTCAGACAAAATTGATTTTCCGTTGTATAAAAACTTATTCTTAGACAGCAGATACGTAGCCGATATTATCGCTCATCCACACATTAAGGGTGTATCACTCACAGGAAGCGAAAATGCAGGAAAAGCTGTAGCCGAAAACGCGGGAAAACATCTCAAAAAATCAGTCTTGGAATTGGGCGGAAGTGCGGCTTTTATTGTGTGTAAAGATGCTGATTTAGAGTTAGCTACATCGGTAGCTGTAATGGCTCGTATGCAAAATACAGGACAGAGTTGCATTGCCGCCAAACGTTTTTTGGTAGACGAAAATATCGCTGAAACTTTTATAAATCAATATAGAAGCAAGATTCAAGCGCTAAAAACGGGAGATAAATTTGATCCAACAACGCAAATTGGAGCAATGGCACGTGAAGATTTGGCTATAGAATTAGAGAAAATGGTCACAGAGAGTATTCAAGAAGGAGCAAAACTTATCTGTGGAGGAAACCGTAAAGGTGCGTTCTATGAACCTACAATTATCACTGAGGTGACTCCATCAATGGCAATTTTTAAAGAAGAAACTTTTGGCCCTGTGGCAGCTATCACCACGTTCAGTACTTTTGACGAAGCTGTAGAACTTAGCAATCAGTCTGAATTTGGATTAGGTGTATCTATTTTTTCAAAGAATACAGAGTTCGTAAAATCACAGGCTTATCGATTTGAAGAAGGAGCTGTGTACATCAACGAAATGCTCATTAGTGATCCGAATTTACCTTTCGGAGGTATTAAAAAATCTGGTTACGGCAGGGAACTCTCTTCCTTTGGAATGTATGAGTTTGCAAATATCAAAACAGTGGTCGTAAAGTAAATAGTTTTGGTAAATTGATTTTTTGTAGTTTTAGAATTTAAAATAACGGATATATGAAACAAATATTAGTAGCTTTATTTTTATTTTCGAGTATTTATTCATTCGGGCAAAATGCAAAGACTGTAAAAGTCTTTGAGAATGCCTTGGTTAATTTTTCAGAGAAAGGGGAAGCTCCTGCAGATGTTATTCGTTTGCAAAGCGGACGTTTACTGGTAAAAAAAATACACATCCCTGAATATCGTAAAGGAACTGATGTTTCTGTAGAAATAACCATTCGTTCCAACGGCGATCCTTGGGACAAATCAGGTTCTTGTTTCGTCTTTAAAAACGAAGACTTGATTAACGTTATCAACGTGGCTCAGGGTTCGAAACAATTGCCTAATGAAAGTGGAACTGACAATAACTACCACGGAATCAAAGCAGTTTCATCGTATGACCTGCCAGTAGAAATTCTCCGATTTATGACTCCTTTCGGAGTGGGACATTTCAGCGATGAGCAAAAATATCCAAACATGAAATATGGTCGCCCTGTATCTGTACCAAAATGGGAAGATAAAGTTGTTTGGCAACAGGACGTTTCTCAGTTAGAATCTCTCCTAACGGGCACTTTTTACATCGGCATTTGGATCGACACGTGGACTGACAAAGGATATTTGGCAGATGTTTCGCTAACTTACTCTGGTAGACCACGACCAAAAAAAGTGGTTACTCCGTTGGTGAACACTATTTACTATGTAAATGGACAAAAAATCCCCGATTTATTTGCTAAAACTACACTAAAACATGACATAACCCTTAAAAAAGATGTAAAAAATGCTGAATTATACTACATCACTACTGGACATGGAGGACATAGCGGTGGAGATGAGTTCATCAAAATTAAAAATTCTGTTTTTTTTAATAGTAAAAAAGTGATTGACTTCATTCCTTGGCGTGATGATTGTGCTGCTTTCAGAAGATTCAATCCTTCATCAGGTGTATGGACGCGCAAGGACACTGCTTTTGCATATAACGAAAACTACGAACGCGTAAAGAAAGCCGTTGAAGAACGATTAGCTTCATCCGATTTATCACGTTCCAATTGGTGCCCTGGCTCAGCAGTAGTTCCTGAGAACGTATCACTTGGTACGCTCAAAAAAGGAAAACATACTATCGAAATTGTAATTCCTGCTACCGCCAATACTGGAGACCAACAAAACCATTGGCTTGTATCAAGTTACTTAGTATCAGATAAGTAGCACTAATACTAAATAATCCCCCTTAAAAAGTAGCAAAATCTTTTTATGGGGGATTAGTCTGTAACAGATAAACTTCACTCTTCATATTTAAGGCTATGTAGTAAAAATAAAATAGGCTATCCAATACTCTTTGAATAGCCTATTTACATTTTATCTATGCTTCCCCTTTCAATCCGAAAAGAGGTACAGGATGATGTTCATTCTCGTGAATTGAACCATGTGATTGCTCAAAACGTTGGATATTTTCTGACAAAGCGTTTAACAAACGTTTGGCATGTTGTGGAGTCAATATAATACGGCTTTTCACCCGTGCTTTTGGCATTCCTGGCATCACATTGATAAAATCCACAACAAATTCAGTCGATGAATGATTGATGACCGCCAAGTTTGAATAAACCCCATCAGCTACCTTTTCATCCAATTCAATACTCAACTGATTTTCTGCATTTTCGTTTATGCTACTCATTGTCCTATCTTGATTTTTTCTTCTCAACAACCACTTCTTCCTCTGCTTTTGAACCTACGATAATTTTCTCGTAACGTTTCAGACCTGTACCCGCTGGAATTCTATGCCCAACGATTACATTCTCTTTCAATCCGTCAAGGAAATCCACTTTTCCGTTTACTGCTGCTTCATTCAAGACTTTAGTTGTTTCTTGGAATGATGCTGCTGAAATGAACGATTTTGTTTGTAGCGAAGCTCTTGTAATTCCCTGTAGTACAGGCGTTGCCGTTGCAGGAATCACATCACGGGCCTCTACTAAATTTTTATCAGCTCGTTTTAGCAAGGAATTTTCATCACGCAACTGACGTAAAGAAACGATTTGTCCTGCCTTAAGGTTTTCAGAATCTCCCGCATCTTCAACTATTTTCTGCCCGAATAATTTGTCGTTCTCCTCAATAAAATCATCTTTGTGAACTAATTGTCCTTCTAGGAATAGGGTGTCACCTGGATCTTGAATTTCAACCTTACGCATCATCTGACGTACAATCACCTCAAAATGTTTGTCGTTGATTTTCACCCCTTGCAAACGATATACCTCTTGAACTTCATTTACTAAATACTGCTGAACGGCAGAAGGTCCTTTAATATTCAAAATATCATCAGGAGTTACAGAACCATCAGAAAGAGGCATACCCGCACGTACAAAGTCATTCTCTTGTACCAAAATTTGGTTAGACAACTTCACCAAATATTTGCGAACTTCACCTGTTTTGGATTCAATAACAATTTCTCGGTTACCTCGTTTTATTTTTCCGAAAGAAACTACCCCGTCAATTTCCGAAACGATTGCTGGATTGGAAGGATTACGTGCCTCGAACAATTCAGTAACACGTGGCAAACCTCCGGTAATATCACCCGATTTCGCTGATCTACGTGGGATTTTCACCAATACCTTACCTTCTTTAATCTTACTTCCATCGTCCACCATCAAGTGTGCACCAACTGGCAAAGTGTAGGAACGGAAGGTCTCTCCGTCTTTATCTTGAATTAATAACGTTGGGATCAAACGTTTATTTCTTGATTCAACAATCACTTTTTCTTGGAATCCTGTTTGCTCATCAATTTCGATTTGGTAAGTGACCCCTTGTTCGATACCTTCATAAGCAATTTTCCCTGAAAACTCTGAGATAATCACGGCATTATATGGATCCCACTGGCAAAGAACATCGCCTTTATTAACTTCTTGCTTGTCTTTAACAAAAATGTGTGCCCCATATGGAATATTATGAGTATGTAGTACCAAACCTGACTTTGGTTCAACCACTTTCAACTCCGAAGTACGTGAAATGACAACGTTCACTGGATTTCCTTCATAATCTTGTCCTTTTACTGTTCGCAAATCATCAATTTCAACGACTCCATCGAAACGAGCTTCTAACTTGCTCTCCTCAGAGATGTTTCCTGCTGTACCCCCTGCGTGGAATGTTCGAAGCGTAAGCTGTGTACCTGGCTCACCGATAGATTGTGCAGCAACAACTCCGACAGCCTCTCCCGTTTGTACCATTTTACCTGTTGAAAGGTTTCGTCCGTAGCATTTTGCACAAATTCCGTGTTTTGCTTCACACGTAAGTGCTGAACGTACTTCCACCATTTCAATTGGAGCTTCTGTAATCTTAGCTACAGCTTTTTCAGTAATTTCATCTCCTGCTTTAACAAGCAATTCCTCGGTTAATGGATTGTAAACATCGTGCAATGAAACACGTCCTAAAATACGCTCTCCTAAAGTTTCTACAACCTCTTCGTTTTTCTTCAAAGCACGAACTTCGACTCCTCGTAATGTACCACAATCATCTGTATTAATAATTACATCTTGCGATACATCCACCAGACGACGGGTCAAGTAACCAGCATCCGCTGTTTTCAAAGCCGTATCGGCAAGACCTTTACGAGCTCCGTGCGTTGAAATAAAGTATTCTAAGATTGATAATCCCTCTTTAAAGTTCGACAAGATTGGGTTTTCGATAATCTCACCTCCTCCTACAGTCGACTTTTTAGGTTTTGCCATCAATCCACGCATACCTGTCAACTGACGAATCTGCTCTTTTGAACCCCTCGCTCCTGAATCCAACATCATATATACAGAATTGAACCCTTGTTGATCACTACTGATTCGCTTCATAGCCAATTCTGTTAACTGAGCATTAGTAGATGTCCACACATCAATTACCTGATTATAACGCTCGTTATTGGTGATAAGTCCCATATTATAGTTGGCTACAATACCTTCAACCAATCCGTTTGCCTCGGCAATCATCTTTTCTTTTTCTTGTGGAATAATAATATCCCCTAAACTGAATGACAATCCACCTTGGAAAGCGAATTTGTAACCCATATTTTTAATTTTATCTAAGAATTCCGCTGTCGTTGGAATACTTGTTGATTTCAAAATATGTCCAATAATGTCTCGCAACGATTTTTTGGTCAATACCTCGTTGATATATCCTGCTTCACGTGGCACCACTTCGTTGAACAATACACGACCTGTGGTAGTTTCAATTACCTTGTAAACTTCTTCACCATTTTCTCCTAAATCTCTTACACGTACTTTGATAAAGGCATTCAAATTCAACTTTCTTTCATTGTAGGCGATATTTACCTCTTCCGCAGAATAGAATGTCAAGCCTTCTCCTTTAATTGGATACTCAGGTGTTGAACGTCTTCCTTTGGTCATATAATACAAGCCAAGAACCATGTCTTGAGAAGGTACTGTAATTGGGGAACCGTTCGCAGGATTCAAGATATTATGTGATGCTAACATCAACAATTGAGCTTCCAAAATAGCTTCAGGCCCCAACGGCAAGTGTACCGCCATTTGGTCACCGTCGAAGTCAGCATTAAACGCCGTACACACCAATGGGTGCAACTGGATCGCTTTACCTTCAATCAACTTCGGCTGGAATGCTTGGATACCCAAACGGTGCAACGTAGGAGCACGGTTCAGAAGCACTGGATGCCCTTTAATCACGTTATCTAAAATATCCCAAACTACAGGCTCTTTCTTATCAATAATTTTCTTGGCTGACTTAACTGTTTTTACAATTCCGCGCTCAATTAACTTACGGATAACAAACGGTTTGTAAAGTTCTGCTGCCATATTTTTAGGCAAACCACACTCGTATAATTTAAGTTCAGGCCCTACCACAATTACAGAACGTGCTGAGTAATCCACACGTTTTCCAAGTAAATTCTGACGGAAACGACCTTGCTTACCTTTCAATGAATCAGACAATGACTTCAACGGACGATTTGATTCCGTTTTTACTGCTGATGATTTACGTGTGTTATCAAACAATGAATCCACAGATTCTTGTAACATACGTTTTTCGTTACGCAAAATTACCTCGGGTGCTTTGATTTCCATCAATCGCTTCAAACGATTATTACGAATAATCACACGACGATACAAATCATTCAAATCAGAAGTTGCAAAACGCCCTCCATCCAACGGCACCAACGGACGCAACTCAGGCGGAATCACAGGAATTACCTTCATTATCATCCATTCAGGTTTATTTTCACGATTATTTTTTGCCTCACGAAACGCTTCAACCACTTGCAAACGCTTCAAAGCCTCTGTTTTACGTTGTTTAGAACTTTCACTGTTAGCTTTATGGCGTAAATCATACGAAAGTTCGTCTAAATCCAAACGTTGCAACAAATCTAAAAGACATTCAGCTCCCATTTTGGCAACGAATTTATTCGGGTCAGTATCTTCTAAATACTGATTCTCAACAGGAAGAGTTTCCATAATATTTAGATATTCTTCCTCCGTCAAAAAATCCATCGGTTGGATATCCTCGCCATCTGGTCCTTTTGCAATTCCTGGTTGGATAACCACATATCTCTCATAGTAGATAATCATATCCAATTTTTTGGACGGCAATCCCAACAAATATCCGATTTTATTCGGTAATGATCGGAAATACCAAATGTGTGCAATCGGTACCACTAAGTTGATATGCCCTACTCTATCACGACGCACTTTTTTCTCTGTTACTTCTACCCCACAACGGTCGCAAACAATCCCTTTGTAACGAATACGTTTATATTTTCCACAAGCACATTCATAGTCCTTAACAGGCCCAAAAATACGCTCACAGAACAACCCATCTCGCTCAGGTTTGTGCGTACGATAGTTAATCGTTTCAGGTTTAATAACCTCACCACGCGAAACTGCCAAAATAGATTCAGGCGATGCCAACCCAATAGAAATTTTGTCAAACTTCGTCGTTGTAACTTTGTCTTTTACTCTTGCCATAATATATTATGCGGTATGAATTTTATTTTTTTTTATTTTTTGCAAAACCTTTAAAAGGTTTTTAAAACTTTTAATTTTAGAGGATTTATTAAAAAAATATTCAATTTTAAAATAATTCTTCTTGAACTTTCTTTGGTAACCTCTTTACTACAAGCTCATATGAATTGAAAATCCATTTTCTAAGTAATTTATCGGAAATTTTTCCATTAATTTGGACACTGTTCCAATGTTTTTTATTCAT
Source organism: Capnocytophaga canis (assembly GCF_043187445.1). Lineage (NCBI taxonomy): Bacteria > Pseudomonadati > Bacteroidota > Flavobacteriia > Flavobacteriales > Flavobacteriaceae > Capnocytophaga > Capnocytophaga canis. The sequence goes on along the minus strand of NZ_CP171121.1, from coordinate 2,235,022 downwards.
ATGCCAACCTGGAGTAACTTCTGCATATTGTTCACGAAGCTCAACCGCTTCTTCAGGATCACACTTGATATTTATAAACTCATATTTTGTAATGTTTACCAAGCAGAACATTTTTCCTTTAATTGAAAAAACCAGAATATTACCATCAAAAGGAAAACTTTCTTCAGAAGCTTTAAGCGACAGACAAAATTCACGCAATTCTTCGATATTCATCAAAAATGAGTATTTTAATAATCTTAGAAACACTTAAAACTCTGCCAAAGGAATACTTTGGCAAAGTTTCTGAATTTTGTTTTTTTTTTATTCTTCTAATCTTATATCAAGTCCAAGACCTTTAAGTTCGTGCATCAATACGTTGAACGATTCAGGAAGCCCTGGTTCTGGCATTGTTTCTCCTTTAACGATTGCCTCATACGTTTTAGCTCTACCGATTACGTCGTCGGACTTCACGGTTAAGATTTCACGCAATGTGCTTGAAGCTCCATATGCTTCCAATGCCCAAACCTCCATCTCTCCAAAACGCTGACCTCCAAACTGAGCCTTACCTCCAAGTGGTTGTTGGGTAATAAGCGAATAAGGCCCGATAGAACGTGCGTGCATCTTATCGTCGATCATGTGCCCGAGTTTAATCATATAGATAACCCCAACAGTTGCAGGTTGATCAAAACGCTCTCCAGTTCCTCCATCATACAGATAAGTATGTCCAAAACGTGGGATACCTGCCTCGTCAGTCAGTGCATTGATTTGCTCCAACGATGCTCCATCAAAAATTGGCGTAGCGTACTTCTGACCTAATTTTTGACCTGCCCAACCGAGAACGGTTTCATAAATCTGTCCAATATTCATACGAGAAGGTACCCCAAGAGGGTTCAATACTATATCCACAGGAGTTCCATCTTCCAAGAAAGGCATATCTTCATCACGAACAATACGAGCTACAATACCCTTATTTCCGTGACGACCTGCCATTTTATCTCCTACTTTCAGCTTACGTTTTTTGGCTATATACACTTTCGCCAATTTCAAAATTCCTGCTGGTAACTCATCCCCCACTGAGATAGTAAACTTCTCACGACGCAATGCTCCCTGCAAGTCGTTCAACTTAATTTTGTAGTTATGCAACAAGTCATCAATCAACGTATTTACCTCTTTGTCATCCGTCCAACCACCAGAAACTATATGAGCATAATCGTCAACTGCTTCTAAAGCCTTTACCGAATATTTTTTACCTTTCGGGATAATTTCTTCTCCCAAATCATTGGTTACACCTTGTGATGTTTTTCCTTCAACCAGTGTAAACAATTTAGTGATTAATTTATCTTTTAGAGCCTGGAATTTAGAATTGTAAGAAGCCTCAACCACTGCAACATCTTCTTTTTCTTTTCCACGCTTTCTCTTATCTTTAACAACGCGTGAGAACAATTTCTTATCTACAACAACCCCGTAAAGCGAAGGCGATGCTTTCAACGACGCATCTTTTACATCTCCTGCTTTATCTCCAAAAATCGCACGAAGCAATTTCTCTTCGGGTGTAGGATCTGACTCTCCTTTAGGAGTAATTTTCCCAATAAGAATATCTCCAGGTCGCACCTCTGCACCGATACGAATCATACCATTTTCATCCAAATCTTTGGTAGCTTCTTCTGAAACGTTTGGAATGTCGTTGGTCAACTCTTCTGCACCTAACTTAGTATCACGAACTTCCAACGAATACTCGTCGATGTGGATAGACGTAAAAATATCCTCACGAACCACACGTTCTGAAATAACAATAGCATCCTCGAAGTTATATCCTTTCCAAGGCATAAACGCTACTTTCATATTTCGCCCTAAGGCTAACTCCCCTTGTTCAGTAGCATATCCATCACAAAGTACCTGACCTTTAGTCACTCTATCTCCTTTTCGAACGATAGGCTTCAAGTTGATACAAGTTCCTTGATTTGTTTTTTGGAATTTAATAAGATCATAAACCGTTTGTTCTTCCTCAAAACTCACTAATTTTTGATTCTCAGTACGGTCATATGTAATTATAATTTTCTCAGCATCAACATATTCTACTACACCATCACCCTCTGCGTTCATCAGAACACGTGCATCGGATGCCACGCGACGCTCCAAACCTGTCCCAACAATTGGAGCCTCTGGTTTCAATAAAGGTACCGCTTGGCGCATCATATTCGATCCCATCAAAGCACGGTTAGCATCATCATGCTCCAAGAAAGGAATCAACGAAGCCGAAATAGAAGCAATCTGATTAGGAGCAACGTCAATAAACTCCACTTGATTAGGTTCAATTACAGGAAAATCCCCATCTTCTTTTACAACAACTCTCTCTTCTGTAATATTACCCTCTTTATCCAAACTGATGTTTGCCATACCGATCTTAAGTCCTTCTTCCTCTTCAGCACTCAAATAGGTCATGTCTTTCAAGTCTACCTTCCCGTTAGTAACCTTGTGGTAAGGAGTTTCAATGAATCCCATTGAATTTACTTTTGAGAACACAGCCAAAGATGAAATCAAACCGATGTTTGGTCCCTCAGGAGTTTCAATAGGACACAGGCGTCCGTAATGTGTGTAATGAACGTCACGCACCTCAAAACCTGCACGTTCACGTGAAAGTCCTCCTGGCCCCAAAGCTGACAATCTTCGTTTGTGCGTAATCTCAGCGAGTGGATTGGTTTGATCCATAAACTGAGAAAGCTGATTCGTTCCAAAAAACGAATTGATTACCGATGAAAGTGTTTTAGCATTAATCAAGTCAATAGGAGTAAACACCTCATTATCACGAACATTCATACGTTCACGAATCGTACGAGCCATACGAGAAAGTCCAACACCAAACTGAGCCGAAAGTTGCTCACCAACCGTACGCACACGACGATTTGACAAGTGATCAATATCATCAACTTCCGCTTTTGAATTGATAAGCTCAATTAAGTACTTAACAATTGTTATGATATCTTCTTTTGTTAAAACTTGCTTATCTTCTGGAATATCTATTCCTAATTTTTTATTAATTCTGTAACGCCCTACATCTCCTAAATTATAACGTTGGTCAGAGAAGAATAATTTATCGATAATGCCACGGGCTGTCTCTTCATCAGGTGGTTCAGCGTTACGCAACTGACGATAAATATGTTCTACAGCCTCTTTTTCAGAGTTTGTAGGGTCTTTTTGTAGAGTATTATGAATAATTGTATAATCTGTTGCTTGGCTGTCCTCTTTATGAAGAAGAATAGTTTTCACGTCAGCTTCAACAATTTCCTCTATATTATCTTTATCTAAAACAGTATCTCGGTCGAGAATAATTTCATTACGCTCAATAGATACCACCTCTCCTGTATCTTCATCAACAAAGTCTTCGTGCCACGTATTCAACACACGAGCAGCTAAACGACGACCAATATATTTCTTCAAACCTGTCTTAGAAACTTTGATCTCTTCAGCCAAATCAAATATCTCTAAAATATCCTTATCCCGCTCAAAACCAATAGCACGGAACAAAGTTGTTACAGGTAATTTTTTCTTTCTATCAATGTACGCATACATCACATTGTTAATGTCTGTAGCGAATTCAATCCAAGAACCTTTAAAAGGAATAATTCTGGCTGAATATAATTTTGTTCCATTTGCGTGGAACGACTGCCCGAAGAAAACTCCTGGTGAACGGTGCAATTGTGAAACGATTACACGCTCAGCTCCATTGATAACGAACGTACCACTGGCAGTCATATAAGGAACAGTTCCCAAATAGACATCTTGTACAATAGTTTCAAAATCTTCGTGTTCAGGATCTGTACAATATAGTTTCAATCTTGCTTTTAACGGCACACTATAAGTTAAACCTCTTTCGATACACTCCTGAATAGTGTAGCGAGGTGGGTCAATAAAATAGTCTAAAAACTCCAACACAAACTGATTACGCGTGTCTGTTATTGGGAAATTCTCTTTAAATGTGTTATATAACCCTTCATTGCCTCTCTCCTCCGATTTAGTTTCCAATTGGAAAAAATCTTGGAACGATTTAATCTGAATATCCAAAAAATCGGGATAGTCTGGTGTGTGTTTTACAGAAGCAAAATTGATTCTTGCAGTTTGATTCGTAAGCATCTATTTTTATAAATTTAATTCTTTAAGCCTAACGTTTTAAAGTTACAACAATATGCAACCTTATTAAAAAAAATCAGATTTTAAAACTTTTTGTTCAAAACCCAAATATTGATTTCTATAAATCAACGAAATAACATATTAATTATCAAGCTATTAAAGCTAAGTTTTTGTAACTAATAGTTTATTACCGATATAATACGCAAAATGGTTTAGGCCTATTCTGTACAAGAAAAGACCTAAACCTTATATGTTAAACTTCGTAAAATTATTTCAATTCTACTTCAGCTCCAGCTTCTTCTAAAGACTTTTTAAGACCTTCTGCTTCGTCTTTAGATACACCTTCTTTGATTTTTGAAGGAGCTCCATCAACTACTTCTTTAGCTTCTTTAAGTCCAAGACCTGTTAATTCTTTAACCAATTTAACAACAGCTAATTTGTTAGCACCTGCTGATTTCAAGAATACATCAAATTCTGTTTTTTCAGCTACAGCCTCACCTGCTGCTGCTGGACCTGCTGCTACTGCAACCGCTGCAGCTGCTGGCTCAATTCCGTACTCATCTTTTAAAATTTGAGCAAGTTCGTTTACTTCTTTAACTGTTAAGTTTACTAATTGTTCTGCGAAATTTTTTAAATCTGCCATTTTCTATCGTTTTTTAAGTTTGTTATAAAATTTAATTTTGTGCGTTCAATCTACTATTTTTCAGACAAAGTTTTAATAATACCTGCCAATTTTCCACCTCCTGATTTAAGAGCTGAAACAACATTTTTAGCAGGTGATTGCAACAATCCGATAATATCGCCAATAAGCTCCTCTCTCGACTTGATTGCAACCAAAGTCTCTAATTGGTCTGCTCCAACGAAGATAGCTTCCTCAATAAAAGCACCTTTTAAAACCAATTTATCTGATTTTTTTCTGAATTCTTTGATAAGTTTCGCAGGGGCATTTCCTACCTCTGAAAACATCAAAGTACTATTTCCTTTAAGAACTGACGGCAATTCACCAAATTCTTTTTCAGAAGCCTCCATTGCCTTTGCAAGCAACGTATTTTTAACAACTGCCAATTTGATATTCGCCTTGAAACAAGCCTTACGTAAGTTTGTTGTTTCATCTGCATTCAAACCAGTTAGGTCAGCAACATAGATTACGTTATTCTCAGCTAACCGTGCAGTCAAATCCTCTATTACTAATGATTTTTCTTCTCTTGTCATAATTTCCTTTTTTAACTACCAATTAAACTGATTTCGTATCTACTGGCACACTTGGGCTCATTGTTGAAGACAAATAGATAGACTTCACATAAGTTCCTTTTGCTGCAGTAGGTTTCAATTTTATTAATGTCTGAATCAACTCATGAGCGTTGTCAATAATTTGCTCCGCTGAGAAAGATACCTTACCAATAGCAGCGTGAACGATACCTGTTTTATCAACACGGAAGTCAATCTTACCTGCTTTCACTTCTTGAACTGCTTTCCCGATTTCCATTGTTACTGTTCCTGTTTTTGGATTAGGCATCAAACCACGAGGACCTAAAACGCGCCCAAGAGGACCTAATTTACCCATAACACTTGGCATTGTAACAATTACGTCAACATCAGTCCAACCGTCTTTAATTTTTTGCAGATATTCATCCAATCCAACATAATCAGCACCAGCAGCTTTGGCCTCAGCCTCTTTGTCTGGAGTTACCAACGCAAGTACTTTCACGTCCTTACCTGTTCCGTGTGGAAGCGTAACCACACCACGAACCATTTGATTTGCTTTACGAGGATCAACACCCAAACGAACTGCAATATCAACCGAAGCATCGAACTTTGTATATGTGATTTGTTTCAATAGTGCAGAAGCCTCAGCCAACGAGTACAATTTATTGTAATCAACCTTTGATAAAGCCTCTTTGTGTTTCTTTGTCAATTTTGCCATAATTTTTCAGATTAAAAAGGTTTATCACCAGTTACTGTTATACCCATAGAACGTGCTGTACCAGCAACCATACTCATTGCAGACTCAATAGTAAACGCATTCAAATCCGCCATTTTATCCTCTGCAATAGCTCTTACTTGATCCCAAGTAATGCTTCCTACTTTTTTACGGTTAGGTTGCCCTGAACCTCCTTTAATCTTCGCGGCTTCCAATAGCTGAACTGCAGCAGGTGCGGTTTTAGTAACAAAGTCAAATGACTTGTCTTTATAAACAGTGATAACAACTGGGATAATTTTCCCTTGTTTGTCCTGTGTACGAGCATTGAACTGCTTACAGAACTCCATAATGTTAACACCGGCAGCACCTAATGCGGGTCCAATTGGTGGCGACGGATTCGCTTGACCTCCCCGAGCTTGTAGCTTAACTACTTTACTAATTTCTTTTGCCATTGTTTATTATTAATTAAAAAATTTAAAGTGTAAATAAAATTACACTTTTTTGTCTTATACTTTTTCTACTTGCATATAACTCAACTCAAGTGGCGTTTTTCGTCCAAAAATTTTAACCATTACCTCAAGTTTACGTTTTTCCTCATTTACTTTTTCAACTGTTCCATTAAAACCATTGAACGGCCCATCAATTACTTTAATTGTTTCTCCAACCGTATACGGAATCGCAACAGCTTCTACATTTTCGGCAAGATCATCGACCTGTCCCAACATGCGGTTCACATCTGATTTTCTCAGTGGAAGCGGATCTCCTCCTTTAGTTTCACTTAAAAAACTAACAACTCCTGGAATTGATTTGATTATGTGGATAACTTCACCTGCTAAGTTTGCTTTTACCATAACATAGCCCGGCATATGCACTTTCTCTTTATTTATTTTCTTTCCGTTGCGAATCTGAACAACTTTCTCGGTAGGCACCAAAACCTCCTCCACATAATCAGCGTACCCTAAACGAGTAGTTTCATTTTCTATGTAGTTCTTAACCTTATTTTCTTGTCCAGTAACAGCTTTAACAACGTACCATTTTTTCTCTAATATTCCAGACATCCCGTTATTTTTTTACTTCATAAAGTTAAAATACCAAGCCATTAGCCACTCAAAGAAAGAATCCATTCCCCAAATTAGGAGTGAAAACAAAACTGAAAAAACCACTACGATAACCATTTCCTTTTGAGCCTGAGCTAAGGTTGGCCACGTAACGTGATTTTTTAATTCCTCATAAGATTCTTTAATATAATTTACCATTATCTTATCGTTTTTGCACGGGTGGAGGGATTCGAACCCCCATCAACGGTTTTGGAGACCGCTATTCTACCCTTGAACTACACCCGTCTTTCATAAAGAAGTTTTGAACCATAAAGTTCAAAACCTCTTTAATATTATTAAATTGAAATATCAATTCTTATTAGTCAAGAATTTCAGTTACTTGACCTGCACCTACTGTACGTCCTCCTTCACGGATAGCGAAACGAAGTCCTACATTAAGAGCGATAGCTTGTAACAACTCTACTGTAATTGTTACGTTATCTCCTGGCATAACCATCTCAACTCCTTCAGGTAATGAGATAGTACCTGTTACGTCAGTTGTACGTACATAGAACTGAGGACGATATTTATCTTTAAATGGAGTATGACGTCCACCCTCTTCTTTGCTCAAGATATACACCTCTGCTTTGAATTTAGCGTGAGGCTTAACAGAACCTGGTTTACAAATAACCATACCACGTTTGATATCTTTTTTATCAATACCACGAAGTAATAGACCTACGTTATCACCAGCCTCTCCTCTGTCAAGGATTTTACGGAACATCTCTACCCCCGTGATTGTAGAAGTCAATTTCTCAGCTCCCATACCGATGATTTCAACAGCCTCACCTGTTTTAGCAACCCCTGTTTCAATACGTCCTGTTGCTACAGTTCCACGTCCTGTAATAGTGAACACGTCTTCAACTGGCATCAAGAATGGCTTATCAATATCACGAGTTGGCAATTCAATCCAGTTATCAACAGCTTCCATTAGTTTCATAACTGTATCAACCCATTTTGGCTCACCATTCAAAGCTCCTAAAGCAGAACCTTGAACGATAGGTCCGTTATCTCCATCATAGTCATAAGAGCTCAACAACTCTCTCATTTCAAGCTCAACAAGCTCTAACAATTCTGGGTCGTCTACCATATCCACTTTGTTCATGAAAACAACGATACGAGGAATACCCACCTGACGTCCTAAAAGGATGTGCTCACGAGTTTGTGGCATTGGACCATCCGTAGCAGCAACTACAAGAATAGCTCCGTCCATCTGAGCAGCACCAGTAATCATGTTTTTAACGTAATCCGCGTGACCAGGACAGTCAACGTGTGCGTAGTGACGGTTTGCTGTTTGATATTCAACGTGTGAAGTGTTGATGGTAATACCTCTTTCTTTTTCCTCAGGAGCGTTATCGATTGAATCGAAACTTCTTGCTTCAGAAAGACCTGCATCAGATAATACTTTAGTGATAGCAGCTGTCAAAGTTGTCTTACCGTGATCCACGTGTCCGATAGTACCAATATTCAAGTGGGGTTTGGAACGATCAAATGTTTCTTTTGCCATGATTAATAATTTTTTTTTAAATCTTAGTTATATAATTCAGTGTTAAATGTGTGCAATTCAAGAGCCAATGACGAGATTTGAACTCGTGACCTCTTCCTTACCAAGGAAGCGCTCTACCCCTGAGCTACACCGGCTTATAGCCTTCTGTGAGCGGGAGACGAGGTTCGAACTCGCGACATTCAGCTTGGAAGGCTGACGCTCTACCAACTGAGCTACTCCCGCATTTTTTTTGGTGGGAAGAGCAGGATTCGAACCTGCGAAGACATAGTCAGCAGATTTACAGTCTGCCCTCGTTGGCCGCTTGAGTATCTTCCCTTTGCCACAATTATTAAAAGTATGAACTTTCGAGCCGATAGAGGGATTCGAACCCACGACCCCGAGATTACAAATCACGTGCTCTGGCCAACTGAGCTATATCGGCATAACTTTTTCGTTATTTCTAACGGAGTGCAAATGTATATATATTTTTTTTGTTAGCAAAATTTTTTACGTTTTTTTTACTCATAATTATCCATCATTTTACATAAAACACTGAAAAGAAATGTTTTACAAAAAAAAAGATTTGAATACAGAGTATTATAAAAATCATCATTTGAAAGAGAATGAATTAATCACCCCTACATATTTCTATTAATTCTCTGCCTACCAAAGCTACTAGAAAAATGAAACTTTACCCTCTGTTGTATCTGATTCTAGAATTGCTCCAACACCTGAATGCGTTTTTCAATGGGTGGATGTGTAGCAAATAATGACATTATCCCTTTGCTTTTATGTTCTATGAACATCTCTTTTACTTCGTCATTTTTGATATCCAGCTCTGAGTTTCCTGAAATTTTACGTAAAGCACTGGCTAAACCTAAAGGGTTTCGAGTCATTTCAGCGGCTCCTGCATCTGCCATATATTCTCGTTTTCGAGATAGAGCAAATTTAAAGACCATAGATAGTATGTATACGACAAAAGCTATTATCAAAAAGATTAATATGATCATTCCACCTCCACCTTTATCATTACTGCTTTTTTTCCTTGAAGAAAGTCCATTGCTCAGGAGCATACGAAAAGCTAAATCTGCCAAAACAGCAAAAATACCTACAAAAACAATAGTAACTATTAACAAGCGTACATCTCGATTACGTATATGCATCAGCTCGTGTGCTATAACCCCCTCTAATTCCGCATCATCTAGTGTATTTATAAGTCCTCGGGTAAGGGTTACTGCATATGTTTTTTCATTGATCCCTGAGGCATATGCGTTCAAAACTTCGCTTTCTATGATGTACAGTTTGGGCATCTGCATACCAACCGACATACACAAATTTTCGGTCAAGTTGTAAACCCTCATATTATTCCTACGTTCCAAAGGTTTGGAATTAGTAGCGAATTGAATCATTTGTGTATGAAAAAAGTAAGATATTAGAAACCAAACTCCAACAACAACCAAGACGACAGGTGTCGCTCCTACAAATAAGCTATTGGTAGTAGTAACATTTTGCTCGTTTGTAAAATACAAGAAAGCGTACACTTCCAATAACACCAATAGCGGAAAGGCAATTATTAAAAGTATGGATTTAAAATTATTTCGGGATATCTGAGACTGTATTCCGACGTACTGCATTTCGTTCGCTTTAGAATGAAATCTCTGGAGCTTTGTCGAGGGTTGCTCGTTGCTCTGTTCCTAAATCGAAGAATGGCTGTACAGTCATTTTCTTCATTCCCGCTACAATATTGGTAGGAATTGACTGAATGGCTGTATTCAATTCTCTGGTCGTTGAATTGAAATATCTTCGCACCGAAGCTAATTTGTTTTCTATATCAGCTATCTCTTGCTGTAAGTGCATGAAATTAGTATTCGCTTTCAAATCGGGATATGCTTCTACCTGAATATTAAATGCCGACATTGCCATTCCCAATTCTTTTTCAGCTGCTATTTTTGAATTGACGTCTGTAGCATTCATGGCCTTACTTCGGGCTTGCGTCACTCGAGTCAAAACATCGGCTTCGTGTTGCATATATCCTTTAACCGCTCCTAACAACTGAGGAATTAAATCGTGACGTTGCTTTAACTGAACGTCAATATCGGCAAAGGCATTTTCTCGATTGTTTGACAAAGCAACCAATCTATTGTTGGTCATCACGTACCAAATTATCAATATTACAACAACCCCTAAAATGATTAATCCTATCATATTTTTATTTTTTTAAGTTAACTGGGACAAAGTTACTATTTTTTTTTATTTTATCCAAAATGTTTTGAAATTTATTGTTCCGAAAAATACGTCTCCTTACGGCTCCCCATTCTTTGTATTCTCACCAAAAAAAATGTACCTTTGTCTTCTCTTATTTTTTATGAAAAAGCTATACATTTTATCAATTATCGCCTTTTTACCAATTCTTTTTTTGAGGTGCAATAAAACTGAAACACCTCCCAATATTGTTTTGTTTGTAGTTGATGACATGGGGTGGCAGGATACTTCGGTTGATTTTTTTGAACAAACTACGGATTTCAATCACATGTACGAAACTCCTAATATGGAACGGCTAGCGAGACAAGGAATGAAATTCACCCAGGCTTACGCTACCCCAATTTGTTCCCCTTCGAGAGTAAGTCTTTTCACGGGAACAAACGCTGCAAGACATCGAGTAACGAACTGGACTCTGTTTAGAGACACTTCTACGGATCAAAAAGACACTTTACTTACCTATCCGGAATGGAACGTTAATGGCATTGCTACCGAAAATGGCATTCCGCGTACGTTTGTTTCCACTACCCTACCTCAGCTACTACAAAAATCGGGATATCATAACATTCATATAGGAAAGGCTCATTTTGCTGCCAAAGACACTCCCTGCGAAGATCCTATTAACATGGGATTCCACGTGAATGTGGGTGGACATGCAGCAGGTGGATTGAAATCTTATGAAGGAGTAGACAACTTTGGGAACGACACGATACAAAAAAACATTTTTGCCGTCCCACATCTAGAAGAATTTCATGGAAAAGATATTTTCGTTACAGAAGCCTTGACTCAAAAAGCCATTGAGAAACTTCAGAAACGCCCGAAAGAGAAACCTTTCTTTTTGTATATGTCACACTATGCCATTCATGTTCCAATAATGGGGGACAAACGTTTTGTTAACAAATATTTAGACAAAGGAATGCATCCTGTTGAAGCTAAATATGCCTCCCTAATTGAAGGTATGGACAAAAGTTTAGGAGATTTGATGAATTTTTTAGAACAGGAAGAGTTAAGTGAAAATACAATCATTATTTTTATCTCCGATAACGGTGGATTAGACGCTTGGGCAAGAGGCTTGTCAAAGAACAGTGCTAACCATCCATTGGCAAGCGGCAAGGGTTCGTTAAAAGAAGGAGGCATCCGCATTCCATTTTTGGTGTCTTGGAAAGGAAAAATCATTGGAAATCAAACAAATAATAATATTGTAAGTATCGAAGATATTTTCCCTTCATTATTAGAAATTTGCAATATGGAAAAAGAAAATATCATACAAACTATTGACGGAAAAAGCTTTGTAAATCAACTTTTTACCCCAACTAAAAACATTCCTGAAAGAAATCTTTACTGGCATTTGCCTAATAATTGGTTTGGTTACAATCGCACATTAGGGTTGGGAGCATCAAGTGCTATTCGTAAAGGTAATTACAAACTCATATATTACCATGACTCTCAAGATTTTGAACTTTATAACATAACAACAGATATTAGTGAAAAACATAATATAGCTACTGAGAATCAGACTAAAACAGAGGAATTAGCTCATGATTTAGCAAATTATTTACGAGAGGCAAAAGCTCAAATGCCAACTGTTCAAATTACTGGAAAGCAAGTACCTTATCCTGATGAAGTTATAAATAAAAAACCGTAGATATGAGAACTCTTATTATTACTTTTCTGTTGCTGATTTCGGGAATATCATTCGCCCAAAAGGTGGTTATAAAAACCTCGAAAGGCGATATTATTGTAAAATTATTCCCTAAAAAAGCTCCTAAAACGGTAGCTAACTTTCTCAGATACGTTGATGAGGAGCGATATGACGAAAGAAGTTTTTATCGAGTTGTGAGGCTTAATAATCAGGGACAAAGTACAACTCCAATTGAGGTAATCCAAGGTGGATTTTACAACGATACGCTCAATGTTTATCCCCCTATCAAAATTGAAACCACCGAACAGACGGGACTATCACATAAAATAGGAGCTGTTTCAATGGCTCGAAACGCTCCCGATAGTGCTACAACAGAATTTTTTATCGTACTTAACCAGCGTCAGCCACAGTTAGATTATGGTGGCAAACGAAATTCTGACGGATACGGATTTGCTGTATTCGGAAAAGTAGTCAAAGGGATGAAGATTGTCAAAGAAATCCAAAAAGGCAAAACCGTTCTATGGGAGGGATACGGACAGGAACAACTATTAAAAGAACCTGTCAGGATTATTTCCATCCGAAGACTAATAAACTAAATCCAGTACTTTTGAAAATTCTTCTTTGATTTTTCATTTTTTATACTTATATTTGCGTTTTAACACATAAAAAAACATTACACTATGTCATTTACATTACCAAAATTACCTTATGCTTATGATGCCTTAGAGCCTCATATTGATGCACGTACTATGGAAATTCACCATACGAAACATCACAATGCTTACACTACTAATCTAAATACAGCCATTGCTGGTACGGATTTAGAAGGAAAGTCTATCGAAGAAATTTTGAAAAACTTAGATATGAACAACGGAGCTGTTCGCAATAACGGAGGTGGTTTCTACAATCACAACCTATTTTGGGAAGTGATGTCTTCAAAAGGAGGCGGACAACCTACGGGCGAATTGGCTAACGCTATTAACGAGGCTTTTGGAAGTTTTGAAGCTTTCAAGGAAGCGTTCGCAAAAGCAGCAGCTACACGTTTCGGTTCAGGATGGGCTTGGCTTTGCGTTCACAAAGGAGGTAAAGTGGAAGTATGTTCTTCAGCGAATCAAGACAATCCTCTAATGCCTAATGTAGGCTGTGGAGGAATGCCAATCTTAGGGTTAGATGTTTGGGAGCATGCCTATTACCTAAATTACCAAAACCGTCGTCCTGATTACATTCAAGCATTTTTCAATGTTATCAATTGGGAAAAAGTAGCGGAACTTTACGCTAAAGGAAAATAAATTTGTTTCCATAATTGACAATATAACAAAAAATGGTGCTTAAAAACCTTGTAAAGCATTGTCTTTTATAGACTTATAAGAGTTATAATGAAAGTGGTTTCATTATAACTCTTATTTTATGTCCAAAACGAATAAAAAATGTCCAGTTTGTGATTCTAATCACATCATCAAAAAAGGAAAAAGAAATGGAAAACAACGCTTTCAATGTGGAGATTGTCAGGCAAATTTTACGATTAAAAACATTGGTGTAAAAAGAAAAAATCAATTCATTTGGTTCAGAAAATGGATAATGGAAAGGCAAGTCTATAAAACCCTTTCGAGGGATAGCTCAATGAGCCAATCTACCCTTCAAAACCTCTTTAAACATTACCTTTCACAAGTTCCTACCCTCAGCATCAAAAGCAAGACAAAGGTTCATCTCTTGATTGATGGCACCTACTTTTCCAATGGATTATGCCTGATACTCTACTACGATTATGACATTCGATATGTGCAACTTTACCGCCAAACCAACAAGGAAAAACTTCGTGATATAAAGCAAGATTTGGAAAACTTAAAGAAGCTGAATGTGGCAGTTTACAGTGTAACCTGCGATGGGCATAAATCTATTTTAGGAGCGGTAAAAAAGGTGTTTCCAGAGGTGATTATCCAAAGATGTTTAGTGCATATTAAACGACAGATTAAGAACTATTTAAGTGGTAGCCCAAAACATTTTATTAGCCAACAGCTTTTGTGTTTATCCAAAGAAATTACGCATCTAAAAACCAATGAACAGGCTAACGACTGGGTAAATAGATTTTACCAGTGGTATGTTGAAAATCAATATTTTATAGAAGAAAAATCAATGAATGAAGAAACTGGATTTCAGTGGTTTAAACATAAAAATCTACACTTAGCTACTTATCATATTATCAATGCCTTACCCAATATGTTTGCATATCTGCAAGATAGTGAAATCCCTTATACTACCAATCGTTTAGAAGCCTATTTTACGCATTTGAAAGAGAAATTAACCTTGCATAGAGGACTTCGTTTTGAGGCTAAAAAGAACTTTATAAAATGGTATTTATATTTTAAAAATCAAGGGGGATAAGGTTTTTTTAGCCATAGGGTTCATCCGATAGTTTTAATAAAAAAGGGTGAGAAAAACTCACCCCTAAAACTATCGTTTTGAACATTGATTGTATTGCTGACAAGTTGCTCCTCAGCAGAGCTTGTTTCCTCTTCCAATCAATGTGCGAAATATAAGCATTTTTTATCAATTAAAAAAGCACCATTTTTTACCACATTGCCCCATAATTATACGTAAAAGAGGTTGTTCTTTTTTCAAGACAACCTCTTTTTTTGAATTTTATCAGATGTTTTACTCCTACTTCAAAAGGACAGCTGCCACAGTTACGTAGCTTGTAGTATCAATCAGAATTGCACTTCCTGTTTCTCGTATTTTCTTGTAGCTGTCATATGCCAAAGGACTTGACGTTTTGATTTTTACAGTTACTACCTCATTCAACGAAACGGACGAAACGCCTCCAAAACGCTCCAAAGTATTTACATCAATTCGCTCTTTAATTTCCTTAACAATGGCGTTCACTACTTGGGTGTTATGTTGCAATAAATAGCGCCCGCCAACATGCAATGGACGTTCATCCATCCAGCAGATGGTGGCCTCCAACTCATTGGAAACTTTGATAAGTTCATCATCTTTAGCAATTAATGAACCCCGACTGACATCTACATCTTCCTCCAAGTGAAGTACAGCACTTTGGGGAGCAAATGCTTCTACAACTTCTTGATTATTAACTTCGACAGCGGAAATGGTCGCCTCTATTTTGGAAGGATAAACCACTACCTTATCTCCTTTTTTAAATATGCCACTTTCAATTTTCCCTGCATATCCCCGATAATCATGAAGTTCTTCCGTTTGTGGTCTTAACACCAATTGCACGGGAAAACGAGCATTTGTCAAGTTAGTGGACGTAGCTAATTCAATAGTTTCTAATCGATTTAGTAATGAAGTTCCCTCGTACCAGTCCATCTTTGTTGATTTCTCAACAATGTTATCACCATTTAAAGCACTAATGGGAATGAATTCTACTCCGTTAAGCTCTAATGCTTTGGCTACTTTCTCATATTCTTGTTTAATTTCTTCGAAACGATTTTGTGCAAAATCTACTAAATCCATCTTGTTGATGGCAACAATCACATGAGGAATATTTAACAAAGATGCTATGATGGAGTGGCGTTTTGTCTGTTCAATAACTCCATTTCGAGCATCAATTAGGATAATTATCAGATCAGCATTTGAAGCTCCTGTGACCATGTTTCGAGTGTACTGAATATGTCCTGGTGCATCAGCGATAATGAATTTACGCTTAGGTGTTGAAAAATATTTATATGCCACATCAATGGTGATACCTTGCTCACGCTCGGCACGAAGCCCATCAGTCAGTAGTGCTAAATCGACACTTCCGTCTTCCCGGTTTTTTGAACTACGTTCCAAGGCCTCCATTTGGTCTATCAATATATTTTTACTGTCGTAAAGAAGCCTTCCGATTAATGTACTTTTTCCGTCATCAACACTTCCTGCTGTTAAAAACCTAAGTATATCCATTGCTTTTTATTCATTAACTTATGTCCGCAAAGGTAATAAATAATTGTATAACTAAAAAATCTTTTAAAAAAGTTTGTCATAATAAAAAAAAATCCTATATTTGCACCCGCAAACTCGGATGGAGTGATATGAATTGGCGAGGTAGCTCAGTTGGTTAGAGCGTTGGATTCATAACCCAAAGGTCACGGGTTCAAATCCCGTCTTCGCTACTTTTTAAGCGTAATAAATTGATAAACAATTTGTTACGCTTATTTGTTTTAAGCAACTGTGTCAAAATTGGGACAATTATTGAGGTTGATTTTTCAATGCCTTAATAAAAAATGCCTAAAAATCACTCAAAAAATCTTCAAGCCCTCAATAGGGCAAAAATATTCGTAGATTGTAAACCTGCCGAGCTTCACAAAGGCAAAGAGTGGAGAGTAAAGTTTTTTTGAATTATTATATATTTAATTGATTATTCAGCTTCAAAAATAAAAGTTTCAAGGAGTTTTCTAACATTGTTTTTTGACTTCGAGTAGCATTTTCCTTTTCTTTTAAATCTCGCCAAATGATGTCTTATTCTGCTATTATATCCCTCCTCTGTAAAGGTTTCTGTTTTGGATTCCATATGCTTTTCACTTGGAATTACCTCTGAATAACTCTTGCAATAATCGCTACAAAAACCATTGATATCTCTGCTTTTCAATTGTTGTCAAAGTTTCAAGAAAGTTTCTGTATACTGCTTGCCACAATATTCAATATCCTTCCAAATACATTTGCAAAGCAAGACGCTTTTGTTCTGGCGTTTTACATCAGATTTTTTTCTCAACACTGAAAAAATAACCACACTCTTTACATTTATATTACTGTCTTCCTCCAACAAAACCTGCCTTAATCTTATTTAACGATTCGCATCTGGTACATTTCATTCGGCTAAATTATATGAAATATACCAAATTTAAAATACCATTTTTTAGGAGGTTTCGAAAAGAAAGATATGTCATAAAAAACAACACCTCTGAAAATTTGGTAAGAATCAAATCCAGAGGTGTTGTTTTTTACGGATGAAATATCTTTATTTAGCCTTATTATATAATTCTGCTACTTTATTCCAATCAATTACGTTAAAGAAATTTTGAATGTAATCTCCTCTTTTATTTTGATATTTTAGGTAGTACGCATGTTCCCACACATCCATTCCTAAGATAGGTGTTCCAGAAATTTCCAATCCTGGCATCAAAGGATTATCTTGGTTAGCTGTACTTCCGATTTGTAATTTACCATTATTTACAACTAGCCACGCCCATCCTGATCCGAAGCGTTTACCTCCTGCCTCTGCAAAAAGTTTTTTAAAATTTTCAAAACTTCCGAACTCATTGTTGATAGCTGTTGCCAAAGTTCCTGTTGGCATACCTCCTCCTTTTGGAGAAATTACATCAAAATAGAGATTGTGGTTATAATAGCCTCCAGCATTGTTTCGTAAGGTCGCGTTATTCATATCCAAAGTTTTAAGCACTTGTTCAATGGATTGATTTGCTTGAGCTTTGCCTTCAACAGCTTTGTTTAGATTGTTCAAGTATCCTACGTAATGTTTCGAAAAGTGTATGAACATAGTTTCCTGGTCAATGTAAGAACTAACCGCATCGTAACCATAGTTTAGAGGTACGATTTTAAAGGCTCCTTCATTGGCTTTAACTTCACTGGGACTTCCGTAATTTACTTTTTCTGTTTTAGCTTCTCGGGTTTCTTTTTTCTTTTTCTGAGCATATAGCTCTCCTGATGAGAAAACAGCTCCTGAAAATATCAGAGCTGTCATAGGGATTAATTTACGTAATTTCATAATGTGACATATTTTTTCTCGCCAAAAATAGAAAAAAAATATAGATATAAAAATTATTTTTCATTTTTTCTGTACTATCGGATGATATTAACGCCTTATTATCAATAAGTTTTACCTTAAAAGAGATTTTTTAGTACATTAGCTTCTAAATTTTATTTTCCATTAGAATAGAAAGAGAGCTTCTAAATTTGGTAATTTTTAGGCTAAACAAACTTCAATAATTTGTTATTTGTTATTTTTATGTTACCTTTGTGGGAGTAATTTATTTCAGATTTTTACAAACTTAAAAAAATAAAATCATGTATAAAACACTCTGTTTTTATTTGTTGTGTTTGGTGTCAGTACCTATATTTTCTCAATCAGTTATTGAGGGATATGTGTCTGATTATCAAATGAAAAATGCATTACAAGATGTAAAGGTTCGTGTTGAGGGTACTACCATTGTTGGGGTTACGGACATCAACGGTTTTTTTAGTATTGAACTTCCGGAAGGATCTTATGTATTGCGTTTTTCAAAGGAATCTTATGTTGAAAAACGCATGTTGATAGAACTCTCTGGATTGAAAGTTACCTTGCCGGTAGTTTTTATGGATGCCGATTTTGTCCATGAATCTGAACAAATGGCAGTTATCACCGAAAGTGAATTGGAAGATGATGAAAGCGGTGCTGATTCTATGTCTGGACTTTTACATAGTTCACAGGACATTTTTATGCGTCGGGCAGCTTTTGATTTTAGTGCTGTTTTTTTTAAGCCTCGAGGATATGATTCTAAAGATGTTACAGTTTTAATGAATGGAATCCCGATGAATCGTATAGAAAATGGAAGGGCTCAATGGAGTAATTGGGGGGGGCTTAACGATGTCACAAGAACCCAAGAGTCACAGCACGGTATAGCCAAATCAGATTATACTTTCGGAGGAATAGCAGGGTCAAATTATATCAACATACGACCATCATTGAATCGTCCAGGATTCCGATTTACAACTTCCGCAGGAAATCGAAGCTATGCTGGGCGGATTATGTACACCTACAACTCGGGATTATCTAAAAAAGGATTCGCCTATTCTTTTTCCACATCGCGTCGATGGGCAGGAAATGGGTCGTACATTGATGGAACGCTCTATAATTCATATGCCTCATTTGGTGCGGTTGAATATCACCTAAATCAACACCATAATTTTACGCTCCTCGGAATGTATTCACTTACTCGAAGAGGAAAAACAGCTCCATTGACTCGTGAGGTAATTGATTTGGCAGGATATAAATACAACCCTTACTGGGGAAATCAAGCAGGAGACATACGAAATTCAAGAAATCGAATAATTGACGAACCTATTTTTATATTGTCGTATGATTTTCATAAGAATAATACTCGCTTGAATGTTGATTTGGGTTATCAGTTTGGAAATATGGGGAACACACGTATTAGCTATGGTAATGCGTCTAATCCTGAACCAAATTATTACCGAAATTTACCCAGTTACTATATAAACCAACGTACGGGGCCAAATTGGGAAATGGCAAATTTGCAAAAGGATTATTTTTTGAAGCATCAACAATTGGATTGGTCATCGTTGTACCGTGCCAATATGAATACTCGTAATGATCGTAGCGCTTTCATTATCAGTAATGATGTGAATGATGAACGTACGTTTTCTGCTAATGTAAACTTTTCAACTCCTCTACAGGAAAACATTCAATGGACATCAGGATTAGTCTACCGAAATATAACTTCTGAAAATTATGCACAGATAGATGATTTGTTGGGAGGTTCTTTCTTTATGAATTACGACTATTTTGCGAATAAACCGTATGATGAGAATGATACTAATTTACAAAAAGTCAAAGGAGATAAATGGAATTATGAATACGGATTGAAAAGTTCTTTAGGAGAATTCTTTTCGCAGGTGGATTTTAAGTTTCATAAGGTTGATTTTTTTGTTACAGGTAGGCTACATCATGCTGAATATCAACGCGAAGGAAAATATAACTATGCTCTTTTTGCGGATTCTTTTGGCAAGGGTGACCGAAAAATATTTAGAGGCGTGAGTACCAAAGCTGGACTGACTTATGCTCTCACAGGAAGACATATTTTCCAGCTGAATACCGGCTATTTTAATACTCCACAATCCATACGAAATAGTTTTGCTAATATTCGTTATTCCAACAGAATACTGCCGAACTTAAAAAATGAAACGGCCTACACTTTTGATGGAAGCTATATTCTCCGAGTACCTTACTTCAAATCACGCTTGACAGGATACTACACTCATGTTGAAAATACTTCTGAAACCAACTTTTTCTTTACAGAAATGGCTTTGACCGATGAAATTTCAAGTGATTTTATTTCACAAACGGTTGACAACATTCAAAAACGACATTTTGGTTTGGAATTTGGTGCGGAGGCTCAGATTTTTCCTACGTGGAAGGTTACAGCAGCCGCAGCTATCGGACAACATACATATATCAATAATCCTAAAATGTATGTGTCATCGGGAGAAATAGGAGTAATTGAAGTAGATAAAGTATCGTTGAAGAACTACCGTGTTCCAAGTGGGCCGCAACAGGCTTATTCCATAGGGATCGAGCATCGAAATAAAAAATATTGGTGGGTATCTGCTACTGCTAATCTATTGACTGATAATTACGTATCTATATCTGCTATTAATAGAACACGCGGTTTTTTTATCAATCCAGATACTAGAAAAACATTTACAGATATTGATGAAGAACTCGCTCGCAAACTACTAAAACAGGAACGTTTACAAGATGTTTTTTTGGTAAATGTTGTAGGAGGAAAATCATGGCGTATTAAAAAAACGTACGTGAGCCTAATTGGTAGCGTTAACAATTTATTCGGTCAAAATTTTGTCTCAGGAGGCTTCGAACAGTCACGCACTGCTAACTACGGAAGTATGCTCAGAGACAATGCTCACGGCGTACCATCGTTTGGCCCTCGTTACTTTTTGGGCTACGGACGAACCTATATGATTAATTTAGCTATAAGTATATAAACCTTTAAAGAAAATGATTATGAAATCTCGAAAAATAATTTCTATTTTTAGTATGCTTTTACTATCATTGGTTGCAATTGTTGCCTGTGTAAAAGATACAGATTACGAACTTCCAGATTATGACAAAGGACAACTAACTCCTTTTAATGGAGAGATTGTGAGTTTCACAAAAGCAAATAGCTCAGCTACAGCCGAAGTTACTGACTATGCCAAAGATGAGGCTATTGAAGGATATATCGTTTCAAGTGATGAAGGAGGTAACTTTTATAAGAAGTTGTATATCCAGAACGAAGAAAAAACAGCTGGAGTAGCAGTAAGTATTGATAAAACTGCTTTGTACACTGAGTTCCCTGTTGGAAGTAAAGTACAACTTCGTTTGAAAGGACTTAGCACTCAGATCAACAACGGAGGATTGGAAATTGGCTACAAAACTTATACAAGTAGCAGTGGAAGAGTGAGTGTGGGAAGTATTCCCCCTGCCGTTTATTCATCTCATCTTTTTGTTCTAAAGGATCAGAGTAAAACCGTTGAAGAGTTAGCAAAAGCAGATGCTTCTATTGAGACTTTAAAAGTAAATTCTAATGTAAATCAATTAATTACATTAAAAAATGTATCTTTCCAAACCGCTGCAATCGGAAAAACCTATCACTTAAAAGCCAATGATGCACAGCAAGGAACAAACTATAATTTGATAGACAAACAAGGTCAAAAAATTACATTTAGAACCAGCCGATATGCTAATTTTATTGATGAGAAAGTACCTGCAGGTATTTTAGATGTCACAGGAGTATTAACAAAATATGGCTCATCCTATCAATTTATGGTAAGTTCAACCAGTGATATTAAGGTTATTGGAGAAGGAAATAATGAGGAGGAAACAGAACAAATTACCATTTCGCAATTCCCTTTTGATGAATCCTTCTCTTCAGGAATGCCTAAAGGATGGAAAACTATTGCTACCAAGGGAGATAGACTGTGGGAAATAAAAACTTTCAATAAAGTTAATTATGTACAAATGTCGGCATTTAAGCAAAATGCTGTGATTGATGTAACTACATGGCTAATTACGCCAAAATTTAACATTACAACTGAAGATCTGGCTCTAAAAATTAAATTAGCAGATGCTCATCAAAATGGGAATCCGCTAAAAATATATTACAGTAGTGATTACAACGGAAGCAATGATGTTAATGGGGCTACATGGAAGGAACTCGGTAAGTCAGCAATTGATGCGTTGATAAACAACAGTGGAAAATATGATAACAACTATGAAGAATCTGCGGCTATTCCACTTCCAAAAGAAGAAATTTATATTGCTTTTGTATACGAAAGTGGAGGAAAAATAAGTACAACTGTCCAACTGCAAAATGTACACATAGGTCAAAATCAGGGAGAAACTCCCGATAATCCTGACACAGACGCAACTCTGAAAACCGTAAAAGAAATTCGTGAGTTACTTGCATCAGAAACTTTTGTTTTTGAGGAAAATGTAAAAATCAAAGTCGTAATAACATCTGACAAAGAGGCGAAAAACGTGGCAGGTGCAAATGCATTTGCTCAGGATAATACAGCGGGTATTGCCTTACGATTCGCTTCTGCTCATTCCTATGCGTTGGGTACTGAATTAGAATTGAATCTAAAAGGTACTAAACTGAAAAAATATAATGGATTATTACAAATCGAAGGACTCAAAGTTAGTAACGTTATCAATCAAAAAGCAGATGCGGGAGTGCCTACTCCGAAAACAATTACTATTGCAGAGGCTTTGACAGGAAACTACGAGAGCCAATTGGTGCGTATTGAAAATGCTCAGTTTACGGATGTTTTAAAAATCTACAGCGGAACTCAAACTATCACTACGGATTGTACCAATCATTTGGCTGTATACACTCGAAAAGAAGCATCTTTTGCAGGAAAAGACGTTAGCGATAAAAAAGGTACAATCACTGGGGTAATGGGAGTTCATTCCAGTGGCATTCAACTCATAATGAGAAATATAAATGATGTGAAATTTGAAAATGATTACACTAAATGTGAAGGAGATACTCCCGATAATCCTGATACAGAGGCAACTCTCAAAACTGTAAAAGAAATACGTGAATTACTTAAAGCAGAAACTTTTGTTTTTGAGGAAAATGTAAAAATCAAAGTTGTAGTAACATCTGATAAAGATGCGAAAAACGTAGCAGGTGCAAATGCATTTGCTCAAGACGACACAGCAGGTATTGCTTTGCGATTTGCTTCGGCTCATTCCTATGCATTGGGTACTGAATTAGAGTTGAATCTAAAAGGTACTAAACTGAAAAAATATAATGGATTATTACAAATTGAAGGACTTAAAGCCAGCAACGTTATTAATAAGAAAGCGGATGCAGGGGTGCCTACTCCTAAGACAGTTACCATTGCAGAGGCTTTGACAGAAAACTACGAGAGCCAATTGGTGCGTATTGAAAATGCTCAGTTTACGGATGTTTTAAAAATCTACAGCGGAACTCAAACTATCACTACGGATTGTACCAATCATTTGGTTGTATACACTCGAAAAGAAGCATCTTTTGCAGGAAAAGACGTTAGCGATAAAAAAGGTACAATCACCGGGGTAATGGCTGTCCATAACTCTACTATTCAACTCATAATGAGAAATGTAACTGATGTGAAATTTGAAAATGATTATACTAAATGTGAAGGAGATACTCCCGATAATCCTGATACAGAGGCAACTCTGAAAACTGTAAAAGAAATACGTGAATTACTTAAGGCAGAAACTTTTGTTTTTGAGGAAAATGTAAAAATCAAAGTTGTAGTAACATCTGATAAAGATGCGAAAAACGTGCCAGGTGCGAATGCCTTTGCTCAAGATAACACAGCGGGTATTGCTTTGCGATTTGCTTCGGAGCATTCCTATGCGTTGGGTACGGAATTGGAATTGAATTTGAAAGGTACTAAACTGAAAAAATATAGTGGTTTGCTACAAATTGAGGGACTCAAAGCCAGCAACCTTATTAATAAAAAAGTAGATGCAGGAGTGCCTACCCCCAAAACAATTACTATTGCGGAAGCTTTAACAGGGAACTACGAAAGCCAGTTAGTACGTATAGAAAACGCTCAGTTTAAAGATGTTTTAAACGTTTACAACAGGACACAAGTTATCACTACGGATTGTAATAATGCTTTGAATGTTTTCACCCGAAGCCAAGCAACCTTTGCAAATCAAGATGTGAGTAATAAAAAAGGTACGATTACGGGAGTTATGGGCATTCATACGTCAGGTGTTCAACTCATAATGAGAAACATAGGCGATGTAAACTTTACGCAAGCCTATCAAGATTGTGGCGACTCAGGAGACCCGAGTACGCCTACGTATGAGGAGAAAACCGTGAAACAAATCCGTGATATGCATACCTCAGCGGATGTTGATATAGCGGAAGACCTCAAAATCAAAGTAGTAATAACATCTGATAAAGACGGGAAAAATGTGCCACAGACAAACGCTTTTGCTCAAGACAATACAGCGGGAATTACCTTGCGATTTGCTTCGGAACATTCCCATGCGTTGGGTACGGAATTAGAATTAAATTTGAAAGGTACTAAATTGAAAAGGTATAATGGGTTATTACAAATCGAGGGACTCAAAGCCAGTAACGTACTCAGCAAAAACAATAGTGCGACACCTATTACCCCAAAAACAATTACCATTGCAGAAGCTGTAACAGGGAATTACGAAAGCCAGTTAGTACGCATAGAAAACGCTCAGTTTAAAGATGTTTCGGTGATCTACAAGGGAACTCAAACTATCACTACGGATTGTAGCAATGCTTTAAATGTTTATACGAGAAGTCAGGCAGTGTTTGTAAATGAGATTGTAAGCGATAAAAAAGGTACGATTACAGGAGTTATGGGCGTTCACACTTCGGGTGCTCAACTTATAATGAGAAATGTAAGTGACGTAAACTTTACCGAAGCCTATCAAGATTGTGGAGACCCAAGTACTCCTCCTACGAATGCTGAGAAAACCGTAAGTGAAGTTCGAGCAATGCATACTTTAGGAGATGTTGATATTACGGAAGACCTCAAAATCAAAGTAATTATTACTTCTGACAAAGACGGGAAAAATATAGCAGGTGCGAATGCCTTTGCCCAAGATAACACAGCGGGAATTGCCTTGCGATTTGCTTCGACTCATTCCTATGCGTTGGGTACGGAGTTAGAATTGAATTTGAAAGGTACTAAACTGAAAAGGTTCAATGGGTTACTACAAATTGAGGGACTCAAAGCCAGTGTTAATGTGCTTAGTGTAAACAACAGTGCAACGCCTATTACACCAAAAACAATTACCATTGCAGAAGCCATAACAGGGAACTACGAAAGCCAGTTGGTACGCATTGAAAACGCTCAGTTTAAAGATGTTTCAAAAACTTACAAAGGGACACAAGCCATCACAACGGATTGTAACAATGCTTTGAATGTTTATACGAGAAATAATGCTGTGTTTGTAAATGAGACTGTAAGCGATAAAAAAGGTACGATTACGGGAGTTATGGGGGTTCATACTTCGGGTGTTCAGCTTATAATGAGAAATGTAAGCGATGTAAACTTTACGGGAGCCTACCAAGTGTGTCCGTAGTTTCTCTCGTAAGAAGTGATTTTGGAAAGTGTTATTTACTTGAAAGAATAACCCCGCCTCCAAAGATAAAAACTAAAAAATCACTACGGAAAACATATCCGTAGTGATTTTTGTTTTATTTTTGCCTCAAAAAAAGATGAAAAACAATCATTTTGCCACATTCATTCGCTATTTCCTACAAGGGATTTTAATTTTAGGGCCTTTGAGTGCCACCATATGGATTATATGGTCTATTTTTTCGAGTATCGACAACTTACTGCCCGATGTCTCAAAAAAATACCCCGGATTGGTGTTTTTTATGATTATCATCGGGACTACGTTGGTTGGATTTATCGGAAATAAATTCCTTTTAGGACGCTTGCTTGTCAATAGTTTAGATTATTTGTTGGAGCATACCCCAGGTATCAAGTTTATCTATTCCTCTATCAAAGATGTACTGACTTCATTTGTAGGTGATAAACGGAAATTCAATAATCCTGTGTGGGTTAAAGTACAAGAAAAACCCGAAACTTGGCGTATTGGCTTTTTAACTCAAAAAAACATGGACTTGGCAAATATGCCTGATATGGTTAGCGTTTACCTACCCCATTCCTATGCGATTTCGGGTTGGGTGATTGTCACCAATGCTAACAATATAAAACCAGCTGAAGGCTTTTCCGCTCATAAGGCTATGGAATTTGCCCTCAGTGGAGGGATGAGTGGCATGACAAATACAAAAAACCACTAAAAGGATTTTTAGATTTTCCCTTCAATCATTTCAAAGTTTTCATCTATTAAAGTAGAGCGAATACCGTGATGCCAATGGGCTCTTCCAAAAATTAAAATTACCTTTTTGTCCTTTACGGTTTTTATAAAGTTTTCAAGATGTTCATCGCGGAATGTATGAGAGTATCTATAAAGCAAATTTGTTGGGTGCACCCCTTTTATTTGCTCACATTTGTAAGGAGTATTCAAAGGTGTGGTAAAATCACATTCATTCAACGGAATTTCTCCATATTTAGCCTCATATGCCTCAATGACTTCTTCCGTAGTCATGTCAATATTCACGTCTGTTCCATAAATGATTCCTGTGTTTTCCATCGTTTGCCCAACATATTTTTTGTAACATTTTGGCAGCGAATGATTGTTTTTGTCGCTATAGGAAGGTGTGAGGTGAAATCCCATAAGTTTTCTTCTTTTTAATAGTAAAGTATCTTTCCGCTGTTGATTTATGGTATCTCTACTTAGATACATTCCTTCGTAATAAATTGTATAGCCTTCTGAACGTTTTATTTCTAAATAGGCTTTGATTTCATCATAATACTGCTGGCGACCCAAATGATTCATCGGAATATAAATAAAACTTTGATCTCCTCGTACAAATACTTTTTTATGTTTGAGAGCTGACCTTTGTACGTTAAATAACTTAATCAAAGTACATTGACATGACGATAACAAAAATGACAATCCGAGAATTAGTAAAAAACGTTTTTTCATAAATAACATCACAGCCGTCCGAAAGTTTTTTGAAAACTCATAAAATTCCTTGTCAACCCTTTATTTATAAGGGCAGACTTGTTTGTTGTGCGGAATTATCTCTGTCAAAGAGTGTGTTTTCAGGTGGTTTTTTCACTTTTTTTACGATAGGTTTCAGTTCGTTGCAAACATAATTCAGCGTCAGATAGTGCATAAGACACACCCTTATTTTCTCGCAAAAATTACTAAATGCCGTCTTTTTATCGCTATAAAATCGCTTTATCAACTCCAACAGAAGATAGCAAATCAAAGATACATAAATCTGTGATTTCACCGCATTTTCACTCGTGCCAAGAAAAGTTTTTATCTGTAAATTTTGCTTCATCGCCTTGAAAAACAACTCAATATCCCATCGTTTTTTGTACAAATCCGCAATGGTTCTCGCCGTCCAATCCATATTATTGGTGATGATTTCTATGGTTTTGTTGCCGTCTTGCTTATAAACCGTTACCAAACGTAATTTCTCTTGATCAATACCACTTTCTACCGCCTTTTTTGAGGTCAAAACGATGATTTCATCTTTGAGGATGTCGTGGTCTTTTTCATCAGGCAGGTCTCGTTCTTCAAAACTTTGGTAGAGCGTGTTGGACTTAATTCGCGTAACAAAAGTATTTTGGCAATGGATTCTGCCGAGCATCAAACTAAAATCAAAATAGCCTCTATCCTCAACAATGATGGTGTTTTTCGGATAGATATTTTGTTGTAATCCTTTGCTATCGTGTGTTTTAGCTTCGGTGATATTGACCATTTCAGGCAATCCAAGTTGATCGTCCCAAACGGTGTGAATTTTGAGTCCGCCTTTAGCTGTCCGAAATTTTGCCCAGTTGAAAAGACTTAAACACAGGCTAATGGTAGTACTGTCAATGATTTTTATTTTGTGGTTTTGGATTTCATCGATGATATGACTTTGATGTTTGGCTTTTAAAGAGTGTTTGTAATACTTTAAAAGACTAGAATACAAATCTTTAAATACTGCATAATGTCTTACTTTGTTTCCATCACTCATTGTTGATTTTGCGGGACTTTGTTTGAGTTGGAGATCGCTTAGGAAAGTGCTACTTACTGATAATCCGCAACTTATGTCGGATAGCGTATAGCATTTATTCAGCTGTCCGAAAGTTAGTGCCACCAATTGGTCGCGAGTTTTATAGGTAGACTTTCCCTTATCGGACTGATGTTTAGCGATTTCCGCTCTTAAAATATGCGCAGGAATGAGATCTAAAATTTGTCTGATTACGGGTTTATTTGTATTTTTGCTTCGCCTGAAGAGTGCCATAATTGAAAAAAAATGGGAATTTTTCAAATATACAACATTCTCAGGCAACTTTTATTTTAAAAGTTTCGGATAGTTGTGAAATAACATATACTTTGTGAGTATCCCATAATATACTTTTTGGGGGAATGTCGCTTAAATTTTCCCTTCAATAAGCTCAAAACCTTCATCTCTTAGAGTAGGGTAAACCCCCATAATCCAATGTTTTTTTCCAAAAACGATGACCACCTTTTTGTCTTTTGTTGTTTTAAGAAGCTCTGCCAAATGAGAATCACGTAGCAAGTGAGTGTATGTAAAATTTATATTTGAGAATTCTCTCCTACTCATTTCTTTATTACACTCGTACGGGGCTTTCAGTGGAGTAGTAAAATCACATTCGTTTAATAAAATTTTACCATATTTAGTCTCAAATCTTTCTATAAGTTCTTCGGTGCTTAAGTCAGCATTCGTATCTATTTCGGGAATGATTCCTGTGTTCGTCAATGTTTGCCCCACGTATTTTTTCACACATCGAGGCAACGATTGGTTGTCTTTATCATTATATACCGTAAGGTGAAATCCTAATATTTTTCGTTGTTTTCGTTCTAAAGTATCTTTTTTTTCATCACTGATAGAATCACGACTTATCCCAACACCTTCATAATAGATTTTATATCCCTCCGAGCGTTTTTTTGTTATATATTCCTTAACTTCGTCATAGTACTGTTGCTTACCTAAATGAACCATGGGAATAAAAATAAATTCCTGATCACCTTTTACAAGTACTCTTTTATGTTTAACAGCAGATTTTTTAACAAGTACTAATCGTACCAAAGCACATTGACACGACGATAACAAAAATGACAATCCGAGGATTAGTAAAAAACGTGTTTTCATAAAATAAATATATGTTGTTAAGAGTTTAATTAAAATAAAAGCTGTTTTAAATTCAATTAAAATCTACTTGTAACATCCTAAATGCTTACCAAACTTGAAGACAGTTATTGGATTTTTATGGTCTTCAATTAATAATACGCTACCTAATTAAATGTTATTGATTATGCATATTCAACGGTACGAAAGTAGAATTAACATTTAAAATAACAAAATATTTTTAGAGTTTTTTTACAATCATTCAAATAATAAGAAAATAATGACATAAATAACATAATAAAAATAAAATAATTTTATTAATATGATATTTTTTTAACATTTTAATTACGTGGTTCAAATTTTTATTGTTAAAATACAGATAAAAAGATTTTTTTTTGATATTTTTCTCATTTGATGTTTTTTCCTCAATGCCCATACTCAGTAAACGAAATATTTTCTGAAAATCGTGGGTGCATAATTTTTGCAAAACCTAAAAAAATAGTACTTTTGTTGCTTCGAAAACATATATATATGAGAAATAGAATCCCGAAGTATCACAGGCCTATAAAAAACATCAATGACCCTATCGCTCAAGTGGATAGTTGGTATGCTGCGGTCGATGCTTTTGAAGAAAAACGTTATGCAGAATCTTTACGAAAGTTATTGGACTACATCAATCCAGAGGTAGCAAAGCAAGTACCTGCCTCGGGCGATTTTTCTGTTGAGTATCCACAAGGGTCTTCTCGTGTTACCTTTGGTGTGCGAAACGATTATTTTTATATCGAATCACCTTTCGTTAAAATTACAGAAAAATCAAACAAAATCGCTTTACTTCGTGAAGTTAATGAACTGAATTTTACGCACTTGACCATCCCTCAGATTCATCTCGAAAACCAAATGCTGTGGTTTAAATTCGAAGCTCCACTCTATGTGTGTCAGCCCAATAAAATCTATGAAGCATTGCGTGAAATTTGTGAAACCGCTGATGATTTTGATGATGAATTTATCGAAAAATACAATGTAGAATATGTGCAATCTCCTGTTATTGAACATCTTAATGAAGAAGAAAAACAACAAGCGTGGGAGAAAATCCAAAGTATTTTAGATGAATACAAACTCTTCATGGACTATTTTCAAGAGAAACGCTGGTCGGAAAGTCAGTGGGATATTTTGATGATTAGTCTGCTACAATTAGGAAATATGCCGTGTATACAAGGAGTTCTGCGTGTTGATTTACAGGAATATATACAAAATATAAGCAATAATCGAATCGACTTTCATTACCGCATTGACCGAGGAAGAAATTTCTTTAAAAAATTGATGGAGAAATCGCAAGAAGATCTTATGAAGGACATCTATTACACAAAAGCCTTGATGGGACTCAAATGGCGATCTTCTTCAAAAATCATCCAAGAATATGTAACCGACTTCGAAGAGCAGATACGCAAGTATAAAAATTCGAACGATCACTTCAACGTAGCTTATTACCTGAATTACATCTACTTACGATTGATGTATTTCTATAATTTAGATCAAAATTACAAGGACTTTATTATCGGAACACTTGAACGTGCCTCGGGTGAAGCCTACGAAAAGGCAGCCACTATTTACTTGGAAACTTTTGATCATTTGCTCAATGAAACCTTACCGAAAAACATCAAAAACGGAACAACAACCAAAAAAGGCTTTTTGGCTCGGTTGTTTGGATAAAATCAAGAATTGAACATGGAACAACATAAAAAATATATCTTTAAAATCATTACCTCAGGAGGAACAGGTAGTGGTTTTGCAGTTAAGGGTTATGATTTTTTAATTACAAACTATCACGTGGTGGAAGGAGCAAAAACGTTGGCAGTAGAAGACCAAGAGCGAAATCGTTACTTTGCACGTGTGGTAATGGCAAACCCTGAATTAGATCTAGCTTTTTTGCACGTTGAGGGAATTTCATTAGCAGATACTTCAATCACCATAAACCCTGATTTACAAATACATAATACGCAGAAAGTGTTTATCAATGGATTTCCTTTCGGAATGCCTTTTACCATCACGGAAGGAATTATTTCGTCGACGAATCAGCCGATGAACAATCGCCATTACGTGCAAACCGATGCTGCCGTAAATCCTGGTAATTCAGGAGGTCCAATGCTGAATCAAGACGGAATGTTGGTAGGGGTTACAACTTCAAAATTTACAGAGGCGGACAATGTAGGGTTTGCTATTCACTTCAATGAAGTAATCAAGGAATTACGTGATTTCACCTTTTCGGATAATGTTTTTAGGGTGAAGTGCAATTCATGTGATCATTTTATTGAAACAGAAACCAAATTTTGCCCACAGTGTGGAAATAAAGTGAATGCTTCTGTTTTTGAGGAATTTGAACTGTCCAATTTTGCCACATTCATCGAGTCGGCAATCGCTGACATGGGAGCAAATCCTATTTTGTGTCGTGCAGGACGTGATGTATGGGAGTTTCATCAGGGTAGTGCATTGATACGGATGTTTATTTTCAGAAGTAACTACTTGATTGTTACTTCGCCATTAGTGAAGCTACCGAAACAGAATTTAGCTCCGTTATACGAGTATATGCTTTCACATCCTTACAGTCCCTACCATTTTGGGATTTCCGAAAACATTATTTATTTATCTTATCGCGTACATCTTTCCGACTTATTCTCGGAAGATAGTGAAAAAATTAAAAATCATGTACGCGACATTCCAAAATTAGCGGATGATTTGGACAATATTTTAGTTGAACAATATCACTGTGAGTATTCAATCGATTCGAAATTAGCATAAAAGAGTACAAATAGGGAATTTGTGCTTGTAATGAGTTAAAATTTAAAATAAAAACATTGGTATTATGAGTATTATTGACGTTTTAATCGTTGTTTTGTACATTCTTTTAACCATTGGGGTAGGTGTTTGGATTTCAAAACGAGCATCAAAAGGATTGGATTCCTATTTTTTAGGCGGAAATTCCATAAAATGGTATTATTTAGGGCTGAGTAACGGTTCTGGGATGTTTGATGTGGCAGGAACAGCCTGGATGGTAGGGATTTTATTTCTCTATGGTGTGAAAAGTTTTATGTTTATGTGGATTTGGCCAATATGGAATCAAATTTTTGTAATGGTTTTCTTAGCAGCTTGGATTCGTAGATCAAATATTATGACAGGTTCCGAATGGATTTTAACTCGATTTGGTAATGATAAAGCAGGACGAGCCTCGCATTTGATTATCGCTATTTTTGCTATCATTACTTCGGTTGGGTTCATAGCCTATTTTTTCGAAGGGGTTGGAAAGTTTATGTCCATCATCCTTCCGTGGGATATGACTCTCGCTTTTGGAAACTCGGTACTCCTTACTTCAGAACAAAGCTATTCTTTGTTAATCATCTTTCTTACAACTATTTACACCATTAAAGGAGGTATGTTTTCTGTGGTTGCTACTGAAGTTCTACAATACGGAATTATGGTATTAGCAGGAATCTTGGTCGCAGGATATGCTTTCTTTACTATTTCGGATGCGCAAATCACAGCCATTATTCCCGAAGAATGGAAAAATATTTTCTTCGGCACAGAACTCACACCATTTTGGGATTCGAAGTATCAAGCATTCAATGATTTTATTGATACTCAAGGGTATAAAATGTTTGGAGCTTTTATAGGGATGTCCCTATTAAAAGGATTTTTTGCTAGTGTAGCAGGGCCTACGCCGAGCTACGATATGCAGCGAATCCTTTCAACACGCAATGTGAAAGAGGCTTCCTACATGAGTGGATTTACCAATATTATTTTATTCATACCGAGATATTTACTTATCGGAGGAATTGTAGTGATTGCATTGGTACATATTGCTCCTCAAATGTTAACAGGTATTACCAACAACGATTTAGAAACTATATTACCAAAAGTAGTGAATTTCCACGTACCTGTAGGAATCAAAGGGCTGTTGTTGGCTGGGTTGTTGGCGGCGTTTATGTCTACCTTTTCAGCGTTCGTAAATTCAGGTCCTGCATATATCGTAAATGATATTTACAAAAAATATTTCAAACCTGAAGCCTCGATGAAACATTACATTCATGCTTCTTATTGGGCGTCATTTGCGATTGTGATTCTTGGAGTAATTATGGGCTTTTTTGCCGATTCGATAAACGGTATAACCCTATGGATTACAAGTGCTTTGTATGGAGGGTATGTAGCTGCTAACTTTCTCAAATGGGTGTGGTGGCGTTTCAATGGTTGGGGCTATTTCTGGGGTATGTTAGCTGGTTTACTCATCGCTACTGCTCAATTCATTTTAGATATCAATAAGGCCAATTTCACAGAAGGAACTTGGTTATATAGCTTAGCACATATTCCTCCTATTTATTTATTTCCTATTTTCTTTGTGTTTTCGTTATTAGGCTGTTTTTTAGGCACTTATCTATCAAAACCAACAGAGATGAGTGTATTGGTAAACTTTTACAAAAACATTCGTCCGTGGGGCTTGTGGCATCCCGTGTATGTGCAGTTAAAGCAAGAGGATAGCACAGCTGTCAAAAATACTGACTTTTGGAAAGATATGGGCAATTGTGTTATTGGAATAGTGTGGCAATCGAGCCAAATTTTGATTCCTATTTTCCTGTTAATCAGAGATTATCCCAAAATGTGGTGGTCAATTGCCGTTTTTGCCTTAACCACAGCTATATTGAAATTTACATGGTTAGATGTCGTAAAAAAATATAAAGATTAATGAAACCTAAATTCATCATATCAGGCGGCGGTACAGGCGGACATATTTATCCTGCCATTGCTATTGCAAATGAAATAAAGAATCGTTTGCCTGATGCCGAAATTCTGTTTGTGGGAGCTGAAAACCGAATGGAAATGCAAAAAGTGCCTCAGTCGGGGTATCCCATCGAAGGATTGTGGATTTCGGGGTTACAACGCAAACTAACGCTTGACAACTTGATGTTTCCGCTGAAACTTGTCAGTAGCCTGTGGAAGGCTCGGAAAATCATCAAGAAGTTTCGTCCTGATGTGGTTATCGGAACAGGCGGATATGCCTCTGCCCCAACCCTTAAAGCGGCTCAATGGCTCGGCATTCCTACGATAATTCAAGAGCAAAATTCCTATGCCGGAGTGACCAACAAATGGGTATGCCAAAAAGCGGAAAAAATATGCGTGGCTTATGATGATATGGAAAAATTCTTCCCAAAAGAAAAAATCGTGAAAACGGGAAATCCTGTTCGGGCAGATTTGCTCAACATTTCCGAAAAAAGAAAGGAAGCTCAAACTTTTTTCTCTCTGAATCCAAATAAAAAAACGCTTTTGGTTTTGGGAGGAAGTCTCGGAGCAAGGCGTATCAATCAGCTTATTGAAAGCAATTTGCCTCTTTTTGAAAAACTTGATATCCAAGTACTTTGGCAGTGTGGGAAACTCTATTTTGAAGAATATAAAAAGTACGACTCTGAAAATATTAAAGTATTGCAATTCATTGACCAAATGGATTTTGCGTACGCCTCAGCCGATGTAATTATTTCCCGAGCAGGAGCAAGTTCCGTAAGTGAACTTTGCATTGTGGGCAAACCTGTGATTTTCATTCCGTCACCCAATGTTGCGGAAGACCATCAGACTAAAAATGCACAGGCGGTGGCGAAAAAACAAGGTTGTATTTTAATCCGTGAAAGCGAGTTAGATAGCCAATTTGAAACAATACTTTCACAGCTAATTCTTGACGAAAATCAGCAGAAAAATCTCTCTGAAAACATCAAAAAATTAGCTCAACCCAACGCAACTAAGGACATCGTAGATATTATTTTTAAATTATTCAAAGATTAAATGATTTAAAGATTAAATGATTTAAAGATTAAAAGATTGAAAAAATCAAAAAAATTGAAATGAAAGAGGTAATCATTAAGAAATTAAATTCGGAAAATTTGATAGCAAAAGGCTTGAGATTATCCTTAGAAGTCTTTACCAAATGCAACAAAATGGACTATAACGATGAGGGCTATCGCCATTTTAATAGTTATATTGAAAATAAGGAACAAGTCTCTTTATTATCAATGTACGGAGCATTTATCAATGAAAACCTTGTGGGGATTATCGGAGTTAAAGAAAATGGTCAGCACATTTCCTTATTTTTTGTAGATAAAAAATATCAAGGCTTGAAGATTGGACGTAAATTGTTTGCATTTGCTCAAAATGACACAAAAGCAAATCACATCATCGTTAACTCATCAACGAGTGCAGTTGAAGTATACAAAAAATTAGGATTTAACATTATAAGAGAACGAGTTACAAAAAATGGATTAACCTCTGTTTTGATGGAATACAAAAACAATAACTAATCATTTAATTTTTAAATCTTTCAATATTTTTAATTTTTTAAATTATTAAACGAAATGGAGCTTGACATCAGATATAAACAGCGATTTGCCAATTATACTAAGGCTTTGGAGCAACTCAAAAAAGCCCTATACTATTTTGAGGAAAACGCAAAAAATGAGAAGAATGATTTTTTGGAAATAATCGGAATATCGGTAATCAAATCGTTCGAATTTTCTTTTGAGTTAGCGTGGAATTTAATGAAAGACTACGCGATATATCAAGGGATTACAAACGTGGCAGGTTCACGCGATGCCATTCGTGAAGCCTTTGCAATGGGGTTAATCAATGAAAAAAATCAGATGGTTTGGCGAGAGATGATTATCAGCCGTAATCAAAGTAGCCATACCTATAACCAAAGTACGGCAACGGATATTTTAAAAAAAATCAAAGAAGATTATCTATTTGCTTTTCAAGATTTTGAAGAAAAAATGAAGCCACTTTCACAATGAAAACGAAACAATTTGGATTAGAAGCTGCCGTTTTAACATCGTTCCAAAATATTTTTGAAAAATTTGAAAATATTGAAAAAGTGATTGTATATGGGTCAAGAGCGAAAGGAAATTTTAGATACAATTCGGATATTGATTTAAGCATCATCGGAGAAGTTTCGTATGATGATTTACTTAAAATAGAACTTTTGATTGACGAATTACTACTACCATACAAAGTAGATTTATCGGTTTTTAACAATATAGATAATAGTGAATTGAAAGCTCATATTGAGCGAGTTGGAATAGTTTTATACAAGAAAAACAACAAATAGTTTTTTTAATCTTTTAATCATTTAATTTTTAAATCTTTTAATCTTTCAAAACCTTAAACAAAAACGCAATGAAAGTCAATTTCAATAACATAAAAAACGTATATTTCATCGGGATTGGTGGAATCGGAATGTCGGCATTGGCTCGTTATTTCAAAGCCATCAGAAAGAATGTCTGCGGATACGACCGAACACCAACAGAAATTACCGACACACTTGAAAACGAAGGAATTAAAGTCCACTTTACGGAAGATGAAGCAAATATTCCATCAGATTTCAAGAACGTAGAAAATACTCTTGTGGTGTACACACCTGCCGTCCCGAAAATGCACGTTGAACTTGTTTTCTTCCAAAAGAATGGTTATCAAGTTTTTAAGCGTTCCGAAATTTTGGGAATGATTACCGAAAATAGCTTTTGTTTAGCGGTGGCAGGAACGCACGGAAAAACCACAACATCAAGCATTTTGGCTCATATTTTAGTGGAAAGTGGAGCTTCGGTAAGTGCTTTTTTAGGTGGAATTACTGAAAATTTCAACAGCAATTTAGTTCTTAACGGAAGTAAATTTACCGTTGTTGAAGCCGACGAATTCGACCGCTCTTTCTTAAGGTTATATCCTGATATTGCGTGTATTACTTCAATGGATGCCGACCATTTGGACATCTACGGAAGTAAAGAGGAATTTGAAAAAGGGTTTCGTGATTTTGCCGACAAAATTAAATCTGATGAAAATCGGATTATATGTAACGGACTGAAAATAAACGGAAAAACATACGGATTGGAAAATCATTCTGATTTCAGCTTTCAAAATATTCGTATTGAAAATGGTTTGTATCACTTTGATTTCCATTATGCAAACAACGTTCTTAAAAACTATGTGTTTCCAAAACCGGGCAGACACAATTTGTCGAACGCTTTGGCAGCGGTGGCGATGGGTGTACAAGCGGGATTTCCTGCTGAAAAATTATTGTCGGCATTGGCAACTTTCAAAGGGGTAAAACGTAGATTTTCATACATTATCAAAGAAAAAGATTTCGTTTTCATTGACGACTATGCACATCACCCATCGGAAATCAATGCACTTTTCCAAGCGGTGGACGAAATGTATCCAAAAATTGAAAAAACCATTGTTTTTCAGCCTCATTTGTTTACTCGAACTCGCGATTTTATGGACGAATTTGCAGAGAGTTTATCCAAATTTGACGATGTGGTATTGTTGGATATTTATCCTGCAAGAGAATTGCCCATTGAAGGAATCACGTCAGAAGTGTTGTTAGAAAAAATTCAAAGTAAACAGAAAGTTTTGGTCTCAAAATCGGACTTAATTCCGTTACTGACCAAAAAACAGCCCAAGTTATTGCTTACTGTTGGAGCAGGTGACATCGGGGCGGAAGTTGAGAGAATTAAGAGCAGTTTCAAGATGTAGAGCAGATATCAATATCTACTCAAAACTTACATTAAATTAAGTATTAAATAAAAATTAAACAATTGAAAAACAACAAATAGGCTTGTTTTTAATGATTAGTATTATATGATTAATGTTGATTTTTAGGTATTTAAAAAGCAAACACGATATGTATGTAATTTTTAGTATACCTTGAAATATTGAGTAATAGTAGGAGTTTTCGTTGAAAAGCATAAAGTCCTGTTAATTTTTTTTTTAATACGATTTTAATCCCGAAATTTGCCACAGATTTTAAACAAAATAATTTATATTTAGAGTATGAAAAAAACAACTTTAAGTTTAGTTGCACTTTCATTTGTGGGCTATGTGTCTGCACAAGATTTACCAGCAAATCCGGCTCCAGGTAAGTGTTATGTAAAATGTATCACGAAAGATGAATTTCGTGAAGAGACAGAGAGAATCCAGATTGCACCCGCTTACAGCAAACTGGAGGTAATTCCTGGTACGTTCAAAACGATTGAAGAGCGTGTTTTAGTAAAAGAAGCAAGTAAAAAATTGGTCTACGTACCAGCTGTTTATGAGACGGTTCAAGTTCCTTATGAGAAAAAAGAAGCTGGTAATATATTAACTGTAGTTCCTGCTGCTTTTGGTAAAGATGTTAAAACTTTGGAAGTGTATCCTAAAACTTCAGGTTGGGAGTACAAACATCTAGACAACTGCCCTTCAATCAATAAAGATGCCTGTGTTACTGCATGTTTCGTTGAAAGACCTGCTCGTTTCGAGAGCGTAGATGTTGTTACTTTGGTGAAAGACGCTCATACTACAGAAAGAGAAATTCCAAGCATTGAGGCTACTTTCAAACGTCAGGTTGTTAAAACCCCTGCTCGTGTTGAGGAAATTGAAATCCCTGCTGAATATGCTACCATCAAGCGTGAAGTAGTTGATAGAGAGGCAACAACTCGTAAAGTGGAAGTTCCTGCTGAGTACAAAACTATTACCAGACAAGTATTGGTAAAAAAAGGAGGAGTTACCGTTTGGGAAGAAGTTGATTGTAAATTATTAGAGCCTACAATGTTGCCTATTTTATACGAATACAATAGTGCTAAATTAACAAAAGCCTCTGAAAAAATCATTGATGAGATGTTATTCCCTCTATTGAATGGCAAAAACACAAGTGTTGAAATCATGTCTCACACTGACTCAAGAGGAAACGACGATTACAACATGTCGTTATCTCAGCAAAGAGCTAATGCAGTTGTTAACTACTTGGCTTCTAAAGGTATACAACGTTCAAGAATGATTGCAAAAGGATACGGAGAGACTCGTTTGATCAACAGATGTGCTAACGGAGTTCAGTGTTCAGAGCAAGAACATCATAAAAACCGTCGTACAGAATTCAGAATTTTAGGAGAATAGTTCTCCATATGGTCGTAAATAATAAAAACTGCTTGAAACTTTTCAGGCAGTTTTTTTGTTATTATATTCTTTTTTTCGACTCACATCTCTTAGGGTTACATTTTTGAGAACGTATTGTCTAATTTCGAAAAAAGTTGTACCTTTGTAGACTATTATTACTTATAGAATACAAAAATAACTTATGAGCGAAGAACTAAACAAAAGTCAATATTCGGCGGATAATAT
The DNA here is from genome assembly GCF_043187445.1 of Capnocytophaga canis. Lineage (NCBI taxonomy): Bacteria > Pseudomonadati > Bacteroidota > Flavobacteriia > Flavobacteriales > Flavobacteriaceae > Capnocytophaga > Capnocytophaga canis. Next base: position 2,195,337 of record NZ_CP171121.1, on the reverse strand, counting down.
TCAGTCTTTGGAAGGAATGGAACACGTGCGTATGCGTCCTTCGATGTATATTGGAGACGTGGGTACACGGGGTTTGCACCATTTGGTATATGAGGTTTTGGATAACTCTATCGACGAGGCATTAGCAGGACACTGCGATAGAATCACTGTATCTATTAATGAGGATAATTCCATTACTGTTGAAGATAATGGTCGCGGGATTCCTGTGGATATTCATAAAAAAGAGGGTGTTTCCGCTTTACAAGTGGTTATGACTAAAATTGGAGCTGGAGGTAAATTTGACAAAGGCTCATACAAAGTTTCAGGAGGTTTACACGGTGTGGGAGTTTCGTGTGTGAATGCACTTTCTACGCATCTGATAGCAACTGTTTTCCGTGATGGAAAAGTTTGGGAACAGGAATACTCAAGAGGGAAAGCACTCTTTCCCGTGAAACAGATAGGCAATACGGACAAACGAGGGACACGTGTAACGTTTCATCCCGATGAGGAAATTTTCCAACAAACAACGGAATATAAATACGACACCTTAGCTACTCGTATTCGTGAATTGTCATATTTAAACAAAGGTATTACCATTACCTTAACGGATTTCCGCAATAAGGATGAAAAAGGAGAATATATCTCTGAAACCTTTCATTCCGAAAATGGATTATCTGAGTTTATTAAATATTTGGACGGAAACAGGGTTTCTATCATCAATCGCGTAATCTCTATGGAAGGAGAAAAAAATGAGATTCCTGTGGAAGTAGCGATGATTTATAACGATTCGTTCAACGAGAATTTACACTCTTATGTAAACAATATCAATACTACTGAAGGAGGAACTCACTTACAAGGATTCCGTATGGGATTGACACGTACGCTTAAAAACTATGCGGATAAATCAGGTTTGTTGGAAAAAGCAAGTAAAGATAAAAAGAATCCTATTGAAATTGTAGGAGATGATTTCCGTGAAGGCTTAACAGCGATCATTTCGGTGAAAGTAGCTGAACCTCAGTTTGAAGGGCAAACAAAAACTAAGTTAGGGAACCGCGAAGTTACATCGGCTGTTTCACAAGCGGTATCCGATATGCTGGAATCTTATTTAGAGGAAAATCCGAACGATGCTAAAACCATTGTTGAGAAAGTAATTTTAGCTGCACAAGCACGTCAGGCAGCAAAGAAGGCTCGTGAAATGGTGCAACGTAAAACCGCGATGAGTGGTGGTGGGCTTCCAGGAAAGTTGTCCGATTGCTCAGAACAAGATCCTGAAAAGTGTGAGATATTCTTGGTGGAGGGAGACTCCGCAGGGGGAACAGCTAAGTTAGGACGTGACAGAAACTATCAAGCGATTCTTCCTCTAAAAGGTAAGATATTGAATGTAGAAAAAACAATGCAGCATAAAATTTTTGATAATGATGAAATCAAAAATATATACACAGCATTGGGTGTAACCATTGGCACAGAAGAAGATGCTAAAGCCTTGAATTTACAGAAGTTACGCTATCACAAAGTGGTTATCATGTGTGATGCCGATGTCGATGGGTCACATATTACAACTCTGATTTTGACATTTTTCTTCCGCTATATGCGTGAGTTAATTGAAAAAGGGTATGTTTATATTGCTACACCTCCGCTTTATTCATTGAAAAAGGGCAAGAAAGAAGTTTACGCATGGAACGAGAAAGAGCGTGACCGTGTGAGTGAGGAACTTGGAGGAGGGGCTCACATTACTCGATACAAAGGTTTGGGAGAGATGGATGCTCCACAACTGTGGGAAACAACTATGAATCCTGCTCAGCGAACACTCCGTCAAGTAACTATCGACAACGCTAGTGAGGCTGATCGAATTTTCTCTATGTTAATGGGAGATGAAGTACCTCCCCGCAGAGAGTTTATTGAGAAGAATGCAAAATATGCAAAAATCGATGCTTAGTCATAAAAGTGTACTTATAAAAAAGGCTGTTCAGTAATTTACTAAACAGCCTTTTTTACTTTTATTAAAGGGAATGATCCTAAAATTTATACCCTATCTTGATACCTGCGTTTGGTTCAATAGCCCAAAAATACTTGTTTTCAACAATTTTTTTACCGAAATTACGTCCTATGTTTACGTATGGAGCCACAACAAACGTATCATTATAATTCCAAATATACCCAATTCCGATTCCAAAAATAAAACTGTCCAGCTTAGTCGTTTCTACAACCTCCTTTTTGTCAGCATTCAATACAGTTTCTTTAAAACTACCAAAACGCTGCTTGATAAACGGATTGATATAGGGGCCTGATAAGTTATCTAAATCAAAATAGTAGTTATATCCTACTTTGATACTCGTTGCACTGTATTTTCTGTTATCTCCTTTTGGAAAGTAGGAAAAACGGTCGTTAAAAAACATTTCAACTTCAATTGACTGATTGAAGTCGACATAGCGTTCATAACCCAACTCAACCGAAGCGATAGCAATAGCGTTTAAGGCATTCAAGTTTATTTGATTCTTTGGGTAATCCTGTGAAAATGCTTTCCCTGAAAAAAGAGCCAAACATACAATAATAAGTCTTTTCATGTCTATGATAATTTTAATTGAAAGGCAAAAGTAATAATATTTTTTAGAACTGGAAATATTTTCTGTATTTTCCTGCTTTTTATGGTTTAAAATCGTATCTTTGCGCGAAACACTACTTATCAATAAATTTATGTTAAAATCATTCGTAAACTTCGTTTTTTCAACTCGTTTGATGGCGATTCTTTTCATCGTATTTGGGATTGCTTTAGGGTTAGGGACATTTATTGAGAACGACTATGGTATCGACACGGCTCGTATCTGGATATACAACGCGTGGTGGTTCGAATTAATCATGCTTATTTTTGCAATTAACTTCATTGGTAATATCAAACGCTACAATCTTTTGAAAAGAGAAAACTGGGCGGTATTGGTATTGCACCTTTCATGGGTCTTTATTATTGTTGGTGCAGGTATTACCCGCTATATGAGTGACGAGGGATTGATGTCAATACGTGAAGGGGATACAGCCAATTTTTATGTATCTGATCGAACTTACATATCTGTATTTGTCGATGGACAACATGATGGACAACCCCTCCGTAAAAGTAACCAAACTGAAGTTCTTTTTTCACCCTATACTCGGAATTCATATCATTGGAATGATGATTTCAAAGGAAAAAGATTTGATGTTAAATACAAAAAATTTATCCGTGGAGCTAAGGAAGGATTCGTAGAATCACCTGAAGGGGCGCTATACCTAAAGTTAGTGGAATCTTCAGGAGGAACACGTCACGAACATTTTTTGAAAGATGGTGAAGTAACTAATGTTCACAACATACTTTTTGCATTAAATCGACCGACCGAAGGAGCTATAAATCTCACCATTAACGATAAACAACAATTGATTCGCACTCCTTTTGAAGGGAAATATATGACAATGTCTACTCAAGAGTTTACGCCTGTTGCTAAGGACAGTTTGCAACCTTTCATGATGCGTTCACTCTATTCACTGGAAGGTATTCAATTTGTAGTTCCAGAGTTTATGGTAAGAGGCTATGAAGGTGTGGTTGCCTTGGATGAAAAAGAAATTACTAAAGAAAGTTCGAATGCGGTAGTATTCGAAATCAATTCGGGGGACGAAAGCAAAGAGGTTACTGTCATGGGAAGTAAAGGAATTATACATCCACCAAAAAGCATTAGTGTAAATGGATTAGACTTCCATCTAAGCTATGGCTCACGTCGTGTAGAGGTTCCTTTTTCGGTAAAACTTGATGACTTTATTGCAGATAAGTATCCGGGAACAGAAAATAGCTACGCCGCTTTCAAAAGTAAAGTTACGGTAACCAATGGAAACGAAAGATTTAACTACGATATTTTCATGAATAACATTCTGAATTATAAAGGATACCGATTATTCCAAGCACAATTTCACCCCGATGAGAAAGGTACTGTATTGTCTGTTAACCACGATTATTGGGGTACACTGATTACTTACATAGGCTATTTTTTACTCTACGGAGGGTTAATTGCTTTTATGTTTGTAGGTAAATCACGATTCATAAAATTAGCAAAACAACTTAGAGATGTGCAATTGAAACGACAAAAATTAAGTGTTCTATTATTTCTTTTAGGAAGTTCTGTAATGTTTGGGCAACATTCCGTAAGACCATCGGATGCTGAAATTGATTCGATTTTGAAAGCTACAACCGTAAGCAAAGAACACGCTGAAAAATTCGGTGAGTTGGTAATCCAAGATTCAGGGCGTATGAAACCCGTACATACTTTCGCTTCGGAGTTAATGCGTAAGATGACCAAATTTGATGATTTTAGGGGGATGAATCCTAACCAAGCCCTGCTATCTATGATGTTGCACCCTGGAGTTTGGACACAGGTCGATTTTATTTTCGTAAAGAAACAAAATGACAGTTTACACTCATTTTTAGGTGTAGAAAAAGGTACAAAGTACGTTCGTTTTGCAGATTTCTTTGACGAAAACATGAGCTATAAATTAAGTCCCTATTTACATGAAATTTATTCAACGAACACTCCAAATCAGTTTCAAAAAGATTTTAAGAACGCTGATCAACGCATAGGTTTGATAAATAGAGCTTTATCGGGTGAAATGTTAAAAATATTTCCCTTGTTGAACGACCCTAATAACCGTTGGGTTTCAGGTGTTGAATTTCGTAGTGACAGAAATTTGGAAAAAGATTCATTGTACGCCAATTTTATAAGCAATGCAGTGCCGATGTATTTGAGTATGCTTCGTGAATCCATTCAAACGGGAGATTATTCAAATCCTGATAAATTGTTAGAAGCTCTTAAGAAAAACCAACAAAATCACGGAGCGGAGGTACTTCCATCGGAAAGTAAGATAAAAGCCGAGATTCTCTATAATAAAATAGATGTTTTTAACCTATTGTTTCAGTGGTACTTATACGTAGGAGGAGTGATGTTTATTCTCTTAGTTGTGGATATATTTTCAAAAAAACCTTTCTTGAATATCGCGGTTCGTATATGTAAATACTTGATTTTAATTTTATTCTTACTTCATACGCTTGGTTTGATATGTCGTTGGTATATTTCAGGACATGCACCTTGGAGTGATGCTTATGAAAGTATGATCTACGTAGCTTGGGCAACTATGGGTATGGGATTACTATTTGCCAAACGTTCACTGTTGTCATTAGCTGCCACTGCTTTCGTTACATCGATGATTCTGATGATCGCACATTGGAATTGGATGGATCCTTCTATAGGTACGTTGCAACCTGTGTTGAACAGTTATTGGTTAATGATTCACGTGGCAATCATTGTCGGAAGTTACGGACCTTTTGTATTGGGAGCTATTCTGGGAATTATTTCCATGTACCTGATGATATTTACGACCGATAAAAATAAAGAACGTATGTCATTAGCCACTCAGGAGTTAGTGATTGTCAATGAACTATCACTAACCGTAGGATTAGTCATGCTTACTATCGGAAACTTTTTAGGAGGCATGTGGGCAAATGAGAGCTGGGGACGTTACTGGGGCTGGGATCCAAAAGAAACATGGGCTTTGGTAAGCATCATGGTATATGCCTTTGTAATCCATATGCGTTTGGTTCCAGGACTTCGTGGGCGTTGGGCGTTCAGTTTTGCAAGCACGATAGCTCTTTTTAGTATTCTTATGACTTATTTCGGGGTTAATTTTTACCTTTCAGGACTGCATAGTTATGCAAGTGGAGACAAAATCATTACGCCTTCCTTTGTTTACTATTCGGTAGCGTTTGTACTGATTTCAGGGGCGATTTCATTTTGGAAATACCGACAATATTATAAAAAATAACACTTTTTGTATTTCAAGCAACATATGTAAGTGTCTGAAATAATTAGGGTTGACATGAAATCCTGCTGTATTTTAGATTATATGTTTGAATATAAACGCATTAAAAATGAATAAACAAATCATATTCAAAGACTTAGGAACGAAAGATTATAAGGAAACTTGGGATTATCAAGAGTCTCTTTTTGAATCTATCATTGAAAAGAAACGGAAAAACAGAGCAAATAATACCAATGAACCTACATCGAATTACTTCCTTTTTGTAGAGCATCCGCATGTGTACACTTTAGGAAAAAGTGGAGATATTTCAAACTTACTAATTGATGAGGCTACGCTCAAAAAAAAGGGAGCTACCTTTTATAAAATTAATCGTGGTGGAGACATTACCTATCATGGACCTGGGCAAATTGTAGGTTATCCTATTTTAGATTTAGATAATTTTTTTACAGATATTCACAAGTACCTACGTTTGTTAGAGGAAACCATCATCTTAGTTCTGAAAGACTATGGCATTAAAGGAACTCGGAGCGAAGGTGAAACGGGAGTTTGGATAGATGTAGGTACGCCTTTTGCTCGTAAGATATGTGCTATGGGGGTTCGCAGTTCACGCTGGGTAACTATGCATGGATTTGCATTTAATGTAAATGCAGATTTGGGCTATTTCGATAATATTATCCCTTGTGGAATACGTGGTAAGGCAGTGACCTCGCTCAACTTGGAATTGGGTCAAAAAGAAGTAGCTATAGAAGAGGTTAAAGAGAAGATTATCAAATATTTCCAAGAGCTTTTTGAAGCAGAAATGATTTAAAATATCATCGTAAAGACGCAAAATTTTGCGTCTTTACGCCTTTTATTACTCCATAGAAAATTTTACTAACATTGGACGGTGGTCTGATAACACTTCGCTAAATGTGTTAAAATCTTGAATATTCAATGATTTATCTAACAAAATATAGTCAATCCGAAAAGGGAAAAAGTTAAAATTAAACGATTTTCCAAATCCCACACCTTTCTCTTCAAAAGCGTCATTTAGGTTTTCGCCTCTGATATTTCGATAAATATAAGAATAAGCAGTGTTGTTAAAATCTCCACAAACAATAGTCTTGTAGGGAGATGTGTTCTGATGGGTTTTGAAAAGTTCCATTTGCTCTTGCTGCAGTACAAACCTACGACTAATATTTTTGATAAGACGTTCTTTATCTTGATTAATCAGCTCATTTTCAGGTTTTATATGTAGCGATTCTAAATGTAAGCTATAAATACGTAGAGTGTCTTTTTGTACCCTGATGTCCACAAAAACACCATTATTGCTCGTGTTCGGAAAGTTCAATGATCCTGCATTGATTATTGGAAACCGGCTAAAGATAGCGTGACCAATATTATCTTTTGGAGTTTTAGTAATGATTTTTTTATGTGGATATCCTGCGATGTCATATTTTTTATGGTTATAAAACTCTTGAAAAACAATTATATCAGCCGATTGTTTTTGAACAAATTCAATAATTTTATCTTTTAGATTTCGGTCGGGATGCCAACGATAGTGGTTGAATAATCGTACATTGAACGACATTAAAGAAAGACCATTTCCTGCCTCGGTTGAAGTGTTGAATATCTGAAATAATCGTGTGAGAGACTCGTAACCAAACAACAAAATTACGGTTGAAAGAAGAAATATTTTCTTTCTTCTTACTAACCAATATATAGAAAATAAAACGTTTACAATCAACACAATAGGAGTTAACAAGGCTAATACTGAAATGATTGAAAATCGCTTTGGAGGCAGGTACGGAATGAGGTATGACACCAACAGCCATAGCACAAAAAATACGTTGGTTAAAAAAAGTATTTTCTCAAAAAAGTTTAGTTTTTTGTACATTTCCGTATTTTATAAGCATCCCACAAAGATACCAAAATATTTGTAAAAGAATTGATTTTGTTAGAGAAAAAAACTACTTTTGCCGAACAGTAGTCTATTTTTCAGAATCCAACCGAATTTTTTAAACTCCTAAAAGTTTAATTTATAAGCATAAAAATAGTGCTTTAATGAAATACCAATACACGAATAATAACCTTTACACCTTTACATTTAAAATATGTTTAAACGTTTTTTATTTCTCGAATGGAAATCATTTTTGCGTTCAGCTAGTTTCAGTAAAAACTTGGCAGTAAAGATTTTATTGGCTTTTTCAGCTATTTATTTTATTATCATATTTTTTTCCTTAGGAATAGGACTGTATCCACTCTTGAAAGAAGCATTTCCTGAACAAAAACCGATGCTAATTGTCAATATGTTCGTAGTTTATTGGTTCTTAGCAGAATTTTTCGTTAGGTTCATGTGGCAATCACTTCCTATTATAAACGTTAAACCATTATTGATCAATAATATAAATAAAAAAAGAATCATTCGATTTTTACTGACAAAAACTCTCTTTTCACCGTTTAATTTTTTTACTCCTTTGTTAATATTCCCTTTTGGGGTGTGGAACATTTATGTAGGAGATTATTCTTTGGTCAGCATCTTGTGCTGGTGGATAGCCATTTTGTCATTGATGTTTAGTGCTAATTTTCTGAACTTTCTGTTGAATAGATATTTCTCTGACAATATCAAAAAATTGGTCCCATACGTTGCAATTGTCCTAATTCTAGTAGGATTAGAGCGTTTTGATATATTTAAAACATCTCATTTTATAGGAAATTTAATGGATATATTGCTAGAACAATTTTATTTTGTTGTTATTCCAATAGCCTTATGTTTTCTTACATACAAATTAATTTTCAATCACTTACGTAAAAGTTTTTACTTAGATAACGTATTAAAATCAAAGAACAAAACCGTAAGTACTGCCGATTTCGGTTGGGTGAGACTTTTTGGGGATATAGCTCCGTTTTTACAGCTTGATTTGAAGCTTATTTGGCGGAATAAGCGTAGTAAATCTGTTATTTGGACGATGATGTTTTTCGTTTTTTACGGACTTCTTTTTTATCCAAATCCTGAGATAGGTAAGTCTTTTTTGTTTTCAATTTTTATTGGAATTTTCTTATCAGGAGTCTTCTTAATCAATTTCGGGCAGTTTATTCCTGCATGGGACAGTACTTATTATACAATGCTGATGGCTCAGAATATCCCTATGAAACAGTATGTTAAGTCCAAAGCATACTTGATTTATGGCTCTATATTGTTGCTCACACTACTTACTATTCCCTACGTATATTTTGGAAAACATATTCTGCTGGTGAATTTAGCTACAGCCTTGTACAACCTTGGTGTAAACGTGCCCATACTACTTTACATGGGTGCATTTAACAAAAAACGAATTGATCTGGACAAATCTACCATGATGAACTACCAAGGAATGGGAATCGTTCAATGGTTGTTAGCGATTCCTTTTCTCGTCTTTCCTATATTGATAGGTTGGCTATGTAAATCAATCTTCGATGAAACATGGGCAATCATGATTCTTGCAGTATTAGGATTCATAGGTTTCTTATGTAGAGAATACTTTTTTGAATTTATTGCAAACAAGTACAAATCAAGAAAATACATTACCATTAACGGATTTAAACAACAAGCATAAACCTTTATGATACAAGTACATAACCTCAGCAAAACGTATAACGGAATAACTGTTTTGAATATTCCCGAACTGACTATTAACAAAGGAGAAAGTTTCGGGCTTGTAGGTAACAACGGAGCAGGAAAAACTACTTTTTTTAATCTACTACTCGATCTTATTGAACCTTCGACGGGAAGTATCACTAATCGTGGTATTCAAGTAAATCTTAATGAAGAATGGAAACCGTTTACTACTGCTTTCATTGATGAGAGTTTTCTTATCGGATATTTGACCCCTGAGGAGTATTTCTATTTTGTTGGAGAACTTCGCGGACAAAACAAAGCTGACGTTAATGATTTTTTGACGCAATATAAAGAGTTTTTCAATGATGAGATTTTAGGTTCACGAAAATATTTACGCGACCTTTCCAAGGGAAATCAGAAAAAAGTGGGTATTATTGCTGCACTTATCGGCAACCCTGAAGTTGTGATCCTTGATGAACCATTTGCTAATCTTGACCCAACAACTCAAATACGCCTCAAACGTATTATTAAAGAACTATCTGAAAATAAGAATATTACAATACTTATTTCAAGCCATGATTTGCTTCATACGGTTGAAGTAACTTCTCGTATTGTAGCTCTAAACAAAGGAATAGTAGTTAAAGATATACAAACCTCTGACCAAACCTTGAAAGAATTAGAAAACTTCTTTGGAGTAGAGTGATTTAAAAGTAATCTTCGTATTTTATTACCAGAAAGACAAAAATATATGGATACCGTTAAGGCAAAGAAACACTTTGGACAGCACTTTTTAAAGGATTTAAATATCGCTCAAAAAATAGCAGATACCTTATCCCTTTCGGGGTACGAAAAGGTACTGGAAATAGGAGCAGGTATGGGAGTTTTAACTCAATTTCTATTGCAAAAAAACATTGATACACACGTGGTAGAAATCGATCGTGAATCGGTAGCTTACCTTCAAAAACATTTCCCCGAATTGGAGAATAAAATTATCGCTGCCGACTTTTTAAGCTATGATATTGCTTCTTATTTCAAGCATAAGCCTTTTGCCATTATAGGAAATTTTCCATATAATATTTCTTCACAAATTGTCTTTAAAACATTAGAATTAAGAGAGTTAATACCCGAATTTAGTGGAATGTTTCAAAAGGAAGTTGCTGAACGTATTTGCCAAAAGGCGGGAACAAAAACCTACGGTATTTTGTCAGTATTTGTACAAGCCTTTTACGAAGCCGAATATTTATTCACGGTGTCAGAGCAGGTTTTCAATCCTCCCCCAAAAGTAAAAAGTGGGGTACTGCGATTAGTTCGCAAACAGAAATTTCATTTGGATTGCGATGAGAAGTTATTTTTTACTATTGTTAAGACAGGATTTCAACAACGGCGTAAAACTCTTCGCAATAGCCTTAAATCCTTTCTCAGAGATGAATCAATAAAAAATAATCCTATTTTTGATAAACGTCCAGAACAGTTGTCATGGGAAGATTTCGTATATGTAACCCAAATATTAACGTAAAAAAGGATATTTAATATGTTATCTTTAATGTTAAAGAAAAACTTAAAGATAGAAGTGTGTACTCTATTAAAAATGACATTTTTTAGATAAGTTCTGTATTCATACAGAAGAATCAAAATTTCGTTAGAACCAATTTGTAACAGATTCTACATAAAGGAGTTGAAGAGAAGTAATCTCTAATTATGAATATATCAATAATGTAAAGATTACTTCATCATAGTTTTATACTCCATACTTTTCTATTCGTGAGAATAAAGACATCTTTCAAATGTCTTGGAAAGTCTTTTTTTGGTCACAAAAATCTTACAATTTCTTTTTCACAGCGACTTCTTGGAATGCTTCTAATACATCGTTTTCTTTGATGTCATTATAGTTTTTCACTTGTAACCCGCAATCATATCCTTTAGAAACCTCTTTCACATCATCTTTGAAACGTTTTAACGAAGACAGTTCTCCAGTGTAAATAACCACGCCTTCGCGGATAATACGTATTTTTGAATTGCGATAGATTTTTCCATCGGTAACCATACATCCTGCAATAGTTCCAACTTTCGAAATTTTGAATAACTCACGAATCTCGACCGTACCGGTAACTTCCTCTTTGAATACAGGCGAAAGCATTCCTTCCATAGCATCTTTGAGGTCATTAATTGCATCATATATAATTGAGTAAGTGCGGATATCTATCTCTTCTTTGTCAGCTAATGCACGAGCGTTCGCCATTGGTCGGACATTAAATCCGATAATAATCGCATCCGAAGCTGATGCTAATAATACATCTGATTCGGTAATTGCTCCTACTCCTTTATGAATAATTGACACTTGAATTTCTTCTGTTGAAAGTTTTTGGAATGAATCCGTCAAGGCTTCTACCGAACCGTCTACGTCTCCTTTTAAGATGATATTCAACTGCTTGAAATCTCCCAAAGCAATACGTCTTCCAATCTCGTCCAAAGTGATATGACGTTGTGTACGTACTGATTGTTCGCGCTGTAATTGAGCTCGTTTAGCTACGATTTGTTTTGCTTCACGTTCATCTTCAAATACATAGAATTTATCTCCTGCCTGTGGGGCACCATCTAAACCTAAAACCGAAATCGGAGTTGAAGGACCTGCAGTTTTTACTTTTTTACCGCGTTCGTCGTGCATCGCTCTGATTTTTCCAGAGTTTGTTCCTGCCAATACATAATCTCCAACCCGTAGAGTTCCTGTTTCAACTAATACTGTCGAAACATATCCACGACCTTTGTCCAATGATGCTTCTACAACAGTTCCTAAAGCTCGTTTGTTTGGATTGGCTTTTAACTCCAGTAATTCAGCTTCAAGTAGTACTTTTTCTAATAGTTCTTGAACGCCAATTCCTTGTTTAGCAGAAATGTCTTGCGATTGAATTTTTCCTCCCCAATCTTCCACCAAGAGATTCATTCCAGCCAAACGTTCTTTAATCTTCTCAGGATTTGCTGTAGGTTTATCTATCTTATTGATAGCAAATATAATAGGAACTCCCGCTGCTTGTGCGTGACTGATAGCTTCTTTGGTTTGTGGCATTACATCATCGTCGGCAGCTACTACGATAATAGCAATGTCCGTAACTTTTGTTCCACGGGCACGCATCGCTGTAAAGGCTTCGTGTCCTGGGGTATCCAAGAACGTAATTCTTTCCCCACTTTCAAGTTTTACGCTGTAAGCACCAATGTGTTGCGTAATTCCCCCACTTTCTCCTGCAATCACGTTTTCCTTACGAATGTAGTCCAAAAGTGATGTTTTTCCGTGATCCACGTGTCCCATAACAGTTACGATTGGAGCTCTTGGAATCAAATCCGTTTCCTCATCTTCTTCCACAGGGATAGATTCCTCAATATCAGCGGTTACAAATTCAACCTCATAGCCAAATTCATCTGCTACAATGGTCAACGTTTCAGCATCCAAACGCTGGTTCATCGTTACCATAATTCCCAGTGACATACACGCTCCAATAACCTTATTGATAGGTACGTTCATCATCGTAGCTATCTCATTTACAGTAACAAATTCTGTTACTTTTAAGATTTTTTCTTCTTGTTCTAATTGAGCTAACTCACTTTCGGTTTTCTGACGGTGTAAGTCGCGTTTTTCTTTTCGGTATTTGGCTCCTTTCGACTTAGTAGCTTTTCCTTGTAATTTTTCTAAAGTTTCACGTACTTGTTTTTGTACTTCCTCTTCGGTAGGTTCTACTTTTGCAAAAGTTTTCTGTTTTTTATCCTTTCCTTTACCGTCTTTTTTGTCTTTGTGAGGTGATGATGAGGCTACATCATCTTTTTTGATACGCTTACGTTTGCGTTTTTTGTCGCCACTTTCATCCTCTTTAGGAGCATCTGTATTGACTTTTTCCTTGTCTTTACTAGCTTTGTCTTTTTTCTTTTTCTTCTTTTTCTTATCGAATTGACTTAGGTCGATTTTTTCTCCTACAACCTTCGGCCCTGTCAATTTTTGATATTGTGTTTCGATTACACCTACTTCAGGCTCTTCCTTTTCCTGATTTTTGGCAGTATCGTTTTGGGGTTTTGAATCTTTTATAATATGTTGATTAAGTGATTGATACTTATCATTTTGAGTGTTTTGGGATTTGTTTTTTTGAGGGAATTCTTTTTTGCTATCTTGTTTATTTTTGTTTTTTTCAAACGTAACTGACTCTTTTTCAGTAACCTCTATAACAGTTTCCTCTTGAGTAGCTACTATTTCTTGAGGCTTTTCTTCTTTTTTCTCAACAGGTTGAGGTGTATTTTCTATCTGTGCAACAGTTTCTTTTTCAGTAGATTGTTTAATTTTATCAACAACTTTTTCGGATGACTTATTTTCTTTTTTAGGCTCTAAATCAATCTTTCCTACCGTTTTGATTCCCACAACTGTACCTCGGGCTTTGATAACCTCCTGTTCTTGTTGTTTGCGTTTTTCCTCATGTTCTTTTTCTTGCTCAATTCGGATAGCTTCCCTTTCTTTTCGTTGGTCTTGAACGATTTCTTTGGAAGCCTCGCGCTTATTTTTATCAGCGTTGAACTTGTCAGAAAGCATTTTGTATGCGTCTTCCGAAATCTTTGTATTCGGATTCGACTCCACTTCAATTCCCTTATCCTTTTTAAGATAATCCACAGCTGTCTCTAAAGAAATATTAAATTCCCTTAGAACCTTACTTAATCGTATATTTTTTCCCTCACTCATATATTATATTTATTTGCTTTACGCTATAAGCGATAGGCTTAGGATTTGAACCTATGGCTTACTTTTAATTTTATGTTTTAAGCACTCCTTATGTGCCATATAACTTCGCTTTCTCTGCACGGTCTATTCAAACTCGTCTTGTAAGACGCTGATAACTTCACGGATGGTTTCTTCCTCTAAATCAGTACGTTTCATTAACTCAGTGATGTCTAACTCCAAAATACTTTTAGCGGTGTCTAATCCTGCTTTTTTGAATTCTTCGATCACCCATCCTTCGATTTCGTCATCAAATTCTTCTAACTCAATATCCTCTTCGTCATCTATGCCATCTCTGTATACGTCAATATCGTATCCTGTCAATTGACCAGCCAAACGGATATTGTAACCCGCTTTCCCAATCGCTTTTGACACCTCTTCGGGTGATAAAAACACTTGAGCCGTTTTATTTTCTTCATCCACCGTAACTGAATTTACTTTTGCAGGAGCCAGTGATCTAGCAATCAACAAATTTGGATTACTTGTATAGTTGATAACATCAATGTTTTCGTTTCCTAACTCACGAACTATTCCATGTATTCTAGCTCCACGAACACCAACACATGCACCCACCGCGTCAATACGGTCGTCATATGAGTCTACAGCTACTTTAGCCTTGTCACCAGGAATCCGAACCACCTTGCTAATAGTAATGAGTCCATCGGCTACTTCAGGAATTTCTTGTTCAAACAAACGCTCCAAAAACACTGGTGATGTTCTCGACATAATGATTGACGGTTTGTTACCTTTTAGTTCCACTCCTTCAATCACTCCACGTACGTGTTCACCTTTTTTGAAAAAATCCGATGGGATTTGTTTCTCTTTTGGTAAAACGATTTCGTTGCCTTCGTCGTCCAAAAGGATAATAGCTTTATGTCTAATATGATGAACTTCAGCGATATAAATTTGACCAATTAAATCTTTAAATTTACGATAGATGGTAGTACTGTCATACTCGTGAATTTTTGAAATCAAATTCTGACGCAATGCTAAGATAGCACGGCGACCCAAGTCGTTGATTTTAATTTCCTCTGATACATCCTCTCCCACCTCAAAATCAGGCTCAATTTTTTGAGCTGCCGATAATTCGATTTCTTGATTAGGGTCTTTCACTTCTCCATCTTCCACAACCACACGATTTCTAAAAATCTGTAAATCCCCCTTATCTGGGTTAATGATTATGTCAAAATTGTCATCTGAACCATATTTCTTTTTCAAAGTATTGCGAAATACCTCTTCCAAAATCGCCATTAAAGTCTCACGGTTGATAAGTTTATTATCCTTAAACTCTGAAAAAGACTCTATTAATTCAAGATTGTCCATAATAATTTCGATTAAAATTTAATGATTACTTTCGTTTCTTTTATATCACTTAGAGCTATCTGAAGCTCTCTTTTTACAGTTATTTTCCCTTTCCCCACAGGTTTAGGCTCACGTGTTTCGGTTTCTAAAATTACATTCCCATCAACAATACCTTTAAGCAGAGCTTCATGTTTTTTACCATCATTTTTCAACACTTCCACAGTGCGACCAATGTTTTTTTGATATTGCCTCTCCAAATGGAAAGGTTCCGTAGCTCCGAATGAAGTCACTTCGATTGAAAAATCAATCTCTTCACGATCTAAATTGTGTTCCACAGAACGACTTAAGGTTATGCAATCGTCAATTCCTACGCCGTTATCACCGTCAATCACAATTCGAACGGCATTGTCGTTCGACACTGATAAATCTATCAAAAACAATGCTGGGTTTTCACTTAAAGCATTGTCTACTAACTCTTTAACCTTTTCTATTAATTTCATTTTGTATAAAAAGAGGGGACTTTATGTCCCCTCCCATCCTCGTTTATAGGTGCAAAGATACGTTTTTTTCTAAAAAACAAAAAATAAAGTTGAAATATTTTTAAAAATTGAGAACTGTATGTGCTAAAATTAGCTAAGTGTACAGTTTTCGGAAACTAAAATAAAACCAACTAAATAAATTGTTGTTGAAACCTCATTAAAAAGGGAACAACAATGGTAACAGAAACACAAAAACGATTCCCATAATAATTTGTAATGGAGTTCCTATGCGAACGTAGTCCATAAAGCTATATCGTCCTGCCTGCATTACCAACGCATTTGGAGGAGTTGAGAAGGGGGAGGCAAAGCATAAGCTAGCTGCTATGGCAACTGCAAACAGAAACGGATAGGGACTGACTCCCATACCTTGCGCGGCGTTTAAAGCAATTGGAGCAAATAAAACAGCTGTGGCTGTGTTGCTGATAAAAAGAGTAAGTAAAGATGTGCTGAAGTATACACCTGCCAACAAAGCATAAGGCCCGAAAGATCCCAGTTGATGAATCAATCCATTTGAAATTAGGGAAGCAGCTCCAGTGTTTTTAAAAGCAGTTGCCATCGGTAACATTGCTGCTATCAGTACAACGGTCTCCCAATTGATACTGTTGTAAGCCTCTTCCATATTTCGTAAACAGCCCGTGACGACCATCAATACCGATGCTACTAAAACTGCAGTGACAGTAGGGATAACGTTAGTTACCATTGCTACGACCATTGCCAACATTATCAGTGCAGCAATTGGAGCTTTTTGGTCAAGGGTTACTTTAGCAGCCTCTTTTAATGGTTGCCCTAACAAAACCAAATCATCCTGTAAGTTGCCTATTTCCGCAATGTCTTTCCAAGTACCTTGAATCAGTAAAGCATCACCTGAATGAAGTTTTATGTTTTGAAAATCATCGCGCTGATATGTTGTTTGCCTTTTTATGCCTAACACACTAACGTTATATTCCTCACGAAAACGAGCTTCACGAATGGTATGATTTATCAGTTTTGAGTTCGGCATTACAAACACTTCAGCGATACCGGATTCTTGGAAATCAGAAAAAGTTCCCTCTTTATCTTCTTCGATCGTAAGTCCATTTTCTGTTGCAAAACGATGAATATTCTCCTCACTCCCATTGCAATAGACAACATCTCCATGCAAAATCAAGGAGTTGGGAGTTGCCATTATTTCTAAATATTTCTTACCGAAGCCCGAAGCACTGGTTTTGCGAGTGATTTTTGTAACAGTGATTCCGTAATTCGTGGCAATTTTCAACTCTGCCAATGATTGGTTTAGTAATGGCGTATCCTTTGGAATTTTGAATCGGAAAGCCTGATGATTCAATCGGTATTCATCGACCAATTCTTGTAATGTTTTTCCTTTTTTCGTAGAGTTTGTAGCTCCATCTGTTTTAGTATCTACTAAATATTTACTCAAGAAAAACATTCCTATTCCACCCACTACCAGACAAATAAGTCCCACAGGGGCAAAAGAAAAGAAAGAAAGCGGCTTGTAACCTCCATGGGTGAGTACATCTTGGATAACTAAGTTTGGTGGGGTACTGATTAGTGTGAATAATCCCATACTACTAGCGAATGCCAGTGGCATTAAATAGCGAGAGGGATTCAAGTTAGCACTCGCAGCCATACTCACAACAATAGGCATCATCACCGCTACTGTACCTGTATTACTCACGAAAGCTCCAATAGAAGCTGTTACTAACATTACCAAAAAGAACAACAAATTCTCGTTATTACCTGCCAAACGAAGAATACGGCTACTTATCATTTTTGCTAATCCAGTGCGAAAAATACCTGCTCCAACCACAAAAAGCCCCACCATCATTATGACTACTGAATTTGAAAATCCTGCCAGAGCCTCCTCTGGAGAAAGTATCTTAAAAAACATCAAACACAGCAAAGCACAAACTGCTACTAAATCAGAACGTACTTTTCCTTGCATAAAAAAGAAAGAGGCTAAAGCCAAAATGAATAACGTGAGATACATCGGTGAAAATAAACTATCCATAAGCAAAATACATTTTCGTAAACATTTTTTTGTAAGATCCCGACAACAAATATACAATTTTATTTCGAAAAAACATTTGAAAAAAAATGAATTTTGTAACAGAAAAATGGATATGGTGTGATTTTTGGTACTTCGCATTATAGTTTGTATTTTTGTTGGCTGAAATAATTTTATATGAGAGAAAAAATACTTTTGACGATATATGGATTGGGGTTTGTCTTCTTTAGTCATGCTTACGCACAGCATGATACGATTGGAAAACCACATTATCAACTTATTGATACAATCCGTTTGAGTGATGTGTATGTTTTTGAGCGAGCAGAACGCACATTTCCCAATGAAGAGGCTCGAAAGCAATATTTAATTTTACGAAATCGAGTTAGAAAGGTGTATCCGTATGCGAAAATGGCTGCCGATCGGTTGTATGTTATGGAGCAAACGATGGATACGATGAAAAATAATCGCACAAAAAAAACGTATGTTAAGCGTACCCAAAAATATATTGAAGACCGATTTACGGACGAATTGAAGCAACTTTCTCGTTCACAGGGGCGTATTTTAGTAAAACTGATTCATCGGCAAACGGGAAGAACCGCCTTTAATTTAGTAAAAGAACTTCGAAACGGTTGGAATGCCTTTTGGTATAACAACACTGCATGGCTGTATGATATTTCACTAAAAAGTGAATATAATCCTGCCGAAGTTGAAGAGGATTATTGGATCGAGGAAATTTTGCTTAGAGCTTTTGCTCGAGAGGAATTGGAGGAGCAAGATCCCGCTTTCCTTATTGATTTTGAAAAAATATCACAGGAGCGAAGGAATCGACGTAAGTGATTCTTATCACAAAAACAAAGAAAGAGGCTGATTTTTTAGATTTCAGCCTCTTTCTATTTTTTTATACCTATTTTCGTAAACTCATTTTCGCTGCTAAGATGATAGCATTACGAGCGTTAACAATAGTACCGGAGGTTGAAAGTTCAGAGAAAGGAACTTTCTTTTTATTCTCTCCCTCACCTACTTTTACTTCTAAATTTGGTTTAACTCCCGATTGCATAATTACTTGTTTTACCTGAGCTGCTGTTAAGTTTGGAAAGTAAACTCTGATCAAAGCTGCAATTCCAGCCACCTCAGGCGAAGCCATAGAAGTTCCTTGTAAAAATTTGTAATTATTGTCAGGTGCAGGTGCGTAAATTTTCACTCCTGGAGCAAAAACATCCACATTTCTTTTTCCGAAGTTTGAGAATGAAGCTACTAGATTTTCGTTGAACATATAGTTCAAAGCTCCTACAGTCAAGAAGTTATCTGAAATTTCTTTACCATTTATTTCATCGTTCGGATAAGTATCTTCTACATCAATATCTTTGCTATCATTTCCTGCTGCATTTACAATCAATACATCTTTTGAAGCGGCATATTTTATAGCTTCATACACTTTATCCTTGTGAGGAGAAAGTCCCTTTCCAAAACTTGTATTGATTACTTTAGCTCCATTATCAGCTGCATAACGAATGGCAAAAGCAATATCTTTATCGTATTCGTCTCCATCAGGAACGGCACGCAAAACCATAATCTGTACATTATTTGCTACTCCATCAATTCCAATACCATTGCCACGTTCAGCTGCAATGATTCCTGCTACGTGTGTTCCATGTAATGACTCCTCCAAATCAGGCCCTATTACGTTGTTATTTCCGTAGCCTTTTTTGGAAAAATCATTTTCATCATCTTTTAAAATCGTTTTACGAGGATGAAAATTCAAATTCAAATGATGCTTTAACTTTGAGTCGTAGTATTTAGCAGCATTATTAAAATCTGATTTTAAAACATTTACATCATCTACACGATTAAACATTTGTTGCATAAATTCAACATATTGAGCAATAGTATCGTCCGATGTTTTTAGTTGAGCAAGGTCAGATTTGGTATAGTTCGTTTTTTTCAACTCCTTAGCTAACACTTCATCAGCTGATAAAATCATCTGATACAATTGTTCCATGTAAGCTTTTTCTTCTAATGTCTCGTTATGTTCTTTTTCGTACATTTTCTTTGCCTTTTCGAACAAAGGATTGTTTTTGTCCTTGGTTTTATAGATACGAACATACTCTAAATTTTCATGGTTAACATCTCCCAAGAAGTTCCATCCATGGATATCGTCTACGTAGCCATTCTTGTCGTCGTCAATGCCATTGTTTGCAATTTCATTTGGATTTGTCCATACCACATTTCTCAAATCTTCGTGATTAATGTCAATTCCAGAATCAATCACCCCAACAATCACTTTTTGCTTTGGCTTCATTTTTTTCAACAAATCATAAGCCCCGCCCAAGTTCATCCCCGGTAAGTTGGCCGAATAACTTTCATGAGGCCATGTTTTTAAATTGTCATCAGCTAGTTTCCCTACAGATGTATAGGAACTTGGAGCCACATCAAGGGAAGATTTGCTCACCTTAGACACAGAACTGCAACTCGCTAAAACAAAAGCTGTTGCAATCATTAATAAAGATTTTTGAGTATTCATTGTATTTTTTTATTGATATAATTAAAATATTTTTGCAAAGGTATATATTTTTTTAGTTCTATGACTATTTTTAGTAATATAATTCAATCGTTTTCAGGAAAATCTGTATCAAATTCTTTTTGTTGAAATTTGTTTTTTAAAGTTCAAAAGTGATTTAATATTTATGCGTTGAATATTGATTTTCAGTATTATATTCCTAATATATAGAAAAAAATCAAAAATAAGTTTACTTTCAAAATCTAGACATTTCCCACTCAAAAATTTTGCCAAAATCCTAAAAAAAACTATTTTTGTTCAACGAAATTTTATTGCGTATGAATATATCAATAAAAAATAATATCACACAACAACTCAGAGAAGGGTTTAGCGTAGAAAATTATTGTATTTTTTTGTTTGTAGGTAGCGGTGCTTTTTCTGTAAATTCAGTTGATTTTGAATATGATGGACATACGATTTTGTTCTTATCACCCTATCAAAAAATACAATTTTTGAAAGAAATACCCGGAGAAGTTGAAGTGTTGCAGTTCCATGGCGATTTTTATTGTATTGAATACCATAAGGAAGAGGTGGCGTGTAACGGACTGTTATTCAATAATATTTATATGCAACCTCACATTCAACTATCGGAAGAACATTTCAGCGAAATAAAGTCAATTTTTAAACGGATAAAAACCGAATTAGGAGAGAAAACGACGTATTCTCAGGCGGTGTTACGATCATATTTACAGCTGATTTTGGCACTTTCAAGTAAAGATAAAAGTTTAATTTTGAAAGATTTAATGCTGAAAGTAAATAACAGTATAGGGTTGGATTTTCAAAAAAACTTAGAAACTTATTTTCTGACCGAACGTAGTGTAGCTTTCTATGCCGATAAAGCTCATCTTTCGGTGGATACTTTCAGTAAAAAAATTAAACAATTATTTGAAAAATCTCCTGCCAAACTCATTCAAGAACGCATTGTTTTAGAGGCTAAAAAACAATTGCACTTGACCTGTAAGTCAATCAAAGAAATTGCTTTTGAAATGAATTTTGAAGATGAATTTTATTTCAGTCGGTTTTTCAAGAAAGCCGTTGGATTGTCTCCAAAGCATTTTCGGGAAACGGTAGGAATTTCTGTTGTAGCAAAATAATCTATGTAAAACCCTTTTTTGTCCATTAGGTATGTTTAGCGATATAACTACTTTTGCAAACCAAATTAGTAACATATAAATTTATAATACAATGAAGCAATTACTTACGTTTTTAGCTGGTAGTCAGCGTAATTTTGTAAATTACATCCGAGTAGCAATCTTTATCGTGATGGCTTGGATTGGAGGATTGAAAGTCTATCAATATGAGGCTGACGGCATTGTTCCGTTTGTAACAAACAGCCCTTTTATGAGTTTCTTTTATAACAATACAGACAAGACAGCCGTAAATGACAAAGGAGAAACTGTTCCTGAATATGTTTTACACAAAAATCCAGAAGGAAAAATGGTAGCTAAAAATATTGAATGGCACAAACAAAACGGGACATATACTTTTTCCTATGGGCTGGGAGCTATGATTTGCCTCATCGGGTTATTGACCTTATTAGGAATATGGTCTCCAAAAATCGGACTTTGGGGAGGATTGTTAACTTTTGGAATGTCAATTGTCACACTCTCATTTTTAATCACAACTCCTGAAGTATATGTGCCAAATTTAGGAGGTGATATGCCAACACCACAACATGGATTTCCTTATCTTTCAGGTGCTGGTCGCTTAGTATTGAAAGACATAATCATGTCAGCGGGAGGTTTGATAGCTGCTTCCGATGCGGCTCAACGTCTGTTGAAAAAAGAAAAATAAAATTCTTAGTTTTATTTATGAAAATAAAAAAGAGGTTACTGGAAAGAATCAGTACCCTCTTTTTTCATTCTCTTACATCACCTGTTTCAAATACGTTGCTGTGTAGCTTATTTTGTTTTTAATCAATTCTTCAGGAGTTCCTTCGGCAATAACCGTACCCCCTTTATCACCTCCATCTAACCCTAAATCAATCACATAATCAGCTGACTTTATCATTTCTAAATTGTGTTCGATAACTACTATCGAATGTCCTTTTTCGATAAGAGCTTGAAAAGAGGAAAGCAATTTATGTATATCGTGGAAATGTAAACCAGTGGTAGGTTCATCAAAAATAAACAACACCTTCTCTTTGCTTTCCGATTTTACCAAAAATGAGGCCAATTTAATACGTTGAGCTTCTCCACCCGAAAGCGTTGAGGATGATTGTCCCAAAGTTACGTATCCTAGTCCAACATCTTGCAGAGGTTTTATTTTTGCACTAATTTTATGTTGTTTATGTTGGTCAAAGAAAATGATAGCATCGTCAATGGTAGTATTGAGCAAATCATCAATAGTTTTGCCTTCGAACGAAACTTCCAACACCTCTTTTTTGAAACGTTTTCCACCACATGCTTCACACGGTAAATGTACATCTGCCATGAATTGCATTTCGATAGTAACTTCGCCTTCTCCTTTACACACTTCACAACGTCCACCATCTACATTAAATGAGAAGTGTTTTGCTTGGAAATTTCGCAATTTTGATAGTTTTTGAGAAGCATACAGATTCCGTATGTCGTCATACACTTTCAAGTAGGTAATCGGATTGGAACGCGACGATTTGCCAATCGGATTTTGATCAACGAACTCCACCGACTGAATGTGTTTGTATTTTCCTTCGAGTTTAGTGAATTGCCCTGCTTTATCTCCGTTTATATTCAATTCTCGCAACATAGCCGGATATAAAATCTTCTTTATCAAAGTCGATTTTCCACTTCCTGAAACTCCCGTAACTACTGTGAGCATATCCAAAGGAAGAGTTACATCGATGTTTTTTAGATTATTTTCACGGCAACCAATCAATTTTATATAGTGCGGAGAGGTACGCCTTCGCTTTGGCAATTCAATACTCATCTTCTTACTGAGATATTTCCCTGTAAGTGAATCGGCTGTAAGTATCTGTTCATATGAACCTTGAGCCACTACCTCACCACCGTGTGTACCTGCTTTTGGGCCGATATCGATGATATGGTCGGCGGCTTTCATAATCTCTTCATCGTGTTCCACTACGATTACCGTATTTCCTAAGTCACGCAATGATTTTAGTACGCCGATTAGTTTTTCCGTGTCTTTGGGATGTAAACCGATGCTGGGTTCATCCAAGATGTACATGGAGCCTACTAAACTACTCCCCAGTGAAGTAGCTAAATTAATCCGCTGACTTTCACCACCCGAAAGGCTGTTCGATTTTCGGTTTAAAGTCAAATAGTTCAGGCCAACATCCGATAAAAATTGCAATCGATTTTCAATTTCAATAAGTAAACGCTTAGCTACATTTTTCTCATATCCAGTAAGTTGTAAATTTTTGAAAAAAATCTGTAATTCCTCAATCGAAATATCAACCAAGTCAGAGATACTCTTACCTTGGATTTTTACATATTCAGCTTCTTTGCGTAGACGTTTTCCTTCGCACTCTGAACATTTCGTTTTTCCCCGATAACGAGCCAACAACACCCGATTTTGGATTTTGTAACTTTTTTCTTCAAGTTCTTTAAAAAAGTCATCCAACCCCGTAAAATACTTATTGCCTTTCCAGACTAATTTTTTTTCTTCCTTCGTAAGTTCAAACCACGGTTTATGTATTGGAAAATCAAATTTATAGGAATTATTAACCAGTTGATCTCTAAACCAACTCATTGTTTCGCCTCGCCATGGAAAAATACAATTATCGTAGACCGAAAGACTCGTGTTAGGGATAATCAAATCTTCATCCAGACCAATCACATCTCCATAACCATCACATTTGGGACATGCTCCATACGGATTGTTAAAACTGAATAAATGAACGTTTGATTCTAAAAAATCAATCCCATCCAATTCAAATTTATTACTAAAACTAATTCGTTTACCACTTTCAATTTCTTGTATAAAACATTCTCCTTTACCTTCAAAAAAAGCTACTTCAACGGCATCGGCCAGTCGATGTTGAAAATCCTCATTGTGTTGTACGATTACCCTATCCACAACTAACGAAAAATCAGAAGTCACTTGACCTTCTTGAATTTCGTCAATCCGAAGGATTTCATTTTGGTACAAAATCCGCAGAAATCCTTGTTGCAGTAGCATTTGCAATACCTGATAAATCGTTCGTTCGCTCGGAATATGGATAGGAGCCAGCAGTAATAATTTTTCTCTTTCGCGATATGCCAGAACGGCATTAACAACATCCGTAACGGTATGTTTTTTAACTTCTTGTCCTGAAATGGGCGAAAAAGTTTTTCCAATACGAGCAAAAAGCAGTTTCAGATAGTCATATATTTCAGTAGAAGTCCCTACGGTGGAACGTGGATTAGAGGTATTCACCTTCTGTTCAATGGCAATTGCAGGAGCGATGCCTACAATGTTGTCGACCTTAGGTTTGTCCAATCGCCCTAAAAATTGCCTTGCATAGGAAGACAGACTCTCTACGTAACGTCTTTGTCCCTCTGCATAGAGCGTATCGAACGCCAAACTTGACTTTCCTGATCCCGAAAGCCCTGTGACAACCACTAATTTATTGCGAGGGATGCCAACCGTTACATTTTTTAAATTATGGAGCTTTGCCCCTTTTATGATGATTTCTTGGGTTTTCATTCGGATTAGTTTTGTTATTTAGCTACAAAAGACTATGGCAATACCCGTAAAAAACAGTGATGTATGCCATAGTCTGAGTTTAATGAATAAAAAATTCTCAATACTTTTTGTTATGTAAACTACTTGTTGTGCTGTTTGATATACTCCAACATTCGGATAACCAAATTTGCATTATCAACTCCTCTAACCCCGTGTCCATGCATTGGATAAATCGATAAATCAACCATTTTTCTTTTGCTGATTGATTCTTGTATGATAGACATTACATGTTGAGGTACAACAACATCATCCACACTCCCGTGAACGAAGAGTAATTTTCCATTTAGGTTATCCAAATATTTCCCCACACGACTTTTTTCGTATCCCTCGGGGTTTGAAATGGGTGTGTCCATGTAGCGTTCGCCATACATTACTTCGTAAAACTTCCAATCGGTAACAGCTCCTCCTGCTATGGAAGTCGTAAAAACATTGGGGTGACGAAGCATTAAACTTGAAGCCATAAATCCCCCAAAACTCCATCCGTGAACAGCAATCCGCGAATCGTCAACGTAGGGCAATGATTTCAAATATTCCACTCCTGTAAGCTGATCCTGAATTTCAATATCGCCCAATCGGCGATGAATTACACTTTCAAAAGCAAAACCTCTATTGGCACTTCCTCTGTTGTCTATGGTAAATATGATATATTGTTCATTTTCAGCGAAAAAAGGCATCCAAAGATAAGAACCAACTCCCCATGAATTAGTAACTAACTGAGCGTGAGGGCCTCCATAAACATACAACAAGACAGGATACTTCTTTGTTACGTCAAAATCCCTTGGTTTGTGCATCTTTCCATACAGTATTGTACCGTCGTTGGCTTTTATTTCTACAAATTCGGTACTGCCCACAGCTACGCCTTCTAGCGGATTTTTAGCCTCTAAAATAGTGATGCTTTTAGTTGATTCTGTGTTAATTATGTCAATTTTATTTGGAATGGAAATACTGCTGTACACGTCTATCAAATATTTTCCATCCGAACTGAGTTGGGTTTTATGCGTCCCATTTACCTTTGTTAATTGTTGAATTTTCTTCGGATTGGTCAAATCTATTCTAAACGTATGTTTCTCTCGAGGGTCAGTTCCTGTTCCAGAGATGTATACGTATTTCCCTTTGCTGTCGAACCCTAAAATATCTTGCACTACCCATCTGAAGCTTGTTAATTTTTTGATCAGTTTTCCTTCCGTGTTGTAGTGGTAGAGATTCATAAATCCGTCACGTTCACTCATCCACAAGAATTCATTATTCTTATTTGGCAGGAATACAGCGGGATTTTCTGGTTCCACCCATTTATCGTTTTTCTCCTCAAAAAGCGTATTTACCTTTTTTCCAGTAGCAACATCGTATCTATTTAACCAATAGTGGTTCTGATCTCTATTGATTTCAGCGATGAGTACATATTTTTCATCAGGAGACCACGATAGGTTAGTCAGGTAATGCTCATCGGTGGTGTCAATATCCAAATATATCGTTTTCTGTGTATCAACGTTAAAAATTCCGATTGATGCCTGTTCGCTTTTTTGTCCTACCATCGGATATTTTATAATTTTAGGAACTGCTGGATGCGTATTGATATCTACGAGCGGATAATCGGTTACGTTACTCTCATTTTTCTGATAGAAAGCCAAAAAATTACCTTTTGGTGACCAAAATGTACCTTTTTTGATACCAAACTCTTGTCTATGGATAGACTGCCCTGAAACGATATTTTTATCAGAGTGATTGGTAATCACAATTTTTTCATTATTAGCTATCGCGAGGTATAAATTATTTCCGATGGTATAGGCTACCGCATTCCTTTCTCTATTTAAATCTTTGTTATCAGCTTCTTGTGGGATGCGAATGCTCCCAGTTTTCTTATCGCTTTGATAGTCATAGATATGGTACGTGTTGTCAGCTTCAAAGATGAACTCTTTTTCGTCAATATACCCGATTGAAGGTAAACGCTTTAACTGTGGATAGTTTTTCATCAGTTCATCTCCCAAGGTTCTAATTGTTTTACCATTAGCATCGATGATGTTAAACTTTCCGTTAGAACTATGAATCCATTGGTTCGTATTTTTTATCCATTGCAAATCATAATAATTTTCTGGATATAGCAAACTGTATCCTTGTGGTGCATCTGGATTTTTGTAGTATCCGAAAATTGCGTCTTCAATCGTGATTTTTTTTAAACCAACATTCGATTGATTTGTGATTCCTTGCTGAGCAAAAGTCGTTAAAGAACTCACGAAGAGCCATAAAAGTAAGTGCTTTTTCATTTGTAAACATTTTTATTTTTCTCATTTCAAACGCAAAACCTAAAAAATTAAATCTTGTTATAATTTAACCGATTCATAAATTCGAAAAGAGTAGACTATCGCAAGACAAATCTTAGAACTTCCGTAATAAAATGAAATTTGTAAAATTTAATAGATTAATTATGTATTTGTGTTGTTTTTTTCGAATCTTTTTCCTCAATTTGCTCCTGAGGGTTCTCTATTTTTTTGGGCCTGATGCCGAGCATTTTCTTCTCGAATGCCCAAAAAAAACGGAATTGTCCCAAAAGAGTTCCTACTATTAACAATGTAATTTGGTATATTGGCAGAATCACGATTAACCGAAGTGTCCATGCTAGAATAGGATGTAAATTATTGAAATCCAACCCTATGTAATCACAAAAAGGGCGAGATATTCTCGCAGACAACGAACCTGTTATTGTAAAAGTTATTAAAATAAGCCAAAATTGCGTATTGGAAGTTACGTTCCAACGTTGTTTTAGTTTTCGGAGCATTTATGTATGTTTTTATTATTGCTGTAGCGACGTACCAAGACGCAAAGGTATGTAATTGTTAGCAATATATCAAATACGTTTTTTTATTAATTTACATTCACTACTTCATCCAATCCGTGCCTTTGGGGATGATTCCTCTATCTTGTAGGTTACGACGTTTGGAGTTGCTCATTGCAGCAATTTCCTCGCGGGTGTATTCTCTATAAATCGTGTTTCGTCCCTTTCGAGATGTTTTTCTCTCTTTCTCTTGTTGTTTTGTTTGGCGACGCTTTTGGTCGAGAAGACGAGCTAATTTTTTACGCTCTTCACGGCGGATGCGCATTTTTTCGGAATGCAAGTCAATACGTTGGCGGTGTTTTTCCTGCTTCTCCGTTTTGCGTTGTAGCTTTTCGGCTTCTTGTTTTTCGGCAAGTTTGCGCTGATTTTCAACATAAACAGGCATTTGGCTCACACGCTCTTCTATTTGTGAACTTACGTACTTCAGTGCCAAGGCGATAGCTTTCTTTTTGGCATATTTGAAACTTACCGAGGTGTGGCTACCGATGGTCGTATTACCTAAGGTTACCCGCAAGAGCGGTTGCCCCTGATGGCTTTCGATGATGAGTTTCGGCTTTTGGTCAAAGTGCTGTTTGCAAATCACCACAAGTTGCTCCCAATGGGTAAGGCTTTTGTGGTTTTGCGGTAGCAGATGCTCATTGGGGGTCACAAAGAGTTTGAAAATAAACATTTCTAACTGTTCGGGGGTAGCATTGGCGTACACCAATCCTAAAAAGGCGTATACGAATATATGCTTTTGACTTGCTATATTTATTTCCGGATTGATGCGAGTACTACTAAAATGGTATTTATCAAAAAAAGATTCCAAAAAGGACTGCCGAAACATATTCCCCAAATAATGTTGCAATTGTGTGCCTGTTCCGCCCACATGCTCATATGCCCAACGAGCCACCTCGCCACGAAAAGCAAACTGTCCCAAAAAAACATACCGAGAATGGTTATTCACCGGCGAAAAACTACTATGAGTAAGCACACAGTTAAGTTCCTGCTCTTGATAACCGATATCAAAACGCTCCAAAAGCGTTTTTAAGAATTGCTTCATTCCTTCCTTTCTTTAAGGCAAAACCAACCCTAAGGGGTTCGCTTGGCAGTTATTGGCACGCCCGTCAGGAATCGAACCTGAACCGAGGGGTTGGAAGCCCCAGTACGGCACCGAAAGCCGTTGTGCTGCCTTTACACTACGGGCGTATGACTTGAGCAACGTATGGGACTCGAACCCACTCCTGCGTACTGGAGATACGCTACCAAGCTTTGAAGGCTTGTGTGCTACCCTTACACCAACGTTGCGTTTTTTAAAGCAAAAAAAAAAGAATCACAATTCCCGAAAAATAAACAAAACAAACCACAAGCAACTATTTTTGCAATTTTTGATAAGCATCTATAAATTTTTGACCTACAGCATTGGGTTTTCTTTCTATTTCTTTGCAAAGGAGCATATATTGTTTAACGAAATCTTGCATTTGGGGAATTTTGGGTAGGAGAGTGATATCAAGTTGAATCATATATTCTTCAATACCATCAATGGTGGTATTGACCTGTTTGTGTACCTCTTTTCCCCTTGCCTCAATTTTTGCCAGATTTGCTTTTGCTTCGGCAACACGCTTTTGCATAGCTTCGTTTTCTTTCGTTGCTATTTCGTTTTCTTTCGTTGCTCTTTCACGTTCTTGGACTGATTTTTCTCGTTCTTTCGTTGCTCTTTCGTTTTCTTTCGTTGCTCTTTCGTTTTCTTTCGTTGCTCTTTCACGTTCTTGGACTGATTTTTCTCGTTCTTTCGTTGCTCTTTCGTTTTCTTTCGTTGCTCTTTCGTTTTCTTTCGTTGCTCTTTCTTTAGCGTCTTTGAAATGTTTAGTTACTCCCTGTACTGCTTCATTGGCTGCCAGTTGTCTCATGTCGAGATCTCGCTCTGGATCGATGACTACGACCTCCTTATGATTGGTAAATTCGGTAGCTGGCATCATAAGTTCCATTGCCATAAGGTGCACGGTGAGTTGGTCTTTTGGAGTGGTGATGACTTCTGCATATTTGTCTAAGGCTTCTTGAATTTTTTGCTTTACTATAGCGACTATTTCTGGTCCTGCGGATTTTGCTCTCTCAAAAATTGGAATAAAATAGTTGTTATGGTTTGGATAGTATTGTTGTTGGAGGGATTGGGTCTCTTTGAGGTAGTTGTCCATTTCTTTTTCGTTGTCTCTCTGCTCAGTGAGTGTATTAGCTTTGTCTCTGGACTGAGCACTAGCAGGTAAAGAAATGGCTACCATCACAAAGAACAAAATCGCATTTAAGAGTTTTGTACCTTGAACT
>NZ_CP171121.1:1182500-2160000 GCF_043187445.1 Capnocytophaga canis | reverse complement strand
TAGATTCGCTCCTGCTCACGCAGTGGCTGCTCGCTGTACCGGCCATTGTAGCACGTGTGTAGCCCAAGATGTAAGGGCCGTGATGATTTGACGTCATCCCCACCTTCCTCACGGTTTGCACCGGCAGTCCCGTTAGAGTGCTCGACTTAACTCGCTAGCAACTAACAGCAGGGGTTGCGCTCGTTATAGGACTTAACCTGACACCTCACGGCACGAGCTGACGACAACCATGCAGCACCTTGAAAAACGTCCGAAGAAATACCTATCTCTAGGTACGTCGTTTCCCATTTAAACCTTGGTAAGGTTCCTCGCGTATCATCGAATTAAACCACATGCTCCACCGCTTGTGCGGGCCCCCGTCAATTCCTTTGAGTTTCACACTTGCGTGCGTACTCCCCAGGTGGGATACTTATCACTTTCGCTTAGCCACTCAGTCCGAAAACCAAACAGCTAGTATCCATCGTTTACAGCGTGGACTACCAGGGTATCTAATCCTGTTCGCTCCCCACGCTTTCGTCCATCAGCGTCAATCGGTCGTTAGTAACATGCCTTCGCAATCGGTGTTCTGTGTAATATCTATGCATTTCACCGCTACACTACACATTCCAGCTACTTCACAACTATTCAAGACATACAGTTTCAAAGGCAGTTACTCAGTTGAGCTCAGTGCTTTCACCTCTGACTTATACGCCCGCCTACGGACCCTTTAAACCCAATGATTCCGGATAACGCTCGCATCCTCCGTATTACCGCGGCTGCTGGCACGGAGTTAGCCGATGCTTATTCATACAGTACCGTCATCAATCTACTCGTAGACCTTATTCTTCCTGTATAAAAGCAGTTTACAACCCATAAGGCCGTCATCCTGCACGCGGCATGGCTGGATCAGTCTTCCGACCATTGTCCAATATTCCTCACTGCTGCCTCCCGTAGGAGTCTGGTCCGTGTCTCAGTACCAGTGTGGGGGACATCCCTCTCAGAACCCCTACCCATCGTAGCCTTGGTGTGCCGTTACCACTCCAACTAGCTAATGGGACGCGTACTCATCTTTTACCACCGTAGCTTTAATTATTTAATGATGCCATAAAATAATACTATAAGGTATTAATCCAAATTTCTTCGGGCTATCCCTTAGTAAAAGGTAGATTGTACACGTGTTACGCACCCGTACGCCGGTCTAGGGAGAGCAAGCTCTCCTTACCCCTCGACTTGCATGTGTTAGGCCTGCCGCTAGCGTTCATCCTGAGCCAGGATCAAACTCTTCATCGTTAAAAATCTTTAATATCGTAACCTTTAACAAATAAGTAATCGACTCTTAGGATAATTCTTTAAATCTTATTCTTGTGCTGTCAACAATTTTTTCAATGAACTTTATTACTCTTCGCTTTTAGCTACTAGCTAACAGCTATTAGCTCTCAAAGCGGGTGCAAAGATAATAACTTTTTACCTTTACTTCCAAACTTTTTTCAAAATATTTTTTTTTGAACTTTTCACTTCGCGCTGTAAGCTATATACCATAAGCTAATAGCCAACTACTTTTCGAAAGCGGGTGCAAAAGTAATACTTTTTTCTAAACTACCAAAACTTTTGAAAACTTTTTTTTCAAAATATTTTTTTTGAGCGTTTTGCTTTGTGCTGTAAGCTATACGCCATAAGCTAATAGCTAACTGCTTTTCGAAAGCGGGTGCAAAAGTAATACTTTTTTCTAAACCACCAAAAGTTTTGCAAAGTTTTTTTTCAAAATATTTTTTGAGCGTTTTGCTTCGCGCTGTAAGCTATACGACATAAGCTAATAGCTAACTGCCTTCCAAAGCGGGTGCAAAAGTAATACTTTTTTATAAAACACCAAAAGTTTTGTAAAGTTTTTTTGAAATATTTCTCATATATTATCTTATCATACTTATTATCAAAAACTTGTAAATGAAAAATTAGAATGTTACTCTTTAAAATACTTATTAATACCGTAAAATAACTTATTCTTGGGTCAAAAACTTTTCAATACGGGATTGGGTGTTATTTAGTTATTGAGTTTTCAAAAGATAAACAACTATCATTGTATATTTAATGATGACAGCTTATCTTATATATGAGTAATAATATAAAGGAATAAGTATATACTTATCTACAAATCTCTCAAAATTTACCTGTATTTCCCTAACATGTGTCATATAAACCTTGGTAAGTTTATAATTCTTAGAAAATCTAAAATAGTCATTTTTGAAATATTATTCCGATATTTGCTCAAAAATTAGAGTTTGAAGCAGAATTTAACTCGTAAAAACTCTAACGAAAAAAACTGAGTAGACGTATAATAAGTTAACAATAAGCAGAAAATGACAATACAAATCCCTATTCCAAACCTCCTCGCCGACCCAACTTCTTTCCTCGAAAAGGAACTTTTACAAATAGAAGGCGTTGTAAGTGCTAAAGTAGAAATCAACAATCAGCGGGTGGTACTAGATACCAAAAACCTAGAATCAGTAGCTTTGGCAGTACAAAAAATAAAAAAATTAGGCTATAAAGTACCCATTACTCAAGCAACATACCCCATCCTTGGCATGAGCTGTGCGGCTTGTGCCAGCGGGGCAGAAAACATTGTAAAGCAAACCCAGGGCATCGTATCGGCTTCGGTAAATTTTGCCACGGGTAATCTCACGGTGGAATATTTTCCGAGTGCAACAAGCATTGCCGAAATAAAAAAAGCCGTACAAAAAGGCGGGTACGACCTACTCATTGAAAATGAAGAAAAACAACAAGAAACCCTTGAAAATATTCACGAAGAGAAACTCAAAAAACTAAAATTCAAATCGTTTTGGGCGATTATTCTGTCCCTTCCTGTGGTGATTATCGGGATGTTTTTTATGGATATGCCCTATGGCAACGAAATTTCGTGGTTGTTTGCTACCCCTGTCCTATTTTGGTTGGGTAAAGATTTCTTTGTGAATGCGTGGAAACAAGCCCAGCATCGCACCGCCAATATGGATACACTCGTGGCACTCAGCACAGGAATCGCTTATCTTTTTAGCGTAGTAATGATGATTTTTGCCGAGCATCTGCACAAAATAGGTATCCATCCTCATGTGTATTTTGAAGCAGCATTGGTGATTATCGCCTTTATCTTATTAGGAAGGTATTTGGAAGAAAAAGCCAAAGGAAATACCTCTACCGCTATCAAAAAACTAATGGGATTGCAACCCAAAACCGTGGTAGTACTCCATGAAAATACCGAAAAAATCACACCGATAGAAGCGGTAAATACAGGGGATATTATCCTCGTGAAACCCGGTGAAAAAATTGCAGTGGACGGCATCGTAACACAGGGAAACTCATTTGTAGATGAGAGTATGCTGAGTGGCGAACCTGTACCGGTACAGAAAAAAGAAGGCGAAAAAGTCTATGCAGGAACCATCAACCAAAAGGGAAGTTTTCAGTTTCAGGCAGTGAAAGTAGGCAAAGAAACGCTCCTTGCTCACATCATCAAAACGGTACAAGATGCCCAAGGAAGTAAAGCCCCTGTACAAAAATTAGCAGACAAAATCGCTGCTGTTTTTGTTCCCGCTGTTTTATCCATTGCGGTACTCACATTTGTACTTTGGGTAGTTTTAGGTGCTGAAAATCAATG
Source organism: Capnocytophaga canis (assembly GCF_043187445.1). Taxonomy (NCBI): domain Bacteria; kingdom Pseudomonadati; phylum Bacteroidota; class Flavobacteriia; order Flavobacteriales; family Flavobacteriaceae; genus Capnocytophaga; species Capnocytophaga canis. The sequence goes on along the minus strand of NZ_CP171121.1, from coordinate 2,156,378 downwards.
GGTACAAGGTTTGATTTCCGCCGTTACGGTATTGATTATCGCTTGCCCTTGTGCCTTGGGATTGGCTACACCCACCGCAATAATGGTAGGTGTGGGCAAAGGTGCCGAAAACGGTATTTTAATTAAAGATGCTGAAAGTTTGGAGACTGCTAATAAAATTAATGCCGTTATCCTTGATAAAACGGGTACCATTACCCAAGGAAAACCTGAAGTTACTGATGTCCTTTGGCTAAATAACGATAACTCTGCTGAAAGTATTCTTCTAAGCATTGAAAAACAATCCGAACACCCATTGGCAGAGGCGGTTGCACTTAAACTCCACTCGGTAACCACTGTTGAAATATCGAATTTCCAAAGCATCACAGGCAAAGGTGCCAAAGCGATATTTAATGATAAAATGTATTTCGTAGGCAACCAAAAATTGCTGCTCGAAAATCATATCAATATTGATGCAAAGCTACTTGAAAAAGCCAACGAATGGACACACCAAGCCCAAACCGTAATTTGGTTTGCCGATAGTGAAAAAGCATTGAGCGTTTTGGCAATTTCGGATAAAATTAAGGAAAATTCCGTCCAAGCTATCCAAGAATTGCAGCAAATGGGGATTGAACTGTATATGCTCACGGGCGATAACGAGGCTACAGCAAAAGCTATTGCCCAACAAACGGGCATCGAACATTATCAAGCAGAAGTTTTGCCACAAGACAAAGCAGACTTTGTAAAAAAACTGCAATCTCAAGGAAAAGTAGTAGCCATGGTAGGCGATGGCATCAACGATAGTACGGCACTTGCCACGGCAGATGTGAGCATCGCGATGGGAAAAGGCTCTGATATCGCAATGGATGTTGCCAAAATGACGCTCATTTCGTCAGATTTAACCAAAATTCCACAAGCTATTCGCTTATCAAAACATACGGTAGCAGCCGTTCGTCAAAATTTATTTTGGGCCTTTATCTACAACCTCATCGGTATTCCCATTGCGGCAGGGGTTCTCTATCCCATCAACGGATTTCTACTCAACCCGATGCTTGCAGGAGCCGCTATGGCACTGAGCTCCGTAAGTGTAGTAGGAAATAGTTTGAGATTGAAAAAAAGGGTGTTGTAAATATTAGGATAATGAATAAAAATTAGACTATTTTTTAGACCAAAATTTTCTAAATAAGTTGCCTGAGAATTTCGTATATTTGAAAAACTCCCATTTTTTTTCAATTATGGCATTTCTCAGGCGAAGCAGAACTACCATCATACTTTTTATAACACGACCAAATTTTAAACCTTTACAAAGACAGTAAAAATAAGACTTCCAGAGTTTTTAGCTTAATTTTTATCCATTAAGCTATTAACCGTTTTTCCTAACTCTTGGTTTGACGGATATTAAACAAATCACAAAACAATCTTTTCTTAGCACATATCTATAAAAATAAGAGTTATAATGAAAGTGATTTCACTATAACTCTTATAACCGTATCAATACAATGAGTTTTTTTACCTCATTGTCAAATTTTGCCAAGATAGAGTTCTTGAAATTTTACTTAATCCAATGGAGTTCCTCCAGATTTTGTCGGCCAGTTAGGATTTTGATAAATCACTGAACTCTCTTCTGTTCCATCTGGACTGGCTATGACAAAATGCTCATAAGCAATTGGAGACAAATAGTGAGCAGGTGTCCAATTGTATCCATCAAAAAATTTGTTATTGTTTTTCACTATTTGATATGGTCGTAAATACTTGCTCTGAGATTTCGCAGAAACGTTAGGATTAGACTCTGGTAAAGCCTTTAGAACAGTTTCTCCTTCTTTATTTTTATAATTTGTGTACATAGAATCCCACAAATTAAAACCTTCTATCACATAATTTTTTACCTGATCTAATGATCTCCAACGTTTCAAATCGTTCCATCTCATTCCTTCTGCTATGAATTCGCATCGTCTCTCTCTGCGGATATTGTAGAGGGTAGCGTCAATTACGTTACCTGCTGAGTATTTACCCCAATCCCTTTCTTGTGACAAATCGGTTGCAGCGATAGTAACGTTAGGATCCTCTGGAAGTCCCGCTCTTGAGCGTAATTTTTGCCAGTATGAGGTAGCTTTACCGTTCAAACTTCCTGTTCTCTCGTAAGAAGCCTCTATATAGTTCAAATAAGCTTCTGTAGCTCTGAACACAATACAACCAGTTTCGGTTGGATTAGCACCTACCAAGTATTTACCTCCTTTTCCGTAAACTCCTTTTTTAACATTGTACCCAGTAACGGCTTTACGCTCATTATTATCCAATAACTCAGGATAAGGTGCTACTAAAGGCTTGCTCACTCCTTCATAAACCAAGGTGTCTTTAGGTTGGACCATGAATAGTTGCAATCTTTCATCACGATCAGCACGAACATCAACTATCTCTGTATCACCTTTATAACCAGAACCAGGTGCATATATAGGTAAGCCATTTTTCATAAGAAATGTTTCTACAAAATTTCTTGTATACCCTGATGAAGCTCCTCCATTCAAATAGTGCATAGTGTGATGTCCTGAGAATTCTGCATTATACTGTCTCCACATTAACACTTCGCTATAACTTGTCATAGAAAGATCTGCAAACATTTTGAAATATGGATTTTCCAAAGCTTTGGTTTGCTGAGTTTGATGATTACTTTCTACTAACTTGACGGCATCCGCTACCTGTTCAGCAGCATTCATTGCTTGATCTAAAAAATAATTACTCTCAGCTGTTACATCTAAAGAAAATCCTGTATGAGATTTAGCACCAGGCCAGTTAGGACCACCTGGAACGCGTGCCGTACCAGCGTGATACTTTAACCAAGTTCCTTCATACAATGCTACTCTTGATTTAAACAATAAAGCTACCTCCTTGTTAATTCTGTTTTTATTAGAAAAAGGAGCTGATTTCAACAACCCTATAGCCTTATCCAAATCTGAAAGAATAAATCGAGCTACTTCATTTCTGGGAGCACGTTTAGAGGCTGCTATTAGTTCTCCCTTATCCTCGGGCAAAACTTTCGTTATTATTGGAAAATCTCCTAATGAAGTTAATTTGTTGAAATATTCGTAGGCTCTCAAAAAATAAGCCTCCCCTATGTAATGCTCAATATTACCTTTATCTCCTACTATTTCTCCCTTTTCATAACGAGGTAAAACCTGTTCAAAAAAGTAGTTAATTTGACGAATCGTCGAAAAGTCCCAAGATCCTCCTGATGAGGGTACACGCACCTCTCCTGGAAGCCAAATATTACTAGCTCCAGGGCCTGCTTGATTGTCGGTACCATTGTCATGAATAAAAGTACCCGCATTCCACCCCGAATGTGTGGGGAATAACCCATATCTTGTAACGGTATAGGTAGCCAAATCTAACTCTGATTTAAGAAAATCCTTGGGCGTAACATTTGATAGAGGTTCTCTATCCAAAAAATCATTACAAGATGCCACTCCTAAACTTGTTGCAACAAGTAATAAAAACGTTTTTTTAATTTTATTTTTCATCTTCGTTATTCTTTTAGAAAGTTAAACTAAGTCCAGTAGAGACCACTTTTGATAAAGGATAAATCTTCCCTTCTCCCCAAGCTCCTCCAAAAGTTTCTGGGTCATATATTTTTGTTAGCTTGGTGTACGTCCAAATATTTTCAGCTGAAATGTAAAAACGTAGTTTCGTTACCCCAATTGATTTAGTAATATCAGCAGGCACTGTGTAACCCACCTGAACATTTTTCAAACGAATATATGCTCCATTTTGCAACCATCGAGTTTGAGGTTCAAAGTTTTTCCATCCACTATTTTCAATAGGACGAGGATAGTATGAATCTACATTAGGTCCAAAAGGACTCTTAGTGCCTTCGGGACGGAAGTAATCCAAGTGTTCAACATACCCTGCATTTTGCCATCTATTTCCATTAGCACCTCGGAAATAAACATCTCTCAGGTCAAGATCTCGCTTAGCCGTTCCTTGGAAGAATAGGCTAACATCAATCCCTTTCCAATCTGCACCTAAGCTAAGCCCAAAATTATAGCGGGGAGTAGCGTTACCAATAATTCTTAAATCTCCAGGATTATCCACTGTGTTATCTCCATTGTTAACCTTGCCGTCACCGTTCAAGTCTTCGTACATAATGTCTCCTGCAGCCCAATTACTTCCCCAAGAAGGTGTGTTTTTAGCAAGATGTTCCGTCATCTCAGCATCTGTTTTGGCAATTCCTTTGGTAATATATCCCCATATTTCTTTATCCTCTTTGCCACTATACCATGGTTGATTAAGTAATTTTTTCTCGTTAGGATAATTGGTTACAAACTGTCTACTATCAGTCAAAGTGAATTTTGCAGAATATCCAAGACCGTTTTCTAATCGGTCATTCCAACTTAACTCAAGCTCAAATCCTTTGGATTCCATATCTGTATTGTTATAACGAGGTACTCCTGTTCCTAATACAGAAGGTAATTCAGGAGCAGGCCCCACCATTCCTTCTGTTTTTCTGACGAAGTAGTCAAATACGACTCCTAAGCGGTTCTTGAACATATTAATGTCAAGCCCAAAGTTAGCAGTCGATACTCTTTCCCAAGTAAGCAAACTACTTACCAAACCAGGAGCAGAAGCGGTATTTGTACGTTGATTGTTTATCAACCAATATCCATTGGAAGCTCCCAATGGCATTGACTGGAAGAAAGGATACCAATTCTTGATATTTTGGTTACCTAATTTACCGTAAGAAACCCTTGGTTTTAAAGTGCTTATATGTTCAGTAAAACCTCCCAGTGACTTCCAGAAGTCTTCACGAGCTACGTTCCAACCAAACGAACCTGAAAGAAACAAGTTCCAACGTTGGTCACGTAAATAACGGCTGGTACCGTCATAACGTGTATTGAACTCAAATAGGTAACGACCTGCTAAATCATAGTTTATTCTACCGAAGAAACCTGCGGTTGCCCAGTGTTGCTTCTCTCCGCCTACGTTGTCATTATCACCATATGTAGTATTGATTGTGATAACATCAGGGGTATATAACCCATCTCTACTTGCCGATAAACTTCTGTATTTATTAAGTTCTGCTTGGAAACCAGCAACTAGCTTAAAGTTATGTATATCATTTATGGAAAAACTATAATTTGAGTAGATATTAGGACTATAAAACTCTGATTTGTAACCATACTCAGACACGTAAGTTTGTCCTGCTTTATTTAATCCAATGCCTCCAAACGGAAATACAACAGGCTTTTTGTTATTGTCATAATAGTAAATAGGAAGAGCATATGAGTTATTAAATATGTTTTTAGTTTTATAATTTCCTTCTACGTGGATATTCCAATTTTTGATGGGAGTAATAACAAAAGACAATTGCTGTATAAATTCATCTTCTTGACCGAAAGACGTACCTCCCTCTAACTGAGCAATTTCATTACCTTCTTTGTAAAAACCATTAGGATCATACACGGGTAGAGTCGGCCAACGACGAGCTACGTTGTGGTAGAAAAGAGGTCCACCCCAAATAGGTTTATTGTCATCAATTCTAATAAATTGGGTCTTGTAATCTAACTTAATTTTATCGTGAAGTTTTGCTGTGAATTTACCTACGACACTTTTACGTTGTCTCTTATCAGTGTTGTATCGCAATAAACCCTCTTGGTCTAATATGTTTGCAGAGAAGAAGAAATTAACTTTTTCAGTACCTCCACTGACACTTAAATTGTGTTCTTGTGCAGGTGCATTATTTCTGTAGAATTGTTTAAACCAGTCTACATTTGCCCAACTTTGAGTGTATGCATTCCAATTTCTTTGTTTTTCGTTCCAATCAGTAGCATCTTTAAGCTCTCCATTTTTGTATTTAATTATCTTTTGAATAATTTCGTCTGAAAAAGGAAGATTTGTACCTGCATTTTGAGCAGCTTCATTCCAATAGTAGGCAAAACTTTCAGAATCCAGCATTCTGGGCTGTAGCAAAGCTGAACTCATTCTGAAGTTCTGATTGTAATTTACGGAAATTCGCCCTTCCTTACCTGATTTTGTTTTTACCAAAATAACCCCAAAAGCAGCTCTCGAACCGTAGATAGAACTTGAAGCAGCGTCTTTCAGTACTGAAATACTTTCTACATCTTGTGGGTTGAGCGTATTCAAGTTACCTTCCATACCATCGATTAGCACCAACGGAGACGAGGTGGTATCCCCGATAGTTCCAGCTCCCCGAATGTTGATACTAAGAGAGTTATTAAGCTCACCTCCTCCGTTTCCTACTGAAAAGTTAAGCCCTGGAACAGCTCCTTGCAAAGCCTGTGTGATGCTACTTACAGGACGGCTATCCAATATCTTCGCATCAACGGTTGCTACCGCTCCCGTTAAGTTTTCTTTTTTCTGAGTTCCATACCCAACAACTACTACATCTTCCAATTGTTGAGCCTCTTCAACAAGTAAAACGTTGATAGTCAGGTTATTACCCCCCCCACTACTTTTTCTTGTGTTACAAAACCTAAGTAACTGAAAACAAGAACCTCGCCTCGATTCGCTTTGATTTCGTACTTCCCATCAAAATCGGTAGCGACCCCACGAGTGGTGTTTTTGATCAACACACTTACGCCTGGTAGTGGCACTTTACTCTCGTCAGTAACCGTTCCTTTTACTGACACCGTCTGTGCAGAAAGTGTCAAACACCAACTGAACACAAACGCGAACAATGTTAAAATTTTTAATTTCATAAGCTGTTTGATTAATTTAAAATTCGAGTGTAAAGGTACATCTTTTTACAATTTTATACAACTTTTTTTATTTTTTTTTGCAAGTGAAATATATGTATGATGTGTAAATATATAGAAACTAAAGTTTTAAGGATGTTGTACAACCACGAACACCTTACAGCAATAAATAACAGACTTACATTCTATGTAAAAAAACGACAAAGCCTATATAAACTTTTCTGAAAACATTTAGGTTTATACAGGCTTTTCATTCTTAAAACAACCCTATTTCTCCTCTTTTTTATCTCCAAAAATACCTTTTAAAAGTCCTTTTGCTTGATTTTTAACTTCCTCTTTAGCTTTCTCTTTGACATCGTCTTTGACCTTGTTTATAGTACTGTCTCTTTTTGTTGTCAATCCCTCAATAAGTTGATTAGCTTTTCCTGCAGTAGTTGAATCTGTTTTAGATGAAATCAATCCTTTGAGGGCATCTGTTCCTTTATCTTTAAGATTATTAATTTGATTTTTAGCTATTTGAGAAGCTAAATTGGCCACTGACTGTTTCATATCGGTTGAAATTTTAGGGTTGTCGAATGTCCCTCCAAGTAAGGCAGTTATGGCAATGTTATCTACCTTTGCTTGATTTCCTGTGAGTTTGGTTAATGTTGCACTTGCTTCACTTCCCAACATTTGTGGTGGCAGGTTAAACACCACATTGTAGTCCATCACTTGGTCAAAACCATGCGTTCCAGCTACATCAATCGACATATCTTTATATTTCACTTTAAACGGTTCTACATTTACCTTACCATCTTTGAATTTCCCTGTTACTTTCAAATCTTTCAAACTCAATTTTGAGAAATCCAAACTTTGAAAATTTGAAGCTAAGGAAGTCAATAGTTTAGACTCTTCGCTCTTAACTTTCGAATCGACCAAAGCTGCGGAAATATCTCCAGAAAGAGTACTCAAATCGGGGGTCATATCATTCTTCAAATTCCCTGTAACATTAATTACAGTATTTATTTTTCCTTGCAAAACTTTAGAAATAGGAGCTATTTTTGATAGCATTTCTATTTTTGTAAATGCCTCTACAATATTTAATTTTGACATATCCAAGCCCATAGCAAAAGTTGGAATAGCATCTTTAGTTGATACATTACCACTAATAGCCACATTTCCTCCTAAGATATCAGTTCTTAAATTCTCCAAATGCACTTTTTCCTCTTTGATAATCAGTTTCCCAGAGGTGTTTTTTAATTCTAAATTGTCATAAATTACCGTTTCAACATTTGCTACGAACGTGCAATCTAAAAATGATGGAATTTTTAATGTTGTCGTTGTTGATGAAGCTGTTGTTACTTCTTTAGATTGACTTTCTGTTGGATTTTCTATTGGATTGGTTGCAGGTTGCATAAAATCTGCAATTACTAATTTATTAGAATTCAAAGCAAAATTCCCTTTCAAAACATCATTTTTGAATAGAAATCCAAATAAATTATCCAGACGCCCGTTAAGTTTTAAATCAGAATCTCCGACATGTGAAATAAATTTACTCAATTGAATGTGAGCCGTTGAAAAATCTAAGTTTGCTTCGTCAATATGGAAAGGTTTCACGAATTCTTCACCTTCATAAACGAACTGCTGTAAAGATGCAACTCCTTGACTTTTAATATTTTCAAACTTCTGTTTTTCAACCGAATTCATATCTAATTCGGTGGTTATATCGGCTTTAAAAATTCCTTTCAATTGTTTGTCTAAAGATATAGGATAGGCTTGTGAAAGATTTGCTAAATTTACCGTTCCCTTCAATGCAGCATTTACTTTCGGATTGTCAACTACGTTGTACACATGGGCTTTAGCTGTAAAATGATCTTGATCAATAGTCATTGTAAATTTATCCAAATTGACTTGAGTATCATTCATAATTCCCGTTGTATTTTTTACTTTCAAATCAATGTTGATATTTTGTATACTTTTGGGTAGATCAGGATACTTTAATGAAGCTTTTTGAGAGGTCATTTCCATAGCAAATGTTGGTATTTTATCCCCTACCATGTCCCCTTTGACATTTCCTTTTAGTGTAAAATCGCCAGTAGTTTTCACTTTTTCAATTTCTTTGGAATACGCCTCTGGAATTAACGCTAAGAAACTTTGAAAACTGTTTGACGGAGCATTAAAAGTTAGGTCATAATGCTGTCCGTTTTCTAATAATTTTACAAATCCATCGAAAACGAGCTCCAAACGATTAATAATTGCTTTGTTTTCCTTAAACGTATACTTTTGCTGATTCAAATCAATTCCTAAAATAGCATCCAACGAAACGGGAATTCTATTCATAAAATTGCTTTTGTCCATCGAAAATGATATTTTCAGATCGGTCTTCGTATTCAAATCTAATACTTCGTTTTCAAAATTTCCTTTTCCAGTATGGTTCAGTTCATCCAAAAGCAAATGCATATCACCATCGTCATTCTTGAATGTAAACTTCATGTTTTCAATATTATAAGACTGTATCCCTAACTTGAATGGGGTGGACTGACTTTCCTTTTGTGTTGTTTCTGAAGGCAAAGCTATATCAAAATTTCCCTGCCCTTCTTTATTCATATGAATGAAAACTGACGCATCTTTCAAATCGAAGCCTAATATGTTGTAATTACCTGACAACAAATCGGTCACACTTACTTTAACAGCTATTTTCTGTGCTGTAAATAAAGTATCCCCTACGAACGGTTCTTTGTTGACTATACTAAAGTTGGTGAGGGTAACATCAGCCTTTGGAAAGCTACGGAATAAACTGAGAGAAACATCCTCTAATGAGGCTGTTGCATTGATATTTTCATTAACCAAGCTAATGGCTTTTTCCTTTATCTTATCCTTGAAGAAAAATGGAATAGCTACCATAGCCAACACAAGTAGCACAACAAAAATAACTGTGATTTTCAAAAGTTTTTTTACTATTTTCATAGATTTTGTTTTTAAAAGATTATTATGTAATTATTATAAATAGCCTCGACCTATGTAAACTGTTGAAGAATAATCAACAGAAACAGTACATAAGTCGAGGCTACAAAAAAAATGTAATTCCGACCTTCGTTTCACCCCATCAAAGTCAGGAGCAAGGCAAAGGTACAAAAAATATTCTTACTTCAATATGGGAGCCAAAACTTCTGGTTTCCCATCAATATTTTCAGGATTATCTACTCCTAAAATTCTGGTTATTAATGGATATACATTGACATTTTCGAAAGTATGAACTTTGTAACCTTTCTTGATTTTAGGCCCTATAGCATAGAATATACCGCCCATATCAGGCGTTACATAAGGGTCATAACCGTGTGTTCCCCATTTATTTTTCAATCGTGTTAGCGGATGATTTGCTCTGTGAATCATATAATTAGGAGCATCAACCACTAAAATAATATCTCCAATCTGTGAACTTTTTGAATAATGCCAGTGAGCAGGAGTTTGTTCTCTGTAGTATATCTTGACCTTTGCAGGTAACTCAGCTTTCAAAAGATTGTAAACCTCAGCTTTATCAGCAGGGTTGTTGACATAAACCTGAGCGTGCATTCCGTTGCTAATAATATTCGCCTTGTCTTTAGTTGCTTTGATGACTTCTTCCAAATTTATAAAAATATCTTGGGAGGAATCCATTTCAATCATCCCGTGGTCAGACACCACAATGGTGTAAATAGGCAGATTGATGTCTTTAACTTTTTGCATAATAAGTCCTAACAATCGATCAGCTTCCTGTACAGTTTCTCGCATTTTTGGAGAGTTTGGCCCAGAATTATGACCTTCCGTATCTACCAATGAAAAGTAAAGTGTGACGAATCGAGGACGTTCATTTTTAGGTAATTGAAACCAACGAGCTACTTCATCAATCCGAGCTTCATTGGATACTTTTCCGTCATAATCATAGTAATAGGTTGGATATTCTCCTCGAATAGGAGCCTCTGAACCAACCCAAAAATAAGATGCTGTTTTCATTCCTTTGGACTGTAACCATTGCCAAAGTGGATATCCTTGATAGTAATGAGCATCTTGTACCTTAGCTCTATCACCGATGGCATAAACTGCATCACGACCACGATCATAAAATTTGTTATCTACTATACCATGATTACCAGGATACATACCTGTGATAAGAGAATAATGGTTTGGAAAAGTTTTACTTGGAAATGAAGATAATAGCATTGGAGTTGTAGCTCCTTCTTTTGCTAATTTCTTGAAGTTAGGAAGATTATACTTTTCTGCATAATCGTGTCGGAAACCGTCGAAAGACACAAACAGCACATAGTTCTCCTCGACCTTACTGACACCTGTCTTAGATGGGTTACATCCAATGAAAAGTAATGAAATTAATAAAAAAATAAATCTTTGAAAGTATATTTTTTTCATAAATATTCTATTTACACAAATAGACCACCCGAAAAGTCTAATTTTAATGATTTTAAAAAATAAGTTATTGATAATAAATATATTAAAAACACACTTTTATTTAAAATCGACCTTTCGGATAGCCTATTTACTAATTTATATTTGACAATTAAAATCTGTAAGTTATACCAAAGTTCCAAGTTCTTCCGAAACCGAAACGAACTAAATTCCGAACATCCAATCCTTGATAGGTCTCTTTGGTTTTACCATCTACCCTATATATTTTACCTCTGTCTGAACTTACCTCAGCTATGTAAGTGGTATCAAATAAGTTATTTACGTTAAATCGGAAAGCAATACTTTGATCTTTTACCAAAGGTAATCTATACGAAATTCCCGCATCAAATAGATTATAAGAAGGTAATTTTAAATTATCTTTCAAAACAATATCCGCATATAGATTATCGTTATACTTCCAATCAACATCAAACTTCAATCTATCTATAGGATTTAAAACAAATCCCATACCTACCTGAAACTGAGGAGAGTCACCTACTTTTCCTCCTTTAACATCTTCTACTTTTTCATTAATCAATTGTAGATCATCATCATACGTTTTGGTCAATGAGTTATCTTGATACTCCCAATTCCCATATGAAACAAAACCATTAAACTGAATTAATTGGGATGGTTTTATTCTAAAATCAAGTTCTGCTCCTTGGTGCAATTGTCCTAAACCTGAATTAGTTGTATACGTTGTTAGGTTTGTAGTAGCATCAGTTGTTGACTTAGCAGTAACTCTATCTTTCCAAGAAGTACGATATAAGTTAAGATTTGCATCAAAAATATCACTATTGAACTGATATCCAGCTTCTATCCCAAATATCTTTTCATTTTGAGCTAACGGATTAACATCGTTTTTATAATTCAAGTAGACGTTATCGTGGTAAGGCTGACGAGAATAATAACCAACATTAGCAAACACGTTATGTTGTAAATTTATTTTCCAGTTTACCCCTCCTTTAACATTGAATCCGTTGTTATACACTTTTGAAGCCTCCTGATTACCCGAAGCATATTGATATCTATCCGTTCTTGTATGCTGCTGTCTTGATATAGAACCCTGAACATATGCTGAAATATGCTCCGTTTTGTATTCAGCTTGTCCAAAAAGTCCTCCGTATGTAATTGTTTCAGAATAATCCCAAGCGATTCTCTGACTTTCTTCCACTTTTTGTGTCATTGCCTTCCAAGGATTTGTTGTATGTGCCTTATTTACAACATTTTTTCCATAAAAACGACCTCTTGTAGAATCTTCATAATTTGTGAACCCAAAAAGGTCTGTCACTGCTCTAAAGTGATCTCCTTCATATCTACGGATATCTGTCCCGAGATTCAAAGTAAATTTATCAGAGAGATTATGTTGAAAATTAGCTACACCTCCATACCAAAAATGGTTATTATAGGAAGCTCGCATTGCCAACCCCTTATTTCCATAAGTAGCAGTTTCTTTTCCCGCATCACGTTTTTGTATTTCTGCAAAATCAATAAGTCCAGTATCAGAATTTGTTAAAGTACTTCCAAGAGGTCCTGTTCCTCCTCCTCGCCCTATCGAAGCATACAAAACAGTTGATAATGAACTTCTGTCAGAAATATTCCAATCCCAATTCAAGTTAAATACAGGTTTGTGATAGAAATTTCTTCGAGTTGAATAGTATTGACCATCTCTGTATCCCCAATTATTATTGTATTTAAGTCCATACTTAAGATAACTTGAAATAGCTTTTGTGTAATTTTGGTCGTGCCATTGAGGAGCTCCCGTTGCCAAAAGATTTAGCGAATGATTATCATTAATCTTCCAACCTAAAGAAATAAAATAAGTCTGTCCTTGCCCCTTTGTTCCGTGATTGTAACCATCTCCCTGCCAATGAGAAAACAAAATACTCGCTCCAAATCCTTTTTCTGTTAAACCAGTACTATATCCCACAGTTGACTTCACATAATTTCCATTTGCAATGGTACCCCTTATTAAACCACCTTCTTTCTTATCTGTGGCTTTAGTTACAATATTAACGGTACCTCCTACTGAAGAAATTGCTAATTTTGAAGACCCCAATCCACGTTGAATTTGAACAGCATTAGCTATATCAGAAAGCCCTGACCAGTTACTCCAGTATACCTTGCCATCTTCCATACCATTAATTGGCTGACCATTAAGAAGGTATGCTGTATTATCTTGGGTAAAGCCACGTACGTTCACACGAGCATCTCCATAACCTCCAGCCTGTCCAGCAACTTGTACAGAAGGTGTATGTTTCATAATTTCAGGAAATTCTTGATTTCCTACCTTTTCCTGAATTACTACTGCTGGAATGGTTGAAACAGCAATTGGTGTTTGACGATCCTTAACTACGTCAATAATAGTACCTCCCGTAACAACAACCTCTCCCAAACTCTCAGCGTCGGATTGTAAGGTTACATTGATATTAGCCTTACCGCTTGTCAATTTGAAAGGTACTTGTCTTGTAACAAATCCTAAATAAGAGATTTCCAAAACTCCACTGTCACTGTCCACTTGCAATGAAAATTTTCCATCAGCATCGGTAAATACTCCTTTGGTAGTTCCTTGAATGAGTACATTAGCTCCCAAGAGCGGTGCGTTAAACTCGCCATCAATGACCTTACCGGTAACTATTCCCTGAGCATAAGTCATTGTAGCACATAAAATTAAGGCTAAATTTAAAAACCAATTTTTCATTTTGTTTGTGTTAAATATTAAAGTTAGTTTGATGCGACAAAAATGCATCTTTTCACGAAATCATATATTAAGTGAATGTTAAGTATTTCTCACAGCAATCCAAAAAAAAGCATAAAACATCCCCCTGATATGTAATAGGGAATATTTTATGCTCTCTACCCATCCGATTTATTCTAATGGTTATCTATCGGCAACTTGCTTTCAAATACTCACGGTTCATACGCGCGATATTTTCTAAAGAAATACCTTTCGGACATTCTACCTCACAAGCTCCTGTGTTGGTACAGTTTCCGAAACCTTCCAAATCCATTTGGTGTACCATGTTCATCACACGATCAGCAGCCTCTACACGTCCCTGTGGAAGCAATGCAAATTGTGACACTTTTGCCGCTACAAACAACATCGCTGATGAGTTTTTACACGTCGCCACACAAGCTCCACAGCCAATACAAGAAGCAGCATCCATTGAGCGGTCAGCATCGAATTTCGGGATTGGAATCGCATTAGCATCTTGCGTATTTCCCGAAGTATTTACTGAAATATATCCTCCTGCTTGTTGGATACGCTCGAAAGCAGTTCTGTCCACAATCAAGTCTTTAATTACAGGGAAAGCGGTTGCTCTCCAAGGCTCAATAGTGATGGTATCACCATCATTGAACATACGCATATGCAACTGACATGTAGTAATTCCGCGGTCAGGCCCGTGAGCTTCCCCATTGATGAAAAGCGAACACATACCACAGATTCCCTCACGACAATCGTGGTCAAACGCCACAGGCTCTTCACCTTTGGCTACCAAACTTTCATTAAGTATATCCATCATTTCCAAGAACGACATATGCTCGGAAATATCGGTTACTTTATATTCTACCATACGACCTTTTTCGTTGGCGTTCTTCTGTCTCCAAATTTTTAATGTTAAATTCATTGTACTTAGGGTTTAGGGAGATTAGGAAGTAAGAATGATTAGATATATAGAATTTTCAGTTTTTTGGGTCGCTTTGGATATTATCTCTGGATTTCATTTTGAAAATCATCGAACCTATCATTTTTCCTATTTCAGAAATGAGTTCTTCTATATGACTGTCCGATGAAAAACCCAATCCTTTTGCTATATATATTTGAGTTTCCAATTCAAAAAGAGAGCCTTGTGCTATTCTTAAAAAGTTTAAGCAACTTCTCAAAGAGGCTCGTCCCCAACCTTCTGCTATATTGGATGGTATCGACACTGCACTTCGGCGAATTTGGCTTGTTAACCCAAATTTTTCTTCCTCAGGAAATAAGCGAGTTACTTCATATACTCTCTTGACTAAATCCATTGATTTTTGCCAAACGACTAATTCTTTATATGACGTAACTTTATTTAACATTGTTACAAACCTATCTCCTTATAATCTTTCTATTCTTCTAATCTTTCTATTTTTCTATTCCTTCTTTCTCCTATTTATAACTACGTTGTGCTAATTTTATATCTTTAAACTCTAATTCTTCTTTATGCATAATTTCCTCGCTTGGATTGTAGGTACATTTCACCTCATTAGGGTTCCCTGTGTATTCCCAAGCCGCTACATAAGCATAATTTTCGTCATCGCGAAGTGCTTCACCGTCAGGAGTTTGATACTCTTCACGGAAGTGTCCTCCGCACGATTCGTTTCGCTCCAAAGCATCTTTGGCAAAAAGCTCTCCAAGCTCCAAGAAATCAGCTACACGACCTGCTTTTTCAAGCTCGGTATTCATTCCTGTAAGTTCTCCAGTAACTTTAACGTTTTTCCAGAAGTCTTCACGAATTTCACGAATTTCCTGAATAGCTTCTCTCAATCCTTGTGCGTTACGTGCCATTCCTACTTTATCCCACATCACTTTTCCAAGTTTTTTGTGGTAATAATCTACCGAATTCGTTCCTTTATTATTGATGAAGAATGCCAAACGCTCTTTTACAACACGCTCTGCTTCAACGAATTCAGGCAAATCTGTTGAGATTTTTCCTGTACGAATGTCAGCCGCCAAATAATCTCCGATAGTATAAGGAAGAACGAAATATCCGTCTGCCAAACCTTGCATTAAAGCAGAAGCCCCTAATCGGTTTGCTCCGTGGTCAGAGAAGTTCGCCTCACCGATACAGTAACATCCTGGTATTGTAGTCATTAAGTTATAATCTACCCAAATTCCGCCCATTGTGTAGTGCGTTGCAGGGTAAATCATCATTGGCGTTTTATACGGATTTTCATCAACGATTTTTTCATACATTTGGAAAAGGTTTCCGTATTTTGCCTCAATAATTTTTTCTCCCCGTTTTATAATTTCTTCTTTGGAAGGATTTTCAATTCCGTGGATTTTACATTGTTCCTTTCCGTAACGCTCAATAGCAGAAGAGAAGTCCAAATACACAGCCTCGCCTGTTGCATTCACTCCGTAACCTGCATCGCAACGCTCTTTAGCAGCACGTGAAGCGATATCACGCGGAGCCAAGTTTCCGAAAGCAGGATAACGTCTTTCCAAGTAATAATCACGGTCTTGCTCTGCAATTTCAGTTGGTTTTTTACGTCCTTCACGGATAGCATACACATCATCCATATTTTTAGGCACCCAAATACGTCCGTCGTTACGAAGCGATTCAGACATCAATGTCAATTTTGATTGATAATCTCCCGAACGTGGAATACAAGTTGGGTGGATTTGCGTAAAACAAGGATTCGCGAAGAATGCTCCTCTTTTGTGAGTCTTCCAAGCTGCCGTTCCGTTACAGCCCATGGCGTTGGTAGAAAGGAAATATACGTTTCCGTAACCTCCCGTTGCAATTACCACTGCATGAGCTGAATGGCGTTCTACTTCACCTGTAACCAAATCACGAGCAATAATTCCACGAGCCTTGCCGTCAACTACCACAACATCCAACATTTCATGGCGATTGTACATATCAATTTTTCCACGAGCTATTTGTCGGTTCATTGCTGAATATGCTCCAAGCAAAAGCTGTTGTCCTGTCTGTCCCTTTGCATAGAAAGTACGGGAAACTTGCGTCCCTCCAAACGAACGGTTGTCCAACAATCCGCCGTAATCACGAGCCAACGGAACTCCTTGAGCCACACATTGGTCGATGATATTTCCTGAAACCTCAGCCAAACGGTATACGTTAGCTTCGCGAGCACGGAAGTCCCCCCCTTTTACCGTATCATAAAAAAGTCGGTAGTTAGAGTCTCCGTCACCCATATAGTTTTTCGCAGCGTTGATACCTCCTTGTGCAGCGATAGAGTGAGCACGACGTGGCGAATCTTGATAAGCAAACGCCTTAACATTATAACCTAATTCAGCCAATGTAGCTGCAGCAGAACCTCCTGCAAGCCCCGTTCCTACAACAATAATATCAATATTACGTTTATTTGCAGGGTTTACCAAATTGATTTTATTTTTATGTTTTGTCCACTTCTCCGCGATAGGACCTTCTGGAATTTTTGAATCTAATTTCTTCATAGTTATTTCCCTAATAAATGATTAAAATAATGGAACAAAGCAACGAAAACAAATCCGCCACAAATCACCAAAGAATAGATGCTACCTAATTTGCTGATGATTTTTTTGCGTTTATCATCTTTCCAACCCATTGATTGGAATGATGATTGGAATCCGTGAATCAAGTGTAGGTACAAGAAAACAAAACTTAACACGTACACCGCCACGCGAATAGGATTACTCATAGCTACGATAAGGTCAGTATAGTAGCGGAAACCTCCGTCGGCTGACAAGCCTGACATATCTCCGTTTACATACTTCACGGTCATTTCGTGTACCCAAAAATCTTTCAAGTGAAATAACAAAAATAGGAGGATACACGCACCACTGATAATCATATTACGTGACATCCAAGTGGAGTTTGCCGCTCCGTTGTAACGGGCATAAGCGTTAGCTCCACGGGCTTTGCGATTTTGGATTTCCAAAACAAAACCCATCACGAAGTGGAAAATAACTCCCAACATCAGAATGGGTTGCATCACGCCTTGAACCAAGGGATTGGTTCCCATAAAATGTGATAAATCGTTGAACAAACTGGCACTAAAAACCGAAGTAAAGTTCACCGCCAAGTGTATCACCAAAAAGACAATCAGGAAAAGTGCCGATAGAGCCATCGCCACCTTTCGAGCAATAGATGTTTTAAATAGTGCTGCCATTATTAACTGTTAATTATTTGTTTATAGTTTTTTAAAATTGAATACAAATTTACGTATTTAACAGTTAATCTACAACTAAAAAACATTACAAAACCTAATTTATAACGATTTTAAAAAAAGATACTACCCTATTTTACAGATTCTCAATACAAAATAAAAATTAGAGACTAATTCTTCTATTAAATTTCTTTACTTAAGCTCTATCAGCACTAAAAAAGTTAAGAAATAAAAAATAAAGCTAAATGAAGCTGTTCGAAAAGTATCGAATAGCTTCATTTTCTTATAATTTTATCTCACCCGAACTTTTTATTAAAAGCTGGAGAGCATGATACCTACCCCAATTGTATTTTGTTTGTGGTTATATTCGATGAGCGAATCTCCATAGCCTGTGGATACCTGAGCAAAAAGTCGTAATCCTCCTTTACCAACAGAATGTACATAGGTCAACTCGCCAAATCCTCTATTGTTTTTGAAGTTCAGATTGTTACGTGTTAAAAATAGAATTTGATGTCTTTTAGCCATGTAAAACACATTTAATTCAGCTCTTCCTACATAATCAATTATATCTGGATTATCATTATCATTTTTCTTTTCACTCATACGTCGCCAAAATCGGGTTATAAACATAAAATCTCCCCACTCGAAAGCATTCATTAAAATAATTCGATTCCAACTTCGGGAATAGAGATGTTCCTTTCCATTAGACTGGTGATTTAAAGAAAGTCCCGTCAAACGCCATTTAAAGCCTCCCGCGGATAAGTTCAAAGGAATTAAATACATGACCTCGGGTTCGTAATTTAATTCCCGAAACGGACGGGACAATTCTCCATTATAAACCTGCCAATATGCCTGTTGTGTGAAAGCTACCCAAATATCTCCTTTGGAACCTAAAAAATCCTGCCAAACTTTGGTTTTCAAACTTACTTGAAATTTCGTTTCTACATCCTGAAAATCCCGATATGGCGGATTTCCCCTAAGTGGATTGGTATTTTGTGGTTGCCGATTCATTCTATCTGTCCAACGAAAAGGTATCAAATAAATTGGTCGATATTCCGATGGTCTAAAAATACCTTGTTGGTCTTTATCGTCAATTTCAAACATTTTCGATAACGCACTCCCATATCGGTTGTATTCAATCTTTTCAATAATAGGCAGTATCGTATCCAAACGATGTTGATGATTCACCTCTTGCGATATAGCCATTTGACTAATAATCAATGATAATACTAAAGCTAAATTACTAATTTTCGTATTCAAAATGTTTCTTACATATTTTACAGAAGCTAAACAAGTTTATGTCTGAAAAATGAAACTTTTAACTAAAAAAGTTATTTTCAGAACCAAAAGATATTTTGCTTCCAATAGTTAGACAATTTGTGTTTAAGTACATAAACTTTAATCCATAGAGATTACCTAAAATCCTTTACATCAAAGCTTTCCCCAATATTTAACAAATGTAATTTCCTATTTTCTGCTGCAAATTTATCTATTGACGCTTGACGATCGATTTTGATAACATCAAAAGTATCATAATGCACTCCAAGGGTATGGATAGCATCTACGAATTTGGCCGCTGTTAAAGCATCTCGGACTCCCATTGTATAATTATTCCCTATTGGAAGAACCGCTAAATTTACTTTATATTGGCTTGGAATAATGGTCATATCCAAATGTAGTGCTGTATCTCCTGAAATATAGACTGTTAAGCCTTCATAGTTAATCAAAAAACCTGCGGGATTTCCTCCATACTTACCGTCAGAAAACGAAGACGAATGTACAGCTTTTGTCATTTTTATTTTCACAGTTCCATTCTCAAATCGGTATGAACCTCCAATATTCATTTCGTGTCCGTCCAAACCTAAAGATCTGTAGTGAGCCAGTATCTCTGGATTGGTAATCAGTTTTGCTCCCGTTCTTTTAGCAATAAATTCGGCATCCAAAATATGATCCTGATGTGCGTGTGTAAGTAGAATATAATCTGCTTTAACATCGGAAATATCAATATGTTTAGCTAAAGGATTGGCCGAAATAAAAGGGTCAACCAAGAAGAACTTGCCGTTAATCTCAATATTGACACAAGCATGTCCTAAATAAGTTACTTTCATAATATATCTTTTTTTGAATGTTTTACTTGAATCTCACTAAGTCTAATCGTTATTTATATGTACGATTTTTCCTGTATCAATACTTCGTTGTAATAGAATTTCAAATAATTCGGTTAGCTCTTCGGAACCTTTTTCCACCGCTGCCCCTACAATATTTCGTACCTTTTCGGCACTCACTTTGGCCTCCCTCCAACTTTTACCTGAAGTGTGGGCATTCAGTATAAAAGGTATAATTCTATCCACTGCCGAAGCAAAAATTGCATCAGCAGATTCTCCTGACTCGAATTCTTCCCACAAAGCTAAAAATTCGGCACTCAAAGGCTCTCCCAATATCCCAAAAATACGCTTTGCTGATGCCAATTCACGTTCGTACTTTCCAACCATCGCCTTTTCATCGTAGACAAAGGTGTCTCCAGCATCAATTTCTACTATGTCGTGAATAGAAAGCATTTTCATAACACGAAACAAGTCGATTTGCTCCTTATTCTTGGCATACGGATACATTATTTGAGCCAAAACCATCACTTGCCATGAATGTTCTGCCGAGTTTTCTCTACGTGTATCGTCTAAATTATAATTGCGACGCTGTACGTTTTTGAGTTTATCTAAGGTTAGTATAAATTCAAGTTCTTTTGCTAATTCCATTTCTTGATAATCTATATTTTTTATGGTATTTCATCTATTCTTTTCACAACCAACGCCTTGTTTTTTGACAATAATCCTCATATGATTTGCCAAAGATTCTTTTTAAAACCACTTCCTCAGGAATAATCTGAAAATAGGTAATGTATGCTACAAACCCTGCAACTCCAAACCATGAAAGACAATTTCCAAAATAAAAAACCAATCCTATCAATCCAAATGCCATTCCTAAGTACATCGGATTTCGACTAAATCTATAAATTCCTGTACTAACCATTCGACTACTTTTTTCAGGCGTTGTAGGATTAACCGTTGTTTTTAATCTTCTAAATTCCGAAACTCCCATCAGTGCAACTACTATTCCCGAAATAATAAAAATAGTAGATAACCAAATGGATTTCACTTCATAAAAAGGAAAAACAAAAGGAATGGAGATAATTACTCCCGAAAAAATAGAAAGAACAACGATAGGAGGAATTTTTAAATCTAACATAATTTTGAAATGTGTCTCTTGGTTGTAGTTCCTTTATCGAATAATTACTTAAGACGATGAAATATAAACATTTAACTTCGGAGCAAAGGTATGAAATAAAAGTGTATTTAAAATACGGAAAAGCTAAAAAATTATTAACGAGTTAATTAGGTTTTCATCTCAGTAGCATTACTTAAAATGAAAGCACCAAACAAAAAGGATTTTTTGATTATGTTCTTTATTTTTTGCATATCTTTGCTAACGTGGAGCGTAACTTTCAAAAAAAATGTACTTTTTCTTTTCTTGTACATTTAGATTTGCAATTTACATGAAATTTAAGACAAAAATAATGAATTTTATACCAATAAAATGAATATGGTCACAATAGAAGACATAATCAAGTTAGAAATATCAAAAGAGGATGTTATATTGTGTATTGAAAAAACAAAAAAGCACGAGTTTATTAACAATCTCAGATACAGACATAAAAATGTTCAGTTTGATTGCAAATTGCGTGGATATATTGGAGAATTAGCGATTGCAAAATGGTTTGCAAATAATGATATCACTTTAAGCTCCACGAATTATTTGGAAGATGGGGAAAATATAGATATTGATTTTTTGGTAAAGGGTAAAAATATAGAGTTGAAAACGTCTCTTATCCCCGACGCAGACAAAAACCTCGCTACTACCATTTCCAAAAGAGACATAAAGCTTATTAAAAGAGGGAATGATAGCATAGAGCAACTACGAGGTGATATTCATATGCAAATTTATTTTTCCCATAAAACAAAAGAACGCGACAACTGGCTAAAAACCCAAGACATCAACCTACATAATGATTCTGAATATCTCTATAATAAATTCCAGGCAGATCAATATTTAAACACAACCTTTTTTGTAGCATGGATTGATAAGCCTTCCTTGATAACAAAAATAAATTCAATTCCAATTAGTCAAAGATACTGGAGTTTCCGTTATTCGCAGCGATTTTTTTGGAATTGTAAACTTAATGTGAGTCGTAAACCTATTGAACTAATATCTTATATTAATAATCTCTAAGTTTATGTAAATTCCTTTCTATAAAAACATTTGATGCTCAACTAAATTTACACAAACAAGTTCTCTAAAGTTCAATAGCAAACGAACAAAACCTTAGTTCTAAATTCCAAAACACGAAAGTTAACACGTTGAAAATAAAAACCTTAATTCTTTATAAAATGAATAAGCAAGATAATATAATCATCTACGGAGTCGAATACCCAAATCCCGATAGTGTGCATTGGGAAGCAGAAGAATGCATCGACTTTCGTCTTTCCAGCATAGAGTACAGAACATTACTTCAAGGTTATCCTCCTGATTGGGACTGTCGCTATGCACCTTTCCAATTTCAAGATTGGCTATACATAACACGTTCAGGATTTTGGCTAAAAAAAATCAAATACGAAAAGCAAGAGGATGGTTTTTATCATCTTTCTCGACATCTTACGTCAGAAAAAGGACGAGGACATAATTTACTGCTTGAAATCTTTTGTAATGGATACTTTAAACCTTCATTATTTGAAGTCGTACAAAGAGCGGGCATATTAAATCGTCTGTAACTTTGTGATTAGTTACAACAATATCAACATGGATAACATGCGAGAAATCGTTGCAAATTGCTTTCAATTTTCCGTAACTTTGTGATTGGTTACAACAAGAAAAAGGCTTTAACTTAATCCACGATGTTGTAAATTGCTTTCAATTTTCCGTAACTTTGTGATTAGTTACAACCTCTCCCCACCACTTCCTCGCTTTCGCTCAGTTGTAAATTGCTTTCAATTTTCCGTAACTTTGTGATTAGTTACAACAGCCTCGTACGATGCGATTAGTTGTAATGAGTTGTAAATTGCTTTCAATTTTCCGTAACTTTGTGATTAGTTACAACTGCCTAACGCTACGTTGAGCTACACCGCCCGTTGTAAATTGCTTTCAATTTTCCGTAACTTTGTGATTAGTTACAACCCCGAGAAAATTGCCGTAGATAGCGATGTGGTTGTAAATTGCTTTCAATTTTCCGTAACTTTGTGATTGGTTACAACTCTTCTATTTCGTTTTTTCTGTTTGTATTTGTTGTAAATTGCTTTCAATTTTCCGTAACTTTGTGATTAGTTACAACATCACACATCTCTATTAAACTTTCTCTTTCGTTGCAAATTGCTTTCAATTTTCCGTAACTTTGTGATTAGTTACAACATTGGCATTAGGCGTATAGCTTACTGCCTAGTTGCAAATTGCTTTCAATTTTCCGTAACTTTGTGATTAGTTACAACACAGCAGTAGCCGTGTTGCATTTTCTGCGTGTTGCAAATTGCTTTCAATTTTCCGTAACTTTGTGATTAGTTACAACGTTTTTTTCCAAATACGGCACAGGCATTCGGTTGCAAATTGCTTTCAATTTTCCGTAACTTTGTGATTAGTTACAACAATGCAGAAATCATCATGGTGGGACTTGCGGTTGCAAATTGCTTTCAATTTTCCGTAACTTTATGATTAGTTACAACTCAACAAAGCCGACCGCCGTTTTGTACAGCGGTTGCAAATTGCTTTCAATTTTCCGTAACTTTGTGATTAGTTACAACCAGAAAAAAATTAAGCAGTATAACATAGATGTTGCAAATTGCTTTCAATTTTCCGTAACTTTGTGATTAGTTACAACTTTAAAGAAATCGGGTACAATTACGTTGTCGTTGCAAATTGCTTTCAATTTTCCGTAACTTTGCGATTAGTTACAACAGCCCAAAAAGAATTGTTAAAGGCTCAGCGGTTGCAAATTGCTTTCAATTTTCCGTAACTTTGTGATTAGTTACAACAAAATGTACAAGACTTAAAAAAAGAAAACGGTTGCAAATTGCTTTCAATTTTCCGTAACTTTGTGATTAGTTACAACACGATGAAGATAGTTACAATTTGTACATTGGTTGCAAATTGCTTTCAATTTTCCGTAACTTTGTGATTAGTTACAACTACCGTTTCTTTCTTTCGCTCCAATTCGATGTTGCAAATTGCTTTCAATTTTCCGTAACTTTGTGATTAGTTACAACATATCTGTTTTTCCATTGTCTAAACGCTTTGTTGCAAATTGCTTTCAATTTTCCGTAACTTTGTGATTAGTTACAACTATGCCCCAAGGTTGGAAGAAAACGTATCCGTTGCAAATTGCTTTCAATTTTCCGTAACTTTGTGATTAGTTACAACTATGCCCCAAGGTTGGAAGAAAACGTATCCGTTGCAAATTGCTTTCAATTTTCCGTAACTTTGTGATTAGTTACAACCGTGTCGTATTTGTCTAAAAGAGCTTGTGAGTTGCAAATTGCTTTCAATTTTCCGTAACTTTGTGATTAGTTACAACAAATATCCGCAATTGATTGACAGTTCGGGGGTTGCAAATTGCTTTCAATTTTCCGTAACTTTGTGATTAGTTACAACAAACAAAAATGTTTCATACATTTGCAGTGTGTTGCAAATTGCTTTCAATTTTCCGTAACTTTGTGATTAGTTACAACAACCTGGAGAACCGATTAAAATAACATTATGTTGCAAATTGCTTTCAATTTTCCGTAACTTTGTGATTAGTTACAACAAGAAATAGAGTGTTAATAACAGATAGTAAGTTGCAAATTGCTTTCAATTTTCCGTAACTTTGTGATTAGTTACAACAAAGACATCGCCCGATGGCACAAGCAACGGGTTGCAAATTGCTTTCAATTTTCCGTAACTTTGTGATTAGTTACAACGTTGAAAAGAATAGACCTGTTGATGGTTTAGTTGCAAATTGCTTTCAATTTTCCGTAACTTTGTGATTAGTTACAACCGCAGTGTTGTATATATGCCGATGGTTGATGTTGCAAATTGCTTTCAATTTTCCGTAACTTTGTGATTAGTTACAACAAAAAGATGTTATTGAGCTTGCTACTTTTAGTTGCAAATTGCTTTCAATTTTCCGTAACTTTGTGATTAGTTACAACATCCCGATAGGCTGTTGCTTGAGATACTTTGTTGCAAATTGCTTTCAATTTTCCGTAACTTTGTGATTAGTTACAACAATTACGGATGGAACCTACAAAGGCTTTAAGTTGCAAATTGCTTTCAATTTTCCGTAACTTTGTGATTAGTTACAACCTAAATCTTCAACTGATTGATAAATACCTGGTTGCAAATTGCTTTCAATTTTCCGTAACTTTGTGATTAGTTACAACAATGTGGTTTTGAAGAGCGTTAACATACTGGTTGCAAATTGCTTTCGACACTATCCCTCTAAGTGTGTAAGTTAAAAAGTTGGGGTTAAGTTTTTATAGTTTGAGTCTTTGTGCAAATATAAGCATAAATTGGTTTAAGACAATCCCCCAATTTTGGATAGGCATACTCCACTTTTTGGTAGCTTCTCTCAAAGCCAAGAAAACGGACTTTTGCACAGCTTCGTCTGTTGGGAAAGACAGCTTGTTTTTGGTGTATTTCCGAATCTTACCATTCAGATTCTCAATAAGATTGGTTGTGTAAATAATTTTTCTTATCTCTAACGGAAAATCGAAAAATACGGTCAATTCGTCCCAATTGTCATACCAAGATTTGATAGCATAGCCGTATTTTGACTCCCATTTTTGGGCAAAATCCTCCAAAGCAACCTTGGCAGCTTCCTTGTTAGGGGCAGTATAAATGTGTTTCATATCGGCTGTAAATTCTTTTCTGTCTTTGTAAACCACATACTTACAAGCATTCCTAATCTGATGAACCACACATATTTGCGTTTGTGATTGGGGAAAAACCGTGCGAATGGTTTGCGTAAATCCGTTTAAATTATCGGTGGCAGTAATGAGAATATCTTCCACTCCACGAGCCTTTAAATCAGTGAGAACGCTCATCCAAAAGGCGGAACTTTCATTCTTTCCGAGCCACATTCCTAAAACTTCCTTTTTTCCCTCTCGATTCAAGCCCACAGCAAGGTAAATGGTTTTGTTGACAACTTTTGAGTTCTCACGAACTTTAAAAACGATGCCGTCCATCCAAACAATCAGATACAGCTCGTCCAACGGGCGGTTCTGCCAAGCGACCATTTCATTGGTAACCGCATTGGTAATCCTTGATATTGTGGAAGTTGATACTTCAAAGCCGTACATTTCTTGGATTTGTTCTTCGATGTCGCTCACGCTCATTCCTTTGGCATAGAACGATACGATGATGTTTTCCAAACCATCGATAACGTTCTTGCGTTTAGGGACTAACATTGGGTTAAAACTACCGTCTCTATCCCTAGGAACTTGGATTTGTTCTTCGCCAAAGGAAGTTTTTATCTTCTTGGAAGTGTGTCCGTTACGATAATTTCCATCTTTAGTTTTGTCGTGTTTTTCGTTGTCCAAGTGAACCTCGAGTTCGGCATTGAGCATATGTTCCACCGCTTTTTTGTGGAGCTCTTTAAAGAAACCTGTCAAGTCCTCAGCAGTCTTAAATGACTTGTAAAATTCTTTGCTGTTGAGCAATTCTTCCTTGTTAATCATATCTGTTTAAATTATGGGTCAAAAATAGTTAAAAAGTTATTTCCGAAATTTTTTTTGAGCTTTTAAGGGCTCAAAAAATTTCAGAATAACTTTTCAACTTACACAGATTATGGGATACTCCTTTGCTTTCAATTTTCCGTAACTTTGTGATTAGTTACAACCGAACAAGTACAGCAACGTATTGCGAGTTTGTTGCAAATTGCTTTCAATTTTCCGTAACTTTGTGATTAGTTACAACACTATTTTGTGTCATTTGTTTTTTTTCCCTGTTGCAAATTGCTTTCAATTTTCCGTAACTTTGTGATTAGTTACAACCGAACAAGTACAGCAACGTATTGCGAGTTTGTTGCAAATTGCTTTCAATTTTCCGTAACTTTGTGATTAGTTACAACACTATTTTGTGTCATTTGTTTTTTTTCCCTGTTGCAAATTGCTTTCAATTTTCCGTAACTTTGTGATTAGTTACAACATAAACTATTGTTTATACTTTTGTCGAATAGTTGCAAATTGCTTTCAATTTTCCGTAACTTTGTGATTAGTTACAACGCAAGAGAACAATTAATTTACAAACTTATAGTTGCAAATTGCTTTCAATTTTCCGTAACTTTGTGATTAGTTACAACTTCCGACATGGATGGCGTTATAATTAAAATGTTGCAAATTGCTTTCAATTTTCCGTAACTTTGTGATTAGTTACAACGAATAAAGTGTTTTGGACTCATTCAGAAGTGTTGCAAATTGCTTTCAATTTTCCGTAACTTTGTGATTAGTTACAACATAAGTTTTCTATGGGTGGTTTAACTAGTCGTTGCAAATTGCTTTCAATTTTCCGTAACTTTGTGATTAGTTACAACAAATGATTTTGTTTCCATTTTAAATATTTTGTTGCAAATTGCTTTCAATTTTCCGTAACTTTGTGATTAGTTACAACTTTCAATGGTGTGGGCGTTGGCAGGTAGCGTTGCAAATTGCTTTCAATTTTCCGTAACTTTGTGATTAGTTACAACCACCTCCAACAACATCATTCCGTTTTTCACGTTGCAAATTGCTTTCAATTTTCCGTAACTTTGTGATTAGTTACAACAAAGAAATTAGTAATCACAGAGAAACGTTTGTTGCAAATTGCTTTCAATTTTCCGTAACTTTGTGATTAGTTACAACTAATTGCTATATGCAGTGTTTTAATTTTTAGTTGCAAATTGCTTTCAATTTTCCGTAACTTTGTGATTAGTTACAACTTTTTTTCGTTTTCTTTTTTTATTTGTTCCGTTGCAAATTGCTTTCAATTTTCCGTAACTTTGTGATTAGTTACAACCAATCGAAGTCAGATACATTTTGCTCCTTAGTTGCAAATTGCTTTCAATTTTCCGTAACTTTGTGATTAGTTACAACATGATTATTTTCACCATAATCATGTCGACCGTTGCAAATTGCTTTCAATTTTCCGTAACTTTGTGATTAGTTACAACTCTAACGATGCAGTTTTAAGTTTCGATGAAGTTGCAAATTGCTTTCAATTTTCCGTAACTTTGTGATTAGTTACAACTTATATGACATAGTATTTACTACATCATCTGTTGCAAATTGCTTTCAATTTTCCGTAACTTTGTGATTAGTTACAACATGTTGCAACGGCAAGACCTATGCTGAGTGGTTGCAAATTGCTTTCAATTTTCCGTAACTTTGTGATTAGTTACAACAATATCTCTTTTTAATAATATCTTCCTTCTGTTGCAAATTGCTTTCAATTTTCCGTAACTTTGTGATTAGTTACAACCGACAATGGAGCCACCTCGCAAACTCCTAAGTTGCAAATTGCTTTCAATTTTCCGTAACTTTGTGATTAGTTACAACAAAAATTACGCTGAAACCCCCAATGCCTCAGTTGCAAATTGCTTTCAATTTTCCGTAACTTTGTGATTAGTTACAACTTTTGCTTTTGAGAAACTTTATTTTCTTCTGTTGCAAATTGCTTTCAATTTTCCGTAACTTTGTGATTAGTTACAACCTCAAAAAATAATCCTCTGTCTGTCAGAGGATTATTTTTGTTTTTAGAAATAAAAAATTGAGCAAAAAAAGAATAAATCGGGCTGAGTAAATCCATTTTTTTCATTCTATTTCTAAAATAACTCGAGCTGCTGGTAAGTAGGTGGCGGATCTTCGCGTACTTTAGAATGAAATATTTCCATATCACCAAACTGCTTATCTGTAATCGTCATTACGGCTACTTTCCCGTATTTGGGAAGCATCATTTTTACTCGTTTTTTATGCACTTCTGCATTTTCTCTACTCGGACAGTGCCTCAAATAGATAGAAAACTGAAATAAAGAAAATCCATCATCTTCCAAGCGTTTTCGGAAGAGATTGGCTGCTTTTTGCATTGCCTTGGTCTCGGTTGGCAAATCGTATAAAACCATTACCCACATAATTCTATAAGCGTTAAATCGTTCGGAATTCATAACATTTTAGGATAAGAAATTTGTCTTTTTTCGCCCGTATAGCATTTGTACAGAGAGGAAACGGTAGATTTTACCGCAACCAATAGCGGACGCACCTGTTCGTCTATTTTCACATCTTTGGTAGCGATTTGCAAAAAATAAGCTTTCGCTTCTTTGGTCAGTTCTTCGGCTTCAGGATTCTTTTCCAACCATCGGATGACCAATAAATCCACAAAAGGACGGTAAGGTTCCATTAGGTCATCTGCCAAACAGTAGGCATTGTATTTGTTTTTGTGAAAAATCCCCAAAACGGGCAGTAAGCCTGTTTCTACAATGGCTCTTGCCACGATACTTCTCAATACGGAATAACCAAAATTGAAAAACTGATTGGGCGAATCGCCGTAGCGTTCGCGTAAAAAATCGGGGTGAATGAGGTATTTCCAATAGTGCTGTGCAGCGATGCCTTCCATATTACTGGTATCGCCCGATTTCACTTGGTTGAGATACTCATACATCGGACTGGCGTAAGTTCCAAGTCGTTCCAAAACAGCGGCTTGATTGGCTATTTTGCATTCTATAGTTTGTTTCCACAGCTGTTTTTTGAGCGGTTCGCTGGCTTCTATCTGGTCTTTTATGCGTTGGGAATGAATCGCATTTCCGTGCAGCGGTAGCATTTGTCCGTGTGGGAGATGATGAGCATCGCAACTGATAATCACCACATTGTTTCCCATCAGCCACTGTAT
Organism: Capnocytophaga canis; assembly: GCF_043187445.1. Lineage (NCBI taxonomy): Bacteria > Pseudomonadati > Bacteroidota > Flavobacteriia > Flavobacteriales > Flavobacteriaceae > Capnocytophaga > Capnocytophaga canis. Next base: position 2,126,475 of record NZ_CP171121.1, on the reverse strand, counting down.
GAGCTGATGGGAAATGGTAATCTGAAAGTGGTCGAGCATCAACAAACCCAAATCTTCTACCGGAACGCTCCCTTTCTCTGCTTTGGTTTCAGGACAAACGATTTTCATCTGTTGGTCTTTCAACTTCAAATATGCTGGATTGCCAATGTAAATGGAGCGGTAGAGCATAATTTCATCGTTTTAAATTAATATTCTCCTATACTAACAATGTCCCCTAAATGATTGATGCGGACTTTTATAATATCATTAAAAAAAGTCGAATTTTTCATCTGTTTGTAAGTAATGCCTTGCAATTCTTTTCTGTCTTCTACTGTTGTTTCTAAATGATGTCTGAAAACAAACTCTCGCACAAAGCTATTACCATATTGTAATTTCGAAAATTTCTGCACCCTAAACAAATTAGGGCTTATTATTCTCTTGTTTTTAGGGTCTAATAAATCAATATCATTAGGATTAAATCCTGTTGATTCATTCGGAAAAACAAACATTTCATTCTGTTTCATTGTGAACAAAAATTCCCAACCCAAATGCTGATTGTATGTTTTGTCTATAATAGGTAATCCTTGATTGGCTCTTACGACAGCTTCAAAAACTGATACTACTTTTTCTTGTAAATTCCCTTTATCATCAGAGTAAACCGCTACATGATGATTGTTCCCTGTACTGATAAAGTCCACAGGAATAGGCTTACCTTCTTTATCCAAAATTTCTTTTCCTAAATGGTCTTTTTTCGTATGCAAAGGCTCGGCATTTGCTACACCGCTTATGGTTACACGCTTTATCGCAATTCCCTTTTCTTTATTGAGCCATATCGGATTTTTGTCTAAATCTGAAAAGGCTTTTTTAGCATCGTTTCCAAAAGATTGTAGTCGTTCTTTCAAAATTCTTTTTACCCCTTCGTCTAATATTTTGTCGATTAACTTTTCATCTTTAAAGTTTTCAGGAGTAATGTCTTTTCGGATGGAAAAACTATTTTCTAACCATACCAATTTCACTTTTTCAGGCAGTTGTTCTGCTTGGGTATCATCTAAATAAATAGGATTTTTCGCCAATGAATTTTTACCTGTAAAAGCCTTTTTCGGATCGCCGCCATTTTCTTCTAATCTCTTTTTCAACAAGGATTGATACAGTGGATTGGCTACTTTTTCTATAGTCTCCAAATCAAATTTACCTCCGATTTTTTCCTCTTTTTGTACATAATACTGGTATTTTCCATAAACTGTTTCTTTATGCAATTGTCCACGAGGAGTTAAAACTTCCTGAACTTTGTTACTTCCCGCAACTTTATTCTTGTTTTTGGTAACTACCTTATTTTTAGCCTTATGAGAAATTAAAATATTTTCCAAAAAGGCTTTGGTTACCTGACGGAAATTGGGCATTGGTGCTTTAAAAACTCTTTTTTCATTACCATTTTTATCGGTTACTTTTATGGTTTCCAATTGCTGAATACCCATAATATTGCTATGCTCCTTATGTTTTTCATTTTTACGAGCATTCAGATAATTAAGATATTGAATATGATTGTGTTTGGTAAAAGCCACCGTAAGAGCATCCATTGCGTGATGGCGATGGTCATTTCGTTTTGTCCAATCAATGATAACTTCCACTTGCTGACCATACTTACGATCTTCCATTTTGGTAAGCCCCAAGGCTCTGTATTTCGGCAAGTTGAGTTCTTTCATCACATTGACCAAATCCCAATCTTCCCTCAATCTATCTGTAATACCTCCCGATGTAGAAAGCACATTTGGAGTAATTTGCAAAAGTATTTCTTTGGCTTTTTTAGCAATGTATTGTGTTTCACGCAAATCTCTTTCCACAAAACCATCTCCGATTGCACTTTCTTTTTTCAATAATTTTTGGTACTTCGCTTTGGAAATAATGTTGTTTTTGTATAAATCTTCCACACGAGCCACATATTCTTCCAATTTATCCGCTCCAAATTTACTTTCCATATAATCAAATGCCGTCCGTTCCCCTTTATCTAAATTGGTTTTTCTGAAAGAAAGCGTTTTGTTTGAAAAACTATCATCAAATACTCTTGATTTTGGTATAATATGCTCAATATCAATTTCTTTAGTAAATAATTTTTCTTGTGGAATTTTTATATTAGTATATAAATCCTTATATCCATTCGCTTTTAATTCTTCGTACAGACGATAACGGATAATATCATTTCTTGTTGGATTTGGTAAACCAAACTCATTCTTCAAAATTTTAATGATTTTTTCGTGTTCGGTTTTCGCTTTATTGATGTTTGCCGTCATATTGGCTCTTTCTTCCGCATTTTTTTTCAGTTCACGAGCCAATTCTATACGGATTTCGTCAAATTTGAAGTATTTGACAATCTTTCCATTTGCATCTTTTTCGCTATACTTTTCTATCAGACTGTTTACTAAATTAATCATCTGATTTAGAATCTTTTCTACTACCGGCTGACGCAAACTATTCTTTTTCAACACTTCCAAACTATCTTTCAGCACACGCTTTTCATTTTCTTCTTTGGTCAATGAATGTTTAGAATGGCGGTAACCTGCTAATTCACAGGCAGTACTGAATTTATTTTCCTTAATATATGGATAAATTTTCCGCATCGCTTTGGTAGAAAGATTACCATAATCATCTGACAGAGAAACATTCGCTAAAATTTGAGCATACTCTTTTTTAAAACCGAATTTTGTTTCTAACAATTTATAAAGCAATTCATTACCACTTTTAGAATCATCGCCTTCATAAGAATACAGCAAATGCCAAAGCTGATAACTTGCTTGATTTTCAAAATCTTTACCGTCTAATTCAGCATTGAAATGCAGAATATCCGTGTTGATACCTGCCTCTTTAAAAATCGCTTGAACCATATCCTTGATTTCCGATGCAGGAACTTTCAAATCATCAAGCTCCACCTCATCTTTATTCAATTTTACTTTGAGGTGATTTTTTGCATCATATCCCTCTAAATCAGTAATTTTCAAATATGCTTCGTATAATGCTTTATTTGTTCTACTACCCTCTAATTCAGGATAATTCATCTCCCATTCTTTGGGAGAATACCCTAAAATTTCCAAACAATAATCCGCTTTGAGATTTCCTTTGAGATTTAACTCATTAAATAATACTTGTTTTGCCTCCAAATCCAATTCGGAAATTGTTTTCTCTTCTTCAAAAAGAACTGCTTGTTGATTTTTAGCTACTTTTTTCGTTTTACTTTCTTTTTTACGAATCAAGACATTGTTTAAATTCTGCCAAATTTTAAACTCTTGAAACAGAGGCGATGATTTTGGAGCTACTTTAAGACCGATTACTTTTTTGGTACTCGTTCCATCTTCTTTTTTAATCTCTATTTCCTTATTTTCAAATTCACAGAAACTCACCAATGATTTTTGCGATTTCAGTTTTCTTTGGTAGAAAATTACTACATCTCGAAGTTCTTTTTTTAGTTCGTCGGTCAAAATCTGTGGATAAAATTGAGCTTGGGTATTCCAAATTTGTTCAAATTCATCTAAATAATCTTGGCGATAAAACACCTGATTTTTCAACGAAGTATGCGGATTTGCTGCAATTTGTTTCCAAAGATACTCGCCTACGGTTTCATTATTGAAGTAAAGTTCCTTGCTTCGGTCTGAAATTGCCCCCAAATAACCACTGGAATTATTTAAATTATTATTGATTTCGGTAATGACAAAAGCCAATTCTTCCCTTGTCAATTCCTTTGAGAGAGCATCTACTCGCCATTGATAGGCTTGTAATTTTTTATCTTCTCTACTTCCTTTATTTTCAGCGGTATAGATTTGGTATTTTGCCAAAAACAAAGCACTGGTTGCCCTTTGTCCTTTACCTTTAAGTTGAGCGTAAAATTCATCGGTCAAAATATCCGAATGAAACTGCTTTTGAAAGTTCCAAACTTTATCCAATTCAAACTGTAAATCAGAACGATAATAGTCAGGCAATGATTTTTTACCTTCTTTTAAAAGTTGTAGAGATAATTGTCCCGTAGTAAGGTTTTCTTCATAAAGTCTTTTGGCAATTTCCATTCCGTCAATCAGTTGCCCTTCGTCTTCGTTTTTTGCCTTGCGACTGCTTTTATAACCTCTTTTTTTATTAATTGTTAAAAAAATACGAGCCAATTCTTCCAAAGATATTTTTTCTTTAGCCGATTTTGCTCGTAATTCTAATGTTTGGAAGGTGGTTCCTTTACCGTTTTCTGTCAAAATTGTATCATCAGAAATCAATTGATGTTCTTTCAAAAGTTCGATGAGTTCCTTTCTACGGAGCTTATAGCGTTGCAGGTTGCGTCTGGCACTTCGTTTCAAGGTTCTGTCGGCATTGGTAGAAATGGGCTTCCCCTTCTCGAAATTTGTTTTTTCATCGGTTGTTAGCGGATTAACCCGAACACCAACATCCACAATTTCCGATTTTTCTGAATTATTTTCAGCTTCTTTTACAACTGCCCAACCAATGGAATTTGTCCCCAAATCAAGACCGAGTATATGTTTCATAATTAATAGTTTAAAAATTAATGGGTATAAAAATACAAATAAAAAGTTAAATATTTTTGATATTCAATTATTTTTTCTACCTTTGTGGCAGAAAGCAATTTACAATAAGGATTATTCCGTTGTGAAAACATCTAGCGCCTCGCCTATCTGCGGGGCTTTTTTAAAGAAAAAACCAAGACTAGTTACCTAATTATAAGGTAAGTAATCTTGGTTATCAGAATTTACTTTTTGTGCTTTTTACACAAAAAGCAGAACGGCTTAGATAGATAAACTATCTTTTTGCTTCGCCAGTGTTTAAACTTACGAAAACAAACTAATTGTTTTTTCTCATTCATAAATCTACATTTTATGATTAATAATTAGTTTCATAAGACCTTTTGATGTGGGGCATCAAAAGGTCTATTTTTTTTACCAATCCTCGTAGTAGAGTGTTTTTACAAAATCAAATTGTTTATTTAAGCAATTAAATGAATAAGAAAGCAAATTTACAACAAACAAAAGAAAATAGTATCAACTTTACTCTACTTATGAGGATTAATGGCACAAAGATAACAAAAGAAAACAAGACTACAAAATTAAGATACTATTATTCTTTTGTTTAAATCTTATAAAAAATAAACAACAATAATAATCCAATGATTATCAGCAAGATAAAAACATATTTTTTTTAAAAAAACACTTTTCAAATCCTAAATAATAAAAATTCCTTACTTTTGCATATAAAACTTTTAAACTGTGAACATATCAATCGTAGGAATGGGATCGATTTCTGCTTTAGGAAATTCTTTTACAGAAGTCTGCCTGTCATATCAAAATCCAATATCTTTATTAAAGCCTTATGGTGAGGTTCCTATGGGAAAACTCTCTGAAAGCGGTCTGACTGCTGTAAACAACTTACGACTATCATCACCGGCATATACCAACTTGGACGATACAGTTTTATTTGCAATTATATCAGCCCGACAAGCAGTCAAACAGGCTAATTGGTGTGATGGTAATTTTGGTGTAAACATCGGTTCTTCTCGCGGAGCGACAACTCTTTTTGAAAAACATCACTCCTATTTCATTGAAAATAAAGCATGTGAAACTTTAGCTTCTCCAACTACTACGTTAGGAAATATTGCTTCGTGGGTTGGTCAAGATTTAGGGAGTATAGGTTTTGAAATGTCTCATTCCATCACCTGTTCAACATCTTTACACGCTGTCGTTAATGGTATTGCATGGCTTCAAAGTGGTATGGAACAGCGATTTTTAGTCGGTGGAAGCGAAGCTCCGTTAACTCCCTTTACTATAGCTCAAGCCAAAGCTTTAAAAATTTACAGCAGTCTCACGGATCATTTCCCTTGTCGAGCAATGGACGTACACAAAAAACAAAATACAATGGTTTTAGGCGAGGGAGCTTCTGTTTTTTGCTTAGAAAATGGATTGAAAGACAATCGATTAGCAGGAATAACAGGATTCGGATTTGCTTCTGAGAAATTAACTCACAATGTATCTCTTTCGGCCAATGGCGAATGCTTACAAAAATCTATGATGATGGCTTTACGAAATACAGACGTTTGTGATATAGACGTTATTATCACCCACACTCCAGGTACTATTAAAGGAGATTTAGCAGAAATCACAGCTATCCGAGAAGTTTTCAAAGAATCTGTTCCTTTTATGACTAATAATAAATGGAAAATAGGACATACATTTGGTGCAAGTGGTGCTTTGAGTCTTGAAATGGCAATATGTATGCTCCAAAAACAGGAAGTTTATAGCGTTCCTTATGTTGAAAAACAAAAGAAACCTGAAAAAATAGAAAAAATACTCATTAACGCTGTTGGTTTTGGAGGAAATGCTGTGAGTATTTTAGTCGAAAAATAATTTTTGTACTGCTGACATTAAAAATTAGGCATGACACTAAAACGAATGCCAAACTTGGGATTCCGAGTACCGTTAACATCATTAAAATCACCACGCCATATAAAATCTAAACGAAACGGGCGAATATTTCCAAAACCTATATTTTCAATACCAAAACCGTATTCCCAATACAATTTTTCAGGCGTATTGTATATTAGATTCGTTTGGTGAGCATCTCTATTTTGCTGACTTATAGTACCATAAGCAAAACGAGCAAATAATAAACTTCGTAATTTTGTTTTGTCGACAAGTGGAATTTTATTCAAAATAAACCCGTTAAAATGATGCTCAAAATAACCATTAAGATAGGTATCATTTATAAAATCATAATAATCTAACAACGCAAACGACTGAGGTATAATCGAATAGGCTTGATTGGCAGGCGTTGGTGTCAAAATAGTCAACGGTACGGTACCAAAAATTTTCCCTGCCTCAAAAGTTGTGTTCAGCATTCCTAAATTCCAAACAGTAATAGGTTTTTTGATTAAAACCTGTACTTTATCATAGTCAAATTGGCTTCCTAAAGCTCCTGATGCTCCTTTAGTATATTTAAACACGTAAGTATCATGTATTTTCTCTCCATAACGTTGCTCCACCCCATAGCCAAAGACGTTTCTTCCTGGGGTAAATTTGATATTCAATCCTGTGTTGAAATCGGTATAATTGGTATATGTTTGATTATTCTTCAAATCGCGAAAGGCTATGAAAAAATGTTCAGGATCGGCAGATTGTGAGTGCTGATATACTCCAAAAACACTAACTTCAATGTTTTTTAACGGCACATACGTTATAGCCGCTGATGTCTTTTGATTTCTGGTCAAAAAATAGTTTTCTCCTCGATTAATAATGGCGTTACTTCCTCTTCGGAATGTGAAATTACCATCATCGTGAATCAAATAGTTTCCTAATTGCAAATAGTCATCCTGATAAGCACCTCCAAACGTCACTCGAGGTTCCTCCGAAAGTAAATATTTAGCACTTAATCCATACTTAAACCGCTTATCTCCAATGCCATAAGCTCCGTAAAAATAAGAGCGAAAACGATCTTCAATTGAATTAAATGTTCTGAAACCTAATCTAAATCGATGCTTTTCAACATCGTTTGATTCGTACACCTGCCAATATGTACCGAATTGCAGTCCTTTACCCAAAGGGATTGAATTTAACGATACATACCCTGTACCTATAATATCTGCAAGTGTAGTAATTAATTTAACTTTCGGATTATCAGCCACTTCCTTAATCAACCGAGTTGTTTTAGAAATATTTGCCGACTTCACGGTTGCTTGTTGCCAATATGTATCCCCTTTAACAAATTGATCCCTATATTTTTGAACTATTTTTTGTTCATAAAAAAGAGTCGCTTTTGGTTGATTCAGGACCACATCAGAGTATCCTATGGTATTACGAATGTACAAGCCTTTCTCTTCTATGTCCTTAGAAAGAATCGTAAAATCAGCTTCTTGAATTTCTTTTTGAAGATAATAAATACTATCATTTTCAATGGTAAAATGCTTTTCGAAAAACAATCCCCGCACCATATTCAAATTGGTTTTGGGAGTAGTTTTCATCTCTATACTTTTGATAATAAAAGTTTTAGTATCCACAATAAAATTTCCTTCCAAAGCCAAATCAGCATCTATTTTTGGAAAAAAATAAATGCGATAGAAATTTCGATTCTCTTCTACTAAAGTATCTTTTAAAACATAGTGATACGTCCCGTAGCCATATTCCGAGAGAGGGCTTACAAATGGGCGATTTAAAATCAAATATGAATTTTCGTAGATATCAAATTCATCAAATGCCTTGGTGATTCGCTCTAAACCATAACCATTTTGAGCTACTCCTTGTGAGCGTTCTGCCTCTGTATCAACTCGTTGTTTATTGATTTGGTTGTTACCGTAGACCTTTTGTACGTTTTCTTTAATATAAATCGGCATTGAAAAAAAGCCCCTGTTTTTTCGTTCCATAAGAGTTTGTTCAAACTCAGCATAATCATTTCCTAAAACCTTTTTTAGGAAAATCGTATCTAATTGATTGATACCCAACTCTGAGACACTATGTTTCTTATACTCATATGCCTGTGAATTTTTAAGTCCTTTTTTACTCTTATTTTTCCAAATACCTTGTAGAACTGTGTAGGCTGGGTTTTCTTTTTTCGAAAGTGACTTGGTTGGTTTTCCTACTACAACAACCTCTTCAAGCTCTTCTCCTTCAGTAAGTTCTACAATAAGATTTTTTGTGATTTTATGTTGTAATCGTATTTTTTTAGATGTGAACCCTAAGGAAGAAACTTCAATATAATTATGGTTTTTCTCTGAGTATAAGGAGAATTTTCCTGAAGCATCCGACACTACTCCTTTCGTAGAATTCACAAAAATGATATTCGCAAAGGGAAGTGGTTTTCCTTGATCATCAATAACTTTACCTGAAACTTGAGTTTGGGAATAAATATAAATGGGAAGAATGGTTAATAGGAGTACAAAAATATTTCTTATCATAAAAAAAACTGTCTGAACCAAGTTGCAAATGTACACTTTTTTTCAGACAGTTTTTACCTTTTATTGTTTATTTTATTTAAACCATTTATCAACAACTGCTCTCAATGCAGGTTCTTTATCTTCTAAACGTTGTAATAGAACAAATTGGTTTCTTGCTCTAACAAAATTTTCTTCGGGGAATGAAGTTTTGAAATAAATGTCATTATTAAAATAATCCGTAAGGAAACGTACTCCGATAATAAAAATCATATATTTAGCACCATCCAAAACCATCCGTTTTTCGGTCTCTGTCATTACGTCTTTCATCACTGAAAATCCTTTACAAATGGCTTCAAAGAAAGTTTCATTGAACACAATTTTTGAATCATCAGGTTCATTTTCATTAGTAGGACTCACAGAGGTACGCACCATATCTCCAAAGTCATACAATAAAATTCCTTGCATCACTGTATCCAAGTCAATAACTTTGAAATCGTTCGGATTATCCTTGTGAATCAATACATTATTTATTTTTGTATCGTTATGAGTAACACGAATAGGGATGCGTTTTTCATCCACAGCTTTCTGTACTTCATCAAATATTACCTTGTGCGACTTTGCAAAATCATAGAGATGTTGTGCCTTTTCGATGCGTTCGGACTTCGCCTGTGCAAAAGCATCTTCTAATTGTTGAAAACGCTTCATCCCGTTATGAAAATCAGGAATAGTATCCTCCAATCTTGAAGTATCTATCTTTTCAAATGTTTTGATAAACGTTGCATAAGCCGATGCAGCTTTCTCAGCCTGCCATGCTTCTTTAACAAATTCGTATGCCACATAATTCTTCGCAAACGGAACCGCACGCCACAAAGCATTGTCTGCTTCTACCGAAAAACCTCCCGTTTTGACTGGTAACATATTCAGAATAATAGTGTTATCAGCAACAGTTTCCCAAAGCAATTCAATATTTTTAATGATTGCATGTGGTTTTTTGAACACATTGGTATTAATTCCCTGAAGCACATACTCTTGTTCAGTAGTTTTCACTAAAAAAGTATAATTGATGTGCCCATTTCCAAAAGGCTCAACGGAAACGATATCTCCTTTAAAATCAAACAAAGGAGCAATTCTTTCAGCTGTATTTTTCATTTTATTTTATATTTTTAATTGGTAAATCAAATGTATATGAAGATTTTTGCGTATAACAAAATCTATGTAAATTCGACATTCAGAGATTGTAACACTAGTTGAGAGTTAAAAAAAATCTCTAATTTTAGCAAAATGGAATAAACTCCTTATCTCAATAAGTCAAAATCTCGTGAAACCTTCACAGTTGAGCAAGTAAGAAATTTGATTCCTTAATTAGAAATTCTCCGGATATCCTCCTGCTACAGTCAAATTTTTAATTTCTTCTCGTACTTTCAATAAATCTTCGCGGTAGGTCATTCCAAACCAAGCATCGTTATTAGGTAACACTTCCAAAGTATACCCTTCTTTTTCAATAGCATGTTGTACCACTAACGGAATGAAAAACTCTGCTTTTGGATTTTCTTTATTAGCTTCTACAAATTCAGCAAATAATTTCTGTGCCATTGGAAAAATTTCTGGTGTGAATCCCCAAAAATTCATTGAAACGAACGTTCCTAAAGGATATTTTTCGCCTGTTTCTTCATCAATAGCCATATTTTCGTCAATTTTTCTGAGTTTTGTAGCCTCAACTATCGATTGCAGATGATTATTTTCATTCACATTACAAACTCCTCTTGAAACTGTCCCATTTTCGCTCAATGTGTTTTTCAATAAATAACCTGCTGAATAAAAAGTTTTTTCTTTACCTGATTTTAAGGCTTTTACCATGTATGAAAACGCATCTTTTCCGTAATAATCATCAGCATTCATAATCAAAAACGGATTCTTAACCACGTCTTTTACGCAGAGCATTGCATGTCCTGTACCCCAAGGTTTTTGACGCACAATGCCTTCTGGATTTTGTAAATCTTGATATACGAAGGAAACAGGCAACCCTTTGAAACGATTTTCTAAATGTTTTTTAGTAAGCTCTTCAATCTGGGTTCTAATAATCAAAACTACGTCCGAAAACCCCGCTTCAATCGCATCATAAATCCCATAATCAAACAAAGCATTTCCGTTATGAATTTCCTCTAATTGTTTGTCGGAACCAAAGCGACTCCCCAAACCTGCCGCTAAAATTACTAATGTTGTATTCATATTTTTATGTAATATATTTATGTTTTATATTATTTTTCAATTATTTAGCTCTTAAGGTGCAGAAAAATTTATGTTACACGTTGTGAAATAACATTCTGAATTTTAATATCTAAATGTTCTGATGTCATTTACTGAATCGCACTTACGTTTATTCTATATTCTCAATACTTTTGTACGCCTCAATAATATTTCGTACTAACGGATGTCGAACCACGTCTTTATCATCCAAATGTAACATACCAATCCCCTTGACATTTTTCAGAATCAACAAAGCCTCTTTCAGCCCTGAAGATACCTTTCGAGGTAGATCAATTTGACCCGGGTCACCCGTAATCATAAACTTAGCATTACGCCCCATACGTGTGAGGAACATTTTCATTTGAGCATGGGTAGTATTCTGAGCCTCATCCAAAATCACAAAAGCGTTATCAAGCGTACGCCCACGCATAAACGCCAAGGGAGCAATTTCTATTACCCCTGATTCAATAAAACCACTAAGTTTTTCATAAGGAATCATATCACGCAAAGCATCATAAAGAGGTTGCATATACGGATCTAGCTTCTCTTTCAAATCCCCTGGAAGAAACCCTAAATTTTCCCCTGCTTCCACTGCAGGTCGGGTAAGAATAATTCGTTTTACTTGCTTTTCTTTCAGTGCTTTAACTGCAAGTGCTACACCTACATAGGTCTTTCCTGTTCCTGCGGGGCCTACAGCGAAAACCATATCATTCTTTTTCATCAACTCTACCAACTTGAATTGATTTTTGGTCTGCGGACGAATAACCTTCCCCCCCACTCCATGGACAATCACATCGGTTTCCTTCTGATTTATTGTTTCTATAGGCTCAGTATCATCAGCATTGCAAATACTATCAATGCTACGTTCATCCAATCGGTTGTATTTACTGAAATACGCCTGCAATAATTCTATTTTTTTGGCAAAATCTTTTAACAAGTTTTCCTCTCCAAAAGCTAAAATTTTATTACCTCTGGCTACAATCTTCAATTTCGGAAAACAAGATTTTATCTTTTTAATATTTACCTCATCTTCGCCGAAGAACTGCTGTGGATGAATATCGGTTAGTTCTAAAACAAGTTCATTCAAAATATAAGAAGTTTTTTGATTAATGAATTAAATTCGAGTTTTTCTAATCTCGAAACATTGTGCAAGTTTACTATTTTTTTTGAAGATTTGCAAGAAAAAAAGGGTTATTTTCACATATTTTTAAAACTACAGCAGAATAATAGAATATTTCTAAACACAAAACAACTGTAAAATACCGTTGATACTATGAAACAAAATATACAAAACTTCCCTACAAAAAACATTCTTCCATAATAATAAACATCCTAAAACAAAGCGTTTACTATTCCTTTTATCTCAGCAAAATTGAAGTAGAAATGGTATACGGAAATTATTACAACAGATTCGAAAAATTCTCATTAAACCATTTGTAACGATTAATAACCATAATATGTGTGCCATTTTTTACTACAATAGCATCAGAAATATATTTCATTGGAAAAACTGCATCTTTATCTCCGTGGATATGAATTGTGTTCGGTAAAGGCTCTGTTTGCTCCCAATTTACAATTTTATCAATGCTCCAGTCCAAATAAGAGATTGATCGCATCCCAATGTACTTTTCATAAAGTTCTATACGCTTTGTAATGGAATCAATAAAAGAAAATTGCTTCCAATATTCCAATGAATTAACTAAACCAACGGGCAACAATTTATGCAAATTTGTATAACGTGCCAATAGCATTTTTTTAGGCAGTTCATATTTAGTTTTTACACTTGAAACTACGATAATTTTTTCATAATCAATAATTTTAGCGATTTCCTGTACAATAATTCCTCCGAACGAAACCCCCAATAAAGTAGGTTTCGGATGTGTAATTTGCTGAGCCAAACGAAAAGCATATTCCGAAAGAGATTCCTCCTCAATCGGTAAAATCCAGTCCAATAAATGAGTTTCATAATTCGATGGAAATTCAAGAAATTCAAAAATTTTAGGACTTGCTGCCATTCCTGGCATTAGATAAATATGCTTTTTGTTTTTTTCCATTCTAAATTAAATTTTATTTTGTAACTTTGTGCCGAAGTTGGCTTTTTGTTTTTTTTCAGGACGTAAAAATACTATTTTTTTTACCAAAATCAAAAACAACATTGACACTTCATTAATCACTAATCATACGAATTAAAATAAATATGATTGAAATTATTGACAGCGAATTTTCTCGCCAGTTTCAAACAAAAGTTAACAATGAAACCGCCTTCATTGAATACTCGGTGCAAGACATCAAGATTTTTTTAACAAGAATATATATTCCTGAAAATGCTGAAGCCACTTTTTTTGATGACTTCATGAAAAAAGTACTCGAAAACATAGCCGAACGCCGATTAAAAGTAGTTCCAACTTGCTCAAAAGCGGTTTCCTTTTTCAGAAAAAACAAAGAATATCAAGGAATGCTTTCCGTAGGAATTCGTGTTTAAGTAATCTGTGTCTGTATGAATCAAACTCCAAACATATCAATTGTTATTCCCCTCTTAAATGAACAAGAATCATTGCCTGAATTACATCAATGGATTCGTCGGACAATGATTTCTTACGAATTTTCTTACGAAATTCTTTTTATAGATGATGGGAGTACCGACCACTCGTGGCAGATCATCAAAGAAATAAAATCTCAAGACCCTTGTGTTGTTGGTATTCGTTTCCTCAAAAATTACGGAAAATCACAGGCTTTGAACATCGGATTCAAAAAAGCAAAAGGCGATGTAGTCATAACAATGGATGCTGACTTACAAGACAGCCCCGATGAAATTCCCGAATTATATCAAATGATTAAAGTCGATGGATTTGATTTAGTTTCAGGTTGGAAGAAAAAACGATATGACTCAAAATTAACTAAAAATCTACCTTCTAAATTATTCAATTGGGCAGCACGAAAAACATCAGGGCTAAAGCTCCACGATTTCAATTGCGGACTGAAAGCCTACCGAAATGAAGTAGTTAAGAATATTGATGTAAACGGCGAAATGCACCGCTATATTCCTGTGCTAGCAAAAAATGCTGGATTCAAAAAAATAACTGAAAAAGTTGTTATCCATCAAGCAAGAAAATACGGGCAAACAAAATTCGGAATGAACCGATTCATCAACGGATTTCTGGATTTAATTACTATCAGTTTTATTTCCCACTTTGGTAAGAGACCAATGCACTTTTTTGGCGCTTTAGGAGTTTTAATGTTCTTTATTGGTTTTTTATTTGCTTTCTACCTAGGAGTAGACAAACTGTTCATAAACCCTAGCAACCGACTCATTGCTAACAGACCTGAATTTTACATGGCATTAACAACAATGATTATTGGAACCCAATTCTTTGTTGCAGGATTTTTAGGCGAAATTATCCTACGTAACAAACGCAAAGAAAAACGCTACAAAGTAAAAGAACGAATTTAAGCCCTGTATCTTATCATAATCCAAAACGCTTAAAACATTCAAATACGAAACAAGCCATCTAAAAAATTAGATGGCTTGTTTTTTCTTTACACTTTTAACTACTCTTCAGTTGCAGTAGTTTCAGTCTCAGAAGCTGAAGTTGTCTCAGCTTTTTTTCTACTACGACGCGTAGATTTCTTTTTAGCTGCTGATTTTTCTACGTTGTACGTAGTGTTATAATCAACGAACTCAATCAATGCCATTTCAGCATTATCTCCCAAACGATTTCCCAACTTGATAATACGAGTATATCCTCCTGGTCTATCGCCCACCTTTACTGAAACCTCTTTAAATAACTCAGTAACAGCATATTTATTTCTCAATCTACTAAAAGCAATACGACGATTATGCGTTGTATCTTCTTTTGATTTTGTAACTAATGGCTCAACAAATAATTTCAAAGCTTTTGCCTTTGCCAAAGTAGTGTTTATTCTCTTATGCTCAATCAACGAACAAGCCATATTTGCCAACATAGCCTCTCTATGAGCAGTTTTTCTTCCTAAATGATTAATTTTATTTCCGTGTCTCATTTTTCCTTAATTAAATACGCAAAAGCGGGTTAATCTTTATCTAATTTATATTTTGACAAATCCATACCGAAAGTTAAATTCTTATTGGCAACTAATTCATCAAGTTCTGTAAGTGATTTTTTACCAAAGTTTCTAAATTTCATCAAATCAACTTTGTTGAATGAAACCAAATCACCCAAAGTTTCAACTTCTGCCGCTTTCAAACAATTCAACGCACGTACCGACAAGTCCATATCAACCAATTTGGTTTTCAATAACTGACGCATATGCAATGACTCCTCATCGTATGATTCTGTTTGAGCTATTTCATCTGACTCCAAAGTAATTCTCTCATCAGAGAATAACATGAAGTGGTGAATCAACGTTTTAGCAGCTTCCGTCAAGGCTTGTTTAGGATGAATCGACCCATCTGTTTTGATTTCGAAAACCAACTTTTCGTAGTCAGTTTTTTGCTCTACACGATAGTTTTCAACCGAATATTTCACATTTTTGATTGGAGTAAAAATAGCATCGGTCATGATAACTCCAACAGCTGTGTTCTGATTTAGATGCTCCTCAGCTGGAACGTATCCTCTACCCTTTTCAATAGTAATTTCCATATTGAAAGTTACAGAAGACTCCATATTACAAATTACTAAATCCGTGTTTAGTACTTGAAATCCAGAAAGATATTTTTGAAAATCACCCGCAGTCAACTGTTTCTTACCTGAAACGGCAATAGTTACCGTTTCGTTTTCTATATCTTCAATTTGTCTCTTGAAACGTACCTGTTTCAAATTTAAGATGATTTCGGTTACATCTTCCACTACACCTGAAATCGTAGAAAATTCATGTCCTACTTTATCAAATTTTACAGAAGTAATTGCGAAACCTTCTAATGAAGAATACATAACTCTCCGCAATGCGTTACCTATTGTTAAACCATATCCTGGTTCCAAAGGACGAAATTCAAATCGTCCTTCGAAATCAGATGATTCAATCATTATAACTTTATCGGGTTTTTGAAAGTTGAATAATGCCATAATTTGACTGCTGTCTTATTTATTATTTAGAGTACAACTCTACGATTAACTGTTCTTTAATATTTTCAGGAATCTGAATACGTTGAGGCACGGCAACAAATGTACCCTCTAATTTTTCAGTGTTCCAAGTTATCCACTCATAAACAGCACTACTTGCTGATAATGAGTTTTCAATAACGCTCAAAGATTTTGATTTCTCACGAACACCAACCACATCACCTGGTTTTAAAGAATAAGACGGAATATTAACAATATCTCCGTTTACCGTGATATGACGATGCGAAACCAACTGACGTGCAGCACTGCGTGTAGGGGCAATTCCCATACGATAAACTACGTTATCCAAACGTGATTCACACAACTGCAACAGCACCTCACCTGTGACGTGCTTACTTCTTTTTGCTTTTTCATACAAATTACGAAATTGTTTCTCTAAAATACCGTAAGTATATTTAGCTTTTTGTTTTTCTTGCAACTGAATAGCATATTCAGAGCGTTTTGCTCTACGACGAGCAATCCCGTGTTGCCCTGGTGGATAGTTCTTTTTCTCAAAAGATTTATCATCGCCAAAGATGGCTTCACCAAATTTACGAGCTATTTTTGTTTTTGGTCCTGTATATCTTGCCATTTTTTCTTATTTCTAATAAAAGGGGATTATGAATTAAGGCATTCCTTCGATAATCAAAAAACCCTTCGTTATTTAATAATAAATTAATTAAACTCTACGTCTCTTTGGTGGACGACAACCATTGTGAGGTAATGGAGTAACATCAATAATTTCAGTTACTTCAATTCCAGCATTGTGGATAGTTCTGATAGCGGATTCTCTACCGTTTCCTGGTCCTTTTACATATACCTTTACTTTCTTCAAACCTGCATCAAAAGCCACTTTCGAAGCATCCTCTGCTGCCACTTGCGCTGCGTAAGGTGTATTCTTTTTAGACCCTCTAAAGCCCATCTTACCTGCTGATGACCAAGCAATTACGTCTCCTTTTTTATTCGTAAGAGAAATTATCACATTGTTGAAAGTTGCGGAAACGTGTGCTTCACCAACCGATTCTACAACAACCTTTCTCTTCTTAGAAACTTTTGCGTTTTTTGCATTTGATTTTGCCATACTAACTACTTATTATTTAGTTGCTTTTTTCTTATTCGCAACAGTTTTTCTTTTACCTTTTCTTGTACGAGAGTTGTTCTTCGTTTTTTGACCACGCAAAGGCAACCCTATTCTGTGACGGATTCCACGATAGCATCCAATGTCCATCAAACGTTTGATGTTCAACTGAATCTCTGAACGTAACTCTCCTTCAATTTTATAAGAAGCTACGACCTCACGAATGTTACTGATTTCATCATCATTCCATTCGTTTACTTTTTTGTCTTCATTTACTTGAGCCTTTTCTAAAATTTCTTTAGCTCTACTTTTTCCGATACCAAAAATATAGGTTAGTCCAATAACCCCACGTTTGTTTTTTGGTAAATCAATACCTGCAATTCTTGCCATAATTATCCTTGTCTTTGTTTAAATTTAGGATTCTTTTTGTTAATTACGTACAATCTCCCTTTACGACGCACAATGATGCACTCGGGACTTCTTTTTTTAATTGATGCTCTAACTTTCATTTCCTTTTGTTTATATCATAGAGTTTGCAAAACTACAAAATATTTTGAATTTATATGTGTTTTTTTATATAAATACCACTTTTATTTTTATAAAATCAAAACAGACAGAGCTTAAAAACCAATTAATATTTGATTTTCAACACCTTACTTCTTTACAAAACTTTGACAAAGCCTTGAAACTTTGTCAAAGTTTTTTATTTTTCTATAAAATATGGAATTTATTACCAGATAATCCC
This sequence comes from Capnocytophaga canis, assembly GCF_043187445.1. NCBI lineage: Bacteria > Pseudomonadati > Bacteroidota > Flavobacteriia > Flavobacteriales > Flavobacteriaceae > Capnocytophaga > Capnocytophaga canis. Next base: position 2,108,443 of record NZ_CP171121.1, on the reverse strand, counting down.
TCTTAATAGCGATATGTGATTCGAGCTTTTGTTAGGTCATACGGACTCATTTCAAGTTTCACCTTATCCCCTGGAAGCAATTTGATGTAATGCATACGCATCTTTCCCGAGATATGAGCAATCACTACGTGTCCGTTGTCTAATTCTACTCGGAACATTGCATTGGACAACGCCTCAACAATAGTTCCATCTTGTTCAATTGCTGCCTGTTTAGCCATATATCAAAATTAAGCCTTTCTATTTTTACCTGTTTTCATCAAACCATCGTAGTGACGATTCAACAAATATGAATTTACTTGTTGTACCGTATCAATGGCAACCCCTACCAAAATCAGTAACGATGTACCTCCGTAAAACAACGCCCAAGAATCTTGCATTCCAATAACCTTCAATAAAGCTGGGAAAATCGCTATTAAGGCTAAGAAAATGGAACCAGGCAATGTAATCAATGACATGATTTTGTCAAGATAATCTCCTGTCTCTTTTCCGGGACGAATACCAGGAATAAAGCCTCCACTACGTTTCAAATCATCAGCCATTTTATTGGTTGGCACCGTAATGGCAGTATAAAAATAGGTGAACAATATAATCATTGTTGCAAACAACAAATTATACCAGAAGCCAAACATATTACTGAATGCCTGTTGAACGCTTAATGCAGTTTCTGATTTAGACAAACCTGCAACAGCAGCTGGAATAAACATCAACGCTTGAGCAAAGATGATTGGCATTACCCCTGAAGCATTCAACTTCAAAGGAATATACTGACGTGCACCAAATATGTTTTTCTCAGCTACAGTTCCTCCATCAGCAGTTCTTCTTGCGTATTGAACTGGAATTTGACGAGTTGCTTTAATCAAATAAATACAAAGCAAGATAATGACAAACCAAATAATGATTTCAATCAAAATCATCATCAAGCCTCCATTTGATTGGGCCACACGAGCATCAAACTCAGCAGCAAATGCCTGTGGAAGACGTGCAATAATCCCGACCATGATGAGCAACGAAATACCGTTGCCAATTCCCTTGTCAGTGATTTTCTCCCCTAACCACATCGCAAAAACAGTTCCTGTTACTAATATTAGCACCGCTGGAATCATAAAATCAAGACCTTTTCCTAGAATAAAAGCACTGTCAGGAACGCCCAATTGTCCAATACCATAAAGATAAACAGGAGCTTGAACAACACATATTGCAATGGTAAGCCATCGAGTGATTTGGTTTATCTTTCTTCTACCACTTTCCCCCTCCTTTTGCAGTTTTTGAAGGTATGGAATTGCGATCCCCATCAATTGAACAACAATCGAAGCCGAGATATATGGCATAATACCTAACGCAAAAACTGAGGCGTTAGCAAAAGCTCCCCCAGTAAACGCATTTAAGATATCAAGCAAGCCGCCTCCCGAGGTACGCGTTGCCAACTCATGTAATTGAGCGGAATCAACCCCCGGAAGAACGATATGTGCTCCGAAACGATAAACTAACAAAATTCCAAGAGTTAAGATAATTCGATTTTTTAACTCTTCTATTTTCCAAATATTGGTTAGGTTCTCGATAAACTTCATAATAATTCGATACATTACAAGGTCACAGCCTCACCTCCAACAGCCTCAACTGCTGATTTGGCACTTGCTGTAAACTTATGAACAGATATTTTTAATTTTGCTTTTAATTCTCCTCCACCCAAGATTTTAACTAAATCCGATTTCTTAACTATGTGGAGTTGAACTAAGGTTTCCATATTAACTGTATCAGTAATTTTTCCTGAATCAACCAAGTCTTGCAATTGTCCTAAGTTAATTCCTACATACTCTTTACGGTTAATATTTTTGAAACCGAATTTTGGTACGCGTCTTTGCAAAGGCATTTGCCCTCCTTCGAAACCAATCTTTTTAGAATAGCCTGAACGAGATTTCGCTCCTTTGTGTCCACGTGTAGCAGTACCTCCTTTACCGGAACCTTGCCCACGACCAACGCGCTTCCCTTCTCTGTGAATTGAACCTTCTGCAGGTTGTAAATTACTCAAGTTCATAACTTTGTATAAAAATATTATTTAACTTCTTCAACAGAAATTAAGTGTTTTACTTTATTAATCATACCAAGGATACTTGGTGTAGCTTCATGCTCAACCGCTTTTCCTATCTTACCTAAACCAAGAGCCTCCAAAGTTAATTTTTGGTCTTTTGGACGCTTGATACTACTTTTTACTTGTGTTACTATAACTTTTGCCATTGTTCCAATATTAACCTTTAAACAATTTTTCTAAAGAAATTCCACGTTGAGCAGCAATTGTTTTTGCTGAACGCAACTGCAATAGTGCGTCAAAAGTAGCCTTCACCACGTTGTGAGGGTTCGATGAACCTTGTGATTTTGAAAGTACGTTGTGAACTCCAACTGCCTCCAAAACGGCACGTACAGCTCCCCCAGCAATTACTCCAGTACCTTCAGTTGCAGGTTGCAAATAAACACGAGCTCCTCCGTACTTACCTTTTTGCTCATGAGGCAATGTTGTTCCGTTCAAAGGAATACGAACCAAATTCTTTTTTGCATCTTCAACTGCTTTAGCAATTGCTTCAGCAACTTCTTTTGATTTTCCTAATCCGTGACCAACAACTCCATTTTCATCACCTACTACAACGATAGCAGAGAAACCGAATGCACGTCCTCCTTTTGTTACTTTAGTAACACGTTGAACTCCTACCAAATGGTCTTTTAATTCAAGACCACTTGGTTTTACATATTCTACATTTTTATATTTCTGATACATAGTTTTTAGAATTTAAGTCCGCCTTCTCTTGCTCCTTCAGCTAATGATTTCACTCGCCCGTGGTAAAGATAACCTCCTCTGTCGAAAGCGATTTTCTCAATACCTTGTTTCAAAGCTTTTTCCGCAATAGCCTTTCCAACCAATGCTGCTTTTTCAGTTTTAGTTGCTTTTGCAGCACTAATTTCTTTATCTCTTGAAGATGCAGCCACTAAAGTAGTCCCTTTGGTATCGTCCACTATTTGAGCATAAATTTCATTGTTACTTCTGAAAACAGCCAAACGAGGTTGCTCTGCAGTACCACTAACAACTTTTCTGATTCTGCTTTTAATACGTTGTCTTCTTTCTAATTTTGATAATGCCATTGTTCTAACTATTAAGCTGATTTACCTGCTTTTCTTCTCAACACTTCACCAACAAACTTAACACCTTTTCCTTTGTAAGGTTCAGGTTTACGGAAACTGCGGATTTTAGCCGCTACTTGTCCCACCAATTGTTTGTCATGAGAAGTTAATTTAATGATTGGATTTTTACCTTTCTCATTCACAGTCTCAAGTTTTACCTCTTGCGGTAACTCTAAAATAATGTTATGAGAAAAACCTAATGCTAAATCCAATTTTTGACCTTGGTTTGAAGCACGGTATCCAACCCCTACTAATTCTAATTCTTTAGTGAACCCTTCTGAAACACCAACAACCATATTGTTTAACAAAGCTCTGTACAAACCATGTTTTGCATTTTGGTCTTTAGTTTCAGCTGTTTTTTCTAACACTAATTGTCCATCTTCTTGCTTAACAGCAATGTCTTTAACCTCTTGGGTCAATTCGCCTAACTTTCCTTTTACGGTAACAACAGCTCCGTTGATAGTTACTGTAACTCCCGCAGGAATTTTGATGGGTGCTTTACCTATTCTTGACATTTTTTTGTCTTTTATTTATTAGTAAACATAACAAATTACTTCTCCGCCGATGTTCAGTTCTTTGGCTTTTTTACCTGTCATCACCCCTTGTGAGGTTGAGATAACAGCAATTCCCAAACCGTTCAACACGCGAGGAAGATTATCAGCTCCAGCATATTTTCTCAATCCTGGTCTACTTGCTCTTTCAATGTGCTTAATGACAGGCTCTTTCGTTACTTTGTCATATTTTAAAGCTATTTTGATAGTACCTTGAACAGTATCATCTTCAAACTTATAACTTAAAATATACCCCTGATCAAATAAGATTTTGGTAATCTCTTTTTTCAAATTAGAAGCAGGGATTTCAACGACTCTATGCCTTGCATTATTCGCATTTCTAATTCTTGTTAAATAATCTGCAATAGGATCTGTATACATATTCTTTGTCCTTTTAATTATTACCAACTTGCTTTTTTAACGCCCGGAATTAATCCTTTATTAGCCATCTCACGGAACAATACACGCGAAATACCAAACGTACGCATATAACCTTTCGGTCTTCCTGTTAATTTACAACGATTGTGCAAACGTACAGGAGAAGCGTTTTTAGGTAGCTTTTGTAACGCATCGTAATCACCTGCTTCTTTCAAAGCCTGACGTTTTGCTGCATATTTAGCTACCAATTTTTGTCTCTTAACCTCACGGGCTTTCATTGATTCTTTAGCCATATACTAGTTCTTTTTAAAAGGTAATCCTAATTCGCTTAATAATGATTTTGCTTCCTTATCGGTGTTAGCAGAAGTTACGAAGGTGATATCCATACCTGCAATTTTATTAATCTTATCGATATCAATTTCAGGGAAAATAATTTGCTCAGTAACACCCAAGTTGTAATTTCCTCTACCATCAAATCCAGTCGCACTGATTCCTTGGAAATCTCTCACTCGTGGCAAAGCCGCTGTGATTAATCTATCCAAAAACTCATACATTCTCTCACCTCTTAAAGTTACTCTAGCACCGATTGCCATTCCTTTACGAAGTTTGAAAGAAGCTACGTCCTTTTTAGAATAGGTTGCAACTGCCTTTTGACCTGTAATTTTTGTCAATTCGTCTACTGCATAATCGATTTGTTTTTTATCGGCAACAGCTGAACCAACTCCACGGCTCACAACTATTTTTTCAAGTTTAGGAACCTGCATTACATTCTTATAGCCAAATTCTTCTTTAAGAGCCGCGATAATGCGCTCTTTATATTCTTGTTTTAGTCTAGGTACGTACGCCATAACTATATTACTTCATTAGATTTTTTAGAAATTCGCACTTTTTTACCGTCTCTAACCTCAAATCCAACACGTGTTGGTTGTTTCGTTTTAGCATCAATTAGAGCCAAGTTTGAAATGTGAATAAAAGCCTCTTTTTTAACGATTCCTCCTTGAGGATTTTGAGCATTCGGTTTTGTGTGTTTAGACACTAAATTTACTCCCTCAACAATCGCTTTATTTTTCTCGCGATCAACACGTAGCACTTTGCCTTCTGACCCTTTATGGTCACCAGCCATTACTCGTACTGTGTCTCCTGTTTTAATTTTTAGTTTCATCACTTATTTTATTAAAAATTAAAGCACTTCAGGTGCTAATGACACAATTTTCATGAATTGTTTATCACGAAGCTCTCTCGCAACAGGACCGAAAACACGCGTCCCTCTCATCTCACCCGCTGCGTTCAAAAGAACACAAGCATTTTCGTCAAAACGTATGTAAGAGCCATCAGCACGACGTACTTCCTTTTTAGTTCTTACCACAACTGCAGTTGAAACTTGCCCTTTTTTTACGTTTCCGTTTGGAGTTGCCTCTTTAACGGTAACCACAATCTTATCACCTACTGAAGCATAGCGACGTTTCGTTCCTCCTAAAACACGGATAGTCAACACTTCTTTCGCTCCTGTATTGTCGGCTACTTTTAATCTCGATTCTTGCTGTACCATAATTACTTCGCTCTTTCAATGATTTCTACTAATCTCCAACATTTAGTTTTACTTAGTGGACGTGTTTCCATGATCTTCACTGTATCACCAATGTTGCACTCATTTTTCTCATCGTGTGCTACATATTTTTTTGTACGCAACACGAACTTACCATACATAGGGTGCTTCACTCGCTTCACTTCGGAAACTACGATGGTTTTCTCCATTTTGTTGCTACTAACAACCCCTATTCTTTCTTTTCTTAAATTTCTTTTCTCCATAAGGCAGCATAGAATTATTGTAATTCTCTTTTTGTAAGCTCACACGCTAAACGAGCAACGGTTCTTCTTACTTGACGTAATTGAATTGGTTTCTCAATTGGTTGAATGGCGTGAGCCATTTTCAAATCTGCATACGATTTTTTATATTCACCAAGCTTCTCTTGTAGCTCAGCTATTGTCAATTTTTTAATTTCAGACTGTTTCATTGCTCTTTAATTAATCTTGATAATCTCTTGCTACAACAAATTTTGTTCTTACAGGCAATTTTTGTGCAGCCAGACGCAAGGCTTCCTTGGCTACTGACAAAGGCACACCACCTACTTCAAACATAATTCTTCCCGGTTTCACAACAGCTGCCCAGTATTCTACGGCACCTTTACCTTTACCCATACGTACCTCTAAAGGCTTCTTAGTGATTGGTTTATCTGGGAAAATTTTAATCCATAACTGACCTTCACGTTTCATAAAACGAGTTGCTGCAATACGAGCCGACTCAATTTGGCGTGAAGTGATGAAAGCTGAGTCTAATGATTTAATCCCAAACGTACCGTTTGAAAGTAAAGTTCCACGATGTGAAACTCCTTTCATTCTGCCTTTTTGTACTCTACGATATTTCGTTCTTTTTGGCTGTAACATTTCTTTACTTCTTTAAAAAATTACTTTTTACGACGAGCTTTTTTTGGAGCCCCTGAAGGCTTTTCTGTCGTAGATTTTCCAGTTCCTCCTGTAGTTTTCTTAGTCATTCCCACTAAAGGAGAAAGCTCTCTTTTTCCATAAACTTCACCTTTCATGATCCACACTTTAATTCCCATACGTCCATAGGTTGTGTGAGCCTCATCAAGAGCGTAATCTATGTCAGCTCTGAAGGTCGATAACGGAATTCTTCCTTCTTTATAACTTTCAGAACGTGCCATCTCTGCACCATTCAAACGACCTGAAATCATCACTTTAATTCCTTCGGCATTCATACGCATTGCAGCCGCAATCGCCATTTTAATAGCTCTACGATATGAAACACGCCCTTCAATTTGACGAGCGATACCTGCAGCAACCAAATTAGCGTCTAATTCTGGTCTTTTGATTTCAAAAATGTTAATCTGAATGTCTTTACCACCCGTAATTTTTTTCAATTCTTCTTTCAACTTGTCTACCTCTTGACCGCCCTTTCCAATGATAATTCCTGGACGAGCCGTAGTGATAGTAACGGTTACAAGTTTCAAGGTTCTCTCAATAATTACACGCGAAACACTAGCCTTCGATAAACGAGTCTGTACATACTTTCTGATTTTGTCATCTTCAGCAAGTTTGTCTCCGTAGTCATTACCTCCGTACCAGTTAGACTCCCATCCTCTGATAATTCCAAGGCGATTTCCGATTGGATTTGTCTTTTGTCCCATAGTTTATCTTAGCTTTCTGTGTTATAATTTTTAGCTCCTAACACGATAGTCACGTGATTTGAGCGCTTTCTAATTCTGTTTGCTCTTCCCTGTGGAGCTGTTCTCAATCTTTTGAGCATTGTACCACCATCCACACGAACTTCTTGAACGAATAATCCTGCATCTTCCAAATCAGCATCCTCGTTTTTAGCTTGCCAGTTAGCTATCGCTGACAAAAGCAATTTCTCTAAACGAGAGGCAGCCTCTTTTTGGTTAAATTTCAAAATAGCAAGGGCTTTATCTACTTGTTGACCACGAATAATATCCGCTACTAAACGCATTTTTCGTGGGGAAGTAGGGCAGTTATTCAACTTTGCAAAAGCCAAGCTCTTTTTAGCTTCTTTAATTTGTATTGCTTTTTCTCTTTTACGAACTCCCATAGCCTTCTATTATTTTTTACCTTTATTTTTTGCACCAGCATGTCCTCTAAACGAACGAGTTGGTGAAAATTCGCCTAACTTATGTCCTACCATATTCTCAGTTACATAAACTGGAACAAACTGACGACCATTGTGAACTGCTATTGTTTGACCAACAAAATCAGGAGTTATCATAGACGCTCTTGACCAAGTTTTAATAACAGTCTTTTTTCCTGACTCAATGTTCTGTTGGATTTTTTTCTCCAAACTATAGTGAACATAAGGTCCTTTCTTTAATGAACGTGCCATTTCTTAGTGTTTTATTTTTTTCTACGTTCTACAATATACTTATTACTTGCTTTGGTTTTAGAACGAGTTCTGTAACCTTTAGCTGGGATACCTTTTCTTGATCTTGGGTGTCCTCCGGTAGCTCTACCTTCACCACCACCCATTGGGTGATCAACTGGGTTCATTACAACTGGTCTCGTTCTTGGTCTTCTTCCTAACCAACGTGAGCGACCTGCCTTACCAGAAACAATCAACTGGTGATCTGAGTTAGAAACAGCTCCGATTGTTGCTAAACAAGTCAACAAAATCATACGAGTTTCACCTGAAGGCAATTTAACAGTTGCATATCTTCCATCTTTTGCCATCAACTGAGCAAAAGTTCCCGCAGAACGTGCGATGTTTGCTCCTTGTCCTGGACGTAACTCTATACAAGAGATTACAGTTCCTAACGGAATTTGAGATAACGGCATTGCATTTCCAATTTCTGGAGCAACATTACTCATACCTGCAACAATGGTTTGGTCTACTTTTAAACCTGCTGGTGCAATGATGTAACGTTTTTCACCATCGGTGTATTGAACCAAAGCAATGAACGCTGTTCTGTTTGGATCGTATTCGATTGAAACTACTTTAGCTTCTACATCAAACTTGTTACGTTTGAAATCGACTAAACGATACTTTTTCTTGTGACCACCACCAATGTAACGCATGGTCATTTTCCCTTGATTGTTTCTACCTCCGGACTTTTTCAACGGAACCAAAAGGCTTTTCTCCGGCTTATCAGTAGTAATGGTGTCAAATTCGTTTACTACTCTAAAACGCTGCCCAGGGGTAATCGGTTTTAATTTTCTAACTGACATTTTTTGTCTATTTATTAAACACTATTATATATTACTATAAAAATCTATAGTCCCTCCTTCTGCCACTTGCACTACCGCTTTTTTAACAGTGTTTGTTTTTCCTACTTGCAAACCTGTTTTTGTGTAGCGAACTTTACGCTTAGGACCGTAATTCAATGTTCGAACCGATGCAACCTCAACTCCATAAGCAGACTCAATAGCTTCTTTAATTTGAATTTTATTCGCATCTTTGGAAACTTCAAAAGTGTAACAGTTTTTTAACTCGCTGTTTGCTGTTGCTTTTTCCGAAATTACTGGCTTAATTAATACGCTCATTTCTTCTTATTTTGTTAAAATTGATTCTAAAACTTCAACAGAACTTTCTAATAACACCACGTTTGTAGCATTAACCACATCGTAAGTATTTAATTCAGAAGCTGTTACAACGCTCGATGTTTTTAAATTTCGAGATGACAAATATACGTTATTATTTGTATCTGGCAACACAAAAAGTGATTTTTTATTCTCTAACCCCAAAGATTTCAGAATATTAGTAAATTCTTTCGTTTTTGGAGTATCAAAATTCAAATCTTCAAGAACCAAAACAGCTTGAGCTTGTGCCTTTGCACTTAGAGCTGAACGACGAGCCAAACGCTTTACATTTTTGGTTAATTTTTGTGTGTAATCTTTAGGTCTTGGACCAAAAATACGTCCTCCACCTACAAACACTGGAGATTTTACACTTCCTGCACGAGCCGTACCTGTACCTTTTTGTTTTTTAATTTTACGAGTACTCCCTGCTACTTCATTTCTTTCTTTTGCCTTATGAGTACCTTGACGTTGATTTGCCAAATAGCGTTTAACATCCAAGTAAATCACATGATTATTAGGCTCTATTCCGAATACAGAATCAGAAAGCACCGCTTTTCTGCCTGTTTCTTTTCCTTGACTATTTAATACTGCTACTTCCATTATTTGTGAATAGTTACGTAAGCATTTTTGTGACCTGGAATACATCCCTTAACAACTAAAAGATTTTTCTCAGCAACCACTTTCAACACTTTCAAGTTTTGTACTGTTACTTTTTCTGCCCCCATTCTTCCTGCCATACGCATTCCTTTGAAAACGCGTGACGGGTAGGATGATGCTCCGATAGAACCCGGTGCTCTTAAACGGTTGTGCTGACCGTGTGTTGATTGACCAACACCTCCAAAACCGTGTCTTCTAACAACCCCTTGGAACCCTTTTCCTTTGGAAATACCTGTCACGTCAACAAATTCTCCTTCTTCAAAAAGATCCACAGTGATAGTGTCACCTAATTTGTACACTCCTTCAAATCCTTGAAATTCGATAACTTTCTTCTTAACAGAAGCTCCTGCTTTTTTGAAATGTCCTAACTCTGCTTTGTTAGCACGATGTTCTGCTTTGTCATCGAAACCAAGTTGAAGAGCCTCATACCCGTCAACCTCTACGGTTCTGACTTGGGTAACTACGCATGGCCCTGCCTCAATGATTGTACAAGGAACATTTTTCCCGTTCTCATCAAATAGACTGGTCATACCTACTTTTTTTCCAATTAACCCAGACATAAATTTAATTTAAAATATTAATTACTATTATTCATAAAATTCAGGGTCAAAAAATGCCTTGGCTTTTCAACCCTGAATCATTTTTTCCGTTTTTCCCTAACAAACTGTTTCAGGACAAGTTATGAAGTTATTTCACTTCGAATTACGCTCTTGTTAGAAGTTATCAAACTTTGATTTCAACTTCTACTCCACTTGGCAATTCCAATTTCATCAAAGCGTCAATAGTTTTTGATGAAGAGCTATAGATGTCTAAAAGACGTTTGTGAGAGCTCAACTGAAACTGCTCACGTGATTTCTTATTCACGTGGGGAGAACGCAATACAGTAAATATTTTTTTGTGCGTTGGTAATGGAATTGGCCCTGTTACTACCGCTCCTGTTGCTTTTACTGTTTTTACAATCTTCTCAGCTGATTTGTCAACTAAGCTATGATCGTAAGATTTCAATTTTATTCTGATTTTTTGACTGCTCATTTCCTTAAAAATTAGTTACCTTTTGCTTTTTTAATAACTTCTTCTGCAATATTCGACGGAGTTTCAGCGTAGTGAGAAAACTCCATTGTTGATGTTGCACGACCTGATGATAATGTACGCAATGAAGTTACGTAACCAAACATTTCTGATAATGGAACGCTTGCTTTGATAACTTTTGCTCCATTTCTATCATCCATGTTGTTTACTTGTCCACGACGACGGTTCAAGTCTCCTACGATATCACCCATATTTTCTTCTGGAGTGATAACTTCTAGTTTCATAATAGGCTCCATCAACACCGCTTTTGCAGCTCGAGCAGCTTCTTTGTAACCTAATTTAGCTGCCAACTCGAATGACAATGAATCTGAATCGACTGCGTGGAACGAACCATCCACCAAAGTAATTTTCATTGCATCCATTTCAAATCCAGCCAAAGGTCCATTTTTCATAGCCTCTTTGAATCCTTTCTCAACAGATGGGATATACTCTTTTGGAATATTTCCTCCTTTAATTTCGTTGATAAACTCTAAGCCTACTTTACCTTCATCTGCTGGTTCCATGCGGAAGACAATATCTGCAAACTTACCACGTCCACCTGATTGTTTTTTGTAAACCTCACGATGGTTAGCTACCGCTGTAAGAGCTTCTTTGTACTCTACTTGTGGTTGTCCTTGGTTAACTTCAACTTTAAACTCACGTTTCAAACGGTCAACGATAATATCTAAGTGAAGCTCTCCCATACCTGAGATGATAGTTTGCCCAGAAGCCTGATCAGTTTTTACTTGGAATGTTGGATCCTCCTCAGCTAATTTAGCTAATGCCATACCCATTTTATCAACATCTGCTTTTGTTTTAGGCTCAATAGCAATACCAATCACTGGATCTGGGAATACCATAGACTCTAATACGATTGGGTGTTTTTCATCACAAAGAGTATCTCCTGTTTTGATATCTTTAAAACCTACCGCTGCCCCGATATCTCCAGCTTCAATAAATTCAATTGGATTTTGTTTGTTAGCGTGCATTTGGTAGATACGAGAAATACGTTCTTTATTTCCTGAACGAGCGTTCAATACGTAGGTACCTGCATCCAAATGTCCAGAATAAGCACGGAAGAACGCCAAACGACCAACATAAGGGTCTGTAGCAATCTTAAATGCTAATGCCGCAAAAGGTGCTTCTACTGATGGTTTTCTTAAAGCTACAACTCCTGTATCAGGGTGCGTTCCCTCAATAGCTTCTTTGTCTAAAGGAGAAGGTAAGTAACGACATACCGTATCCAACATAAACTGAACACCTTTATTTTTGAAAGAAGAACCACACACCATCGGGATGATTGCCATATCCATCACAGCAGCTCTTAACGCTTTATGTACTTCTTCTTCTGTGATAGAATTTTCATCTTCCATATATTTTTCTAGAAGACCTTCATCATAAGCAGCAACCTCTTCAATCAATTGAGAGCGATATTGATGCACTTCGTCTTTCATCTCCTCAGGGATTTCTACTACATCAAATGTAGCTCCCTGTGTGTCCTCATGCCAAACAATAGCACGATTTTTTACCAAGTCAACTACTCCTTTAAAATCAACCTCATCTCCTATAGGCAATACAATAGGCACAGCGTTTGATTTTAACATTTCTTTCACTTGGTTACAAACGTTCAAGAAGTTAGCTCCTTGTCTGTCCATTTTGTTTACGAAACCAATACGTGGCACTTTATAGTTATCTGCCAAACGCCAGTTAGTTTCTGATTGAGGTTCAACACCATCAACAGCACTAAACAAAAACACCAAACCATCCAACACACGCAATGAGCGGTTTACCTCAACGGTAAAATCCACGTGACCTGGGGTATCAATGATATTGAAGTGATATTCTTTGGCATCTGCTGTTGGTTTTCCGTTTTCTGTTGGGAAGTTCCACGTACAAGTGGTTGCAGCTGATTGGATAGTGATTCCACGCTCAGCCTCTTGCTCCATCCAGTCCATTGTTGAAGCTCCATCGTGAACTTCTCCTAATTTATGTGTCTTTCCTGTATAGAATAGGATACGCTCCGTTGTCGTAGTTTTTCCTGCGTCAATGTGAGCCGCAATTCCAATGTTTCTTGTATATTGTAAATCTCTTGCCATATTATATACTAAAATCTAAAGTGTGAGAATGCTTTGTTTGCTTCTGCCATTTTGTGCGTATCCATTCTTTTCTTAACAGCCGCACCTTCTTCTTTTGCTGCTGACAAAATTTCTCCAGCTAATTTTTGTGCCATTGATTTCTCATTTCTTTTACGAGCATAACCAATCAACCATTTCATAGCCATTGACACTTTTCTATCAGGTCTGATTTGCATAGGAATTTGGAATGTTGCCCCTCCTACACGGCGAGAACGTACCTCAACGTGAGGCATTACGTTCGTTAGAGCGTCTTTCCACACTTCCAAAGCTGTTTTTTCTTCGTTGTTTTTCTTCTGATCTACGATATCAAGAGCATCATAGAACACTTTAAAAGCCACTGACTTTTTACCATCCCACATTAGATTGTTTACAAAACGCGTAACTAATTGGTCATTAAATTTCGGATCTGGTAAAAGAGGTCTTTTCTTAGCCTGTCTTTTTCTCATTTTTTCTTAGTTAAAAGATTTTTAATTACTTTTTCTTACCTTTTGCTGGAGCTGCTGCTGCTTGTCCTGGTTTTGGACGTTTAGCCCCATATTTAGAACGACGTTGCGTTCTTCCTGCTACTCCCGCTGTGTCTAACGCACCACGAACGATGTGGTATCGAACACCAGGCAAATCTTTAACCCTTCCGCCTCGTACCAATACTATCGAGTGCTCTTGGAGGTTATGTCCTTCTCCTGGAATGTAAGCGTTCACCTCATTACCATTTGTCAAACGTACACGAGCAACTTTACGCATCGCTGAGTTTGGTTTTTTAGGTGTTGTGGTGTAAACACGCGTACACACTCCTCTACGTTGAGGACACGAATCCAAAGCAACCGATTTACTCTTCTTGGTAATTCTGGTTCTTCCTTTTCGTACTAACTGTGAAATTGTTGGCATAATTTAATTTATAAAATAATTTAATTAATTCTCCCGTTAATTGAGGGTGCAAAAGTATTGTTTTATTTTTAAAACACCAAGAAATCAATACTTTAATTTATGTACAACATCTAACCCCCTACCCTCTTTCATCTTATTTCTGTAATAAAAAAACAGAACTTGTTTATAAACAAAAAAGCATAAGAACTTAATAAACAGCATATTAAAAAAAGTTGTTTTGTTAAAAAAATAAAAAAAGTTGTTTTTGTAACTTTTTTCAATTTTTAGTCAGTTTTTCTGCTTCTTGTTTATTACAGTTAATCTTTGAGGTACGAAAATAACCTTTAAACGATTATTCTTTCTCCTTTTGATTGACTGTGGTTAAATAAATCTTTAAAAAGTAACGTAAAATATACAACCTTACACATCTGGTTGTTTATCATTGATTATATCTTCGTCCCATCACTATGAAAGCGAAGGCTAATGTTGTGAAAAACGAGAACATGGCATAAACTAACGCTGGTTTTGCCATTTCTACGCTTTGTACCAATCCAGCGATATATATGGCAAGTACAGTGTTTTGTAATCCTACCTCAATACCTATGGTAGTTGCTTGTACGTTCGATATACCAAAAGTCTTTTTTGATATGATGTAGCTGAGCACCATGGAAAGCAAATGTATTGCTAAGGCATAGGGCAATATGCTTAGAATTTCCTCAAACACAATACCTGTTCCTCCTGATTCCTGATCAGCGAAAAATTTAATAATAAATACCAATCCTAACAAAATCGTATTGATAATCTTTAAGGGGATTTTTATTTTTAGAGCTAAATTCGGATAATAGCGATTGAACAACAGTCCTAAAAATGCGGGTATGATGATGACTTTGCTTACTTCCCAAAAGGTTTCGGTCATTGATAGAGAAAACTCAGATGAACTGTGCATAAAAATCGAAATACCAAGGTTGGTAAGAGTTGGTATGGTGAAAAACATCAACAAACTGTTGATTGAAGTTAAAGCTACCGCCAAAGCTGTATCAGCATTAACTAAATAGGAAACAAAATTAGAGGTAGTTCCTCCAGGGCATATGGCTACAATGATTAATCCTACTTTTAGTGCTGGAGGTAAATCAGAAAAGTAGGCTATTGCAAATGCTAACAGAGGTAGAAAAACCATCTGTGCAGTCAACCCTACTGTAAAAGCCTTTGCATGAGTAAATATGTTTTCAAAATCCTTGAATTTTAAGGAACTACCAATCGCAAAGGTTACCAGCATCAATACGGCTGACATCAATTGATCTATTAAATCCATCTCTTATATATTTATTTTTTTCTGAAAACGGTTGGCAAAAGTACGTACTTTTTTTTGTTTATTTATCTCGTTATCATCTATTTTTGAAAAAAACGTATCTTTGCCCAAAAAAAGAATGTTCAGAACCATCGTTCCCATCCACCCTAATAAAGCTCAAATCCAATTTGAATCTAAAATTGTCAGTTTTGGTTCTTGCTTTTCATTAAATATGGCTAAGAAATTAGGCTATCACAAAATGCGAACAGTTTCTAATCCGTTTGGGATTTTATTTCATCCGTTGGCCATTGAAAAGGTTATTCGTAAATCTGTTAAAAATGAATTATTTACAGAAAAAGATTTCTTTTTTCATGATGATAAATGGCTCTGCTTTGACCTACATTCCGAATTGAGCCAACCAACATTAGATTCTGCTGTGGAACGAGCCAACCAGCAGTTAATAATCTCACAAAAGGCTTTACAATCATCTGATTTTATTTTTATTACGCTCGGAACTGCTTGGGTTTACACGCATGAAACGGGAAAAGTAGTTGCTAATTGCCACAAGGTTCCACAACAACATTTTTCAAAACGATTGCTTTCTTTCTCAGAAATAGAGAATAGCTTACAATCTATATTTCAATTAGTTAATATTATAAATCCAAAAATTCATTGTATCTGTACCATTTCACCCGTGCGACACTTAAAAGACGGATTCACTGAGAATAATATTAGTAAATCTCTATTAATAAGCTCTCTACATTCTGTTATCAAAAAAAGTAGTCATACTTCCTATTTCCCGGCCTACGAAATTATGATGGATGAACTTCGGGATTATCGTTTTTATGCCGATGATATGTTACACCCATCTGATGTAGCTATTGACTACATTTGGAAACGTTTTACTGAAAGCTACTTCTCTCCAGATTGTCTATCTATATTGAAAGAAGTTGACGCTATCCAAAAAGGATTACAACACCGTCCATTTAACAGCAACAGTAAGTCTTTCATCTCTTTTCAAGAACAACTGCATAAAAAAATAACTCTACTGAAAAAACGATTTCCATTTGTGGAGTTTTAAACTTTTTGGTAAAAAGTTTACATAATTTGAACTCCGTAATTCTTTACTCTCCTTATCAATGAATGAGAGCATAAAAAATATTCAAAAAAAAATCATTTTTTTTGTAACATTTGACTTTTTTTATCGTCTATATAGATGTAGACGAGAGTTTATCCTTTTTAAATTAGTAAAAAACAAGAAAGGCTATCTAAATTATAAGATGGCCTTTTCTTTATGATAAAAACGAAAAATTATGGACTTATTCTACACTTCTTCAACTTCTATCTTATCTTTTTCTTTCTTATTTAACACTAAGTATCCACATATACCACCAAACAGTGATGCTGCAAAAATTCCGATTTTAGCTTGATCAATGAGCATAGGATTCTTAAATGCCAAAGTGGTAACAAATAACGACATAGTAAACCCAATAGCAGCTAAAAGTCCCAAACCAAACAAATTACGTAAATTCATTCCTCGAGGGAAAGTTCCCAGCCCTAATTTTACCATCAATAAGGTAAAACTTACAACACCAATCACTTTTCCGAAAAATAAGCCCAAAGCAACACCAAGAGCCACATTAGTTTCAAAAAGTGTGCTTAACTCAATATCCAAAGAAACTCCTGCATTTGCCAAAGCGAAAATCGGAATCACGACAAAGGTTACGAATGGGTGCATAGCGTGTTCAAGTCGTTGTAGTGGAGGTATTGATCTGCGGGTGTCAATACTCACTTTTTCTAAAAGATGTAGTTGCTTTTCTGTCAATGTTGGACGCGTGTTATTAGGGTCTAAACGCTTGAATCTTTTTAAATAACTTTGAATGTTATGAACAAATTCGCTTTCCTTCATCTGCACATCGGTTGGAATCATAAAAGCAACTAAAACAGCCGATATGGTAGCGTGTACACCTGAAAGCAAGAAAGCAATCCAAACGACAATTCCGATCAAAGCGTAGAACAACACATGACGTATGCCTATGCGTTTTCCTAAATAAAGTAAGAATAACAATGCAAAACCTAAACCTAAGTTAGCGAATGATATTTCAGATGTATAGAAAAATGCAATTACCAATACGGCTCCCAAATCATCAACTATAGCCAAGGCTGTCAAAAACACCTTCAATGATAATGGAATTTTATCTCCCAAAAGATAAAGCACTGCTAATGAGAAAGCTATATCCGTTGCCATCGGGATTCCCCATCCACTATGGGCTTCTCCTGAAGGATTTAAAGCTAAATAAATGATAGCGGGTACAATCATTCCTCCCAGAGCTGCCGCAATCGGTAGCATCGCTTCACGAGGATTTGACAACTCACCTGCTACAATTTCTCGTTTCAGTTCCAAACCAACAACAAAGAAAAACAAAGACATCAATCCGTCGTTTATCCAATGATGAACCGTAAAATTTAAGTAGGGTTCACCATCAAAAACAAATCCGAAATGATGTTCAAAAAAATGAAAATAGGAATCAGACCATGGAGAGTTTGCTAAAAATAAAGCGAGAATTACGTTGATTCCCAAAACAATACCTCCCGATTTTGCCTGTTTTGTGAATTTATAAATCGGAGAGGTTAAACGGTCAAATAGATATTTTTCCATAAGTACTATACATAATATTGTTTATGAACAATTAGTTTCGGTAAAAGTACTAATTTTTTCCCAAAAAAAACGATTAATTCCTCTGTTTTTTTTCCACAAAGTAGTTATTTCCGTAGTAAATATTTGTTTTTCAAAGGAATATTTTTTGACCATATGAAGGGTATGCTGTAACATAAAAGGAATATTGAGAATGTGATTTAGAAAATAACGAATGCATGGAAATGCCATTAAAAATAAAACAAAAAAACTTAATACAAATTAATAAGTAAAGCTGTTTTATTCACTAAAAATTATTCTATATATTTGGTTTACAATTTATTAAAAACTATATTATGAAAATAAATAAAAAAATTACTATTTTTATTTTTTAGATAAGTCTAAATTATTATTTTTGCTAATCTAAAAAAATAAGAGACTGATAATATTAAAAAACTAAAAACCAATAAACTAACTAATTTAATTGTAAGTAAAATGAAAATTAATCACACACTTCCAGAGCTTCCGTATGATAAAAACGCTCTAAACCCGATTATTACCGAAGAAACTTTTGACTATCACTACGGGAAGCATCACGCTGCCTATGTAAACAACCTTGCAGGATTGGTAAAAGATACCGAATGGGAGGAAAAAGACATCGTGGACATCATCCGAAAAAGCCACGCCGAAAACAATGTAGCCATCTTTAACAATGCAGCTCAACATTGGAATCACTCCTTTTTTTGGAATTGCCTGTCGCCCGATGGCGGAAAAAATCCTACGGGAAAAATAGCCGAACTCATCCACCGCGATTTCGGAAGTTTTGAAAATTTTAAAGAACAATTCTCTACCATTGCTGTAAAATTATTCGGTGCAGGTTGGGCTTGGCTGGCTCAAAATCAAGAAGGAAAACTAGAAATTCTGCCAATGAAAGATGCCTATACTCCGCTTACGGAAAACAAAACGCCTATTCTCACCATTGATGTATGGGAACACGCTTACTATATTGATTACCGAAATGCAAGACCTAAATTCGTGGAAGGTTTCTGGGAATTAGTGAACTGGAATTTTGCTAACCAAAATCTGAAATAATATGAGCGATATTTGTATAAATCACATAGAAAATTATTGGAAGTTACTAACCGAAGAGGCTAATAATTTTTTCAATCAAGAAAAGTACGAACTGGCTTTGGATAGCTATCTCAATGCCTTGTACAGAGCCGAAGTACTCAGCAATAATTTGCAAGACTGTATTCGTATGAAAGTGCCTTTCGTACAAGTGTATACTATTTCGTGTTACAATTTGGCAAATTGTTATCAAGAAGTTAAGGACTTGAACAGAGCCGAAGAGATACTGCAAAAGGCTATATATTTTCTTTTACATCTTTATGAAAAGAATTATGAAAAAGAGAGTATTCAAAAAGAATTAAGAAAATCTGTTCTAAACTACCTTAGTTTTACTCAAAAAAGTAATGTTAAAACATCAAGAACAGATGCTTTCTTGACTTATTTAAAAAATCAAACAACAAAATATAATTTACAAAATATAAAAACATTTGATTATGTGCAATTCAATTAAACTGGTTCAGAAGGAACAATTACAACTCATTCAAAAAGGAATACTAAGTATTGGGGACAAATTACCTAAATGAGCTCCCTTTACAAGATAAAAAATAAGAAATAAAGATAATAAATGATTGATTATTAATTATTCTGTATTTTGTTCTGAAACGCGATTCTCAACCCTACCTATTACTGCTCTTGTCTTTTTAGTACATACAAAGATGCTCTCGAAAAGACTTTTTTACACACAAAATATATCTTAAAAAACTTTATTCTATTTAGAACAAAACCTCAAAATTGAAAAAGCAAAAAAAAACAGAAATAATTTTGATTAAATTGGCCCAGAAAATGGTTCTTACAAAGGTCTCAATCAGCTTCAGACAAAAAATAACAAGTGCAGTGTTTTAATACTCTGCACTTGTTTGTGATTTCATACTCATCTCGAAAAATCAGTTAGTGAACACTATTTAAGGAATATATAGAGAAAAATTTATAATAAACATTCCCAAAAACAGTAAACACAACTTAACAGGTAATACTGTATTTGAGAATAAAGTAGGAGGTGTCTTTAAACAGTTTTTATATTGAATTTATAAACTCCAATAAATCTTCTCGGTCTTTTTTTGAGAGTTGTTTGAATTTTTCTTTGGTATCTTTAGCTTCTCCTCCGTGCCATAAAATGGCTTCGGTTACGTTTTTAGCACGTCCATCGTGAAGAAATTCAGTATGTCCATTTACTAGAAATTGTAATCCAATACCCCAAAGCGGACGTGTTTTCCATTCATTGCCATCGGCTAAAAAGTCCGGACGACCATCTGCTAAATCTTCACCCATATCGTGCAAAAGCATATCTGTATATGGATAAAATGTTTGGTTTGCTAATGCTTTGATAGGGCTGCTCCCTTGTAACCACATAACTAACCTTTTATCATGTATATAGTTAGAAATTAAACGTAAAAAAGAATGTCTTAGAGCGATGATTTTATGGTTTCCTCTTAATTCGTGAAACGGTTGAGATATTACAAATTAGTGAACACTGCTTCTTACTCTAAAATATCAACGCTTAAAATTATGATCTTGATCATTTTTAATTCAAAAGATATTTTGTAACTTTGTGGGGTTAAGTTTATATGTAACAATATTTTAAAAATCACATAAAATACATGAAAACTAAGGAGTTACCAAAGTCAGTTAGAAAAGAAATTAAAAAAGTAAGCGAAGTAGCGAGTTATCTATGGCAACGTGAGTGGGCAGAGCGCAATGCAGGAAACATTTCGATAGATTTGACAGATCACTTCACCGAAGAGTTGATTAATTCCACGCCGAAAAAGTATGTGCCATGTGTGCAACTTCCCAAAGAATCGGCGGGAAAAGTCATTTTTGTAACGGGAACAGGACGTTATCTACGATCATTAATCCACGATATTAACAAAACGGGTTGTATTTTGCATATTAACGAAACTGCTGATTCGTATGCAATAATTTGGGGAGGAAAGGGTGAAGCTTTTGCACCTACGAGTGAACTGATTTCACATGTTAAAATTCACTGTTTCAATCAAAAGTACAAACCTACACATAAAACAGTGTTACATACCCATGCTATCGAACTTATTGTACTGAGCCACCATGACTTATTTTACAATGAAGCCAAGTTAAATCATTCATTGTGGAAATTATGCCCTGAAATTAGGGTGTTCGTTCCAAATGGAGTACATTGCTGTCCGTATGCACTTTCTGGTACAGAGAGTTTAGCCGATATTACTATCGAAGGACTCAAAACCCATGATGTTATTCTCTGGGAAAAACACGGTGTGTTAGCTACCGGTGAAGATGTGGTACGAGCCTTTGACTACTTGGATGTTGCAAATAAAGGAGCTAAAATGCTGTTGATGGCGTGGGCTGCAGGTTTTGAACCACAAGGAATGAACGACCAGCAGTTGGATGAATTGGAACGCCTTTTTTTAGGTAAAAAGTAATTTTTCAAGGGAGTTAGCAGTCCCAAGAGTTTTTACTAATTTTTTTGGGACTGTTTTTTTATACTTAGAACTCGCTCAATGCGTACACTGCAAAACTCGCTAACCAATGACTTCCTCCGTAATTACCTTGGAAAACTAATGGTAAAGCATTGTTTAATAGTTTTTTAGAAGATAAATCAAATTCCTTTTTCAAGCGATGATTCCGAGGTAGCTCTTTAGCAATAGCTTTCATACACCATGCTCTCGAAAAGGACAATCCCACCAAATGCACAATTTGATAATCGTTCAAATCACTGATAATTGGTAATTCTTTGATGTTGTTTAAGCTACGCTTGTCATAAAACTGATTTAACCATTTTGTAAACTCTTTTTTAGGTAGTATACGTCGCATCAAATTGGCAGTTTCCAAACTTGGTGAAAAGAAATCACTGCCATTAGGTTCTAAATAGGCAGGGATATTTTTATCTTTTAAGTAAAAAGCTTTCGACTTTTCAATAAGTTGATTTTCAAAATTTTTATCGCCAACCGTTCTTGCCCAATCAATGGCAAATCCCATCGCAAATGCTGAATTAGGATGTACACCCGTACGATTAGGATAAGTTTGTTTGGGAAGAAAATCTAACCAAAGTTGTTTTATTTTTTGAGTTAAGGGACTCAAATTATCATGCCATTGTTTTGCCTTAGGGTGTTTTGCTTTGGCTAACTCCTCGTCCAATTTTAGAATCCATGCCCAGCCATAGGTACGTTCAAATGTAGTAGCTCCTTTGTATGTAGTGAAATAAGCAGCTTCGGCTTCCATTTTTTTCTTATTAAATGATTTATCCAATACCGTTTCGATGATTTCTCGATTAGCTATTTCGGGCATTGTCTCTAAAATTCTAACCAACATCCAATGGCCATGGACAGAGCTATGCCAATCGTAGCAACCGTAAAAAACAGGATGTAACTCGCGGGGAGTTAGTCGAGCGTCTTTTTCCGCATTGATGCCATGTCCGGTTTTGTTTGGATATTCTTCTTCAATGCAATGTAGAGGCAAACTTGCTAACTTCTCGGCTATTTGGGTGGTGAAAACAACCTCTTGTGCGATTCCCCATAGAGGAAATAACAACATTTCTAAAATTATTTTTTTCATATTCAATTCAGATTATTACAAAATATTTTGTTATAAAAAATGAATAACAATGTAAAACATAAAAGTTAAAAACTTTGTCGTATGTTCATATTCTTTTTCAATGAATACAAATGTACGACAAAGTTTAGATAAAAAGTAAATGTAATTCTCTTATTTCCTGCGAAAAACACTTTACTTTATCAATCCTTTATAATTATTCCTTAATTCCTGATAACAGCAATTTCTCCTGCACTTCGTGGCTCATCACTTGATACCCCCATAGATGTCGGTTGAATTTCGATTTTCCTTGAGTGATGGAACGTAGCGAAGTGGAGTAGCCATACATTTCGGCAATGGGTACTAAGGCTTTGATTTGCTGATACTGCCGTACGCTATCAATCCCTGTGATTACAGCTCTGCGACTTTGTAAATCGGTCATCACATCGCCCATAGCTACGGTGTCACAAAGTACTTCGAGTTCGTAAATAGGCTCCATAATTTTTGGTGAAGCATTTTTGAACGCTTCAGCAAATCCTGCTGATGCTGCCAATTGGAATGCGATGTCATTGGAATCCACTGGGTGCATTTTTCCATCGAAAATGCTTACCCGAATGTTTTGGCAATATGAGCCTGTGAGAGGCCCTTCTTCCATTTTTGCCATGATTCCTTTTTTGATGGCACCAATGAAGCGAGTGTCTATACTTCCTCCAACGATGCACCATAGAAAATGCAGGTGTCCGCCCCATGGCAATTCGATAAGTTCTTCTTTTCTGATATTCAAATCGGTAGGGAGCGGTCGGTCTGCTTCGTAAGGTTCTATACGTAAATGGACTTCAGCGAATTGTCCAGCTCCTCCTGATTGTTTTTTGTGTCGATATTGAGCTTCTGCTGTTTTTGAAATAGTTTCACGATATGGAATTTTTGGTCTAATTAGCTCCATGTCAATATTGTACAATGATTTTATACGTTGTTTCACCACATCAAAATGCATTTGCCCTTGTCCGTGAATGATGGTTTGTTTCAATTCAGGTGAATATTGCAATGTAAAGGTAGGGTCTTCCTCCTGAATAACATGTAACGCATTGGTCAGTTTTTCAAAATCAGATTTTGATGGCGGTACCACAGCCATACGTATTTTCATCTGAGGGAATTTAATTTTTCGGATTTGTACTCCTTCATGTCCTTGGGAATTGAGTGTATTATTAGTATGTGAATTTTTTAGTTTTATGGTAACTCCCAAATCTCCCGCAACCAATTCCTCGACAGCTTCGCGGTTTTTTCCATTTACGACGAAAATTTTATTGATACGCTCATCTTCGCCATTCATTTGGTTTGTGAGTGTGTCACCTGTTTTAAGTGTTCCACTGTACACTTTAAAGTAGCTCAATTCTCCGATTTGGGCTTCGTTCAGTGTTTTGTAGATGAAAATAGAAGTCGGTAAATCAGCTTTTGGGGCAAGAGTATCGCCATTTTGTAGTATTCTGGCTGGACGTTGCAGAGGTGACGGACAAATATCTCGAATGAACCCCATCACGCGTCCTGTTCCCTTATTTTCTTTAGATGAAACACAAAAGACGGGGAAGAAGTTTTGTTTACCCATAGCTAATTGTAATCCTTTGGTAAGATCTTCTTCGCTGAGAGTTCCTTGATCAAAATATTTTTCCATCAGACCTTCTTCTTCTTCGGCAGCAACTTCAACCAATTTATTATGAAGTTCTTTTGCTCGGTCGAGTACGTCAGCAGGGATGGACTCTTTTTTAGGTTTTCCTCCGTTGGCATCGAAAGTGTACATTACCATTCGTAGGGCATCGACTATTTTATGAAAGCCTTTATCTATATTGTAAGGAAACTGAATCTCAATGACTTTATCACCAAAAGTAGTTTTGATATCTTGAAGCGATTTGTCGAAATTCGCCTTTTCATGATCTAATTGATTGATAACAAATAGAGTAGGCGTTCCGAATTCATCAATATAGTCTTTATGAAGTTCGTTTTGTACTTCAATTCCTTCTTTAGCATTGATGACTACTACGGCAGTGTCAGCAACTTTTAATCCTGAAATGGCTTCACCAATAAAATCATCAAACCCTGGGGTGTCAATCAAGTTTATTTTTACGTCGCCCCATTGCACATGCATCAGTGAACTGAAAATACTGTGTTTTTTATCTTTTTCCATATCATGGAAATCCGAAACCGTATTTCCTTCCTCGACATTTCCAATTCGGGTGGTAGCTCCCGATTCAAATAACATTGTTTCTACCAATGATGTTTTTCCACTTCCGGCGTGTCCTAAAAGAACCGCATTCCGAATATTATTTGTGTTGTAACTCATTTTGAATATTTTTTTATATTAAGTTCAGATTCTACTTAGCATAGAACCTATGTTAAAAATACCCCATAAAGGTACAAAATTTTCTAAACACAATGCAAGAAAAATAAAGTTTTTTTTGGATTTGGCAGTATTTTATTCGGCTGTTTGATTTTTAATCTCTCTTATTGCAGAGAAGTTATGCCCTGTTGGTTCTTGAAATAATCGCAGATTAAACGTTGGCACGATGGCTATAATATGATCAAAAATGTCCGATTGTATTCCTTCGTAAATGATAAATTCTTTAATTTTTGAGAACATATAAATCTCGATAGGGACTCCCTTTTCTGTAGCTTGTAACTGTCTGACTAAGAACATCATGTCTAAATTCACATACCCTGATTCACGCAAATAATTCTCTACGTACTTTCGGAACGTACCAATATTTGTCAATCGCCGTTGGTTAAATTGCTCTGGTTCATTAGCGTTTACTTGATTGATGATTTTAATTTTATCCTCAATATACTCAGATATAAGACGTATCTTTCGGAAAGTATTTATCTCTTCTTCCGACAGAAAATGGATAGATTCCATGTCTATATTGACATGACGTTTGATGCGTCGTCCATCCGATTCCTGCATTCCTCGCCAGTTAGTGAAGGATTCAGATGTTAGTTTATATGTTGGTATGGTAGTGATAGTTCTATCCCAATTTTGTACTTTAACAGTAGTTAAGCCTATATCTATCACGATACCATCTGCACCATCTTTAGGAAGTTCTACCCAATCACCTACGTACACCATCTTGTTTGCCGAAAGCTGAATACCAGCAACAAAACCCATAATCATATCTTTATAAACGATTAAAAGAATGGTAATCATAGCTCCCAATCCTGCTAAAATATCCATAAAATTTTTATTCGCAAAAATGGATATGATGGCAACCCCCGCTAAAGAATATAACACTACTTTTCCTAATTGGATATATATTTTGACAATTGCACTCACTCCTTTTAAATGAATGAAAAGCTGTTGAATGGCATTGAGCAATGCATTTAAAAACAAAACAGTAACCACAATGAAATAGACACCAATAAAAGTTGATACAAACCAACGAACTGATGATGAAGATATTAAGTCTTGTAAATTTTGCATTAAAATACCTGGGAAGAAATGAGCAAAATTGGAGAATACGCGATTTTCCATAAAAATGTCATCCCATTGATTAGCCGTGTATCCTACAATTTTCGGAATCACCCTACGCATTACAAAAGTTAAAACCCTATCAACCAAATAAGCTAAGGTGAAAATTAATACCAAAATTGCAATGGATTGGACAAACACAGCCCAATGATTTTCAAGCCCGTACGATTCAAAAAATGCCACGGATTCTTTGCGATAAAATACTAATCTTTCCATTGTTTATCCTATTTTTAAGTACTTTTTAATCTTCATAAAGTTCATGAACCTTGTTGTAAACCAATTCCGATTCCCATCCTCGATAAAGCAAATAATCAGCTAATTTTCTTTTGGCTTTGTACACGCTTTTTTCTTTAATTTCGGCTTGTTTTTTCTCGGCTAAAGAATCAAAAATTTCTTCATATTCCTCATCGTCAATTTCTTCCATTGCTGAATTGATGATGTAAGTTGATAATCCTCTGAATTTCAATTCCCGCTTGATACGAATCTTTCCCCATTTTTTATAACGTAATTTTCCACGAACAAAACTTTTAGCAAAACGTTCTTCATTGAGAAAATTATTTTGAATCAAGTACACCATAATTTCGTCAATTGCCAATGGAATCATCCGCATCTGACGTAGTTTCTCGACTACCTCTGCTTGATAACGCTCCTGATAGGCACAAAAAACCTCCATTCTTCGCTTAGCTTCCTCAACGGTATATGTTTTTACGGTTTCCATTTAATTTTGCAGCTCTGAAAAGTATTTTAATAGGTCAATATTGATTTCAGCCGAGAGTTTTCCCGCCTCGTGAACAAAAGTTTCGTAGGAAACCGCATTTCCTTCTCCCGCTTTGTCCGAAATAGCTCTAAGCATAATGAAAGGTATGTTCATCATATAACAGGTTTGAGCAATAGCCGCAGCTTCCATTTCAACAGCTTTTGCCTTCGGGAAATTCGTTTCAATTATTTTTAGTCGCTGAGGTTCAGAAATGAATGAATCACCACTAACGACCATTCCCACATGCAGTTGATTGCTGTGTTTTTCGGCCACCTGTTTAGCCAAATCAAACCATTTTTTGTCAGGTAAAAAAGCTGGAGGCATTTGTGCTTGTTGTCCTATTTCATAACCAAAAGCCGTTACATCTACATCGTGATGGCGAACTTCGGCAGCTAAGATAATGTCATAAACAACAGTGTCGCCCAATCCTCCTGCTGTTCCTGTGTTTATAATCAATTGAGGTTCAAAGTGTTCTATGAGTAAAGTTGTTCCCACTGCAGCACTTACCTTACCAATACCCGAAAGCAACACAACTACCGAAAGTCCGTAAAGTTCACCTTCATAAAATTCGAAACGCCCAATTTTAGTTGTTTTTACATTGTTTAATTTAGCTCGTAATGTGCTCACTTCAAGCTCCATAGCTCCTATGATTCCGATCTTCATCTTTTACCTTTATTGTGATTTAGTGAATTACAAAAGTAGAAAAAATATTTGGTTGTGGGAAGTCTTAAAAAATAAGATTCACAGAAAAAAATGAATTCCTCATTCCATATCTGGTTTATCAATTGATAATATTTTCTCTAAAGGAGTTATAATATTATCTTTTCTTTTTATAATTTATATTCCTTCTAAATTAAAACCTTTCATTGAAATACAAAAAATAAATACCTTTGCACCCGAAATAAAACAGGGAAATCAAAAAAATGAGAACCAAATCAATAAAAAAAAATGTCATAAACGTAGTTACATTAGGATGTTCCAAAAACGTTTATGACAGTGAGGTTTTGATGGGACAACTCAAAGCGGGTGGAAAGGAAGTTGTACACGAAAAAGAAGGTAATATTGTGGTTATCAATACATGCGGATTCATCAATAATGCCAAAGAAGAGAGCGTAAACACTATTTTAGATTATGTGCAACGTAAAGAGGAAGGTTTAGTGGACAAGGTTTATGTGATGGGATGTTTAAGCGAACGTTACAAACCTGATTTGGAAAAAGAAATCCCTGATGTTGATCAGTATTTTGGTACTAGCGACTTACCTGCTTTGTTGAAAGTACTGGGGGCAGACTACAAACACGAGCTTATCGGTGAGCGACTTACTACAACACCAAAGAATTATGCCTACCTTAAAATAGCCGAAGGCTGCGACCGCCCATGTAGTTTTTGTGCTATTCCGCTAATGCGAGGAAGCCATCGTAGCACTCCCATTGAAGATTTGGTTCAGGAAGCCGAAAAACTCGCAACCAAAGGTGTGAAGGAGCTGATTCTGATTGCACAAGACCTAACTTATTACGGATTAGACCTTTACAAGAAACGAAAATTAGCCGATTTACTTCGTGCCTTAGTTAAAGTAGAGGGTATTGAGTGGATTCGTTTGCATTATGCCTTTCCGACAGGTTTCCCGATGGATGTCATTGATGTGATGAAAGAAGAACCGAAGATTTGTAATTATTTGGATATTCCGCTACAACACATTTCAGATAGCATCCTCAAAAGTATGCGAAGAGGCACCACCAAAGAAAAAACGACCAAGTTACTAAAAGAGTTTAAACAAAAACTTCCAGAAATGGCTATCCGCACAACGTTGATTGTAGGATACCCTGGAGAAACGCAAGAGGATTTCGAAACCCTTAAAGAATTTGTAAAAGAAATGCGTTTCGATCGTTTAGGATGTTTCACCTATAGCCACGAAGAAAATACTCATGCTTATAGTTTGGAAGATGATGTTCCTGAGGAAGTTAAATTGCAACGTGCCAACGATATAATGGAGCTACAATCACAAATTTCGTGGGAACTTAATCAAGAAAAAATCGGAAAAACATTCCGTTGTCTTATCGACCGGAAGGAAGGGAATTACTTTGTAGGTCGTACCGAACACGATTCCCCCGATGTGGATAACGAAGTGCTGATTGACGCTAAAAAATTCTATGTGAAATTAGGTGAATTTATCGATGTAAAAATCATAGATTCAGCTGATTATGACCTATATGCTGAACCTTTAAATCTATAAAACATACAGATTTAGAAAAAAACACTCAGCATCTTTGTATTTTTGTAATATAAATTCCCTACTTTTGTAAAATTAAGAACGTAAAAATATCATACTATGGATTTGCAAGGACGTATAAAATTAATATCACCAATACAACAATTTGGAACAAATGGATTCCAAAAGAGGGAGATCGTTATCACCACCGAAGAACAATACCCTCAGCATGTAGTTTTTGAATTTACCCAAGACAAATGTAGCTTATTAGATGCATTTCAACCGGGACAGTTGGTGCGAATCAGTTTCAATGTACGTGGACGGGAGTGGATAAATCCACAAGGAGAAGCAAAATATTTCAATTCATTGCAAGGTTGGCGTATTGAAAATATGGAAATGGCACAGCAGTATCCGCCACAAGCACAACCTTACCAGCAAGAGCCTTACCAACAGCCTTATGGAGGGCAACCATACGCACAAGCACCTCAGCAAGTGCCACCTGCACAAACCAATGTGAATCAACAAGAGGCTATAGACGACGATTTACCATTCTAACAACATATAAAATTGTCCGAAAAACCATATTTAGTGATGTTACATAGCTGTTAATCTGCTAAATAACACAAATTTTAGATCAAGTTTTTGCTCAATATTAGTTTTTCGGACATTTTTTAATTATCTCACACTGATTTTAAAGAATATAAATCAAATCGGTGTGAGATTTTTTTCGCTATTACATCTCCTAAACTTGGGCAATACGCATAATTTTTTTTGAGAGTTAATTTTATACTCTAAAAAAAATATCGTATCTTCGTCTGATGAACAAAAAGGAGAGTTTTAATTTTTTTGGGAAACCTTTCAATAAAGTAAAACCCTATAAAAAAACGGAATAAAAATGATAAAAGAATCTGAACTTATTTTAACTCCGAAGGGGAGTATTTATCACATTGATTTGACCCCTGAACAGGTTGCTACCACCATTATTTTGGTTGGTGATCAAAACCGAGTGGCACGTATTTCGGCTCATTTCGATACCATTGAACATAAGGTACAGAAAAGAGAATTTTGTACACATACAGGAACTTATAAAGGAAAACGTTTGTCCGTGATTTCCACAGGAATAGGGCCTGACAACATCGACATTGTGATCAATGAATTGGACGCTCTTTTCAATATTGATTTGCAGACACGCCAAATCAAGGAGAAGCATACACAATTAAACTTCATTCGTTTTGGTACTTCGGGCTCTTTACAGGCTGACATCCCAGTGGAAAGTATTGTGCTATCCTCCTACGGGTTGGGAATGGATAATATGATGCACAGCTATCGAGATTTAGACAAAGTGGCTGAAAGTGAGATGGAAAACGCTTTTATCAAGCATACACAATGGAGTGAAAATAAAGGTCGTCCATATATCGTAGGTTGTGGTCAGGAGCTGAAAAACAAATTATTAACTTCCGAAATTTTTGAAGGTATCACAGGAACGGCTCCTGGGTTTTATGGTCCACAAGGACGCGTGTTGCGATTGCAAGTACAAGATGCTCAATTGAATGATAAATTGCACAGTTTTAACCACAACGGGCATCGAATGACTAATTTAGAAATGGAAACATCAGCCATCTACGGACTGTCAAAGTTGTTAGGGCATCAAGCCGTTTCACTGAATGTTATTATTGCTAACCGAGCTACACAAACATTTGTTGAAGATACTCAAAAAGCAGTTGAAAAATTGATTCATTTCGGATTGAACCAAATAGCCAAAAACGTTTAAGTATGCAGTTCACTCCGCTAACAGAGCAAGAATTACATAATTTAGCGATGAATATCGTGGGAGCAGCTCTACGCGATGAATTAAAATGGGAATTTTTGCTGGTTAATAGCAAGTTGAAAAAAGACCCTCAGTTTGTTTGTATTGATAAAAACAAGCAACGTTATTTTATCATTGTACGTGCAGTCCTTTACGGTGAAAACCCTGATGCCTATGATGCTGTTTTTATGGAAATTGTCCGACAACATGCCGAAAAACATAACGCAAAAACCTATTTTGCAGGAGTGGGACTAATCAATGTTGAAAATACAACACTTCCTATTTATAAAAATCAGCCTTATCAAGTCAATTTCAAGGGGTTGCTGGAAATTGTGTAACGACTCGGTACCAACTCGTGCAAAATTCATTCAAAAGCTTTACATGAATCCACTTTACAAAATTATTTCAAAATGAAACCTTTTATCAGTATTATTTCTATTTGTGTATTTCTTTTATTTTCCTGTACTCCAAAGGATAAAATACATTTGATGCGAGGTGAGGCACAAGGCAGTACGTACGCTATTAAATATGTTTCGCACAGCGATGAAGCACTAAAACCTGCTATTGATTCTATCTTAGAGGTCATTGATCTGTCGATGTCTACATACCGACCTGAATCTCTCATATCAAAAATAAATAGAGGAGAGAGAATTACTATTGACCCACATTTTGAAAAAGTATTCTTAGCTTCACAAATCATTTGGCAACAAAGTGAAGGAGCTTTCGATCCAACGGTGGGTGTGTTGGTAAATGCTTGGGGGTTTGGTAAAGAAAAACATTCGAGAAATCTTACTGAAAATCAAATAGATAGTCTAAAACAATTCGTAGGATTTGAAAAAATACGTTTGACGGATGGGAAATACATCGAAAAGCAACATTCTGCCATTTTTTTTGATTTTAATGCCATAGCACAAGGTTATACGGTAGATGTCATTGCTGATTTTTTAAAATCAAAGGGAATTGAAAATTTCATAGTTGAGGTGGGCGGTGAACTGTTTTTAAGTGGACAAAACACTGTAGAAAATAAAAAATGGACGATAGGAATTGAGAATCCTACCTTAGTGGATGAAAATCAATTGATTGCTACAGTGCAATTTTCGAATCAAGGTTTGGCAACCTCAGGGAACTATCGAAAAATTCGGACAGATGCGCTTACTGGGGAAAAATTTGTGCATTCAATCAATCCGAAAACAGGACTTGCCAAACAAAGTAATTTGTTGAGTGCTACAGTGATAACTGACTCATCAATGTACGCCGATGGTTATGCTACAATGCTTATGGTATTAGGTTTGGAAGAAAGCAAAAAATTCTTAGAAAAACACACAAATTTGCATGTTTTATTGGTTTATAACAACGAAAATAATGAGATAAAAACCTTTGAAACAGAGGGTTTTAAGAAATTATCTATGAATTAATGGATATTGTTTACAAATGTTTTTTATAGATTCTTCAAAATCAGTGTAATGAAAGTCTATGAATTGCGAAACTTTACTTCCATCATAAGAAGAAACTAAACTCACAGAATCGGCATTTCGAAGAGTGAGTGTTCTTTTCTTAAGTTGTAGGAAACTGAGTAATCCGTCAATTCTAGCAAGTAATCGAAGTACGTTGTGACTTACTTTCTTATGTGGTGGGAGAACTCCTAAGTGTGTTGCAATCGTTTTCATTACATGTTGGTAGGTTTGGTTACTTCCGTTTAATATAAAACGTTGATTTTCAACTTCTGAAAACTGAAGTGCTATCATCGCTCGAACAACATCATCTACATCTACGAAACCCGTACCCCCAGTGGGGAAAAAAGGGAAACGATTAGCTACACGCTTAAATAACGTTCCAGAACCTGAATCCCAAAAATAAGCTCCCAATACTACGGAAGGGTTGACAATCAACACTTTAAGACCTTCTTGTGAACCTCTCCAAACTTCCATTTCGCCACCATGTTTGCTGATGGCATAATCATTATTACTCGCCTCTGGATTCCATTCGCTGTTCTCATCAAGTATTTTTCCCTCCACCGAAGTAATCGTTGCAATGGAACTCACATGGCATAGTTTCTTAATTTTAAAATCAATACATAGATTTACTATATTAGCGGTACCTTCTACATTGATTTTGATAAGTTTTTCGAAATCTGTAGGCTTGAATGAAATAAATCCAGCAACGTGGAATACGAAAACAACACCCTGAAAAGCCTTTTCTAATTCAGGGATGTTGTTTATATCTGCTTTAACCCATTCAATACGAGAAAATTGCTTTTCCCCTTCATCGGACAGATTTTTAAAAATCGCTTTAATTTTTTTAAGAGAGTCCTCAGAACGATAGATAGAACGTACTTTATATTTTTCATTTTTAGTTAAATGAAATAACAATCGGCTACCGATGAGCCCCGTTCCTCCCGTTACTAAAATCATTACTCTCCTAAAGGAATGCGTTCGTCAATTAGTTTAAGAGCCAATGGACTGTCTTTTTCGTTTGTAAACTCAAACAAATCCAAAATACTGTGAACCAAGCGTTCTTCTTCCAATTGTTCTTCTACGAACCATTGCAAGAAATTTTCACTGGCATAGTCACTTTCTTGACGTGCTTTTTTGAAAATTGCAAAAATCGCTTTCGTAACTTCAATTTCATGTTCCAACGTTTTCTCGTAAACTTCCTGCAATGAAGCGAAATCTTGCTTTACTTTTCCAACTTCGGGAGCATATGCTCTTGCTCCATTTTCGTTCAAGAAACGGAAAATTTTCATCATATGATCTCTTTCTTCCACGGCATGTCCATAGAAAAACTCAGCACTTCGAGGAAATCCGTTTACCTCACACCAAGATGCCATCGCCAAATAAATTGAACTCGCTTCAGCTTCCATACTCACTTGTTTGTTGAGCATCTCAATCACTTCGGGATGTAGACTTGTTTGCAATCGGGTGTATTTTACTTTTGCCATTATTTCTATTTTTTAGTTATAAGTTACAAATATAAATATTAGTTCTTAATTGACAAAATAATTACTTATTTTTTAGGTCTTTGAACATTTTGAGGTAGATTTAATTTTGGGAGCAGAACATAAATGAGCAATTTTAACTACTATAGAAAGAAAAACAAAATTTCTAATAATGAAGACGTTAAGTACTAAGAATACAAAAAGTTTAGCCAAAGCAATGATATACGCTTTGCTCCCTTATAAAGATTATGTGAAAACCATTACGAGTGATAATGAATTTGAAATACGAAGTATTCGTGAACACTTAAAAAAAACAGCGAATAATTTTCTGAAAATCAGTATATTAGTAAGGATTTAAGTTGTGATTTTTATTTTGCCAATCTGTATTGTTATTGGGAGCGAGGATTGAGTGAAAGCACCAACTAACTTATACGACAATATATTCCTAAGATACTTATTTTGAGAAAATTAGCAAAGAAAAGATTAAAGAAATTCAATAAAAATTATTGTGTTCCTCATATATTTTATAAATTCGTGGCATAAAAAGTTGCACTTTGGGATTGAATTTGCCGATCAAGAAAACTTCATTTCTTCTTTGCATATAAGAATAAAAACTCGTACTTTTGTTGGGAAAATTTTAAGTTTTTTTGCAATGAAAAAGATATTTTTAGTATTGCTTTATGGTTTTACCCTGTTGGCATCAGCACAAGAAATCAAAGTCATGACCTACAACATTCGTTATGATAATTCCCACGATGGTATTAATTCATGGACAGACGGAAATAGGAAGGAAAAGGTATTAAAAATGATTCAAGAACAACAACCTGATGTTTTTGGATTGCAAGAAGTATTGCATCATCAATTAGAATTTATCGAATCGCATTTCACGGATTATCATCGAGTAGGTGTAGGGCGTGATGATGGCGACAGAGCGGGAGAGTATGCAGCTATATTTTTTAGGAAAGATCTGTACAAGCTTTTGGATACAGGTCATTTTTGGCTCTCTCAAACGCCTATGATACCCTCAAAAGGTTGGGATGCTACTTGTTGTAATAGAATTTGTACATGGGTAAAATTGCAGTATAAAAATAAAATATTCTTTGTATTCAACACTCATTTTGATCATGAAGGAAAAGTTGCTCAGCAAGAAAGTGCCAAACTCATACTGCATAAAATCAGCGAGATAGCAGGAAAAAATAAAGTGATATTGATGGGAGATTTCAATATGACCCCTGACAATCCAGCCATTGCTAAAATCTCACAAAAACTATACAATACCCAAACTTCTGAAAAAAATATGACACCTATGCTGGGGACTTACAATGATTTTAATTTATCAACACCTGTAGTGCAAAATATTGATTATGTGTTTTTACAAAAGGTGAAACTCATTGACTTTAAGATATTAGAAACTCGTTTGGAGGGGTTGTATCCATCTGATCATTTTCCTGTGGTGGTCAAAGTTAGGTTGTAGAAATCTTGGATCTTTGGTGTTTGATAGAAAGCATAGTTCTCTATGATATGATAGCTGTATGCCCATTTTATAATTATTTTCCGATGTGGAGTATCTACTTCATAGGTTAATCCTATGAGAAAAACAGAGAATATTTTCCAAACAAAACTAATGATAGACGAAAAACGTGAAAAGATTTACTTTT
This sequence comes from Capnocytophaga canis, assembly GCF_043187445.1. Lineage (NCBI taxonomy): Bacteria > Pseudomonadati > Bacteroidota > Flavobacteriia > Flavobacteriales > Flavobacteriaceae > Capnocytophaga > Capnocytophaga canis. Next base: position 2,073,068 of record NZ_CP171121.1, on the reverse strand, counting down.
TATTAACAAAGATATATTCTTTAAAATCAATGTTTTGTATCAATATAAATGATTATATGTTACAAATATCACTAAAAAAATTATAATAGACGAAAAAAAAGTAGTATTATTGACCATTCAAATTTAGTAAAACGTAAGTAAATGAAACTCAAAACTCTTCTTACCTCATTTATTTTAGGAATATCTTTTGCTGGGCTGTTCGCTCAAACTTCCATTACTTTGGAGGACATTTGGGCAAAAGGTGTACTTTATCCACAGCGAATGGCTCACCTTTCGGCGATGAAGAATACGAATCAATACACGGTACTTAATTACGACCGTCAATCAAACTCCCAACAGATTGATTTGTATGATTTTGCGACTCTTAAAAAAGTAAAAACGATTTTCGATACGAAAAATTTTCAGCTGGAGATAAAGTCTATCAGCGATTATTCGTTTGATAAGAATGAATCAAAAATACTCATAGCAACCAATACTCAAAGCATTTACCGACACTCGTTCATAGCTGACTTTTATGTGTATGATATTAAAAATCAAACTCTTCAGAGAGTAAGTGATAAAAAAATCCAAGAACCTGTTTTTTCTCCAGATGGAAAATCGGTGTTCTTTGTAGCTGAAAATAACATATATCATTTTGATTTACAGTCCAAAAGTGAAACAGCTATAACTTTGGATGGAGCAAAAAATAAAATCATCAATGGAATTACCGATTGGGTTTATGAGGAAGAGTTTTCTTTTGTACGAGCTTTCGATGTGAGTAAAAATGGGGATTATTTGGCGTATATTCGTTTTGATGAAAGGGAAGTACCTGAATTTTCAATGGATGTTTATGGAAATGAATTATATCCTCAGCAACAGGTATTTAAGTATCCCAAAGCAGGAGAAAATAATTCAAAAGTTTCTCTACACATCTACCACGTAAAAACAAAAAATACAGTCGAAATTCCGCTGGACGCTTATTACATCCCACGCATTCAATGGACGCAAGAGAATGATATTTTGAGTGTTCAGACGATGAATAGACATCAAAATCATCTGAAATTACAATTTATAAACGCTTCGAATCAATTGATAAAAACTATTCTGGAGGAAAAAGATAAGGCTTATATCGACATTACTGATAATTTGACGTTTTTGTATGATAATAGTTTTGTTTGGACTTCGGAAAAAGACGGTTTCAACCATATTTATCATTATGATAAAAACGGTAATCTTAAAAAACAAATTACCAAAGGCAATTGGGAAGTTACAGAATACTATGGTTATGACCCACGAAGTAGACGTATTTTTTACCAATCTACGGAAAACGGTTCGATAAACAGAGGCGTGTATAGCATTGATTTAGGTGGAAAAAACAAAAAAGCGCTTTCTGCCGAAAGAGGTATGAATAAGGCTACGTTTAGCCCTGATTTTTCGTTGTATATCAATCAATTTTCCAGTGCCACTGAGCCACCCATTTACACGCTAAACGATAGCCAAAAAGGGAAGCAAGTAAAAGAAATTCTAAACAATAAATCTCTGAAAAACAATATCAAGCAATTTGGTTTCTCTGATAAAGAGTTTACTGAAATAACGAACGAAAAAGGCGATAAACTCAATGCATGGATAATAAAACCTGCTGATTTCGACCCTAATAAAAAATATCCGCTTTTGATGTATCAGTATTCAGGGCCAGGTTCCCAACAGGTAAATAACGTTTGGCATTCGTCTAATGATTATTGGCATTATTTATTAGCACAAAAGGGTTATATTATTGTCTGCGTAGATGGTCGTGGGACTGGTTACAAAGGTGCTGATTTTAAGAAATGTACGTATAAAGAACTTGGAAAATACGAAGTCGAAGATCAAATTTTTGTAGCTCGTTTTTTTGCTGAACAACCTTATATCGATAAAACTCGTATCGGGATTTGGGGGTGGAGTTTTGGGGGATTTATGTCGAGTAATTGCCTTTTTCAAGGAGCTGATGTTTTTAAAACAGCCATTGCAGTAGCTCCTGTAACTTCATGGCGTTTTTACGACACCATTTATACCGAACGTTTCATGCAAACGCCACAGGAAAATCCCTCAGGGTACGACCAAAATTCCCCTATTACACACGCTCAAAAACTAAAAGGAAACTATTTGCTCATCCATGGAACAGCCGATGATAACGTACACGTGCAGAATGCAATGGTACTGATTAACCAATTAGTTCATCTTAATAAAGATTTTGATTGGTTGATCTATCCTGATAAAGACCACGGCATTTATGGCGGATACACCCGTTTGCAACTTTACAAAAAAATGACAGATTATATCTTAGAGAAATTATAACATATAAATCGAATTATGACGAATAACAGAAAACACCCTAAGGGACTATTTTATTTATTTTTCACAGAAATGTGGGAACGTTTTGGGTATTATTTAATGCTCGGAATTTTTGTTTTATATATGATTGACCCTAAAAATACAGGAGGTCTTGCCATAGATGATAAAAATGCCTATGATATTTTTGGAACATTCATTGCACTTACGTATCTTACTCCCTTTCTAGGAGGATTTTTAGCTGATAGAATTTTAGGATATGTAAAAGCTATTTACATTGGAGGAAGTTTGATGGGATTGGGATACATAGGTTTAGGACTCTTCCAAGACCTTGCAATGTTTTATACCTCGATGGGATTAATCATCGTAGGTAATGGATTCTTCAAACCAAGTATTTCTACACTCTTAGGAAATCTTTATTCCGAAGAGCCATACCGAGAAAACAAAGATGCAGGATACAATATATTTTATATGGGAATTAATATTGGTGCATTTATTTGTAATATCATTGCTGCCTTTATGCGTAACAAATTTGGGTGGAGTGAAGCATTCATAACTGCAGGTGTTGGAATGTTCTTAGGATTGATTATCTTTACCTTAGGAAGAAAACACATCATTCACGCAAACGTTTTAAAACCAGTACAGGAAGGCGATACAACCATTACTTCAGTTCTTGTAAAGGTATTTTTACCAGCTATTATAACGGGTGTGATTGGTTGGGTAATTCCAGGAAACATTTTAGGAAGCGATAGTACAGATGCTTTCATTTTTGCTTGTATTCCAGTAATTTTCTTTTATTTCTCATTATATGCACGTGCCAGTCAGAGCGATAAAAAACCTATTGGTGCATTATTAGCAATCTTTGCAGTAAGTTTGATGTTTTGGGCGGTTTTCAAACAAAATGGAACTGTACTTACCACGTGGGCGAAATATTATACTGACCGAAGTGTGCCAACCTCTATAGAGAAGCCTATGGAAAGTATTTATCTTGTTGAAGTGAAAGATTTTCAAGACAAGGAAATAACTATGTACGATTCGGAATATAGAATTGTGAAAGATAAAAACGATAAGCCTAAGAAAGAAATAGGAAAAGACATCTATTTCCGAAATATTCCAGAGGAACAAAAAGCTAAACTAACTGAGAACCCTAATCAGAAAGTGTTTTTATATAATCCGGAGTTGTTTCAATCAATTAATCCATTTTGGGTAATTGTTTTCACACCTTTGGTAGTAGGTTTATTTATGTTTTTACGTAAAAGAGGAAGCGAACCAACTACTCCTGCAAAAATTGTATTAGGAATGTTCATTTCTGCATTGAGTTGCCTTGTGATGGTAGCTGCCGTATATGCCTCTGACAACGGAATGGTGAAAGCTTCAGCATTATGGTTAGTTGTTGCCTATGGTGTTATTACTTTGGGAGAACTTTGCCTCTCACCTATGGGGCTTTCATTAGTGTCAAAACTTTCTCCACCTCGTATTACTGCTCTTATGATGGGAGGATTTTTCTTGTCGACAGCCATTGGAAATAAACTTTCGGGCGTACTTGCCGGAATGTGGTACGGATACGAACACAAATCTACATTCTTTTGGGTAAACTTCGGTTTATTATTAATAGCTACACTGATAGGTCTTTCTATATTGAAGTCTCTCAATCGAGTTTTGAAAGAAAAAGGAGTTAATTAGAAGGAATCTTTGTAGAATCAAGTTCAGTCACGCTGTAAAAGCAAAGAGGACTGTGTTTTACAAGGGTATCTGATAATTGAAAAATATGGATTTTTTTGTTTTGAACTGTACAAAAGTTGATAAATAACTGATGCTTAAACAAATTTATATCATAGCAGGATGTAATGGAGCTGGGAAAACAACAGCTTCATTTACTATTTTGCCCGAGATACTAAATTGTAAAGAGTTTGTAAATGCTGATGAAATAGCTAAAGGTCTTTCTCCCTTTCAGCCCGAAAAAGTAGCTGTTCAAGCGGGTAGATTAATGCTAAATCGTATCAAGGAATTACTAAATGAAGGTATCAACTTTGCTTTCGAGACTACATTAGCGACTCGTTCATATAGAAATACCGTTTTATCAGCTCAAAAGAAAAATTATCACGTGACTTTGCTCTTCTTTTGGTTAAAAGATGTAACTATGGCAAAGAAAAGGGTACTATCTCGTGTAAAGGAAGGAGGACATTATATTGATAGTCATGTAATTGAAAGAAGATACACAAAAGGAATACAAAATCTCTTTAAGATTTACTTACCTATAGTAAACAGTGCATTAATTTTTGATAATTCAGATGATGAGCCTCACCTTATTGCAGAGAGTAATGAAAAACAGTTAAAAATAATAGACTATCCTAAATTTAACAACTTAAAACTGTATAGCGATGAATAAACAGGAAACATATTTTCAGGATATGAAAATTAAAATTCAAGAGGGATTGAAACGCTCTTATGTACGCTTGTTAAAAGAGAAAATAAAAAATAAAGGAGAACTTGTAGTAATGCGAGATGACAAAATAGTAGTGCTCAAAACCTCCGAAATAAAAAAAATATTGCAACAAAAGAAGAACTTGATGGTAGAATAAATTAATATAATAAATAATAAATATACTATGTTAAATCCAGATTATCAATTGATGTTAATAGCGTGGCTTGGAGTCGCGCTATGGGTAGGGTTTGTTATTTTCTCCAACCGGAAAATTCACCCTAAAGCCCTTTTTACCCTTTTTATGGTGGAACTATGGGAACGCTTCAGCTACTATGGTATGCGGGCACTCCTTATCCTTTATATGACTGCGAACTTAATTGATGGCGGGTTCCAGTTTGATGATGCAAAAGCTTTCGGAATTTACGGAGCTTATGGGGCATTAGTTTACCTCACGCCAATACTTGGTGGATACTTCGCTGATAAACTTATTGGTTTTCGCAAAGCAATTGTTATCGGAGCTTTGTTAATGGCAGCGGGACAATTTACTTTGTTTATGAATAATCAAACTACTTTCTTCATCGGGTTAGCTTTACTTGTGGTAGGAAATGGTTTCTTCAAACCGAATATCTCTTCAATGATTGGTCGTTTTTATGCTGACGGAGATAAAAGACGTGACGGAGCCTTCACTTTATTTTATATGGGAATCAATATGGGTGCATTCTTAGCTCCTTTAACTTGTGGTGCTATTGGGGAGAATGAAGGTTGGCAATATGGATTCTTAACAGCCGGTATCGGAATGTTATTGGGATACATTATATTCTTCTTCGCCAGTAGAACGAGTGTTTTCCAGCAAGTAGGATTAGCTCCTGATGAAAAACCAACTAAAAATGTTGTAAGTTTCGTCCCCAATAGTGTGCTTCCTTATGCTACTATTGTAGTTCTAATTATAATTTCGTGGATTTTAATTCAATATAACGATGTTGTAGATGTTTTATTAGCGAGTTTAGCTGCTATTATCATCGGGTATTTGTTATATCAAGCAAGTAAAATGGAAGTGGTTGCCAAACAACGTATTTGGGTTGTGGTGTTATTACTTTTGTTTACAACTATATTTTGGACATTCTTCGAGTTGGCGGGTTCAGCACTTAACTTATTTACAGCACGTAACGTACATAAAGAAATTTTGGGTATAGAAATTAAAACAACTTTCTTCCAATCATTCAATCCATTGTTTATAATGCTTTTTGCTCCCGTTTTCTCTTGGATATGGATAAAACTATCTAATTTGAATAAAGAGCCAGCAGCTCCATACAAATTTGGAACAGGATTGCTATTGCTTGGGCTTGGTTTCTTAGTGCTTAAATTCGGTGGTAGCTACGCTAAATTAGGAATGGTACCTGCTATATTTATGGTTTTCTTATACTTATTACATACACTTGGGGAACTAACACTTTCACCAGTAGGTTTGTCATTAGTAACGAAACTTTCACCTAAGCATATGGTGGCTTTTATGATGGGAATTTGGTTTTTGTCTTCATCCATTGCACATCAAGGAGGAAAACACATCTCTAAACTTACTACAGTAAACGAAAAAACAATAGTTGAAAGTAGTGCTTTCCAAAATTCTGATATTGATAAGGATATTAAGGCTGTTTTGTCTGAGAATGAATTCAAAGATAGATTAGCTGACAATGAGGAAAAGAAAACACACGCTATTCCTATTGAAAAACTATTAGTTTCAAATGATTTCATTGCACGGATGAATGAGGTTAATCCGCAGAAACAATATGCAAAATCGATCGTAGTTGTAAAAGAAGTATTGCAAGATGCTGAAAACTACAGTGGAATGAAAAGACAGAAAATGATTAAATCTGCCTCACAAGAGTTTTTATCCTTCAAAGGAAGCGAAGTAAATACAGAGGTAGCAACTTTGGCTGATTATGAAAAACTATTTGAAAAGTCGGCGAGTATTTCAGTAACTAACGTTATTAAAAGCGAGTCACTTAATAAAGGACTTTCTGTATTCACAATGTTAGGCTTTATTGCCATTGGTTGTGGTATAGTGCTCTTCCTAATGGGTCCATTCATTACCCGTTGGATGCACGGCGTGAAATAGATCAACATATCAAACTTTGTCAAAATCAAAAAGACTTTGACAAAGTTTTGGATTTATGTTATAAAAACAGGTTTCCCTGGAATCAAGAATTTATGTTGCTGTCTTGACTCAAATTTTTGTGAAACCAATAAATATTTTAACGGAATAACAATATAAAAAGTTATAACCAAAATGAAATTAAAAAGTATACTTGCAAGTTTAGCGTTCACGGTGATGTTTGCATCCTGTGATACGGGGAAAGAATCAAGCGTTTCAGCGGACTATCATGTGGTTCCTCTGCCAAATTCGATTCAAAAGACTACTAATGAGCAACCTTTTTTGCTCAATTCTTCAACAAAAATCACCTATCCTAAGGGAGATGAAGCCTTAAAGAGAAATGCCGATTTTTTAGCAGAGTATGTTAAGGAACAGACAGGAATGTCTCTCTCTGTAGTAGAAGAAACTGCAGAAATTGACAACGTAATAAAACTGTCAAAAGGCTTAGCTTCTGATAATAAAGAGGCATATCAACTCACCGTAAATCAGAAATCAATTACCATTCAAGGAGCTTCTTCAGCGGGTATTTTCTACGGGGTGCAAACACTTCGTAAGTCAATTCCATTAGAGAAAACACAAAAAGTGGTTTTTAATGCAGTCGAAATCAGCGATGCACCTCGATTTGCGTATCGTGGAGCTCACTTGGATTCGGCACGTCATTTTTTTACAACCGATTCTATTCGAATTTTTATTGATATGCTTGCATTGCACAATATCAATACGTTCCATTGGCATTTAACCGATGACCAAGGATGGCGTGTAGAATCAAAAAAATATCCAAATCTTACGGTTGTAGGTTCTACACGTTCACAAACTGTAATTGGTAGAAATTCAGGTAAATATGATGGTATTCCACACGGAGGATTTTATACTCAAGATGAATTGAAAGAATTGGTAGCATATGCCCAAGATCGTCATATTACTATTATTCCTGAAATTGATTTACCAGGACACATGTTGGCTGCGATAGCTTCATATCCAGAATTGGGTTGCCACGAAGGCCCTTACAGTGTATGGGGGCAATGGGGAGTTTCAGACGATGTTTTGAATGTAGGGAAGCCAGAAACATATGAATTTATCCAAACTATTTTAGAGGAAGTTACAGAGATTTTTCCTTCGGAGTATATCCACATTGGTGGTGATGAATGTCCAAAAGTACAGTGGAAAACGAATAAAGATTGTCAGTTAAAAATCAAAGAATTAGGAATAAAAGGCGATGATAAGCATACAGCTGAGGAATATCTGCAAAGTCATGTAATTTCCTTTGCTGAAAGAGTTTTAGCCAGTAAGGGTAGAAAAATTATCGGTTGGGATGAGATTTTGGAAGGAGGAATTGCTCCGAACGCTACGGTAATGTCATGGAGAGGTATCGAAGGTGGTACATTTGCAGCGAAAACAGGACATGATGCAATTATGAGTCCAATGTCGTTTATGTATTTTGATTACTATCAATCACAAGATATTGATCAAGAACCACTTGCTATAGGAGGTTATGTGCCAGTGGAAAGAGTATATAGTTTTGAGCCAATTCCAGAGGGACTTACTCCTGAGCAACAAAAGAGAATACTTGGAGTACAGGCTAATACCTGGACAGAGTATATAAAAACGTTTAAACACGTTCAGTACATGACCTTGCCACGTTTTGCAGCACTTGCAGAAGTACAATGGACACAACCTGAAAAGAAAAATTATGACGATTTTCTACAACGCATACCTTCTATTATCAAAATTTATGATGCACAAGGCTATAACTATGCGACACATATTTTTGATTTGAAGGTAGATATAACAACTTTAGAAAGTGAAGGAACGATACAAGTAGCTTTTACAACTTTAGATAATGCGACGGTTTACTATACTTTGGACGGTTCCGAACCTTCTGAGAAATCAACAAAGTACACTGAACCTATTAAAATCAATCAAGATGCTAAAGTACGCGCGGTAGGAATTCGTAAAAATGGAAAAACCCGTGTTTTCTCCGAGGATTTCAAATTCAATAAAGCAACGGCACGTCCCATCAAAATGTTGACAAACATCTATCCATCCTACAAATACAAAGGAGCTTCCGTATTGGTCGATGGTAACGTAGGAACAAATAACTTCCGAACAGGACGCTGGATAGGTTTTTCAGGTGATGATTTAGAGGCAGTAATTGATTTGGGTGAAGCTAAGGAAATTTCCAAAGTATCGTTCAATACGAATGTCATTACAGGCGATTGGATATATGATGCACGTAGCTGTTCGGTAGCAGTCTCTGATGATGGTGTTAATTTTAAAGAAATTGCATCAGAACAATATTCACAAGAATCGAAACACATTCAAGAAATACGTACGCACAGTTTAGGTTTTGAACCTTTAAAAACACGCTATGTGAAAGTAAAAATCACTTCGGAACGAAGTATTCCTGAATGGCACCAACAAGCAAAAGGTAAATTAGCATTTTTGTTTGTTGACGAAATAAGCATTGATTAAATTTTTCGTTTTTCTAATTGATAATTTTTTATACAGATGAAAGCTCTTATTATCATTGATGTACAAAATGATTTTATGCCCTCAGGAACGTTGCCTGTTGCAGAGGGAGATCAAATCGTTCCGTTCATAAATCAAGAAATGTATAAAGATTATGATTTAGTGGTAGCCACTCAAGATTGGCATCCGCAAAACCATCAAAGTTTTGCTTCCAATCATGAAGGTAGAAAACCTTTTGAAGTGATTAACTTACATGGAATTGATCAAGTACTTTGGACAGACCATTGCGTACAGGATACTTTTGGAGCCAGTTTACATCAGGATTTGGACACACATCGCATAGCCGCTATTTTCCGTAAGGGAATGAATCCTGAGGTGGATAGTTACAGTGCTTTCTTTGATAACAATAAACGTAATAATACAGGGCTTCACGGTTTTTTGAAAGATAAAAACATTACGGAGCTAACGTTCTGTGGGTTGGCAGGTGATTTTTGTGTGGCATATAGCGTGAATGATGCACTTTCATTGGGTTACAAAGTGCGTTTGTTGGACAATGGTATACGCTCAATAAATCCCGAAAATTATCAAAAATATAAAGCCGATTGGGGAATTTAAAAGTGCTATGAAAAAAGACATTATTTCTGCCTGATAAATAGAAAAATCACGAATTGTTAACAATTTACAATTCGTGATTTTTATTTCTAATTGATTGTTTACAGGCAGTATGCCAGAACATAATCTTCAACATTTATGAAAGAAACATCATAGAACGTTTTTTCAATTTTGATTTTGGTTTCAGAATCATTCGGGAAAAAATCTTTCACCAAAATATGTTCTGCTGTAATTCCAGACTTCCCGTGGGCTTTATATCCTGCCTCTTTTGCAGACCAAATCATCGTGAGTTTTTGTAAAACATTTTTCTGCGAGAAAGAAGTACTTCGATAATCCCATTGTGTGAATTTTTCGGAAATATCAATGATTTTTCGTCGCTTTTTTTCGATGTCCACACCCACGGGCTTTTCTCCAACAATCAAGCACACCATGTCAAACGAATGACTTATGGAAATTGTTTTCCCATCTCTTAGGTATGGTTTCCCTTCATGGTTATAAAACAAATCATCAGAAGAATACCCTAAATCTTTTAGAATTCGGCGAACGGCAATAAAATTCTTTTTTGCGGATTCAACTTTCAATGAGTCAAACTTAGATTGATGTTCTCCATTGAGAACAACTCCCTCAGTTAGGTCTTCTAATGTTTCGGAAACTTTCCAGATATAGAGCTGAGTTTTCTCATTTACATTAATAGTTTCAAATAACGGCATAATATATCATCTCTTTACTAGGTGCAAATTTATTTCTTTTTTTTATTTTAGACAATATATAAAGTCTATGAAGCCTCTTCTATTCAAGAATTGTTTTAATTTTAACAAAGTTGAATTGTTAATGTTTAAAATGAAATTATCCATTAATTTGTTCCGATTAACCTTAGTACAGAGATATATTAGTTAAAAATAGTTAATAACAATGTTTATGTTTCAAAGGGAATGAAAAGTGTTAATTATAAAAAAATTAACATCTTGTATTTTAGAGTTGTTTTTATTGATAGTAAAATCTTTTGTTTTATCTCTTTTTAAGCGAGTGATTTTCGTGTAGGACTAATTATTTTGACATCGTGAAAAGCGATAGCACCTCGAACCACACCCGATATCACTTCATGCAAGGCTTTGATATTTTGGGCTTTCAACTCATTCTTGTGATGTACTAAACTGATTTCTCTTGCAGGATATGGAGTCGCAAAGTGGTGGATATTTTTTTTCTCTTCTTCTTTCAGCTCAAGTGTATGTAAGTATGGTAAAAGAGTCATTCCTAAGCCTTCATTTGCCAATCGTATTAGAGTTTCGAAGCTACCACTTTTGAGTTCAAATCGTTTTTTAGAATCGACGATGTCCTGATTGCAGATATTCAATACAGTATCTTTGAAGCAATGACCATCCTCTAACATTAATATGTCGTTGATATCTAAATCGTCAGAGGTAATAGTTTTTGAGTTCTGAAGTTTATGATTGTTAGGAATATATGCCATAAAAGGTTCATAAAACAAGGGTTTTTCAACAATGTTAGGTCGATGCAGAGGAGTTGCCAATATGGCTGCGTCTAAGGTTCCATCTTCTACGTAGTTTATCAAGGTTTTGGTACTGTGTTCTTCAATTTTTAGAGACACTTTAGGATACTTATTGATGAAATTTGTTAAGAACATAGGTAACAAAGTAGGCGATACAGTTGGTATGATTCCCACATTGAATTCACCGCCGATAACTCCCTTTTGCTGTGCAACAATGTCGCTCATTCGTTCTGATTCATTCACAATGATTTGAGCCTGTTTGATAATTTGTTTACCTATATCTGTGGGTTGCAGAGGTTTTTTTGTTCTATCGAAAATGATAACCCCCAATTCCTCTTCCAACTTTTGAATTTGCATACTCAATGTAGGTTGTGTAACGAAACTATTTTCAGCAGCAGTCGAAAAATTCTGATGTTTAGCAACAGCTAACACATATTGAAATTGAGTGATTGTCATAGATTTAGGATTTACTTTAATAAATTTCTTCTTAGTATTTATTTATACTTAGTGTGGAAATATTTGTATTCAAATAAAAAACTACAAAATACACTTTAAATTAACGTAATTGCGTCAAAATTTCTCGTCCAATTTCGTCCAAAATAACATCTACTGGGCGAGAACTATATTTTAGCACCAACATAGCGTGATTTACACCTATTTTCTGCAACGTAAGGAACATATCCACTAAATAATTTCGACCCAAGCGGAATCCTAAGTCCATTTTTTGAGGTTCAAAATCGGGGTCTTCCATCAGGTCGATGTATACGGGTTGGATATAAGGTTTTCGGGGTTGACCTTCTTTATCCAACGTATCCTGCCAATCCTTTACGATTTTTCCTGTAAAAGTAAACTCTCGGGGATAGTAAATCCATCCATCTGAGTTCTTCGCAATCCATTCCAAATTCACACCTCCCACATGTCCAGTGACATACATAGGAATACTTTTTTTGATGGGCTTAGGTACAACATCTCCTACATTTTCCATCAGTGTTCCATAGTCGTTATTGTAAACAGGGAAATCCCTTGACCATAGGTCCTTGAGTAACCGCATGTGTTCAGAAACCTGAGCGCTCCTTAATTCAAAGGGCTTGTTGAATGCAGGATATTCCACGGGGCGATCACCCGAAGCAACTCCCATATGAAAGCGATTCGGAAATAACACATCTAAACTTGCACTAGCTTTAGCAACATGCAACGGATGTCGCAAAGGTAAAATCACACTAGCGATTCCGAATTTGATTGATCGAGTTAATGTAGCCACATGTGATAGATAAATCCAAGGGTCGTAGATTTGTCCAACTTCTTTAAATTCAGGATTATTAAGCGGAATATCTCGTACCCAGATAGACTCGAAACCATAAGCCTCGGCTTGTTGAATAAGTCGGATTTGATTTTCCATTTTTGGGATAGCCCCCTCATAGGACTCAATCGGCAAAAGAATTCCAATGGATAGTTTGTTTGTGTCTAACATAGGTCGTCGATTTTATAAACGCAAAGATACTTCCTTTTTTTTATAACGACAAAAAATACTTTATATATTTATCTGCATTACGAAAGATAAATTTATGCTTTTTTTCCACATAAAACATAAGAATATAATTCCCTAACGAAGCATGTTTTTTTTAACAACAAATTCATGTAACTAAGAAATTTGGTGCCGTTACAAGCATAAATTGTATCTGAACAAAATAATATATTTTCCTTTTATCTTGACATTCAATATATTTAGCGGAAGAATAAGAACACTTGTTAATTACCTGAATAAGGTTGTTATGAAGTGTTTTAAAAATTTTGTATTTTTCTTTAAAATCAGTACCTTTGCTAAAATTTGTTATTAACCTTTTAGATATAATAAGATGTTCAAAAAAATCAATCGAATGCTTTTAGGCGGTATGCTCTGCCTAAGCCTTGTGGCTTGTAAAACTAAACAAGTGGGAGCCACCTCAATGGACAAAATAGTGTATCAGCCTATCAAGGTTGAAACTCCAAAACGTCCTGCAGGTCAAACGGACGTGGTAAATTTGGTAACTCCGAAGCTGGAAACTGTTCGCGTAGGTTTTATAGGATTGGGAATGCGAGGACCTAGTGCGGTGCAACGTTTTACACACATTCCTGGAGCAAAAATAGCAGCTCTTGCTGACATACGTCCTGAACGAGTAGAAAAATCTCAGCAAATCTTAGAAAAAGCTGGTTTAGCAAGGGTTCCAGGTTATAGCGGTTCACAGGACGCTTGGAAGGCTCTTTGCGAAAGAGAGGATGTAGATCTTGTTTACATTGTAACTGACTGGGAAACGCATGTCCCTATGGCTTTATATGCTATGGAGCAAGGAAAACATGTAGCCATTGAAGTACCAGGAGCAATGACTATGGAGGATATTTGGGCCTTGATTAATATGGCTGAAAAAAAACGTCTGCATTGCATGATGCTTGAAAATTGCGTGTACGACTATTTCGAATTGACTTCACTTAATATGGCTCAGCAAGGGCTATTCGGTGAAGTAATCCATGCTGAGGGGTCTTACATCCATAGTTTGGATGATTTCTGGAAAGCTTATTGGAATAATTGGCGTTTAGATTACAATGCAAAACACCGTGGCGATGTATATCCTACACATGGAATGGGACCTGCTTGTCAAGCTCTTGACATTCACCGAGGTGATAAAATGAATTATTTGGTTTCTTTTGACACCAAACCTTTCAAAGGGAAGAAATTATATGAGCAATTGACAGGTAAAAATGGAGATAATTTCCAAAACGGAGATCATACTATGACAATGATTAAAACGGAAAAAGGAAAAACAATGCAAATTCAGCACAATGTAATGACTCCTCGTCCGTATTCACGTATGTATCAACTAACTGGAACACAAGGATTTGCTAACAAATATCCTACACAAGGATATACTATTGAACCTGAGAATATTTCAAAAGATGATGTGCCTAATCACGAAAATTTGAATTCTCATGGATTTGTCCCTGAAGATGTGAAAAAAGCATTGATGCAAAAATACAAACACAGAATCCATATTGAATTGGAAGAACAAGCTAAAAAGGTGGGTGGACACGGAGGTATGGATTTCATCATGGACTATCGTTTGGTGTACTGTCTAAGAAATGGACTTCCTTTGGATATGGATGTGTATGATTTAGCAGAATGGTCTTGCTTGGTGCCTCTTTCTAAATTGTCATTAGAGAACGGAAGTGCACCAGTTGAAATCCCTGATTTTACGCGTGGAGCTTGGAACAAAGTTAAAAAATACAGACACGCTTTCGTTGACTAATCCTTTGTGAAGTTATATTGATTTCTAAGGATATAAAAAAATGTCTCGCGAATCTCTGTTATTGCTTTATCTACCACACTGCTTTCTTTACATTTTAAGGAGCTTGAGCAAGTTTTTTGTGATTTTCACAAACCTAAGATAGGAGTTTCTAAAAAATCGAGATATTTCAATTATTAATTAAAAGAGGCTGTCCCCAAAAGGGCGGTCTCTTTTTTGTAATTTGATTAGACGAAAGAGGAACATATGTTAATTACTATTTTGCAATTGAGGGAAAGGCTAAAGGAAAACCACATAGAAGCATAGAAAAACTATGTGCCTATGTGGTTTATTTTCAGCATTTTATCTGTGTGTTATTTTTAGAGAGGTTTTATAGTATATAATTCTAAAACGAACAATCACAAAAAGTTAAATTTACAATAAGGTCCAAATATACCAAAGAGATATAAAAAGGCTTAAGGATAAGAAAAGAAAGTTAATTTTCTTAAAAATACCATTACTTTTTGTTGCAGACAAGTAAAAACAAAAAATTGAAATAAATCCTAATAGGATACAAAAAGCGGTAATACCGATAGTGTTGTTTATAAGATCTGGAATATTTTTATCGAAAGATTCGATAGCTTCCTCTCTGCTATTGGAATGATTAAAAATATGAAACCAAAGAAAAGTAAAATAGGAAATTATTGAAGTTAATATAACGCCTATACCGAAAAGAAATTTGTTCATAATCAATCAATTTAGTTATAAAATTTTATTTTTTTGCACTGGCTTCGTACAAGGATATAACTCGTAGCTTAGTTATTATTTTATTGAAATTCAATAGAATATAAGTCCTTTTAATTGCGTTTTCTGTTCAATAAAAAATGTTTTTTGATTTTCCCCAAAATTATAAAAAACATTTCTAAAATTAATATTGACTTTTAAAAATGTTTTTTATAGCTTTGCGAGTCTGGGTAGACTTTTGAGTGTATTCATTACTTTTTTAACCAAATCTACCATGAATCATGCTTTTTACTTAAATCTTTGTTTTATGACCTTTGATTGCAAAAGACACTCCGAGTCCTAAAGGAATTTTTTGGAACTTGCCGTCATATCTAACCCATCCTCCTGAGAATGCTATCGGGAAGAGAATATTGTAATTATCCCCTTGAATATCAACTAATGATAATTCTATCCAAATTTTTCCTTTGGGTAAATTCACATAGATCTTTTCTGCAAAATCAGTCTTTTCTGTGACTTGTGGAAAATCAATATATATGGGTTTTTCGGTCAGAGGGACGAGTGATTCATCAGCTTCAACCTTGTAGAAGTTCAAACGAAACAGCGTTTTACCAGAGATATTTTTCAAGCATGTAATATGAAATTCTCGTGCAACATACTCTTGGCTTAGGGTTACAAAATCACCGACACTAATTTGTGTTGCTTTATAAGTAGTATTACTTTTCTCGTGGGAGGAGCTATTTTCTTTGTCATTTTCCGAATATTTCCCAAAACTTATTGTTGCACCAGGGAAACGAGTGCCTCTACCTTTGATGGTTCGCAATTTAGGCTCTTTATCAAAAACCACCACGGGGGTCAATTCGATGTGATTTTCTTTCAAGATTATTTTGGAATCTGAAGGGATGTCTTTAATTGCTATTGCTTTTCTATGATAACTCAAATGGGAAAAATAGATACTATCTATCGGTTTTTGAGTTGAAATATCAATGCTAAAATATCCTTTTTCATCGGAAATTACTCCTTTATATGTTCCAACAACACCAATATTCGCATATTCAACCGACTCTCCTTTTTCTCCTACGATTTGTCCTTTCAAGATTTTGTTTTGTCCGCAAACTGTTGATATACAAAAACATATGATTAAAGATAAAAATTGTTTCATTTTTTTAATAAATTAACCGATAATATATTTTTAGAGTGTAAATAATTTAAAAAAACTTTGTCGAAGTTTTTAGATTTCGACAAAGTTGGATTTTGATTATGAATGTATTATGTTTTATTTTACAAGTCCGGCACGTTTCATCAGAGCGTCGGGAGAAGGCTCTTTTCCGCGGAAGCGTTTGTAAAGTTCCATTGATTTTTCACTGCCTCCTTTGCTGAGGATATGTTCTTTAAAACTATTTCCTACTTCTCGATTGAAAATTCCTTTTTCTTTGAACACTTGAAAAGCATCTGCATCCAATACTTCTGACCATTTGTAGCTGTAATATCCAGCGGCGTATCCTCCTTGGAAAATATGTGAAAAGGCGGTCGAAATGCAAGTGTCATCAATTTTTGGGTATAATTCCGTTGGTGCAACAGCCTTATCCTCGAATGATTTAATGTTTTTAATTGTATTCGGATTTGAATTGTGCCACGCCATATCCAAAACGCCAAAACCTAACTGACGCATGGTTTGTAATCCTTCCATAAAAGCAGATGATTCTTTAATCTTATGAACAAGTTCCATGGGAATCAGCTCATTAGTTTCATAGTGTCTTGCGAACAATGCTAAGGTTTCTTCCTCCGAACACCAGTTCTCCAATACTTGGCTTGGGAGCTCAACGAAATCACGCGAAACGCTGGTTCCACTCAGATTAGGATATTTGGTATTGGCAAGAATTCCGTGCAAAGCATGTCCAAATTCGTGGAAAAGCGTACGCAATTCGTAGAAACTAAGCAATGAAGGTTGGGTTTGAGTGGGACGTGTAAAGTTACAAACGATAATCACGTGGGGGCGAGAATTTACTCCATCTTTAATATACTGATTTTTGAAAGAGGACATCCAAGCACCGGCTCTTTTTCCTGGTCTTGGGAAGAAGTCCGTGTAGAACAGTGCTACATAGTTCCCTTTTTCATCGGTAACTTTGTAGGTTTCAACTTCTTCGTGATATTTCTCAATAGTATTTATTTTCTCGAAATTCAGCCCGTAAAGTTTGTTAGCTACTTGGAACATTCCACTAACAGCATTGTCAAGGCTGAGGTAAGGTTTTAGCTTTTCATCATCAACATTGAAACGTTTCTGCTTTAACTTTTCGCTGTAAAACGTAAAATCCCATTTTTGGAAATCTCGAATACCATCTCTTTCCAAAGCAAAAGTTTTAAGTTCTTCCAATTCACGTTGAGCTGCAGGTTTCGCTTTTTCTAACAAATTGTTCAAAAAATCATTTACTATAGTTGGATTTTCAGCCATGGTTTCTTCCAAAACGAAATCAGCATGAGTTTTGTAACCTAATAAATTGGCACGTTCATGACGTAGTTTAGCAATTTCTAAAGCTATTTTTTGGTTGTCGTTATTGTTATTTTGGAAACCACGACTTCCAAAAGCGATAAACATTTTTTTGCGAAGCTCTCTGTTTTCGGCATATTTTATAAAAGCACTGTAGCTTGGAAAATCTAACGTAAATACCCAGCCTTGTTTTTTGCGGTCAGTAGCAATTTGAGCTGCAGCTTCAACAGCAAAGTTAGGCAATCCTTTAAGGTCATTTTTATCGGTAATGTGCAATTCAAAAGCCTGTGTTTCAGCTAATACATTCTCCCCGAAGAGCAGACGTAAACGCGACGTTTCTTTATCAAGTTCACGCAAACGCTCTTTGTCTTTTTCTGATAGATTGGCTCCATTGCGAGTAAAGCCTTTGTATGTTTTTTCTAATAAAGTGGTTTCTTCGGGCGATAGTTTTAATTTTTTACGTCCGTCATAAACCTTTTTAACTCGCTGAAATAAATTTGCATTTAATCGAATATCATTGGAATAATCACTCAACAGGGGAGAAATATTTTGAGCAACTTTTTGTAAATCTTTATTAGTTTCGGCACTGTTTAAATTGAAGAAAATAGCTGTGATTCTCTCCAATTTTTCACCATTGTAAGCCAACGCTTCGATAGTGTTTTGGAATGTTGGTTTTTCTTTTGAATTGGCAATCGCATCAATTTGTTTTAGACTTTCGGCGATGGCTTTTTCGATAGCAGGTTTAAAATCTTCTGCCTTAAACGCGCTAAAAGGTGCCGATTCGTACGATGTTGTAAAGATGGGTTCTCTCATAGATTGTTGAGCTTGTAAACTACCGAATGAAGCGATAGTGCATAAAGTTATTATCTTTTTTTTCATGAACATAATAGTTTTATTAGTCTTGCAAGGCAAAAACTGATTTCAATAATGGAGTGGTACGTGCTGCCACGTTGGTTCGGATTTCTTTCTCTTTGTCGGCTACTTTTGTAAAAAGTCCGTTGATAGCTTGTTTGGTAACATAAGTTGTTAAATCGGCTTCAACAGGAGTTGTTAAAGGCAATTGATTGTAACGATTTATCAAGTTACTCCAAATTTTGTCAGCTCCCACTTGGCTTAAAGAATTCTGTATTTTAGGTGCAAAAGCAGCTTCTAAAGAGCTAAATGTATTGTTTTTCAAGTAAGTAGTTGCTGCATTATTATCTCCTTTCAAAATACCCATAGCATCGTTAATGGTCATATTTTTGATGGCGGAAACAAAAATGGGTTTAGCCTCAGTTACGGCATTTTCAGCAGCTTTATTTAATACCTTTAGTCCTTCATCAGCTAAGGCTCCTAAACCGATTTTTCGGAGTGTAGCATCCACTTTTTGCAACTCGGCAGGAAGTAAAATTTTTACGGCTTGATCTTGGAAATAGCCTCCATCTTTACTAAGTAAGTCTACCCCGTTAGAAACACCAATTTCTAAAGCCTGTTTCAATCCATCAGTAATATTAAAACCTGTGGTTGAAGATGTTGAATTGATAACTTGCTGCAATTCAGCACAACTATTCAATGTAAACGATGCTACAAAGAGCAGAGGTAAAGCGATTTTTTTCATACTATTCAATTTTATATTATTCTATTATTTTATAAACACTTTGCTAAACCATAAAGCTGATTTCTATCTTTTAGTTATTGCATACAAAGCGTAATTTATGGCATAGAAGAATGGTAGAGTAAAACATATTCCAACAACAAAAACTAAGATTCCAGAAAACCCCATAATGATTCCAAAAGCTAATGCTAACAAAACCGTGAACATGAATGGTGCAATACGTGCTGAGCTTTGTCTCATAGCATCAACCAGTGATAGATTTTCAAATATTATTATAGGGATTGTTAGTGTTACCAACAATGAAATTAATATGGAAATAGAAACGTTTGCTACTTCTAAACCCAGAAAGTTCAAAAGTATGGAAATAATCGTTTTTATGGCTGTGATCACCAAAACAGAACCTAAAATTCGAGCCGTATAAGGAGAGTTGTAAAATGAAAATAATTGTTTCATCGTTGGAAGCTCATTTTTTTGCACAGACCCAAAAATGCTATAAAACCCAGCAGTCATAGGAGCTATTATGCAGTTGATGAGCAACATAAATACTGTGAATTTAATTTGAAAGTCAGGTGAAATAAGAATACTTTGAAGTTGTTCAGGTGTTTGTATAGTAAAACGAGAAATCTCTTCCAAAGGAATGCCTAACAGCATCGGGAAAATAACAATATATAATCCAGTTATGACCAGAAACAAAACCAACATCCCTAAAGCGTTTACTAAGATAGAGGTGCGGAAAACTTCCCAAGCGGTTTTAAAGATATAAGCAATCGACACTTTTGTATATTTTTTTTACAGATGCGTTCCTATTTGGATATGCAAAAATACATGAAATCAAACAAGGAACAAATATATGGAATTATATTGAAAAATAGGAAAATAAGTAATTGAAATCTAATTTTTAAGATTTCTACTATTCGTTAAACAATTGTTTTTATCAAAAAAATGGGATTTATGAATTTCTGCTAAATCCCATTTGTTTTTATTACGGTAATAAATACATTTTTGTAAAACTACTCAGCTGAACTTACTACAGCGTCTTTATTAATTTTTTTAACCAACCCTTGCAACACTTTGCCCGGCCCCACTTCAATAAATTCAGAAGCCCCATCTTGAATCATTTGCTGTATGCTCTGTGTCCATTTCACAGGGGCAGTTAGTTGCTGGATAAGATTCTTTTTAATCTGGTTTTCATCACTGACGGCTGTTGTTGTTACATTTTGATACACAGGACATATAGGTTTACTAAAGTGCGTATTCTCAATAGCCTTTGCTAATTCTTCCTCGGCGGGTTTCATCAATACTGAATGGAAAGCCCCTCCTACAGGTAGCACTAATGCTCGTTTAGCTCCTGCGGTTTTCATGGCTTCACAGGCTTTTTCTATAGCACTCAATTCACCCGAGATCACCAATTGCCCAGGACAGTTGTAATTTGCAGGAGTTACAATACCTTCGATGGATTCACAAACCTTTTCTACTACGGCATCATCCAAACCTAATACGGCAGCCATTGTTCCTGGTTGTAATTCACATGCTTTTTGCATCGCCAAAGCTCGTTTGGAAACGAGTTGCAGTCCGTCTTCAAATGACAGAGTTTTGTTAGCTACCAGTGCCGAAAATTCTCCTAATGAATGCCCTGCAACCATTTGAGGACGGAATGATTCCCCTAAAACCTTACTCAACACTACGGAATGTAGAAAAATGGCAGGTTGTGTCACTTTCGTCTGTTTCAAATCCTCCTCTGTCCCGTTAAACATTACTTCTGTGATTGAAAAACCTAAAATGTCATCGGCTTGTTTAAAAAGTTCCTTGGCTACGGTTGACTTCTCATATAAATCAAGTCCCATACCAACAAATTGAGCTCCTTGTCCTGGAAAAATATATGCTTTCATAAGTATATCAATTTTATTTTTTATAATCTATTTTAAAAATAAAGATTCGTA
Source organism: Capnocytophaga canis (assembly GCF_043187445.1). Classification (NCBI taxonomy): domain Bacteria; kingdom Pseudomonadati; phylum Bacteroidota; class Flavobacteriia; order Flavobacteriales; family Flavobacteriaceae; genus Capnocytophaga; species Capnocytophaga canis. The sequence continues at coordinate 2,051,573 of NZ_CP171121.1, read as the reverse complement.
TTTTCAATTAAAACCTACATTGCAAGAATCTAAGATTTATATATTTATGTCTTAGAACCCGCAGAATCTTAAATTACTTATTAACAATTAAGTAATCATAAAACCTATCAAAGATGATTTTAAACCACTCGGTGTATTTTTGAGGATTTGCATCAATATCAATTTTCACCTTTTCAGGGGTTTCCCATTTCCAATCGGCAACTTCTTGAGAATTGATTTGAGGTGCGTGGTCGTAAAAACCAAGCAATACGTGGTCAAATTCATGCTCTGTAAGTCCGTTATCAAAAGGCGCCTTATATATAAACGATATAACATCTTCCAATTCGGTGGTAAAGCCCATTTCTTCTTGTAGTCGTCGCTTACCTGCTTCGATATTACTCTCATTTTCACGCTGATGACTACAACAAGTGTTTGTCCACAACCCTGGTGAATGATACTTATGTAATGCACGTTGCTGCAACATCATCTCGCCTTTTGCGTTCATCACAAACACCGAGAAAGCCCTGTGAAGCAAAGCTTTTTGATGTGCCTCTATTTTTTCCATCAACCCGATTGGATTGTCGTTTTCATCAACTAATATCACTCGCTCTTCCATAGTTTTCATGGGGTTATGTTTTATTCTTACGTAAAAGAGTCGTTTCCCAAAATATTAGGTTAATCCTCTAATTATTTGATCGGTTTCTTACACTCATGTAAGTTTAAGATATGCTTTTTATTTTTGATTTTCAGTAATTTAAATAAAATAGAATTCTACAAAAAAATGAAGTTTTCGAAAAAAACGTTACCTATTTTATAAGTTGATACGTAATGTTATCCCCTACATCAATACCCCATTTATCGGACAACCCGCCATTGATTTCCAGAACATACATTGCTGGTGCTTCTGAAGGCATTGACGACTCATCATAGGGTTTAGCTCTTTTTACAATGCTAACTATCTGCAAATCTTTATTTAAATAGATAATATCCAACGAAAATTCTGTATTTTTCATATAGAAGGAACGAGGCTCCTCCTCTTTAAAAATAAAAAACATTCCTTGGTTTTCGTCCATTCCTTTACGATACATCAACCCTAAGGCTCTTTCATTAGGTGTATCAGCCAATTCTATATCTATTTTACGTACCAATTCCCCTTGTTTGAAAATCGACACTTCCGCTTCTTTAGTAAATTCTATTTCAACCTCTTTGATTTCAGAAAAAGCCATTGTTTCTTGCTCCTTTCCTGAAAAAAAAGCGGGTAAAACATATGCTAAAGCTGCAATTACAAGTATTCCTAATGCTAAAGGAACAAAATATTTTCTAAAAAACTCCATTTCTACACCTTTTTTCTAAATAATAAATAAAATCCTACTACAATAAAAGGCAAACTCAACCATTGTCCTGTTGACAAAAGCCCTAAGGTGCTTTCAAATCCGCCTTGACTTTCTTTGACAAATTCCACTGCAAAACGAATACCCCAGAGTAACACCAAAAATAACCCGAAAATGAAGAAAGGTTGTTTTCTTTTGTCCGTTTTCCAGTAGGTGAACCACAAAACCCAGAACAAAAGGAAGTAGCCTACCGCTTCATAAAGTTGTGCGGGGTGTTGATATGGAATAGCTGCCAACACCTCAGAAAAACGCGGATCGTTAGCGATGAGATGAAAGGCTTCTTTAGGAGAGCTTTGCCCTGTAAGCTCCATGGCTTGTCGGGATGAAATTTCGCCTCCTTGTACAAATTTTACCCCTAACGGATAACTTGAATCTACCACTTTTCCATTAATTTCCGAATTGAAGAAATTCCCCAAACGAACAAACATTCCCCCTATGGTAATCGGAATTACGATACGATCCAGCACCCATGAAAGGGTAATATCTTTATACTTACGTATATAAAAAACCATTGCAACAATAATTCCTATGGCTGCTCCATGACTTGCCAGACCTGCAAATCCTGTAAACTCCCATCCTTTGATAATCCCAAAAAGACTTTCGTTCGGATTTTTACGAATCGGTAGGAAAATTTCTAAAATATTATGTTGAAAATAATCCCAATTATAGAAAAAACAATCCCCGAGACGAGCCCCTACTAAGGTAGCCACAGCAGTATAAATCAATAAGGTATCTAACTGCTGTAATGTTTTTCCCTCATTGAGATATATCTTTTTCATTACGTACCACCCGAGACTGAATGCAACTAAAAACATCAGGCTGTAATAACGAATGGCAATTCCTCCGATAGAAAAGAAAATCTCATCAGAGTTCCATATAAAATTTAACGCTGTCATCTTTTTTATCCATTTATTGATTTAATAGCTTCTATTCGTTGTAGAGTCTCCTCTTTTCCGATTACTTCCATAATGTCGAAAATGTGAACACCTTTCATTTCACCAACTAACGCCAAACGTAATGGAGGCATAACTTGTCCGAAACTATATCCTTTTTCTGTAATATGATTTTTTACAGCTTCTTCTAACGGAACAGATGAAAAATTGGAAGTTTCTTTGATAATTTGAGCTACTTCGGTCAAAATTTGAGCTGTATTTTCTTTCCATTGCTTTTTCATCGCTTTATCCTCGTAAACGGATGGTTTTTGGAAAAAATAACTTCCTAATTCCCAAAAATCGGACACAAACGTAGCTCGTTCTTTTATCAAATGAACGATTTTTTCGACCTTATCCGTAGCAATAGAAATCCCTTTTTCTATAAGGATTTTCGAGAAATCGTCTGCCAATTCTCTGTCAGACTTCTTCTGTAGATATTGGTGGTTAAACCATTTGATTTTTTCAGGGTCAAAACGAGCCCCTGCCTTATGAACTCGCTCCAAATCAAATAGTTCTATCAATTCATTCAAAGAAAATATTTCCTGATCCGTACCTGGATTCCAGCCTAAAAGTGCTAAGAAATTTACTAATGCCTCAGGAAAGTAGCCTTCCCCCTTGAACCCTTTGAGTGGAGCATCTCCCTCTGTCCAATCTAGTGGAAAAACGGGGAATCCCAACTTGATTCCGTCACGTTTGCTGAGTTTTCCGTTACCTACGGGCTTCAAGATTAGGGGCAAATGAGCAAACTGCGGAGCCTCCCATCCAAAAGCACGATATAATAGCATGTGTAAAGGCAAGGATGGCAACCACTCTTCCCCACGGATAACGTGTGAAATTTCCATCAAATGGTCGTCTACAATATTTGCCAAATGATATGTCGGCATTCCATCACTTTTGAATAATACCTTATCATCCAAGGTTTTGGTGTCGATGATTACCTCTCCACGTATTAAATCATTCATTTTCAGCACTTCTTCAGGCATTTTAAAACGAATCACAAATTCATCACCACGGTCAAGGCGTTGTTTAACTTCTTCTTCTGTAAGGGATAATGAATTCTTTAGTTGAAGACGAGTTTGCCAGTTATAAATGAACGTTTTTCCTGCAGATTCGTATTCTTTACGCTGATTGTCAAGATCTTCAGCCGAGTCAAACGCATAATAGGCTTTTCCTTTCTGAATAAGCTCATCAGCATACTTTTTATAAATTTCTTTTCGTTCACTTTGGCGATAGGGAGCATGTTTACCTTCTTTACCAACGCCTTCGTCAAACGGAATGCCACACCAGTTTAATGCCTCAATGATGTACTGCTCAGCTCCTTCTACGTAACGAGTTTGGTCTGTGTCCTCAATACGAAGAAGAAAATCTCCTTCATGTTTTTTAGCAAATAAGTAATTGAACAATGCGGTACGTACGCCTCCTATGTGTAAAGCTCCCGTTGGACTGGGTGCAAATCGAACTCTTACCATATGTTTTCGGTATTTTACAAATCAAGAATGCAAAGGTATAAATTATTCGTAAAATAATTAAAAATATTTCACCCAAATATTTTTTAGAAAATTAACCTCTAAATGTGATTTTTATTTGTACTCAATGCCATAAAGAAGCATATATCAATTAACAAAAAACAAGTTTTGGGATAATTCTTTCGTTTTTTATAAATCTCTATTTTTTATGATTTTGTAGGACATTAATACGAAAAGAATTGTCCAACAACAAACAATCAGAATATCAGAAATTTGCACTGAAAAATCATACGGAATATTTATTCCCGTTTCATTAGCAAACTCCTTGATACCGTTCATTCGGGTAAAAGGTTGTTTGATAAGGTTGGACATGGCTTCCAGTGGCAAAATCCGCTTGATGATGCCTAAACTTTCGTGTCTTTGAGAAAAAATAGTTAAAAATTGCTCAATAACATACCACAACGCCAAAAAACCTAAAGAAAAAGCTGATTTTCGGGTCAGTACGCTAAAAAACAAACACATTGTAAAGAAGCCAACCAATTTTACGAAATAAGCTAATAAGTATTCTAATTGAGAAAAAATGATAAGTATTTCATCATATTTTGAATAAATTAACCCTAATACTAAGGAAACTAAAAAGACTACAAGTGTAGATATGGCAGAAAATAATACTATGGTCAGAAACTTCGAATACACAAACTCTTTTTTGCTCAAACCATCAATAAGGTTTTGCTTTAAGGTTTTGTTACTGTATTCATTAGCAACCATAGAAACCACTACAATAGCAAAAAATAATTTAAAGAAAGCTGCCATGTAGGTGTTGAAATGCCATACAAATGGGAAATCAAAAATACCTTGCTTTGCCAAATGAAAAACGAAAGCTCCAAAGTCAATTTTTACGGTTGCAAATAAGGCTAAAAAGGCGAGTGAACCAAAGTAGGCTATTATTAAAATACGACTACTTTTGCTGTTCCATATTTTTATAAGTTCTATTTGTAATAATCGAAGCATAATAATTTTAATTTGTATGATTAGTTAATTTAAGGAACTGATTTTCAAGACTTTCTTTTCGTTTTACTAAGTGAGAAAGTACGTAACCTTTTTCAAAAAGTCGTTTATTCAATTCTTCAGAAGGAATGTCGGTTTTCAAATAAGCTCGAATTAAATTTCCTTCAATGATAATTTTATCAAATTCCGTGAAATCTCGTAAAGCTTCTTGCAATTTTTCATTGTGCTGGGTAGCTAACTCAAAAAATCCGTAATCGTTGAACATAGCGTCGACACGTCCGTTGTAACGCATCTTTCCTTGTTGTAGTACTACCACGTGCGTACACACTTTTTCTACCTCATCCAATAAATGCGATGCCAATAACACGGTTACTCCTTGAGATGCAATATAGCGTATGAGTTCCCTAATTTGGTGTATTCCCTGCGGATCAAGACCGTTGGTAGGTTCATCTAAAATTAAGATTTCGGGGTCATTAAGGAGTGCAGAAGCAATTGCTAACCGCTGCTTCATTCCCAATGAAAAAGCTGAAAATTTACGATCTTTGACTTCCCACAAGCCTACTAATTGCAATTTTTCTTGGATTTTATCAGTTGTAGCTCCCTTAATTTTGCAAACCAAACGCAGATTTTCATAAGCCGACATATACGGGTAGAAATTCGGACGTTCGATGATGGCTCCTATACGTTTTAGAGCCTGTTGATTAGATATATTTCCATTAAACCATTGATATTCACCCGAAGTTTTATTCACCACATTGAGAATCATTCCCAAAGTTGTGGATTTCCCGCTTCCGTTAGGCCCTAACAACCCGTATATACTGCCTTTTTCAATTTGGAACGAAACGTTATCTACGGCTACGAAACTACCAAACTTTTTTGTTAATTGCCGAATTTCTAAAATTGTTTTCATTTCTTGAACTGCTATTTTATGCAAATGTACAAAAAAGTAGTTAAAACCAAATTGCAGTTTATTTTTAGTGTGTTTTAGGAGATTGTATTTCTTTACAGATTTTAGCTACAAATTTAATGTCTGAATGCCAATGTAAATCCATTTATTATTCATATCTTTGCTTTGAACTGAACCAAAGGATGTAATTGAATTTTATCGCAACTTTTTCACGTGAAAAGATGAAAAAATAACTTCAAACTTACTTTCCTTTATAAAATTTTAAAAAGATGAAAAATCCATTAGCCTTACTTTTTGATTGTGGAGCTACTAATGTACGTGTAATAGCCATGGACATACACGGAAATATTGAAGCTTCTCAATCCTATCCTAACCAAACCGAAGCCGATCCTCATTACGAAGGCGGACGTATTTGGAATGTTGACGCTATCTGGGAGAAACTGTGCAAGGCTGCTAAAATCGTAACTTCACAAATCGACACCTCTCGAATTGTAGGGGTTGCTACCACAACCTTTGGCGTGGACGGAACGCTCGTAGCCGAATCAGGTGAATTGCTCTATCCCGTCATCTCTTGGCAATGCAAACGCACCGACTCCATTATGGAAAACATCGGTAATTATATCCCTGTAAAGGAACTATACACAACATCAGGAATTTTACCGTACAGCTTCAATACCATTAATAAATTAATATGGTTTAAAGAAAATCACCCTGAATTGCTACAGCATCCAAAAGTTCAATTTCTTTATATGCCGTCGCTACTAAATTTCCGTTTAACAGGTAACAAATTGAATGACAGCACAATGTCAGGAACATCAATGCTTACTGACTTATCACAACGGAACTACTCACAAAAAATATTCAATGCACTCGAACTTCAAATATCCCTTATGGGAGATACAGCCTCAGCGGGAACAAAAGTTGGGAGTATAACCTCCCGAGCCTCTATTGAAACAGGAATTCCTGAAAATACACCTGTTTTTTTAGCAGGACACGACACCCAGTTTGCTATCATTGGTTCAGGAGTAGGAATGAACCAACCTGTACTCAGTTCAGGTACGTGGGAAATTTTGATGTCTCGAACCCAGCACTATACTGTTTCTGAAGCAGAATTTGGCTTAGGGCTGACCACAGAATTAGACGCCGAAGAACACACCTACAATATTGGTGTAAATTATTTAGGATCAGGAGTTTTAGAATGGATTCGACGAATGTTTTACATGGATATTCCTCAGGAAGATGTATATTCGGTGATGATTTCAGAGGCCGAAAAAATTCCGATGGGATGCGAGGGAGTACGCGTGAATCCAGATTTTCTGGATAAAGAAAATGGTTCAGAAGGAGCTATTATAGGCATCACCCTGCAAACTACAAGAGCTCATATCTATCGAGCTACCTTAGAAGCTTTGGCTCATAAATTAAAAAAAGCCCTACAAGCTGTTGAAAAGGCAGGAAATTTTAAAGCTGAATACATTACTTGCGTTGGAGGAGGCACAAAAAACAAGCTATGGAATCAGCTACGAGCCGATATTTGTGATTTACCGATAAGACTAATCAAACAGAAGGAAACCACTGTTTTAGGATCATCGATGTATGTTTTTAAAGCAACAGGATTTTTTAACTCCATTGAAGAAGCTCAAAGTCACTTAGATTATCAACCTGAGATAATTTACCCATCTTCAAGAAATGTGTAACAATTTTCCAAATGATTATTATTGAGGGGAATGTAGCATTCAATATTAAATAGTCGAAAATGAAAGCCTCTGAAAGTGAACATACTTTCAGAGGCTTCTGGTGTAATAAAAAAACAATAACTATTTCATCTCAATAATGATAAATTCACTTCGGCGATTTGCTTGATGTTCTTCCTCAGAACATGAAACACCATCCGAACAACCATTAACTAACTGAGTTTCTCCATATCCTTTTCCTGTGATACGACTCTTATCTATTCCGTTATCAATAATCCATTTTACTGTAGATTTGGCTCTTCTGTCGGACAATGACAAGTTATAGGCATGTGACGCTCGGCTGTCGGTATGCGAACGAACATCAATTTTTATATTCGGATGTTCTTTCATAACTTGAAGAACCTTAGCTAATTGCACTTCAGCGTCAGGACGAATATTCGATTTATCTAAATCAAAATAAATTTCCTTAATATTCAATACTTTTGCCAAATCAACGTCTTTCTCAATTTTAACAACTCGTGGTTTTAACATGATTTCGTAATACACTTCTCTATCATTACCCGTTGTAGTTACTTTTACTTCGGCTGTTTCAAATCCTTCTTTCTCCCCTTTTAAGTAGAAATGAGGTTCTTCACATCTGATTAAATCTCCTCCGAAAGAGAAAGCTCCTTGTTCGGTAGCCGTTTCGGATTTCAATAATGTCATATTTTTGCTTGACAATAAAACTTTTGCATTTGGAATAATCTCATTAGTTTCTGAATTTTTAACCACTCCTCGCATGATTTTTGAACAATAAAACTGTAAAGGAGAACGCTCATAAAACGAATAAATATCATCTTTTCCTTTTCCTCCTGGACGGTTTGAAGTCAAAAATCCTATCTTTTTATCGCTATCAATTACGAAACAGAAATCATCATCGGCACTGTTGGCAGGCATACCAATGTTGATTGGCTTTGACGTTGTTCCATTGTCATAGAGCTTAACCGCAAAAATATCCAACCCTCCCAAACCTGGAAATCCATCTGATGAATAATACAGTATGTTATCTTTTGAAATGAAAGGAAACGACTCACGTCCCGTGGTATTAATCACATTCCCTAAATTTTCAGGTTTTCCATAACCATTTTCTAAAATCTTTACACGGAAAATATCAGAAGTTCCCAGAGTTCCTTCCATATCCGAAGCAAAATATAAATACTGCTCATCAGAGCTTAACGCTGGATGTGCCACATTGTAAGCATTGCTGTTGAAAGGCATCTCAATCACATTGCCCCACTTACCGTTAGCGTCTTTAGTCGCTCGTAAAATTTTTAAGAGAATAGTATTTTCACTATTCATTCTTACTTTTTTATTCACATAATTATTACGTGTGAAATAAACGGTATTGCCATCCTTAGTAAAGACAGCCGTAGATTCGTTGAATTTTGTATTAATATCCGAAGGAAAGAGATGTTTGTTTGACAAAGTAATACTGTCCTGTTGTGCTATGTATAAATCGTAAAAACTCTCGCCTGTCCATTGTGAAGTTTGCTTGAACATACTACTATTACTCGCTGCAAAAATAACCTTATCTCCACCATAGAACGCAGCTCCATACTCTGAATGCTCTGTGTTGATATCCGTATGATACAATTCCATACGATTCGAATTATCTTTGATAATCTCTTGATAATTTCTATTCTCTTGGAATAATATCGCCCTCGTATCATTCGCATCTGTCAACTCAACAAACTTAACCATCATCCTATCAGCCTCATCATAACGTTCCGCCGATTTTAACGAAAGTGAATAACGGTAGTAGTATTCTGGTTCGATTTTGTATTCTGAATTGGCAAATAATTGTTCATACCAAACCAATGCTGCCGTATAATCAGCATTGAAATAATACGAATTACCCAAACGCTCCAACAACTCCTGATTCACAAAACCCTTCTTAGCTATACTTTCGTATATCTTAATAGCATCTACATAAGCATAATTCTGATACAAATCATTCGCCTTCTGTAATTCCTTTTCCTGTGCAAAAATATTTGCCGTTATTCCTAATAATAGAAAAAACAATAATTTATGGTATATTTTCATAGTATGATTACCTTCAAGATTTAAACTTTAATTTAGAAGAAACGCGGAGACACAACCTTTTTGTACATCTTCACCAATTCGTAGCGTAAAAAGATTTCATGAGAACCTGAGTTGTAACGAGAAAGTTCTGTCGTCTCAAAATCATAACCGTAGCCTATAAACCAACGATCATTCACCTGAAAACCTGCCATCAAACTCACTGCAGCTGACCAACGCCAAGCAGCTCCAAACACAAAACGCTCATTAAACATGAAATTTGCAGATACATCCAACTGCAAAGGAGCTCCATAAGACATCTTTGACAATACAGCAGGTTTGAACTTGATATTATCACTCAAATCAAAAACATATCCCCCTATCAAGTAAAAATGTTGGGTGTTTTTCAATACAGAAACCCTACGATCCTTTGACTCGTAAATCTCTGTCTCCAACAAATTAGGAACCGAAAAACCTATGTAATACTTATCCGAATACCAAAAAACACCCGCTCCTACATTCGGTGAAAATATAGTACTATTCTCCGAAAAATGTGTGTCTGATGGATCGTACAAACGAAGTTTATTATAATCCAAACTAAAAATCTCTGCTGTACCCTTTAAACCAAAAGCTAACTTCGAATTATCAAAATTCAAAGTATACGAGAAATCTAACATAAAACTCGTATTGGTTTGTGGCCCTATTGCGTCATAGAACAACGAGTACCCCAAACCCACGTTTCGCAAACGCTCCTGAGGAGCATGATAACTAATCCCTCCACTGCGAGGAGCTCCATCCAAACCAATCCACTGTGCTCGGAATATTCCAAAAAAACTATCAACACCACGAGACCCCGTATATCCCGGATTAAACATCATCGTGTTGTACATGTATTGTGTGTACTGTGATTCTTGTTGAGCAAAAACCATTGTGGCAAACAGCAACATCACCACTGAAAAAAGATTTCTTTTTTTCATATCGACTTATTTATGTTAATGATGAAGCAGTAGGCAACAGTATTTTCCATCACCTACTGCTTTATTATAATTATTACTTCTTAATATACAACCAACTTCCTTTCGTATGTTTCTTGTTGTTGTTATCGGTGTATTCAATGATATAGTAATATGTACCTTGTGGCAATTTCTCAGGAGCTTCAATCGTCACTCGTCCGTTTGAAATCGCTCGGAATACTCTATTAACATTATCATAGCCCTTCGTCTCAAATACCTTAACTCCCCAACGATTGTAAATACGAACCGTATTATTAGGATATCTCTCTATACCTTGAATATGGAAGTAATCATTCAATCCATCTCCATTTACAGAAATACCATTGTGAGGAATTACATCATTCAACACCGTTATCGTTACTTTAGCTATAGAACAGTTACCCATCGTATCGCAAAGCTCATACTCGAAACTGTCTACTCCTGCATAACCTCGGTTAGGTGTGTAAACAACCTCATCATCCGACGGAGCATTAGTCGTTCCATTGTTATTGATAACAACCATTCCGTTTTTAGGTTGCGTAACAATGGTCAAAGTTCCTTGCGTAGGCACATGCTCATCATTAGATACTACTTTAACCGTAACAGGTGTATCAACTACCGTCTGTTCAACATCATCTTTCGCTACTACAGGTGTCGTTGGAGTTGTTACCTCTGTAACTACTATCGTTACTGTAGCAGTATCGCATGTAATCGTTCCTGATTTTGTACAGATGCTATAACCTATCGTATACGTTCCCGTTGGCGTACCTGACGGCACCATAACATTTCCTGTTACAGGGTCTAAGTTCGGTACGATTGTTCCTGTTGGGGTTGACGTTACAGTTATCGTTACATCAGATGTTGTTGGTGTTTTTGCACCAAGCTTGTCGTTATCCAATACGTTTCCTACTGTTTGCGTGTTGGTCGAAGTCGTGGCTGTAAACGTATCTGTATTCGCTGTAGGCGTAGCTACAACTCCTTTAACCGTAATGTAAACCGTAGCTTCATCACATGCCTGTGGAGTTCCACTATCACAAACTCTATACGTAAAGGAGTCTGTCCCTACAAAGTTCGTAGTCGGTGTATACGTAAACGTACCATCTGTACTCAAACTCAACGTTCCATTAGAAGGAGTTGTTACCACTGTAGTAGTTACTGTATCGCCCTCTGGGTCGGTGTCATTATTCAACACATTTCCTACTACTGCTACATTAACATCCGTATTGTAAGCATCGTCATTAGCAACTGTAATATTAGTTGTTGTAGATACCACAGACACATGTACTCTCGCTGTTGCACAAGTAGACGTTACATTACCATCACAAATGATGTAAGTGAACTCATCTTCTCCTACAAAGTCTGTTGTTGGTGTATATGTGAATGTTCCGTCAGCATTCAAGGCAACTGTTCCATGAGATGGATTCGTATGTTTCGTTACACTGAAAGTATCTCCTTCTGGATCAAAGTCATTCGACAACACGCTTATCAAAACACCTGTATTTACTTTAGTAACAGCTGTGTCATCATTCGCAACCAAACTATTGATTCCTTTCGGTAATACTTGGATACTTATCGTAGCTGTTGCACATGCCTGCGGTGTTCCGTTATCACATACTTCATACGTATAAGATACCGTTCCTACAAAGTCTGTCGAAGGAGTAAACGTATATCTTCCGTCTGCGTTCAACACAAAGGTATGTCCTCCTACTGTATTTGTTTGTATTGTCCATACTTGCGTATCTCCCTCAGGATCTAAATCGTTCGTTCCTACGTTTCCTGAAACCGGTGTATTAACATACGTATTGTTAATATCATCTTTCGCTACGGTCGTATTTGTTGGTGTTACTACCTCCGTAACTGTAATCGTTACTGTGGCTGTACTACAAGTTACTGTACCTACTTTTGTACAAATCTCATAACCAATTGTATATGTTCCCGTTGGCGTTCCTGATGGTACGGTTACGTTTCCTGTCGATGGGTCTAATATCGGTACGATTGTTCCTGTTGGAGTTTTCGTTACCGTTATTGTTACATCAGATGTCGTTGGTGTGTTCGTACCGATTTGGTCGTTGTCCAAGACATTTATTACAGTTCCACTTTGAGTCGTCGTTACAGTGACTACATCATCAGTAGCGGTGACTACCGTAGGGGTCGTTGGAGTTGTTACCTCTGTAACTATTACAGTTACCGTAGCTGTGTCGCAAGTAATCGTTGCTGATTTTGTACAGATTCTATAACCTATCGTATACGTTCCCGTTGGCGTACCTGATGGTACTGTAACATTTCCTGTTACAGGGTCTAAGTTCGGTACAACCGATCCTGTTGGGGTACTCGTTACAGTTATCGTTACATCAGATGTTGTTGGTGTGTTAGTACCAAGCTTGTCGTTATCCAACACGTTTCCTACTGTTTGCGTGTTGGTCGAAGTGGTAACTGTAAACGTATCTGTATTCGCTGTAGGCGTAGCTACTTGCTTCACTGAGATGTAAATCGTAGCTGTCGCACATGCCTGCGGTGTTCCGTTATCACATACTTCATACGTATATGATACCGTTCCTACAAAGTCTGTCGAAGGAGTAAACGTATATGTTCCGTCTGCATTCAACACAAAGGTATGTCCTCCTGTGGTATTTGTCTGAGTCGTCCACACTTGGGTATCTCCCTCAGGATCTAAATCGTTCGCTGCTACACTTCCTGAAACTTGAGTATTTACATAAGTAGTTCTAAAGTCATCCTTCGCTACAGTCGTATTTGTTGGTGTTACTACCTCTGTAACTGTAATCGTTACTGTGGCTGTACTACAAGTTACTATACCTACTTTTGTACAGATCTTATAACCAATTTCATACGTTCCTGATGGTGTTCCTGATGGTACGGTTACATCTCCTGTCGATGGGTCTAATATCGGTACGATTGTTCCCGTTGGGGTTGACGTTACCGTTATCGTTACATCAGATGTCGTTGGTGTGTTCGTGCCAATTTTATCATTATCCAACACGTTAACTACAGTTCCACTTTGAGTGGTCGTTACAGTTACTGGGTCGTCATTAGCGATTAACACTGTTGGTGTTACTACCTCTGTAACTGTAATCGTTACTGTGGCTGTACTACAAGTTACTATACCTACTTTTGTACAGATCTTATAACCAATTTCATACGTTCCTGATGGTGTTCCTGATGGTACGGTTACATCTCCTGTCGATGGGTCTAATATCGGTACGATTGTTCCCGTTGGGGTTGACGTTACCGTTATCGTTACATCAGATGTTGTTGGTGTATTAGTACCAATTTTATCATTATCCAACACGTTAACTACAGTTCCACTTTGAGTGGTCGTTACAGTTACTGGGTCGTCAGTAGCCGTGACTACTGTAGGGGTTGTTACAGCTGTAACTACTATCGTTACCGTAGCTGTGTCGCATGTAATCGTTCCTGATTTTGTACAGATGCTATAACCTATAACATACGTTCCCGTTGGTGTACCTGATGGTACCGTAACATCTCCTGTTACAGGGTCTAAGTTCGGTACTATCGCTCCTGTTGGGGTTGACGTTACCGTTATCGTTACATCAGATGTTGTTGGTGTGTTAGTACCAATTTTATCATTATCCAACACGTTAACTACTGTTCCACTTTCTGTGGTCGTTACGGTGACTACATCATCAGTAGCGGTGATTACCGTAGGGGTTGTTACAGCTGTAACTACTATCGTTACCGTAGCTGTATCACAACTTGCATCAGCTGAAGCTACTCCCAATGGGCAAATTTCATACGTAATGGTGTAAGTCCCTGATGGAGTCGTTGAACTTACTGTAACATTACCCGTCGCAGCATCTAATATCGGTGCATTTGGTAATGGAGATGGCGTTACACTTGTAATGCTAACCGTACCCACTGTGGCTGGACTACCATTAGCGGTATCATTACTCAATACATTGCTAACCAATCCTCCCGTTGTAGAAGTTACAGTATAAACATCATCATTAGCATCTATAAACGGAGGTACTACTACTATTACTGTTGCTGTATCACAACTTGCATCAGCTGAAGCTACTCCCAATGGGCAAATTTCATACGTAATGGTGTAAGTTCCTGATGGAGTCGTTGAGCTTACTGTAACATTACCCGTCGCAGCATCTAATATCGGTGCATTTGGTAATGGAGACGGCGTTACACTTGTAATGCTAACCGTACCCACTGTAGCTGGACTACCATTAGCGGTATCATTACTCAATACATTGCTAACCAATCCTCCCGTTGTAGAAGTTACAGTATAAACATCATCATTAGCTTCTATAAACGGAGGTACTACTACTACTGTTACTGTTGCTGTATCACAACTTACATCAGCTGAAGCTACTCCCAATGGGCAAATTTCATACGTAATGGTGTAAGTCCCTGATGGAGTCGTTGAACTTACTGTAACATTACCCGTCGCAGCATCTAATATCGGTGCATTTGGTAATGGAGATGGCGTTACACTTGTAATACTAACCGTACCCACTGTGGCTGGACTACCATTAGCGGTATCATTACTCAATACATTGCTAACCAATCCTCCCGTTGTAGAAGTTACAGTATAAACATCATCATTAGCATCTATAAACGGAGGTACTACTACTGTTACTGTTGCTGTGTCACAACTTGCATCAGCTGAAGCTACTCCCAATGGGCAAATTTCATACGTAATGGTGTAAGTCCCTGATGGAGTCGTTGAACTTACTGTAACATTACCCGTGGCAGCATCTAATATCGGTGCATTTGGTAATGGAGATGGCGTTACACTTGTAATACTAACCGTACCCACTGTGGCTGGACTACCATTAGCGGTATCATTACTCAATACATTGCTAACCAATCCTCCCGTTGTAGAAGTTACAGTATAAACATCATCATTAGCTTCTATAAACGGAGGTACCACTACCGTTACTGTTGCTGTATCGCAAGTGTCTGCAACTACTTTTGAACAGATTTTATAAACAATAGTATAGGTTCCTGCTGGCGTACTCGGAGGTACAATGATATTACCTGTCCCTGTTTGAACACTTGGAACTACAGCTCCCGTAGCCGGTGTAACAATAAAAATATCTACATTGCTTGTACTTACTGTTCCGCTGGTCATGGTGTCATTACCTAACACATTACCTGCCACCACTGGTGTAGTGGTCGAAGTTGCTGTAACAGGATCATCAACAGCATCAATAGTACAAGTGTTGCTTACCACGAAAGTTGTAGTAGCCGAACATGTTCCGTTGGAAACCGTCATCGTATAGGTTGTTCCTAAAGCAAAACCTGTAATGGTCGCCCCTGTATGGGTTACCGCTGCATCACTAAATGTGTAAGTATATGTAGCTTCATAGTTAGCAATAGTTGCTGAACCTGCTACTAAACAAGTCGCATTAACTACGGTTACCATTGGAGTTGGAATAGCAGAAATTACTACAGAAACACTTGCTCTTCTACTTTCACAAGTCCCTTGGATTACTGAAACTTCATACGTATTTCCATTTATCAAGTTATCAGTATCCGCAAGAGGTGATGATGCTAAATAAACTCTAACCACTGACGGATTTGTTGGATTCACACTGTTTTTCAAATTCAATACAGTAGGTGAACCACAGAACGCCCCTGAAATTGACGTTGGTGCAGGTGCTGGATTCACCGTAACAACTACCTCCTGTGACGCTGTACATCCGTTAGAACGTGTTACCGTCAAAGAATAGGTGAAAGTTGTTACTGCTGTCAATGGTGTCCCTGTATACTTGAATGTAGGTACTTGGATATCCGCATTTGAAAGATAGTTCATATTACCTGCAGTGGACGAAGTCCATTTATAAGATGTATAAATTGGAGCTGCTGCATTGTAAGCAAAAACTGCTGAACCTGTTTCGCAAACGGTCAAATCAGTTACCAAACCTGTTATGGGATTAGGCACTGCCAATTGAATATCCGACATATCACACAAACAACTATTACTACTACCTTCAATGATAGCACGAAGCCTACACACGTTTTGTTGTGGAATGTCCAACGAACCTGTTAAATTAACAGAAGCTCCTGCGTTGATAGTGGTTCCTGTAAAAGTTATTGTTCCGACCTTATTATCGCCCGTACCCACCATTGAATCGAAAACAGTATCTTCATAGAATGAAACTACTAAGTCTCCTGTATAACTTATTCCACTTGTATTTTTTACATCAAATTTGAATGTTACACGCTCTTTTCCTCCCTGTGCAGCTGCGGTTACTGACACATTTTCAATTTGGAGTGAGGCTCTCTGTGATTCTACTTTGACTTGTTTTGTTGCTGATGTCAAAGTCGTAAGCACTGGACAAGTAGTGCCATCTGCAGGACAAGCTATATTAGTTGCTTGGTCAACAGTGTAGTATTCGATTTGCCGTTCTATTCCACAATCTGTTGCTGGAGTACCTGCTTTTTGTCTGACACCAACTTGATATTTAAACCAATTACCGTGAGCCATATTTGGTATTGCAATTCGATACTCTGTAGCTCCCGATGCGGTTGGTGTTGAAGTTGCAGCTAATGAAGTAGATAACGTAGACGGATTTGCTTCCACTTGGTTGTATGACCCTGGAACGATTTCGTACCCTGATGGAATACGAAGTACCACATAGCCTCCTGTTCCAATACTTCCCAAACCTGACTGTGTAACTGCTTGGTGCCTACCTTCATAAATAGCACTCGCCCCTGTAACACAATTATTTGCGTTACCATTTTTGTATATCAAGGTGTTATCCATACGGTAAGTCATTGCAGCTACCCCGTCAATACTTGCTGTAATGGCGTTGTCTCTATTTCCTTGCAAAGCACCTCCACACGGATTTTGCCCCAATACATGCACCCAGAACGAAGATCCTACATTGAAATCACAATTAGGTCGTACGTTGATGCGTACACGTATTTGTCTGTCATTTTCACCTGGATGAGTTTCTGTTCCATAAAGATATGGTGTCAAGTTATATACCCTCGCATTTTCACCGTCAACTACTTCGTTAGTTCCCACAACAGTATTTGTTATAGTACTGTCATATGGGTAGAAATACTGCACTTCTGCAATATCAATACCATCTTGGGTACTGATTGCCAAACGAGGTGATACTACAGCTCCTAAACCTCCACTGTTAATTTCATACTCATACCAGTTGTCTCCACACATTCTTAGTTTTCCGACAGCCTGCTCACCTGTTTCAGTGCTATTAGGTGTAGCCTTACGTTTTAACTGTACTAAACTATTTTCGTTTTCTAAGCTATACGTAACAAAGGTATTTGGCAAACCGCTACATGTACCTGCATGCTCATAGCCTTGTGAAAATTCAGCACAATTCCAACCTGAATAAACCGTCATTGTTGCACTGGCACAATTGATTAGGCGTACCTTTAAATTATAGGTTTTACTTGCACCTACGGCTAAACCTGCAGCTTCTAAATGGTACATTTTCTGCCCTGAAATGGTTGCTATATGTGTCAATGTTGTAGTACCATCAAGTAAACCAACTACCTCCACTCCAGAAACATCTGGGATCGAAATCCAAGTGTACGGTGCTGCACTACCTCCAGTACTTTTAAGTGTAAGCCCAAGAGTACGCACCTGATCCGTCATTTTAACACTTACGTTAGTCAGAGGTGTGAGTGTTATTGCTGGTCTATTATTGAATACTATGGGGTATGTGTGTCCTTCAGGGTCAGGTTCATTGTCTTTATTATTCATAGGCACCAAAGGAGCTCCTCCTGGCGACCCTCCGTTACTTGCTAAACCATAGTGATAGTAATAATCATAAAACTGACCTTTTATGTTTGCTTGTTCTGCAACAATCCCCGAACCACAAGTTGCCTGAACCCAAACTCTTATATAGTCACCATATCCATTGTGTACTGATATCATCCCCGGTAATAATTTATATTTTCCACCTTCAATAGGATTTTCGTATCTGTACTGAATATTATCCCCTTCCACACTGGTCTGCACATCTGCAATTGGAATAGTGATAGTTTTTTCCTCAACTGTTCCTACTGAATTAACTACAGAACGTCTATAATCTACGGCGGTAACTTTATACGTTTTAGGAAGCGTAAATGTGAATTCTTTTATCAAACGCCCCGGACGATGTTCTCCTATGTAATATTTCCCTCTACTATTAAATCTTCGTGAAAGGAACATCATATTGGATCCTATATTAGTTGATGAACAACTATTTACATTATAAGGATTGGTTTGATCCCAGCCATAGGTATTAGCAACAAACATCTCTGGTGAACGAGTCGTACCACAATATTTCTCAACTCCTCCCTCATACATAAAGAAATAAGTTTGTTCTGTCATCCGCAAGTCTTTTGCAAACTCTAAGGTATGTGGTGATGGTAGTTTTACCAAGTTTTTATCCACTTTGAAGATTGCATATACCTCGAATTTATCCCCTTGATTCAAAGGTTGTGTGTTTAAATTTAAGGCATTCGTGAAATTCCAAAGAATTTCCCTTTTTGCAGGGTTATCGGGTGTTTCTGTACCAATTAATGTTGTACTTGTCTGCACATCGGATATCGGAATGGTAACACTCGTCCCCGAACGCACACCGCTGGTAAAGGTAAACTGAAGACTTACAGGAGCCACAAAAACCCCTCGGGTCAATTTTAATTTATAATACAAATTATTGGCTTGACCCCGTTTTTGCTCTCCTTTGGCTCGTAGCTCAATTTCATCCAAATACAAAGCTCTTCGAGAAGACTGCTCTTGAGCCTCGGTCAACGGATTTGCATACGTAAGCCGTGTGGTCATCGTCTCGTCTGTCCACCCTAATGAATTTTCCGTTCTTCGTGCAGTAACTTCCCTCAACACAGGTCCATTGTTGGAACAATCGTCGTCACAAACAATTTGGACTGTCTTGGTAAAACAACGTAATTTTAGTTCACATTGCTGAGGAGTGTTGTAGTCGTCTATAACAGAAAATCTATACGTAATTTGTTGTGAAGAAGTAGCTGGACATTTAGCTTTTACCTTCAAACGCAAATGTCCTAAAGTATGGTGTATGGCAGTTATTTTTTTTCTATCAGGTGAAATAGTTAGTTCCTGCGGAGCTATAGCTGCTCCTGCTGGATAAGCCTGTGCATTGTAAAATTTAACATCTCCAAGCTCAATTCCATCTGGAATTATAGCTTCAATTTTATAACGTACACCGTAGGTCGGTGTCCCTGCTTTGTGAGTTTGTATAAAACTAACATATTCCCCAAAAGAAATTTGAGCATCCGAATAGTCATCTCCTAGATACAAGACTGGTGGAAAATAAGCTGTATCTGTCAGATAAGAACGCTTATACAATATCTGAAATCTACGAGAATTCTTTACTGTTTGAATTGCATTTGGAGTTGTTTGGTCATACCGCACTCCACAGCGTTCTGTATAATACACGAAAGAATTGTATTCCAAGTGAAAATTTGCAGTAAAAAAATCTTCACCAGCACAATCTGTCTTAGGGAATTCCGCATTTTTCATTAGGTCAAACTCAATATGCAGAGTTTGCCCTGCTCCCAAATCATCATATTTACCATCGCTATTCAGATCCTCTAACCCTCCAGGTCCATCAGGATCACTGTTCAATGCTGATAAATTAACATCAAACACACGGTCAGCCCCTGTTAAAGTTGGACTAGGATGCGTAGTCGCTACCAAGGCACCGGCTGGTAAAGGAGTTGCCACTTGTGTTGCCGGGTTGATGATTCTTACATTGGCAGGTTTGAACGTAGCTTTCTGATTATATCGCCCCATTTTTGCCAAACGTATCACAATTTTATCCGCATCGGCCCCACTACCAACACCATCATTTCTATATGCTGCTCGTATGGTTCCTATCTTTTCTCCGATAGCAGCACAATATCCCTTATCCCTTGTGAAATAGGTTAGGTTATTATCGTTTACAAAGTTAATATTAGCGGTTCCTATAGTTTTTTGTATGGTACGTTTTGAGGTATTCCCTGTACCATTGGGTTGAAACTGAGCCGTGTCCGTACCCCAGTTCACCATATAAGTAATTTCCTTATCGCCAATAATGCAACGCTCGGTTATGGTGTATTCTTCATTAATAAGGAGTTCTTGTCCATTACTCAAACCTGCAGGTACCGTTATTTTAAACAGTTTCTTTTGAGCTGTTGAAGCTGTCAAAGGTGTCAATTGAGTTCCGTTATGCGAAATTTTATGGTAGCTCGTACCTACTGGGTATTCTACCGAGAAGTACACGTCTTTTGCAATA
The DNA here is from genome assembly GCF_043187445.1 of Capnocytophaga canis. Taxonomy (NCBI): domain Bacteria; kingdom Pseudomonadati; phylum Bacteroidota; class Flavobacteriia; order Flavobacteriales; family Flavobacteriaceae; genus Capnocytophaga; species Capnocytophaga canis. The sequence goes on along the minus strand of NZ_CP171121.1, from coordinate 2,030,887 downwards.
CCATTTCCACCAGCACGCAATTTAAAAGTGGTTGCATTAACTCCTGTTAAAGGATTTAAATTAGGTTGCAAATCAGTACCTGTGGGTACTGAAAGTTGCGGATACTGATAACCGTAGGTAGGTGTATCCTTTTGTGCAGTTGCTCCCCCTTGTGTTACCTTGATTACATCCTTCATCTGCGTTCCATTAATATGGTTATGATGCGACGTAGGAGATAGTACACGTATATAGGAAAACTTTACCTTTGAATTGGCAGTAACGCCCGTCACTTGAAACGTCACAACCGAAGTGGTAGCATTCAGCGAAGTGATAGTCCCTACTCCTTCGTTGTTTATTTGACCATTCTTGATGGTTACCCCCGCAGGCAAAGCTACTTCAATAGAAGCAGTTCCCGCATTAGTGAAGTCAATCTCAATGGTGGCTTTCCCCCCTTCGAAATTTTTCTCTACAATCTGATATCCATCAGCAAATTCATTTACTAGATTCTTGATATCAATCTGTCCCGTAACTTGTTGTATTCCTAAAAAAGAAAACAACAAGACTACTAAAAGTAAACACTTTTTTTGCATAATTCTTTAGTTATTATATATTATTGTCCTTCTAGAACGGGGCAAAGTTACGATTTTTTGTAACATAAAGATATAATTTTATCGAAGTAACATATCTTTTAACGTTAAAATAATTTTTTTTTAACTTTTCTTTTAGTACATTTTGCTCCGCACGGTATTAGCTTTTAAACTTGCAATTATTCGAACTCTATTTGTACCTTTAAAATCTCACTTTCTATCTTCTTTTTAACTTTTATCATAAAAATCTCATTTTGATATTATTTGCGCTTCAAATTTATTGGAATAGAACAACAATACCTTGTATTCAGCTATTAGCACCGAACCAGATACTTGAGTAGCAATTTTTCTAAAGTATCTCCTCTGTCTTTTCCTTTGAAGAAATACTGTACACTAACTTGTTCTCAATAATACCTAGTCTCTCTGTATATATGTCAATGCAGATTCTATTGTGTATTTTCCATATATTTTATACTTTTGCCCTTGAGAGCAAATCGGCTTATCGCTATTTATAGAGGAAAGTCCGGACACCATAGAGCAGCATAGCGGGTAACGCCCGTCCGTCGTAAGGCGAGGACCAGTGCAACAGAAAGGATGTACAATACGGTTGTAGTGAAATCAGGTAAACTCTATGCGGTGCAACGCTATGTAAACCAGCACTTGAGGGCGGCTCGTTCGATGTTGGAGGGTAGGCGGTTTGAGTTTACAAGTAATTGTAAATCAAGATAAATGATAAGCGTCTTTACAAAAAGATTACAGAATCCGGCTTATGATTTGCTTTTTAAATAAAGAAAGGCTATTCGATTTATTTTCGGATAGCCTTTCACTAGTTATAATTCAGTATGAAGTAGGATTAATACAACTCTCCCCTGTTTCAATTTCGTCTTTTAGCTATTGGAGAAATGTTAAAAGATTAGATCAAAAAATACAATCGCACCTTAGTAGATACCTACATAAGAAACTCCTGCTGCCACTTGAAGAGAAGTACCTTCTTCAAAAGCATTTGGGCTTTCCTTCGTAGGGTCAACAATATATACTTTCCGCTTTGGCTTCCTCCCTATACTGGCGTACGTCAATAGAAAAAAAAGAAAACGAATGTATATATTATTCATCTAACTGATTTTATTCTCAAATTAATGATTTACAATTACTTACACTAATGATTTAGACTAAATCGGTGCAAATATAAAAAAATATTTTTATGTAGAATGAATTTAAATAAAAATATTAACCTAAAATCAAAATAAATCCACTCTCTTGAGGTATTTTCCTTTAACGGCCATTAGGAGCATTATATTTGAAAAAAGAAATGAAATTATAGAAAAGTTACACGAAAAACAGATATAAAATTTCTCAAATATTCTTTTTTCTGTATTTTTGCCTCTTGAATTATAAGATTATTAACCTGCTGAAAAATCACATTTTAGCGATCTAAAAAATTAATATACAGAAGAATAAATCCGTTACAACCTTTATAATTCAAACGAAATAATCATTTCAGACATCCTTATTCAATCTAAAAAATATAGCTGTGGGAAGTAAAAATAAACTAAAACGCTTCAAAGAGAACGAAACTTTTTCAAATGTACTGCAACCTAAACGGGATGAGCTACTTGCCGAATCCTTCGCTTTTAAAGGCAAATGGCATCAAGAATATTTTAAGAATAATCTGCCAATCGTATTAGAATTGGGGTGTGGTAAAGGAGAATATTCTATCGGATTAGCAAAGAAAAATCCGAATAAAAATTTTATTGGTATTGATATTAAAGGAGCTCGATTTTGGCGTGGTGCGAAAACTGCTATTGAAGAAAACATACCTAATGTAGCGTTTTTACGCACACAAATTGAACTTATTGAACATTGTTTCGCTCCTGGGGAAGTGAATGAAATCTGGATTACGTTTCCTGATCCACAAATCAAATATAAACGCACCAAACATAGGCTTACAAATATGGATTTTTTAAACCGCTACAAAAACATACTTTCATCGGAAGGTTATATCCATTTGAAGACGGATAGCGAATTTATGCATGGATATACCCTAGGACTGCTTCATGGATTGGGACATGAGGTGGTTTATGCAAATCATAATATCTACAACAGCGATGGGGTTCCAGCAGATGTGACAGAAATTCAAACGTTCTACGAGCAGTTTTATCTATCTCAAAATAAACCGATTACTTACATTCGATTTAGAATAAAAGATAACGTTTAAGATTCAAAAAGTATAATCACTTAATTGTTAATCTCTATTGACTAAAACCACCCATCACTTCCTATTATTTGGTCTAATAAAAAAGAATAAAGATGATAAAAAAAATTTCCAGTTTGATTAGTCTCTTTTGCTTAACGTTAGTAGTTTCAGCACAAGAGCAGAAGGAAATCAACCTGCTCACAGGTGAAAAATGGTGGGGTGGAGCTACCAGCTTTGGTAATTCAATGCCTTTTTCACAAACGAAAGTCATCGACTTGCGAACTCGTAATTTCAACAATCAAACTGTCTCCCTTTTTGTGTCTAACAAAGGGCGCTATCTTTGGAGTGAAGCACCAATGGAGTTTCAATTCACAGAAAATCAAATTAAAGTAAAAACCACACGTGGAAAAATTGAACTAGGAACTGGTGGAAAATACCCTCCGTGAGGCTTATCTGGCTGCCTGTAACAAATACTTTCCATCATCAGGAAAAATCCCTCCTGAACTCTTCTTTTCAAAACCTCAATACAACACGTGGATTGAACTAGTTTACAACCAAAATCAAAAAGATATCCTAAATTATGCCCGAAATATCGTGAAAAACGGTTTTCCCGCAGGTATTTTGATGATTGACGATAACTGGCAGAAATACTACGGGAATTTTGAATTTCGTCCAGACAAATTTCCTAATCCTAAAGCATTGATAAATGAACTCCACAAAATGGGATTCAAAGTTTTACTGTGGGTTAGTCCCTTCGTATCACCTGATTCACAAGAATTTAGAGACTTACAGCGTAAAGGTTTCCTTGTAAAGAAAAAAACAGCAAATACGCAGCCTTATTACGTTGGTGGAATGGATTCAGTGCTTGTTACGATTTTAGTAACCCCAATGCTTTTGATCATTTTACCCAGATACTCAAAAAGATGCAAAAGGATTACGGCATCGACGGATTTAAATTTGACGCAGGTGACCCAGAGCGTTACCTCGAAGAGGAGATTGATGTTTTTGACAAACAATCATTTGACGTAGAACAGACTTTCCTCTGGGCAAAACTCGGTTTGGAATTCCCTTATAACGAGTATCGTGCTTGTTGGCAAATGGGAGGGCAACCTTTAGTACAACGCTTGGGAGATAAAACGTATTCTTGGGATGGCGTTTCGCGACTCGTCCCTGATATGATTGCTTGTGGACTCCTTGGATATGCTTATACTTGTCCTGATATGATTGGAGGAGGTGAATTTTCTAGTTTTCAAGGTATTGACCCTACAAAATTTGACCAAAGTTTGATTGTTCGTTCTTGTCAGATTCATTCAATGATGCCAATGATGCAGTTTTCGGTAGCTCCTTGGCGAATTTTGAGTAAAGAAAATCTTGAAATATGCTTGAAATACGCAAAATGGCACGAACAATTAGGCGATTATATATTACAACAAGCTAAAAAATCTGCTAAAACAGGTGAACCTATTGTTCAACATATGGAATACGCTTTCCCGAATCAAGGGTTTGAAGATTGTAAAGACCAGTATATGCTGGGAGACACCTATCTGGTAGCTCCAATAATGGAGAAAAGTAATGTCCGAAGTGTAAAACTTCCTAAAGGAAAGTGGAAGGATGACAAAGGAAAGGTATATAAAGGTGGTAAATCGTACAAATTTACTGTTCCTTTGGACAGATTATTATGGTTTACACCTGTGAAATAGTTTTTTGATATTATCCAAAAAAGAGTGTAAGTTAAAGAGTTATTTAGCTATACCGAAGCATTAGTTAAATTTTCGTTTTTTAAGTTCTATAAATTCTCAATAACTCTCTGACTTACACAAATTGCTGTATGCAACCTAATTTTTTCCCTTACGAATATTCACTTTGAGATTCGTACCCTTTCTATCACAAAGAAACTTCTAAAAGTTCAATGCCTGATGTTTTCACTTGTAACGTATCACAAACTGCGGGGAAAAGCACTGTTTCTCCTTGATTTATAGATAGTTCTGTTTTTCCATCAGAAACTATTCCACTGCCTTTTACACACATGTAGATGTGAAATGAGTCTTCCGCTCCAATTTTCTTTTCAAAATCTTCCGAAAGACTTAAATAATGGGTAATAAAATAAGGGCAATCGACCATTTTATTGGTCGTATTCTCTGATTTTGAGTAACTTACTTTAAAATCATCTTTCTTCTGATAATCAATAGCTTCCAAGGCTAATTCGGTGTGAAGCTCACGCAAATTACCGTTCTTGTCCTTACGATTGAAGTCGTACACGCGATAGGTAATATCACTTGTTTGCTGAATCTCAGCTATGATTATTCCTCCTCCAATGGCATGAACTTTACCCGTATTGATGAAAAAAGTATCGCCTTCGCTCACCTCTTCGTAATTCATAATATCAGTAAGTGTACCTTCTGTGAGGTGTTTCTGATATTCTTCTTTGGTTACATCTTTATTAAACCCTACAATGAGTTTTGCACCTGGATCGGCTTGCATAACGTACCACATCTCAGTTTTTCCAAAAGAATTATGTCGTTTTTTTGCCAAATCATCATTAGGATGTACCTGAATTGATAAATCCTCACGAGCATCAATGAATTTTATCAAAATTGGAAAATCTGTACCAAATCTTTCATAGACATGTTTGCCTAACAACTCATTCGGATATAAATCAATCAACTCCTGCAATGACTTATCTTTGAATTCGCCATTCGCCACCACGGAAATATCTCCTTTGACTGCTGACACCTCCCAACTCTCGCCTGTGATATCGGTTTCTATCGGTTTATTAAACAATGTTTTGAGCTTAGTTCCTCCCCAAAGACGTTCTTTTAAAATGGGTTTAAATTTTATTGGATACATATTATTTATTGATATTGTTGAAAATTAATTACTATAAGCTAATCACTAACTACTATTCTCTACTTACCTACCAAAAGTATCATAATGATCTTCGGCATATTTTATCATACGATTCAGCAGTACAATATTCTCCTTTTCCAACACTGAAAGCTGATCATCAACATTATCAGAAACAGGAATATACCAATCTGTCATTTCAAAAAAGTAACGGTAAGTTGCTTTCTTGAACGAATATCCATGACGTGCGTAAACTGAATTTCGAATGATTTCCAAATCTAATTTTTTAAGATTCTTCAGATCTTTTTCGGTCAGCTTTTGCGTTGAAGCATTTATTTCAAAAATAAGTTCTGAAGCAACACGATACCCGACATCTGAGTAATTCTCTTCCTCTCCCTCTTCTGTGTCCGAATCAACAAAACTATCTATAAATTCTTTAGGGCTTGACCAATCTATCAAATCCGTATCCCTATCCAACATCAAATTAGGATCATATGCAAAAACTTTTCTCTGCAAACGCAATTCTTTTTTGGGAATACGTACGTTTTTCTTTTGATAAACTCGCCAAACTCCCACTATACTGTCATTTTTGAGTTGTAATTCAAACTTTCCATCGGTTTTGTCATCTCCTGGTTCATTAAGGATAAAAACGTTAGATGTTTTGTCATACGTTCCAACAAAGGGTCGCTGATTTCCTCCCGTGATGCTATGCCCATAAACCGTATCATTGATTATTCTATTGAATTTCAACGATATTTTCTTGTTATAGTCACCATATTCTACTCTTGAATAATTAATTTCTTCATCATTTTCAGGAATCATAAAATCGCCCGAATAAATTCCGTACAACTCAGGATAGTGTTCTTTTGCTAAAGCCTCTCTTTCTGTAACTTCAGGCAGTAGTCTTTCTATCTGAACACCTGCATTTTCTTCTGGATTTTCTTGTTTTTTATTCTTAGGAGATTCATTACATCCTATTAACACAAAAAAAGCCATGAAAAGGATTAAATAACATTTTTTCATAATCGTATTTTTTAAATTATTTTCTTCCAAATTAAGTATTCTACTAAAATAATGTTAGGCAACCATCCCAACCAAGCTATTATTTGATAAGTATCCATCGGAGGTAGATGAAACAAGTAAACTATAACTACTTTCCACATTCTCAGAGTAATAGCTGACAAGGTAAGAGCAAAACTTCGCCACATCCAATGTTTATGCTTGATAAATTTCCCTCCTCTTGCGGTTCTATACGCCATAAAAGTTGTCCACCACCAAAGTATTCCTAAGATAAGAAAAGAAATTACGGAATAAACATTTCCATTAGCATATATTCCCATATAAATACCTGAAGGAGCGGCAAATAGCAAAAGTAGGATAACGTATGCGCTTCCTGTCCAACGATGCAATTTAGCAATACCAAAATTTTTACGTAGAATGGCTAAAAATCCAAACAGAAGGATAAAAATACTCGTATAGACATGCACATAAAAAATAGGCAAATACATCGAATCTGCGTTCACTTCGGTCTGTTTTATCATCAAAAAAGCAACATCCGACCGAATCGGAATATAAAGCCAAGTGATTTTCAGCATAAGCCAAAAGAAATAGACAAATGCAACAATCATCAAAACTTTAAGCAACCCTGTTATGTTTCTTTTGAATGCTAACATCCTGATTCGAAATATTCCTACAAAGGTAATGAAAAATGTTATAGATAATAAAAAAACTCAACACATTTTTTTGCGTTGAGTTTTCTTGTTTAAGATGTTACTTGCAATCCTGATTTATCTAATTTTTCTTTGGCATAGTCCTTGGTGACAACCAACTTCTTTTTGTTGGAACTTGGCAGCTCAAACATCGCATCGGTCAGGATACTCTCACAAAGCGAACGTAATCCTCTGGCTCCCAACTTATATTCGATTGCCTTTTCGACAATAAAATCTAAAGCTTCTGGATCAATACTGAATTTGATACCGTCCATTTCAAACAGTTTTTGATACTGTTTTATAATAGCGTTCTTAGGTTCGGTCAATATCATTCGCAAGGTTTCTTTATCCAAGGGATTCATATACGTCAGCACAGGCAAACGCCCTATAATTTCTGGAATTAATCCAAAATCTTTCAAATCCTTAGGAATAATGTACTGCATCAAATTCTTTTTATCAATCTGAGTGTTTTTTGAGGTGTTATATCCTACTGCTTGCATATTCATCCTCTTCGATATGATACGCTCAATACCATCGAAAGCACCTCCTGCAATAAATAGTATGTTCTCCGTATTGACCTCAATGTACTTTTGGTCGGGATGTTTGCGTCCTCCTTTAGGTGGAACATTTACCACTGAACCTTCTAAGAGTTTCAACAAACCTTGCTGTACCCCCTCCCCCGACACATCGCGCGTAATAGAGGGATTATCACCTTTACGAGCAATTTTGTCTATCTCATCAATGAACACAATACCTCTTTCTGCTTTAGCCACATCATAATCTGCCGCTTGTAACAAACGTACTAAAAGGCTTTCTACGTCCTCACCCACATATCCTGCCTCGGTAAGTACCGTAGCATCAACAATTGCCAAAGGAACGTTTAACAACTTAGCTATGGTTTTCGCTACCAACGTTTTTCCTGTGCCAGTTTGTCCAACTATGATGACATTACTCTTTTGTATTTCTACGTTATCGTCCGTATCGGGCTGTTGCAAACGTTTATAGTGATTGTATACTGCCACAGAAAGAATTTTTTTTGTAGCATCCTGTCCAATGACGTACTGATCAAGAAATTCCTTAATTTCCTTAGGTTTTTTTAGTGTAATCAATTCATTTTGGTCTGCTGTTTTGACATTTTGAAAATTCATTTCCTCCAAAAATATGCCGTGAGCTTGTTCGATGCAATGATTACAGATACGCGCATCTAATCCATTGACAAGCAATTCAGTTTCCGACTCAGGACGACCGCAAAATGAACAAAAATTATCTGATTGTTTTTTAGCCATATTATCTTTCTTTCAAGTTGGTAAATAGAATGGAAGGCGTATGCCGAACACCAACCAGAGTTTTTAAATTTATTTTCTAACCAAAACCTCGTCAATCATACCATACTCCTTAGCTTCTTCGGCTTTCATCCAGTAATCGCGCTCAGAATCTTTATACACTCGTTCAAATGGCTGCTTCGAGTGAGTAGCGATGATTTCATACAACTCATTTTTGAGTTTTAACATCTCTTTTAGGTTGATTTCCATATCAGTAGCTACTCCTTGAGCTCCTCCCGAAGGTTGGTGAATCATCACTCGTGAGTGTGGTAATGCCGAACGTTTTCCATCAGCTCCTGCACACAAAAGTACCGCTCCCATAGAAGCTGCCATACCTGTACAGATGGTAGCTACATCAGGTTTGATAAACTGCATCGTATCATAAATTCCAAGACCTGCGTATACACTTCCTCCTGGTGAATTTATATAAATCTGGATGTCTTTGGAACTATCAACACTCTCCAAAAACAACAACTGAGCTGTTACAATATTGGCTATATGGTCATCAATACCCGTTCCCAAAAAGATGATTCTATCCATCATAAGACGAGAAAAAACATCCATTTGAGCAACATTCAGTTGACGTTCTTCCATAATATAAGGCGTCATACTTGATATGATTTTATCATAGTAAAGACTATTTATACCATGTTTTTTAGTAGCGTATTTTTTAAATTCTTTATTGAAATTCATAGGTTTATGGATTTTTATTATGTTTGTACGGAAAGCTCTTCAAAAACTCTGCCGTATGAAGTATTTTATTTTTATTTAGTAGAATAACGTTTTCTGTAGTAATATAAAACGCTTAACCTCAACAGTATAACCGCATATGCGTGGTGAAAAACAAACTTATAAAACTGACAAAATGACAACTAAAGTCAAATTTCGAGATAATCTCCCTGTTTGTTGAAATGTGTGCAAGACGGTAATAAAATTAAAGATAATATATTACGATGAAAAGGCGTTAAACCAAATTTAACGCCTTTGTATGTCAAAACACTAATAATTTCTATGCCTCGTCTGTTTTGTAAACTTCTTTGATGAACTCATCGAAAGTAGCTTTTTTAGTATTCGTTTTTACATTAGCTTTGTAAAACTCTAATAGTTTGTTCAATACTAATTGCTGATTGATGCGTTGTATTTCCTCTTTGTTTTGTAAGATTTTACTTACAATTCCATCTATGTACGAATCATCATCAACAGGCATTCCGTATTGAGCCAATTGATTTTTTACATAACTATTAGCATAGTCCTTCAACTCGTCAAATGTAGGATGCAAATTATTGTCTCCTAATATTTTACCTTCGATAAGTTGATAGCGAAGTCCTTTTTCTGATTTCTCGTATTCAGCGTCAGCTTCCTCCTTTGTCAATTCTTTTTCACCTGCCGTACGTAACCATTTTTTCAAGAACTCTGCTGGTAAATCAAACTGAGTAGTGTTTACCAAATAGTCTGTAACTTGGTTTAGAAAATGCTGATCTGCTTGTTCTGTATATTGAAATTGAGAATTTTTCTTGATTTCTTCACGTAACTCAGTCTCTGATGTTACTGTTCCTGCGGGAAACAACTTATCGAAAAGCTCTTGATTCAAATCAGCTTCCTCACGAACATTAACCTCTTCGATTGTGAAAGTTACCGTAACGTCCAAGTGATGCACATCATCATGTGACACTTTCAAAAAGTGCATCAAATCGTGCTCATCATTAAACAATCCTTTGGTTTGCAGTTGTAACTGATCTCCTATCTTTTTACCTACAAACACTTTTCGGTTATCAGCACTCAAGGCTTCCAACTTGAAAGTTGCTTGATTATCAATCTTTTTCTCTTCGTTAAAAAACGATCCTGTGATTTCAATATCGTTTTGATCCAAAATCTCGCCTTTTGAAATCAATTTTCCAAATTGCTTACGAATACGCTCCACTTGACGATCAATAAGTTCATCTTCAATTGAGATTTCATATCGAGTAATACCGTTTTGAGGCTGTAAATCAAGCTCAAATTTAGGAGCTAAGCCTACTTCAAATTCAAAAGTAAAGCTTTCAGCATCCCAATTAAAATCTTGCTGTTCCTTTGGAAGTGGATTTCCTAAAATATCTAATTTTTCCTCAACAATATATTTGTTCAATGAATCCTGCAATAATTTATTTACCTCATCAAATAGAATTGCTTTTCCATATTGTTTTCTAATCATTCCCATAGGAACGTGTCCTTTTCTGAATCCAGGTACATTTGCTGTTTTTCTGTAATTTGTAAGCACTTTTTCTACCTTATCAGCATAATCATCCTTTTCAATAGCAACTGTAATCACAGCGTTCAAAGCATCAATTTGCTCTTTTGTAATATTCATTTTTTAAAATATTTAAGTCTAAAAAAATTCAGTTCGCAAAGGTAATATAATATATGGAAACTAAAAAATTTTTGAATTATTTTCTTTCCTCGACAGATTCAACTGGCAAATGCAATTTTATTTTACAAAACTATAAAATAAACTCTTTTTTTTCATCCTTGCAAAGCTTCGGCTATCAAATAACCTCCTGTCCAGGCATTTTGGAAGTTGAAACCTCCCGTAATCGCATCTACGTCTATGACCTCTCCTGCCAAGTATAAATTTTTTAACATCTTACTTTCAAACGTTTTAAAATTTATTTCAGAAAGAGCCACTCCCCCTGCTGTGACAAACTCTTCTTTAAACACGGATTTTCCATTGATTACAAACCTTGAAGATGTTAGCACTTCGGACAATGAATGCAAAGAAGTTTTGTTCAAATTTGCCCAAAGTATGCTATGCGAAACACCCACCCTATCTAACAACCTTAACCACAATCGCTTAGGAAGATTAGGAAATGATGTGTTTTGAAGCATTTTCTTAGGTTGCGTTTGTTTAATTTCCTGCAAATATTGCAGAACTTCCTCTTTACTAGGTTGTTGCAAGTCATTACATAACCAATTGACTTTCAACACACAGCGATAATCACACTCTGCTAAAACTCTGGCACCCCAAGCCGATAGTTTTAATATGGCAGGTCCACTAAATCCCCAATGAGTGATAAGCAATGGAGCTATATTTTTGATTTTTAAAGATTTATCATGTATGTCATACAAAGAAACCTCAGCAGTAGTCGATATCCCTGCCATGTCTTTTATAAAGTCATCGGAAGTGTTAAATGTAAACAGAGATGGCACAGGGGGAACTATCGTGTGTCCTAATTTTGCCAATAAATTCCATATTTTAGGATTACTTCCCGTAGTAATAATCAGTTTTTCAGCACGAAAAATACTATCAGATGTTTTTACTTCCCAATATGCATCTTCTCTATAGAAATCAATCACATTATGAGAGTTAAACAACTCAATACCAAGACATTTCACTTGTTCTAAAAAACAATCAATAATACTCTGTGAAGTGTTTGATTCTGGGAAAACACGTCCGTCTGCTTCTGTTTTGAGTGCTACTCCCCGACTCTCGAACCACTCAATAACATCACCACACATAAATCGACTAAAAGGGCTAAGCAATTCTCGTTCACCACGTGGATAATTCTTTACCAAATTTTGAGGAATAAACTCGGCATGCGTAACATTGCACCGACCACCGCCTGAAATACGCACCTTGGACAATACCTCTTTCCCTTTCTCAAGAATAGCAATTCTATAGTTTGGATTTCGCTCAGCACAGTTAATAGCTGTAAAAAAACCTGCAGCTCCTCCACCAATAATTACTATGTCAAACTTCTGTACATTTTTCAAAATATCAGACGTATTTTTCTTAAAACGTTTATTATTAACAATAAATTTTCTGTCATTTCGACTGATAAAGCAAAAAACTCTGTCGTACATTTGTATTCACTGAAAAGAATATAAGTGCATGACAAAGTCTTCTTTTTATCTAATTTCTGAATCTGATTACGGATAGGGAGCCAGAATAACCTCTAATCCATCAAGTTGCTCTGTGATAGGAATTTGGCATCCTAAACGGCTGTTTTCCTTGACATGATATGCCTCAAAAAGCATCGCCTCCTCATCAGCAGACATCTCAGGAAGAGTTACATCATTCTGTACATAACACTGACAAGAAGCACACATTGCCATACCTCCGCAAACGCCTATTTCACCATCCTGTGCAATTTCGTAAGCCCTCATGACTTCCATGAGATTCATATTCATATCCGTAGGAGCTTGTAATTCAAAAAGAACCCCTTCCCTATCGGTTATTTTCAAGGTAATATCACTCATTTTAGTAGTATTCTATTTTGCGTGTTCTAATTTTGGAAGGCACCTTATTTTCGTATAGAACAACTTCTTTCCAATTTCCGAATTTGTCAAATGAATATTTGTACTGATGATCGAAATCAGGAGTTCTATGCAAAATCAACAGTCCATTTTTATCGAAAACTTTCTTAGAGACAGTCTCCGTTTTAGTCTTAATAACCTCGGTTTCACCTCCTGAAGATGCGTAAGCCAAATTTGTTTCCATATAAAAATCTGGATCATCAATGGCTGTACATATGGACTGAACTAGCTTTCCTTTTTTGTACTTATAGACGCAAATAGTTACTTGATCATCCTCATTGGTAAATTTAGATTTTACTAAATATCCCTCTTTATCATACTCATTTTCAACTCTTAAGAATACACCGATATCTGGATAAAGTTCTTCGGAATGAGTTACTTTATTAGCTTTGTTATAACGATAATGTTTTTCCTTTACATACTCCGGGCGTATTTTCTTCTCCAAAATAAGATTTTTCTCTTCATACTCTTGGATGTCTTTTTCTAACACAGAAAGACTGGCTACTTTATTTTTTTCGATGCAATTTCCTAAGTCATCATATTTGAATGTTGTTGTCAAAAGCCATTCACCTCCTTCGTTTTCATCAATTTTGACTAACTGCCCTTTCTCATTATAAAAATATCCTTTGTCAACTACCAAATCTCCATCATCGGCAGTAAAAATTGTTTTACTTCCAATCACTTTTCCCTTTTTATCGTACTTGAAAGTCATACCTCCAAAAGGAACTCTATCAGTGAAATAGGTTGTTACACTCATATTTTTACCTGTCCTATCAAACGTATAAGCAATATTGGTTTTAGAATATTTGGTTTTATCACGTTCAATATTCCAATCTTCTGTTAAAGGAATAAGTTCATACTTTTTACTATCAACTGTCTTTTTCCCTTCTTTGTCAGGTTCTAAAGAATACGAATAATCTTGTACTTGCTTTATATTTCCCTTCAACTGCAAGGTCTTGGTGCTTATCGTGTCTATTTGTCCCCAAAGCGACACCGTGTTTGTCATAAAAATGACGAACATGATCAAGTTTCTCAATCGTTTCATCTCTCCTATTTTCGTTTTAATTCCTACTATTCTATTGATTTAACTACGGCCTTCTCAGCTTCTTTTCGACTTCCGTCAAAACCATCTACACCTGACACAGTGGTGTATTTAAGTACATATTTTTTACCTGGGTTGAGTCGATTGTAAACACTTTGACACATTAATGTTGCTTCATGAAATCCACAGAGAATTAATTTCAATTTGCCTGGATAGATATTAATATCTCCTATGGCGTAAATACCCTCTACATTGGTTTGATAATCTAAAGCGTTATTCACTTTAATGGCATTTTTCTCAATTTCTAAACCCCAATTAGCAATAGGGCCTAATTTAGGCGTCAATCCAAAAAGCGGAATAAAATAATCCGTTTCAACCTCTTGTCGATTTCCCTCAACATCCAACACCAATGATTCTACTTTACCTTTTCCTTTTATTTCAACCACTTCACAAGGGGTAATCAGATTGATTTTCCCTGCATCTTTTAATGCTTTTACTTTCTCTACCGAATCCAAAGCTCCACGAAATTCGTTACGACGATGAACCAACGTAACTGATTTTGCTATATTCGCCAAGTAGATACTCCAATCCAAAGCCGAATCTCCCCCTCCCGCAATGACTACACGCTTCCCTGCGAAACTTTCGGGATTTCTAACAAAATATTCCACCCCTTTTTCTTCATAATCAACTAGATTAGCTAACTCGGGCTTACGAGGCTCAAAAGTTCCTAATCCTCCTGCAATGGCTACCGCCTTACCTTTAATTTTGGTTCCTTTATTGGTTGTAACAACAAAAGTTCCATCCTCATTTTTATCAATGGTTTCTGCTGTTTCCGACAATGTAAATTCAGGTTGAAATTGTTTAATTTGCTCCATGAGATTATCTACCAATTCACCTGCCCCAACGCTTGGATAACCTGGTATGTCAAAAATCGGTTTCTTAGGATATAACTCCGCCAACTGCCCTCCTGGCTGTGGCAATGTGTCAATCAAATGACATTTCATTTTCAACAACCCAGCTTCAAAAACGGCAAAAAGCCCAGTAGGACCTGCCCCTATAATGATTATATCGGTTTCTTTCATTCTATCTATGTTTTTTTTCTCAAAAACTGTGCAAAAGTATTATTTTATTACCAAATAAAAAAACAAACCCCGAACTATTAAGAAGAGATTAATTCCTTTTTAACGTAACCAGAATTTGTTTTTAGATATCTTTATGAAAGTCTGTTATATTCCAAACTTACCTTCCAATTATTATAACAAAAGGTTTGTTTTTTAAAAAACGTTGCCGTAAACAACCCCACCGATGGTTTTTATGGGTTCATAAAGCACTGAGTTTTTCAAGGTCTCTTGTGGTAACCATTTATCAGTTTGCCATGTTTTCTCCAAAACAATGAACAGCGACCCTGCAATAATGGCAGTTTTGAGTAACCCGAAAACACCTCCTCCCAATCTATTTAACAATCCTAACGAGGCAAATTTGACTACTTTTGTAAGTAATTTTGCTAAAAGCATCACGCCTAACATTATCAAAATCAAGGTGAAAACAAAAGAAATCACTTCCATTGTCGATTTTTCAAAAGAAACATATTGGCTCAAGATATCAGCAATATAAAACGAAAAATGAATAGCCCCGTAAATTCCTAATATAATTGCAAGTAACGAAGCTAACTCAATAATGAGTCCTCTCCATAGACCTCGTACCAAACCAAACCCTAATACAACAAGTAGGATGATATCAATCGTATTCATAACTTAATATCCCTCACCTTTTCCTCCTGTGACAATTGCAATTCCATTGGAAGTTCCGATGCGTTCTACTCCCAAATCAATGTATTGTTTTGCTGTTTGAAAATCTCGAACCCCTCCTGAAGCTTTAATCTTAGCCTTTCCGTTTACGGCTTCTTTCATAAGCTGAACATCCGAAAGAGTTGCTCCCCCTGTACCAAATCCTGTAGAAGTTTTCACAAAATCAGCACCTGCCTCTACTGATAGTTTACAAACCAATTTCTTTTCTTCATCGGTAAGATAGCAAGTTTCTAAAATCACTTTCAGTACGTTATTTCCACAAGCTTTCTTAATTTGAGCAATTTCTTCGCGAACTTTATCAACCTCTCCCGATTTTAAAAGCCCTATGTTAATTACCATATCTATTTCATTTGCCCCATCTGCAAGAGCTTGTTCTGTTTCAAAAACTTTGGATTTCAAACTCATAGCTCCCAAAGGAAAACCAACAACACTACATACGTTAATATCTGTACCTTTTAAAAAATCTTTAGCATACGGCACAAATGCACTATTCACGCAAACAGAGAAAAAATCATACGTAACAGCTTCTTTACAAAGTGTTTCAATTTCTGAAATAGTTGCATTAGCTTTCAGAAGTGTGTGGTCAATAAATTTATTTATTTTCATTGTATTATTGTTTATTAATTTTTCATTTTTGAATGTAATTAAAAAATAATTATCTTTCTATAAATCAGAAAGTTGAATTTTTACATTATTTTTCAGCATTCTATAAATAATATCCACCGAATTCTGAATAATGTTATTCAAATGTTTTATATTCAGATTATTAATCTCATCTGAGAGTTTGTGATAATGATCGTAGTTTTTTATATCATAACTCGAAATAGTATGACTTGGAATATTTAACACTCGGTAGAAAGGAAAATTATCAGCTGCTTCAAATAATCCGTACATATTGTCTTCTGGCAAATACACAACAAACTCTTTTCCAGCAACCTTATTCATTTCTTGTGCCAAATTTGATTTTTTATATCCCGTCACATACACTTTATCTTCTCCAATTAACATCGGAACACCAATCATTTCATAATTAAGGACATACGAAACATTTACTTTTTCTTTCTTCAATCGATTTGCCAAATGATTCGCTCCAACCAAACCAAGTTCTTCTTCTGTAAAAATAGCAACAATTACATTTTTATCAAAGGTATGTTTTGCCAACTCTTTAGCAACAAGTAACACAGCCGTAACTCCCGTAGCATTATCATTTGCCCCGTTGAAAATCGTATCTCTTTGCGAGGTATCTTCTGAAACTCCCAAATGATCTAAATGAGCTCCGATGATAATATGTTCTTTATTTCGGTCGTAATCCCCAATAAGTCCTACAATATTTGCTGATTTTGACCCTTGGATAAGCACATCACGATACGTTTCTTTATAAAAAGGCTTTATTTTATTACTTTTCATAAAGTTTTCTACAAAAGACATCGATTTTTCGTAAGTTTCACTAAAAGGATAACGACCTTGAAGCGAGTCTGAAGCAAGAACAGACACTATTCGTTCTGTTTCTGTCAAAGAAATCTGATTTTTAATTTTTGTCTGTGTAATTTTCAATGAACTACAACCAAAAATTACAAAAAATAGAAAAAATAACACTAATTTACTTTTAATCATAATTAAATCTTATGGATTGAGTAGGGACAAAACTTGATTTGTCCCTATGATTTATTTTCGTTTCGATTTTTTAGAAGAATTTTTCTTTTTCGGATGCACCAATTTCATCTCGTCAATGAGGTGTTTTGCTCCTGCATATTTATCGATGATGAATAGAACATAACGAATATCCACCATAATATTACGACAGATTTCAGGGTCGTAATGAATATCGCTCATTGTACCTTCCCAAACGCGGTCGAAATTAAGTCCGATGAGATTTCCGTGTGCATCAATAGCAGGACTTCCCGAATTTCCGCCTGTGGTATGATTGGTAGCGATGAAGCAAACAGGCATTTTTCCGTTCTTGTCGGCGTAAGCTCCAAAATCTTTCTTCTCGTACAAGTCACGTAATTTCTGCGGAACATCAAATTCGTAATCGTTCGGAACGTATTTTTCCATCACACCTTCCAAATAAGTTACAGGGCTATAATATACCGCATCGGCAGGGGCATATCCTTTTACTTTTCCGTAAGTAACACGCAATGTACTATTTGCATCAGGGAAAATTCTATCCTCAGGCTTTGAAAACTCCAAAATAGCTTTCATATACGTACGCTGTAAGGCTTGAATTTCTGCATCCAATTTTTGGTAAGTAGGTAATACATTATTCACATAATTTTCCGCCATAAACGTTACAAACTGCATTCCTTTATCATCTTTGAGCTTTTGGGCAAAATCTTGTGGTGAAAGCGAAAGTACTTTCTCAATTTCCTCATAAGATGCCAAAAATGAATTTTCATAAAGCTCATCCGCTAGTTTTTTAGAGTCAAAGGAACGTAGATTCTCTACCAAAAACTGCTTTGGCATATTTTCAGCATAGAAAACGATGGCTTTTTCAAAAACATCTCTGTCTACCACTTTTTCGTAGTCTTTGAATACATTTTTGAATGTTTCTAACAGATTTTTCTTTCTATCATTAAAAGACTGTTGCCCTCTTTTTTCTAAAATCAGCTGCAGTTGATACATACGATATCCATTGGTTAAGAAATCTATATTTCTCAGCATCAACTCATTAAACAATTCATTTGACAATGAATAAGGTTCAAATGCTTTATATTTTTTAGAGAATTCAGGCAAAATAGCTCCATATTCTTCTGTTTTTTTATCTTTTTCGATGTTTTTTACAAAAATAGCCTCTTGTTGTTGTTTTATAGCAACGGCGTTTGATTTTTTCAGACCTTGGCTCTCGCCAATCCATTTTTTCCAATAGTTTGCCACTCGTGCGTATTTAGAAGCATATTTAATCTTAATGGCTTGGTCTTTACGCATATACCCGTCTTGTACTTTCAGCACCACATCACGAATTCCAATACGAGCAGGATTCACCACATTGATGATTTGTTCCACAGCAACCGACGGTAAATACTCCTGCGTACGCCCTGGGTAACCGAAAACCATGGTAAAATCATCCTCAGAAATGCCGTCCAACGAAATTGGGAAGAAGTGTTTAGGTCTGTACGGCACATTGTCTTTAGAATATTCCGCGGGACGATTATTTTTATCGGCATAGATGCGGAAAAGGGCAAAATCGCCTGTATGTCGGGGATATAGCCAATTATCGGTGTCAGAACCAAACTTTCCGATAGAAGACGGCGGAGCCCCCACCAAACGAACGTCCTTAAACACTTCAACAACGAACAATAGATATTGATTTCCGTTGTAAAATGCCCGTACGCGATTTTCCTGCCACGCCTCTTTGGGTGACGTTTTTACCAATTCAGCGATGTTTTTTTCAATAACATTAGATTTCTCACTTTCAGAAGAAACATTTTCAGTTCCTTTCAATATTTTCTCAGTAACATCTTCAATACGAATGATAAACGTAGCAACTGTTCCTGGGTTGGGAAGTTCTTCTGATTTGCTCATTGCCCAAAATCCATCCGCAAGATAATCGTTTTTAAGAGTTGAATGTGATTGTATTTGTCCATATCCACAGTGATGGTTCGTCAATAGTAGCCCTTGTGCGGAAATCATTTCAGAGGTACATCCATTGTTAAAATGTGGCACGGCATCTTTCAAACTTGATTTATTCACGGAATAAATATCAGAAACAGACATTCTCATTCCCAGCGATTTCATTTCTTTTTCATTCATTCCCTCCAAAAGTGAAGGAATCCACATTCCGCCCTGTTGTGCATAAAGCGAAACCGAGCAAAGTAGTAATAAAAATTTTACGTATTTCATTGTCAATTAATCGATTATTTATTAAAATATTTATGTTGAAATAATTTTTAATGTATTATTTAATTTCATGTTTTGTTACATCCATCACGGGAACTAATCCTTCGGAAGGCATATAAATAATTTGCGGAAGATTGCCTTTGTCTGCCAATTTTTCGAGCGTTCGAATAAATAAATACTGATTATAGACCGAATTGAGCGTTCCGTTTTCGATTTTCATTGCCTCTGCCATACCTCTTGCTCTCTCAATTTCGGCCTGAGCATTAAGTTTTTCGGCTTCCAATCGAGCTTTGGCTTCTTCAATAAGAATTTTTCGGTTTTGTTCGGCTTTTGCCATTTCAGCCTTACCAGCCATTTCTTGTTGCCACACGTTGTAAACTGGTAATCCAAACATCATCACCGAGATAAAAATCAATACGGTGATTACAATTCCTAAAACTGGTATTTTTGGTTTCATTGAGTATTATTTTAGATGAAGCCAAAGATAATGTTTTTTTGACAGGTATGCAAATGATTTTTTAGGAAACAAGAAAGGCTACCTGAAAATCTTATCAGATAGCCTCTTCCTATTTCTCAAAAGCGATTATTTCGCATCTGGAAGTAATATAAACTCAAATAATTGGTCTTTTTTCAAGTATTTTTGAGCTACTTTTTGAACCGATTTTATATTGACTTTATCCAAACGTTTCAATATTTCTTCTGGAGTTTCTATGGGTTGCTGGTTGCGATACGCTCCCGACAAAAGCCCTTGCCAAAAACCGTTTTCTTTTACCATAAGCTCATTTTGGCGTTGTACTTCTATTTTGAATTTATCCAAATCAGCTTGTGAAGGCCCATTTTTCTTGATTTTCTCAACTTCTTCCAATGCTAAGTTGATTAAGTGACGGTATTTTTCAGTACCTGTCCCAATGGTGATTGACACGTTATAACGTCCTTTTGGATATTTAGATGTATTGATACGAGCTCCTGTTCCATACACTCCTCCTTCATCTTCGCGTAGTCGTTCTATAAGTTTTATGGTCAAAACACTTTGAAGAGCTTGCATATTCAACACTTCTTGCACATCGTATTTGAAATCACCGTAGTATCTCAAATTTGCTAAAGCTTTCTCTTCTTTACCTTTATTAGTAACTAAGTTAAATCCTTTTTTAGGCTCATAGATGCCTAAATCTGGTGTTTTTTCATTACGTTTTAAACTTGGTAATGAGGCAATATATTCTTCCAACAACGGACGGATATCCTTCTCATCGAACGAACCTACGATAACAAACACAAAATCGGAAGCATCTGCAAAACGGTCTTTGTAGATATTCAAGGCTCTGTCTTTGGAGATTGATTTAATATCTTCCTCCGTATTAGGTACACGGCGAATATTTCCTTTGTAGAGCTTATTAGTGATGTCACGTCTGAAAACAAAATTAGGATCATTTTCTCTGTTAGACATCCCTGAAATGACATTTGCTAACGTTCCTTGGAAAATATCTTCATCAATACGAGGCTCAGTAAAATACCCATAAATAAGCTCAAAAGTTGTTTTCAATCCTTCTTTGTCAGAGAAAGCTGAAACGCCTTCCTCTCGCTCACCAATGTAAGTTCCTACATGCACATTTTTACCTGTCAAATATTTTTTGAGTTCAATAGCGTTCATTTGACCAACACCACTTTGTCCTACTAAGCTACTAGCGTAACTGCTTGAATGGTAGTCTTTATCAGCATACATATTAGTTCCCCCTGGACTAAACGCATTGATGAGAATCTGGTCGTTTTTGAAAGTTGTTGGTTTCAATACTACTTTAACTCCGTTACTCAAAGTCAATTCCTTAGCAGCAACTTTTGTCAAGTTCTTCTCTGCTACGATACTTCCTTTAACAGGTTGTTTTGCTAATAATGGTAAATCAGAAACTTTATCCTCATATGCAGTTACTTTCTCTGCCTCAACCTCAGCAATCCATTGATTAATTTGAGCTTCTGTTGGGAGCGAATTTTTTTGGCTATCAGGAGCCAAAATAATAATGTCGCGATTTACATCCGTATAATATTCTTTTGTTAAAGCAACAACTTCTTTCAATGTTAATGTTGGTAACAATCTCTTGGTAATGTTATATGAATCCTCATTGCTTAACGCAGGAGCGTCCTCCAAGAAATAGTTCAAATAACGGTTTACGTACTCATCGGATTTCTTTTTATCTCGCTCAATATACGCTGTTTCGTTACCTTTACTGATAGAAGCGATGGCACGGTCAAGCTCAGTCTGCGTAAAACCAAAGCGTTGCACACGCTCCAACTCACGAAGAATAGCTTTAAACCCAACTTCATATTCATTTGGTTTACTAACCATCGAAGCTCCGAAGGTTTGCATATTTGCCAAGAAGTCACTAATAGAAATTGTTCCCGATAAAAACGGTGGATTGGCACTTTGGCGAAGTTCACTCAAACGATTATTAATCATTCGGCTATAAACCGCTTTTAATAATGATTTACGGTAATCTCCCTCAGTTTTGATATTAGTCTTCGGATGTTTGATAAACATCTGAGTAACTACGGCAGTCATTTCAGGATCGGTAACTGTTAAAAACTGATTTTTATTTAGAAAAGGCACTTCATACTTCTCACGTTTAGGTGCATTAGGATTCTCTTTCATGTCCGAAAACAGCCGTTTTACCTCATTCTCTATTTGGTTTACATCAATATCTCCCACAATTATTATAGACTGCAAATCAGGACGATACCAATCTCTATGAAACTTACGCAATTCTTCATACGGGAAATTAGTGATAATAGGTTCGGTTCCTATTGGCAAACGATTAGCGTAACGAGAGTTATTAAACATCAATGGGAAGAATTTATCGCGCATACGTTGCATCGCTCCGCGACCTCCACGCATTTCCTCCAGTACTACACCTCTTTCTTTGTCAATTTCCTCAGCAGTAAGTAGTGCGTCTTGAGCCCAATCACGCATCACTTGCAATCCATTCTTCAATATTTCGGGATCATCCGAAGGAATGGGCAATTGATAAACCGTTTGATCAAAACCTGTGTAAGCGTTCAAATCGCTTCCAAAACGTACTCCTACTTTTTGCAAATAGTTTACCAATTCATTCTTAGGGAAATGCTTCAAGCCATTGAAGTTCATATGTTCCAAAAAGTGAGCTAATCCTAATTGGGATTCAGTTTCTAAAATCGAGCCTACTTTCACAGCCAAATACATCGTAACACGATTCTTAGGCTCAACATTCTTACGGATAAAATACTGGAATCCATTAGGTAATTTCCCTACCTTCACTTCATTATCAAAAGGAAGTGGCTTTTTGAAAGAAACGGAATCTTTCACCGAAATATGCTGCTCTTCCAATTTGGTTGTTGCCATAGTGGTTTGCAACAAAGCAGGAAGCAATAAAGCTACTGCTAAACCTCTTATGATTTTCATAAAATTAATATGTTAAAATTAAAATAGCAAAGCTACAATATTTTTTTGGTAAAAACAACAGATGTTTTGCCCTAATATTTTTAATCTTACCTCTGTTTGAGAAGTCATAATATCATATTTCTATGGTCATGTCTGGAATTATATTTCATAAATTTCGTTAAAAAACACATTTACTTTTATTTAATCAGTACTTTTGTGGCTCACTTTACGAAACTACCTAACGAAAGGCATTACGGAAGAGAGTGTTTATTGAAATGGCAACAAAAATCATAGGCGTAGGAAACTATATTCCCACCCAAACTATTACGAACGTGTTTTTCGATAGCTACCTTTTTTTAGATGAACGCGGAAATATCTTGAAACAAGACAACTCTACAATAGCAAACAAACTTAAAGAAATCACAGGGATTGAGGAAAGACGCTATGCAGAGAAAGAGCAAAACACATCTGACTTAGGGTATCTTGCTGCAAAAGAAGCTATTGAAAACGCAAAAATAGACCCGAATACGCTGGATTACATCATCTTTGCTCATAATTTTGGAGACGTAGCTTTCGGAACCATTCAGTCGGATATGTTGCCAAGTTTAGCAGCACGAGTAAAACATAAATTGGGAATTGAGAATAGTTCATGTGTGGCATATGATCTCATTTTTGGTTGTCCAGGGTGGGTAGAAGGTATGATTCATGCTAATGCATTTATCAAGGCTGGAATCGCGAAGCGTTGTTTGGTCATCGGAGCAGAAACTCTTTCACGCGTGGTGGACATCCATGATCGTGACACTATGATCTATGCCGACGGAGCTGGAGCGGCCGTTATTGAATTCAGTGATGACAACGCAGGATTGAAATCACATCTTTCGGCCTCGTTCACTGCCAAAGAAAAAGACTATCTGTTTTTCGGAAAATCATATAACTCAGATAGCTGTCCTTCAGTACGATATATTAAAATGAACGGACGAAAAATCTATGAATTTGCACTGTCGAACGTGCCACAAGCAATGAAAGAGTGTTTCGACAAAAGTGGCTTTAGTATTGAACAGTTAAAAAAAATAATCATCCATCAAGCAAACGAAAAAATGGACGAAGCCATCGTGAATCGTTTCTATCAACTCTACAATTTACATGCCCCTGAGAATGTCATGCCCATGGTGATTCACAAATTAGGTAATAACAGCGTAGCTACAATACCTTCGCTACTGGCAATGATTATGAAAGGAGAACTGGATGAACATCGGATTAATAAAGGGGACGTAGTATTGTTTGCCTCGGTTGGAGCAGGAATGAACATCAACGCTTTTGTATATCAATTTTAGAAAAATAAAGATATATCGGGAGAAAAAGATTATATTTGCGGTTTTAAAACATAAGTTTAATATTTTAGAAATGATTGACAAACACAATTCTGAAGAAGATATTTTAGGTGATAACCACGTATGTACATCGGCAAAAACACCTTTACGAAACGATGCTTTCGACAAATCAGATTCTGAAAAAATTGATGCAATTGAAAAAAATGTACGTGAAATCATGCACACCTTAGGATTGGATCTGGATGATGACAGTCTGCGAGGAACCCCAAAACGAGTAGCAAAAATGTTTGTAAAAGAAATATTTGGCGGATTGCATCCTGACCGAAAACCATCGGCTTCAACCTTTGACAACAGCTACAAATACGGTGAAATGTTAGTGGAAAAAAACATTGTAGTTTACTCTACCTGTGAACACCATTTGTTGCCGATTATTGGTCGAGCCCATGTGGGATATATCTCAAATGGTCGAGTTATCGGACTATCAAAAATGAATCGTATAGTAGAATATTACGCAAAGCGTCCGCAAGTTCAGGAACGTTTGACTATGCAAATTGTTCAAGAAATGCAACAAGCTTTGGGTACGGAAGACGTAGCTTGTGTGATTGACGCGAAACACCTCTGCGTCAATTCGCGAGGTATTAAAGATATTGAAAGTAGCACTGTGACAGCAGAATTTGGCGGAAAATTCAAAGACCCACAGATTCGAAAAGAATTTTTAGAATACATTAAATTAGAAACACGATTTTAGCTTAATTTAGGCATAACGTCCTACCAAATAAACGAGGCTACCTGAAATATATTCGGTAGCCTCGTTTAGTTTATGTATAGAAATCTTATCGCTAATCTACATTATCGTGTAAAAACGAATTATTTTTTCTGAATTGAATCTCCCCCGAACTGTCTCTACTGATAGAAGTTCTTGAATGAGAATTACTATCCGTATAATTGGATGTGTTAAACTTATAGTTATAATCTTGTAGGCGATTTGAACGAGTTTTCATAATATTTGCAGGAATGGGATTATTGAAAGGATCGTTGCTCTCACTCTCAGTAAACATATCCATTTGCTGTCCCGCTTCGCTTAAAGGCTCCACTCTTTTATACAGAATAACTTCATTATCAGAAACTTCCGAAGGATGTGCTTGAGTAAGAGTTTCTTCTAACTCCATATAGTCATTTAAAGAATGGCGAATCTCTCCTGAGGTAGTTATGTGAGCCTTCGTTGTGAAATTACGAGGCTGATTTTCTTCAGTATCACCCAACTGATGTACAATTCTTTCTGAAGAATCTTGTTTTTTAGTTGACTCTACAGCACGTGATGATTGCCCTGATTGCATGTGTTGCTGTGGTCTATTCGCAACCTGTGGTTTTTCTATGATTGTAAATTTTTCTTCTGGAAGAACAAGTTCCTGACTCACCCAAATATTAAAAAGGTCGACCATAGAAGTAATCGCACTCTGATTTTGAGGAACTTTTGGAGCTTCAGGGGTAGCTGGTTTTCCCCAAGTAGTATCGACTACGGGAACCGTTTTTCTCTCCGTTAAGTCATGAACTACTGGTTTTGTTTCATCAAGTACATGGATTACTTTTTTGGTTTCAGAACTCACTATTTCACGTTGTTGGTCAGCATCAAACCCTGTTGCGATAACTGTTACAGAAAGAGCTTCTCCCAAACTATCGTCCTTTCCTACTCCCATGATGATGTCGGCCATATCATCACCTGCCTGATCTTGAATATAATAGTTAATTTCCTCAACCTCACGTGTGGTAGCTTCTTTTGACCCCGAAACAATGAGAACCAAAGCATTTTTTGCTCCCGTGATTTTATTATCGTTCAAGAGAGGAGAATTCAAAGCCCCTTCAATAGCTTGAAATGCTCTATTTTCTCCTTCACCAATGGCAGACCCCATGATGGCAGTTCCTCCATTTTTGAGGACTGTGTTAGCATCACGCAAATCTATATTTAGTGTGTAGTGCTTACTGATTACCTCTGCCATTCCTTTTGCGCCTTTCATCAATACCTCATCAGCCTTTGCTAAACCTTCGGTAATTCCCATATCACCGTAGATTTCAGTGAGTTTGTTATTGTTAATCACAATCAAGGAGTCAACATTCTCACGCAGTTTTTCAATTCCTGCTTTGGCTTGTCGGCTTCGCTTTAACCCTTCATAAATGAAAGGAGAAGTGACAATCCCTACGGTGAGTATTCCTAATTCTTTGGATTTTCGAGCAATGATGGGAGCCGCTCCTGTTCCAGTTCCTCCTCCCATTCCTGCGGTAATAAAAACCATTTTAGTATTGTTTTCCAACACCTTGCTTATTTCTTCTAAACTTTCTTCAGCAGCTTTTTCTCCTATGGTTGGGTCAGCCCCTGCTCCCAATCCTTCTGTTAAAGTAACTCCTAATTGAATTTTATTGGTAACAGGACTATTTTCAAGAGCCTGAGCATCGGTGTTACAAACCACATAATCCACGCCTTTGATTCCTTCTAAGAACATGTGATTCACGGCATTACATCCACCTCCGCCAACACCAATCACTTTGATTACATTGCTTTTTCCCTTGGGTAAATCAAATAATCCTAAATCTTTATCCGTATCGTTTGTATTCATAATTGTTCGTTTTCCACTTTACTTATAATCTTTGTCGTCGTCATAGTCTTCACTAAAAAAACTATCCATTTTATCTTTGAGATTTCTTACGCGTCCCCAAAATCCTCCAGATTTTTCTTTTGGAGCTTCCTCTTCCTTTCTAACTTCCTCCGAATCCAGAGCAACTCTCAATTGTGCTTGTTTCACTTGTTCTTTTAAGGCCTCTTGCTCTCGTTCTTTTTCCTCAGCTTCTTGCTTTTTCTTCTCTTCGAGTTGTTGCATGATCAATTTTTCGGATTCATGAGCTATAGCACTCATAACCAACCCTATAGATGTAGCATAAACCGGAGAACTTATTTTAGCATCGGGTTTGCTGGTCAAATGTTGATTTGGATAACCGATACGAACGTCCATACCCGTGATGTATTCCGTTAGTTGAACGATGTGCTTTAACTGGCTTCCTCCTCCTGTGAGTACAATCCCTGCGATGAGTTTTTTCTTATTTTCTTCGTGACCATAATTTTTAATCACGTTATAAACCATCCCGATAATTTCGCTTACACGCGCATGAATAATTTTGGATAAGTTTTTCAGAGATATTTCTTTAGGTTCTCTTCCTATAATTCCAGAAATGGCGACAATCTCATTATCTCTATTCTCCCCTGGCCAAGCAGAACCAAATTCGACTTTGAGTTTTTCCGCTTGTCTACTAAGGATAGCACATCCTTCCTTAATATCTTCTGTTATGATATTTCCTCCCAGAGGTATTACAGCGGTATGGCGTATGATTCCGTCCTTGAAGATTGCCACATCTGTGGTACCTCCTCCAATGTCTACCAATGCTACTCCTACATCTTTTTCTTCTTCCGTCAAAACAGCTTCAGCAGAAGCTAACGGTTCCAACGTAAGATCAACAACATTGAGTCCTGAAGATGTCACACAACGTTCTATGTTTGTAGAGGAGCTTACCTGTCCAATTACCAAATGAAAGGAAGCGTCTAATCGAGAACCAATCATCCCGATAGGGTCACATGTTGGCTCTTGATCATCAACGCGATACTCCTGTGGCAACACGTGAATGATGCGCTGACCTGGAGTTAGTCCAATGCGATAAACTTGCTGTTTTAATTGCTCCAAATCATCAATATCTATCAATTTATCGGCATCTGGACGGATGATATAATCACTGTGAGAGCGACTCAAAATATGTTGCCCTGCAATACCAACCATCACATCTTGAATATCTTCCAAACCAGTTTTGGTTTTAGCATCAGCGATAGCCTCTAAAATGGATTGTGTGGTTTTAATGATATTCTGAACAACCCCTTTCGTTATTCCATCGCTTTTTGATTGTCCATAGCCCAAAATTTGAATTTTTCCATATTCATTTCTTGTCCCAACCATAGCGACAATCTTGGTGGTGCCAATATCTAAACCTACATAATATTTTTTATCGTTCAAAGCATTTTTCATATTGATAATGAGTCTTTTAGCCTTTTTCTCTATTTTAAAGTCTTTTCCATATTATTTTCTAATCCCCAAATGTAGGAATATTTTTTTACGCAAGAAAATAATTTTTTGCAAAGATAAATAATTATTTTGTGCAAACCACTTGATTTGCATATTTTAAATTAACAATTTTATAATCATTTAACCTATCATCTTTCTCCATCTGTCGATAAAAAGCTTTCAGATTTGCCTTTTTTTGTTCAATATTCTCATATTTCCCAAAAATAACTACGAAATTAGGTATTCTTAATCGAAAATGATAATCCCCTTTGTTTGTGACTTTGATTTCGGTAATGTTTTTGGTTAGAAAATCATCTTTTTTTATAAATTGTACCAGCTGATAGGTAGTTTCCCAAAATTTCTGAGCGTTTCCGTACACCAAAGGTACTCTTGCTGAATAAATATTGGATAAAGGCATTAATTTCCCTTGACTATCCATATAGGAAAAAGCACCATTCTCGTAAATCCGGGCTATGGGCTGTCGTTGTTTTACCGTAGCCTCTAACACTCCATCAATGGTGTAAAATACTTCAGCTTTTTCAATCATTTGGTGATTATTCAAGGTTTCTTCTAAGTCCTTCAGATCTACTAATTGCAATGGCGTAAGCGCCTGTGGATCTTTGAGTAAAATCCGCCGTATAGATTCATCCGTAACAAACTGCTCATCACTTAAATGATTGACATTGACTTCTTTCACTGACCGATTAGCATGTCGCATTGAAGCAAAAATTTGCAAAAACATCGGTAACAGAATGATTATCAGCAATTTGTTTATTTTACTTAGTTTAAGTTTCATCTTTGTTGCTATGCCCATAAGTATCCTTTTTATTACTTATCCAACTCTTCATAAATGGAATTATTGCTTTTGAATTCTTTCACGATTTCTTTTAAAACACGTACCATTTGAAGTTTATCTCCTGTCTGTGCGACAGCTACGATTTTTTCCGACAATTGATTAATTTGGTCAAAGGGCACCGAAGGATCTTTTGAAATCATAATCTTCTCATGGTGTGTTGGTAACGTTTTTGTATTATCACTCAATAGTTCCTCATAGAGTTTTTCACCTGGACGAAGTCCTGTATAAACAATCTTGATATCTGTTTCAGGTTCGTAGCCCGATAGTTTTATCATACGAATAGCTAAATTCAAGATTTTGATAGGTTCTCCCATATCAAAAACGAAAATTTCACCTCCCACACCCATCGTTCCTGCTTGAAGCACTAACTCACAAGCCTCAGGAATGGTCATAAAATAACGGACAATGTCGGGATGCGTGATGGTTATAGGGCCTCCTTTTTCTATTTGTCGTTTGAAATGAGGAATTACCGAACCATTCGACCCCAAAACATTCCCGAAACGCGTAGTGATAAATTTTGTTGTGTTGGTAGTTTCCTTTTGCAACGCTTGTACAAAAAGTTCGGCTGTCCTTTTGGAAGCACCCATCACATTGGTTGGATTCACTGCCTTGTCTGTGGAAATCATCACAAATCGCTCTACTTTGTACCTACTCGACAATAAAGCCACATTGCGAGTTCCTTGAATGTTAACCAGAATAGCCTCATAAGGATTTTCTTCAATCAATGGTACATGTTTATACGCCGCCGCATGATAAACGATTGAAAAATGATACTTTTGAAAAATCCTTTCTAATCGTTCTCTATTTGATATATCAGCAAGAACAAATTTAAACGAAACTGTAGGGAATTTTTCCTTTAATTCCAATTCAATATCGTGCAAAGGTGTTTCCGCTTGGTCTAAAACCACTATCTGAGCCGTTTCAAAGGTAGCTATCTGTCGAATAAGTTCACTTCCGATAGAACCTGCTCCTCCCGTTACTAATATATTTTTTTGAAAATGTTTTTGTATAACTTCTTCATTTTCAATAATTATAGGTTTTCGATGCAACAAATCCTCTATTTGTAAAGATTTAAGTTTTACATCTTGGTTTGACCTTACTTTTTGAAGTCTTGGTGTTTTTAGTACTTTCAGCCCTTTGTCTAGAAAGATATTTGTCCACTCGGCAATTTCCGACCGTGAAAGTGCATTTTGGTTAATCAAAACTCCATCTATTTGTAGTTGAGCTTTACTTTTTGCAAGAAAGCTCTGCTTTTTTATTATTTTTTTACCTAGTAAAGTAGCTTTCCCTATGTTACCATCTACCAAAAAACCTACCAAATCGTAAGGAGTATATGGATTGTCTCTAATGACTTTAGCTACGGAAACCATTTCAGTATCAGTCCCTAAGGCTATAATTTTCCAATGCTGTTTCTTTCCGTTGTTCCACTCATTAATTTTCCTAAAAAACTCTTTCACGGTTATCCTAAAGAAAGATAATAGGAAAAATGACAATACAAAATTTACAACCAAATGTATGTCTAAAAAAATTGGGTAGCCATATACTCTCTGCCAAAGCCAACTAACTGCCTTTGAAGCAAATAAAATACTAATTGTTATAAAAAAAATTTTCCAAATATCACGAAAAGTTGAATGTCTGACAAGCCCTCGTTGTGATTTGAAAAGCCATAAGAATAAAAAGCTTATCGCGAGTATTAACACCATCCTTTCGTAACCTGATGACTGAGCCTTAATCCCAATTTTTTCAAAAAGAAAAACAGTAATCCACAGCGAAATAGTGTTTATTAGTAGATCAATAACGAGAACCAACCACCGAGGGGTGTGTCCTAATTTCTTCAACTGACGAGCTATTATTATTTTGAAAGTCTTCATTTTTATATACAAATATATATTATGGTATGATTGGTATAATGAAAATCTTAACAACATTTGGGAATGTACCTCAATCTATCGTCCTAATATATATGGAGAGAAAAACATTTTTTATGCCTGTAAATTGACATTTGATACATTTTTACTCAATTTTGTAACGCACTATCCCAGACTACAAAAATAGCATAAATATTCGGTTTTAGAAACAATTAAAATACCTTAAAAAAGTTAAAATAACGTTATAGTTTTCAACTTACTAATTCACAAATAGATAAATCTACCTTGTCTAAATTTTTAAAACTTTTTTTGGTCGTGTTATAAAAAGTATGATGAAAGTCCTGATTGTCAGGCTGAGCGTAGTCGAAGCCCTATAATTACAAGGCTTCGACTACGCTCAGCCTGACAAAGACACTTTCTTTTTTAAGGCATCATACTTTTTACATCACCTCCCTTTTTTTATAATGTCCTCGCTTGGTTCATTTGTCTACGTATGGTTCGCATCAACAGAAAATTCATCCATGCGAGGGATTTTTTTAAATATTTTTGTTAGTAATTCGTCTAATTTTTATTCGGAATGCGACAAAAAGCAAGGTCATAAACGGACTAATGATGTTGAAAAACGCATAAGGTAGATAGGTCAACGTTGGAATTCCTAACACACCGCTATTATATGCTGCACAGGTGTTCCATGGGATGAGAACTGAAGTTACGGTTCCAGAGTCTTCGAGCGTACGGCTCAGATTTTCAGGAGCTAACCCTTTTTTAGCATAAGCTTTTGAGAACATTTTTCCAGGAACCACCAACGAGAGGTATTGATCAGAAGTCGTTATATTTAATGCCATACAACTCATGACTGTACTGGCGAACAGTCCAAAAACGGACGAAAACAAATTGAGAAGAAAATCCGTAATCCGTTCCAATGCTCCAATAGCTTCCATTACACCTCCAAATGCCATAGCACAGATTATCAACCATATAGTATGAAGCATACCACTCATTCCTGACGAAGAAAATAATTCATTCAAAATTTCATTATCTGTAGGGATTTGTGTGGATGTAGTAATCGTTTCCATCATAAGGCGATAGGTAGAGGCAAATTCCATACTCATGGTTTGTGTCAATTCCAGAAGTAAATCGTGTTGAAAAACCAACGCAAACAATGCTCCAAGTATTACCCCACAGAACAAAGCTACCAAAGGCTCTGCCTTTTTGTAAATCATAACTAAGATAATCGCAGGAACTACAAATACCCAAGGAGTTACGTTGAATCGTTCCAAGATAGCATTTTGAATTGCCTGTGTATCAGAAATCCCATGAGTGTCAATCGTAAACCCAATTACAGTAAAAATAATCAAAGCAATGATAATAGAAGGTACTGTGGTGTAGGTCATATACTTGATATGAGTAAAAATATCCGTCCCTGCTAATGCAGGTGCCAAGTTTGTTGTATCACTCATAGGCGACATCTTATCTCCGAAATAACTTCCTGAGATGATTGCTCCTCCGATAAGTCCTAAAGGAATACCCAAAGACGTTCCTATACCAACCAGAGCTATACCAATGGTGGCAGAGGTTGTCCAGCTACTACCAATGGCTACCGAAACGGCAGAACAAATAATCACACTAGCTGGTAAAAAGATAGAAGGCGTCAGAATTTGAAGGCCGTAGTAAATCATTGTTGGGATAATACCGCTCAAAAGCCACGTGCCAGAAAGAGCTCCTACCAAAAGTAAGATTAAAATCGCCCCACTGGTGGACTTGATGTTATTGTATATTTCATGTGTCATTGTACGGATCGGTACTCCATTAATAAAACCAATAAAAACTGCAATAGCAGCTCCCAACAGTAGAATAAACTGATTCGAGCCACCCAAAGCATTGTCTCCATAAACGTAAAAAACATTGTATCCTAACATCACTATCAGGATGATAATCGGTAAAAAAGCCTCAAAAAGAGATATCTTAAAAATTGGTTTTCTTTCCATTTCATATTGATTGATAGGCAAATATAGAAATAAAAAAAATATTTCATACAAAAAGTTACATTTATAACAAAATAAAATTTACCTTTTATATATTTTGAAGTGGTACTGAACCCTTATACCTGATTAGCGTATAGCATATCTACTTTGGTTATGTTTTAAAATTTTCTATATTTGCACCTTAGGAATGTTTGAATGATAGTGATAACTGTAATTAGAGTGTATTCATTCACAAAAACCTCCTAACTTATTGATTAGAAAGCATATGACTTCACAAGAAATTAGACAGAAATTTTTAGATTTTTTCCAAAGCAAAGGACATACGATTGTGCCTTCTGCCCCTATGGTTATCAAAAATGACCCAACTTTGTTGTTTACAAATGCGGGAATGAACCAATTCAAAGAATATTTTTTAGGCAATGGAAAACCAAATAGTAAACGTATTGCAGACACTCAAAAATGCTTACGTGTTTCGGGGAAACACAACGATTTAGAGGAAGTAGGTAAAGATACCTATCACCACACTATGTTTGAGATGCTCGGCAACTGGTCTTTCGGTGATTACTTCAAAAAAGAAGCTATCGAATGGGCATGGGAGCTTCTTACCCAAGTGTATAAAATCCCTAAAGACCGACTCTATGTAACCGTTTTCGAAGGAAGTCAGCAGGATAATGTACCTTTTGACCAAGAGGCTTACGACATTTGGAAAAATCTGATCGAAACCGATAGAATACTTTTAGGAAACAAAAAAGATAACTTTTGGGAAATGGGTGACCAAGGGCCTTGTGGGCCTTGTACCGAAATACATGTTGACATACGCTCCGATGATGAACGACAAAAAATCGATGGTAAGAAATTAGTAAACAACGACCATCCACAAGTTATTGAAATATGGAACAACGTGTTTATGGAATTTAACCGTAAGGCTGACGGCTCTCTTGAAAAACTTCCTGCACAACACGTAGATACGGGTATGGGATTCGAGCGACTTTGTATGGTATTGCAAGGAGTACAGTCGAACTACGACACTGATGTTTTCACTCCGCTTATTAATCGGATTGAAGAAATCACTCAAAGTAAATATGTGGTAGGAAATAATGTATCCGATGAACAAGAGCAGATTAACATAGCCATTCGTGTAATTGCTGACCACATTCGTGCCGTGGCTTTCGCCATCGCTGATGGACAATTACCTTCTAACAACGGAGCTGGTTACGTTATCCGCCGTATCTTGCGAAGAGCTATACGCTACGGATTCACATTCCTAAATCAAAAAGAACCTTTTATCCATCAGCTTGTTACGACTCTTTCTCAACAGATGGGAAAAACCTTCCCTGAGATAGAAAAAAATGCAATTTTGGCGGAAAACGTCATCCGTGAAGAGGAGGCTTCTTTTCTTAGAACCCTCGAACAAGGTTTGTTGATGCTTGATGCCATGATGAATAATTCCATGGACAAGGAACTTTCGGGTGCTAAAGCATTTGAACTTTATGACACTTACGGCTTCCCTATTGACCTTACTGCATTGATATTAAGCGAGAAAGGATTCACGCTAAACGAAAAAGATTTTGAGGAAAATCTCCGTAAGCAAAAGGAACGTTCACGGGCTGCCGCACAGGTTAAAGCAGGTGATTGGGTGGTACTTCGTGATGACGATGAAGAAGAATTTATCGGTTATGATACTCTCGAGGCCTTCGTACGCTTAGTAAAATATCGAAAGGTAGAAAGTTCTAAAGAAGGAACATACTATCAGTTAGTATTCAATACCACACCATTCTATCCTGAAGGAGGTGGACAAATAGGCGACAAAGGTACGCTACAATCCGCAAACGGAGAAGTTACCTATATAACTGATACAAAGAAGGAAAACAACTTGATTATACACATATCCGAAACGCTTCCCGAAAACGTAACTGACCCATTCAAAGCAGAAGTTCATCCCTTAGGGCGTTCGCTCACGGCTGCCAATCACTCAGCAACTCACTTACTGCATCAAGCATTACGTGAGGTGTTAGGTACGCATACGGAACAGAAAGGTTCACGTGTGGATATGCACTCATTGCGTTTTGACTTTTCGCATTTTCAGAAAGTCACTGACGAGGAATTAGAACGCATCGAACTCCGCGTAAATGAACTCATCGGACAGAAAATCAATTTGCAAGAACACCGAAATTTACCTATCCAACAAGCAATGGACATGGGTGCGATGGCTTTGTTTGGTGAAAAATATGGTGATAACGTACGCGTAATTCAGTTTGGTGATAGCAAGGAACTCTGCGGAGGTACGCATAGCAAAAACACTGCGGATATATGGTATTTCAAGATCGTTTCAGAGGGAGCCGTAGCCTCGGGCATACGTCGTATTGAGGCAATTACCAAGCATGGAGCGTTACAGTATTTTAAAGACCAAGAGAAATTGGTCAAAGAAATAAGGCATGGGCTTAAAAACGCTCAAGACCCTTTGAAAGCCATATCACATTTGCAGAATGAAAATCTGCGTTTGACCAAAGAAATTGAAGAGTTAAAACGTCAACAAGCGAAAAATCTCAAATCAGAACTTAAATCCGAGTTTAAACCTGTAAATGGAATCAACTCTTTAATAAAACGATTGGATTTAGACCTTGCTTCGCTGAAAGATTTGGCATTTCAGTTAGGAAATGAAGTCGAAAAAGCATTTATCCTTTTCGGAGCTACACAGGAAGAAAGTAAGGCCTTATTGCTTTGCTATATTTCGAAAGATTTGGTAGCCGATAAAGGTTTAGACGCTGGTAAAATTGTTCGCGAACTGGGTAAACATATACAAGGAGGCGGAGGTGGACAGCCTTTCTTCGCGACGGCAGGTGGTAAAAATCCAGCAGGACTCGACCAAGCTCTTGAAAAAGCCATTGAGTTTGTAAAATAATTTATATTTTACTAAATGTAATAAAAATAACATTTAAGAACATCGTAACTTGTTGTTATTAAAGTTATAAGCGTTGTGATGAAACTACCTTCATTACAACGCTTTTTTCATGTCTAAATATTATTTCTACTTAAGATTTACCGAGGTAGAAGCGATAAACATCTAAAAAGGAAGCTAATTTTTGTACATCATACGATCTTATCCAGTCAGTTTCTCTATGAAACATCCAAATGTCTACGAAATATACTACTATTTGGGGAAGTTTCAATATCGTGATAAATTTCTAAACTTCACATATTGCATCACTTCCTTTTCATGACAACATCATAGTTTCAGTACGACCAACATTGTGCAAATCTTGTTTTTCAATCACGGTTTTTACTATCAGTAACTAACTAAAAATTCAGCATGTAATCGGAATTTCACACTGAACCTTTTTATTTTTCTAAAAATTATTTCGTTCTGCTAATCTTAGAATATCACCAAAAACTCCTCGGGCAGTAACTGCAGCTCCAGCCCCTGCTCCTTGGATTACGATAGGGTTATTCCCATAGGACTCCGTGTATATTTCAAAGATAGAATCTGCTCCTTTTACCTGTCCCAATGCACTGTTTTTCGGAACAGATACCAAAGAAACTTCTAACTTAGCGGTTGCTGTATCTGATAAATCACCATGCAAATCTCCTACATAACGCAACACATGGTCATCCGCTTGTCCGTCTTTAATATCTTGGTAATGAGCATTGAACTCCTCCAAACGTTCAAGGAAATTGGATACAGACCCTTCACGTAAATGCTCAGGGATAAGATTTTGGATTTTAACATCCGTAAATTCGTTACCTAAATCCAATTCACGAGCCAGAATCAACAGTTTACGTCCAACATCATTTCCACAAAGATCCTCCCGTGGGTCGGGTTCGGTATAGCCACTATCGATAGCGAATTGCAATACCTCATTAAAAGGCTTGTTTTCCTCTGAAAATGTATTAAATAAGTAACTGAGAGTTCCAGAGAAAATCCCTTTAATACGCGTGATATTTTCTCCTGAATGGTGCAACAATCGAATAGTATCAATCAATGGTAATCCTGCTCCCACGTTGGTTTCGTAAAGATAGCTTTTCTGATATTTTGCCAAGTTCTCCCGCAGTTCTTGGTAGAAATCAAAGGAAATGGTATTCGCAATTTTATTAGCTGAAACCAAGTCAAATCCACTCTTAATGAGCTGAATATAATTTTCTACAAAAGCTTTACTTGCCGTTACATCCACTGCGATAAGGTTCTCCAAATGATTTTTTTCAATGAATTGTTGCAGGATTGAGAAATCATAATTTACAGCTTCTTGCTCAAATTGTTCTTTCCAATTTGTTGAAATTCCAGAAGCGTCAGTTAAAATGCGTGAAGAGTTGGCAATTGCAACAATTCGTAGACTTATATTCTTGCGTTTCAATATGTTATCATGAGCTTCTATTACTTGGTTGATAAGTGTAGCTCCCACCGTTCCTTTTCCGAAAATCACTAAATTAATACGACGTGAAACTCCAAAAATTTCTCCGTGAATAACATTTAATGCTTTGTGTAATTTATCGGTTTTTAGCACCAAACTCACATTTTTACCTGTAATAGCATTATTGATAAGCAGTGGAACTATCTGATTGCGAATCAGTGCATTATATGGATAGTGAAACGTAGCCAAATTCTGTCCTACGATGGAAATTACCGCTACGTTATCAATTACGGAAACGCTACTTACATCATTCGTGTAAAAATCTTGTGAAAATTCTTCTTCCAAAGCCAATTTTGCAGCATTTGCATCATTTGAATGTACCACAAAACCAATACCTCGCTCCGAAGACCCTTGTGAAATAATACTTACACTGATGTTTTTGTTTGCCAATGCTCGAAAAATACGTGCATCAACCCCTACTTTTCCTAATAATCCACGGCCTTCTAAAACAATCAAAGCATTATTTTCAATCACAGAAATTGACTTAATACCATCTTCTGAACTCTCGTTGTGAATCAGCGTTCCTGAATCCTCATTCTTAAATGTATTTTTAATACGTAATGGTATATTTCTCTCTATCAGTGGAATAATAGTTTTAGCATGTAGAATTGACGCCCCAAAATTCGCTAATTCATTTGCCTCTTCATACGACAGATGACGAATGATTTTAGCTTCGGGAACTAACTCTGGATTGGCTGTAAAAATACCATCCACATGAGTGTAGTTTTGCATTTCAGTTGCATTTAGGAAATTAGCTAATAGAGCTGCGGAATAGTTACTCCCATTTCTGCCTAATGTTGTGGTTTCTCCCTTTTGGGTGGAAGCAATAAATCCAGTAACCACGGGAACTTCATCCTTGGAAAATCTTAAGAAAAGGTCTTGAGTTTTCTTTTTAGATACATCACTGATAATATGAGCATTACCAAACTCACTATCCGTAACAAAAATATTTCGACTATCCACAAACGAGCTTTTGACACCCTGCTCACGCAACAATTCAGCGATTAACTTAGCAGCAATTAATTCCCCTTGAGCAATAACTAAATCTTTGATTTTCAAACTATAATCTCCGAGTAAAGAAACTCCTTCCAATAGTTTTTCCAACAACTCAAAGTTTCTGGCTATTTCTTGCTGATAGCTCTGGTTGAAATTATGTAGTTGATATGATTTAAATGATTTTAAATCAGATTGATAATCTAGCCCGTTACGAGCTTTCTCCAATAACGTGATTAGTTCATCGGTGGCGTTTCCTCGTGCAGAAACTACAACCGCTACTTGTTCTTTATTTTGTACTTTCTGACGGATAATACTCAATACCGTGTCCAATCCATTTCCGTTAGCTAAGGATTTTCCTCCAAATTTTAATATTTTCATAATTGTATATTTATTCTATTGATATTTCATAAATTTAGGTTCATCTGTGATTGCGTTTCTATCAAAAAATTTCTTTTAAGAACACATCAAGTTGCTGATATTCAATAAGAAAAGCATCGTGTCCATGAATAGATTTTATTTCTTGATAAGTGCTTGATTTCCCCATTTTTTGCAATATTTGATACGTTTCTCGGTTTTCTTCAGGAACAAAATATAAATCAGAGTCCGTTCCTATGATATGTATTTGTGTTTCAACCGATTGCATAACTTGTTCAAAATTGCCTCTATCTTTGGTAATATCAATTGTTTTAACTAATTGATTCATAAGTTTATACGCTGCAAGAGAAAAACGTTTTTCTAATTTTTCACCATGGTGTAAAAGCCATGTTTCTACGTTGTGAAGAGACTGATTTTCATGATGTAACGTACGATTGAACTTAATTTTAAACGATTGTGGCGAACGATAGCAGAGCATTGCATGTAACCGAGCATCGTGCATTGGTTGAGATGAAGTTTCTAAGATTCGTTCTTGAATTAAGCTATTAGCAATAATCCAATCCGATGATTTCCAATCGGTTGCAACAGCAACGAAATGTGAAAAAAGTTTTGGTGCCAAAGCAATCATTTCCCACGCAATACCTCCTCCTACCGAATTTCCTACCAATGCAAAAGCCTTTGAAATATTCAATATTTCTAAACCTTGTAGAAAGATACGAGCCACATCTCGAGCTACCCATTTGTAGGGATTTTGAATCAACATGGAAGCTCCATAACCATTACCTGGAACATCAAAGCACAGAATGCTATATCGTTGAGCATCAATAGGCTTTCCGTACCCTATAGCTTCGTTCCACCAACCATTTTCCCCCATCACTTGTGAATTACCCGTCAGAGCGTGATTGACCACAACAAGCGGTGCAGTGCCAAGTTCTTGCCCAAAAACCTGATACTGCAACCGTATTTCTTTATAATGTTCACCCGAAAGAGTTGAAAAATTTAAAATGTCAATATACCGATAGCCTGAACAGGCTTTTTCAAAATTTGTATCCATCTGTGAATGTTCGTTTTTCTTAGACAATCAGGTTAATCGCAAAACTACAAAATAAATTATTTTGTAGCTGAGTGTAGTATGAACATTCCATATCTCACACCTGCCGATACTCTATATAAACTAGTAACCAATTTTAGGTATGAAAGCTGTACTGAAAAGGATCAATTCTATTTCTATAGAATTAGAGAGTATATGTAATTAATCCCTAAAACAAGCCTTTTCAGTACATTGTAAAATTATTGAGCGCTGGAAAACGCCTGTTTCAAATCATTTTTCAAATCTTCGATATCTTCCAAACCAATAGACAAACGAATAAGGTCGGTAGTAACGCCCGTTGTTTTCTGTTGTGCTTCCGTAAGCTGTTGGTGCGTAGTGCTTGCAGGATGGATAAGTAATGATTTAGTATCTCCAATATTTGCTAAAAGAGAGAAAATCTTTACGTTATCAACGGTTTTCTTGGCTGCATCATAGCCTCCTTTCAACCCGAAGGTAACGATACCGCTTTGTCCTTTTGGTAAATACCTGTTAGACAATTCTTTATATGGACTATCATCTAAACCAGGGTAATTTACCCATGCCACCTCAGGTTGAGTCTGTAACCATTTAGCTAATTCCAATGCGTTTTCACTGTGTTTTTTGATACGAATCTCCAAGGTTTCCAAACTTTGTAAAATTTGGAAGGCATTGAATGGACTTAGTGCAGCTCCCAAATCACGCAATCCTTCGATTCGGATTTTAGCAATAAATGCCGCATTTCCAAGCACTTCGTGAAGTACTAACCCATGGTATCCAGCTGAAGGCTGTGTGAATTCGGGGAACTTCCCACTACTCCAGTCAAAGTTTCCTGCATCGATAATAGCTCCTCCTAAAGAAGTTCCGTTTCCTCCGATGTACTTTGTAAGAGAATGAATTACAATATCCGCCCCATACTCTATTGGACGTAGCAAAGCTGGTGAAGCAACTGTATTATCTACAATCAAAGGAAGGTTATGAGCGTGAGCTATCTTAGCTATTGCTTCAATGTCTAACACATCTAGTTTAGGATTTCCTAACGATTCGATAAAAATTGCACGAGTATTTTCTTTTACTGCTACATCGAAATTTTTAGGGTCTTTTGGATCTACAAACGTTGTAGTAATTCCCAAACGTGGAAGCGTAACATTCAGCATATTATACGTTCCTCCATAGAGGCTATTCGACGCTACAATATGCTCCCCTGCTCTTAACAATGTCAAAAGAGCAGTTGAAATAGCAGCTGTTCCTGAAGAAGTAACTACCGCTCCGATACCACCTTCTAAGGCCGCCAATCGTTGCTCAAGAATATCGTTGGTAGGGTTATTCAATCGGGTATAGATATAGCCCGGTTGCGTAAGGTTGAATCGTCCAGCAGCATTGTCTGAATTTTCAAAAACATACGAAGTTGTCTGATAAATCGGAATGGCACGAGTTCCGTTATGTTCTTTTACGTTGTGTCCTGCGTGAAGTGCCTTTGTTGCTTGTTTTAAATTACTCATAGTTATTGATTTAGTATTATTTTCTGTTTCGTTATTATTTTTTGTTTGTTTTAGAATGCTTTTCTAATTCATTTGCGATAAAAAGAAAATATTTCCTATTTTAATCTTTTTGATATTTAATTTTTAATGCTTTTCAGGTGCAAATGTAGTAATATTTTTTACACAAACAAATTTTTAAGGTACTTTTTTAAAAATAATCTGTAATATTCCGCAAATACTTTTTTTGACTTACGCATCCAAAAACTTTCTTACTAGTAAAAAAGTGGTATACGAAAGAAAGAAGCAGACCTAAAAATAAATTCCAAAACATTTGGTTGATTGGAATAAAAGTAGTAATTTTGCACCCAATTTTAATTAAAACGTATTAAGCTATGTATGCAATTGTAGAGATAGCAGGGCAACAATTTAAAGTAAGCAAAGACCAAAAAGTGTTTGTACACCGTTTGCAAAATGAAGAGGGTCAGAAAGTTACGTTCAATAACGTTCTTCTCTTGGACAATGCAGGTGCAATCACTGTAGGCGCCCCAGCTATAAGCGGAGCTTCTGTAGAAGCAAAAGTATTAAAACATTTAAAAGGAGACAAAGTCGTTGTTTTCAAAAAGAAAAGACGTAAAGGTTTCAAAGTTAAAAACGGTCACAGACAATATTTGACAGAGATTGTTATCGAAAATATCGTAGCGTCTGGAACGGTAAAAGCTGAAAAAACTGAAAAGAAAGAAGCAAAATCTGCAAAGGCTGATGATTTGAAAAAAATTGAAGGTATTGGACCAAAAGCATCTGAGGCTCTCGTAGCAGCTGGTGTGGATACTTTCGCAAAATTGGCTAAAAAATCAGTAGACGAAATCAAAGCCATATTAACAGAAGCAAGTTCAACTTTATCACACTTAGATCCTCAAACATGGGCAGCACAAGCACAATTGGCAGCTGACGGAAAATGGGATGAGTTGAAAAAATGGCAGGACGAACTGAATGGTGGCGTTCAAAAATAATTTTTAACACTTAAAAAAAGAAGAAAATGGCTCACAAGAAAGGTGTCGGTAGTTCGAAAAACGGTAGAGAATCTCACTCGAAACGTTTAGGAGTGAAGATTTATGGTGGTCAAGTTGCCATCGCAGGGAATATTATTGTTAGACAAAGAGGAACTCAACACAATCCAGGGCAAAACGTATACATCGGTAAAGACCATACGTTACACGCTCAAGTGGATGGAATCGTTAAGTTCGAGAAAAAAAGAGACAATAAATCGTATGTTTCAATAGTTCCATTTGAAGCATAGTCGAAGGATATTAGTAAAGGAATAAAAAGAGATTATCTAAATTTTAGATAGTCTCTTTTTTTATTTTCTAAATTTTATCTTAACTTTGTGGTGTATTCGTAAAAAAATCGACCATGCAAAAAACTCTTCGAAAGGCATTTATCATAGGTTTGTCAATTCTCATAGCTTTACTTTTGAATTATTTACTTCCCTATGAAGATAAAGTCAATAAAGGATTAGCTCTGTTGGTATTCGTAGCTATTTTATGGCTTACCGAAATTGTTCACATTACTGTTACGGCGTTGTTGATTCCTATTTTGGCGATACTTTTGGGTCTTGAACAGACTAAACCAGCCTTACAGGCTTTTGCCAATCCTACGATTTTCCTTTTTTTTGGAGGATTTGTTATCGCTACCGCTTTGAGTGTTCAAAAGTTGGATCGATATATTGCCAATCGCGTAATTTCATTGGCTCGGGGTAATTTTGTTGTCGCTATTCTATTACTTTTTTCCGTAACATCCTTATTGTCAATGGGTATAAGTAATACAGCTACTGCCGCTATGATTATTCCATTAGCCATTGGGATGCTAAAAAATGTGGACTATCAAACGAACAGAAACACATATGTTTTTGTCATTTTGGGAGTAGCTTACAGTGCGAGTGTTGGAGGAATGGGATCGCTTGTGGGGTCTCCTCCGAATGCCATCGTAGCTTCGCAGTTGCATTTGACTTTCTCCGATTGGCTTAAATACGGAATACCTGTAATGATGGGGTTGATGCCACTGATGTTACTGGCTATGTATATCGTACTTAAACCAAATTTTAAAATTAAAGTGACTACAGAAAACTTGGTCGACAAATTAACCCGAAAACAATATATTACAATCATTATTTTTATAGTCACAGCACTTAGTTGGATTTTTGGAGATTTTTTAAATAGTACAATATCTTCCATTTTAGGAATTGCAAAAATTGCAGAGTTTGACGCTCTTGTTGCTATGATTGCAGCCGTATTGGTTTGTTTTTCAGGTGTTGCAAGCTGGAAAGAGGTTCAAGATAATACGGATTGGGGTGTACTATTGCTTTTTGGAGGAGGATTAACTTTAAGTGCCGTATTGACCAGTTCAGGAGCGAGTAAAGCTTTGGTCGATGGAGTTGTTTTTTTGGTAGAAGGAAAACATTTCTATCTGATAGGCTTATTGGTAGCGGTGTTTATTATTTTTCTTACAGAATTCACATCAAACACAGCAAGTGCCGCTTT
Source organism: Capnocytophaga canis (assembly GCF_043187445.1). NCBI lineage: Bacteria > Pseudomonadati > Bacteroidota > Flavobacteriia > Flavobacteriales > Flavobacteriaceae > Capnocytophaga > Capnocytophaga canis. The sequence continues at coordinate 1,986,868 of NZ_CP171121.1, read as the reverse complement.
GCTTGTTCCAATTTTTATTTCCATAGCTCAAGAATTGGAAATGAATCCTTTAGGGCTTTCTCTCATCATTGGATTGGGAGCTTCGTGTGCCTTTATGTTACCTGTGGCAACTCCCCCAAATGCCATTGCTTATGGAACTGGGATGGTAAATCAAAATGATATGATCAAAATAGGATTCGTACTTAACATATTGAGTGTCATATTTATATCTTCGATGGCGTATTGGTTTTGGTTTTAAGATAATGCTGTTACCTTTATTCTGATTTAAACTTATACATAAGAAAACTTTTCGACGTATTTAGCTCATATCTATTGTTTAAAATTTTACTTTTGGTAGCATAGCCACCATAATTGACAATCTCAATTTGTATTGTTGAGTTCTATTTGTTTTTAGATATAAATGATGTTATGAAAATTTTATTACTTTCCGATACGCACTCTTACATGGATGATAAAATCTTATCGCACGCCTCACAAGTGGATGAGGTTTGGCATTGTGGTGATTTCGGTTCGATGGAAGTTGCTAAAGCACTTGCTCAACAGAAACCTCTGCGAGGGGTTTACGGTAATATTGATGGTGCCGATATTCGTAGCCAATTTCCGGAAGTGAACCGTTTTTTCTGTGAAGGGATAGAAGTTTTAATGATTCATATTGGAGGTTATCCTGACAAATACACCTCTTTAGCTAGAAAAGAGATTATGAAGAATCCTCCTAAAATTTTTATATCAGGGCATTCGCATATTTTAAAAGTGATGTATGACAAGAAATTCCAGCTATTACATTTAAATCCAGGAGCAGTAGGTAAACACGGTTGGCAAACCGTTCGTACTATGATTCGGTTTGAGATTGAGAAAGAAGAAATAAAGAATGTTCAGGTTATAGAATTTCCGAGATGATTGAATTTTGGAGGTGCGTATTCTTCGTATAAAATATTTTTTGTGAGACTTTTGAGCGTATGTTTTTTAAGGTTATAGAGTTTAAGAGTTAAAAAGAATAAATATTTTTACTATTTGTAGGTTGTTTATCGTTTTGAAACTCTTAAAAATAACTTAATAAATCCAATAGTGTAGGGCTAGAAATTTTCGTGTGTTTTGAACTATATTCATTCAGTTATCTAAAATAAATTATTATCTTTGCCTTTCGGAACATAAATAATTAGGTATATGAGCGAAACTCGACATAATTGGACAAAAGAAGAAATCATAGCGATTTACAACAAACCTTTAATGGATTTGCTTTATGAAGCAGCTACCGTTCATCGTAAATACCACGACCCTAATACTGTGCAGGTATCTACTTTATTATCAATAAAAACGGGTGGATGTTCCGAGGATTGTGGTTACTGTCCGCAAGCTGCTCGTTATCATACTCATGTGGAAACGGAAGAACAATTGATGAGCGTTTCACACGTAAAGGCACAGGCGCTACGAGCAAAATCATCAGGAGCCTCTCGTGTTTGTATGGGGGCAGCATGGAGAAATGTAAAGGATGGTCCAGAGTTTGACCAAGTGTTGGAAATGGTGCGTACGATTAATAAGATGAACATGGAGGTATGCTGTACTTTGGGAATGATTACTGAAAACCAAGCAAAACGTTTGGCAGAAGCAGGGCTATATGCCTACAACCACAATTTGGATACTTCTAAGGAATATTACGAAGAAATTATCTCTACACGAAGTTATGACGACCGGTTACAAACCATTGAGAACGTGCGTAAAACAAATATCACTGTTTGTAGTGGAGGTATTATCGGAATGGGAGAGTCTTTGGAAGATCGTGCGGGGATGTTGGTAGCCTTATCAACCTTAAACCCTCAACCAGAATCGGTGCCAATCAACGCCTTAGTTCCTGTGGAAGGAACTCCTTTGGAGGATCAAGAATTGGTTGAAATTTGGGATATGGTGCGAATGATAGCCACAACGCGTATCGTAATGCCTACAACTCAGGTGCGTCTTTCTGCAGGAAGAACCCAAATGAGTCGTGAAGGTCAAGCGATGTGTTTCTTTGCAGGAGCAAACTCTATCTTTGCGGGGGATAAATTGCTCACTACTCCAAACCCTAATATCAATGAAGATATGCAAATGTTTGAAATATTAGGAATTAGACCCCAAGAACCTTTTGAAAAACATAAACAACCCGTTACGGTTGAAGCTAAAGATTCTCAGTATGTTGACTTGGGTGAGAATCCAAAATGGACTCGTCCGACCCACAAAATTGAACGCAACGAACAAAAACGAAAAACTCGAATGACGGAGTAAGTTTAAAAATACCATCTTACAAATAATCAAGAGTTTAGTAGTATGTTCTATTTATAAAAAATGTAATTGTAATTTTAAGAAAATACATACTACCCTTATTTCATGTAAATTAAGATGAATATCTTTACAAAAGATTGAAATCACATTTCTATTTTTTTACCAAAGGAATTGCTAAAAATATAAAATAGTAAAAATTAAAATTATGAAACGCTTCGGACAAGTAATCAAGGTAAAACCTGAAAAATTAGCTTATTATCGAGAATTACATGCCAATCCGTGGCAATCTGTTTTGGATAAAATTCACGAATGTAATATCCGAAATTACTCCATTTTTTTATTGAATGATGAGCTTCTTTTTGCATATTTTGAATATATTGGAGATAATTTTCGAGAAGATATGCAAAAAATGGCTGCCGATCCCGAAACACAACGTTGGTGGGCGGAAACCGATCCTTGTCAACAACCCTTAGAACTTAAGGAAGGCGAATGGTGGCACACAATGGAACAGGTTTTTCACACGGAATAGAATAGTATTATGAAAGGAATTATTCTTGCAGGAGGCTCAGGAACAAGGCTTTACCCGATCACAAAAGGTATTTCAAAGCAGTTACTACCTATATATGACAAACCGATGATTTACTATCCACTTTCGGTGCTAATGTTGGCGGGTATTCGTGAAGTTTTGGTGATTTCCACCCCGCAAGACTTGCCTGGTTTTCAGCGACTTTTAGGCGATGGCAACGACTACGGAATTTCAATTAGTTACGCTGAGCAACCCTCACCCGACGGACTGGCACAAGCCTTCATCATCGGAGAGCAATTCATTGGAAATGATGATGTTTGCCTCGTATTGGGCGATAATATTTTCTACGGACAAAGTTTCACCAAAATGCTTCTGCAATCCGTTGAAACCGCTGAAAAAGAGCGTAAAGCAACCGTTTTCGGTTACTACGTCAAAGACCCTGAACGTTACGGCGTTGCCGAATTTGATGCAGAAGGAAACGTGCTTTCCATCGAAGAGAAACCCGAAAAACCAAAATCGCATTATGCCGTAGTGGGACTGTATTTCTATCCGAATAAAGTTGTAAATGTAGCCAAAAACATAAAACCTTCGGCAAGAGGAGAATTGGAAATCACCACAGTAAACCAACAGTTTTTGAAAGATAACGAGCTGAAAGTACAGCTATTAGGACGAGGTTTTGCGTGGCTTGACACAGGCACACACGATTCACTTTCAGAGGCTTCCAACTTCGTGGAAACTATTGAGAAAAGACAAGGGCTTAAAATATCTTGTTTGGAAGAAATTGCCTACCGAAGAGGTTGGATTTCTGCCGAAAAAATCCGAGAGTTAGCCCAACCAATGCTCAAAAATCAATACGGGCAATATCTCATTAATTTATTGAAATAATTTTTCTTCATCTTTTAGCAACTTACCTTTTGGTAACTTACCTTTTGGTAATACGTAAAATTCTTATTACCTTTGCAAAAATATCGGTTATGCACGAGGAATTTACAAATGTGCCATTTACGTTTGGAACAATTATTCTGAAAACAGATTTTGTCAATCGACAAAAAGAAATAAAATTATGGCATTAGTAAAATTTTTGTGGTGACCTTTCAAAAAAATAGTCCTTATAATTTTAGTGATTTTAGTTTATTGAAAGCATATTTGTGAAAATTTGTGTGTATTTGTGGTTTGAATTTGACCACAAATGTACAGAATAAACACAAATTTTTAAAAATCAAAAAATACAGATTTAATAATCTTCACAAAAATTTTAGTATAGCCAAAATTATTAAGACAATGTTTTTTGTCAGGGACGAATGTAATTCTGATTTCTCCTCGTAGATGGGGGAAATCTTCTTTGGTAGAGAAGGTTAGCGAATCATTTGAAAACGATAAAACATTAAAAATGTGTAAGTTAGATCTTTTTAATGTGCGTACCGAAGAGGAGTTTTATATTTCTTTCACCAACGCAGTTTTAAAAGCTACTTCTTCATGGTGGGATGATTTTGTAACAAATGCAAAGCAATTTCTTTCACAATTATTACCACAAGTTTCATTAGCTTCAAATGATGAAACTACATTGCAATTTGGCATCTCGTGGAAAGAATTACAGAAAAATCCGGATGATATTTTGAACTTAGCAGAGAATATTGCACAAAAGAAAGGTATCAAAATTGTGGTTTGTTTTGATGAATTTCAGAATATAGCCTCTTTTTCAGATAGTCTGTCATTTCAAAAGAAATTAAGAGCTCATTTTCAGCGACATCAGAACGTTTCATACTGCTTTTATGGTAGTAAACGACATATGCTGATAGAAGTTTTTACAGATACATCAATGCCTTTTTATAAGTTTGGTAATATTATTTTTCTTGAAAAAATTAACACTAAAGAATGGGTAAACTTCATTAAGCTACGTTTTGAAGAAACCAACAAGCAAATCACAGATAGTCAAGCTAAAAAAATCGTAGAACTTGTTGATAATCACTCATATTACGTGCAGCAATTAGCTCAACAAGTATGGCTTAGAACAGTACAAAAAAGCAATAAAAAGATTATTGAGAGTACCCATCAAAGCCTGATACAACAACTTAGCTTACTTTTTATAACACTGACAGAAACCTTGACTAATACTCAGTTAGGATTTTTAAAAGCATTACTTAACGGAGAGCAGAATTTGAGTTCCAAAGAAGTTATGGATACTTATAAATTAGGTTCCTCAGCCAATGTGGTTAAGCTAAAAAGAGCTTTAGTAGATAAGGATATTCTAGATGATATGGCGGGGATTCTAACCTTTCAAGACCCGCTATATCGAGAATGGCTAAAAAAATATTATTTTAAGTTAAATTACTGATTATAATCAACATATGACCATAATCCAAACAGAAATAAAAGACGTTATCATCATTGAACCTAAAATTTTCGGTGATGAGCGCGGATACTTTTTTGAGTCGTTTTCACAAGAAAAGTTTGTAGAACAAGTTTGTAAAACAACTTTCGTACAGGATAACGAATCGAAATCGCGTTACGGTGTGGTAAGGGGATTGCATTTCCAGAAACCTCCGTTTTCACAATCAAAATTAGTACGCGTAGTGGTAGGAAAAGTTTTGGACGTTGCAGTCGATATCCGTAAGGGTTCGCCTACTTTTGGCAAACACGTAGCCGTTGAGCTTTCTGCCGAAAACAAGCGACAATTGTTCGTTCCTAGAGGTTTTGCTCACGGATTTGCCGTGCTGAGCGAGGAAGTCATTTTTCAATATAAGTGCGACAATTACTACAATCCCAAAGAGGAAGGAAGCGTTCTGTGGAACGATCCTGCACTGCAAATCGATTGGAAAATCCCTCATCAAGATATTATTCTTTCGCAAAAAGACAAAGAAAGCCCCTTGCTGAAAGATGCTTTTCACTTCGATTTTGATGTAAACCTATACGAATAATGCGATTTTAGGCAATGAAAAACATATTAGTCACAGGAGCTAACGGACAATTAGGCTCTGAAATTCAGAATATTCAAGGAAAAACCAAAAATTACTTCTTTACAGATGCTTCGGACTTAGACATTACCGACCGACAGGCAATTTCGGATTTCGTAAAGAAAAACAACATTCAGATTATGGTTAATTGTGCCGCATATACCAATGTGGATAAAGCCGAAGACGACATACAAACCGCCAACCTGATAAATAACATCGCAGTAGGCTACTTGGCGGAAGTCTGTAAGGAAAACAACGCTTCTCTTATTCATATATCAACGGATTACGTTTTTGGAGGTACTAAAAACACGCCTTACTCCGAAGCAGACCCTACGGAACCGCTCGGAATTTACGGACGAACGAAATTAGAGGGCGAAAAAGCCATTCAGAATGCGGATATTGATTATCTTATCATCAGAACCTCGTGGTTGTACTCGCTTTCCTTTGGGCATAACTTCGTCAAAACCATTCAACGATTGAGTTCTGAACGCAATGAACTCAAAGTAGTTTTCGACCAAGTTGGGACACCCACAAATGCTCGTGATTTAGCTGCATTTATCGTCCATATCATTGAGAAAGATTTGTTCAAAGGCAAACGCGAGGTGTATCATTTCTCGAATGAAGGCGTGTGTTCGTGGTTCGACTTCGCAACCGAAATCGTTACTATATCGGGAAGCAGCTGCATTGTAAAACCCTGCTTGTCGAGCGAATTCCCAAGTAAGGTAAAACGTCCAAGTTATTCGGTTTTGGACAAATCAAAGCTAAAAAACGATTTTAATTATACAATTTCACATTGGAAAGAGGCTTTGAAAGGGAAAAAGTAAGTTACAAGAAACAAGAAACAAGTTTTCCGAAAGGAAATCAACCGACAAATGGCAAACGAATTAGAAGACAGATTATTTAATTTTTCTATCCGTGTAATTAACGGAGTTCGCAAACTGCCCAATGAAAAAGAATACAAGGTAATTGCGTACCAACTGATAAAATCAGCAACCTCAGTAGGAGCAAATTATCAGGAAGCACAAGGAGCAGTGTCACAGGCTGATTTTACTAATAAAATAGGACTATGCCTAAAAGAAATCAGAGAGACAAACTATTGGATACGAATTATCATTGCAATTTACCATAATGAAAAGACAGATTGGGAAACTTTAAAACAGGAGAGTAACGAATTGAAGAATATTTTAGCTTCAATCTATAATAAAATGAAATTAAAAAAATAGAAATCAATACACATCAAACTAACTTGGTACTTGTTAATTGGTTTTTGGTTACTTAAAAAGCACTTTAAATGAAAAAAAATATTTTAATAACAGGCGGAGCTGGATTTATAGGCTCACACGTGGTTCGGTTGTTTGTAAACAAATATCCTGACTACAGAATCATCAATTTGGATTTACTAACCTATGCCGGAAACTTGGAAAACCTCAAAGATATAGAGAAATCACCTAACTACGAGTTCGTAAAGGCTGATATCTGCGACTTTCAGGCTATGAAGCAACTCATCGAGAGCAAAAACATCACGGGGATTATTCATTTGGCAGCAGAAAGCCACGTGGACAGAAGCATTAAAGACCCCTTCACCTTCGCAAAGACCAACGTTATGGGTACGCTGTCTCTCTTGCAGGCAGCACGTGAGGTTTGGAACGGCAATTGGGACGGGAAACTGTTCTACCACGTCTCCACCGATGAGGTGTACGGTGCTTTGCAGATGGATAACACGCTTTTCACCGAAAACACAAAGTACGACCCACATTCGCCCTATTCGGCATCGAAAGCCTCGTCCGACCACTTCGTTCGAGCTTATCAGGACACCTACGGACTTCCGACACTTATCTCCAACTGCTCCAACAACTACGGAAGCTATCAGTTTCCTGAAAAATTAATCCCCCTATTCATCAATAACATTCGCAGTAATAAGCCACTACCCGTTTACGGACGAGGTGAAAATGTGCGAGATTGGCTCTACGTTGAAGACCACGCCAGAGCAATTGACGTAATATTCCACAAGGGTAAAATTGGTGACACGTACAACATCGGAGGCTTTAACGAATGGAAAAACATCGACTTGATACGCGTCATCATCAAAGAAGTAGATAAGCAGTTGGGTCGCCCTGAAGGAAGCTCGGAAAAACTCATTACGTTTGTTACTGACCGAGCAGGGCACGACCTTCGTTATGCTATTGACGCTACAAAAATTAAGGAAGAGCTTGGTTGGGAGCCTTCCTTGCAGTTCGAAGAGGGAATTCAGCGTACCGTAGCTTGGTATCTGCAAAATCAGGAATGGTTAGATACTATTACCAGTGGCGACTACCAAAAATATTACGACCAGATGTATAAAGGGAGATAGTTTTTTCTGATTCCACTGAGTCTGTAGATTTCTTGTGTTTTAAGAATCAACCCTTAAAAGGTAAATTTGTGTGTACTTTTTTTATTAAAAATATTTGCCATTCAGAATAAAGTTGTATATTTGCACACGCTAAAAAACTATTTGTCTCACCAAACTTGCAGAAAATGAATAAGTTAAAGAAATACAACATATCTTTTGCTGGCTTGAAATTGGGAAAACATCAGTTCGTTTATGAATTAGACAAAAGTTTTTTGGATTTGTTTGCGTACGACGATGTGAATGATGTACATCAAAAGGTGACGGTTGATTTAGACAAAAAGTCAAATCTGTTGGAACTCCATTTTAGAAATGAGGGAACAGTCAATGTAAATTGCGATTTATCCAATGAACCTTTTGATTTGGAGGTAGCAAGTGAGTTGTTCTTAGTTGTGAAATTTGGAGAGGAATTTAATAACGAAGACGATGAGTTGTTGATTCTACCACACGGGGAACATCAAGTAAATGTAGCTCAATACATTTATGAATTAGTAGTATTATCAATTCCTGCCAAACGCGTTCATCCGGATGTTCAAAATGGTACGTTACATCTTGATATATTAGATAAATTGGAAGAATTAAGTCCCAAAGGGGATGTAGACGAAAGGGAAATCGTTGATCCGAGGTGGGAAGGTTTAAAAAAAATAATAATAACTGATAAAGAAAAATAAGAAATGGCACATCCTAAGAGAAGACAGTCGAGAACGAGAAGAGATAAGAGAAGAACTCATGACAAAGCAGTTGTTCCTCAAATCGCAAAAGATCCTATAACAGGAGAAAATCACTTGTATCATAGAGCTCATTGGCACGAAGGAAAATTGTACTATCGTGGTCAGGTGTTGGTTGACAGTACAGAAGAAAGCAAATAAGATTTTGTTTCATAATAAGAAATTTTTTGATACGGAAGGAGTGCCTCAGGTACTCCTTTTTTTTGTACAAACATGACATAATCCTGCGGAGTAAGAAGCGTACAGAAATTTTTTGAGTTTAAAGTAAAAAATATTTTAGAATATTGTGAATTAGAGGATTAACTATTTTTTTTTGCATAAAATCGAAAGATAAATTATTATAAGTACGTATCTGGATTGTTTTTTTAAAAGCTTGTAAGCCAATATGTAAATTCGATTTAACAACATATTATGACTGATTTTGCTTTTTTATTTCCGAAAAAATAGTAACTTCGTGACTTGGTAAAAATGTCAAAATGAAGTATCGTCTTATATATACTGTCTTTTTTATATCTATTTTATTGATAATCAACGCTTGTACAACCAAAGCAAATACCTATTACAATCGACAGATGCAGCCGATTGTAACCAAATACAATGTGCTTTTCAATGGAGAAGAGGCTTTTGAATCGGGGTTGAAACAGTTGCATGAGCAATATCAGGATGATTTCAGTCAGTTGTTGCCAGTAGAACCCATACGTATGACGGGTAAAGTTCAGTTGGAAGGGGTTGAGAACCCAAATTTTGAACGTGCTGAAGAAAAAGCCATCAAAACTATTCAACTTCACTCGATGGTATTTAAAGGCGAACAACGTAACTACAAGATTGACGATGCCTATATCTTGCTTGGTAAGGCTCGTTACTACAACGAACGGTTTTTACCAGCTTTGGAGGCGTTTAATCACCTACTTACTAATTATGGGAAGAGTGAACGCATTAACGAGTCTGCGATATGGGCACAAAAGACCAATATGCGTTTAGGCAAAGATAAAATTGCTATTGAAAAGTTGAATGAACTACTTTCTAAAGAAAAGTTACGCAAAAGAGATCGAGCTGAAGCCTATGCTACTTTGGGTCAGGCGTATATCAATCAAAAAATGTATCCTGAGGCAGCCGAATCACTTTATTTAGCAGGTAAATATACATCCAGCAAAACACTCCGTGGGAGATATTATTTTATTGCCGCTCAACTCTATGAGCACCAAAAGCAACGTGATTCTGCAACGATAGCTTTTGAAAAGGTTGTGAAACTAAATTGGAAAATTCCTCGTAAACTATGGGTTGAGGCTCAGGCAGGAAAAGCTCGTAACAGAGATTTTACTCCCGAGGAGAAAACGGAATTTCTAACGTATTTGACTAAATTAGAAAATCGGTACGAACATAAAGATTATTTGGACGTACTTTATTTCACTCACGCTTTTCTCATTGAAGAGAATAGTAGGAGAATGGCTATTGAGTACTACCGCAGGTCTTTAAAAAATAATAAGGAAAACAATCCGTTGAAAGCTAAAACTCATGAACGTTTAGCAGATATTTTTTTTGAGCAGAAGGATTATACAGGAGCATATCACCATTTGGATAGTACCTTAGCTTATATTCCTGAGCATACGTTTGAACATCTTTATGTGGAGCGGAAGAAAGAAAACTTAGCAAAAATCACCGAATTAGAATATACTGTAAAACAAAATGATAGTATTCTGAAAATCATTAAAATGTCGGATAGCGATAGAGTTGCATTTTTTCAAAGACATATTGATTCTCTAAAGAAAAAAACAGAACAAAAAATGAAGAGTTCCTCAACAATTAATCAAGGCATGGGCTTTTCTTTGCAAAACGCGACTGAGACAAAAGGAGGAAAATTTTATTTTTACAATCCTATGGCGGTTGCCTACGGAAAGCAACAATTTCAGCAGTATTGGGGAAATCGAAAATTGGAAGATAATTGGCGTTGGTCTGCAAAACAACAAACAGAAATAGAAACAAATCCAGCCACCACAGGGCGAGAGGAAAATGTACCTAAAAAAGATATAACCTCCGATTTTTATTTATCACAATTACCTAAAAATGAGGAAGAAATAAAACGTTTGGAAAGAGATAGAAATCAGGCGTTACTTCAATTAGGGATTTTGTACAAAGCTAAATTTAATGATAGCGAGTTGGCTATTGATCGATTGGAGCGAGTACTTGGATTTAACCCAGAACCAATTGTTGAGTCTGCAGTGCTCTATGAACTTTATAAGAATTACCGATATTTGAATAGTCCAAAGGCGGAAACTGTAAAAAATCACTTGTTGGGACGTTATCCACAATCAGATTATGCACAGCTTCTGCAAGGGAATGACACCTCACGAAAACAACGTGATTTAGAAGCTCAACAGTTTTTACAAGAGCTTACCGTAGAGTTTAATAACGGTAAAATAGTCGAGGTTTTACAGCGATTGAACGAGGAAGGTACCACATTTAGGGAAACAGCTATGGCTTCAAAACTGGATATGCTTCGGGCAAATGTTGTTGCTCGTTTGGAAGGTATCTTACCGTATCGAGAGGAGCTTTTAAAAATACAGATGAACTACCCTGAGACGGACGAAAGTAATCAAGCTAAAGAGCTTTTAGAAAATCTAATTGACGTTGAGAAAGAATCGTTTGTTGATGATGCTAAGGCTAGTTCGTGGAAAGTCGTTTTGATGGATATTCCACAAGGTAGAAGAGAAGTAATAAAGACGCAACTTGTCGAAAAATTGAAAGTAATTTCAGATAAAATCAGCATTTCACAAGATGTATATAACGTCAAGGAAACGTGGTTCGTAATTCACGGGCTTCAAAACCGAGATTCAGCCGACAGTGTTATCATTGAATTACAAAAAATAATCGGTGAAAACCAATTGGCAACCTTTCCAATATCCACGGAAAACTATCGTTTGGTACAAATCAAAAAAGCAAAAGAATCTTATTTAAACAGATAGTAACTAGTATAGTGATTAGAATTAATTACCAACTACTAAAATCGCTGATCTAGGTAATGTGGAATGGTATTTTATGTCATGATACTTTTTAAAACACGGCTCAATAATCTTATTAAAGGAATGATTGACAGATAACTTGTTTATATAGAGATTTAAGTATGGAAGTCAATTTAGTGGTTCTTAGATAGTGAAAACACCTTCCAAGTGGGTTTTCCTGTCTTTTTATCAATGGTTTGTATTGCTTTTCCTGTTACATAATCGCCTGTTGTTAAGTCGTATTTTTGGAAAAGTTGTGGATTTATAAAAATGTTATCTACAAAACCAAAATTTTTATTTTTTGGAATATTTATTTTCCCTGAAAATTCTTTAATGTAACTATCGGTTAATTTAGTATCCTGATATTCTGACAGTGTTGCTACTTTGCTTGGGGCATTTATTTCTTTCTGTGTAAAACGAATTTTATAAGTTTTGCCTATTTGAGGATTTTTCAAAAATTTGTCGTATTTAAAAAATAGACGCTCGCTATTTTGTGTGATTATATTCACTATTTTTTTATCAGAATTTATATTCTCAATAATGACTACTTCTTCTGCAAGATTTCCAAATAAAATATCTTCGGCAGAAGTAGCAAATTGTCGGTATATTGAACGGTTATGCTGATTAGCATTAGCTCCTTGATACCATTGTGTATTTTGATAGGAGCTTATTTGGACAGGAATTTTATGTTCGTTAGCTTTCTTGATTCTAATAATTGTATCGACTTCTGCTTTGGCTTCATTGAAAAGTTGTCTTTCTAAAAAGAAAGGAATTACTTTTTCACGAAGTTTGGTCGTCATTTTTTCATCAGCAGGGCAAAGCAATCCTTTGCAATAACAAGCAAAAACTTTTTCCTTATCCTCATAAAAAGCATCTGCAAGAATATCCCAAACCCAAAAATCGTTTTTCTTTTTTCGAGCAAAGGGCAATAAGGCAGAAAGCATATTTTCATTATTTCCCAAAGCTAAAAGTATTTTCGCTTGATAATACGAAATGTACTGATAATTTGGATGTTTGGTTGCTATTTCCTCTAATTTAAGCAGAAATTTTTCCGCTTTTTCTTTGTCAAATATAGTCTCTTGATAAATATTTTTGAAAGGCAACAGATGTTTTGCATAAGCACAATATACTTGGTCAGCTAATGCAGCTATGTCTTGCCCATCATAATGTTCTTTCTGAAAATCTTTCTCTTGTAAATTATCTAAATCCCACCAATCAACAAATTCAATGTATTTTTGATGATTGTTTTTATACGCCTTATGAAAATTTTTTAGTATAGCAGAGTACAAATCTGATGGTTGTTGAAAATACAAGGATTTACAATGTTCAAAAAGTGTATTTATCTTTGAATAATCAATATTTCCCTGTCTAGAAATATTATTTACTATTTTTACAAATTGCCAACCTACCGTCTCATACAATATATTTTCCTCCTCAGGCAATTGTAGAACAAGTAGTTTGTTTATAATTTTATTGAATTGAGTGAAAGTTTGCACAGAAGAGTATTGTTTCAAATACTCATAATACACCCAAGCCAAATCTCTCTTAACCCAAATATCATTAGGATTTTTTTCTAATTGACTATTTGCTAACTCCCAAGCCTCTTTTAATTTTCCTGCTTTTCTGAGTTCGGTAACGGTTGTCATAAGTTTTTAATTTTGGTTGATGAAATTCACTAGCTTTTGTAATTCAACATCTTCGCTCCCTTGTTCAGAAAAAGGAAGCACCGAGGTAAAACCTTTATCTTTTGTAAAATAACATTGTAGATAGGCAAATTTTGCGTCTGTTTTTAGGTAATAATTGATGTGAAAATTTGCTTCGTGTTCCACAATATTGGTAATTTGAACCTCGCATTCACTACAAGCGGTTAATATTCGGTTGTATAATTCTTTGAAAAGTGAATTTTCCGTTGAGTAATTCAGTATAAATTCGTGATAAAAAGGAGCGTTAAGTATTTCAATAAGTTGATTTTCAATTTCATAAGGGCGATTTTGTAAGGTTTTAAATATTCCTGCTCCGTCATAATACCAATCTATCTGAATGATTTCATTTTCTATCTTGAAAAAATATTTCTCTAAATAGTTGCTTGAGACTATCCTATCAATGGAAAAAAGCGTGTTACGGAGTTTACTTTCCACCTCTTGATATTTCAAACGCAGTGCAATATGTGCGTTTTCAGTGTGAAAAGGTGTTGAAAAAGTGTGTGTGTTTTGATAAAATTCTTTTCCAATTTTTCCAATTTTGGTAATCGGTCTTATTTCTAAGCGATGGAATCCATTTATTTTAGGTGGATTGATAACAAATAGTTCTTTTTTTGCCCGAGTAGTTGCCGTATAGCACCATCTTAGGGCATCATCGTATAGTCCAATTCTTCCCGAATAATCCACATAAACACTGTCCCACTCGCCACCTTGCGATTTATGGCAGGTGATGGCATAGCCATATTTCACGCGTAAAGCATTGAAATATAGATCTGTTTTTAGAGCTTCTTTAAATTCCTGCGAACCTTCTTTGTATTGAGGGTATTTTTCACGAAAACGCATTACGAAATTGATATACAAAGCCTTCATTTCCGTAACATTCAAGTCTCTATAAGGAGAATTTAATAGTGAATCAATGATTTTACAGGAAACTTCTTCTGATAGATGTGGGAATTTCAACTTTACATTTCGGAAAGAAAAATTTACATATCTCTTTTTCCCTTTTTCATATACAGGAATGTTTTTTATTTCTTCTACATCCGCAGATACTTCAGTAACCGTTGCCATATCTCCATTGAAAACTCCCTGATTATAATTGTTATTAATAACCATCAAAATATCTCCAATACTCACATTAGGGCTATTGGGAAATATTTTTTCACGAATAGATTGATTGTATTGATAAGCTCCTTGATTAGAATAACATACGATAACCCCATTGCCGATTTTAGGTTCTGGAAATTTATCGGTGAAATGCGAAGTAAGGTCAATATTTGAAATTTCTTCTACTTCATTTTTGATAAGTAGTTCAAAGGTATTTCGTTGTTCCTTAGGCTTTTTTAATAAATTTCGTATTTCATTAGCGTTCTGCAAAATTGTGCTATCTACTAATTGCCGATGAATGGTGGTTAGTTCGGCTTCTTGAACATTCAGTTTGTGTTCCGATTGAAAGTACTCAACAGACAACGCTTTCGACTCATTGTCAGTTACTGGCGGAAGCTGGGCATTATCTCCTACGAATATTAATTTGGAATAGCGATTAGAAAAATTAGCATATTGAATGACATCACTTAATAATTTTCCTGAACCGAAAGTAAATAATTCGTGTTTTGTTTCTATATCCGAAACCATTGATGCCTCATCAATGATTACTATTTCTCCGTCTTCATTCGGGAAATGAAGTGGATAAACATAGTGATATGATTTTTTCGAGTCATCAGGATTTTTAACTTCTTTAATGATAATATCTTCAAAATTATAAATTCCCCGATGAATGGTAGAGGCATTAATACCTTTATCACGAAGTACCTTGGAAGCTCTTCCTGTGGGAGCCATTACTTTAAACAATTTTTGATTTTCTTTTAATTTATCAATAAGGTACTTTATTAAAGTTGTTTTTCCCGACCCCGCAGCTCCTTTTACAATAAAGATATGCTCATTTTCTTTTTCTAGAAAAGAGAATAGGGTGTTTATTATTTCTTGTTGTTCTTGTGTGAGAGGGTTCATAGTAGTAAAGGTTGGTTACAGAAAAGCAAATATATTGTTTTCTGAGGTTAAATCAAAACTTTATCAAGGTTTTAACTTGCTGGTTATATTTTCACAAAGAGACAGAACCATAATAACTTCTTTCTCATCAAAAAATTCTTTGTTTTCGTGTATGTACTTATTTCTTTTATCTTTTACCTTGTTGAGGTATTCCACTTTTTTATCTTCTTGACTACAGATTTCAAAATAATCAATAAATAGATTTGCCATTGCACAAAACCAAGTTAAATCTTTGATAACATCTTTGTTTTTAATAAATTTATTTTGTCTATCAAAATAATAATTATTTACATCTTCTTTTTTTTCTCCTATGTAATATCTATAATCTTTGTTATCATATTTAAAATAATAGTTTTTGAAATGTTCTAAAAAATTATATGCACTCAGAAATACGATATCCATTGACATTTTCACTTTTAAGTCTATTTTAGAAATAGCTTGCTCTATAATTTTTATTTGTGTTATTAAAATTTTTAGAAACTTATTGTATTCTTCGAACGAGTTTAAAGCAATCTGATTTTCAATATTTTTCTTGATTTGTTTACAAATTAAGAATATTATTTTCAAAAACTTTCTTTTTACAGCAGTTTCCATTACTTCTTTAAAGTTGCCAATGGTATCAGCAGTAAATTGGGGATCAATACTATTTTCGGGTGCTTCTTTAATGATAAATCCATCCACTCCTAATGCTTGTAATTTTTGCAAATTCCAAATTTTATTGGTTGCCGAAAAATATATTACCTGTATTCCTTGATTGTATTTTTTTATTTTCTGTAATATTCTTATACTTGTGTTTTCTTGTAGGTCATTATTTTCAAAATCAGAATGATGTAATCTAAAATCCAAAATGACTATATCAATATCATCTGCCTTTATTTTTTGAACAGCTTGATTCACAATTTCTTCTCTGTTTTGCGAAAAATCAATATCTAAATAGTCAAAATGTTTAATATTACTATTATCGTATAAAATCGTTGCAAAAATTTCGTGCCATCCCTTTTCCCATTCATCATCGATATAAAGAATTTTAGGTTTATCGTTTTCTGGTGTTTTTATTTTTAGATTGTGTAAATTAGTATCTGTTGCCGAAATCGGATAAATGGTTTTCAAATACTTATAATACAAATCAGATTCTATTTTCGCATTGATTTTTTCGATATCATTATCTGAACTTTCAATAGTTTTCGCCCAACGATAAATCGCCCATTCATTGGCAATACTATGATTATCTTTTGGGGCGTTGAGTTTTATTTTTGCTATTTCGGTAGCCAATTCGCTTTCTGAAAAGAGCTCTGTTTCTTTTCTTTCAGCTTCTTGTAAGGCTTTTTTACTATAGTCAATGTAAAATACATTTTTCGTTTTCAGAATATCGAAATATGGATGTTTCATCAACTTTTGATAATGCACAACACCATAAATAAAAATGTTTTTTAGTCGGTTTGGAGTTGGCGTACAGCGAATATGGGTAGCTAATCGAAGCCCGTTGAAGTCGGAAAGCGTATTACCAAAACATAGCGGAATGTACAAATTATCAAATACTTTGTCATTTAAAAAACTCAAAACAACATCACGATGTAAAGAACTATCAGAAAAACCTTCTGTATTTGAATACAATGTTTCTGATTCCATATTACTAAAAGGATTTTCAATATCATTTTCGGCTGTTAAAAAAATAATATTTTCTTTTTTAGCAACTATGGTATCTGCACCTTCTTCATTATTTCGTTTAACAATCTCATCAATAATTATTTTCTCTTCTTCAAGATTTCTGCCATATAATAGATAATTGACATTGGGTTTATTCCCTTTTTTTATTTCCTGTAGGAAAATTTCTAAATTTTGATAAAAGACACTTACAGGTAAATCAACTCGATTTCCCGTTGCATTTTTTTGGCGTTCGTTTTTGCTTCCACTAAAAACAACTAATCCAAAATCTCTATTTTGAGCGTTATGTTCATAGAGTTGGTTTTTTAATCCCTCATTAGGGAAAGACTCGTGCAAAAACACAATCTTTTCTTTCTTGATATTTTCAATGGAGAGCTTTTTACTATCCTTATGTGTACTTATAATCCCTTGATATTCATTAAGTTTTTCGATATTCCAGCCGTAGGTTTCTTGACGGAAAACCTGTTCGTCAATTAAATAAATCATCGTTTGAATTTTAAAATATGTTTAACACCGTTTACTTTTTCTATTTTTTCTTTTTTCATCAGCTTTGGAGTATATTTTTTTGCTCCATCATTCCATTCTCCATTCCAAAGATTAATTCTATAACTTGTTTCCTTTTCAAAATCACTTTCGAGGTACAATTCACATATCCCGTTGATTTTTTTTATCATACTGGTCAATGTATTTCCTCTTCTATCAATCGTACTTTCAGAGCTTTTTCCATAGAAAGGCTTTTCGGGATGAATGTGATGAATCGTAAAATAAACAAAGCCTCCCGTTTCTTCTATGAAGGATAAAATTATTTTTTGTTTTTGTTCGGTTTTATATTCTTCAGAAAAATAGGTCTCTATTGAATTGATATATTCTCTAAAAAATTGAACCAACTTATCAACATCAGTAAATAAAACAATATTTTCTGCAAAATTTTTAAATTCAAAATCAAAGTTTGTTTTCCAATTTTCGTTATTAGCAATATTATATTCTAAAATACTTTTTAAAGAGTTATCAGTCCTTATATGAAATAGATTTTTACAGTGAATGATGAGTTCGGAAAAATCCCGAACTCTTTTTCCATTCATATAAGAATTGAATGGCTTAGGTAGTTTGAAAACTTTTCCATTTTGCTGCTGTTTTAATTCTCCGCTTGCATTAGGAACACAATCAGGATTTTCATCTGACCATTTTAATAATTGCTCACTCG
Source organism: Capnocytophaga canis (assembly GCF_043187445.1). Taxonomy (NCBI): domain Bacteria; kingdom Pseudomonadati; phylum Bacteroidota; class Flavobacteriia; order Flavobacteriales; family Flavobacteriaceae; genus Capnocytophaga; species Capnocytophaga canis. The sequence continues at coordinate 1,968,404 of NZ_CP171121.1, read as the reverse complement.
CCCAATTGATGTCAATTCTATTGGAGCTCCATTCCTTTTTTTCTTCTTTGAAGTTCGTACCCGATAGATAAACTTTTAATAGTGTTTTTGCTTGAGAATCAGCGTAATATTTGTTGTTTAAAATTTCAAATTTTTCCAATAATAGTCTTTGATGTTCTCGTACGGAATATTCAGATGAGCCACTTAATTTCTTTATATATTCCTTAACTGCGAGTATTTCATCTTCATGGTCTATTGTTTCTGAATCAATGGAATGCCAAGTGTATTTTAACAAAGGGTCTTGGTTATAAGCAAGTAAAAACTTGGATAACGATTTCTCTCCAAATGGATTATTATAATCTTTGAAGGTTTCACCTAAATAATCTTTATCTTTTGACTTGTCAGATTTTTCATCAGGCTCAATAACAGACACAGGTGCATTTTCTGTTGTTTCGCCAACCTTTTGTTTAGTTAAATCTTTTGCTATCAACTCAATCATCTTGTCTTTTTGACGAGAGCTAAAATTGCCTATCTTTAAAAATTCTGTTACAAAATCGTTCATAATACATCTAAAAAATGCTGTTATTCCCCACGAATCTTTTTCATAGCCGCTTTACGTTTTGCCTGTCTTTCAGCTATATTCTTCCTAATTTGTGCCACATACTCAGCCTGTTCCTCCATACTGCGAGATTTTTCCATTAGGTGTTTACCAAGTTTTTGGCGTTTTGGCTTGGGTCTTCCAGCGGCTAAATTTTTCCATTTATTGTTTTTGGTTTCTTCAAAAAGTTTTTGAGCCTCTTTCTCGCCTTTTTGTTGCCAAGTGTCTAAAATTTTATCTGCGTCAAATCCGCAAACTTTATCAAACCGTTGGGCTAATTTCAAGTAGGTGCTGTCTTCTGCTCCTTTTACCATTTTTAGGTATAGGAGTTTTCCGCCAATTACTGAAAGCATCGGATTTTTCTCTGGCTTGGTATGTCCTTTTTCTTTCGCATAATCCTTTCGGAAAATGGTTTCCGCCTTTTTTGCTCCGTATTTTTCTATCAAATACAACCACATACGAATTTGCTTCACGTACTTGCGTGTGGTGTTGAGCTTTTCGTTCACGGTGATTCCCGTAACCTCTTGTCGGGTGTTTTTCTTTTGCAATCGGGTCTTTTTCGGATTGATTTCCAATTTGTTTCTGGAAATAATCGCCTCCAATTCCTCCAAAAAAACAGAATTGTTAAACACCGAAACGTTTGACGAAAACGAAATGTCATCGGCATATCTCGAATACGTAGCCTTGTATTTTTTTGCCAGTTTGTCCAATGCAATGTCCATTTTTCGGCAAAGAATATTGGTCAATATGGGCGAAGTGGGGGCTCCTTGTGGCAAAACAAATGCTTTCTTGTCGTCAATCTCCAAGTCATATACACACAAATTCGTCAGGCAGTTAGCCACTTCTTCGGGAAACTGAAACGGACTTTGGGCAAAAACTCTTTTCACCTGCCATTTTTTGAACGAATGGAAAAAATCCTTCAAATCAATATTATACACATAGTTTTTCCCCAGATGCAGACGAGCATTGGTAACCACCGATTTTCCTTTGGCAAAGCCCATCGCCTTCGGATGCACCGTTACACATTCGTTCAGAATGGTATTTAGTGCCTTTTGTATTTTTTCCAAAGAGGATTCAGGGGCGTTAATTATCCTTTCACCTCCTGTTTTCTTTCTGATAGAAAAAGTATGGTATCTTTTGTTAGACAAATCGGCATTGGACAAAACATCGTCTTTGCTGATTTCGTTACCTGCTAACAACTCCTGATACACATAGTTGATAACCTCAACCAAATCATCTATCGATAAGATGTTCTCAAACCGGTTTTTAAGCTCTTGTTTTTCCTCTGTTGTTAGCGTTTTCATAACTCCAATGTTTTAAAAATCCTTGAAATACCTATTACTTTATTCTTCTTTCCTTGTATTAGTTGGAAGTAATTGTGAGGTTAAATGTTGACGAAATGACGATATTTCGAGAATTCATTAAATAATAATTCATAAATCAACATAAAAATTTAGTACAAAAAGACCTTGTTTTACTCGGTTGCGAGCCGAGCCAATTGCCGATCTGATTAATTGCTTAATCCAGCAATCACGTTAATTTAAAGGAAACCTAAAAACTAACGAATCAATATTTTCATAGGTATTTCAAAGAACTTTTTTATTTTTTACACTGCAAAGATATAATGCACTTGTGCGATTTAACTGCATTGATCGTAATTTTTATTCAGAATATTGGTTTAAAGATGATTCTAATCGATGTAAAATTCTATTTTTCAGAGTTTCAGGAGCTAAGACCTTCATGCTTTCTCCATACGATAAAATTAGGGCTTCTAATTCATAATTTAATCGTACCTCAAAGGTAAGTATATTCCCCTTAATTTTTTGTGAACCGTGCAGAGGTTTGGACATCACATAAGGAATTATGTTTTTTGATAATTCTATTTTTACTTGTTCTATTTCATTCCCTTTTATATGAGTAACTCCCACAATTTCATCAAAATACTCATCGAAATCAATAGAATGTTCAATATAGTGTTCTTTTGTTTGTTCCAAATTTATAATTCTGTCCAAAGCTATCACTTGTAGATAATTTTCCGTATGATTTTGTCCTAATAAAAACCATCGGTTATTATATTGTTTGAGGTAATAAGGAGAAATCAAAAATTCTTTTTCATCTTCAACAAAAGGTTTGTAGTGAATTAATAAACTCTGTTTATTAATAATGTAATGGTATAGCGGATTTAAAAAATCAAGCCCTTTTAGAAATTTATTTTCTTCAAAATCAATTATTTTCTCTTGCTTAAAACTTATGATAGACTGTAATTTCAGCTGTAAAGGTTCCAACCAATTTAATCCTATACGAGAAAGAATTTCCATTGCACCGCTTAAACTTTCCGATTCTTCTTGATTAAAAGGTCTGTTTCGTATCGAAAAATTAGGATTTTCGTACCTATAAAAAACTTTTCTACCTTCTCTAATGTGTTCAATAGGAGCTTCATATCCATCGGAACTTTCCATAAATTTGATATCATCAAGCAATTGTCTTCTTGATACACTGACTTCTTTACCTAAATGTTCAGATATTCTTTCTGAACAAATATGTATTAAATCTTCTATAAAGAACTTTCTATATATATTAGAAAAACATTCGTCTAATATTTTATATCTTAGATGTGCATTTTTATTGGTTGCCATAACATAGGATTGTTTATTTGTAAGTATATAGACTATTACTTTGATTAAAAATCGATTAAGGATATTAGGCGAATGTTTTATTCATTAGTCTGAGAGTAATCTTTTATCCGTGTTCTCTATTTTGCATGTAATTTATCATCAGTACATTTATCGTATTATATTTTTAGTAATACATTACTTTTTGTATATATCAATGTAGCAGAATGAATCCATATATATCTGCTAAATAGATTAAAAGTAAAGAAAGGAAGAAACAGATTGTGGGGGCAATCATCCACATAGTGAAAAAGCGTTTCACTTGTGACTTACGGAATATATTTTTAGCTCCCATTTTTGCCACGCCAATACCTAAAATTGCTGCTACATTCATTTGAACTAAGGAAGTTGGAATTCCTTTAACTAAAGAGGCTAATAAGAGTAGACTTCCTGAAATAAATGCAATGATTACAGCTTCAAACTTTCCGAATAAGATGATTTCTTTGCCTGTGTTTTTAACGATTTTATGACCGAATAGGGAGCTTCCGATACCAAAGCAAGGTGCAATAATCAACGCCGACAACATCAGTATTACAGTAAAGTCGCTTTCTGTTTTTAGGCCTAATTCGTTGATAGTCATTGTTGAAATAGGCCCTGCAGCATTAGCCACGTTGTTTGATCCGATGGCGAAGGACACATATACCGACATTAAAATTAAAATAGTACTCCAAACGGGTCTTAAATTCTCATTTTGAGCTCTGAGCATGGTCAAACCACGTCTTCGCATAGGTTTGTAGATGTATTTTCCTGCTAAGTACGACAAGAAATAAGCTATGATGGGAAGTACAAACCATGATGGAATAATTTCAGCAAACAATTTAACGGTGTCTAACTTTCCGAAGTAGAATGCAGGTGCAGCGATTGAAAGAACGGCAGCTTGACTTGTTGATTGAGGAATTCCTAAAATGTTGGAGACTAACAATGTGATAGCAACTGAAAACAAAGCGATTGAAACTACTACGAAGGTCATATAGTTTGCATCAAGAATACCGCCTCCCATAGTACTTGCCGTATTCTTTCCCGCGATGAAAGCTCCCAAAAATACTGCTATACCAAATATACCTGGAATCAAGCTTTTACGAATCACATCGGCTCCGTAACTTGCAGAAAATGCAGGAGCTGTTCCACTTCCTCCCATCGTAATAGCCAACGCCATCGCAATTATGTAAGGAATTAATAATTGGTTGTATATTGGAGCCATATTTTATATTATCAACTCGCAAATTTATAAAAAAAATAAAAAATAGAGAAGCTAATTGAAGGGAAAATATTAAACAAAATTCTGGTTAAGAATGGGGTTGGAGGATGGTAAAACGCGTATTTTTTTAGAAATTAAAAATCTTTTTTAAATAAAATTTGGTGTTATAAAAAAAATACGTATATTTGCAACCGCAAAACACCACTTGCGGGTGTGGTGAAATTGGTAGACACGCCAGACTTAGGATCTGGTGCTTCACGGCGTGGGGGTTCGAGTCCCTTCACCCGCACAACCTAAAACCTTAACTTACCAACAAGTTAAGGTTTTTTATTTTAATGTATTTATGGAACAAACAAGACCTAAAACTGTCTACTCCATTCTTTTTGCAATTGCAATAGCTCATATGCTCAATGATTTACTTCAGGCGGTTATCACCGCAAGTTATCCGCAATTGAAACAAGAATTCGGTTTGACAATGACCCAAATAGGGATCATTACATTTTGTTATCAAATCTCGGCTTCCATTTTTCAACCCTTAGTAGGCAATTACATTGACAAACGCCCTATGCCCTATGCACAGGTTTTCGGAATGTTTATCACTGCCTTGGGAATTATTACTTTAGCTTACTCATCTAGCTATGCTTGGGTGTTGGTCGCAGTTTTGTTGGTAGGAACAGGATCTTCTATATTTCACCCTGAATCATCGAGAGTGGCCTTCTTAGCTTCGGGAGGAAAACGTAGTTTAGCACAGTCCATCTTTCAATTAGGAGGGAATTCAGGAACCGCTATTGCACCTTTGCTCATAGCTTTGATTATTATTCCCAATGGAAGAATTTATAGCCTTTGGTTTTTGGTTTTCGCTTTTATTGCCATCATCATTTTAGCTTTTGTTGGGAAATGGCGAAGTAATGTATTAAAGATACATCGGAAGACTAAGAAAAAGGAAGTAGTTCTACCTAATTTAACTCCTTTTCAGATAAATATGTCAGTAGTAATTTTGATGGTACTTATATTTTCAAAATATTTTTATACCGCTGGGATTACGAATTATTTCCAATTTTATGTCATTCAGAAGTTTGGAGTCTCCGAAGTACAGGCTCAAATGTATTTGTTTTACTTTTTGGGTGCTGCCGCTTTGGGTACCTTACTCGGAGGAATTTTTGGTGATAAAGTTGGGCGTAAATTTGTGATTTGGTTTTCTATTTTAGGAGCTGCTCCTTTTGCTATTCTGCTTCCGTATGCAAATGAAACTTGGACAGCTATTTTGATAGTACTTATCGGGATTATTATCTCATCTGCTTTTCCTGCTATTTTAGTGTACGTACAAGAATTGTTGCCCAAGAAAATCGGTATGATTTCAGGGTTTTTCTATGGTTTTGCTTTCGGAATGGGTGGACTGGCGTCGGCTGTGTTAGGAAAAGTAATAGATCTTACCGATATTTACTTCGTGTATGGCTTATGTTCTTTTTTACCGTTGATTGGATTAATAGCGTACTTTTTGCCAAATTTAAAAAGATAAATACCTAAAATACTTATAATGAATTGGATAATACTTGTCATTGCGGGGTTGTTTGAAGTGGCTTTCACTTTTTGTTTGGGAAAAGCCAAGATGACTGTAGGGAATGTTTCTTACGCTTGGTATGCGGGGTTTGCTACTTGTACTTTTGTTAGTATGTACTTACTTACGAAAGCTACACAAACTCTTCCGTTAGGTACGGCCTATGCTGTTTGGACAGGAATTGGAGCTGTAGGGACAGCTTTATTAGGTATTTTAATTTTTAAAGAACCAGCTTCTTTTTGGAGATTGTTTTTTATTACTACGTTGATAGGTTCCATCGTGGGGCTTAAATTCGTATCGAATTATTAAGAATAAATTTAAAACCTCTGAAAGTGTTGTTTTTTCAGAGGTTTATGATGTAAAACTTTGAATATAATTTTTGTATTCAGAATAGCTTATCTACTAAGTTCCTGAATTACTTTTAATTGATCTTCCGAAATATCTGGACCATCGTAGAATGAAACTCCTGTAGCTCCGCTTGCCTTGGCATGTTCGATAGCTTGTTTTAGTTCTTGAGCAGATATAGGAGGTACGTAAATCCCTGTGTGAAGTTCTGTTTCTTTGCCTTTCATATCTTCAACTCCTTGTTGTGTAGCAAAACCAACCCAGTCGACTTCTTCGTTATAGAAATTGTGATAAATCATAGGATAAACACGATCAACGTTCCATTTGTCCCAACGTTGACGTACCATTTGACCTGCCATTTCAGGGTAAGGGAACACAGCTGCGGTTATTTTTTTCCCTTTATTGTGTACAATTTCAGCGGCATCGTTTACCAAATTGCGGATTTTGTTCAAGCGAAACTGTCGCCATTCCAAATCAAGAGCAGGGTTTTTAAGTTTTCGTGGATCTTTGTGATGCGTTTTCTCAAACTCTGCCACACAAACATCACAATAGCAAAAATCGAACTGTGGTAATTCTTCTTCTTGAACTAAGTTATAATTAGGTAACAATCCGATAGGTAGATAAATATCAGGAAAACGGATATAGTCCAAATGTACACTTGCAATGTCTTCAACATCCGCCAAATTACTCACCAGTTTCAGAATATGCTCACGTGATTCTTTCCGAGTGGGGCAAAGCCATTGATAGTAATCCACGTATGGGCGATGGTCAAAACAGGATTTTCCTTCACGGCTGACCATATACCACTCAGGGTGTTGCAAGGCTTCTTTGTCTCCAGGGCGGTTCACAGTCATTATCCAAGCGTGTAATTTGATTCCTTCTTCTTTGGCTATCGGAACCAAACGTTTTAATCCTTCTACATCGGCTTCGGTATTTACCAGTACTTCGGAAATACCATGTGTCTTGTATTTTTTAAACTCCTCGTGGTAACTCTCATCAGTACGTTCAGGTTTATAGGTTATCCATGTAGAAAAGGTAAACTCCTTATTTTTTGATACAGAAGTTTCCTCCGTTGAAGTGGACTTTGGCTCATGGGACTGATTGCATCCAAACAGTAAAGCAAGTGCCAAAGGGAGCGTGTAAAAATATTTTTTCATATGTATATATGTTTAAAAGATTAATCTAAATGATTCACTAATTCAGCAAAAACTTTTTTAGCTCGCCTATTTTCATATAAAATCTGATAGACAGCATCTAAAATTGGAGTGTGACTTTTCTTTTTGTGGCTATTATTAATCTTATATGCACTTTTCACGGCATAATACCCTTCGGCAACCATATTCATTTCCATCATAGTACTTTTCACCGTGTATCCCTTGCCTATCATGCTTCCGAAAGTTCGGTTTCTACTGAAAAGCGAATATCCCGTTACAAGCAAATCTCCCAAATAAGCTGAATTGTTAATATTTCGTTTGATTTTATGGATACGTTTAATGTATCGTCTCATCTCACGTATGGAATTACTCATCAGTACACTTTGAAAATTGTCACCATATCCCAGTCCATGTGCAATTCCAGCAGCGATAGCGTAAATATTTTTCAGCACTGCAGCGTATTCTATACCGATAACATCATCAGAAACTTTTGTCTTTACGAAATATGTTGTCATTGCTTCGGCAAAGATTTTAGCCTTTTGTTTGTCAATACAAGCTATTGTTAGGTAAGATAAGCGTTCTAAAGCCACTTCCTCTGCGTGGCAAGGCCCTGCGATTACGCCTATATTGCTGTACGGGACATTATAAAACTTATGTAAATATTCCCCTACAATAAGTCCGCTGTTGGGTTCAATCCCTTTGATAGCCGAGAAGATGGTTTTATCTTCCAAGGATACAGTAAGTTTACTTAATTCAGAACTTAAAAAAGCAGATGGTGTAACAAGTACTAAACAATTTCCGTAGGCAACCGCCTCGTTGATGTCGTTGGTTAAAATCAATCTGTCGGTATCAAATTCCACATCGCTCAAGTAGTTCAAATTACGCGAAGTGTCTTTAATATGCTCAATAGCAACTTCGTTGTGAACATACCAGCATACTTTTGAGACGTTATATGTTAATATCTTTGTGAGAGCGGTTCCCCAACTTCCACTGCCGATAACCGAAATTCTCAATTCTCTGTCCATTATGTATAACTCTGTTTTAAGGTAGCTAAAGTATAAATAATTTCTAAAAATTCCAAACTAAGGAATTTAAGATTTTTATCTCAAATAGTACGCATACATCAGTTCGATTCCTTGCTCTAACTCTATGGAATGTTTCCAACCTAGTTGGTGTAACTTTGAAGGATTGGTTAACTTTTTCATTGTTCCGTCGGGTTTTGAAGTGTCGAAATGTATTTCTCCTGAAAACCCGATTGTTTTTTTTATCAATTGTGCTAATTCATTGATAGTAACATCTTTTCCTGTGCCAATATTGATGTGAGTATTACGAATTTCAGTTGTATTTTTGTCATACGTATCATTAAAATTTATATGTTGCATGACAAAAACACATGCATCTGCCATATCCTCGCTCCATAAAAACTCTCTCATGGGCATTCCTGTTCCCCAAAGAATAACTCTATCACCGAAAATACCATGTTTTTCAAGGATTGCTTTGATTTCCTGCTGAGAGTTTTTCCCTGAAATACCTTCCACTGGACGTTTGTTTAAATCCATAGCAAGAGCTTCCCAATCATTTTTAAGTAATGCTTTCGCTAAGTGAATTTTTCGGATCATCGCCGGTAAAACGTGTGATTTTTCTAAATGAAAGTTATCGTTTGGTCCATAAAGGTTGGTTGGCATTACTGAAATAAAGTTTGTGCCGTATTGCAAATTGTAACTTTCACACATTTTTATACCCGCAATTTTAGCTATGGCATAAGGCTCATTGGTGTACTCCAAAGGTGAAGTCAAAAGGCAATCCTCGGGCATTGGTTGTGGAGCTTCCTTAGGATAAATGCATGTACTTCCTAAGAAAAGTAACTTTTTCACTCCGTTTTTGTATGCGTGATGAATCACATTATTTTGTATCATCAAATTTTGGTAGATGAAATCAGCTCGATAAGTATTATTAGCTAAAATGCCTCCTACCTTTGCTGCTGCCAAAAAAACATATTCAGGTTTTTCTTCGTGAAAAAAATTAGCCACATCTTGGGAATTAGTCAAGTCTAATTGGGAACTAGTTCTGCCTATCAAATTGACAAAACCTTTATTTTCAAGATTTTTCCAAATAGCAGACCCCACTAAACCTTGATGTCCTGCAACGTATATCTTTGCGTCTTTTTTCATGATTTTAACTTTATTTGTCTAAGTGTATGTTCCTATATATGGCTCTATTTGTGTTGTTTAACCTCTCCCGAAGCATTTCATTCTACCTTCTTATCCTTACCTTTAAGGCTTTTTCAATGGGTATTTCCGATAAAACTACTAAATAGCCTCCTCCACCCGCTCCACTTAGTTTGTACCCTACTGCAGATTTAGGCAAAGTAGCTATTTCTTGTTTAATTTCCTCATTTAACATATTGGGATACAAGGAGGTTTGAGCTTCAAATGAAGCTATCATTGCTTCCCCTGTAGCATTAATATCTTTTGCTAATAGAGCATCCCAAAATTGCTGTGCCGCATCTGAAAGCTTTTTAACCTTTTCAGGAGAGATGTCCGCCCCTTCAGTGACATGCAATTCACTATGCCGTGGTTGTAAGGGTAATAAGTATAAATGGTTTTCTATCCATACAAGTAGATCTTCGGACAGATTTTTCTCTATTTTTTCTGGCCAAAATCCACCATCATACCAATAATAATTCAGTCCCGGGAGTACAATCCCCAAAGCATCTTGTGAACCACTAATATAGTCTTCCCCTGGAAAATTTTCATAGGAAAACAATATTTTTGCGAGATGTTCTTTATCTCCCTCAGGAATATCTGTGTGCCAAAGCTCTATCGCTTTTTTGCGAGTACTAGTGGACATCCCACTTCGATCATTAAATTCATAATCAGGTTCTATGCATATGGTTATCACAGGCCCTGGACAGAATTTCGATACGGAAGGTTGATCAAGCCATCCTCCTGCCAAATCTATCCGATAGGGAATCAAACATTCTTTTCGCAAAGCTGTTGTACTTCGAGCAGGTAGATTCCCATGAGGAATACGCTTACTTACGTGATATTCAACCCCTAATTCTTTGCACAAAGCCTCCTTGGCTGGAGAGTGTCCGTCCTCATTAACAAACAAAACATCAGGTTTTAGACGAAGCATATCTTCCTTAAAATCTAAGATTCCTGAACCTGAATTTATCCAAGCATCTTTTACGAAACGCAACGATTTAACCATATAAAGACGCTCCTGCTCTGGATTTATCGTTTTTCGAGCTTTGAGTTCCTGAATAGTTCTATCTGAACCAATTCCAACATATAGATCTCCTAACTGCGATGCTTCTTCAAAAAAAGCAACGTGTCCCGAGTGCAACATATCGTAACAACCCGAAACAAAAATTTTCTTATTACTCAAAATAATTCATTATTGTGAAGCCTCCTTCTTTGAGGTAAGCATCTCGTTTAAACAACTTTATATCGCTTTGCATCATATCCGCTACCAACCCTTTAAGGTCGTATTTTGGTTCCCAACCTAAAACTGTTTTAGATTTGGTAGGGTCCCCTATAAGTAAATCAACTTCTGTAGGTCGGAAATATTTCGGATCGACTAACACAATTTCTGCTTTACTTTTTATTTTATTCTCAATATTTGAAATGTACTTCTCACCTACTTTTTCTGAAAAAACAGTTTTATCAATAGCCGTAAAATATCCTACCTCATCAACTCCCTCTCCTTGATACTCAATCGTTAATCCTATTTCTTTGGCTGATAAAATAATAAAATCACGTATGGAAGTGGTAATTCCAGTTGCAATTACATAATCGCTCGGTTTTTCCTGTTGTAAGATCAAATGCATTGCTCTAATATAGTCTTTGGCGTGTCCCCAATCGCGTTGAGAGCTAAGATTTCCCATATAGACCTTATCTTGCATCCCTAAAGCGATACGACTTAACGCACGAGTGATTTTTCGAGTTACAAAAGTTTCTCCTCGTATGGGAGATTCATGATTGAATAGTATCCCATTGGATGCGTGCATGTTATATGCCTCGCGGTAGTTTACAGTAATCCAATAAGCATACATTTTGGCAACTGCATAAGGTGAGCGTGGGTAAAAAGGTGTTTTTTCTGACTGGGGAACCTCCTGTACCAATCCGTACAATTCGGAAGTTGAAGCCTGATAAATTCGTGTTTTTCCAGTTAGCCCTAAAAGACGAACTGCTTCCAATATACGAAGTGTTCCCAAGCCATCTGCATTACCTACATATTCAGGGGTTTGAAAACTCACGTGGACGTGGCTCATCGCCGCCAAATTGTAAATCTCGTCAGGTTGTACTTCCTGAATAATTTTGGTGATATTCATGCTATCGGTGAGGTCACCATAGTGCAATATCAGATTTCTGTTTTCTACGTGAGGGTCTTGATATATATGATCAATTCTATCGGTGTTGAAAAGCGAACTTCTTCTTTTCATTCCATGTACCTCATACCCTTTTTTGAGCAAATATTCTGCGAGATATGCACCGTCTTGCCCCGTAATTCCTGTGATAAGCGCTTTTTTCATTTGGTTGATTTATTTATTCAAAACATATTTTGCAAAGATACGAAAGTATAAATTTATTGAGTTCTACACTTAACTACATATCAAATCTCTATGATAGACTGGCTCGGTGTCAATCATTCGTTTGATGAAGTTGTTGAATATTTTATTTTTGGATTGAGAACGATTAATTCGGGATGAAAATTCAGCCAAATATCTATCCATATTGAAATCTGAATCTCTGCAATAAATCGTTCTTAACCAACTTTTTACTTGATGTATTACATTGTATAAAATCGAGAAATTCATCCTTTTATTACTCGGTATTTATTTAATATTGAAATCTTTAATGGTCTGTAACCTTTCCAATCATCAGTGGTTATTGGGCGGATTTATCAATATGTTTATCAAAAATAGTTCGCAATGATTTGACTGAATAATCTTCTATTTTATTTGCATGAAATGGTTTAACCTTTCCGTCATCTGTCAGTCCGATCGCACAAACTATTTTCTTTTCCTTTGAGTCGTAGCCCCTATCTTATTTTCCATCTTCTTTTACTCCCAAAGTAAATTGGCTACACCAAATCTTCGATTTCCTCGCTTGAACTTTATCTTTCATTTTATGTAATTCTTTGGATTTGATCGTCTCACGAACTTTGTGCATAAACAATCGAGCCATATCTTCGGTAATTGCGTAACGAACAGACATTTGTAAAGCAGTGGTTGCACACATTTGACTTCGTCGAATCTTCGATTTCAAAACATATAAAAAAGCCTTACGAAGTCCGAATTTTACTTTGTGAAAAAGTGTTCCTATCGTAGGGCTTTCTGTGTCCGAGCAGATGTTGCAAGTTCTTGAAAAATCCTTACGAATTTGACTTTTTGTAAGCCTACATCTGCGACATTCGAAGCCTTTTTCCCTCTTCCAATGAACTAAATATTCTTCACAATCCAAGTCAGTTTTGAAGCGTTCAACGAACTGTAAAAGATTTTGACCATTAAAAATTCCATAATTACTTGATTCTATGAGTTACAAATATATGAAAATATATAAGGAACTGAAAAATGGTAATTTACAAGGTTTTAAGCATTGTTTTTTACAAAATTTTCTTTATTTATATATGTCAATAATAAGTTCTTTATGACAAATTCTGAATAATTTCTATCGACATAGTCTTTTGCTCGAATTCCAATGGCTTTTATTTTTGTTTTGTTATTAATTAAGTGAGTTATATTACTAATCATATCTCTCTTGTTTTTACAAACAACCAGTTGATCTTCTGATATATTTTCTAATCCTTCTGCTCCGATAATAGTAGTTACAACACATTTCTCCATTTTCATAGCTTCCAATATTTTATTTTGGACTCCAGCTCCAGAAACCATAGGAGCAATAAACAATAGACTTTCCTGTACACAATCGTAAGGATAATCAACAAATCCTGTAACTTCTATTCCTCGAATCTTTTTTAAATTTAAGACTTCCTTTGTAGGAAAAGCACCCACTATTTTGAATGTAAGATCGGGAAATTCCTGCTTTAGTTCAGGAAATATTTCTTTAGCAAAATAACACACTGCTGAAATATTTGGCTCATAATCCATTTTTCCTAAGAAAGACAACAAATTTTCCTTAACTTGTATCTCTCTCTTAATATTTATATCGGGAACAAAATTACCTATGGTTCTTATTGAAAATTTATTTTCCTTATCCATAAAAGCCCTATCTATTTCCGATATAACTATTTTTTTTTCAAACTCTCGAATAATTTGTTGCTCATATGAATATACTCTCCGTTTCTCTATTGCATATATTAGTTTCCAAAATCCTATTGATTTTTCATATGCTTTGATATAATTCATAGCAATAGAGTCAACAAAATCTACTATTTTACAAATGGAATACCTACGTACATATTCCGTAGTACGTATATGGTTACAGTAAACCATATCGTAATGATCTATATTTTTATCAATCCATCTTTGTATATGCTTATCATAATAATAATTTACTTGAAGAGGTTTTCTGTTTATAATCAACCCTTTTAGAGTTTTTAAATAATGTGAACGCTTTGATATAACAAAAGGATAAATAGTATTGCAATATTGAGATAAAACTTCTTCGGTTTTCTCATTCATTTTTTTTTCATCAATGTATACTAAATCTATTTCGTATTGAGAGGAAAGCATCTTTATGGAATTAAACATTCGTATTTTATCTCCTCCCACCAATGGATAAGGTACTCGTGAACACAGAAATAACATTTTTTTCATAACAATATCATTTAAAAATTTGAATGAAACTAGCTACAATACGAGAAATAATGAACTTAGTATTATATTTAGGGAAACCATCTATGTATAAAAATAAAAAGTCAAATATTAGTAGCCCCCTCTCCTTAACCTTTTGTAAAAAAAATCTATTTCTTCTTGAAGCAGACCCTTGACGTTGTCTTATGTAATATATAGCATCTTCACTGGTAAATGTAATGTTTTTTATTTCTTTTGATATTTCGGCCATAAAAAGAGAGTCTTCTCCTATTTTCCTTCTGATAGAAAAAGTCGTATTGCCTATCATTTTTGTGGGTATTAATTTACAACAAGCACTTGACAAAAATTTTCTGTGTAAAAAAATTTTAAAAGGTCTACTTTTTAAATTTCTAAAAGCTCTTCCTATGTAATCTTCTCCTGTATATTCTTTTGTAGAATAAAATGTTTTTACGTTAGAAACAACAATTGTTCCTTCTTGATGGAGTTCATACAACTCTCTTATGTACGATTTACTTACCAAATCGTCGTCGTCAATAAAACAAATAGCTTTACCAAAAGAATTTTGAATGCCGATATTTCGAGCATTTGAGACCCCAGGTATTTCTGTATATAATATCTTTATATGAATTTTTTCGGTTTTCCCCGCTACATATTTACTCAGGTTTTGATAATAGGGGGTATATTGTCCATTCAACACAACCAATATCTCAAATTTTTCTGAAGAAATATCTTGGTCATACAAAGAGTCTAAACATTCATAAATATAATCCTTAGGTTCATAGGATGGTATTATTACACTTATTTTATCATTACCCATCATTTATTTCTAAAAAAAATTATTTCCATTTCATTCATAACATCACCTCTATCTGTAAATTGAGCATAGTACAATGTAGCATAAAAATAGAACGTCCCTACTATAAATAAAAAATATAAGAATAATATTTTAACATGCTTACTTAAAATATTTTTATACAAATAAAAAAACCATACAAAATGAAATGGCATAAAGTAGTAGGATATTCTAGCTATATGCTCTCCAAAATTAAAAAAAGCTCCATAAATAAACAAGCCTACAAAAGACATGTTCTGAGAGTAGTACATTAAATTTGATTCTTTTGTCACGATTTTTTGTTGTAAAAAGGAAACAAATATAAAAATCACAAGTAGACTATAATATATTTTCTTTCCAGACACTTCACCTCCTCCAACTTTATCAAAATATTCATAGAACAATCCTATCTTATCTATTATAAAAACGAATACACTCGTAAATGAAAATGAAATGGGTATAAGTAATAAAAAAGTGAAAAAGTTCACTTTCTTTCTAACAAACTTATTTATAAAAACAATGGGAAGATAAACTATAGCTGATACATGAAAAAGCGAAGCGATTATAACTAAGATAATATAGCGAATACTTTTACGATAATACAAAAAACTTAAAGCTAGAAACACCAACCCTGAGGCAACAAATTGTCTCACAAATCCAAATGATGTTAAGAAAGATATGGTAAAAGTTGTAAATAAAAAAGTAGAAATAGCACCAAAAACTTTAAACCTTATTAGCCCTAAAAATATTGATAAAACATATATTAAACTTGTAAAAAAGAAAAAAATCCAAGCTGCATTATATTTTCTAGATAGCAACAAAAAATACGAACTAAAAGGCTCTATTCTCAATAGGAGATCATCACTATACACTAATCTCTCATATTCAAAATAATCAATCCCTGCGTTGTATCGAAATCCAGAAAAACATATCAATAACATCACAAAAATATACAATACAACCCTGCTCCTGTATATTTTAGAAACAAATATAGAAAGGATCAGAGAAACATACAAAAATATATACCACCCACCAGGAAACATAACGATTTTTTTCTTACCCAAGAAGATATTTGTTTTTATCCTTCAGAATCCAATAGATTAATCTAACTATATTTTTAAACTTTAACCTAAGAAAATCAAAAGAAATAAACAGATGAAATAACTTAAACAATTGCGTTCCACAAGATGAAGCATAAAAAACTAAAAGTAAATATTCTCCTCCTTTTCTAATTTCACCTTTTTTAATTTGTTCGATTCTTATCTTCTCATTTATATTTAAAATTATGGAATTTTGCGCAAGAAAACTATTTATGATAGTTTTTCTTATTTTAACCGTATTTTTATGCTGAATATCATTAAACTTTTGTGACACTTGATTTTTATTTATACGATACTTTAATAACACAACTGGCAGATTAGCCATTTTTGTGCATTTTGAAAAATCGTACCACAATTTATAGTCTTCCGCATGAATGTATTTTCTATCGTATTTTAATTGATTTTTTTTTACAACATCATTGCGAAACATCACACTTGGGTGTGCAAAACAAGTCGTATAAAAAAGAGAGCTCTTTATCAGTCTATCTTCTGTTTCCATTCTCCAGACCCCTTTTTTCTCTCCAAAAAATTGAATATAGCTTCCAACAATTCCTATATCCTTATTTTTTTCTAAAAATTGTACTTGCCTTTCTATCCTTTGAGGTAACGATATATCATCAGAATCCATTCGTGCAACATATTTCCCTGAACAGATTTGTAACCCCTTGTTTAATGTATCTATTAACCCTATATTTTTATCGTTCTGAACAAAGATGACTCTCTTATCCTGCTTTGCCATTTTTTTGAGAAGTTTCGTTGTATCGTCTGTAGAACCATCATCAATCAAAATGATTTCTAATTTGTCATATGTTTGATTTATAATAGACATAACGGCTTCAACTACATATTTCTCTACATTGTAGCAAGGTATCAAAACAGAAACTAAAGGTCTTCCCTCCATATATTTTTAATTTTCTAATAAGATCCAATTTTTAGGATATGGTGTGATTTCTTTTTTAAAATTAATCTTCCATGGGGTAGCAGGAACCACTACTCTTGGATTTTGAGCCTCAGACAATTTAGCCCCCCACCAAGCAAAGGTACTATTCCCCAACACGTAGCGTTTGAAACACATAAGCATTCGTATATCTTGAAGTACGCTATTCCCTTGCATAAGTTCCACCGTATAGATTTTTGAAATCTCTTTAATATCATTTATTATTGCTTGGAAATCATCTGAAAATACATAGACTTTTCCAATACCTTGCTCTCTATTTAACTTTTCCAATCCTTCTAAATAATATTTCACTCCAATTTCTGAGTAAATCATTGCATTAGTTCCTGTCAAAAAATCTCCTCGACGTATGTGTATAGCTACATCGTTTTCAACAGGAAAAAAATGTTCTAACAACACATTTTTGAAGAAAAACTGTTTTAATTTTTCTATAAAAAGAGGCGTTTGATAGTGAAATGACTGATAATATCCAACGTGAACTTTTATTTTTTTCTTTTTGGGAGGAGAAAAGGGAATAAAAACAGCCCATTCATCACCTGGCTCTTCATAATAATCTACTAACTTTGATATTATCGGCAATTTACAAAGATTGCGTAACACTTTAAGCAAAAGAGATGAGATATATAAAGATTCCAACCCTAATACTTTGGGTAAATTATGAATAATATTTCGTTTTTGTGTATCTGTTGTATCCCCTTTTTGTTTTTGTTCGTAAAATAAACAAACGTTTTTACAGCCTTGCTCTTGCAAATAAAAAGCATAACCAAGAATATACAACTGGTTACCCAATCCCCCTTGTAAACATACGTAATGTCCTTTCATATTTTACATTAGAAATCTGTTATTATTATTTTTTTTCTTCTTATTTTTGATAATTTCCTTAAAATGTAAACAAAAAACAAATATACAATTTTATCCAAAAAAATATTTTTCTCTAATTGATGCTTTAAATATTCATCTATAAGAGGACTCTTTGTTCCATAAGTTTTTTTGTTCCATAATATATACTTTTCAATATATACCTTATAAAAACGATTAAAAAACTTTTTGTAAATCCAAGGATAATTAGCAATTATTCTACCCATTATCTTCCCATCACAAGAAATCATTTTAAGCACAGACTCGGGGTTTATACTTTCGTTCTCAGCTACTCTATAAAAAACCAATGGATATCCTGATGTATTTATGGCTTTTCCTCGTTGCGAAAGCCTATAATTCATTTCATAATCTTGTGAAGGAAAATAATTTATATCAAAACCATTCAATTCTATCACTGTATTACGGTTAAGAAATGCACCTGTGAAACTACAACAATTACCAAATTGTAAATCAAACGGTCGTAATTCAAATCCTTTAATTTTTTTCTTTATTTTTTCTGTATGTATTTCACTTGGATTAGAAAATATCTTTGGACTAGGATATATTACATCAATATCTTCTTCGAAAAAAGACAAAATTTTAAACATACAGTCAATGTAATTTTCATCTAATAAATCATCATCCGTATGCATAACGACAAAATTAGTTCTGGAAAGTTCAATAACTTTATTCCAATTCCCCACCATTCCTATGTTGACGGAATTTTTATAATATGAAAGATTTTTTACTTTTTTAAAACTTTCTATCAAAAGTTCCGTTTGACAGTTTCTTTCAGGATTATTATCAACTACTAATATTTCAAAAGGAACCATTGTTTTTTGATTCAAACAACTTTCAATGGATTCTTTCAACAAAGCTGTTCTGTTATAAGTTGGCAGAGCTATTGTAATTTTTGCATCCCTATCAAAATCACTCTCCTTTATCAGAATAGAATGTATATTTTGAATCTCTTTATATGTCATAAATACTTGTTTTTAACTTTTCTTAAAACTTCGTTGTTTCCTGTAACAATAAACCCTCGTAAACTAACTCCCAAATCTTTCAAAACAAAATGTATCCACCTCCAGTTACTATAAACTGACTCACAAACACCTTGAACAAGAATCAACCCCAAAACACCTAAATTTGTATATTTCAAAACAAAAAAACTACCAATAAGAATAAAAACACTTGTAATAATCATAGAGTTTATATAAGGTAATTTATTTTCTGAAAAAATGAAACTACAAAAAAGAATTTGTAAATTATTAAAAAATGTCACAACCAACAGCAATACTAATATCCCCATAGAAGGTAATGAAGCATTCGATTTTATGTACCCAAGGAAAAAATCTCCTAAAAGTAAAAAAGACAAAGAACCTACACTAAAAATCATTACAAAAACATAGATACCAAGAGCAAATACTTTGAGTAAAGACTCTTTGTTATTTTCTAATCTATATTTAGCATAAATAGGCTGATACGTACTGAAAAATGTAGTAGCAACCATACTTATAATTCCTACCACTTGTATAGCCAATCCATAAGAAGCTACTTCTGACTTAGGGAGATATAATCCAACTAAAAATATACTAAATTTAGTAGTTACAAATATTGCTGCTATGGATAACCCCACTTTCTTGGTATTATACCAGATAATACCGAACATTTCCAAAATATTTTTCCTTTCTATTGGAATGTTTATCTTTTGTTTAAATTCTTTTGTGAAAAGATAATTGTAAGCAAGCCATCTATTCGCAAAAGGAGCAATAAAATTAGACAGAACTATCCCAAACAAACCTAATCCCAAAAACAAAAAAATAATGGACAGTATTATTGATAATATTTTTGAAACCACAGTAGCTTTTTTAGCTTCTTGTATACACCCTTTGCCTATTAAGATTATATTGTAATGTTCATAATAGATGTTCAACACCGTAGAGACAGAAAAAAGAACCCACACATAAAGTATATTATCAATCAAATCAAAGCCTTGTGTAACTTTATAGATATAGAAAGTACCTACCGAAATCATTAATAAAAAGGCAAATAATGCTAAATATAGATAGGTTTTTTTGGTTAATTTAACAATAACAGAGAGTAACCTGTAATTAATTTTTCCATTTGTGTTATATTCCCCTATTCCTTCCTTTTTTAACTTCTCAGCTCCACTAAATACATAGCTGATGTTCCTATGAAATTGGGCAGAAAAACCGAAATCAACAAGCTGAACAAAAGATGCTACTGCCAAAAAGATATAATACAAAGCAATCTCTTCTGTCCCCATTTTTTTAAGAACAAAAGGCAACACCATGAAACCTCCAGCAACACTAAAAAAATGACCTATATAGTTCCATATAACATCTTTTTTTTCTATTCTTATCATTTATATTCTTCTTAAGTAATCCCTTTCTTTCAATGATTTTACTTATTTTCTTTCACCCATTTAACCATTTTTTCTATTCCTTTTTTGGAAGACATCAAAGGTTTCCAGCCTAATGACTTTTCAGCTTTTGTATTATCAGCAACGAAAACTAACTGGTCACTCTGTCTAAAAGGCAATTCTTTGTATTTCATTTTTATACCTAAAATGTCCTCTAACAGATCAAATAACTCCAAAAGTGAAAGGCTATTTTCGATTCCTCCCCCAATATTGAAAACCTGTCCTTTTGCTTTTTCAATATTTTCTACGGCTTTAAAATATAAATTCACCACATCAGAGGAATACAATACATCTCTAACCTGTTTTCCATTTCCTGAAATTGTAAATGGTTCTCTTAAAAGACCTTGTTTAATTTCAACCGCTTTTTTTACGAACCAGCCTATCCAACCTTGGTCTTCTGTGGCGTGTTGATTGCCTCCGTACATAGATGAATGCCTAAAAACCACCGTCTTAATCCCGTATATCCGATAAAAATCTAATAAATATTGATCGGCAGCTCCTTTCGAACACCCATAAGGCGACTGAAAATCTAACGGAAAATCTTCTGGAAATCCATTTGGATATTCCTTACAAACATATCGTTTATCTCTCTCCTGAAATGTTAAGTTAGCAAAATCTCCATATACCTTATTGGTTGAAGAGTACATTACCATTGCTTCGGGACAATATTTTCGAATAGCATCTAATAAATTGAACGTTCCCAACGCATTAATTTCAAAATCTAACCGCGGATTTTGAATAGATGTAGTCATTGCTACTTGTCCTGCTAGATGAAACACAACATCAGGTTCCTCTTTTTTGATAACGGTTTCTACATCGTTCGTATTGCGTATGTCATAAGGATAATATGTGAATTTACCTTGTTTTTTTAGCCATTCCAAATTTTGTCCGCTTCCGTAACGAAACAAATTATCAAAAACCACTAGCTCTTCTTCTCTTTTCAAAACTTCGGAAGCTAAATTACTTCCAATAAATCCACAGCCTCCTGTGATTAAATATTTCATTTTATTTCTTTTTTTATAAATTCTGTTATATTTTTTCTCAGGTCAACTTCTGGCTTCCAACCCAAAGCTAAAAGTTTTCTGTTATCCACTTTTGGTTCCATAATCTCCCCTTCTCTGTATGGAATTGCTCCGAAATTCAATTTTGTAGAAACCTCTTTACCTGTAAGATTTTCATAAATTTCCTTAACGGACTCCACAAAACTTCTTACCGGAGTCAACACCCCTGTTCCTACATCTGTTGTTGTAAACCTTTCCAATTTTTCCAAATTGTCCAAACAAACCAAATATGCAGAAACAACATCTTCAATATAAATAAAATCACGTTTTTGCTCTCCCGTAGTTAAGTTAACCTCCGATACATTATTTTTTATTTGGGAAAAAATCCAAGTCGTAAATTTTTCATTTCCATCCAACTCTCCAAACATATGCTCTAAAACCAAATTTACGACTTGGATTTTTTTCGATTGTATCGATAACCATTCTTCAAATTGCTTCTTTGATAATGAGTATGCATTTAAGTATTTATATGACAAAGAACCCGTGTTGAAAAAAGAGCCCGTGTTGAAAAAAGAGCCCAACTCTAACAATTCAATTCCCAACATCATATTGGTCTGCAATATTTCTGTCAGCGATTCTCCTTTTCTTCCGTAAACACAGGCAGTATGAATTATGATATCAATCTTATTTTCTTCAAAAACTTGTCTTAAAGGCTGTTTATCAACATTATAACTAATAAACATACTTTCATATCCCGCCAATCGCCACATATTAGATGTTGAGCGTTTGAGAGCAATTACTTTATAATTTCGTTTCACAAGAGCTTTTAGCAAATGACTTCCTAAAAAACCTGTTGCTCCTGTTAAGAGAATTGTTTTCATTCTTTTAAAAGTTTAATCCAAAAAACTCTTCTAATTTTTCAGCTATGAAATCCAAGTGTTGTTCATTCAAGGCGGGATAAATGCCTACCCAAAATGTTTGATTCATGGTTATATCTGTGTTGGTTAGTTCACCTACCACACGATGTTCAACATTTTTAAAATAAGGTTGTTTGGTCAAATTTCCGGCAAAAAGCAATCGAGAACCAATTTTATTATCATCCAAAAAACGCAGTAAATCTACACGAGCCACACCACAATCTGTTTTTAGTGTTATAGGAAATCCAAACCAAGAAGGATTGCTCCCCTCTGTAGCTTCTGGTAATAACAAAAAGTCTGTCAATGAACTTAATCGTTGGTGTAAATAGTTGAAGTTATGTCGTCTTTTTTCTATAAACTCTTCAACTCGATCCAACTGAGCCAAACCACAAGCTGCTTGCATATCAGTGATCTTTAAATTATAGCCAATATGCGAATATACATATTTGTGGTCATAGCCAAAAGGCAAATCACCATGCTGTTGAGTAAAGCGACACGCACAAGTGTTGTCTTTACCTGGTGCACAATAGCAATCACGTCCCCAATCACGGAACGATTCTGCTATTGCTTTTAATTCAGGATTGTTGGTAAACACTGCCCCTCCTTCACCCATAGTAATGTGGTGTGCTGGATAAAAACTCAACGTCCCAATATCGCCAAAGGTCCCTACTTTTTGTCCTTCAAATGTAGCTCCCAAAGCATCACAACAATCCTCAACAAGCCACAATTTATATTTTTCACAAATTTCTTTTACTTTTTTCAAATTAAACGGATTCCCTAGCGTATGAGCAATCATAATCGCTTTGGTTTTTGGAGAAATTGCCTCTTCAATAAGGTCAACATCAATATTATGTGTTCGTAGATCAACATCCACGAACACGGGAACTGCCCCAAATTGTACAATAGGATTAACCGTAGTGGGAAATCCTGCTGCTACACCTATTACCTCATCTCCTTTCCTGATGGCTTTTTCTCCTAATTTTGGCGAAGTCAAAGCACTAAAAGCAACCAAATTAGCAGATGAGCCCGAATTTACCGATAAACAATATTTTACACCAATAAAATCCGCTAATTTTTGTTCAAAAAGCTGATTAAAACGCCCTGTAGTAAGCCAACCGTCTAACGAGGCTTCTACCATATTTTGTAATTCTTGTTTACCAATTACTTTTCCCGACGGTGGAATAACAGCCGTACCTCCTACAAAAGGTTTTTCTTTGTAGGCTTCCTCCGCATATTTTGCTACTAATTGTGCTATTTCTGTTCTGATAGTGTCTAAACTCATTTCCTGTTTTGTTGTTCTTTTAGTAATTTAAATACTCCTTAATTTCATTCAAACAGTGCATCTGCATATCTTCTTTCTGCAACCAAGCTCTGTGCCAATAGATAATTTTTTCCAAAGTACGTTCCAATCGCCAAGAAGGCTTCCATTTTAGACGTATAGCTGCTTTAGAGCAATCTAATTTCAAAAAATTTGCTTCGTGTGGATTTTTATTTTTATCGAGTTGCCAAGAAGCCCCTTCCCCCCAAAAAGTCACCATCTTGTCTAATATCCAACTCACAGGACGACAATCTTCGTCCTTTGGTCCAAAATTCCAACCTTCAGCAAAACTTTTTCCATCTTCATATAAATGTTGTGCCAACACCAAATATCCAGATAAGGGTTCTAATACGTGTTGCCAAGGCCTTGTCGATAACGGATTTCGTATAATAACTGCTTCCTTTTTCTCAAAAGCTCGTAAAATATCAGGAATTAATCTGTCATCTGCCCAATCACCTCCACCAATTACATTTCCGGCTCTTGCCGATGCCACCGCCACGGTATTTTCCGTATTGAAAAAAGAATTTCGATATGCCGATGTAACTAATTCTGCACAACCTTTACTGTTGCTATACGGATCATGTCCCCCCATAGGTTCATTCTCTCTATAGCCCCATTCCCACTCTTTATTTTCGTAACATTTGTCGGTGGTAACAGAGACTATGGCCTTTAAATTATTACAATAACGTGATGATTCTAACACATTTACGGTTCCCATTACGTTAGTACTATATGTTTCTACAGGCTCTTTGTACGAAAGCCGTACCAAAGGCTGTGCGGCCATGTGTATCAAAATATCAGGATTGAAGGTTTGCATACTTCTGCTTAACTGCTCCAAATTACGGATATCGCCAATTTCAGAAATCATATTTTTATGCACACCTGCTTCTGCAAACAGGGACGGAGTAGTCGGAGCTTCTAACGAATACCCCTTTACTTCTGCTCCCATCGACTGTAGCCATAGCGAAAGCCAACTTCCCTTAAATCCTGTATGACCAGTAAGAAATACCTTTTTCCCTTTCCAAAAAGTAGGATTTACTTGTCCTTCATGTTGCATCTTTACCATACTTTCCAAGGAGCTTTTCCAGAGTCCCATAATTCTTCCAATAATTTTTTATCTCGTAATGTATCCATTGGTTGCCAAAACCCTTCATGTTTGAAAGCCATTAACTCACCATCATTTGCCAAACCTTTCAGTGGCTCTTGTTCCCATATGGTATTATCATCTGTGATGCGACCTATAACTTTTGGGGAAAGCACAAAGAACCCACCATTTATTAAGGCTCCGTCTCCTTTTGGTTTTTCTTGAAACTGTCTGATTTGATTGTCTACTATGTCTAAAGCTCCAAATCTCCCCGGTGGGTAAGTAGCAGAGAGAGTAGCTTCCTTTCCGTGTGATTTATGAAAATTTATCAAATCCGCTATATTAATATCGGCAACCCCGTCTCCGTATGTAAAGCAAAAGCAATCTTCATTCTTAAGGTACGGAGCTACACGTTTTAAACGTCCTCCCGTCATAGAGTTATCCCCTGTGTCTATTAAAGTAACTTTCCAAGGCTCGGCACGTTTTTGGTGAACCTCCATTTGATTGTTTACCATATCAAATGTAACATCTGATTGATGCAAGAAATAGTTAGCAAAATACTCCTTGATTACATAACCTTTATATCCACAACATATAATGAAATCATTGATTCCATAATGTGAGTAGGTTTTCATAATATGCCACAGGATAGGCTTCCCACCTATCTCTACCATAGGCTTGGGCTTACTAACGGTTTCTTCACTCAGCCGAGTTCCCAAACCTCCAGCTAAAATAACTGCTTTCATACAATTTTAATTTAATTTGTACTAACAAAAGGATCTGCAAAGAACATTTCGCTAGGCAATCCATTTTGTACTAATATTGTTCGTGATGTTTCAATCATGTTAGGCGAACCACAAGCATAAACTTGCGAATTAAGCCAATTTATCTCTTGTTTTAAAGCTACATTTTGTACATACCCTTTTTCTGTATTTTTGTTTGACTCTTGTGAAAGCACAGGAATAAAAGTGAAATCAAACTCATCAAAGGAAAAATCCATAAACAAGTCCTCTTGTTTACGTCCCCCCCAAAAAAGCCATACTTTCTTATTTTTAATTAAATGAGGTTTTTCCGCAAATTGTTGTAAAATAGACCTTATAGGTGCTATTCCAGTTCCTGTTGCTAGTAACACAACATTTTCACAACTATCATTTTCTCTATAAAAAAACGTTCCTAAAGGCCCTTCTATTCGCAATAAATCATTCTGTCTAGCTTCTCTAAACCAATATTTACTAAATAGTCCTCCGTGATAATTACGTATAAAAAATTCTAGGTGATTTTCAGCATTCGGAACATTAGCCAAGGAGTAACTTCGTTTTTCTCCGCCACGAATAATATTTACATACTGTCCAGGTATGAATCTGAAATTCGCCGTCGGAGGCAATCGCAACTCTACTCTAATAATATCAGAAGATAGGACTGATATCAAATTAATTTTTACAGGTATTATTTGCTTTTTAAACAACTGCATCCCTAAATCTTCTACGTCCAATTGTAAATCAGAACAAGGCACAGCATTGCAAGACAACACAAAACCTTGCTTTCTTTCTTCTTCTGATAAGACCATATCGTCTTTAATGTTTCCGTACCTCCCCTCAACAACCCTTACCACACAGCTACGACAACGAGCAGACAGACAACTATACTCAAGTCCAATGCCTTGTTCCAGGGCTGCCTCAAGAATTGTTTTAGAAGATTCACAACTGAATTCCTTATTATTTTTTAATCGTACTTTATAGTTCACTTAAATTTATTTTCCTATCTGTATATATTCAAATCCTCTACTTGGCAAATCAAACGAATTGTATTGATTTCGTCCATCAAAGATAACTTTTTCTTTCAAGAGTTTGGCTATTTCCTCAAAATCAGGCACACGAAACTCTTTCCATTCCGTTAGCAAAATCATTGCATCGGCTCCTTTCAGAGCATCATATTTGCTTTCAACATATTTAATATCAACGCCCTTTAAATAGTATGTTTTCGCTTCATGAACGGCTTTGGGGTCATACGCCTGTATTTTAGCTCCACGTCTCACCAACTCCTTAACAACATAAATAGCGGGAGCCTCACGCATATCGTCTGTTTCAGGTTTGAACGAAAGTCCCCAAACGGCAAAGGTTTTGCCAAAGAGGTCTTCGCCGTACCTTTTCACCACTTTTTCGGCAATAATAAATTTTTGACGATTATTTACATTATCCACCGAATGAATAAGCTCCGCATTGTAGCCTACTTCTTCAGCTAACTTTTTGAGAGCTAATACATCTTTTGGGAAGCAAGACCCTCCATAACCACAACCTGGATAAATAAAACTATACCCGATTCGAGTATCGGAACCTACTCCCAGTCGCACTTTATTCACATCTGCCCCCACACGTTCGCAAATATTAGCAATTTCATTCATGAACGAAATTTTGGTAGCAAGCATCGCATTAGCAGCGTATTTGGTCATTTCCGCCGAACGAACATCCATGGTAATGAAACGTTCGTGTTGCATAAAAAACGGCGTATATAAAGCTTTCATTTTATCCAAAGCGTACTGACTATCAGCCCCTATTACCACACGGTCAGGTTTCATAAAATCCTGTATAGCCTTGCCTTCCTTTAAAAACTCAGGATTAGAAACTACGTGAAATTCAATATTTTCATTTCGTTTGTCCAATTCATCTTGAATGGTAGTTTTTACTTTATCTGCCGTTCCAACGGGTACGGTAGATTTATCTACCACAATGAGCCTACCTCGCATAGCCTGCCCTATTGCTTTCGCTACGGAAAGTACATATTGCAAATCGGCAGAGCCATCATCTCCCATCGGAGTTCCTACAGCTATAAAAACTATTTCAGCCTTTTCGATAGCCTTAGCTAAATCAGTAGTAAAGGTTAGATTTTTATTAGCCACATTGGTCAATACCATTGCTTCAAGCCCAGGCTCATAAATAGGAATTATTCCTTTTTTTAACTTTTCAATCTTTTCCGCATTCACATCAACACAGGTAACCGCATTACCAACTTCAGCGAAACAAGTCCCTGAAACCAATCCAACGTATCCTGTGCCTATAATTGTTATTTTCATTACTTCATCTCATCTGACTTGAGTGTGAAAACGCTTACCACACTAACTTCCAAAGAATTAATGTTTTTAACCTCTACGATCACACACCAAACTCTCAAAAAAAGGTAAACCCGTTCGCAAAGGTACAAAAAATATGTTACAAATGACTCAAAAAAAGTCTTTTTATAGAAGAAAACGTTTTCCTTGTATTTTATTAGAAATTTTTATTGCAATATGAATTCAGTCTAATTCTATATTTTCCGATCAATAACATAATTGACCATCATTATCAAGGCGTCTTTATAGTCTGAATGAGGAAAATCATTCAAAATCTGCAATGCTTTTTGTTGAAACTCCTTCATTTTTGTCTCTGCGTATGACAACCCATTGTTGTTTTTTACAAAATCAATAATTTCTCGCACTCGCTTTTTATCTTTATTATGATTTTTAACAGAATTAATTATCCATTTTTTATCTTTTTCGGAGCAATTATTCAGTGTATAGATAAGGGGAAGTGTCATTTTTTGTTCTTTGATATCGATTCCTGTGGGCTTACCTATGGCATCGTCTGTGTAATCAAATAAATCATCTTTGATTTGGAAAGCCATACCAATATATTCACCAAACTGTCGCATTTTTTCGATGGTTTCGCGATCATCAGGTTTAACAGAACAAGCCCCCATTGCACAACAGGCCGCAATAAGAGTAGCCGTTTTTTGTCTGATAATTTCGTAGTAAACTGATTCAACAATGTCCAACCGCCGTGCTTTTTCAATCTGTAGCAACTCTCCTTCACTCATCTCACGCACAGCCACGGAAATGATTTTCAATTGGTCAAAATCATCATTATCAATAGAAAGCAACAATCCTTTTGAAAGAAGATAGTCGCCAACCAACACCGCAATTTTATTTTTCCAAAGAGCATTGAGTGAAAAGAAGCCTCGTCGTTTGTTACTATCATCTACTACATCATCATGTACTAAAGTAGCTGTATGAATCAATTCTATGACGGAGGCTCCACGGTAAGTACGTTCATTGACAGTCCCCGACACCATTTTTGCCACTAAGAATACAAACATAGGACGCATTTGTTTACCCTTCCGATTTACAATATAATACGTAATCCGATTCAAAAGAGCCACTTTTGACGACATTGATTCCTGAAACTTTTGTTCAAAAAGTTCCATTTCCTCTCGTATGGGTTGTTTTATTCGTGTGGTTACTTTCACTATTTAGAATTTTAAAATTCGTCTGGAATGAATTTTCTATAATATGAATGCGGTATAGGCTTACAGAACCTTAATTTTGACCACAATTTTGCGTATTTTCCCTTGACCAATGATGGGAGCGTGTGCATCTTCTGGATAAACTATAGCAAAATGTTTCGGTTGTAGTGTTACGTAGGTCGTAGGTTGATCTTCATATAAACCATAATCCTCTTCAGTGTTAAAGGCTTTTTTCTCATGTTTACAGTCTGTCAAACTCTTCCATCCAATTGTTTCTTCTCCTGTTAGAAGCACGTGAATATCCAAATACTTTTGATGATATTCCAACACCTGATTCTCTTTACTAAGACATTCAGGCTCCGCGTTTATAAAAAAAACATCTTCACCATCGAACTCTATTTTTCCGAGTTCCAAATTTAAAAAGTTTGTTTGTTTGATATGAGCAAATACTTTTGTGAAAGCTGGATGCAATTTTTCGTAACGCTCACTATGGTTTAAATGCGCAACAATCATTTTTTATTTTTTTATGGTTATAATTTAAATCCAAAACCTATTGAAAAATAAGCTATATTAAACAATTTTGCCTTATCAAAAGACCATTTTTTATTAAGAATTTTAGTCCTATTTGATAAAGGTGTCAGGTCATAACTGACATTGGTTTCTGCAATAGCAAAAAAACTATCCGAAAAATTATAGATAACCCCTACCCCACCGTATGCTGTAATTGAAGACGGATGAAAATGTTCATCAACTCGCTCGGTAGCGTATGTTCCTACGTATTTCTCCGTGTATCTATGTATTTCAGAATCCCATTCATAGCCGAAATTATAGATTTGTAATATAATTTTTGACGAAAATCCTCCTTGTACAAACCACTCGAAATCTCGACCATTTTTGTAACGTACCAACATTGGAACTTCAACATAATCAAACCTATAAGAACCGTTCCACCGAGCAATGTCTATGATAGCATCACTACTCTTGTATTCGAATCCTTGCCGACGGTAGAGCATCTCTATCTGTAAAGACCAATGTTTACTGAACGCATTATTGATAAACACGCCCATATTGATACGACTCATGAATCCGTTGTAAGTGGTATTGCCTGTTTCATCCTCCATTGCCTTTGCTAAACTTCCGTTCAACGGAGGGACAACACTTTTTATACCTAAACGAAGTTCCTGAGCTACTGAAATATTCATGAAAAATATTCCAACAAACAAAAGTAGTATTTTTTTTGTCATATATTATATATTTCTATAAGTTTTTCTATATTTTTTGCCTATGATTATGCAATATAGGTTAGCTCTACCTATCAAAACCAATGCCTTCAGCTAGTAGAAGATTAATACATACAAGAGGAAACTCTACTGATACGTAAGGCTTGTTGTTTTCATATAATCAAAAAACTAAATAGTTATCAATCACACAAATCCAATATTTTCTTTCTGTACTCTAAATCCATAACTAATCTGTAATATAGAGGATTATGAGCTCTTCTATATCCTGAATAATTCGTTCTATCAAGTTCTACTTTTGCTGCTTTTTTCCATTGTTCAAATAAAAAATGGTCATCATAAAAAATGACATCGTTACCAAAATTGACCCTAACCTTTGCAGGGAAAGCACCACCGATAAGATAGGAGTTTAATTATAGTGAAAAATAATATTCTTTGATTTTTCAAACCTTATGTTATTCACAAAATTCTTTATTTTCAGAAAAACACCAATGTTCTTGTTTTTGTTTTACATTTTTAAATACAACTTTCACTTTGTGTTTGATATTCTTTGGATTGTGTTTAGCTTCTTCTTTTTCAATCTCTAAAAAATTATCTCCAAAAATCGAATCACAATAAACGCATCCGTGCGATAAATAATTCTTCCTAACTGTCTTACTATACCTTCTTTTCAGTTCCCCAATTTTTAATTTTTTCCCTCGCTCTGTCTGTAAAAATTGTTTTACTGCTTGATATATTTCGGGGCTTTTATCTATATCTGTATCATCCCAATTTGAAAAACCTAAATTGATTCTTTGTCCACAAGTTGTGGTTAAATTTCTATTAATAGTCCAACAATCTTGATATTTTTTGCATTTCCAACAACGAGTTCTAAAAAATATAAGCGTAATTTCTTGCGATTTTAAAGTTATGTGTTCACAAAATTTAAAGTGTCCTTTCAATAAATGCCCTACAAATGATTTTAAATTGATTTGACTTTGTTTAAGTTGAACCATAAGGTTCGAATCCTCACCTTTGAAAATTCTAAAAGCAGGTATTTCCTTATTGGCTCTAAGGTGATGTTTATCATTTTCATCTTCTAAATATGCTTCCAACTGTTCTGGGGCTTTTTGAAAAAACCAACACCCCCTAACATTAGAAGCCTTGTATCTATCTTGACGAAATTTAGTTTCTTCAAAAGTTTGTTTGCTCCACTGAACCTCAAAGGCAATTCTTTTGTTATTTTGAATAGCCAAAACATCAGCTCTCCAATTTGATTCGGAAAATTCAGGAATTGCTTTCCATCCATTTTCTTGACAAGCCTCCATAATTTCGACTTTTGCTCTTAAATGTTCAGGAGATTCAGGTTTCCAATCACACGAAGTATCTGACTTTGAATGGACAAAATGTTTTAACCCTCTACGGCTAATTCTCAAAAAACCTGTTTGATTACAGCAAGGTAATCTTAATATAGATTTTTCAGATTTAACATTTTGCTTAATTTCTTTCCATTGATCTTCGTTGAGTTCAATAGAAATAATTTCTTTGCCATCTATGTAAGCTCTTAAAGGCATAATATTGATTTTTTATCACCTCCCCATGTACACCAACAAAATACTGATATCCGCAGGAGAAACACCACTAATACGCGAGGCTTGTGAGAGCGTGGTCGGACGGATTTTTTTCAGCTTTTCACGGCTCTCAAACGAAATGGAAGTTAGTTTATCGTAATTGAAGTTTTCAGGTATGCGAATGTCTTCCAACCGGTTGAGTTTGTCGGCATTGTTTTTTTCTTTTTCAATGTACCCTGCGTATTTTACCTCAATTTCCGTTTGTTCAATGATTTCTTTATCAATTTCATTGGCTTCCACGAATGATTTTACGCTCTCCAATTGTTGCAAATCGGCGATGGTAATGTTCGGACGTGAAAGTACTTTAAACATTTTGTCACCTTGTTTCATTGGAGACGAATCGTATTTTTCTAAAATCGGGTTCGCTTCTTCGGGTTTGATACTTGTTTCCTTAAAGAAATCAACAAATGCATTGGTCTTTGCTTGTTTTCTTTCCAAAACGTCCATTCGTTTTTGCGATGCTAATCCCAATGAAAAACCAAGTGGCGTAAGTCGTGCATCGGCGTTGTCTTGTCGCAAAAGAGTACGATATTCCGCTCGGGAAGTGAACATTCGGTAAGGTTCTTCCGTTCCTTTGGTGATTAAATCATCAATCAAAACACCGATGTAAGCCTCGTTTCGTTTCAGAATGAAAGGTTCTTGTTCACGAATTTTCTGTACAGCGTTTATCCCTGCCATAATTCCTTGTGCGGCAGCCTCTTCGTAACCTGTTGTCCCGTTGATTTGACCTGCAAAATACAGATTTTCAACAAGTTTTGTCTCTAACGTGTGTTTGAGTTGTGTCGGCGGAAAATAATCGTATTCAATGGCGTACCCTGGACGGAAAAACTTCACATTCTCAAAGCCTTCTATTTTTCGCATTGCTTCAAACTGAACTTCTTCTGGAAGCGATGTCGAAAATCCGTTTACGTACACTTCCACCGTGTTCCAACCTTCGGGTTCCACGAAGATTTGATGGCGGTCTTTATCGGCAAATCGGTTGATTTTATCCTCAATTGATGGACAATAACGTGGCCCCACGCCCTGAATTGCCCCATTGAACATCGGTGAGCGGTCAAATCCTGTGCGAAGCAAGTCGTGTACTTCCTCGCTGGTGTAGGTCATATGACAATCTTTCTGAATTTGAAGCGGTTGTGTTTCTTCCGAAAAAGAAAATTTCTCCGGATTTTCATCACCGGGTTGCGGAATCATTTTGGAATAATCAAGCGAACGGCTGTCCACACGCGGTGGTGTTCCTGTTTTCATTCTTCCTGATTCAAATCCGTGAGAAACAAGGCATTCGGTAATCCCTTTGGAAGCTTTTTCACCGGCTCTTCCGCCTCCTAACTGTTTCATTCCGATATGAATAACTCCATTTAGGAAAGTTCCATTAGTAAGAATCACCGATTTGGAATAAATAGGAATTCCCAAAGAGGTTTTTACGCCTTTTACCTGATGATTTTCGATAATGAGGTCGGAAACCATATCTTGATAGAAGTCGAGATTAGACAATCTTTCGAGTTGCAGACGCCATTCTTCGGCAAATCGCATTCGGTCAGACTGAGCTCGAGGACTCCACATCGCAGGACCTTTCGATTGGTTGAGCATTTTGAACTGAATGGCGGTTTTGTCAGTGATGATACCTGTATATCCACCCAAAGCGTCAATCTCACGAACGATTTGCCCTTTAGCAATTCCACCAATGGCAGGATTGCACGACATCTGTGCTATATTTTGCAATTGCATTGTGATGAGCAAGGTTTTCACTCCCATATTGGCAGCGGCGGCAGCGGCTTCGGCTCCTGCGTGTCCGCCACCCACTACGATAACGTCATATTTTTCTTGAAACATATTTCTATTTGGCTTTAAGCAAAAACACTTTAAATAATTAGACACCTCTAAACTATTTACTAATGACTTTTGCGGTGCAAAAATAAGAATTTCATTCTATAATTTTGAGTTTTTCTTTCAAACGGATTTTTGGACTTCAGGTAGTGATATATACGAAATGATTATTCCGAGATATTTTTGTTTATTTTTGTACAAAAATTTTACTAATGCCAAAAATATAATGATAAATATTCGTAAAACTGTAAAAATCAATATGCGTGAGATTTGAAAGTATCACAATGGCAACTTTTTGCTTAGGAAAACGAATAAATTTGGTGCAATATCCCGCCTGACCACCTGGATGAAAATAAAAAGTTCCCCATTGAGGATTTTCACCAATATACCAACCCAATCCGTAGTTGTAATCCAAATCTTTTGCGTAGGAACCATCGTTTAAAAGCGTAGGCGAAAACAATTTCTGTTTACTTGATTGATTTAAAATAACATCGGAATGCAGAGCTTTATCCCATTTCAGCAAATCATAGGCTGTGGAATAAACCGATCCGTCACCATAAAAACCACCCAAACCACGAACATACGAATTATGAGGCTGTTCATAGGCTATTTTTCTGGTTTTCGTTAGCTCATCAAGTTCATAGCCCTGACAAATTTCTTTCTTTGTAACTAATCTTTTGTCGGTGTAATATTCGGCAGAAGTGTCATTCATTTGAGCAGGTTTGAAAATGTACTTGTGCATAAACTCCTTAAATGGCATTCCGCTAACTTTTTCGATTAAAACGGCTGCAGTACAATATGCTATGTCACAGTAATCCCACTTATCGCCCGCCGACAATTGTTGTGGATATTTCCCCGATGATAACATTTTCATCAGCTCTTTGTTACCATTGATTTTTTTCATATTCAAATCGGGAACCATCGTTTTTGAAAAATCGGGCATACCCGAAGTGTGATTCAATAAATGTATGATTTTAACATCTTTATAAGGATAAGTCGGCAAGTATTTCTTAACGTAATCTTCTAATTTCAATTTCCCTTGTTGTTCCAAAATTAAGACTGCTGTTGCCGTGAATTGTTTTGAAACTGACGCCAACTGAAAAATCGTATTTCGGGTAAATGGTATATTTTTTTCGTAGTCGGCTTTTCCAAAAAAAACATCGTAAACGATGGTATCATTTTGTGAAACAAGTACATGTCCGCTAAACTTTCCGTTTTTAAATTCTTTCTGAAAAAGAGAATCAATATAGGAAATGTTGATTTTTTGTCCAAACAATAAACATGGGATAAATATCATTATAGAACATATTTTTTTCATACCATTATTTTTATTAGGTGGTTATCTATTTTAGCGTTCATTTCACATCAAACAGGATACAAATCTACAAAATAAAACCACGACTTGTTCAAATTTTAGCCTCTTTTTGTGGTATTCAAAACTGATAAGCAATCTTTTTTGCTACAAAAATATTCTATGAAGTAAAGCTACAACCATTAAACTCCAATTTTCAATTTTTTCAAATTGTATATTCAATAAAATTGTTGTTTTTAAAAATCTAATTTGTACTGTTGCTCAAATCAGGGCTACGAAAGTGGAGGATGAAGAGTGTTTTTGTAATAGGGGTTCATTAGTAATTTTAGGTTTTTTATGAAAGTGATGGCAGTTTTTTAAGAACGGATTTTTTACTTTTGCTCCCATTTTAAAACATTAACAAAGAGATGAAAAAATTACAGTACTTAGTGCTGATGACATTGCTTGTCATTGGCTGTGGGAAGGACAACCCAACAGGAGAAATTCCTAACGAACCTGAACAAAAATTGAGTTCTCAAAAAATCCTTGGAGACTTTACTTTGTTTGATGAAGCCACTGGAAAATGGCGTAACACAGAAATAAAAGATAATGTGGTGACGGCAGTTATCGAAACTCCGTTTGATATTAAGGCGTTGGTAGCCACAGTTCGTATTCCTGACAAGGCTACCATCAGTCCCGATCCTACGCAAAAAAGAGACTATACTACCCCAGTGGTCTACACCATAACGGCAGAGGATGGAACTAAGGCGGAATATAAAGTCATCGTTACCAAACGACTTCTTTCAGAAAGTAATATCTACCGATTGCATTTTAAAGAAGTTGGTAAGTCACGTGATCACTACAACCCGCATCCTAGTTTAAATCAACATGATAAAAATGCTGATATCAGAATAGTAGTTCCCTTAACTACGGACGTAACCAAATTGACCTCTGTATTTGAAATTTCAGAGGGAGCAACGATTCATCCGAAGGCAGGACAAACGCTTGACTACACCAAACCTGTGGAATATACCGTTACATCCGAAGACGGAAAAACGGTTCTAAAATATACTGTAACAGTAATCTTTGACGATTTGCCAAAGCTGAGTTTATCAATTAATGGAGAAGAATTCCGAAACGTCCCTCCAGGAGGAACCATTGTTTTTGGTGTGAATGTTTTGCCAAAGCACGAAGATATTCGGGTTTCGTTGGTTACCGAAGATGGAAAATCAAGTGTGCCACTCACTATCCAAAAAGTAGATGATACTAACAAAAAAATACACGTAAAACTTCCAGATACGTATCTGAACGGAATATATAAGTTAGATGTTCGTATTGCAGAGAACAATAGTGCGATGAGCTATACTTTTGTGCTTCATGGCGGGGACCCCGTTTTTCATTATATTACGAGTAATGGCGGAGGCCCAAAAAAACCTAATTCCTTGCTTTATCTTGCAGAGCAATTTGGAATTTTTGCGAGTATAAACAGAAAAGACTTTGCAAAGCATAGTTTCTTTATTAAGAAAAATGGAGAATATCTCCCATTAGAAAATGCAAGATTTCATACTAATTCTACAACAATTATACTAGAAGCTCCGTTAGAGCTTCCAAATACTTCATTGGAGACAGGTACGGATTTTGAGTTTGTTATCCGCTACGAAGGAAAAGAATATACTTATCCTTTAGTAAACAATAAAAAAGAGCCAGTTAAAGTGTATATCCCCAAACCTCCTGTGGTTACGGGAGTTTCAAAAACTTCTGTTACACAAGGTGAAACTTTGGTGATTAAAGGATCAAACTTATTCTATCCACATGGTGATCTACGGGACGGAGGTCGAGATAAAATCAATCATTATACAGCTATAAGAAGCCGTACTCCTTCTAAAGAATGGATTTTGATGATTGGAAAAGAGATGGATGCGCAAGGAAATTTGGTGCTTACTGTCCCATTTAATTTCTTGGCAGAGACGGAATATAAACTCTTTATAGATAGTAACGTAGATTCGTTTGGGAGCCTGGAGACACCAATCACTATCAAAGTAGAGTTGCCAAAACCTACACATCCAACAATGCGAATACAAGAAGCAGAAGTCTATCACGAAAATAGTAAATATTTCAAAAAACAATTAAGAGTGAAATTTAATGGAGACATTTCCAAAATTAATATTAAAGCTATTGTATTCCCTGAATATCAAAATGCAAAGATTACTAATTTCATTGTTTATGAGGGTTCTAACTCTATTATGACGGGGGAATTAAATTTTTGGGAATACAGAGATGTTTATACGAGAAGACATACACTTTACGTCCTTTTTGAAGAAGGAGGAAAAGAGTATAAGCTTTATTTTAATGCAAAGCGAGGAGAACAGAATGATTAAATGACAAATGATTGAATCAATAAATAGAGGCTGACCCGAAAAAGGTCAGCCTCTATTTTATTTGTTTCAAAAATACCTTTTTGAGTTGGTATCTACTGAAAAATTAAGTTTATTTGAAAGTAGAGATGCTAACTTGGTTGAATCCATGTTCGAACTGTTCACCCGTTTGCATGTTCTTCACTACAAATGATTTTTTTTCGAGTTCTGATTCTCCTATGATTACCACGTAAGGAATATTACGTTTATTAGCGTAATCCATTTGTTTTTTCATTTTCGCACTCTCTGGGTATAATTCGGCTTTTAGCCCCAATGTTCGAAGCTGTTGTATTAATTTCAGACTTTGCAAAGCTTCTTGCTCTCCGAAATTGACACACAGCACATCCACTGTCTCACTGATTTCCGAAGGAAATAAATTTAGTTCTTCCATGACTAAACAAATTCTGTCCAAACCAAATGAAATTCCTACACCGCTGATGCCTTTCAGTCCAAATATGTTTGTCAAATCGTCATATCGACCTCCACCTCCGATGGAACCTATGTTTACATTTTTCGGTGCGGCAACTTCAAAAATAGCTCCTGTATAATAGTTTAACCCACGTGCCAAAGTTACATCCAAATCTAAAAAAGCCGTTTGTAGCGGCAAAACCGAGATTGATTTTTCAATAAATTCGAGTTCTTCAATGCCTTTTTTTCCTATTTCAGAAGTTTGTAAGATAGTTTTTAGAGTTGTGATTTTCTGAGAGAAATCTCCTTTAAGATGAAAAATAGGTTTTATTTTTTCAATAGCTTGTGCCGAAATCCCTTTTGAGAGCATTTCATTGATGACTCCTTCTTGTCCTATCTTATCCAATTTGTCTAAAGCAACAGTGAAATCAATGAGTTTTTCACTTTCTCCAATTACTTCCGCAAATCCACTCAAAATTTTGCGATTATTCATTTTAATGGTAACCCCTTTGAGATTCAGTTGTGTAAAAACGCTATCGTAAAGCTGTACGAATTCAATTTCTTGCCAAAGACTGTTGCTTCCTACCACATCGGCGTCGCATTGGTAAAACTCACGAAAACGTCCCTTTTGAGGTCGGTCGGCACGCCAAACAGGTTGAATTTGGTACCTTTTGAACGGAAACGTGATGTCGTTTTGGTGCTGTACTACATACCGAGCAAAAGGTACTGTTAAATCATAACGCAAAGCCTTCTCAGAAATTTGAGGAGTGAGTTTTGTTACATTTTTGGTTTCCCAATCGGAAGGATCTACTTTTTCGGCGAAATTCCCTGAGTTTAAAATTTTGAAAATCAAACGATCACCTTCCTCTCCATATTTTCCCATAAGAGTGTCATAATTTTCAAAACTTGGTGTCTCAATGGGTTGAAATCCAAATTTGGTAAATTCGTTTCTTATTTTATCGATAATAAAATATCGTTTAGCCAATTCCGTAGGCGAGAAATCGCGTGTACCCTTTGGTATGCTTGGTTTTTGTGCTGCCATAATCGTTTTTTGTATAAATCAGCGACAAAGATAGTTACAAAATTTTAATTTTACCCAATCACTTTTTTAATAATTTAGGAAGTTAATTCATACAAGTACAATAGGGATTAGCTAACTAATTTAACTAATCCCTATTGTATATTTACAGATACGCTAACTAAAAAGGTATAAAGTCCCTTTTAAAGCATTTAGCATTTCTTATTTTTTCATTTAACGAAAAAGTTTTTATTTCGTTCTAATCGCACATGAGTCAATTTCAGATACCCGTAAAGTATTTACCATTCCTTTTCCTTGAATAGGCATTGCTGCAAGGCTTATCATAATGTCACCCATGTTTACATATCCTTTTTCGTTAGCGATATGGTTCACATCTTCAATAGTTTCATCCGTTGAAACGAAGCGGTCGTAGTAGAACGTAGTTACTCCCCAATATAGGCTTAGTCGGGTTAAAATACGTCGGTTTGATGTGAATACTAATATGTGAGATTTGGGTCTATATGAAGAAATCAATCCTGCAGTGTAGCCACTATTTGTTAATGTCGAAATTACTTTGGCGTTCATTTCGTTAGCCATTGTTGCTGCGTGGAAACAGATAGAGTTCGTTACATAACGATTAGAACGTACAAATGGAGTAATCATTGGTACTTTAATTAAATCGGAATGTTCTACACTGTGAATGATACGGCTCATTTGCTCAATCACTTGTACGGGATATGCCCCTACGGAGGTTTCCCCCGATAACATCACAGCGTCAGCTCCATCCATTACGGAATTTCCTACGTCATTTACCTCAGCACGAGTTGGTGTTAAGCTCGAAATCATACTTTCCATCATCTGCGTTGCGATGATCACAGGAATGTGATTGATTTTTGCTTTACGAACCAATTCTTTTTGAATTAGAGGTACTTCTTCGGCAGGGATTTCTACTCCTAAATCACCACGAGCCACCATTATACCATCGCAATTCGCCATGATTTTATCAATATTTACCAGAGCCTCTGGCTTCTCAATTTTTGCGATAATCGGAATTTTATATCCTGCATTTTCAGCTATCAAGTCTTTCAAATCCTGAATGTCTCGGCTGTGACGAACAAATGATAAGGCGAACCAATCCACGTCCTGGGTAATGGCAAACAAAGCATCTTTCACATCTTTTTCGGTCAATGCAGGTAATGAAACGTTTGTATTAGGAAGGTTTACACCTTTTTTAGATTTTAAGATTCCCCCTTGGA
This sequence comes from Capnocytophaga canis, assembly GCF_043187445.1. NCBI lineage: Bacteria > Pseudomonadati > Bacteroidota > Flavobacteriia > Flavobacteriales > Flavobacteriaceae > Capnocytophaga > Capnocytophaga canis. Next base: position 1,928,277 of record NZ_CP171121.1, on the reverse strand, counting down.
TTACTTTTGCTTCCACTTCATTGACGTTATTAGTAGAAACTACTTCAAAGATAAGTTTTCCGTCGTCGAGTAAAATGCGCTCACCTGGATTCACATCATTCGGAAACTCTTTGTAATTCATATACACACGCTCTTTTGTGCCAACGAAAGGCTCTCCTGTAACGAAAGTAATTCTGTCGTCGGGAGCTACAAAAACCCCTTCTTCCATTACTCCCACTCGGAGTTTAGGCCCTTGAAGATCTGCTAATATCGCTGTGTTGTACCCATATTCCTCATTTACCGTACGGATAAGTCCGATACGCTTCTTTACCTCTTCATAATCAGCGTGTGAGAAGTTAATACGAAACACATTCACACCCGCTTCCACCATCGCTTTAATCGTTTCTAAGGAATCCGTTGCAGGTCCTAAAGTAGCGACTATTTTTGTCTTTTTAATATTTAACATCCTTGAAGTATTAATTTGTTTTTTGTATTTAATGTATATGTATCTATCTCATAAGCAATTACTTGCGTGATTTCATTTACCTTGTCCAAAACATTTTGAGTTTTAAAACGATTGTCACAATCTATTTTTAGAAAAAAATCTACCTTTTTCTTATCTTTCAATAGGTAGGAAGCCGTGTACAAGGAATCAAACAAGAGTCCGCTATCTTTTATGTTATTTTCTACATTTACTTTATTGGAGATGCAATGCCAGTTCACGTCCGACAGTTCGTCATACCATTCAAAATATGGAAATGGCACTGAATTTTGTTCATTTACAATTTTCTTTTTTTTGTTTCTTGAAAGATTGATTTTTAGGTGGTTGTTTAAGAAATAAACTAGCCGAAAATCTTCCAAAGTAGTATGTATGGCAATTAATTTAAATGTGTCATCGAACCAATCATTCGACAATTTATAAGTAGCCATAAAGCCTATTTTTTAGAGATGCAAAGATACAAAATAATCGAAAGATATACCTATCCTTAACAAATATTTGACTATTTGTTTCCTTTTTTACGAGTAAATCGTCTCAGAAGAAACATCCCAAAGGCAACTACTCCAAAAATGAGGTACATATAAAAGTCTTTTGTATCGGTACTATCCCAAAGGCGATATGCTTGAAAAGCAGCGTAAATGCTGATAATCAGATAAGCGTATTCAAAAAATATTCGTGTATTCATGTTTTTTTAAATGATTATTTTGATTTTAGCAAGAGCTTAAAATGCTAGTTTTCGAGTTTATTGATCAGATTTTTCAGTGATTTTAATACAAACTGTTTAATTATATATTAATTACAAATCTATTTTGAGTTTTTTCTTCAAAGGAGGTGATTTTTTTTGATGTTCAACTAAAATCGGTGAAGTTATCAAAGAAAATATTTATTCCTTTTCTTCCACAGCTAAAACTCCAGTGGTTTTATGTGCTTTTACGGTAGAAAAGGCTTTGTCAAAGTCCATTCCAACTCCCTTAGTAACCGTCCCTTTTTTATGATCGGTAAAAGAGAACTCTTGGTCGGTGAAAATCCAATCCGTTTTTTGATCCCAGAATAATTGTTCGGTGGTTAATTTTTTTCCATCGTAGGTAGTCAGAACCACGCTGTCTCGAAGCTCAACCATTTGGGAGTTCATGTAGATAATTCCGTATTTAGCTTCTACCGTATTTTTGTTGTTATCCTTATCGAAAAAATCAACCTGCAATCCGCTTGGAAAATCAGTGAAAGGGAATTGTTGGTTAGAGAAATCGTTACTCAAGGGACTACTCAAAACGGCTATCACTTTAGTTGAGTCCGTATAAATTAATTTGAAATCATAAATTTCACCCTGAGGAAATTTATGGGTAATATTCAGTTCTTGTAGGGTTCGCAAATCGGTAGTACACGAAAAAAGTATTGCCATACAACCAAGTACGGCAATACTTTTAATTTTATGTAATCGTTTGTTAATCATTTTTTACAAAGAAGGCACTTTCACTGATTGACCTACCCAACATTTGAAAGTAATCGTTTTACCTGCCATTCCAGACTCGAAAATATCTACTTTTGAAGGAGCTAAGGCTTCATAGCGAGTCGCTAAACTTTCTAATCCTCCTTTGCGAGCTGTATTGGCAGCTAACCAATAGATAGCTCTTTTCTCAAATGAAGAGTTTCCACACTCGTTAGCACTTTCCGCATAGGCGTTTGCAATTATTCGATAGGCATCAGCATTTGAAGGATTGTATTTCAAAGCTTCTTGTGCATATCTTACTGCATTTGCTTTTGAATATTTAAAGGCAATTTTAGTTAATATTCTTGCCTTTTTAAGGTTGTCGCTTTCCAAACGAACTGATTCGTTATAGTATTCAATAGCTTTAGCAGAGTTTTTATTCTTGTCATTCAATACTCCTAAGTAATAAGCAGATGCTGCTGAAGGAGATAAAGTATGTAGAGAACTTACGATTTTCACGAATAAAGGATCGCTTGTACAATCTTTATCAGACATTTTTCCGGCAGCACGACGCAACCACTCCTCGTTTTCTTTGTTTGCTTCAAAGTTTTTGTTGTAAAGAGGGATTAGGTTATCGCAATCCGCTAATTTACCTAACTTAGCATCCACACTTTCTCCAATGGTTTCGTAGTTATCCATACGCTGACGTGAAGTCTCTAAAACCTTTTTATCTTTTCCGTCAATAGTTCCCGCCTCTTCTTGAGCTATGAATTTATTGATAGTTTCTGACAAAATGTTTTTCTCATCTTGAATTTTTTCGCTCACATCATCATAGGTGTTAAATACATCTTGTAATGATTTCTCGTTGCTTTCGTACATGGTTACCAAAGATGAGAAATAGAGGTACAATGCTTTTTCATTTTTAAAATTAGCTTTATCTTCAGTAAACGCTTTGTGAAGCAATTCGTAAATCTGTTGGTTAGAACCTATTTTTTCATCAAAAAGTAGTAAGGCTTCTCTCGTTAAAACATCTGCTTTTGTGATGCGATTAGGAAAATGAGTAAGGTAATCATTGTACAACTTAACCAATTGTTTCACGAAACCATCTTTTTCTGCTCCTGTTGATTTTTGGATTTTGTGTTTTAGAATAGCTTCACCACGCACGTAAACAGCAGCGTTTATGTTTGGGCATGCTTCATAAACTGATTTCCAAACAGGATAAGCGTCGTCATATCTCTTCGCTTTTACATCCTCGTTAAATATGGAAAGATTTTGTAAAATTTCGCGGTCTTGTTTGCAGTCTTGTGCTTGAACATCTGCTACATAGAAAGCGCTTACAACAAATGCAGTAGCTAATAAAACTCTTTTTTTCATCTTTTCGTCTGTTTTTATTTTATTATTGATATTTCGTTTTTTGGAACCACTTGTCATTCAAGGTGAATCCTATTTTTAAGTTGAAGTAATTTTCTTTGATCAAATTTTGGTTTAGCGTACCTTTTCTGCCGTACTCAAATCCTGTTGTGATATTAGAAAATCCTCTTACGGGGAGGCTAACTCCAAAAGATATGCCAAAATCATTAATTGATTCGTTTTTTAATACAATTCCTGTATTCTCAAAACGCAACCCAGCTCGGTAAGTGACTCTTTTCCAATAACTTGATATAGAATTGAATTGAGGTAGGTAAAAACCTCCTATTGATAGTTTGTACGCATCTTCATAACCAACTTGGGTTGTTGTTAAGAACGGATTTGAGAAACGTTTCATATTGGAATAACTGTAATCAATCCCTACGAACCATCTTCGAAATTCGCCTACGCCCACCCCAAAATCGATTTGTGTAGGTAACGTTAATTTGGTTTCTTTCAAGCCTAAATTCAATAAGTCTATTGATTGTGAGTCTATTACGTTTAAACTATTGTTTTGACTTCCTCCCATATATCCCATCGTTGAGATGGTTCTTTCATTTTTTGAAGTCAATTTGCTCTCAGGTGTATACGCTAAAGAGAGACTATATCCTAATTTGTTATCAAATTTACCGTCGTAGAACAATCCCAAATTTGTTGAAAAACCTCTTAGTACTGATTGGCTGTACTCCCTTGTTACGTATTGTACGTCTGAAATTGCTAGATTATCAGTCATTTCAGTTTTTCCAAAATTGAATTTGAACGAAGCCCCAACACGTAAACCTTTGTAAACCGTGTAGCCTACCGAGGCAAACATTTGGTTTACATTTCCAATGCCTTCAAATTCATTTTTTCGAATGACTCCGTTAGTGGTTTGAGTTGATAACAATCGGTATCCTACAGATGAATAAGGTCGTAAACCTATGGAGAAGCCCAATTTTTCAGCAATAGGAAATCCTAATGAAACGTAATTGGCATAAGTCTCTTTACTTTTTACACTTGTTTGATTTGAAGCTATTTTTTTTGTGTCGAATGATAAACCTGCTGAAAATGCGGTAAACTTCAATTTTGCTAATGTTGCAGGATTTTGCATGTTCACACGCGTACTATCAGCATAAACTCCTATGCCCCCCATAAGGCTTTCTTCAATACTGCCATCAGTATTCAATGTTCCAATTCCATAGTAGGAGTAAGGAGATTCAATAGTTTGTTGAGCGTAGACCCCAGAAATGGTCGTGACGAGTGCAAAGATAAAAGCTATTGTTTTATTGTTCATATTGAGTAAAAATCCTTTTTTTTCGTATCTATCTCTCTTTTGTTTGTTCCAAAATTGCGTTTAATCCTTCTAACAGAAAAAAAGATTTTGCAAATATCCGATTTTTTATGTTTTCAACCAAATAAAGATGGTCTCCCCCTGTTAAAATTATCGTTAAATTTTTAAATTGTTGCTCATATCGAGCGATAACACCCTCAATTTCACAAACCACGTTGTGGTACACACCCGATAGCATACAATCCCTTGTCGATTTTCCAATAAAATGGCTAATGTCGAAGTTTTGTTGCTCTATCAGAGGTAGTTTTGACGTAAATTCATGCATGGCTCTCAATCGCATCTGTATTCCAGGAGCAATTGCTCCTCCAACGTACACACCTTCAGAAGTCATCATGTCAAAGGTAATACAACTTCCAGCGTCAATGACCAATACATTCTGATTAGGAAACTGATTGACCGCCGCTGCCATTAACGCGAGTCTGTCCACACCTAATGTTTTTGGAGTAGCATACTCGTTCAGAAAGGGCATTGGAGTTTCGGAGTTTACAAACACAAGTTGTTGTATTTTAGCATTCAAAAATGAATAACGACTTTCAGCATCTTTTACCACTGAAGCAACAATTCCTTTTTTTATAGGATGATTATCAATGATATTGCTGATTTTTTCAGCATAGTCCACATCCGAAAAAACCTCATTAACTATTAGGGTTTGTTTTTCAAATAAGGCTACCTTTATTTTCGTATTCCCCTGATCAATGATTAAATTCATCGCAAAATCGTTATTTGATGTAAACCTAGTTTGCAAAAGTAAACAATATAATCATATAAATGGACGTTTTTTGTGTTTTTTTAAATTCACCGTCTGAAATAATTTTGGTTTTCCATTTTTTTTATACGAAAAAAAGTAAGAAATTTGCCGGTTGTAAGTGTTAGGTTTGTACTCAACTTTAAAAAATCCATCAATATGGCAATTATTCGTACTTCTTTTTATTGCTTAGCCATTGTTGTTATGTCCGGCTTTCTGATTAATGCCGTAGCAGTTAAGCAAGATAAAAATAATATTTTTCAGCAAGAAGATTATTCGCAATACGATATATCAAAAGGGTATGACGCCCAAAACGTAGAAAAGCGTTATAACGTTTACGCTATTGATTTGCCTACTTCTCTTGATTTTGCTGGGGAGCGTGTTCCTATTGAAATTCCTGACGTGTACGAACGTTTGGACAGAGAATTTTTGGTAAATACGTACTGGCAATCAAATGGATTGCTGTTTTTGAAACGCTCCAATAAATATTTTCCAATTATTGAGCCGATTCTCAAACGAAACAATGTCCCTGATGATTTCAAATATTTGGCTTTGATTGAAAGTGGTCTTATGGATGTAGTTTCTCCTTCAGGAGCAAGTGGATTTTGGCAATTTATGAAACCCGCTGCTATTGAACATGGACTTGAAGTTAATAATAATGTTGATGAACGTTATCATGTGGAGAAAGCAACTCAGGCAGCTTGTGATTATTTAAAAAAGGCAAAAGAAAGTACAGGAAGCTGGACAATGGCTGCTGCGGCCTACAACGCCGGAATTTCGGGAATGAAAAATCAGATGAATGCTCAGCAAACAACTGATTATTACGATTTGTGGCTAAATTCGGAAACATCTCGTTATGTTTTTAGAATTTTAGCGGTGAAAGAAATTATGAAGAATCCAGCGAAATACGGTTTTAATTTTGAAGCCAGACACCTCTACAATGAAGTACCGACTTACAGTGTCAAGGTTGATACATCAATCACAGATCTAACGGATTTTGCAAAGAAACATAATATCACTTATAAAGAACTAAAACTCCACAATTCGTGGCTCCGTAGCCGAAAGTTGGAAAACAAATCCGGAAAAGTATACTACATCAAAATTCCTAAGAGATAAAATATTGGATTTGAGTCTATTTTTGTAGTACTTTTTTAATGTAGTTGATTTCTTTTATGGTTTTTCTAAGATTTTCATCATCTTCATTTTCAATAAGTTGTTTGAAGTTTTGAAGGTTTTTGATGTACTCCTCCAGTGATCTAAGCACATGTTTTTTGTTTTCTAAAAAAATAGGACTCCATGTGCTTGGTGAGCTTTTAGCTAACCGTGCAGTCGATGCAAAACCTGTACTTGCCATATCGAAAATTTGTTGTTCGTTGCGTTCAATATCTAACACAGTTTGTCCCAATACGAAAGAAATTACGTGTGAAAGATGCGATACATAAGCGGCGTGTAAATCGTGATCGTGAGCAGGCATCATTTTTACTCGCATGTTCAGTTTTTTAGAAATTTCAATCGCTTTATCCAAATGTTTCCAGTGGCTCTTTTCTGTGTCGCACAAAACCATTACTTTTCCGTCAAAAAGGTCGTACACAGCAGACTCTGGCCCTGAAAATTCAGTTCCTGCTAAAGGATGTCCAGCTACGAAATGACTTCTATTTGGGTGATTTTCAACATGCTTACAGATTCGTTCCTTCACCGAACCTACGTCAAATACTAAGGTTTGTTCGCCTACGTAGTCTAATGCTTTCGCAACCACTTGCGGAGTGATGTGCACAGGAACCGAAATGATGACTACATCAGCTTCTTTAATAGCTTCGTAATCAACCTCATTGTCGATGATTCCTAATGCCATAGCTTTGTTAATATGTGTAGGATTAGCATCTATACCCCAAAGGGTATAGCCACATCGTTTTCGTAGTTCTAATGCAATAGACCCGCCAATGAGTCCTAAACCAATGATAACAGCTTTGTTCATTTTTTTCTTTTTTGTAAAGGCAGATTGTAGACCTAATAATATTTACCCACAACTTTATATTAATTACCTATGTTTGAGATATTTGTATTTTTTGATTCGTAAATTCCTAAAACCCTGAAATTTTCCGCCATGATGGATAACAATTTATAGGCTTTTTCAAAATCTTCGTATTTTTCGAAAATAATATCTACAAAGAAAGCATACTTCCAAGGAGTTTCAATAATTGGTAATGACTGAATTTTGGTCATGTTGATGTTACAGTCACTGATAACATTCAACACCGTTGCCAAACTTCCTCGTTTGTGGTCGACCTGAAACTTTAAGGAAGCTTTCGTTAGTTTGCTTTTCTCAGTTTTGTTTTCAGAAAGACTCAGCACAACAAATCGAGTAGAATTGACTTTCATCGTTTGAATACTGTATTGTATGATTTCTAAACCATACAATTCAGCAGCTGATTTTGAGCCGATTGCTCCGATGTTTTTTAGTTTTTGTTCTCTAATACGACGTGCAGTCGATGCTGTGTCAGTGTCTTCTACAAGTTTGATGTTTGGAAAATCCTCAAAAAATTGTTTACATTGCAAAAGAGCCATAGGATGGGAGTGAACCTCTTGTAAATCCTCCCATTTTTGGTTTGGAAACATCATTAAATTTTGTTGAATATCAATGTAATGTTCCTTGATAATATGCAACTGGAAGCGATCAATCAACGCATAGTTAGGTAGGATAGATCCTGCAATACTGTTTTCTAAAGCCATTACAATCAAATCAGATGAATTATTCAAAAGGCTTTTTACCGTTTTATCAAAAGAATTGCACTCAACAATCTCAATATTTTGTCCTAAACATTCCGTGGCAGCTTGGTAGTGAAAAGAACCTTTAATCCCCTGAATAGCTACTTTTGGTGTCATTTTGCGTTTTTCTTTTTTCGTTCGTAAGTTTCGTAAGTAAAGTTGTATTGATGTTGCTGGTCTTTTTCAACATGTTGAGAATGGACTATTTCCCATTCATTTATGTCTATTTTTGGGAAAAACGTATCGGCATCCTCAAATGAAGCGTGTACTCTTGTTAGTTCAATCCTGTCGGCTAAGGGTAATGCTAAATTATAAATTTCTCCACCTCCAATCACAAAGGGCGAAGTATCCAATTGATAAGCTTCTTCAATTGCTTTTTCGAGTGTACTAACCACCATACAACCTTTGGCAAAGTAGTCCTTCTGTCGTGTGATGACAATATGAGTGCGATTTGGAAGTAGTTTCGGGAAGGTTTCAAAAGTTTTTCTTCCCATTATGATGCAATGTCCTGTGGTCAATTCCTTGAAACGTTTAAAATCTTTGGGTAAATGCCAAGGTAGATCTCCTTTCTTCCCTAAGGCATCGTTTTCAGAAGCCGCTGCAATGAGTGTTATCATATTCTTTGCGTATTTTGTTCAGAAGAAATGTTTTGCTCAAGATTTGTATTCTGTTCTTTCAGGAGTTCTTTTGCGACTTGTTCTTTTTGCTTCTCGAATTCTTTTTCTATGGCAACTTCCATCTTTAAGATTTTCTTCTGCTGTAACTCTACCAAACGTTCACGTTGTTTACGCTCCCACTCTTTGCCCATAAATCTGTTGATAAGGAAAACGTTAATCACATGTAGTAAAAAAAGAAACGTCCAGATCATAATACCCCAAATATACCAATTGTAGGCGATGCCATAATCCAAAATACGATTAATTACGTACATGAAGATACATCCCAAGATAAAAACAAAAAAGTGGAATGTAAGCATTTTTTTTTGTTTGATGCGCTTTTGAGCTTCCTCAAACAAAATGTGTTGATTGGTGTCGATTTTGATATTTTCTGCCATAACTGATATAATTAGAGTTTCAAAAGTACAACTTAATCTATTCTTAGCAAATTAATTAACATATTTTTTGTCTTAAGATACTTGTCCTCAGAAACTGTTGCGTATCTTTTGTGTTAAAGTAATTCTTGTAATGTTTTGTAAACCAAATGCGTAGGTAGTCCAATAACGTTGTTGTACGAACCTTCAATATTTTCCACACCAATGTAACCTATCCATTCTTGGATCCCATAGGCTCCCGCTTTGTCGTATGGTTTATAGTTTGTTAGATAAAAGTCTATTTCTTCTTTGGACAGAGTTTTGAAAGTAACTTTAGTGGTGCAATGTACCGTTTTTTGAGTTTTTGTAGTAGTGAAACATACCGAAGTGATAACCTCATGTTGTCTACCTGAAAGGGATTGAAGCATAGCAACACCTTCTTCATAATTTTTAGGTTTTCCTAATACCTGATTTTCAATGCATACAATAGTATCGGAGGTGATTACAACTTCATCATCGTTCAAGGTGTCTTTAAAAGGTGTTGCTTTCAGTTCAGCTAAAAAATTAGTAATCTGCTCCCGAACCAAGTTTTGAGGGTAAATTTCATCAACGGGATTTATAACGATTTCATAGTTCAAATGGAGTTCATTAAAAAATTGTTGACGACGAGGAGACGCTGATGCTAAAATGATTTTTTTCATTATTACATGAAGTGTTATTTAGTCGCAAAAATATAAAAATGTTTTGAAATGAAGTTTTCATAAGGCAATAAAAGGTTAGAGGAACTCACTAAAAATTCACTTAACCGAATGATGCTACTGAAATATCTTCTCCAAATTTTTACTCTTCAAAATGATTTTTTAATTAATGCATTCATAATTAGGACTTTATACATTAGAGAGAAATATCATTAATATCAGGTTTTTCTATATAACTTGGTGATGCATGAAATAAAAAAATCACTTTTTTTTTGGATGTATCAAAAAAGGTTGTATATTTGCACTCAGAAATCGCGGGATAGAGCAGTAGGTAGCTCGTCGGGCTCATAACCCGAAGGTCACAGGTTCGAGTCCTGTTCCCGCTACTTTTTAAGCGTAATAAATTGATAAACAATTTATTACGCTTTGTTTTTTTACCATTGAGACAAAATTGGGACAACTATTGGAGATTCGGTTAAAATGAAGTAAAGTTAACTTTCTGATAAAGTTACTTCGTTCAAAAATAAGGAAGTATGGTAGTTTCCAAGGAAATTATCCAATCTTCGGCATGTGATTTTTGTTTCTATTGTGGAACTTTCTCAATTATTTTTGTATTGTTGCTTATTTTTTTTGCTATTAATACGGTATATAAGAACAATAGTTCTAAAGGGATGGTCTCGTGATCTTTTAAGAATGAAACAAAATCTTGTGTCATTGGAGAGCGGGGCGATATGTTACCAATCATGATGGAAAATTTAATATATTTCTACCTTTGTCTACTTTCTTGCTTTTATGTTAAATTACCGATTTACTATGCAAAGGGAAAGTCCATCAATATTGGTGATAGGGGTAAAATCCTTTAGAGTGTATATGCGGGTGCGAAAATTATTACAGAGTGCTGTTCCTTCCTCAGACTTCAAAGTCAATAAAAGTACTCAAAAAAGAAAAATCCAGCAGTTTCGATAAAAACTACTGGATTTTTTGTGTTTAACTTTCAACCTCTTATTACAAAATGAAAGTTTACGAATGCGCTCATTTTTAGATTATTACCGATAATTTATTCCATCACATAGGCATATAATTTCGAGTCTATTTTAATCTATCTATGTGGTTTTTAAAACTCAAAGTACAAATCTTTATCCTTTTAACTTGTTTCTTGTCCCCTTGATACTTGGCTCTTTTTCTTTTATCTCTCTACCAGAATTGTATTTCCTTCGTTATCTTGTTTGTAAACCTTTCCAAAGCGGTTTGAAAATTTTGAAGTCAGGTAGAACATCACCGGAACGACAATCAGCGTAAGAAATGTTGAAAATACCAGTCCGTAGATAACCGTCCACGCCAATGGTCCCCAGAAGATAACGTTATCTCCTCCGAAGTAAATATTCGGATTTAGTGAATCAAATAGCGTAAAGAAGTTAATATTAAACCCAATGGCAAGAGGTATTAGCCCCAGTACGGTGGTAATAGCAGTAAGCAAAACAGGACGCAAACGTGCCTTCCCACCCGCTACAATAGCATCGTAAACCGCTTCGTTGTTTATTTTATCGTACACCGCCAAGCCCATTTTTTCCTTCTTGCGGTCGATGAGTAGTTGCGTATAATCAAGCAATACCACTCCGTTATTTACCACAATTCCCGCCAAGGAAATGATTCCCATCATCGTCATCAGAATAACGAAAGGTTGCCCCGTGATAATCAGCCCTAAGAAAACCCCCGTGAAACTTAGTAGTATGGTGATGAAAATCAGTGTTGGTTTTACTATTGAGTTGAATTGATACACCAAAAGGAATACAATCAATCCCACAGCAATAAGCAACGCTGTTGAAAGGAAAGCCATTTCTTTGTTTTGTTCTTCAATCTGTCCGGTAAAATCGATTTTGATATCCTGCGGGAGGTCGAAGTTTTTCATTTCCTGCTGAATTTGCCTTACGATGGCACTTGCATCACTAAATCCGGGACTTAAAGCCGAATAAAGCGTTACCACACGGTCGGTTTTGTTGTGTTTTATGGTGCTGAACGACGAAGTGTTTTTGTATTTGGTCACGGAAGAAACGGGAACGTGTCGCCATTCTCCTGTGGTGGCATCTCTGAAAATGATATGTTGGTTGAACAATACATTGGTATTGTAACGGTCTGCCTGATTAAAGCGAACGTAAATATCATAATCGTCGCCTTTTTCCTTGTAAACGCCTGCTTTCTCCCCGAATACGGAACGACGCAATTGGTTGGAAATCTGTCCCACGGAAACACCCAATTCGCCCGCTTTTACACGGTCAATTTCCACCTCTATGGCGGGTTTGTTCTTGTTTACGTCGATTTTTAGCTCATCGATGCCTGCAATGTTGTTCTGTTTGATGAAATCGCGCATATGTTCGGCGGTAACAATCAGTTGGCTGTAGTCCTCGCCCCGAAGTTCGATGTTTATCGGATGTCCGGCAGGCGGTCCGTTTTGGTCTTTTTCAACCGAAATAGAAACCCCGGGGTAAACGCCCCTTAAATCGGATTGAATTTTCGCACGAAGCTCTTCCGAATCTTGCCCACGACGGTATTTAAACTCCCGAAGCGTTACGGTAACCTTCCCACGATTGGGCATCTCTGCCGATGAAGCTCCGTCAGTGTACGGATTGCCCGCTCCTTCGCCCACTTGTGCCACCGCCGATTCCACCATAAAGTTGTAATCGCTGTCTTTGTATTGGTCGCTGTTTAAAAGGGCATAGATTCGTTTTTCGATGTCTTGGGTTACGGTGTTGGTCTTTTCAATGTCCGTTCCTTCAGGATATTCGATGTAAACGATGATTTGGTTCGGTTTGTTATCGGGGAAGAAGTTTATGCTCGTACGCCCCGTACCTACCGACCAGCCAAATAACACAAACGAAACGATTAGCAAAGCAAAAGTAGATGCCACCAACAAATACGGATTCTTCCCGCGAAGTGTAAAACGAAGGGTTTTCTCATACATATCCTCCATTCTTGTAAGTACTTTCTTTTGGAAACTATCCGCAAGCCCTTTGATGCAATATTTGTACGCCCATAGTGAAATAATCGTGAAGTAAATCACCGTTCCTAAGCCGCGTACGGCTCCCCCGACCAGTATTATGAACGTTCCGATGACGAAAAGTAATATACTGATCCTTACCAGCTGTTTTACGCTGAGTACTTTCTCCTTAATGTCCATAAATTCGGATACTAACATCGAGTTGAAGAAGATTGCCACGAAGAGCGACGATCCCAACACGATGGAAAGCGTTAAAGGGAAGTACATCATAAAGTCCCCCATAATGCCAGGCCACATTGCCAAAGGCAAAAACGCTCCTACGGTGGTTAAGGTGGAAATGATAATCGGTACGGCGACTTCCCCGATGCCTGCCTTCGCTGCTTCATAGCGGCTCATTCCTTCTTTTTCCATCAATCGGAATACATTCTCGACTACCACGATTCCATTGTCCACAAGCATTCCCAGTCCCATAATAAGTCCGAAGAGAATCATCGTGTTGAGCGTATAGCCCAAAGCATTGATAATCATAAAGGACATAAACATCGACATCGGGATGGCAAATCCCACAAACAACGCATTGCGGAAACCTAAGAAGAACATCAGTACGCCCACCACAAGGAACACCCCGAAAATCACATTGTTACTGAGGTCGCTGACCATATTTTCGGTCTGTTGTGATTGGTCATTAGCGATGGTTATCGATAGGTCTTTCGGGAAATCATCTTTCATTTCGTTTACTAATTCCTTGATTTTCTCACTTGCCTGAATCATATTTTCGCCCGAACGCTTTTTCACGTCGAGCATTACCACGCCTTGCCCAAACTCACGGGCGTAAGTGGTTCTGTCCTTATCTCGGAAAGAAACTTCGGCGATATCTCCCAAGAAAACCACACCATTATCCGACTTCACGATGAAGTTTTTCAAATCGGTAGGTTGCTCAATTTCCCCGACCATTCGTATGGTGCGTCTTTGCCCCGATGAGATAAGATTTCCGGCGGACATTGTTACGTTCCCTCGGCTGATGGCATTGATTACATCGTCAATGCTTACCCGCGAAGCCATCATTTTGTACATATCGATGGCAACTTCCACCTCTTTTTCCTGTGCTCCGCGAATGGTTGCTTCTTTTATTTCGGGCAGATTTTCGATTTTCTTCTGCATCTGCTCGGCAAATTCTTTGAGCTTGGCGGTTGGGTAGTTTCCGGAAATGTTTACGTTCAAAATAGGGATAAACTCCGAAATAGTAATATCAAATACATTAGGCTCCACCTTTGCCCCGTTGAATGTAGGCCAATCTTCGCTTGACACTTCCTTATCCACCTCATCTTTTACCTTTTGCAAAGCACTTTCGATGGTGATTTTCTCGGTGAATTCGAGCGTTATCATTCCGTAATCTTCCTGCGAGGAGGATTGTATTTTTTTCAGGTGACTGACTCCTTTGAGTTTCTCTTCCAACGGGTCAACAATCAGCCTTTCGATGTCCTCGGCGGTATTTCCGGGATAGACAACGCTGATGTAAATCTTCGTGTCCTTAATTTCCGGAAAACTCTCGCGAGGCATATTCATATACGCCAGCATTCCGGCAAGGAAAAAGATAAAAATCATCACGTAAATCGTGAATTTGTTGTCAATTGCCCAAGACGACATCTTGAACTCTTTATCTTTGATATTACTCATAGTATGATATGGGTTTTATTTCTTTTAATTATAATTGTTTTTTTATGTTCTTTTGTCTTGAAACATAGTAAGCGAGAGCTTAGTATGTGAAACCAAAAATTCAAGACTTTGGATACTCCGCTAAAAATCAATTCATTTCACTGAAAATCTCTAAACTCGCTACGCTCAAACAGTAGAGATTTTCTACGTTCCATTTATTGATTTTCTTAACGCTTCGTCTCCAAGGTCGCAAACTTACTCTTGAAAATATATCCATTTTTAATAAATTCCAAAAATTTTGCGAAATCCTCACGGGTGTTTACTTCTATTTGATTAATATTTGAGTTCATATTCTACATTTATTTTTAGAATTATCGTCACCAATTTTGTTTTTACCTGATACAAATCGATTTTTACCGCTCATCAATAAATTTTTACCAATAATAATTGAATATTTACTTGTCAGAAATGGATTTTTACCGGTCAGAATTCATTTCCTGTTGGTCAGAATCGATTTCTTGTTGGTCAGAATTGATTTCTTGTTGGTCAGAATTGATTTCTTGTTGGTCAGAATTGATTTCTTGTTGGTCAGAATTGATTTCTTGTCGGTCAGAATCAATTTCCTGTTGGTCGGAATTGATTTCTTATCGGTCAAAATCGATTTCCTGTTGGTCAGAATCGATTTCTTGTTGGTCAGAATTGATTTCTTGTTGGTCAGAATTGATTTCTTGTTGGTCAGAATTGATTTCTTGTCGGTCAGAATCAATTTCCTGTTGGTCGGAATTGATTTCTTATCGGTCAAAATCGATTTCCTGTTGGTCGGAATCGATTTCTTGTCGGTCGGAATTGATTTCCTATCAGTAAAAATTCATTTCCTGTTGGACAAGTCGAAAATCTGAACCTTACAAAGTCGAAACACGTTGTCCTTCTTGCACACTTCTCGCTCCTTCGCGAATAACTTTATCTCCTTTTTGAATTCCTGACAGAATTTCGGTAAATCCATTTTGTGTTTTTCCGGTAGAAATCACAACACGCTCAGCAACGTACTGATTTTTATTGTCTCCTTTTTTGGCAAGAAAAACATATTGTTCGCCTTGTGCATTTTCCGAAATGATATCCGTTGGCAGTAAGATAGCTTCTTTATTCTGATAATCATTCACTTGCAAACGAGCCGTCATATTAGGCTTGATAGCGTTGTTTTTATTAGGCAAACGGATTTCAATCTTAAACGAACGATTCGCCGGATTGATAAAGTTGGAAACTTGACTTACTTTCGTGTCGAGTTGCTCGCCCAAAACCGAGATATCCACCTTGGCTTGCGTACCTTTTTTTACATTAGCCACGTAATGTTCAGGCACTTCCGATTCCAGATACATATCCGACAGGTTCACAAGCCGAAGCACAGGCATTCCGGGAGCTACCACCGTTCCCACGTCGGTTATCACATCGTCAATTACCCCTGAAAACGGAGCGTAAATGTTGGCTTTGGCAACCTGCTTTTGCATTTGCTCCACCGCACTTTGCTGTGTTTCGTAAGCCGATTTGGCTTGTAGGTATTGAATTTCCGACCCGATTTTATTCTCCCATAATCGCGATTGACGCTCAAAAGTAGTTTTTGCTAGTTCGGCTTGGATTTTCAGTTGAGCCAATTGTTGGGAAATTCCTCCATCTTGAATTGATGCCAGAAGTTGTCCCTTTTGCACGTTTTGTCCTTTTTGTACGTGTATTCTTTCCAAAACGCCTCCGAATTCCGCATTTAGGGTGATATTTTGAGTGGTTTTTATCGTTCCTTGCAATTCCAAAAAGTGGTTGAAAAGTGTATCTTTCACTTCCAAAAGCGATACTAACACCTGAGCTGACCCCTCTTCAGGGAATTTGCTGAGAGAAGCATCAAGGGAAGCGATTTGCGTTTCGAGTTCTTTTATTTTTGCAGAAATTTCATCTCTTTTCTGACGGATTTCCGTTTTTGAACCCTTCGCGATGACCTCTTCCACCGACGGATTTTTGGTTTCTCCGCACGATGCCAACAACACCAAAGCGGAAACAATAAGTTGAATGTTAATGTATTTCATTGTAACTGATTTTATTTGTTGTTTGATTTATTCTTGTTTCTATTTCTTCGTACTTTTGGCTTGAACCAAAAGTACCAAAAGTTCAAGGCTTTGGATACTCAGCTAAAAATCAATTCATTTTGCTGAAAATCTCCAAACTCGCTAACGCTCGGGCAGTGGAGATTTTCTGTGCTTCATTCATCGATTTTTTAAACGCTTCGTCTCCAATGCCAGTTTATGAGCTTGAAAATGTAATTGTGTTCTTTATAAAAAACTTCACCTATACTGATAAAAAGTTTGAATGAGTTGAAAATATTTTTAAAGGTTCGTTTAGTTCAAATTCCCTGTGCGGGTCGCACCGTTGGTTAATCCAACTTTCGGAATATCCGAGTTTGAGATATTGCTGCAAAGCTCGGTCTATGGAAATTTCGGGGTCTTGCATTTCGTCCAAACGTTCGCTACCTACCTGAGCCAGCCAAAGTTTAAAAGGTTCGGCTTTGGGTGAGGGTACGGATTGGATAAGCCTTAGTAATTGTTCAGTATCAGCAACATCGGTTACACGCATTTTGCCATCCCGTGCTTCCATTTTCAACGTGTGACAATTCGTCACGGTTTCATTTCCTTCTTCTTTTAATCGTTGTTTAAGTTTTCTCCAATAAGCTGACGCATCAATACTTTCTGTTAAAACCTCAATCACATCAACGATGGAAAACCACCATTTTTCTTGTTGCTCGTCCCACTGCGAACGCACTTTTTTCTGTTCAAATATTTTTATGTTATTTTCCATTTTCTTTGTCAACTTTTTACACCTGATGATATATCTCTTCAAACGGAACGCGGAATCTTTCGCCCCAAATACCGCCCTCTTTTCGAATGCCACAAGTGATAATCATATTGATTTCTGTGTCGGAAGGAAGTTTCAACGCTTTTTTAACCAATTTGCTATCAAATCCTTCTAACGGACAGGTATCGTATTGTTTTTCTGCCATTGCTATCATAAAAGTTTGTACTGCCAATGCACAACTTTTATGCACTACAGTTCGTACTTCGGCTTCGGACACTTGCCTTACTATCGGGCGAAATAGTCCAATGCTCAGCACCATTATTTTGCGAATCGAACCTAATAATCCGAAACATCTGCGATATAAAAAAGGCATCAATTTGCCATAATAGGTTTCTCGGTCTTTTATCCTCTTGGCTTGTCTTTCCAAAGGGCTGTTACGTTGTACATTGCCTTTTTCAAACTCCAAAACGGCTTTGGCTCTTTCTTTGTATAAGTCTTGCCGAGTGACGAAAACCACCATTTGCTGAGCCGTTTTCGCAGCACTTTGCGACAAACAGGCTTCGGTTAATTCTGCCATAACTGCTTTATCTGTAATATGATAGGCTTCCCATAGTTGCATATTGGAACTCGTGGGAGCGAGCTGTGCCAACTCCAAACATTCACGTACTTTTTCCGTTTCGATGGGTTTTGTTTCGTCATACAGACGTACGGCACGACGGTAATTTAATATTTCTTTTAAGTTCATAATTTTCGTGTAAGTATGTTTTTACTTTTTGAATTTCAATCTGAGAATTTCTCCGGGCAATCCGTCAAAATCTTTGTATTCTTGGTGTTCAAAATGATTGTTTGTTAATATCTTCCTTGAAGGAATGTTTTTAGGGTCAATAATAGCAAAAAGTTCCTCTATTTGCGGATGATTTCGGGCAAAATCAATCAATCGTTTGGCGACTTTTCCTGCAAAGCCCTTGCCCCAAAATTCGGGTAAAATCATATACCCCAATTCGGCTTCTTTGCTTTCTGATGTTTCAACCTCTAATTTGGTAAATCCTATAAAAGATTGATTTTCAGGATTTATGATTTTAAAAATTCCAAAATCGGGATGTATTTGGTTTTTCGTCAATTCCTTATCAAAGTCACTTTTCGCTTCCTCTAACGGAATGGCTCGTTCGGTAATCATCTCCATTACACGAATATCGCCTACCAATTGAAAGTAATGCTCAAAATCTTTATCTTCAAATTTACTTAAAATAAAATCCATAGTTTTTACAACAATTTTTCCAATTCTCTTTCTAATTCTTTTTTTTCAGGAAGATATAATTGATATTTACTTACAAAAAGCTGATTGCTAATGTTTTCTGTTGCATATTCTACCAAAATATGATCTTTGTACGCTCCTAATACAATACCTATTGGCTGATTATCTCCCTCTACATTTTCTTCCTTTTGAAAATAATTTAGATATAAATTCATCTGTCCTATGTCTTGGTGATTTACCTCTCCTCTTTTCAAATCTATAAGCACAAAGCATTTTAAAATACGATGGTAAAATACCAAATCTACATAAAAATGATTTCCTGAGAGAGAAATTCTGTATTGTCTTTTAACGAAAGTAAATCCTTTTCCTAATTCCATCAAGAAATCTTGTAAATTAGAAATCAATTTACCTTCCAATTCGCTTTCCAAATATTGATGTTGCATCGGAAGATTCAAAAATTCCAAAACATAAGGGTCTTTTAATATATCTTGGGCTTTGTGTATTTCTTGTCCTTTTTCAGCCAATTCCAAGATACCCTTTTTATCTTTGCTCAACGCTAAGCGATGAAAAAGCATACTTTTCATTTGCCTTTTAAGTTCCCTTACACTCCAACTGTCTTTTTCTGCCTGAATGGTATAGAACTTAATTGCCAAAGGTTGCTCTGCTTTTAGAATTTCAAAATAATGAGACCAACTCAATTTGTGAGACAATGTCTCACTATTTGGGAAGTTTATATATAATTTTCTCATATAAAATAAGTTAGATCTACTAAATCCTTTCCCATACGCAGTGGTTAAGTCTTTGGATAATCGTTCTAACAATTCACTTCCGTAAGTTGCTTTTTCTTTTCCTTTTTGTTCAAACTCTACAATGTATCTACCTATTAACCAATAGGTATGCACCAAAATTGTATTAACAGAAGTAGCAGCTTGCTCTCTTCCTTTTTTAAGTAAGTTTCCTATTTCTGAAACTAAATTGGTATAACTTGTAGGTTCGATATTCATAATTTTGATTTTTATGCAGAAAACGCTTTTATTCTAAACAAAATTTCATTTTTCGATTTTCTTTAGTCTTTTTAGTTTTTTTGATTTGTCTGTAACGATTTTAAAACTTCTTTTTTATTCAGCACATTAACCATCGATTGCAGAAATTCCTGCTGAGCGGCGTAGAGTTGCAATTGAGCTTGACGCAGGTCGAAACTCGTTGCCAAACCTTCGGTGTATTTGATTTGATTTTTGTTCTCGATGCGTTTTGCCAAATCCAGATTTTCACGCAAAGTATGATGTTCTTCTATGGCAAACTGTAAGTCGCTCAACGCTTTATCGTGTTGCATTTGTAACTGCTGTTTTGCCAAATTCAAATCGTTTTTTGATTTTTCAAGCTCAATTTGAGAGCGTTGCACCTTACTTGAACGCATCCACGAACTGAAAATCGGGATTTCCAAACTCACGCCAAAAAGTGCACTCCCGAACCATCTTTTGTTCGTATCGAAAAATGAAAATTTATCGTCAAAAGCGTTGTAACTTCCGTTGAGGAAAGCACTCAAACGAGGCAACGATTGGCTTTTTTCAAACTTCACGAGCAATTCCTGCGAACGCACACTATTGGAAGCAATTTTAAAATCAATATTCGATTCCAAATTAAAATCTGTTTGATTTTCAATACTTTCAACTACGGTTTGTGTGGTGAGTTGCTCCAAATTGTCTTTCAATTCCACACGGTCGTCCAAATTTAACCCCAAAGTGATGTTAAGCATTTTTTTGGAAAGTTCGTACAAACGCTTGGTATTGTTCAGGTTATTGCTGATGTTGGCAAGGGTGATTTGGAGTTGTTCCACATTTTCTTCTTCGCCCAATCCGTTTTCAAAAATGGCTTTGGTTTCGGCGAGATTTTTCTCCAAAACACGTTTGTTTTCTTCTAAAATTCGGATACTTTCTTCCGAAAGAAGTACATTGGCATAAGCATCGACAACGGTTTTTCGCAGTTCGATATCGCTTTTTTGTTTGGAAAGTTCTGAAATCTGTAAATACACCTTAGCACTCTGCAAACCAACTAAATAAGAGCCATCGAAAATCAATTGCGAAAGCGTGGCAGAAGCATTTACGTTTTGTTTTGTTCCGAAAGTGGCTTCGGCAAATTCGCCTTTCTGTCCTCCGAAAAATTCTGCAGGAATAAGTGTAACTTGTTGTTTTAAAAAGTGTTGATAATCTACTTTTGCATTGATTTGAGGCAATCCTGTAGCGGTGGCTTCCCATTTCTTTTTTCGGGCAGCCTCAATGTCTGCTACTGCATTTTTGGATTTTAAATTGTTTTCAATGGCAAAAGTAACGGCTTCTTCCAATGAAAAATGATATGTTTGAGTCTCTTGCGAAAATCCTGACAATCCGTAGAAAATCAGTAAAATAAAAATAAATTTATGATTCATTGTATTTATTATGAATTTTTTAATTGTATGATTTTTAGTTTTTAATTCTTTTTGTCTCTTCTTAAAATTTCTTCCAAGGTGGTAACTCCTTTCGGGGTGGCAATGGCTCGAATGTGGAATTCCAGATAATTTGCCGAAATGATGTTTTTGTCATAATCCTTGAAAAAGAGTAAATCATTACCCGATTCAATCATAATGTGCAAGTATAATCGCATTGTAAAATCCAAGTTGATATCTTTTCGGTACATTCCCAATTCGATACCTCTTTTTAAGTTTTCCAGAATTAATCCGCCAACTTCTTGCAATTGTTTGTTTTGTAGCTCTTTGTATATCTTGGGGTAATATTTCTGTAGCTGTTTTTGAGGTGAATTATTCACAATTACAGGCTGACACGAAAAGAAACGCTCCACTTCGTAAAGTTGCTTGATGGGATTCTGTTCATTGGTCATAATTGCTTTGGTTTGTTCGTTGAGTTCCTTACTAACGGACATAACCACGGTTTGGATAAGGTCGGTTTTGTCCTTAAAATGATTGTAAAGCGTTTTTTTGGAAACTCCCGCTTTTCGGGCAATATCGTCCATCGTAACAGATTTGATACCTAAGTCAATCAGAAGGTCACGTGCTATTGTAATGAGTTGTTCTTTTGCCATCGTTCGAATTTTTCAGCGCAAATATACCAAGGAAACTGAAAACGAGACTTTAGTTTCCGCGTTTTAACCTATATTTAACTTTTAACGAAAGCTATGAAAATTACTATATATTTGTGTGTTATATGAAAAGAGAAAGAAGCTGTCCGAAAAGCTGGATTTTTTGTTATATTGTTTAATTAGTTTGATGAAGAATGTTTTAAGCTTAAAAAATATAAATAATTAACATTCAGAAATTTATTTTAAAAAACTTACGCAAAATTTATTGAAGTGGGAAAATATTTTTTAAATAACAACTCTTCGGACAATCCTATTTTTAATTCTAATATTTTTTACAGCATTTTCAAATCTTTAATTACCTTAAACGCTATATCTATCTGACTTTCAGGAACTACAATTGTAAACTCATTAGATGTTGAAATCACTTCATTCATCGTAACTCCTTCCCATGCCAATCTCTGGAAAATAAAATAGTAAATACCCGGAATTGAAACGTTTTCTTCAGGAAGTTTTACGCTTATGGAACCCAAATTACTATATTTATGAGTACATCTTTCTGTGCTAAACACAGTTTCAACAATAGGCTCTACTGAATTACTAACAATCAAACTAATTTCATTTACCCCGCGCGAGGAAGCGTAGAACACGTCCTTCGTATTTTGAATTTGTCGCAACAACTCAGATTGATTATTTAACAGAGTTTCAGAAACTAAAAAAGTGTAGTCCGTCAGATTAGAACGAACAATAATCTCACCTATATTCTTAAGAACCTTAACAATGCGGTGTGTCGAACGAAATTCCATATCTGTAGAAAGTCGTTTGAGTGCCATAACGATAGCACCATTGCGCACTTCCCTACTGGTTGTATCAGTTTGAATTTCTTTACGAATGATACGAGCCAGCGAAGTCAAATTGATAATCCCTTGTGATAGAGCCGTCTGCAAGAATGGTTTTGATTTTATATAATTCTCTACGGCAGATGAAACGGTTTTCATTAGTACATAATTTTAAGTTCACACTATTATTTCGTTACAAAATTACAATAAAAAAAATCTTTGTAACAATATAAGTTTATTTTTTTTTTGCTAAAATTTTAAAAACCTATAAAATATCTTTTCTTTTTGAATTATTAACCAAAGCAATCATAAATAAAATCCTTCTTTTTTCTGAAATCATCATCAGTTTTTCTATATTAAAATCTAAAGCATTTTTATGAAATCCTCTTCACTGATCATCGGAATGCCTAAACTTTCGGCTTTCAGCTTTTTACTTGGCCCCATGTTGTCACCCACAATCACATAGCTTGTTTTAGAAGAAATTGACGAACCTACCTTTCCTCCATTTTGTTCAATGATGTTTTTCAACTCATCACGAGAATGTAAATGAAATACCCCTGAAACCACAAACGTGAATCCTTTAAGCTTTTCTGTTTGATTTGCCAGACTTTCTTCAGATAATGAAAATTGTAAATTATAGGATTTTAGTCGTTTGACAATATTTTTATTCTGTTCATTATCAAAAAATTGAACTACACTTTCAGCTATGCGAACACCTATTTCATCTACTTGCATAAGTTCTTCGAGTGTGGTTTTTTCTAAGTTATCAATCGTTTTATAGTGCCGAGCCAATTTTTTAGCCACCGTTTCACCCACGTAACGGATTCCTAAAGCAAAAAGCACTCGCTCAAAAGGAACTTCTTTTGATTTTTCTATACCCTTGATAATATTTTCAGCACTTTTGGATGCCATTCGTTCCAATGGCAAAAGTTTTGATACTGTAAGCTCATACAAATCTGCGTAATTCTCAATTAGTTTTGAACGAAATAGCAACTCTATAGTTTCTCCACCTAAACCTTCGATATCCATGGCTTTACGCGAGATGTAATGTTGAATTCTGCCCGTAATTTGAGGAGGACAACCTTCAACATTAGGGCAATAGTGCTGTGCTTCACCTTCGTTACGTATCAATTCAGACTGACATTCAGGACAATGTGAAATATAAGTTGTTATCATAGAGCCTGAGGGACGCTTATCAAGTGCTACTCCTACGATTTTCGGAATGATTTCACCGCCTTTTTCTACAAAAACCGTATCTCCGACACGAATATCTAACTTTTCTATTTGGTCGGCATTGTGCAAGGATGCTCGTTTTACGATAGTTCCCGCCAACAATACAGGGGTGAGATTTGCTACAGGAGTAATGGCTCCTGTCCGCCCGACTTGGTACGAAATACTTTCTAAGGTAGTTGTCGCTTGTTCAGCCTTAAATTTATATGCCATTGCCCAACGTGGTGATTTTGAGGTGTATCCCAACTCTTCTTGCAGAGCTATATCGTTGACCTTGACCACCACACCATCAATTTCATATGGCAAATCATGGCGGTGTACATCCCAATAGTTAATAAAGTCCATTACCTCATCGGTGGAATGACATAATTTTGATTCTTTAGGAACTTTAAAACCCCAGGAACGAGCCTTTTCCAAACCTTCATATTGTGTTTTTATATTTACACTACCAACTAATGCATACAGTAAACAATCCAATGGGCGTTTCGCTACTTCAGAGGTATCCTGCAATTTCAGACTGCCACTTGCCGTATTCCGAGGGTTCATGTAAGGATCTTCCCCTGCTTCGATACGTTCTTTATTCATTTCTTCAAATCCTTTTTTAGGTAAGATAATTTCTCCACGAATATGGAAACGCTCTGGGAAATCGTTTTGCAAAACCAACGGTACGCTCTTAATTGTACGTACATTTGCAGTAATTTCATCGCCTTGAAAACCATCTCCGCGTGTAGTAGCTTGGGTTAGTTTCCCTTTCTCATAAAGCAAATCAACCGAAGCTCCGTCATATTTCAATTCACAAGTAAAAGATAGGTTCTGACTCCCTGATAGCTTAATGATACGTTTTTCCCACTCTTCCAAATCTTCTTTTGAATAAGAATTATCCAAAGAATACATACGAAATTCATGTGTGATAGTATTGAAATTTTTAGTAATAGTCCCACCCACACGAACTGTTGGCGAATTAGAATCGAAGAATTCAGGATGTTGATTTTCTAACAACTGTAATTCCATCAATTTTTGATCAAACTCGTAATCAGAAATAATTGGATTGTCCAATACATAATAATTATAATTATGCTGATTAAGTTCGTTTCTAAGCTGTTCTACTTGATTTTTGACGTCCATTTATTGAGATTATTAAGCCACAAATGTAGTATTTTTTTTACATCAATGAAATTTTCAAACGCAATTAACGTACGAAAAACAAAAGAGACTATTCTTGTTGGGAACAGTCTCTTTTTCATATTTTTTATCGCGTAGTTTTATTTCAGTTCTACGATAATAAATTCACTTCGGCGATTTGCTTGGTGTTCTTCTTCAGAACATGAAACACCATCCGAACAACCATTAACTAACTGAGTTTCTCCATATCCTTTTCCTGTGATACGACTCTTATCTATTCCGTTATCAATAATCCATTTTACGGTGGATTTTGCTCTTCTGTCGGACAATGACAAGTTATAAGCATGTGACGCCCTGCTGTCAGTATGTGAACGGACATCAATTTTCATATTCGGATATTCTTTCATAACTTCAAGAACCTTAGCTAATTGCACCGCAGCATCAGGACGAATATTCGATTTATCTAAATCAAAATAAATATTATCTATATGAAGTACTTTTGCTAAATCCGTACCTTCTCCAACCTTAACCACACGCGGTTTCAATAGAATCTCATAATAAATTTCTTTATCTTTTCCTGCTACTACATTGACCTCTGCTGTTTCAAATCCTTCTTTTTCTCCTTTTAAGTAAAAGTGTGCATCTGTGCAGTTTATGGATTCATCATCGAAAAGGAAAGCTCCTTTTGAATCTGCCTGTTTAGAACCCAACAACGCCATATCTTTATTTGATAAAGTCACCTTAGCATCAGGAATAATTTCATTGGTTTCTTGATTTTTTACAATTCCACGCATAGTTCGTGTACATACAAATCGTAGCGGTGTATGTTCATAAAAGGAATAAATATCATCTTTGCCTTTTCCTCCTGGACGATTTGAAGTCAAAAATCCTATCTTTTTATCACTGTCAATTACAAAACAAAAATCATCATCGGCACTATTTCCAGGTCTTCCAATGTTGATTGGTTTTGAAGTTGTTCCATTGTCATACAGCTTAACCGCAAAAATATCCAAACCTCCCAAACCTGGAAAACCATTTGATGAATAGTACAGAACATTATCATCGGAAACAAATGGGAAAGACTCACGCCCTGTGGTATTAATCACATTTCCTAAATTCTCAGGTTTTCCATAGCCATCTTTGAGTATTTGGACACGAAATATATCAGAATTTCCTAATGTTCCTTTCATATCTGAAGCAAAGTATAAATACTTCCCATCAGGGCTTAACGCTGGATGTGCAACACTATGAACATTACTATTGAAAGGCATCTCAATCACATTGCCCCACTTACCGTTAGCATCTTTAGTCGCTCGTAAAATTTTTAAGAGAATAGTATTTTCACTATTCATCCCCACTTTTTTATTCACATAATTATTACGTGTGAAATAAACGGTATTGCCATCCTTAGTAAAGACAGCCGTAGATTCGTTGAATTTTGTATTAATATCCGATGAGAAAAGTGATTTTTTATCAAGAGAAATGCTGTCGCGAGAAGCCTCATATAAATCGTAAAAACTCTCGCCTGTCCATTGTGAAGTTTGCTTGAACATACTGCTATTACTCGCTGCAAAAATAACCTTATCTCCACCATAGAACGCAGCTCCATACTCTGAATGCTCTGTGTTGATATCCGTATGATACAAATCCATACGATTCGAATTATCTTTGATAATCTCTTGATAATTCCTGTTCTCTTGGAATAATACCGCTCTTGTATCATTCGCATCTGTCAACTCAACAAACTTAACCATCATCCTATCAGCCTCATCATAACGATCTGCCGATTTTAACGAAAGTGAATAACGATAGTAATATTCTGGCTTTAACTTATACTCCGGATTGGCAAACAATTGCTCATACCAAACCAATGCTGCCGTATAAT
This sequence comes from Capnocytophaga canis, assembly GCF_043187445.1. Classification (NCBI taxonomy): domain Bacteria; kingdom Pseudomonadati; phylum Bacteroidota; class Flavobacteriia; order Flavobacteriales; family Flavobacteriaceae; genus Capnocytophaga; species Capnocytophaga canis. The sequence continues at coordinate 1,901,511 of NZ_CP171121.1, read as the reverse complement.
CAGCATTGAAATAATACGAATTGCCCAAACGCTCCAACAACTCCTGATTCACAAAACCCTTCTTAGCTATACTTTCGTATATCTTAATCGCATCTACATAAGCATAATTCTGATACAAATCATTCGCCTTCTGTAATTCCTTTTCCTGTGCAAAAATATTTGCCGTTATTCCTAATAATAGAAAAAACAATAATTTATGGTATATTTTCATAGTATGATTACCTTCAAGATTTAAACTTTAATTAGAAGAAACGCGGAGACACAACCTTTTTGTACATCTTCACCAATTCATAGCGTAAAAAGATTTCATGAGAACCTGAGTTGTAACGAGAAAGTTCTGTAGTCTCAAAATCATAACCGTAGCCTATAAACCAACGATCATTCACCTGAAAACCTGCCATCAAACTCACTGCAGCTGACCAACGCCAAGCAGCTCCAAACACAAAACGCTCATTAAACATGAAATTTGCAGATACATCCAACTGCAAAGGAGCTCCATAAGACATCTTTGACAATACAGCAGGTTTGAACTTGATATTATCACTCAAGTCAAAAACATATCCCCCTATCAAGTAAAAATGTTGAGTGTTTTTCAATACAGAAACCCTACGATCCTTTGACTCGTAAATCTCTGTCTCCAACAAATTAGGAACCGAAAAACCTATGTAATACTTATCCGAATACCAAAAAACACCCGCTCCTACATTCGGTGAAAATATAGTACTATTCTCCGAAAAATGTGTGTCTGATGGATCGTACAAACGAAGTTTATTATAATCCAAACTAAAAATCTCTGCTGTACCCTTTAAACCAAAAGCTAACTTCGAATTATCAAAATTCAAAGTATACGAGAAATCTAACATAAAACTCGTATTGGTTTGTGGCCCTATTGCGTCATAGAACAACGAGTACCCCAAACCCACGTTTCGCAAACGCTCCTGAGGAGCATGATAACTAATCCCTCCACTGCGAGGAGCTCCATCCAAACCAATCCACTGTGCTCGGAATATCCCAAAAAAACTATCAACACCACGAGACCCCGTATATCCCGGATTAAACATCATCGTGTTGTACATGTATTGTGTGTACTGTGATTCTTGTTGAGCGAATCCTAATACACACAGAAAGAACATACACAAAGCTACTAACTTATTCTTCTTCATATAACTAAATTAAAAGTTCATCCCTCTCTTTACATGTCAAAACTATGCGTTAGACATGAATTTGACATAATACATGTCAAACGGAGGCAAAAATACGTTTTTTATTGCGTACTTACAAGAAAAATGAATTATTTTTAGAAGTAAAAATTTCTTTTTCTTGCTGATTATCTTCATTTTAAATTTTATGTCGGAAATATCTCTTAAAGAAGGCATTCTTCTTTCTTCTAATTTTTGTAACTTTGCAAGACAAAACATGTAAAAATACTGATACATATGATCATACACCACTTAGGCGAAAAGCCTTCGATTTTAAATCGCTTCGTAGCCGAATTACGAGATGTGAACGTTCAAAAAGATCGTATGCGTTTTCGTACGAATTTAGAACGTATAGGAGAAATTCTATGCTATGAAATGAGTAAATTTTTACAGTACAAATCAGAAATCGTAACGACTCCATTGGGTGAGAAAAAAGTAGAAATCCCTAAAGACGACGTGGTTATATGCTCCATTTTACGAGCAGGATTAGCACTTCATCAAGGACTTATGAACTATTTTGACAATGCTGACAACGCTTTCATTTCTGCCTACCGGAAACACACCTCTGAAACAGATTTTGATATTTTAGTGGAATATTTAGCTTCTCCTTCCTTAGAAAATAAAATTCTTTTTTTAGCTGACCCTATGCTTGCTACAGGTCGCTCATTTGTAAACGTTTACAACGCACTCAATTCCTTGGGAAAACCCAAAGAAATACATTTGTTTGCTGTTATTGGTGCTCAAGAAGGAATAGATTACTTAGAAAAAAACTTCCCCGAGGACACTCACCTGTGGATTGCCACCACTGATCCCAAACTAAATGAAAAAGGATACATCATTCCAGGATTGGGAGATGCAGGTGATTTAGCTTTCGGATATAAAATGCAACAATAATACCACCAAAGGAATGGTTAACAGTGACCACAAAACGGTTTCTTTTAGCCATTTTTTTGTTATTTTTTCAACATAAAGGGCAAACAATATCGAAAGGGGCGTGAATATAAAGACCGGTTCCTTTGAAAAAAAGGTTACAATCAGACCTACAGACAAAATCTGTACAATCAATTGACTGCTTCCGCTGTGGTATTTATTCTTAAAAAAATAGACCAGCAATGATGTTATGAGTATGAATCCCATTAAAATTAGCGAAAATAACATGGGTGGGTGCAATGCCTTTTGATACGAAAAATCCCATAAATCTCCTGTTGAAGGAACTGTAAAGGTAAGATCCAACACCAGAAACATTGCAGATGATAAAATTCCAACACAAAAAATAGCAAAAAAAGGAATTAACCAATATTTTTTCTTTTTAGAACGGTACAAAAGAAGTGAAATCCATACGTTTAGCAAAAAAAACAAAGCATAAACATTGAATAACCCCGCACAAAGTATCAAAAATGAGACATCAAATATCTTTTGAGGAATATTTCTTTCATTTTTCAATGATAACATACGCCATATTGCAATAGTTATAAGTAAATTGGAAGCTAAAATAAGCAAATTAGTATACGCAGTAGGAAAAAGAATTACGAATACCCCAAAAAACAATAATGAATAGGAGTTTCCTTGAGTCAATTCATTCCAACGATCAATTTTATTTAAAAAATACAATGTAACATACAGTAAAGAAGCTACTCCAATGATTCTGAAAACATGCCATACATTCCAAATCGTATCGAAAATAAAAAACTCGTAGAGCAATTGTCCAAAAATTACTGCTAAGATTACCGCTAACAAATTGGCGGGTTTTCTATTTTCAAATCTATTAGAAATCATTTTCAATCAATTAGTTAGATACCGTAATTTGATTCCCCGAAACGGATACATTGTAGTTCAACAACGGATAGCTACGTTCCGATGACGCCACCATAACGCTGCCATTCACCAAGTTATAAACCGAACCATCACAAGGGCATATCACAAAAATGTACGCATTGGAATTATTTGTACAGATTTGAAACCTCTCTCCCTCCTTCGAAGCACAGTACAATCGATCGCAAGCCGACGGATATTGATTCGGACAAGCTGCCTCCCATGCTACATACCGATTATTGCTAACGTGCGTTACAAAAACACCCTTAAGTCCAATCTCTGAAATATAGATAGTATTCTGTGGATACTTCAATGAGTTATATACAGGCAGATTCAAATTTATGGTATAAGAAAACCTACTTTCAGGCAAATACGGATTACGTTCAATTTTAGATTTTGTACAAGCAAAAAGCACTACAAAAACAAACCAAACGCTCATCAAAATAAAAGTAACTTTTCTTATTTTTCTCATACACATCAAAATCTATATCCCATTCCAATGGAAATATACGAATTTTTAAAATTATTCGTGGAACTTATGTTCATTTTTTTTAACGATTCATTGGAACTATCCGCAATATTTGTCAATCCTTGATTGAATCGTGCTTCAACGAAATAACCTGAAGAAGTAGTGTACTTCAGTCCGATACCGAGCGATAAGTCAAAGTTATCGAATGCTTTCTCAACAATCACTTCTTCCTCGTTCTTTTTGTACGAAAATTTTGATTTTTTAGCCAAAAAATTAAACTGTGGCCCCACTTGAGCGCTGAGTCTTTCATAAACTTTCATTCCTAACAAAACTGGAACTGAAATATAATCTAATGCAACCTTTACACCACTTCCTGCCACATTTACAGTTCCCCCTATGCGAGTATAGAGTCCCTCTGTTTGTACGAAAAACAAGTTCGACAAAGAAAAATCGATCGTAACTCCACCGTAAAAACCGTGATATCTGGAAAGTTCAACCCCAGGATTTACATCTCCACTTAACGAAGCATAATTGTATCCTCCTTTAATCCCTACATACTGTGCTTTTGCCTGTTGGAAAAATAATCCAATAAATAGCAAAAATAATATTTTTTTCATATTCATATATTTTTTAGTTAAACATCATATTTTTTTAGTTGAAATAATTTTAACGGGACATACCTTTTGAGCCTCTGCACAATTTTCATAAATACTATCATCGTGCGATTTGAGTGTGAAAAACCCCTTCTTCTCTGTAGAGCGAAGCAAAACACTTTTTCCGTCTTTCTTCGACATTTGGAACTGCTCCGGAGCTACTTCCACACAATAATTACACCCAATGCATTTATCACGCTGTAAGGTTACTACTACCATTATTTATTTATCTTTAAATTGTGTTATAAAAGTACGATGATATTTTTTCGTGTCAGGCTGTTTTTTTTGTCAAGCTGAGCGAAGTCGAAGCTCTATAATCACGAGGCTTCGACTTCGCTCAGCCTGACAGAGTTGTTTGCTTTTTTCTATATTACAATTATTGAAAACTTCGCTCATATACTTGCTTTTGAGACTTTGCTCAGCTTAGTAGGAAAAATCCGTTTTTTATTCCCATCATACTTTATTCATTTTCCAATTTTATAAATCAACTTATTTAGAAAATTTCTTTAAGAAAACAAATTATCTTCTATTTGAACCCGTATTTTGTTTTTTCTAAAAACATATTAGCTTCTTACAAATTTCCCGAGAGCTTCCAAAAGTTGTGGGCGGTCTTCAAGGGCGATTTTAGCCACTTTATGGAACTTCGATACCCATTTATCGAGGGTTTCAAAGGCTTTGTTTTTGTCTCGGGTGGCTTGTTGGCTTTCCCCTTTTTCTTGCAGATAGGTAGCGTAGGCTTTTTCTACTTCGGGGAGTTCTTGAAGCTGATTTTTAACATCTTCTTCGTTGATTTTTAGTTGTTTTAGTGGGGTAAGAAGATTGGGAGTGGTATCCAAAAGCTGATAAAACGCTCTCATTTCTTCCATAGCTGCGGCGATGGCTCGGGCAGCACTTCCTTTGAGTTTAAGCTGACGAAGAGCTTCTTCGTTGTCCTCAAAGACGATACGTGCCTTTTTGCGATGTGTACTATATTTTTTCTGTACGTTTTGATATTTTTCCTGAAAAGCCAATGACGCCGATGTCTCTTCGCGTGTTTCTTTTATATTGGCATCGAATGTTTTACGAGCCTCATCGTAAAGGGCTTTTCCTTCAGCGATTTTGGCATCGTCGTAGCCGTATTCTGCTAATTCTGTTTTCAAATCGCCCTCTTTGGACAGATTTTCAAACATCGCTCCAAAATTCTGAAGCATTTGTTCGTTAGATAGATAATATGTTTTCATTTTTTTAGCGTTTTTACAATTATTTTTCTATTCTTTGAATTCTTTTTATGTTTTGGTGTCTCCCTTTGTTATTTTAATACTTCGGAAGGTTTTTTAGTTATACATTTGCTTGTTTTATTCCCACATTGACTTATTAAAATGCTTCGGAGTGTTTTTCAGTGGTGCATCAGCTCATTTGAACGCTCCGAAGGGTGTTTTGTTATTCCTTTTATTCTTTATAAAATATTATGTTTTTTCAAATAAAGTCTTATCATTAATGAAAAAGGTCTATCAGAATTTGCGAATCGTATCACTTCTTCTTTTGATACTTTATCTTGTAAACATAAAACGATTGCTTGTGAAAGTTTAATTAGCGTTCTACTTCGTTGTAAATTGAAATAATCACTATTTAAGTTATATTTCTGAATGGTTCTTTTTCCTTTTTCAGTGTCTGATAAAATCATTTCATCTTCAAAATAAAGATGTTTTTCTATCTCCTCATTACTATCTGTAAAAGGGTCTAAACATTCTGAAACTGGAATGCTTTTATTAGGACTTTTGCCTATATTACAATTTTTATGAGTAAAATAGAGATTATTCCAATCAAAGGCTTTTGTTTTATCTTCTGACACCTCTACATAGTGGTCTATTTGAGCATCTGAAATTGGGGAAAGTAAAATCTCGCTATAAAAACATTTATTAGCACTAATACTCGCTAAAGCTTCTTTTATTTCAGGATGTCCGTATTTGCTACTGCTGGGTCTGTCTTTGCCTGACTGAATAAAATTCTCTGTCCATTTAGCTTCGTTTTTTGCCAAAACATCAGGCTTTGTCAATCGTTCTAAATGTATCATTTATTTATTCTTTAGCTCATCTAACAATTTATCCATTTCTAAATATGAAAAATATTGCGGATTAAGTTCCAACAATCGTTTTTCGGTGCGTTCTTCCTCTTGTTTGTCGCCTTTTTCGATAGCTTCTTTTCGTTCCTTTAATAACTTGTTGATTTCCTCATTTGCAAAAGGTGTTGTCCCTCCAAAAACCTCAGAAATAAGGATTTCCTCAATCGGTTTGTTGGAATAATTTGCCGTTTCATCTACTATGATGGAATGGTCTGTTTCTGGTTTGCAAACATAGATTTTTGCGTTTTCCACCGAACCAACAATGAACGGTGAATGCGTAGCCGCAACGATTTGCAAGTTAGGGAAGAGTTCCAAAATAGATTTGATGAAAGTCTTTTGCCATTTTGGGTGGAGATGGTTTTCTGCCTCGTCAATGAGCAGTAATCCGGGTGTGTTGCACATTTCTTCCAAAGGCAAATTGTTGAGTTTGTACACGGAATACATTTGCCCAAGCAATCCGATAAGTCTTTGCACCAAATAGAGGTTTCCGCTACTTAATTTATCCAAAGAAACTTCCACACCATTTTGAATAATGACTGGCATTAGTCGGCTTCTGTCCACATATACAAATTCACCCTCGTACAGACTGATTTTGAATATTTTTTTCAAAATTTCAAAAATGAACTCTCCTTCTTTTTTTTCTTCGGGCTTATCTGATGACTTGTAGTAATCCAAAAAAGTAACGATTTTGGTCGTTTCAGCATTTTTTTGGATGCCATCAAGACTATCAATCAAATAATTTTCAGGTTTGATAAAATCCAAACTCGGAATGTGAAAATCTGAGTGGTCATTTTGCGAAGTCCAATAATTAGCTATCCAACGATTGCCTTTGGATTTCGTCTCATTAATGAATACATTTCCTAAATCATAATATAGGGAATTTGATTTTTTTATTTCAAAGCTTTCAAATGAGTAATTATTGTTTATACTATCTGATTCTATTTCTATTTTTTTATCATTAAACGATAAAGATAATTCTATTTTAAAGGAATTTTCTCTTCGGACATTTCTCATTTTAGGAAGAATACGATAGTAATCATTCCCTAACAACATTTTCCGAATAGCGTCAAGCACTACGGTTTTTCCTGTTCCGTTTTCTCCTGTGAGAATGGTAACTTGGTCAAATTCAATTTCGCCTTCCAAAAAAGGACCTATGTTTTTTAAATATAATTTGTGTAATTTCATTTTTACAAATTTCATTTTTACACCTTAAACTCCGTTTTTGTTTTTTTTCGTAAGGGCGTATGCAATACGCCCCTACCGAATTACGATTTTGCAAACTCCGTAGCTACGATTTTGTACAATTTATCGGAAAGTCGCACTCTGAAATCGGTTTTGATGGTGCAGGAATCGCCTTTGGTGGCTTTTTCCGCAGGGACGTCATTGACCATCATATTTTCGAGGACGAACTCCTGCACGCCCGTTGTGGGTCCTGTGATGAGCAGTTTGTCGCCCACTTTGATATCAAAAGCCTCAATGGCGAACTCCGCAATGCCCGATTTGGGGAAATAATGCTTTCCTTGCCCCACATAGACCTTTTTTTGTGTGGCGTTCGACCCTGGGTTCTCGCTCCATTCGCCTAATTTCTGTCCGAGATAATATCCGCTCCAAAATCCTCTGTTATAGACCGTTGATAGGGCTTCCATCCATTTTTGTACCTTCTCTTTGGAATACGTTCCGTCGTAATAGGCGTCGATGGCTTCGCGATAGGTTTTTATTACGGTTGCCACGTACTCGGGGGCTCTTCCGCGACCTTCGATTTTAAGAACTTTGGCTCCTGCGTCAATCACTTGGTCGAGAAAGTCAATGGTACACAGGTCTTTGGGCGACATCATATATTCATTATCGATTTCGATTTCAAAACCGCTTTCTTGGTCGATAACGGTGTATTTTTTTCGGCAATTTTGCTTACACGCCCCCCGATTTGCCGATGAATTGTGCGAATGCAAACTCAAATAACACTTTCCAGACACAGCCATACACAAGGCTCCGTGTCCGAAGATTTCTATCTCGACCAAGTTGCCCGAAGGCCCTTTTATTTGCTCACGCTCAATTTGTTCGGCGATTTTTTTCACTTGCCGAAGGCTAAGTTCGCGGCTCATCACCATCGTATCGGCAAAAAGCGAGTAAAAACGTACCGTTTCAATGTTTGTGATGTTGATTTGGGTGGAAATATGTACTTCCATTCCGATTTGACGAGCATAGGCAATAACCGCCTGATCCATAGCGATAACTGCGGTTAAATTTGCCTTTTTAGCGGCATCGAGTAGGGTTTTTATGATGGAAAGGTCGTGGTCGTATATAATTGTGTTGAGTGTCAGATAGGTGCGTATGCCTTTGGGGTGGCAACGGCGTGCGATTTCGTCTAAATCATCAATGGTAAAATTAATGCTGGCTCTGGCACGCATATTGAGCTGGTCAACGCCAAAATACACCGAATCAGCACCATTATCAATAGCTGCTTGTAACGATTCGAAGTTTCCTGCGGGAGCCATCAGCTCTATTTTTCCTGAATTTGTCATAAATTTGATTGAAAGTTAGCGAGTGCAAAGATAAAAAATTTTTATTTATACGATTTTTTTTCATACATTTGATTTTTAAAAATATATGTATGAAACAATTAATTATATACTTTCTATTCGGTTACAGTCTTGGAGTCAACGCTCAAATTCTTACCGAAAAAGCACCTCCAGAATTCATAAAAACAATTATTTTTAAGGCTTCAGAAAATGATAAAAGCCAATTCCCGATTGTGCGACTCAATGAAATGTTTACTCTACAGTTCGACGACTTAAGTGGTGATGAGGAAACATATTACTATAAAATTACGCATTGCAACGCCGACTGGACAGCCTCCAATTTGCTAAAAAGCGAATATATTAAAGGAATGGATGAGCAACCTCTACGCCCCGAAAGCAATTCGTACGCAACTTTGCAATCCTACTCTCACTATCGACTTAATTTGCCCAATGATTTGACAAAAATTACCCTTACAGGCAATTATCTTCTTTCTATTATTGACAGATTTGGAACGGAATTATTCTCCCGTAGATTCGTAGTTTACAATCCATTAGTAAGCATTCAATCCGAAATCAAACGCACACGCGACCTACAACATTTCGACACCAAACAAGTGGTGCAATTCTCCATCAAAGAATTGGGGTTACATCTGCAAGATCCTACATCAAATGTTAAAGTAGCTGTCTTGCAAAACTATTGCTGGAATAATGCTATTACGAATCTCAAACCTCAGTTCACAATAGGGCGAGAACTTATTTACAAACACGATCTTGAAAGTGCTTTTGATGGAGGTAATGAATATTTTTACTTTGATAGTAAAGAGTTACGTGTAACCTCAGGTGCTACATATCAAATATTCCAAAACAAACTGTTTGAACACGTTCTATTTGGAAATATAAGCCGTGCGAATCGGGTTTACACCTACAATCCTGATATCAACGGAGATTTTCTAATAAACACATTGGACGGACGCAACCCGGATAACGAAGCGGATTACGTCTGGATACATTTTTCATTAGAATTACCCGCCTCTTTCGGCAAAAAAGAAGTATACGTATACGGAAAATTCTCCAATTATGAGCTTTTAGACATTTACAAACTTACTTACAATGAAGAAAAAAGAATTCATCAAGGAAAAATCCTGCTAAAACAAGGATTTTATAACTATAAATTTGCTACAAAAGAGCAAAACGAAGAAAATTTTAATGAAATTGGCGGGAATTTTCAACAAACAGAAAATAATTATACCATTTTAGTCTATTACCGAGCTCCTAACGCTCTTTATGATCAAGTGATCGGACTTGGAGGAGCTAATAGTAGTAATATCTCAAGGTAAAGTGGATATATTTTCGGTATAATGTCTAAAAATTAAGCTATTTTTTAGACGATTGTTTCTAATGGATATTTTAAAGTTCAATTTTCAGTTGTGATTTTGGTTTTTATTTCAAAAGTATTTTTCTTGCTGTATCTGTAAAACGGAAACAAACTTTGCTGGAAAGTAGCTTGTCAGGAACACAAAAATATTTGAAACTCTACAGACCTCTTTTTCTGAAAATAATAAAGGCTTTGCAATTTCTCGCAAAGCCTTTGTTTTTTTAAAGAGGTGTTCCTTCCTTGGTTTTAAAACGGTATTCAAGATAGGAGTATGCATCGCGGTGCATTACCCTCACCCACCGTTTGTATTTTAAAAACCATTTAAAGCGTATTGACATTAGTCCGTGGGTAATATACGCTGCAATAAAAGGATGTGCATTTAGCACAATGCTACCCTTATAGGTACTCTCTTTAATGATTCTTTCAAGTTCTATGTTGATTTTGTCAACTAAAACAATAGGTGCTTCAATTTCACCTTCTTTACTCGGATTTTCTTCCTTGGTTTTGATGTTTAGTTCTTGGCGTACTCGCTGACGCGTAATCTGTATTAACCCAAATTTACTTGGAGGTAATATTTTGTGTTTTGCCCTATCTTCCGACATTTCTTGTCGTAGATGATCAAAAAGAATCTTTCGGTTATCCGTATTGGACATATCAATAAAATCAACAACGATGATACCTCCCATATCACGTAAACGCAGTTGCCTTGCAATCTCTGTTGCTGCAATTAAATTTACTGCTAAAGCCGTAGATTCTTGATTATCAGCTTTGTTAGAGTGATTTCCACTATTGACATCAATAACGTGTAGTGCTTCAGTATGTTCAATCACCAAATAAGCTCCTTTGCTCATTGAAACGGTTCGTCCGAAAGCCGTCTTAATTTGTCGTTCAATATGGAACTTTTCGAAAATGGGAACTGAAGAACGGTACAGTTTTACGATACTTTCTTTTTCAGGGGCAATCTCTTGAACATATTTGATAACTTGCTCATAGAGAGTCTCGTTATCCACCTGAATTCCTGTGAAAGAATCGTTGAACATATCTCGCAAAATAGCTCCTGTTCTACTGATTTCGCTCATCACCTTGGATGGGAAAACAGCCTTGTTAATTTTTTTACACATCAAAACCCATCGGTTGAATAAACCCTGTAAGTCCTTATCCAGTTCCGCTACCTTTTTACCTTCTGCTACGGTGCGTACAATTACGCCAAAGCCTTTAGGTTTAATGCTTTGCAGAAGTCGTCGTAGTCGTTCTTTTTCGGTTTTGCTTTCAATTTTCTGTGAGATAGAAATTCTATCAGAAAAGGGTACTAACACCAAATAGCGCCCTGCGATGGACAATTCAGAACTGATACGAGGACCTTTGGTCGAAATCGGTTCTTTTACAATTTGAACCAAAATGGGTTGTCCTGCTTTCAAAACATCTACTACTGCTCCATCTTTATTAATATCAGGCTCTAAAGGAAAGTCTTTTAAAGAATAATCTTTTAATTTTCCTGAAATAATCATCTTGACAAATTTTTGTAAAGACGAAACCTGAGGACCTAAGTCCAAATAATGCAAAAATGCATCTTTTTCGTGACCTACATCCACAAAAGCGGCATTCAACCCAGGAATTGGTTTTCGGATTTTGGCAAGCATGATATCCCCCACACCTACACCATTAGCATCCTCTTCTTTGTGGAGTTCAATGAGCCTTCCTTCTTTAAGCAAAGCAAAATCGACATAAGAGGAACCTGAACGAATGATTAGTTCTTTATTCACTCTGTTTGGATTTTTTTGTTAAACTACTACATTGTTTATGAGTGATTTAATTTCATAAACTATTTTTTCAATGAACGTTTTTACATAAGACAGAAAAAGTAGTTAAAAACTACTTTTTCTTTTTGTGACGGTTAGCTCTCGCTCTTTTTTTACGTTTGTGGTTAGCAACTTTATGTCTTTTTCTTTTTTTTCCGCTTGGCATAGCTTAATGTATTTAATTAGTTTAAAATTATTTCTTTTTTCCTGATTTTACTTTTACTTTTGTTTTTACACCATCAACAAACACTTTTGCAGGTTTGAATGAAGGGATGTTGTGAGCAGGGATTTTAATAGTTGTATTTTTAGAAATATTACGTCCTGTTTTCTCAGCTCTTGTTTTGATAACAAAACTTCCAAAACCTCTCAAATACACGTTGTTCCCACTTTCCAACGATGCTTTCACTTCATCCATAAAGTTCTCAACCGTTGATTGAACGTCGTTTTTATCAAGACCTAACTTATCAGCGATCTTTGATACGATTTCTGCTTTTGTCATTTTATATTTCTTTTTAAATATTAATATTTTAACTTATTCGGACTGCAAATATAGTAATTAAATATTTAATAAACATGATGTTAGGTTAATATTTTTTTATTTACCGCCTCATTTTAACAGCCTTACAAAATTTTTAGGTTTCAAAATTATTGAAAATGAGTTAGTTGCGCATTTAGTTAATCAACAGTAAAACTATTTTTAATTGACTACCCGATTCAATCGCTTTGCCAATGTTTTTTGGAGTTGTATGTAATCCATAATTTCTGCCATAGCTTCGTTCTTTTCGGCTACCTCAACTGAGGTTTGTACTCGTTGCATAATATCGGCAATCAAATTACTCACTAGCTGTTTTCGGATGTTTAACAAAATATCTATTACCGCAATGTCTATATTCTCGTCCTTGTTTTTCACTACAATATCTTTGCGAAGCCAATCGTGTAATGTCAAATTTTCATCTTCCATAATGATTTGAGTTACTCTTCCGCTTAATTCGATAGGAAGCTGATTGACAAATGTAGATAACTGATAGGTTGAGTCCTCGTATTTGCTCATCACCAATTCATAAATATGTCTAAACTCCGGATTCGCAAAATGAATTTCATCCTCTTGTAGCTCCAAATATATTTTTTCATATATTTTAAGCTCTTGCTGCACTTTATATTCCTGCACACCTCCTTTTTCGTCAGGTTTTAATATGACATCAACAAATGTATACTTTCTATCTCCATAAAGTAACAGACACTTTATCAGATCGTGTTCCAAAACTTGTAACCGATCAATAGACAGTTTTATTTGTTCTTCTTTAGTTCGTGTAACTTCTAATTTTTGAGTTTTCTTACGCTCTACCTTTTGTCCTTCGTAAATATCTTTCTTTAATATTTGCGACAGAGTAGCAAATAACACATCTTCGGAAATTTCCATCAATGCAGCACATTCGCGGATGTACACTTCTTGTTTTATTGAATCAGGAATTTTTGAGATGCTCTCTATGATGTCGCGTATAGTTTCTGATTTTTTTATGGGGTCATTTTGAGCCTCTTGCACCAGAAGTGATGCTTTGAAGCGTATGAAGTCCGTAGTATTTTCTTCCAAATAGAGAGTAATGTCTTCCAAAGCGTTGTTTCGAGCAAAACTATCTGGATCTTCACCGTCGGGGAATGTACATATTTTCACATTCATCCCCTGCTCTAAAATAAGGTTAACCCCTCGTAAGGAAGCTCTCAACCCAGCAGGGTCACCATCGTAAAGCAAGGTAATATTATTGGTTAACCGATGAATGAGGCGTATTTGTTCAGGAGTAAGAGCCGTTCCGCTTGAGGCTACCACATTCTCAATTCCTCTTTGATGTAGTTGAATTACATCCGTATATCCTTCCACCAAATAACAATTGTCAACCTTAGCAATTGCCTGTTTAGCGTGATAAATCCCATAAAGAACTTTACTTTTCTGATAGATTTCACTTTCGGGAGAGTTGAGATATTTTGCAGCTTTTTTATCTTGCGTAAGTATACGTCCGCCAAACCCCAATACACGTCCACTCATTGAGTGAATAGGAAACATCACCCGCCCTTTGAATCGATCAAACTTTTTATCTTCTTTAACGATTGTCAGACCCGATTTTTCGAGAAACTCAAGTTGATATCCTTTGCTGAGAGCTTCGTCTGTAAAAGCACTCCATTGGTCAGGGGAATATCCCAAACGGAATTTTTTAATGGTATCCAATGTAAAACCACGCTCTTTGAAGTAACTCATCCCGATAGCTTTTCCTAATTCGCTCTCAGTCAGGATTTTCTCAAAGTACGTCTGAGCAAACTCCGAAACGATATAAAGGCTTTCTCGTTCATCTGCCTTGTCTTTTTCTTCATCCGTCTGTTGGGTCTCCTCAATTTCGATATGGTATTTTTTTGCTAAATAGCGTATCGCCTCTGGATAAGTGAAATGCTCGTGTTCCATCAAAAAAGCAATAGCATTTCCTCCCTTACCACTACTGAAATCTTTCCATATTTGCTTAACAGGAGAAACCATAAAACTGGGAGTTCGTTCATTAGAAAATGGACTTAATCCTTTATAATTGGAACCGGAACGTTTGAGTTGTACAAAATCTCCTACGACTTCCTCAACACGCATCTGGTCATACACTTTGTCTATGGTTGCTTTTGAGATCATTTTTATTCCACTTTAAAAAAATTATTAGCCTTAATAAATAAAAAAAGTACTAAAATAACATTTTCTCCTGCCTAAAAAATGAGAGTAAATCCCTTGTTTTCCTAATATAGTTTGCTGTATATCACTCTACTGACTGCTTGTTTTTTACACAGACGGACAAAAGTAGCAAAAAATATCATTCAATCAAACATATTAACAATTCGTATAATATTTTGCACTACAAAGAAAATAGGACATTAACTAAATATGCATCAGGAAGAGTAGCTCTTATGTAATTTGGCATTTTACATTGATTCGCATTAACTATCTTATATCTCAACACATTGTGTCTGATTTTTCATTAAAAATAGAATGATGTAGAATGATAAAAAACAGATAATCTGCAAAAAGATTTGCATACAATCATTTTTTTTTTGAATTTTGCAAGGATTGTTCTTTTCTAAAGAACAATCTTTAAGTGTATTCAAGTAAAAAATTATTAGGAATAATGAAAATATTAGTTTGTATAAGCAGTGTTCCTGACACTACTTCAAAAATAAACTTTACTAACGACAATCAAAAATTTGATACCTCAGGAGTGCAGTTTATCATCAATCCGAGTGATGAGTATGGTCTTACCCGAGCTATCCAACTCAAGGAAAAATTGGGCGCTTCCATAACCTTAGTGAATGTGGGAACTCCTGAAACAGAGCCAATTCTCCGCAAAGCCTTTGCTCTAGGAGCCGATGAAATCATCCGAGTAGATGCCACTGCTACAGATGGTTTTTTTGTAGCCTCACAACTTGAAAAAATTGTTAAAAATGGAGGTTTTGATTTAATAATTACAGGTAAAGAATCCATTGATTACAACGGTGGAATGGTGGGTGGGATGCTTGCAACTCTACTTGATTACCCTTTTATTAACAAATGTATAGGTTTAGAAATCAACGGTATAGACATTGAAGCATCTCGTGAAATCGATGGAGGTAAAGAAGTAATCAAAACTCAATTACCTGCGGTGATAGCAGCTCAAAAAGGATTGGTTCACGATAAAGATTTGCGGATACCAAATATGCGGAATTTGATGGCTGCCCGCACAAAACAAATCACGGTAATACAACCCGAAAGCGTTTCAGCACCCACCAGTGTAGTAGGATTTGAAAAAACGCCTTCCAAAAATCCTGTTAAAATGATAGCATCGGACAATTTAGATGAACTTATCCATTTGTTGCATAACGAAGCCAAAGTGATTTAATTTTTGAAAAAAGTAGAAAAAATGTCAATATTAATATACGTAGATTCCGAAAAAGGAACGTTAAAAAAAACGGCGTATGAGGTAGCCTCCTACGGAAGAGCTCTCGCCGATATGCACAATACTGATTTGGTTGCCGTAGCAATCAACGTTGAAGACATCACTCCATTGCAAACGTACGGTGTAAACAAAGCAATAGTAGTAAACAACGACCAACTCAATCAGTTTTCAGCCAAAGTGTACACTGAAATCATCAGAAAAACAGCAGAAAAAGAGTCAAGTAGCATAGTCGTATTCAGTTCATCATCTTACGCGAAAAACATAGCTCCTTCGTTAGCTGTGGTTATGAAAGCAGGTTATGTAGCAAATGTAATTTCGTTACCTGCGAGTGTTGATAATTTTGAGGTGAAGAGCAATGTTTTTTCAAACAAAGCTGTTGGCTTAATAAAAATAGATTCAGTTAATAAAGTGGTTAGCCTTGCTGGGAACGCCTACGGAGTAAAGGAAACTCCTGTTTCGATGACCGTAGAAGAAATTCCGACCGAAGTACCCGAACCACCGATTAAGGTAGTGAGAAGCGAAAAAAACACAGGCAAAGTATCGTTGGATGATGCGGCAATTGTTGTTTCGGCAGGACGTGGACTGAAAGCACCTGAAAATTGGGCGATGATTGAAGAATTGGCAGACGTACTCGGAGCAGCAACTGCTTGTTCAAAACCTGTGTCCGATATGGATTGGCGACCTCACAGTGAACATGTAGGGCAAACGGGAAAACCCGTAGCACCAAATCTATACATCGCTATTGGAATTTCTGGAGCTATCCAACATTTAGCAGGGGTTAACGCTTCTAAAATCAAAGTAGTCATCAACAGCGATGAAAATGCTCCTTTTTTCAAGGTTGCAGATTACGGCGTAGTAGGAGATGCATTTAAAGTAGTCCCAGAACTAATCTCTAAGTTAAAAGCCTTCAAAGAATAATCGTTTTTTACGCAATCATGTTTTATTTGGAAAAGCTAAAAAACAACAATTAAATATGTTAATTTTTTCTATAAAAAAGGTTTTTAGACTTTGATTTTATAAAATTAACTCTTTAATTATTAGATATTTAATTGGTTTTAAACAATAAGTTGTTTAAAAATAACAAGTTAAAATATTTGCCGAATGTGTTTAGTTAGAGAAACTTTTGCTAACTTGCACCCGATTTTTATACTAACAAAGTAGTTTTACTATGAAAAATAATTTATTAAGATTCTTTGCCGTCATAGCAATTTTTTCGGGGTTTGCACTGACAGGTTGTAAAAAGGGGACAAATAAAAATATTTCCAGTGCAACAGGTTGGAGCATCAACTCAAAAGAAGGAGGTTTTCAATACAACACAGACTTCAAAGAGCAGGAAACAGGACCAGGGCTTATCTTGGTTGAAGGAGGCACATTCACTATGGGGCAGGTTCAAGATAACGTGATGCACGATTGGAATAACCTTCCAACGCAGCAGCATGTACAGTCTTTCTATATGGATGAAACAGAAGTTACCAACAAAATGTATATGGAGTATTTGGATTGGTTAAAGCATGTCTTTCCTCCAGCCGAAGAGCAATACAAAAACATTTATGTTGGAGCATTACCTGACACATTGGTTTGGAGAAGCCCTCTTGGATTTAACGAATCAATGGTAACGAATTATTTGCGTCATCCTGCGTATGCGGAATATCCTGTAGTTGGGGTTAACTGGGTTCAGGCGGTACAATTCAGTGCTTGGCGTACGGATCGCGTAAATGAAGCTATTTTGGAAAGAACAGGATATATTGAAAAAAACACACGCTATCAAGTAGAGGCTGGAAGTACTTTCAGTACAGAAACGTATCTTTACACACCATCAGACTCTTATGGAGGACAAGCTACTGATTTTGCAGGTAAAAAGGCTGTCACCAAAGAAGGAGAGCCTACCTTTGCTAAGCAAACCAGTGGAGTATTACTACCAGAATATAGACTTCCAACAGAAGCTGAGTGGGAGTATGCAGCCAAATCGTTAAATGGTATTCGTGAGTACAATAGTTTGCAAGGTAGAAAAAAATATCCTTGGGATGGAGCCTATACACGTTCAACAAAACGCTCGTCACGTGGTGACCAGTTGGCGAACTTCAAACAAGGTAAAGGAGACTATGGCGGATTAGCAGGTTGGTCTGATGACAAAGGCGATATTACAGTTCCTGTAAAAACGTATCCACCGAATGATTTTGGATTGTATGACATGGCAGGAAACGTTGCAGAATGGGTTGCCGATGTGTATCGTCCGATTGTTGATGACGAAGTTACCGATTTTAACTATTATCGTGGTAACGTATACATGAAACACTCTATTGGGGAGGATGGTAAACATGTGATTGTAACGCCTGAAAATGTTAAATACGACACATTGAGTAACGGGAAAATCGTAGCTCGTAATCTTCCAGGTAATATCGCAACCGTTCCAGTTGATGAAAACGAAACCTATCTGCGTTATAACTTCACACGTAGTGAGAATAGAAGTTATAATGACGGGGATAAGTCGTCAACACGTAACTACAGAAGTGGCGGAAGTGAATTAAGTGGAGGCGATTTGGATTACAAAAACTCAATGTACAATTCACCTAAACACCAAATTTCAAGAGATTCGTTGGAAAACAGAATCGCCAGAAGCTATGACAAATCAAACGAACGTACTACCTTGATAAACGACGAAGTACGTATTTACAAAGGAGGTTCTTGGAGAGATAGAGCCTATTGGATTGATCCAGCTCAAAGAAGATATTTACCTCAGTACATAGCAACGGATTACATAGGATTTAGAAATGCAATGAGCCGTGTAGGTTCTAAATCATCCAAAGCAAATAAAAGACCAAAAGGATAATACCTTTATTAAATAATAATCTAAAAACGCTATAAATATATTTTATTTATGGCGTTTTTTTTGTAATATTGCTACCGAAAAACAAATGATAGCTTATGAAAGAACTATATGAATTGTTCGTCCAGTCAACAGGGGTTTGTACGGATAGTAGAGCCATATTTGCAAATTGTATCTATTTCGCTTTGAAAGGAGATTCATTTGACGGCAACAAATTTGCTAATGAAGCCTTGGAAAAAGGAGCCAATTATGCCGTTATAGATGACTCGAGTATGAAAGTTTCGGATAAAATGATTTTAGTAGACGATGTACTGAAAACGTTACAACAATTAGCAAACTATCACCGCCGAAAACTCGGAACACTCATTTTCGGGATTACAGGAAGTAATGGAAAAACAACCACAAAAGAACTGTTGAAATCAGTACTGTCAGAAAAATTTCAAGTAGTTGCTACCCAAGGGAATCTGAATAACCATATTGGGGTTCCTCTTACCTTGTTATCAATCCAAGCAGAGACTGATATTGCTATTGTAGAAATGGGAGCTAATCACCCTGAAGAAATTGCTTTTTTATGCTCCATTGTTGAGCCAGACTATGGTTATATAACCAGTATTGGAAAGGCTCATTTAGAAGGTTTTGGAAGTTTTGAAGGAATTATTAAAACTAAAGGAGAATTGTATGATTATTTGAAAAAATACAACAAAACAATTTTTTTGAATAATGACGATGCTTTACAAAAAGATCTTTTGAAAAATTACGAAAACGTCTATTCTTTTGGAAATCAAGGAAACACTAAAGTAAAATTAAAGAATACACATCCTGTAGAAGTGATTTTTGAAAATTCAGCACTAAGAAAAATGACCGATGGCATAGAAAAACCATCGCTTTTGGGAATTGGTGTATTAGATGAGTTTACTGATTCAACTACAGTAGTAAGATCGAATCTAACAGGAAGTTACAATTTTTCGAACATAGGTGTAGCCATTGCCGTAGGTAAATATTTCAAATTGCCTCCCGAGGCTATCAAACGAGGGATTGAAAAATATGTGCCTACAAACAACCGAAGTCAAATTATTAACTTAGAGGGAAATACCATTTTTTTAGATGCTTACAACGCTAATCCAAGTAGCATGTCCGCAGCCATACACAACATGCTAACAATTGAGAGTTTTGACAAAAAAGTACTCATTTTAGGAGACATGTTTGAATTAGGCAAATTTGCCCTGACAGAGCATCAGAACATCGTAGATTTGGTGGAATCCCATCCTTGGAAAGCTGTTTTTTTTATAGGGGAAAATTTTGCAAAAACCTCTACCAAACACCCTCAATTTAAAACATTTGATGAATTCAAACAAGCATTTTCGTTTTCACAATTTTCAGATTGCCTTATACTAATCAAGGGGTCAAGGGGAATGGCTTTGGAGCGAGTTATTTTATAAGTCTTTACTTTCTTTCATGCTTAAAAACATTCTAAAGGTAAGTTGTCGTTTTTAATTTTAGTCTGCTGACTGTTTGTGAGGCTTTATGGATAAATTATGCATTAATATTTTAAAATCACATCAATTTCATAAGGAAACCATTTGCCATTCCATAAATCTATAAAGAATAAAATTACTTTTTCTTCAATTGGCATTGAAGGACTTAACAACTTACCTGTTACATTTCCTTTTCTAATGGATAGGTTAAGTTCTTTTAACATGATGTTATAATACTTCTTGTTTACTTCACATTTCTCACAAAATATTTTCTCCCCTTCCCAGAAACGAGCTTTTAACTTATCCGAATCTATGAAGGGGTTTTGCTTTTCTTTTTTGTAATATTTGCAGGATTTGTAAATTCTCTCCATTGGCTCTGTGCTGATTTTTTGAAAAGAAGCACAAAATTATGTTTTTCTGCTCAAAATAAAAATTATAACTGAAATTTGAGTCTAAAAAATCTCTATTAAGCCTTTTTTAAACTTACTTGTTGCAAAGAATCATCTCCAAATTTATGGACTGTGACTATTTTCGCTTCTATTCTTGTAGGTAAATTAAAAAACTAATATCTCATCAATGAATAGCCACGCATCGCCTCCTTTGGGTGGGCTTCCTAAGTTTTTAATTTCTATTTTGATGAAGCGTGTTTTTTCTGTAGGAAATTCTAAAGCAAAATCGTGCAATATAGCAAATCCATTGACTGAATAAGGACGTTCGATTTTTCCTTTTGGAGTATATTTTTTTCCATCCTCAGAGGTGAAAAGGCGTATTTCGGTAGGGAAATAAATTCCAGAACCTTGGTTCTCCATAGCTCCAACAACAACTTTGCTTATATCCTGAGGAGTTTCTAAATCAATGTTAATAGTTGCGTTGTCTACTAACCAAGCTAACCATTGTTTGTCATGAAAATCTTTTGTACCACGAACGATATTGGTTAGTGTTTTATTTCCTTGTCCGGAGTAGCTTTTGTGGTAAGTTGGGTTATATGAAGTAGGTTTGCTCATAGCTTTGTGAAACGTTATCGTATTGCTATAAACAGCCGTATGTGGTTTATTATCAAAGAAAACTGCAGCTTGAATTTGGGTAGTTTCATTGATACGCAAGGTGTCCGTGTACGGGATTGCATTGCTAAAGTCGGACTGGTTCAACACATAACGTATGTCTGCATTTGGAGTTTCTGATTGAAGGCTAATTTTCACACTGTTATTGCCGTTATCAAATACTTTTCCTGTGGTTTGGTAGATGGATTTGGCATAGTTGATGTCCATTATCTCTAAACGAGCCAATGATTTTTGCAAACGTTGTGCAAAATCAGTCCAGTTTCGTTCTTTTTCAGGTTTCCAAAATACTTCGGACATGGCTAGTAGGCGTGGGAATAACATATATTCGGAATGTTTTTCATTAGGTACATATTCTGCCCAAAGGTTTGCTTGTACCCCTAAAATACGAGAACGTTCCTCGCTACTTAACTCTTTTTCAGAAAATGCTTCATTGTAAATTCGGCTTACAGGCAAATATCCACCAATTGCCAAAGGCTCATTATCAGGCAATCCTTGATATTGGTCGATATAGCCTTGACTGGTCAAAATCACACGATTTCCTTTTTCAGTAGCTTTTTTAACGATGTTGTTACCTCGCCATACCATAACTACCGCATCATCAGCTAATCCACCTTCAATGATTTCGTCCCAACCGATGAGCTGTTTGTTTTTTGACTTTAAAAAAGTATTGATTCGTTTGATAAAGTAGCTTTGTAACTCGTGTTCATTTTTCAAATTTTCGGTTTTCATACGAGCTTTGCACTTTGGACATTTTTTCCATTCAGTGTGTGTAGCTTCATCACCGCCAATATGCACGTATTTACTTGGAAATAAATCGATTACTTCAGTAAGAACATCTTCTAAAAATGAAAAGGTTTCTTCTTGACCAGCGCAGTAGATATCCGTAATTGGCCAAACTCCGCCAGACGGCACAGCTATAGGTCGTTTATGGCAAGATAGTTCAGGGTATGCCGCAATGGCACTCATCACATGAGCGGGCATTTCTATTTCAGGGACTACAGTGATGCCATATTTTGCAGCATATGCTACAATTTCTTTAATATCTTCTTGGGTGAAAAAACCACCATACGTGCCTTTTTCGTTAGGGTCATTGGTTACGCGAGCATTCCAATGTTGGTCGAATTGACCCACACGCCACGCTCCAACTTCCGTAAGTTTTGGATATTTTTTGATTTCAATTCGCCATCCTTCATTGTCCAACAAATGAAAATGAAAGGTGTTGATTTTCAGCATCGCCATTCGATCAATGGTTTTCAAGATATATTCTTTCGGGAAAAAATGTCTAGCCACATCCAACATCAATCCTCGCCATTCATATTGAGGTGTATCGTTGATTTTTACAGAAGGAATTACCCAGTCAATTGTTGTGATTTTTTGACTTTCAATTTCTTTTGGTAGTAATTGTCGTAGGGTTTGCAATCCATAGACAAATCCACGGTAATCCGACGCAGAAATTAAAATTTTGTCGCTATCGGAAGAAAAAGAATATCCTTCTTTGGGTAGATTTTCATCTACAATCAATTGTACGAAATTGAATTTTACATCGCTATCTGTTACAGTATTTTTAGAAAAATCCCACCCTGAAGCACGATGAAACTTATCAGTAATCAACTTAATAGCAGGGTGTAGCGAATCGTTAGCTATGAATTTTGTTTCTGCTGTAAACTCAAAAAATCCGTTGTTCAACACTACTTGCTCAGGCTTCGGGATTAGTAACAAATCATCTTCGTTGAAATGAAAATTTTTCTTCTCATGGCAACCCATTAACAAGATAGCGAATAATAAAAAGTAAGGTTTCATGGTAATAATTTATAGTTAAGATCTAGTAGTTAACTGTATTGTTGTTCCATTTTTCCTTAGATTAAAAAAGACTCTAAGGAAAATGGATTTCAGTTTAGGTTCGACTTTCTTAAAAGTTTGGACGTAATTGATTTGAATTACTATAAAATTTTTCGATTACGTCAATCACATCATCTTCGGAATCAACCAAATGGAAAAGGTTTATATCCTCAGGGCTGATATTCCCAAAATGCTCCAAAAGAGTGACTTTAATCCAATCTACTAACCCTTGCCAGAATTCAGTTCCTACTAAAATGATTGGAATACGGTCGATTTTGTGTGTTTGTACAAGTGTTATTGCTTCGAAAAGTTCGTCCAATGTACCAAACCCACCAGGCATCACTACAAAAGCTTGAGAATACTTGACAAACATCACTTTACGAGCAAAAAAATAGTCGAAATTCAGGTTTTTATCACTGTCGATATACGGGTTGTCGTGCTGTTCAAATGGCAAATCAATGTTTAACCCTACCGAAGCTCCTTTCCCGATATGAGCTCCTTTGTTTCCAGCCTCCATAATCCCTGGCCCTCCGCCAGTAATGACACCATATCCTTCATTGACAATTTTTTCAGCAATACGAACCGTCAGTTCATAGTACTTTGTACCAGGTTTTATACGAGCCGATCCAAAAATCGAAATACAAGGCCCTATAAGACTTAATTTTTCATATCCATTGACGAACTCGCCCATCGTTTTGAAAATTGACCACGAGTCGTTTGTTTTAATTTCGTTCCAAACTTTTGAATGTTTTATTTTATTCATAATCAATATTTGATATTTTTTACTGAACCCGCAAAGTTATGGAACTTTGAAAAGAAAAACAATTCATTTTTTGAAAAAAATCGAAAATTGGAATTCACTGGTATAGCTTTACTTCACAGAATATTTTTAAAGTCAAAAAAGATTACTTATCAGTTTTAAAAACAATAAAAATGGTGTTTTTTATGGTGATGACTTTGTTTATTCTTCCTACTATGATTTGTTAAAGTGGAATAAGGCTCCACACTCCGACATAATTTTAACAAAATCAAGTAAGGTTAAATTTTTGTTTCCCAGATGTTTAAACGATAGCACCTACGCAAAAGATTTAGATTATACCTACAGATTGGGTTGGTATATCGGTGAAAATCCTCAATAGGAACATTTATTGACACTATCCTTCTATGAGTTGCTTGTCCTTGTTTGCAATATCATTCGAAAAACAAAATGCACAAAAAATTTCCTTTGGTGTATTTGAATTTGTTTCTTTATTAGCTGCTACTTATTTTATAAGTTATGACGATGTGGAAAGGTTTTTTATATTCGTAATAATAGGAAGCTATTTTTGTTTGATGAGCCAAAAGCGAAAGATATATAAAAAGTAAAGTAAAGGATTCTAATGTTAAACTGTTTTGTAAATAGTTTTATTGAGTTCATTATTTATTTTCATATATTGTTCTTTTCCTTAGATGAAAAGAACCAAAAATCAAGGCTTTGGATATTTGTCTAAAAATCAGACTCATGTCGCTAAAATTTTCCAAACTTGCTTCCTACGGTCGCTTCGAACAATGGAAAATTTCCACGCTCTATTCGTTGATTTTCTTAACGCCAAATCTCCAATGCCGATGAAAAGTGGTCAAAATACTGAAAAATCAGTGTTGAACCATTAAAAAATACATGAAATTAAGTACTGAATTCAATAGTTTTATTACTACTCATATTGGTCAATTTCTTTATGGTAGATTTTTTGAGCAGAAAACACAAAGCTATCTTGTATTTAGGTTCGGCGATTACTTTTATATTCAATATATTTTCTTGAAAGCCAAAGAATTGAAAAATAGAAGTTGATGTAGCGTTTGTTTGTATCATTTTGTTTTTGTGTTTTAATTGTTACAAAAAAACTAATTCATTGATTTTTTTAGCCCGTCACTCTTCATTCAGTAATTTCTTTTCAAATTATAGCACAAATTAATTTTTATCAAAGAATCAACAACTTTATTGTATATTTCATATTTTAAAACGCTATATTATTCATAAAATAATAACACTTAAAATTAAAAATACATATATTTAAACCATTTTTATAACAATAAAACTTGACAAACATATCATTAAAGTTAAATATAGTTAAAAACTTATTTTTTATTTGAATTGTAATATCTTTTTTTTAGATTTACACTGTAGTTATCCGGAAAAACTATATGAGTCGTTAAGTGAATTATTTATTTTAAAAATTTTACTGTTATGAAAAAGTTAGAATTAAATCAAATGGAAAATGTGCAAGGAGGAGAAATAAGTCAGAGAAATTGTGGTATTTTAGGAGTAGGGATTGTAGTAGGCTCGGTAATAGGTGTGTTCAATCCGATTGGATGGGGACTTGCAATTACCTCATTTGGAGCTGCTGCAGCCTCAGATTGTTTTTAATTTTTTATTTAATCATGAAGAATCAAAGATTTTTATATTTATTTAATATATGTGCAATTCTGTTTATTCTATTTGAAGATAAAATAATTTTCTTTTCGCTACAAGAGTTGTTGAGTCCATTCGCTCGGTATGGTATTTTAACGATGAATGCCGTATATTTTGCGTATAGTTTCAAGAAAAAAAGATCTTAAATTAGTAGAGTTTAGAAATAAGTTTGCTAGTTTTATGAAAATCCATAATTGAGTCTGATATTTTTACCATCAATTAAATAACCGTCTAACCTTAATATTATATTACAATCTTATGAAAAAGTTAAAATTAAATCAAATGGAAAATCTTCAAGGAGGGAAAGCAAGTGAGAGAGCCTGTTTAATAGGAGGGGGACTGGCTGCGGTTGCTTTTGTAAGTGGATTCCTTGTTCCTGCGGTTTTTTTTACAGCAATGGCAATTACTGCAGGAGCAGTTTATTCGGAGTGTTTTGATTAATAAGAATATTCAAAATAAAACTATAATAATACTTACTGCTTTTTTTCTAATTATATTATTAGTGAATATTTTAACAAATAATGGTTTGGGGAAAGGGTTGAATTTTATTGTAGTTTTAGGATTAATCCCTCTTTTGTGTACTATATTTATAAATATGTATAAAAAAAACAAGAAATAAAGCAATTAGACTTAAATAAAATGGTATCCATAGAAAAGGTTCCACAGATTAATGTTGGATAAATATTATTAATAAACATATTGTGGTATTATGAAATATATGAAATTGGGTTTAATATTGGTAGGTTTGCTTATAATAATATCTCTTATTGTTCTAACAAACGGAATTTTGGAAACAACCACAGTAAGAGATGTTTTTCTTGTACCCGCATTGGTAATTATTTTTGCTCTGATTTTTAAGATTATAAAGGAAGAGAAAAATAAATAAAACGACAGAGCTAATTGATTTTATATTAGCTATTTGATTTTTATATGTTGTAACGAAAAAAAACGAAAATGAGATAATTAGATTTAAACAAAGTGTAGTTATCCGAAAAAAAACATAAACATACACCTGTTAATCAATTAGTTATAGTGTTTGTTTTTAGTATTATTTTGGATTGATAATATAAGTATGACTCAATTTTTTTACTATGAAAAGTTTATTAAACTATTTATTACTGTGTATAGGATTAATTTCTGTAGTTTTTATCTTAAGTGAGTATGAATTTATAACTAAGATAGCATTTGCACTTGCTTCTATGGGTTGCTTGTCCTTGTTTGCAATATCATTCGAAAAACAAAATGCACAAAAAATTTCCTTTGGTGTATTCGGATTTGTTTCTTTATTAGCTGCTGCTTATTTTATAAGTTATGACGAAGTGGAAAGGTTTTTTATATTCGTAATAATGGGAAGCTATTTTTGTTTGATGAGCCAAAAGCGAAAGATATATAAAAAGAAAAGTAAGTAATTCTAATAACTAATGACCGACAAAAAATCAAAAAAGAAACTATGATAATTTTTATCTCACATCGACTGCATTCTCTTCAAAAAGTAGCCGATGAAATATGTATTTTAGACGGAGGAAAAATCATATTATCAGGCAATCACGAAAACTTAATGCAGACAAGGAATTTTTACAGTGATTTTTTTAGTTAATTTTCCAACTTTTTGTGAATTACCCTATCCATATAATCTTGAATAAAAGCCTGTAAATCACGGATTCCTTTTTCTGTTTCGGGATTATTTTCTTTTCCTAACAAGTTGTTTTTCAACCCTTCATCTTCACGTTCGTAAATGCCGTTCATCGTTCCGTCTTGATTCATTACATAAATGTAACTACCTTGCATCAAGCTATAGACATGTGTATCAGAAATATAGGCTCGTGGTGTTTCGTTAGCTTCAGCAAACAAACTACGCCCCCATGAACGAAATGGCTTATTGTAACCCATTAGATCTACCAACGATGGATAGATGTCGATTTGCTGTGCAATTTCCGATGATTTTCCTATGGTAACAAACTCTTCGTTAGGACTATAGAACATTATTGGAGAACCCATTTTAGTAATAGGTTGTTTGTACAGGTCGTAATACGTTTGATTGCCATGGTCGTTCGTAAACACGAAAATAGTGTTTTGAAACCAAGATTGTTTTTTAGCATTTTCAAAGAATTTCTTCAACGCATGGTCCGTGTACTGAACGCATTGGTGAATTTCCAGATTTCCTTTATCGAACTTACCTTCGTACTGCTGAGGCACTTTAAAAGGATGGTGGGATGAAACGGTAAATATCGACCCAAAAAAAGGTTGTTGTTTTTGACTAAGAACAGTATTCATAAATTGAAAAAAAGGTTCATCCCAAATGCCCCAAACTCCATCAAAATCAACATCATTGCCATACTCTGTTTTGCCGTAGTAGTGCTGAAACCCAAGTATGTTGGAAAACCCTAAAAACCCCATTGAGCCGTTGGGAGCTGAGTGGAAAAACGAGGTGTCGTATCCTAATTCGTTGGCGATTGAAACCAGTGATTGTGTAGGCTGTTGAGCATAAGGCGATGAGGTATATGCCACTTGCAAGGTCGGTATTCCTCCATAGATAGACGACATTCCGTGAATAGACTGACGACCGTTGGCATACGCATTGTCGAAAACCATTGAATGCTGTGCTAAAGAATCTAAAAAGGGAGTGTATGACTTGTAATCAGGGATATTTCTATCCTTGTTCATACATCCCCAATATTCTCGACCAAAACTTTCCAAAATAAAAAGAACTACATTAGGTTTATTTTTTACCTCTCGGTAATACAACTTTACAGGCTTGATATGTTCCGCTATATAGTCTTCTGATACAAAATCATAGGTTCTGAATCCCTTATTTTTTCCTATAGTTCGGATAAGTGTGAAAGGCGTGTTTAGGATAACATCCGCATGAGCTGAGACCGACACATATCGACTAGCATCAACAATATTTATCGGACGCGATGAATGGGAGAGCGTTCCTCCACGAATCCCTGCCAGAACCAGCATACCTATACCCGCTAACCCCACCAACGAACCAAAAACATATGGTAATGGATGAATCGTATTCTCACGAACTTTGATTCGTTTGTAAAAATACATCCAACAGAAAATCAGAGCGATAAATATTAGAAAAACATACCAATACATCCCCACGAAGGTAAAAAACAAAGCGGTCTTATTTTGTTCATTTTCAATCACTGCAAAAGAAGCTGTAGTCAATCGTGATTTACTGAATGGATAATAAATCATATCCACAAAATTAGTCGCATAAGCTATAGTATTTGGAATAAAATACACCCAAAAAACCATTTTTTGGTATCCCTTTCGAGTGTTTACCCACAGAGGAAAAATGCTCAATAGAATAAACAATAAATTTACATAAAGAATCGCTGTAGTGTCGAATTGGATTCCATACGCAAATAACCTACTCACTGTCAGAAAGTTATATCCATCTATAACGTCAATATTAAATGCTATGAACAGAAGTCGAGCTACAAAATAGAACAAAAATACCAAGGAAAGTCGGTACAAAAAAACAAGATATTCGGTGATTCGGATAAATTTATTCATAAAAGATAATTTGAATTACATACCGCCTAATGTCATAACGCTATGTATTTTAGAATTCTGTGGAAAATATCCCACAAAAGTAAAATATATTTTTATCTTAACAAAAATATATTCTAAAAACACTGATTTACAAACTGTTAACCAGAACAATGGAACTATTACTCCAAAACGAATAATTGTTAATTCGTTATTTTTTATATTTTTTTGTCAAACCATTTTTCAAATACAAATAAAAGTTTTATTTTTGCCAAACTTTTAATCAAAAAAGACATGGCAGTTTATAAAAAAAGAAACAACAGACCTAATAGAAAAAAGAAGATAGATGAGTTAGACGAACTTGAGGAAGAGCAACTTCACCAAGAGAGTACTACGGCTGAGGTTTTTGACAGTCTTGATGCAGGAGCTTCAAAAACAGAGGCTTGGGTACAAAAAAATCAAAAAACCATCCTTGGAGTGTTAGTCGCTGTAGCTGTGGTAGGTTTGGGAGTCCTGTTATATCAACAATTTGTTTCTGCTCCAAAAGAGAAAGAAGGAGCAAACGAATTCTTTTTCGCGAATGAATTTTTCAATGAAGCATTAAACGCTACTGACGATCGTGCAAAAGATTCGCTTTTCACACTTTCGTTGGAAGGAGGTAAAGGGAAGTACGGCTTCTTAGAAATAATCCAAGAGTATAGCGGTACAAAGGCTGCTAATTTGTCGCAATATGGAGCTGGAATGGCTTACATGCATAAAGGTGAATACCAAAAAGCTATTGACCATTTAAAAAAATTCGATTCACCTGACGATGTGATGGGAGTTTTAGCCTTAGGGAACATTGGTGATGCCTATTCACAGTTGAAAAACAATCAGGAAGCATTGAATTTCTATAAAAAAGCATATACTCATAGTGATAACGAATTTACTAAACCGATGTATTTGAAAAAAGCTGGAATAACAGCTATGTTGTTGAACGACAATAAAGAGGCTGGTAAACTTTTCGAGCAAATCAAAGATGAGTACCCAACTTCCGAAGAAGCTCGTACTATCGACATTCTTATTGGTAAAATAAGCAATTAAGCGTCACTATAAGAAAAGATAAAATTTCTTCATAGTTTATAAATTTATATGATTCCACACCTGCCATTTTCTTAGAACAAATGGTGGGTGTGTCTTTTAAATACAATACATTATGGCAACAGAAAACAAAAATTTATCACAATACGACAAAACGAAAATTCCCAATGTAGCAAACTATCGGTTTGGTATCGTTACTTCCGAATGGAATGAGCAAGTAACTTTTGGGTTAAAAAAAGGAGCCATTGACACCCTTAAAGATTGTGGTGCTTTGGAAGAAAATATTTTGTGTTGGGAAGTACCGGGGAGTTTTGAACTTATCTACGGAAGTAAAAAGATGATTAAAACCCAAAGGGTAGACGCTATCATCGCGATTGGTTGTGTCATTCAAGGAGAAACTAAACATTTTGATTTTGTTTGTCAAGGAGTTACACAAGGGATTGCACAATTGAATGTTTCCGAAAACATACCTGTTATTTTCTGTGTACTCACTGATAACAATATGCAACAATCCTTAGACCGAAGTGGAGGAAAACACGGTAATAAGGGAGTAGAAGCTGCCATCGCTGCCATTAAAATGGTAACCTTGGGGTAGTGAACCATAAGCAATGAGTCTTCAAGTTGCTAGTGATTAAGAGAGAATTGAGTATTGGCTATGATGATATAGAGTTTCAAAAAGATAATATGCATGTCCATTGAACTTACGCTACAAACCTTGCCATCCAAACCAGGAGTCTATCAATTTTACGACAAATCGGACTCGTTGATTTACGTTGGCAAAGCAATTAATCTCAAAAAACGGGTATCTTCTTACTTTCAAAAAAAACATGAATCAGGAAAAACACGGGTTTTGGTAAAAAAAATTGTTCGCATTGAACACATTGTCGTAGCCACCGAAAGCGACGCCTTGCTTTTGGAGAATAACCTCATAAAAAAATATCAACCTCGCTACAACATTCTTCTCAAAGACGATAAGAGTTATCCGTGGATATGTGTTAAAAAAGAGCGATTTCCTCGTGTTTTCCAAACGCGCAAAATGATCAAGGATGGTTCGCTTTATTTTGGACCTTATACTAGCATAAAAACCATCCGAACACTATTAGAACTTATTAAAGAACTTTATCCTCTGCGTAATTGTTCCTACGATTTATCAGAACAAAATATTCAAAATCAGAAATTTAAAGTGTGTTTAGAGTATCACATTAAGAACTGTAAGGGAGCTTGTGAAGGATTGCAATCAGAGGAAAATTACCTGCAAAATATCAGTGAAATTATCGAGATTTTAAAAGGAAACTTCAAAGATGCCTTAGCACGATTTAAAAAAGAAATGGTATCACTTGCGACGGATTTACGTTTTGAGGAAGCTCAACAAATCAAAGAAAAAATTGATATTTTGACTAACTATCAAGCTAAATCGACTATTGTAAGCTCAAAAATCAACAATATAGACGTTTTTTCTATTGTTTCGGATGAAGAATATGGTTATGTAAACTTTCTACAGGTGGCCTATGGTGCTATTGTAAGAGCTCATACCATCGAAATCAAGAAAAAATTGGAAGAAACCGACCGAGAACTGCTGGAATTTGCCATTGTGGATATCCGAGAGCGATTTTTCTCTAATTCCAAAGAAATTATCACACCTTTCGAAGTAACACTACCTAATAATTTGCAATTAACTATTCCTAAATTAGGAGAAAAACATCAGTTGTTGGAACTGTCTCTACGCAATGCTAAACACTTCCGACAAGAACGTTTTAAGCAAGTTAAAATCGCTGATCCTGAAAGACATACAAACCGAATTTTATCACAATTACAACGAGATTTACATCTATCGGAACCTCCTATTCACATAGAGTGTTTCGACAATTCCAACATTCAGGGAACAAACCCAGTAGCAGCTTGTGTAGTATTTAGAAATGGGAAACCAAGCAAAAAAGACTATCGCCATTTCAATATCAAAACAGTGGAAGGCCCAAATGATTTTGCTTCTATGGAAGAAGTGGTATATCGTCGCTATAAACGTTTGTTAGAAGAAAATGAACCCCTGCCCCAACTCATCATCATCGATGGAGGGAAAGGACAATTGTCATCGGCATTGAAATCGTTAGAAAGTTTAGATCTACGGGGAAAGATAGCCATTATTGGTATTGCTAAGCGTTTGGAAGAGATTTATTTCCCTGAAGATAGCATTCCTCTCTATTTAGACAAAAAATCTGAATCTTTAAAGCTAATCCAACAACTTCGCAACGAGGCACATCGATTTGGAATTACATTTCACCGACAGCAGCGTAGCAAAGTAGCCATTGTATCAGAATTGGATAATATTGAAGGTATCGGCGACAAGACTAAAGAGTCTTTACTGAAACATTTTAAATCGGTAAAACGAATTAAGGAAGCCTCTTTAGAGGACTTACAAGCTGTGATTGGATATCGTGCTAAAAAAGTATGGGAGTATTTTAGGTAAATTACAACATCCTCAACTACAAATCAGTATTCTTTATGCAAAATGCTCTTCGTACATATTTTTTTTGTACCTTTGTGAAGCATCAACCATTGAGATTATGAAAAAGTTTTTAATTGCACTTCTTTTATTGATTGCCATTACCATTACAGTCTTCTATGCTATGGGATATGGCTATGTTTTCACTGCTGTTCGTGTGGTTTATGGTAGTGGGCATCGTACGGCATTTCTGTCGGATTTTACTTATTTTGATAACCGTACTATTCAGCGTGGCAAACCACAGGCTTGGAATATTCACAAAAATTATAACGAGGTCGCTTCCACAGAGGAGTTAGATGCTTTACATGATAAATATCACACCACCGCTTTCATGATTATCAAAAATGACAGTGTGTGGCATGAACAATATTTTGACGACAATAGCCATAAAACTCTTAGTAACTCATTTTCAATGGCTAAAACTTATGTTTCAGCAATGCTTGGAAAAGCTATTATGCAAGGGTACATCAAAAGTTTGAATCAGCGAGTAGGTGATTTTTTTCCAGAGTTTTCAACTGGATTAGCAGCTGACCTCACAGTGGGTGATTTGAGTTCCATGGCTTCAGGCTCCAATTGGGATGAATCGTATTACAACGCTTTTTCTGTAACCACACAGGCTTATTATGATAAAGATCTTCGCAAAATCATTTTAGAAAAAGTTAAGATTGTAGAAGAACCAGGACAAAAATACGTTTACCAAAGTGGAAACACACAACTTTTAGCAATGGTTCTGGAAAAAGCAACAGGAAAAAAACTAACTGACTATCTTTCAGAAACCTTTTGGCAACCTTTAGGATGCGAATATGATGCTTTTTGGCAAATTGATAGCGAGGAAAAAGGCTTAGAAAAAGCCTATTGTTGCATAGCTTCCAATGCTCGTGATTTTGCACGTATGGGAAAACTTTATCTGAATTACGGCAAATGGAATGGTAATCAACTTCTTGATTCTTCCTTTGTAGCGAAGTCTATTCAACCCAGATTTACGGAAAGCCCAGAATATGGCTATGGAATGTGGTTACTCAGTCGAAATGGAAAAAAATTCTTTATGATGCGAGGACATCTAGGACAATATGTAATCATGCAACCCGAAGATAAAATCATAATCGTACGCCTGGGGCATCTAAAAGGAGAGGATAAACTCGAAAATCCTTTTACTGATGATATCTATGGATACATTGATCAAGCCTATAAAATGTTACAAAATGCTCAATAAGATACCATTAGAAGATATTTTATTTCTTGATATAGAGACAGTACCTCTGTTCGAAAGCTACCAAGAACTCAGCGAAGAGACACAACAACTATGGGAAGAAAAAACGAAATACTCTCGAAAAGAGGAATTCAGTGCTGAGGAATTCTATGACCGTGCAGGTATTTGGGCTGAATTTGGAAGAATTGTTTGTATTTCTGTTGGATTCTTTTCCTTCCGGAACCAGCAACGTACCTTTCGCGTAACCTCTTTTATCGGTGATGAAATACGCATTTTAAAAGATTTTGCTCAGCTAATTGAATCACATTTTTCACGTCCTAACCACGTTTTATGTGCTCATAACGGCAAGGAGTTTGACTTTCCGTACATCTTAAGACGAATGATTATCAATAGATTACCAATACCAGCTAAATTACAGCTATTTGGTAAGAAGCCTTGGGAAGTTCCACACTTAGATACACTCGAACTTTGGAAGTTTGGAGACTACAAGCATTTCACCTCTTTGAAACTACTCACTCACATTTTGGGAATCCCATCCCCGAAAGATGACATTGATGGTAGCCAAGTACGTGAAGTTTTCTATAAAGAGAAAGACATCGACCGCATTGCTATCTATTGCCAAAAAGATACCGTAACAGTGGCTCAAATTCTACTTCGCTTCCGTAATGAAGAACTGTTAGACGAAGATGAAATTTTATTTGTGTAAAAAATACACATTTTTAAGCTACACTTTTACATTTTTTACACACTTATGTATATTGTTAAAATTACACTCTTTAATATAAAACACTTATTTTTAAATATTTACAAAAGTAAGATTTACTACACTCCTTTTTGGCACAGTATTTTCTATATAATGAACGTAAACATGAAGAATATAAAGTACGAACAATACCATGAGAGATGATGTTTATGCATATTAAATTTATTGCTATCAAGATTAGTTCACAAACGAAAAAAACGAATTACTTAAAATTGCTATAAGAAACATTGTTAGATAAAAATTATCATTAAAACCAATAGTTGGGAAATTATTGAATAAATATTAAATTACACATAGATGTATCATCAAAAAACATCTAGATTACTTTTTTCAAAACATTGATTTTATCGAACTTGTTACAAACAAAAATTTATGAAAAAAGCTTTTTCAAGTTTGATAATTTAATCAAGAATTAAATCAGGAGTTAGTAGTAGTATTTATATGCATTGTTGAGAGGGTTCCTTCGAAAGAAGGAACCTTTTCGTTTTTTTGACCTTTGCTTAGCGTTTTTCTACCAAAAAATAGTAACTTTGTGGTTTGAAGAAAGATAGTGTAATTTAAACCGCTGTAAATGAACAAGATACTTTTAGTAGAAGATGACATTACATTTTCAAAAATGCTGTCTCGATTTTTAGAAAGAAACGGCTATGACATTGTTGAAAGTTCTACGCTGGAAGAGGCTTTAACAATGCTTGACTCTTCGTTGGGTATGATTTTTACCGACTTGCGACTTCCTGACGGAGATGGTATTCTTTTGTTAAAAGAAGTAAAAGAAAAATATCCACAGATTCCTGTGGTTGTAATGACCAGTTATGCCGAAGTTTCGACAGCTGTTGAGGCAATGAAATTGGGAGCCTTTGACTATATTTCGAAACCCTTTCAACGTGAAGATGTTCTTAATGTAATTACAAACGCCAAAAAATCAGCTTCTTTCCAGATTAAAAATACTTCAAAACCAGAAAATAAAGATGTTCTTCCTTCCGAAAAGATAAAGCAAAAACTTTTTGTAGAAGGTATCAGTGTTGCATCTAAAAAATTAAACGATTTTATCCGTTTAGTTGCTCCAACTGACATGTCTGTTTTGATTACTGGAGAGAGTGGCACAGGTAAGGAAGTAGTAGCTAAATCGATACACATGAAAAGTGAACGTGCCAGTAAACCCTTCATCGCTGTTGATTGTGGAGCAATTCCCAAAGAAATTGCGTCAAGTGAGTTTTTTGGACACGTAAAAGGTTCATTTACAGGAGCTATTTCAGATAAAAAAGGGCATTTTGAAGAGGCTAATGGAGGAACAATTTTCTTAGATGAGGTAGGCAACCTAAGCTATGAAAATCAAATACAATTGCTAAGAGCGTTGCAAGAACGGAAAATTAAACCCATAGGGAGCTCTAAGGAAATTGATGTAAACATACGTGTATTGGCGGCTACCAACGAAGATTTACTTATAGCAGTTGAAAAAGGACAGTTTCGTGAAGATTTGTATCATAGATTGAATGAATTTTCAATAAAAGTACCTTCATTACAGGAACGCAAAGACGATTTGATGATTTTTGCGTCTTATTTTTTGGATTTAGCAAATCAAAAATTACATAAAAACATTTTAGGATTTACAAAAATGGCCGTTCAACATATGTTTTCTTACTCTTGGCATGGAAATTTACGAGAATTGTCAAACGCTATCAAACGAGCAACATTACTTGCTCAAGGCAGCTATATTACCGAGAATGATTTGCCTGAAAGTATCATAAACTCATCAAGAGTTCCTTCCATACAAAAAATTTCTTTTTCAACTAAAGATAATGAAAAAGATTTGATTATCAACGCTTTGAAAGAAGTTGATTACAACAAGACAGAAGCAGCAAAACTTCTGAACATCACTCGAAAAACCTTGTATAATAAATTAAAAGCATACGGGATAAATTTGTAAAACATTAAAAATCAACGATTAAAAACACTCAATTTTGGCATTATTTTTGATGTCTCAAACCTATAAAAATTAATATTTAACAATCATGACAAAAAGAATTTTTG
The DNA here is from genome assembly GCF_043187445.1 of Capnocytophaga canis. NCBI lineage: Bacteria > Pseudomonadati > Bacteroidota > Flavobacteriia > Flavobacteriales > Flavobacteriaceae > Capnocytophaga > Capnocytophaga canis. The sequence continues at coordinate 1,864,889 of NZ_CP171121.1, read as the reverse complement.
CAATAGTTGCCCTAATGGTGGGAACATTGACTACTATTTCGGCTCAGGAAATTAACTGGATGAGTTTTGACGAGGCTTTAGCAGCTCAGAAAAAAAATCCTAAAAAAATATTTGTAGATGTATACACAAATTGGTGTGGCCCCTGTAAATATTTAGATAAAACAACGTTTAAAAACAAAGACTTGGTTGAGTATATGAACAAAAACTTCTATGCTGTTAAATTCAATGCTGAAGGAAATGACGTTGTAAATTACAAAGGTCAAAAGTTTGAAAATCAAGGATACGATGCTTCGAAAGCTCAAACAAGAAATAGCCAACACTCTTTTGCTGGTTACCTTCAAGTGAATGCTTACCCAACAATGATATTTTTTGATGATAACGGAGAGTATATCTTGCCTGTACAAGGAGGTATACCTGCTACTCAATTGGAAATTTTCTTAAAATTAGTTGCCAATAACGACTATAAAAACATAAAAACAAGAGCTGACTTTCAAGAATATCAGTCAAACTTTAAAGGAACATTTAAGGAATAAATATCTATTTCATAGACTTTAAGACAGAGAGAGGCCGTCTAAAAAATTAGACGACCTTTTTTTATTTATCACAGGATTGTTTTTTTTTATCTTTTCTTTTCAAGAAAATAAAATATATTTGTACCAACATCAAAAACGCATTAGGTAAAATAATAGGAATATTATTAATCAAGACACCATAAATCACAAAAAGAACACACCCTATCAAATTGGTAAGGCGTATGTAGATGATATTATCTTTTATCAAAAAACTACCCACTACAAAAAGTGACGCCGCATAACCTATAAAATCATACCAACTCATTTTCTCCTTTTTTTTTTTAAGGTTGTAATCGTACTCTTGAAGAAGCTATCCACGAAGCTAACACCCCAAGAATTACTATAGTAAAGAAAACCAAAAACACATTAATCCACTCTATTTCAACAGGATAAGGCAAACCAACGCCAATAGTAACGAACTGAAATTGCTGTTGCAGAAACACAATCAACATCCCAATAATTATTCCCAAAAAAGATCCGATAACCGAAGTCATCGTTCCTTGCAAAAAGAAAAGTTGTCGCATTTGGGAAACATTCATTCCTAACGCATACAGTGTATGTAAATCCTTCCTTTTATCAAGAATCATCATGATAATAGCTCCTGCCAAATTGAATAATGCTATGATTAGTACTAATATAAAAATCAGATAAATAGCAATATTTTCTGTGTTTAACATTCGATAAAGAGCATCATTGAGTTGCATCCTATTTTTCACGATTACGGTGTCTCCAAAAATCTGGTAAATTTTTTCAATTACCTCTTTTTCAGAAACATGTGACGCTAGGCGGATTTCAATAGCTGAAACTTGGTCAGAGGATAGTCCTAGGATTTGTTGAGCTTCGGTAAGTGATGAAAAGACATATTTTTTATCTAATTCTTCGGTAAGTTGATAAACTCCTGCAACGACTACAAACGATTCTCGATAAGGCTTTACCTCTTGGGTAATACTTCCTCTACCCGACTTTGGAACTACAATTTGCAAAGGCGATGATGTATCAACAAACCCTAATCCTAAGGTGTTAAAAATCGTTGCTCCAACTACTACATTAGGAGCTTGAATCTCCCAATTACCTAAAACCAAAATACTATCAACATCACACACCAACGGGTAATGTTCATCAACTCCTTTGATATAGGCTATATGATTTTTCTGTTTATGATTTAAAAAAACTTGCTCTTCAAGTATACTACTAAAAAAAGCAACTTCATCAGTGTCTGATAATTTATTTGCAACTTCATCAGAAAAAGTGATGTATTTTCCAGTCTTGGGAAATATTTTTAGATCAGGATCAAAAATGGAAGAAAATGAAAGTGTAAAATTTTTCAATCCTGCAAACCCTGCTAAAACAACGAAAAGAGACACCGCACCAAGTACCACCACCAATGCCGTAATACGATTAATGATGTTGATGACATTTTGCGAACTCTTTGCTACCATGTAGCGTTTAGCTATGTAAAAAACTGCCTTCAAAGGCTATGATTTTTTACGTTTATAAAGTAATTCACGATTTTCAATGGGATTCTCTTCGCCTTTGAGTGATTTTTCAATTCCTTCTATATATTGCAATGAATCGTCTATATAGAAAAGCAAATCAGGCATACGTCGGAATTGGTTTTTAGTGATTTGCGACAATTCGTGCTTAATCAAAGATGTATTTGAAATAGTCCCTTTTAAGATATCCTCCGCTTTAGACTCAGGAAAGACACTCAGATAAACTTTAGCAACCGACAAATCAACTGTAACACTTACTTTTGTTACCGATATAATTAAATTGTGTTGCCCTGCATCTCGAATAGACTGCTGTAACACTTTGGCAAGCTCCTCTTGAATAATCCCTGCTATTTTCTTTTGTCTATTATTTTCCATTTGGCAAAGATAATGTTTTTTTCGTTCAAAAAGATGACTCCTATGGTAAAAGTTCTCTTGTTATTTCGCAACCTGAACTATTTTCTGAAAAATCAATAATTTAGTTATTTACAGAGAGTCTATTCTTATATAATCAATAATATGAGTTTTGCTGGGATATAGATTTATTAATTGGAAGACAATAACGCTGATTGAACCGTCAATCAAAACATTATTTCTGAATCAGAAGCTCTTGCATCTGTTCTTCGCTTCCATTGTAGATATTCAAATCTATTTTCACTTTAGAACCCGGAGTAATCCCATTTTCTGTAAATTGCCACATTTTCCAATTATGAACATGTGTCGGGGTGAGTACATTATTGTAATTGGCTATCCAAAGAGGATAGTTTTTGAATTTATCATGTAAATAGTCATTATAAAAACTAATGTAGGTGTAAATTATAGGTTTTCGGCCGTATTTTTTTTCCACAATATCCAACCAAACTTGAATATCTTGAAGATATTGCTTTACTTTTTTCTTCTTTGGCAGTTTTTCAATATCTAAAATGGGTAGAAAATCCCCTTTTTCCAATGTTATCGTTTGCAAATAAGAGGTTGCTTGTTGAACAGGATCTTCATCAGGACGATAAAAATGGTAAGCTCCTCGCACTAACTTCTGTTTCCTTGCTTGTTCCCAAAAATAATGAAAATTTTTATCTCGTGTATTATTTCCCATTGTGGCTCGAAAGATAGCGAATTTCAAAGGGATATTTCCTCGCTCCAAATATAAACTGTCCCAAACAATATCATTTCGTTCTTGGTAATGGGATAAATCAATCCCAAAAGTTTTGGTTCTATAATTGTACGAAATCCGTTCTATACGCTTATTTTCATAATCTATATTCGTTTTTGACAAAAAAACTTTATTTAATATTCGTTGATAATGTGCAGGATAATATTTTCTTACATAAAGAACCCCTCCAATTAGCAAACTAAAAAAAAGAATAAATACAACGAGGAACTTATTCCATGAAAATTCTTTTCTCTTCTTAGCGGTATGTTGTCTTTTTCGTTTCCTCATTTTTCATAAACTATCATTATTGCAAATATAGATAAATTCCTACGTATTTTATATTTTTGCCAGAAAATAGGTTGACTATGAATTTTTTGGCACACATCTATTTATCGGGAGAAGAAGACAACTTAGTAAAAATTGGAAATTTTATGGCGGATACCGTTCGTGGAAAGCAGTATCTTTCTTTCCCTGAACCGATACAAAAAGGTATTTTATTACATCGGCAAATAGACACTTTCACTGATACTAACCCCACTTTTCGAAGTAGCCGAAAACGATTAGTCCCTGAATTTGGACATTACTCAGGAGTGATTACAGATGTTTTTTACGATTATTTTCTAGCAAAAAACTGGAACTTGTATTCCGACATCCGCCTAGAAGACTATGTTCAACAATTTTATGAACTCCTTGAATGTGAGAAAAGTAAATTGAATGAACATACTATTTTTATAATGCAACATATGATTAAAAATAATTGGCTCTTAGCATATGCTTCATTAGAGGGCATGGAAAAGATTCTCTACCAAATGGACAGACGAACTGGATTTAAATCGAATATGCAATATGCAATCAAACCCCTTATTGAACACGAATCCGTATTTGAAAATGATTTTTTTTCTTTCTTTGAGGATATCCGTAAATTTATAGTACACCAACTATAGCCACCATTTCAAAAACCAAAAAGCTACCCAAATCTTATTTCGGATAGCTTCTTGAGTAAATATTAAAAATGTAACTATGAATCCTAATAGTGATAATGCTTGCTTTCTTCAATAAACGGATTGCCTTTTGGCAACAACGGATACTTGGATAATGCAGTGAACACCACAAAGATAAACAACCCTAAAAAGAATAATACAGCGGAAATCTCAGTAATTCCAATGCTCCATTGATCTCCAACAGTAGCCGGCATAATCATTACGTAAAAATCAACGTAGTGTCCTACCAAAATTACAATTCCCATAGCGAAAACCAATTTGCTGATACGTTTGTAATCTGTATTAACTAACACCAACAAAGGCAAAATGAAATTCAACAGTAACATTCCAAAGAATAACACTTTATAATCTCTAATTCTTGAAACATAATAAGTCACCTCTTCTGGAATGTTGGAATACCAAAGTAATAGAAACTGAGAAAACCACAAGTATGTCCAAAAAATTGACAAACCGAACATAAACTTAGTCAAATCATGCAGATGACTACTATTCACATAAGGTAAAAAACCACGACTTTTCAAATAGATTGTAATCATTGCGATGACTGTAATCCCTGATACAAAGAAACTTGCAAACACATACCATCCGAACAAAGTACTGAACCAGTGCGGATCAACACTCATAATCCAATCCCAAGACATCATCGATTCGGTAACCAAGAAAAACACCAAGAATCCAGCTGCCCATTTGAAATTTCTAACAAAAGGACGATTAGTGGTTGCTGTGTCCTCAGCTATCGACAAACGTCTCGAAATATAACGGTAGCCTACCCAACCTAACATATAAAACGCGGCTCTCCCCAAGAAGAAAGGCACGTTCAAATAGCCTTGTTTACCTTGTAAAAGAGCATCGTGAGCCACCACTGTTTCATCCATCCATATAAAAAGATGGTTGAAATGCATCCCTGAAAGTACCAATAAGGTAAAAACAATAACCACTCCAGGAAATAAGTATGCTGTGATTCCTTCCATGACTCTAAAAAGCACAGGTGACCAACCTGCTTGTGCCACACGATTGATTGCATAGAAAGCCAATACTCCCAAAGAAATCAACATGAAAAACAAGGCCGCCACATAAACCGCAGCCCAAGGCTTGTTCTGCAATTGATGTAACACATGTTCATAATGAGCATCATCGTGGTGAGCATCATCGTGAGCGTCAGAATGATGAGCTTGTTCCATGGTTTTAACGTCTTCTACAGTTTTGGGCGCTGTGAAAAATCCAACTCCAATTCCAATAATCCCAATGATGATAAGGACAATTGCTGTAAGTCTTAATTTATTTGAAAATGTATACATAATCTAAATATCTTTCTTTTAGGAAATTATTTTACTAACTCATCACGTAGTTTTTCTACGTACAACGCCACTTGCCAACGTTCTTTTTCATTGATTTGTGAGGCATACGAACCCATAGCATTCAGCCCATAATAAATGACGTGATACGTTCCGCCTGGTGTAATAACACGATTCTTATCGGCATAACTTGGCACTCCTCCAAATTTACCTCTTTCAACCAAAATTCCTTTTCCGTCACCTTTCTCACCATGGCAAACAGCACAATAGATGTCATACAAAAACTTACCTTGTTCAAGGTTTTCTGTATCAGCTACTAATGGGCTTTTCAGTTCTTCTTTTGCAAGTAACAAATCCGCTGGTGTGTCCGCGTACTCATACGGTTGCCATCCTCTTTTGATGGTACCTGCTACAGGTAGTTGAGCTTGCATACTGTCCTTAAATGCCGGTGATTGTTGATAAGTCTCATATCCAACACTTTCATACATATTCGGCATAAATTGATAGTTCGGCTCGCGTTTGTTAAAGCAAGATACTAAAAGTAAAGATACACTGCTGAATAAAGCTATTTTAACTATATTTTTCATATCTCCTATTTTTCTGCTATTTTAATTTCAACAGCTCCTGTTTCCTTCAATAGAGTTGTTACTTCACTTACATTGTTTTCAGTTACTGCGATTTCCATCAAAAAATGGTCGTCAGTAGTTCTTACATCAGGGTTTTCTGCTTCTTTAAATGGCCATAATTTACTTCGCAAAAAGAAAGTAATTACCATCAAGTGAGCTGCAAAAAATACCGTCATCTCAAACATGACAGGAACAAAAGAAGGCATATTTTGTAAAAATGTCATACTTGGTTTTCCTCCAATATCTTGTGGCCAATCTTCGATCATGATATAATTAACCATCAAGGTAGCTACAGTTAACCCTATACAGCCGTAAATGAACGAAGCTATCGCTAATCGCGTAGGTGCTAACCCCATGGCTTTGTCCAATCCGTGAACAGGAAATGGAGTATATATTTCCGAAATCTGATGATTTTTAGAACGAACTGTTTTTACAGCTGCCATTAAAATATCATCATCATTATATAATGCTTGTACTACTTTCTTACTCATGATGATTAATGATTAGGGTCGTTATCTCTTAGTTTTTTATATTTCTCGCCAGATGATTTCAAGATTGATTTTACCTCAGCCTGTGCAATCACTGGGAATGTTCGTGCATACAACAAGAACAACACGAAGAAGAATCCAATAGTTCCGATATAAATTCCAATATCAACGAAGGTAGGTGAGAACATTGTCCAAGATGAAGGCAAATAATCTCTATGCAAAGATGTTACTATAATCACGAAACGCTCAAACCACATTCCTACGTTTACCACAAGCGAAATGATGAACGAGAACATAATGCTTCTTCTCAATTTTTTGAACCACATGAATTGTGGAGAAAATACGTTACATCCCATCATCAACCAGTAAGCCCAAGCGTAAGGTCCTGTAGCACGGTTCAAGAAAGCGTATTGCTCATACTCTACACCTGAGTACCACGCTACGAATAACTCCGTGATGTATGCACATCCTACGATAGAACCTGTAATCATAATTACGATGTTCATCAATTCAATATGTTGAATGGTGATGTAATCTTCAAAATTACATACTTTACGCATGATAATCAAAAGCGTATTTACCATCGCAAAACCTGAAAAGATTGCCCCAGCAACGAAGTAAGGCGGGAAGATAGTAGTATGCCAACCTGGAATTACCGAGGTAGCAAAGTCAAACGATACGATGGTGTGTACGGAAAGTACCAACGGAGTTGCCAAACCTGCCAAAACAAGAGAAACCTCTTCAAAACGTTGCCAATCCTTAGCACGTCCACTCCAACCAAAACTTACTAAACTGTAAATCTTTTTCTGGAAAGGTTTTACGGCACGGTCACGCAACATGGCAAAATCAGGAAGCAGACCTGTCCACCAGAATACCAACGATACCGAAAGATAGGTAGAAATCGCGAATACGTCCCACAAAAGGGGAGAGTTAAAGTTTACCCATAGCGACCCAAACTGGTTTGGAATTGGCATTACCCAGTATGCCAACCAAGGTCTTCCCATGTGAATAATTGGAAAGAGTCCCGCCTGAACTACAGAGAAAATAGTCATTGCTTCGGCTGAGCGGTTTACAGCCATTCTCCATTTTTGGCGGAAAAGCAACAACACAGCAGAAATCAAGGTTCCTGCGTGTCCTATACCAACCCACCAAACGAAGTTGGTAATATCCCAAGCCCAACCGATTGTTTTATTTAATCCCCAAGTACCAATACCTACTGATACTGTATAAATCATACTTCCCAACCCCCAAAGGAAAGCTACTAATGAAATGGAAAATACAATCCACCATAACCTGTTCGCTTTACCCTCTACTGGACGGGCGATATCTACCGTAACATCGTGATACGATTTATCGCCTGTTACTAAGGGTTTTCGTATAGGTGCTTCATAATGCGACGCCATATCCTTATTATATTATTTCTTAGTTATTAAATTATTTTTATGCTTCGTTCGTATTTCTTACTTTCACTTGGTACACCACATTCGGACGTGTCCCGATGTGTTCCAACAAATGATACGCTCTGTCGTCGGTTATCAATTTAGCGATTTCGCTATTTTTCTCGTTGATATCACCAAACACCATAGCTCCTGTTCCACAAGCTGCTGAACAAGCACAAGCGTTATTGAACTCTCCTTCACGAACTGCACGACCCTCATTTTTAGCTTTCAAGATAACAGCCTGAGTCTGTTGGATACAGAATGAACATTTTTCCATAACCCCACGTGAACGAACCGTTACATCTGGATTCAATACCATTTTACCCAAATCATTATTCATGTTGAAGTCGAACTCATCGTTATTGTTGTATAAGAACCAGTTGAAACGTCGTACTTTATAAGGACAGTTGTTAGCACAGTAACGTGTTCCCACACAACGATTATATGCCATGTGATTTTGTCCTTGACGACCGTGTGAGGTTGCAGCTACTGGACATACCGTTTCACATGGAGCGTTATTACAATGCTGACACATAACGGGTTGGAACGCTACTTGCGGATTTTCAGCTGGGTCTTCCATCTCTCCGTAAGTAGAAAGTGCAGCACTCAATCCCTCAATTCCCGCTTTAGTCTCTAAATCACCTTTGAAGGTATCTGCCGAAGAATAATATCGGTCGATACGCAACCAGTGCATATCCCGCGAACGTCTCATTTCTTCCTTTCCAACCACAGGAACGTTATTTTCGGCATGACAGGCAATGACACATGCCCCGCACCCCGTGCAAGCATTTAGGTCGATTGACAAATTGAAATGATGCCCTGAGGAACGATCGAAAGTTTCCCAAAGAGAAACGCTGGAAGCTAATACCTCTTTGTGATCTAATGACACCACTGGTTTTACATTCCACTCTTTCGCATCTTTCGTGTTAAACTCTTCTAAAGTAGTTTCCTTCAAAACATCCCCACGTCCCATAAGGGTATTGTGCAACTGAACACAAGCAAATTCATGCGTCCCTCCAATATTTTTGATGGTTACACTTTGTACATTATCGAAGTTCTGATACAGTGGGTAAGCATTAACTCCCACTTGCATCTCTTTTTTCATAGCTTCTTTTTTCCCGTAGCCAAATGCTAAACCAACAGAACCTCTCGCTTGTCCTGGTTGAATAAGTACAGGAACCTTCAGCGTAATTCCATTTACAGTAATCTCCGCGTAGTTTCCGTCTAATGCTCCAGTAGCTACATGCCAGTTTTTGATTCCCAATTCCTTAGCATCGTATGACGACATGGTCAAATAATTATCCCATGTGGTTCTGGTGATTGGATCTGGCAACTCTTGCAACCAAGGGTTATTAGCTTGTTGTCCATCTCCAATTCCTATTTTTGAGTACAAAGTCAATTCAAACCCATTGGTCGAAGTTTTTGCCAACGAGTTAAGTGCTTCATTCACAGAAACCTCATTACTTACTGCTAATTCTTCTTTAGCTGAAACAAATACTCCATCATGTAAAGCTTTGTTCCATTTAGCTTCACCCAAAATGGAAGCTGTCCAATTTTCTTTAATAAAATCGTAGTATGTTTTGTCTGATCCAGACCATTTTAACAATGCATCTTGTAATTGACGTGTGTCAAACAGAGGGCGGATTGTTGGTTGTGTTAAACCATAGTATCCTTTTTTGAATTCAACATCTCCCCAAGACTCGAGATAGTGAGGTGCTGCAGCTATATAATTTGTTTTAATTGCCGTTTCATCTGCTTTCATTGAAAAAGACACTGAAAAAGCTACCTTTTGTAGAGCTGTTTCAAACTCTGATGCGTTAGGTAAAGTGTATAATGGATTTAAATTATTGATAATCAGAACCCCTACTTTTCCACTGTTCATATCAGCTATCAATTCTTTCAAAGCCACAAGACTTCCCTTGCGAACGTTGATAGGGTTCTTTGTGTTGAAAGCTACGCTTTGTAATCTTTCGTTAATATCCAATACTAGCAATTGAGCATTTTCGTCTTGAATACCTGAAACTACTACGGCTCTTGTTCCAGCTCTTTTCACTTGTTCAGCAGCCTTTTTAACCTGCTCTTCTACTTTAGCATCTAAATTTCCTGATACAGAAATCCCAGTTAAATAACCATAGAATTTCGCTAATGCAACTTTTTGTTGTGAAGGAGTCAAAGGTACTCGTTTGTCAGCATTCGCTCCTGTTAAAGTCATATTTGACTCAAACTGAATGTGTCTTGACATTTTCCCATTTTTTGGGATACGCTTTTGGGCATACGCTCCCTCAAAGCCACCTCCCTGCCAATCAGCAATAAAGTCAGCACCAAAAGAAACGATTACATCTGCTTTTGTAAAGTCATAGTCCGCCATTGCACGAACTCCATATTTTTTTTGAAATGCGTTTAGAGTAGCTTCTTCTGAAATGGCATCATACTCCACCAATTTCACGGTAGGATATTTTTCTTTGAGATTCTCAATTAACTTATAGGTTGAAGGACTTGCTAAAGTATGACTGAATACGACAATTTGCTTCTCCTCTTGTGCTGCTTTCTCCAAGGCTTTCATAGCCTCTGCATCTAAATCATTCCAAGATATAGCTGAACCTCCTTTTGCAATCGGATTTTTTACACGGAGATTGTCATACAGGCTCAATACCGAAGCAATCACACGAGCATTTGCCTCACAATGGGAGTTTGCTTCTTTATTATGTTCAATTAAAATAGGTCTTCCTTCACGGGTTTTCACAAGTACACTTGCGAAATCATATCCGTCAGCAATTGCCGTAGCATAGTAGTCAGCTACTCCTGGACGAATTTGTTCGGGTAACACAACATAAGGAACTGCTTTGTGAACAGGCCCTTCACAAGCTGCTAAAGTAGCGGCTGCCGTAGTGAAACCTACATATTTCAAGAAATCACGACGGGTTGTGGATGAGGACTCTAAGGTAGCCTTATCTCCTAAAAACTCATCTACTGGGATTTCTTCGACAAACTCATTCTGTTTCAGTGTATCTATGACTGAATTCTCATTAAGTTCTTCTACACTTTTCCAGTATTTTTTGTTTGATGCCATAGTTAGTTATATTCTGAAATTTAACTCTTTAAAAATAATAAATCGAAAATTAGTAGTGACACTTACCACATTCCAAACCACCCAACTGAGCGATAGTAAGTTTTTCTACATTAAGTTTTTTAGCCAATTCCGCGTGAACTTCTTTATAGTTTTCATAATATCCATTATCGGTGTTGACTTCCGTTTTTCTGTGGCAATCCACACACCAACCCATCGTTAATGGAGCGTGTTGATGTAAAATTTCCATTTCTTCCACTTTTCCGTGACATTGCTGACAATCCAATCCTGCTACCGTTACGTGTTGCGAGTGGTTAAAGTAAGCGAAATCAGGTAGATTATGAACACGTACCCAACGTACTGGCTTCGTCTCTCCTGTATATTTGAAGTTCTGAGCATCCCAGCCTACTGCGTCATACAATTTTTTAATCTCGTTAGAATAGAATTCACGTGTATAACCATTAACCATATCTGGCTCACCCTTATATTCTGAAATGGTTTCATGACAGTTCATACACACATTTAAAGATGGTATACCCGCTGTTTTTGACACACGCGCTGCAGAGTGACACAACTTACAATCAATTTGGTTATCTCCTGCGTGAATTTTGTGAGAGAAGTGAATCGGTTGAATAGGTTCATATCCTTGGTTAACATCTACTTGCATAAAGTATCCATACATTGCATAGGTTGAACCGAACAACAAAATTGTTACCGTAGTCAGTACAAAGAACGGATTTTCGGCAAATGCTCTAACCAAGAAACCTTCTTTACGTTTTGAAAACTCTTCCGTTGTAATGTTTCCTTCAGCAATAACTTTGGAAGCCATATTTAACACCGACAAAATAACAATCAACGCAACAATAATTGCAAGTATACCAACAATAGTGATAAAGTAGATGAGCGATCTTTCGGCAACAACCTCAGGGCGTTCCACAGGAACAAACACCTCCTCTTCTACCTCTTCCACTACTGGCGGATTAGCTGTATACGCTAAGATGTCATTTATATCTTGCTCTGATAAAATGTCTTCATAGGGTGCCATGGGCACTTGATTGAATTCCTCAAAAATAGCTTTAGCATCAGCGTCTCCTGAGGCAATCAATTTTTCACTATTTTTGATCCACGCATGAAGCCATTCAGTGGTTCTCCTTTCAGTAACTCCACCCAAGGCCGGTCCAATAGTACGCTTATCCAACTGGTGACAAGCCATACAGTTTGCCTTAAACAAAGCCTCTCCTTTGGCTGGATCGCCCTGTGCAAAAGCCGAAGTTGAAAACATGAATGTCAGTAAAATAGAGAAAACACTGACACCAAACAAGTTATGGTTTTTAACCTTTTTCATATTAAAAATATATTATCTAATATTTCGATAGTTGAACTCTAAACATTTATTGATTCAAGACACAAAAGTATAACATATTCTTAAAATACAAAAAAAAGTTATTCTGTTTCATTTCAATTTATATAAATTCTAAATAAACTACATTTCTTTGAGAAAGTTTTTAAAGAAACAAATCACTTTAAAAACTGTTATTTCTTTAACAAAATATTTGAACAAAGATTTTTTTAAAGATGATTTTATTTTTTTTTAAGATTAACAAAATGTGTTTTCTTTCTATTTCTATAAGCTAAGAAATGATATTAATCATATTTGTATTGAGATAATTAAATTTGGCTATAAGAAAAAAACGGGAAGTATATTTTTAAACAACTATATATGAATTAAATAAAATAAAATCAAAAAAATTAACATTTAAACTTTTGTTTTGTTTCGAGTTTTATATACTTTTGTGGGGTAAAACCAACACATAAAAGAAATGTATAAACACGTATTAATGCTATTTGTGCTAGCGTTTTTGACTTCGCCTTTGTTAGCACAAGTAAAGGTAACCGGTAAAATTACCGACCAGAACAACGCGCCACTACCAGGTGCAAATGTTTTAGTAAAGGGGACAACCCGAGGGGTGAGTTCTGATTTCGATGGAAATTATGAAATTCAAGCCCAAGAAGGCGATGTACTTGAGTTCAGCTTTATGGGCTTCCATACGCAGAGTAAAAAAGTTACAGGGGGGGGTAAAACATTGATTATCAATGTTTTGCTTGAAGAAGAAGCTGAACAATTAGACGACGTAGTTGTAGTGGGCTACGGAACTCAGAAGAAAGTAAACCTAACGGGAGCCGTTGCCTCTGTTGATGTTAAAAAGATGACTACTCGTCCTTCATCCAACATCGCTAAAACACTACAAGGAACTGTTCCTGGGGTTACGATTATCTCTCGTCCTGGAGGAACTTCTTTGAACATTCGAGGACGTGGGAATATAGGAAATTCTGATCCTCTGTATATAGTAGACGGGATAGAAGTAAGTGCTTCTTTTTTTAACACCCTTGATCCCAACAGTATCGAAAATGTTTCATTCTTAAAAGATGCTTCTTCGGCAGCTATTTATGGTGCAAAAGCTGCTTTTGGAGTGGTGCTTGTTACTACGAAGTCAGCAAAATCAGGGGTTCTACAAATCTCATACGACGGTTCGAGTGGTATTCAAATGCCTACCTATTTGCCAAATATGGTTAATTCAGCACAGTACGCAGAAATGTATCGAACAGCTGAGAGAAACACAGGCGTAGCAGAAAATAATTTAACCTTTACTGATGAGATGATCCAAAAGTATCGAGACGGTTCAGATCCTGATAGATATCCAAATACCAATTGGTTCGATTTAATACTCAGAAAACAAACTTTCTTGACTAAACACAATCTTCAATTTTCGGGAGGAAGTGATAAATTCAAATATGTATTCGGAACAGGTTTCTTACGTGACGAAGATATGAGTCCAGGTACAGCAACTAATCGATACAATATCAATAGTAAAACATCTGCAGAGTTAAAGCCATGGTTAACATTAACGTCTAATGTAAACTTAATTTACAGCAAATATAACAGAGAAGGTGGGGGATCTAATTTAGTTGAATCTCTCCGTGTACCACCTACGCAAGTGGCAAAACATTCGAACGGAGAATGGGGTTCAGTAAGAAACGGGCGACAAGCTACAGGGGAAGAAATTAATGCAAACCCATTACGTTCTTGGGCTGAAAATGGCCGAGGAAACTCAACAACGAAACGTTTTTTAGGTTCTGTGGGGATAGAACTACGCCCTTTCAAAAATCTAAAAATAACTAACCAATTTGGATATAACTACGATGATTACAGAGGTTTTTCTTTTTCTAATAGAAGAAAAGGTGTTCCAAGTTTCTTAAATCCTTCTTCGGGAATTATCCCTGCAACTCCAAGAGCTGAAAACCAGATGAATCTGGATTGGAATTATTCTGAGAAATTTAACTACGATGCTTGGCTAAATTATGATCAAACTTTTAATGATTTACATTCTATTACGCTGATAGCGGGTACACACGCTGATATGTATCAATATAAAAAATTGTACGTAAGACGTAAAAATTTTGCCAGTGACGACATGAATGATTTCTCAGGAGGATCTATCAAAGAAAGCGACCAACTACCTACAAATGGAGAAGGTGGACCGTTTTATTTGGAAGAAAATATAAATTCATATTTTGGAAGATTTGGATACACTTACAATCAAAAATATTTGTTTGAAGCAAACTTCCGTGCCGATGCTTCTTCTCGTTTTGCCAAAGAAGGAAGATGGGGATATTTCCCTTCATTCTCAGCTGGTTGGAGAATGGAACAAGAAGATTTTATGAAGGATCTTACTTGGATTGATGGTCTTAAGTGGAGAGCTTCTTGGGGTAAAAATGGTAATATCAAAAATATTGGTCTTTACGACACGTATTCAACCTATAACTCTAACAATACCATCGTAATAGGAGGTGTTAGTAGTACCATACTTACAGAAGGACGTATTGGAAATAAAAATCTAACTTGGGAGACCACAACAACGACGAACCTTGGACTTGACCTTTCCATCGCAAAAGGATTATTGGGAATAAATGTTGATTATTACGACCGCTTAACTGATGGAATTCTTGTTCATGCGAATGATATTGCAACTGAAACAGGTCTATCTTCTTCTCAGATTCCTGCTCGAAACGTAGGAAAAGTACGAAACAAAGGTATAGAGCTTCTTGTTTCACACGCAAACCAAATAGGAGACTTCTCATATAATTTAGCTTTCAACGCCACTCACAACAAAAATACGATAGAAGATTTAGGAGATAAGGTTACTCAACTCCCACCAAGTGGCAATTGGATTTTCAGAAAAGGAGGCTCTGTTGGAGATTTCTATATGTTACAAGCGGATGGATTATACTCAACTCAGGACATAGCTGATGGTAAGGTAATTCCATATGGAAAACAAGTTCCTGAAGCAGGTATGATAAAATTTATAGATGCTGATGGTAATAACGTTATTAACGACGATGACCGAACGATCGTAGCGAATGACGTTCCTAAATTTACGTATGGTTTTAATTTAGACTTGAATTATAAAAATTTCGGTTTGTCCGTACTAGGTCAAGGAGTAACAGATGTTATGGTATATTTGAGTGAAGAAGCATCACAGGCATTTTTCGATAATTCAGTACCTCGTCAATGGCAGTTGGACAACTGGACGACCGATAACCAAGGAGCTATTTATCCTAAACTATTCACTCCTGCGGACCAACGCTACAAATATAATAACCATAGATCTTCTTTTTGGTTGTTTGATGCTTCCTATTTCAGAATTAAAAACATTACGCTTAGCTACTCTATGCCAGATGAGTGGGTAAAACAAATCGGATTTACAAGTTTACGTATATTCTTTTCTACCGACAATCCTTTTACAATCAGAGGGGATAAACGTATGAAAGATTTTGACCCTGAAGTAGCGAGTGGACGAGGCTACAGTGTTGCTTTAAAAAGCTATACAGCTGGTTTGTCGTTATCTTTCTAATTCATTCACTTTTAAAATACAACAATATGAAAAATATATTAAAAATAATTCTACTGACTACAACCTTTATAGCCGTAGGATGCTCGGATGAGTTTTTTGAAAAAACACCTCAAGGTTCATTAGACCCTTCAAAAATAGATGAAACACTATTAGTAGGGTTTCGAAATTCTATATACGGGTACAAAGGAGGCATGTCTTTAAACGGATATTCAGCTATATTCTTGGATGGATATGCTGACAATGGATATTCACGTAATTCTTGGGACAGTAATGGTGCTTCTGTACAAGCGAATACGCTTACTACAGCACAAAATTATGGGTACGGATGGTTTTATAACGGAATACGTGCTTGTAATCAAGTAATTGAAAAAATTGATGACTTTCAAAAAGTTTCTGAGTCAATACGCTCAAAATATAAAAATGAAGCTCGGGTGATGCGTGCTTGGCTCTACGGAGGTTTGACTCTTTATTTTGGAGACGTTCCTTTCGTTCCAAACTTGACTAACGACTTTCCTGAGGGGATAGCACGTACATCTTCAACTCAAATCAGAGAATGGGTTCTCAAAGAGTTGGATGAAGCAATTGAAGTTTTACCTGTTTCAAATGATAAAGGTACTTTTAATAAAGCTGTAGCTTATGCCATTAAAGCACGTATGGCGTACTATTTTGGGAAATATGACCAAGCAGAAGTAGCGGCTCGATATGTAATTGACAATGGTGGATATAGACTCCATGAAGTAGCTTCACTATCGGAAGATATGAAAAAAGACGGTGAATACTTTAAAAAATTCATTGACTTTTCTGCATACGGAGTTAGTGAAGAAACCTTTATAAAAGGAATTTTTAACTATCAAAACATCTGGAAAGCAGACAATAGTCCGGAAACTATCATTGCTCAAGAGCTTATAGCTAATGAACAAGAAGGAACTTGGCTACGCGTAACAGCTTTATTGACCCCTAATTTGGTTAATAAACAAGCATGGGCAACCATAGTGCCTATTCAAGAGCTTGTAGATGCTTATTGGACGACCGATGGAAAAACACAACCTACGTTACCAACAATGGACGAACGTATTACTAAATACAATGAACTAAAAGCAGAAATAAATTCCATAAAACCGAATATGCCTAAAAAAACGTACAGTGAAGCAGTTCATAGTATCGTAAACGATTTACCTTCGAGAGATTATATGTTACAATATAAGAATAGAGATAGTCGCCTATATGCTTCTATTATATTTCCTTTCTCAGCGGTAAATAGATTTCTTCCTGATCAATATCAAGAATATATTCCAGACATAGTAAACTACGGTCGAAGCGGATTTGCTTTCCGAAAAATGACTGGTGCCGATGATGTAATTTCTGCTTACGGAGGAGGGTATTTCGTAACAGGAGTCGATTTTCCAATGATGCGTTTAGCTGAGATGTTGCTTATTTACGCTGAATCTCGTACGCAGAACGCTGGTTATGATGCTACTGTTACAACAGAACTCAATAAGTTGCGTAAACGTGCTGGTATGCCTAATGTTCCAGAGACCCTATCAAAAACGGAAGCTCTTGATTTTATCCGTTCTGAACGAAGAATAGAACTTGCAGGAGAAGGATTCCGTTTCTTTGACATTCGTCTTTATGAAGATGACAAACGCAATGGAGGGTATAAAGGAAGCCAAGCGGCAAGTGTTGTAATGAAAGGACAAATACGAGATGTGGTAGGAAATCCTGGTGCTAAAAAAACATGGACGCCACGATTAATGTACATGCCTATACCAGCAACTGTAATTGACAAAAATCCTCTGATGAAACAAAATGAAGGATATTAATAATTGAATAATCTGATAAAAAGTCAGTCGTCAGGAAGTTACGTGAAACATTTTAACATGATAGTAAAATGTAAAAGTAGCTTCCTGACGTTTTTTATAAAAGCAGTGATAACAATACTTGAATTACATGATTATAAATCTTAATACGCTCTGTTAAAACTCCCTTAAGCAAACCTTAAAAATGTATTATTTACCTTGTAATTGAAATATATTTTCTATTTTAGCCAAAAATTTCCCTTTTTTGAACGCTAAATAAACATGATTACTCAGTTACAAGGAAAATTGATTGAGAAAAACCCTACTCACGTGGTTGTTGACTGCAACGGTGTGGGGTATTTCGTGAACATCACCTTAAATACTTTTGCAGCTCTACCTGAAGCTGATTCCATAAAAATTTACACTCATCTACAAATCAAGGAAGACTCTCATACACTTTACGGATTTCTCACCCGTGCTGAGCGTGAGATATTCGTACTGTTGCTTTCCGTATCAGGTGTTGGAGCGAGTACAGCTCGGATGATGCTATCATCATTGACAGCTGCTCAAGTTCGCGGAGCTATTGTCAATGGAGATGTTGCTAGTATTCAGAGTGTTAAAGGTATAGGAGCAAAAACTGCACAACGTATTATTTTGGATTTACGAGAAAAGATGATGAAAGTGCAAAATATTGAAGAAGTAGCTCTTACACAATCAAATACAAACAAAGAGGAAGCTTTAGCAGCTTTAGAAGTATTAGGATTTGTGCGTAAACAAGCCGAAAAAGTAGTAGATAAAATTATCAAATCAGATTCGGAAGAACTTAGTGTTGAACAAATTATCAAAATAGCTCTGAAAAGTTTATAACTTCAGCGTGAACTATTTCAAATCTAACTACTTGAAGATGAATAGATATTTAAAATATATTTTTCTCATAACATTTCTTACTAACCTATCGGTTTGGGGACAAGAAATTACGAAAGATACAACACAAACTAAGAATAATATCCCCAAAATAGGATTGCGAACACCATCCAGCATTGCTAATCACTATACCTATAACCCGCAATTGAATCGCTATGTGTACCGTCAAACATTAGGTGAAACCGATTTGACTGTACCTCAAATTCTTACTATTGAAGAATATGAAGCGCTGATTACACGAGAACAACGAAGTGCTTATTTTAGAGAAAAAAGTAGTGCTTTGAGTGGTAACAAAGGAGAGGAGCAGAAAAATAAAGCTCAACGTGATTTGCTTCCTGATTTGTATGTTAAGTCCGAGTTATTTGAAAGTATTTTTGGAGGGCGAAATATTGACCTTATCCCTAAAGGAAACGTAGGAATTGATTTAGGTTTATATGTTAATAAAAATGACAACCCAGCTATAACTCCAAGAAATAGAATCACTTATGGGTTAGATTTCGATCAAAGAATCAGTTTAGGACTTACGGGGCAAGTCGGGACACGATTAAAATTAAACGCTCAGTATGACACTCAGGCTTCGTTTGATTTTCAGAACGTTTTTAAGTTGGAATACGAACCTAACGAGGATGATATTATCCAAAAGGTTGAGTTAGGAAATATCAGTATGCCTATGTCTAACTCTCTAATCACCGGTTCGCAGAGTCTATTTGGGGTAAAAACCGAATTAAAATTCGGTCGCACTACCATTACAGGAGTATTTTCTGAACAAAAGTCCGAACGGAAAACAGTGACTGCCCAGGGAGGAGGAATACTTACCGAATTTGAGTTTACCGCATTGGACTATGACGAAAATAGAAACTTTTTCTTAGCACAATTCTTCCGTGATAATTATGATAAAGCCTTAGAAAATTATCCTTTTATTAACAGCAAAGTACAAATCACACGTTTGGAGGTATGGGTTACAAATCGTAATAACCGTACAGGAAACATACGTAACATACTCGCACTACAGGATTTAGGAGAAGCTAATCCGTTGAACACACGCATCAACCAAAATGCTCCCATAGGTTTTTTTTCATCGACAACTAACAACATGCCAACCAATGCTGCCAACCGTTTTGACCCTGCTGAAATTGGAGGTTCCTCGGTGTTAACCGATGCGATTCGCGATGTGGCTACCTTACAACAAGGCTTCGGTGCCATTTCCAATTTAGTGAACCAAGGCTATGATTATGCGGTGATTGAAAACGCTCGTAAGTTAGAGGAAGGGGTTGATTATAAAGTAGATACAAAATTAGGATACATTTCGCTAAACGTTGCCTTGAGTAGCAATGAAGTACTGGCCGTTGCTTATCAATACACCTACGGGAGTGAAGTGTTTCAAGTAGGAGAATTTGCCAATGATGGTATTTCAGCGACAACCTATAACACTTCAGCAAGCCAAAACGCTATCACCAATAATTTGTTGGTACTGAAAATGTTAAAGAGTAATCGTTTGAACGTAAAAGATCCTATCTGGGATTTAATGATGAAAAACGTCTATTCCCTAGGATCCGGGCAATTAGACCCTGAGGATTTCAGAATGAATATTTACTACTCTGATCCATCCCCGCTAAACTATATTTCAAAAGTGTCCGATGCGGGTTGGGATAATGGATTGGAAGACAAAATACTACTAAATTTGTTCAATTTCGATCGATTAAATAAATACCAAGATCCCCAACCTGGAGGTGACGGATTTTTTGATTTTATCCCAGGAATTACGATTGATCAACAGTACGGAAAGATATTTTTTACTAAAGTAGAGCCTTTTGGAAAATTTCTTCACCAAACCTTAGGAGGTGGAAATTACGATGACCCTGCTACGTATAACGAAAACCAACGAAAATATGTCTATCCGAGTTTGTATGCCAATACCAAAACACAGGCTCAGATGGACGGTAGTAAAAATAAATTCCAAATGAAAGGACGCTACAAATCCTCAGGACGGCGTGGCATTTCATTAGGAGCGTTCAACGTACCTCGAGGGTCAGTAACCGTAACGGCAGGAGGGCGTATTCTCGAAGAGGGTATTGATTATTTAGTGGACTATATGTCGGGAACGGTCGAAATTACAAATCCGAGTTTGGAGGCATCAAACATTCCGATTCAAGTATCCATGGAAAATAATCTGATTTTTGGTGGGCAGACCACTCGATTCATGGGAGTGAATATCGAACATAAATTCAGTGATAAATTCATTATGGGAGCATCGGTTGTGAACCTGCGTGAGCGTCCATTCACCCAAAAAACAAGCTATGGACAAGAGTCGGTCAATAACACTATTTTTGGTTTTGGTGGCACATACTCCACTGAATTACCTTTTTTGACACGTTGGGTAAATCGCATTCCTACCATAAAATCAGATGTAGCCTCTAATCTGTCTGTACGAGGAGAATTTGCATACCTTGTCCCAGGAACTCCTAAAGGAGATGATTTCGATGGAGAAACTACCGTCTACTTAGATGATTTTGAGTCGGCTCAAGCAACTATTGATATTCGCTCTCCTTTAGCATGGAAATTAGCCAGTACTCCTCTCGAATTTGGCTCAGGATCAGGAAATTCTCCACGAAGGTTATACGGAACTTCACCTGAAGATCCTGAAAATATGCGAAACGGCTACGGTCGTGCCAAATTAGCATGGTATACCATTGACCCTATTTTCTATTCATCACAAAAACCGAGCGACGTGAGTGGTGATGAAATCTCAAAAAATAGCACACGGCGTATCTATTTAGAAGAAATATTCCCTGAACAGCAAGTAGCTCAGGGTGAATCCCTTGTACAAACAACCTTGGATTTGGCATATTATCCAAATAATAAAGGTTCGTACAACAATAATCCAGCTTTTCAGTCTGCCAATGCTGATGAGAAATGGGGAGGCATCATGCGTGGATTAACATATTCTGATTTTCAAGAAAGTAATATTGAATATATACAGTTCTGGATGTTAGATCCTTATCATTCAGGTGAATACAGTGGAACTGGAGAATTGGTATTTAACTTAGGAAACATTTCAGAAGACGTTTTGAAGGACGGCAGGAAGCAATATGAAAACGGATTGCCGGGGTTATCATCATCAGCAGCGGTCAATTCCTCATCATGGGGCAAGGTACCCGGAGCTCAGTCTCTACTCTATGCGTTTGACACCAATTCATCGAACAGAGCCTTACAAGACATTGGTTTAGACGGATTATCCGATGGTGATGAGGCTTCAGTCTATAATAACAATCTAAGCGAATCTCCGAACGACCCTGCATTGGACAACTACGAGTATTTCATGAGTCGTGGTGGAGGCATTTTGAATCGCTATTTCAACTACAATGGAACACAAGCAAATTCTCCTGTTTCCGTAACTGAAAGTAACCGAGGAGCAACTACAAATCCTGATATTGAAGATGTTAATGGGGATTTCGCTATGAATACGGAGAATAATTACTATGAATATCGAGTGAAGATCCGTCCGAATATTACGCGTTCCGACCGTTTTGTAAACGATATTAGAACGGTAGCTGTGGAAGCTCCTAATGGCAGAACCGTATCCGCTCGTTGGATTCAGTTTAAAATTCCGATTGCTCAAGGGCAAATGGTGCGTGAAGGTTATAAATTCCCATTAGCTCCGAACGAAGAAATTGACATCATGAACTCCATTACCCATATGCGGATGTACATGACTGGATTTTCACAAGAAATGTTGTTACGTTTCGGAACTTTAGATTTGGTTCGTGGAGATTGGCGATACTACAGCGAAACCTTAGAAACTAATTTAGACGATCCTTCAGATGATAACACCCAAGTGGAAATAGGTTCAGTGAATCTAATTGAAAATGAAACACGTACCCCTATTCCATATCGTATGCCTCCTGGAGTATACCGCGAACGTATAAACGCTAACAATACTTTGGTTGAACAGAATGAGCAATCATTATCCTACAGTGTAAATAACTTAGAGCCTTTAGATAGCCGCGCTGTTTATAAGGTGATGAATTTGGATTTACGTCAGTACAAATATATCAAAATGTTTGTCCATGCAGAAGCGTATCAAAATAAATCATTATCTGACAATCAGATGGTAGCATTTATGCGTATCGGTACGGATTTTAACGAAAATTACTATCAGGTAGAAATACCATTGAAAATCACACCTTCAGGAGCAAACACTGATATGGCTATATGGCCAACTGAAAATCAGCTAATTGTGTCAATGGATGTACTAACAAAAATGAAAGCCATTGGACTTCGAAATCAAACACTGAACAACGCTACTTATTACGATACCAATCTGAATGTAGTAAACGAAAATACGCCTTATACCATAGGAGAAAATCGTTATGTAATCAAAGGAAATCCTTCATTAGGAAGTGTCCGCTCAGTGATGATTGGAGTGAAAAACATTACAGGAAATACCCAAAGTGGAGAATTTTGGTTCAATGAACTTCGGGTAGCAGAATTGTCCAACAAAGGTGGTTGGGCAATGGTCGGAGCGCTAGATGCGAATGCGGCCGATTTGTTAAACATCTCAGCTACAGGACGTATGCATACGGTAGGTTTCGGTGCAGTTGACCAGACACCTAACCAACGTTCAATTGACAACACTCAAGAATACGATGTGGTGATGAATATAAATGCAGGGAAATTACTACCCGAAAAATGGCAGATACAAGTCCCCGTGAGTTTAAATCATGCTCAAAAACGTTCTACACCGTTCTATGATCCTTCATATCAAGATGTTAAGCTCGACGATCGTTTGAATATTGCACAAACACCAGAAGAACGCAAAGCTATCAGGGAACAGGCTGAAAATCTGACTGTTCGCAAAGGAATCAATCTGATTGGCGTGAAGAAAAATTTTTCCGAAGGACAGAAAAAACGTATGTACAATATTGAAAACTTTACGTTTAACTACGCCTATAACGAGATGCATCACCATGATTATGAACTCCGTTATGAAGATGAACAAAACGTCAGAGCGGGATTCTTGTACAACTATGGATTTGAAAATAAAACTATTGAACCTTTCAAAAAATCGGAACGTTTTACGGGTAAAAAATACTGGCAATGGTTGGCAGATGTAAATCTTAACTTATTGCCTACCAGCATTATGTTCTCTTCCGATGTAAATCGTTCATTATCAAAACAATTATTTCGCGATGTGTATTTTGAAGGAGTAGACGCGAGTTTGCAAAAAACCTTACCCGAATTACAACAGCGTAACTATTTACATAATTATCAATTCGGAGTAAACTACAACCTAACCCGCTCTTTGAAAGCAAGTTTCAACGCTACAAATAATAGTATTATCCGAAATTATTACATCTACGACAGTAATGGTGATGTAGCTTCATATGACAGAAACGTAACCTTGTGGAGTGATTTCTGGGATTTAGGTAATCCAAATCACTTTTTGTCAAAACTACAAATAAGTTATGAACTACCCCTGTCCAAATTTCCATTTTTGGATTTTATGAAAGCAAATTACACTTACTCAGGCGACTTCGATTGGCAACGTGGATCGCAAACCTTACTGCAGTTAGCAAAACACGATATCAATACTTTACAAAATGCCAATACGCACAACCTGATGGTCAATGCATCCTTTGAACAGTTTTACCGCTATTTGGGAGTGAAACCAACTCCTCGCGGTGAAAAGCCGTCAGTAGGCAAATCGTTGGCTACGATGCTGAAAACCATTAGCGTAAATTATGCTGAAACCAATGGGAAAACCTTGCCAGGGTATACTCAAAATGTAGGATTCTTAGGTACAACCAAACCCTCTTTTGGTTTCATGTTTGGAAGTCAGGCGGATGTGCGTTATGAAATGGCAAAAAAAGGGTATTTAACGGATTTTGTTGATTTTAACGATCAATTCCTACAGTCAAAGGAACGTGATTTAACATTCACTACCAATTTGTTACCGATTCCTGATCTGCAAATTGATTTGAAAGCAAAACGTCAGTATACCGATAATTACACCGAGACCTTTGAAGTAAACAACCTAACATATAATAAACTTATAGGAAATCAAGTAGGTAACTTCAACATTACAACCAATTTGATTGCGACCACTTTCAACAAAATAGACGAATATAACTCTGTACCGTTTGAGCGTTTCAAAGAAAATCGCATCACAATAGCACGTCGTTTGGCTTCAGAAAGAGGTGTAGACTTGAACGATCCAAATAATCTTGATCAAGAAGGTTTTCCAAAGGGATACAGCAAAACCAGTCAATCGGTGATGATTCCGGCGTTTTTTGCGGCCTATTCAGGTGGAAATGCTAATTCCACTTCGTTGAGTGCCTTTAAAAACATTCCGGTTCCTGAATGGAAAATAACCTACACAGGATTGGGGCGATTGGAATCAATGAAACGATATTTTAATAGATTTTCATTAGCTCACGGCTATAATGCGAGTTATGTGCTAAGTGAGTTCCGTACGAATTTAGAATTCGACCCTAATAATTTGTTTAAAGTCAATGCTAAAGGTGATTATTTAAGTCAGCAACTATTCACCAACGTAACTTTGGTAGAGCAATTCAATCCGCTGATTCGTGCTGATATGGAAATGAAAAACTCAATCAGTGCGTTGTTTGAAATCAATCGTGACCGCACTATATCCATCAGTTTGGACAACGACTATTTAACCGAAATTATCCGTAAGGAATTTCGAATGGGATTAGGCTATCGCATCAAAGATTTACGTTTTGTAACCAAAGTGAATGGCGTACGAACCACTTTGAAAAGTGATTTGATACTTAAGGGAACTCTCTCGCATCTGAATGAGTTTACCGTTATCCGGAATATGGAAATTACCAACAACCAAGTAACCGCAGGGCAAAGCAACTGGATTGGTGATTTTACGGCAGAATATGCGTTGAGCAGAAACTTACTGGCTTCGTACTATTTCCGATATAATTTCTCAAAATCAGCTATTTCAACAGCTTTCCCGATGACAACCATCCGTACGGGGTTATCCGTGAAATATACGTTTAATTAGAGAAAAATTTATGATTATTTGGAGTTTTAAATGATTATGCATACATTTGGGGATGTATAATCATTTAACATATCTCATTATGAAACAAATCATCAAAAATAGTTTGATAGGTATTGGACTATACCTACTTGCGGGAATTCTTTTTAGTGGTTATCATCACTATATGTTTATCACTTTTTTGCTACTAAATATTTTTGTTTCATATTTTGTAGTTCGTAACAAAGAAAAGAAAGAAGTTCGCCATAATTTAATTTGGATAAATGCACCTATTTTGGGTTTACTGCTCATAACCTCTTTTTTTACAGATGGTATTAGAGTTGTAATTCCTTATCTGATATTTAGTATATTAGGAGCTGTTTTACTGTATTATTACGTAACCTCTCCTTCAAAAAAAGTTGCTTTTTTTGTAGCGGGTCTGGTTCTAATCGCAGTAGGCGTATTTTCATTTGAAAGCATTTCAGGAGTCAGCGATACATTTGATGGCAGCTATTACCTTGATTTGTACAAAAAGTTTGTAAATAAATAGTAAAATAACTCAAAGAAAAGAGACTGTCCGAAAAGGTTCAGTTTGGGCAAAACACCAAAAATAAAACTCTGATTTTCAGCAATTTAATTTTTGTGAAAATCCTAAAATTTGACTTTTCGGACAGCCTCTTTTTTTCATTTTTTCTGCGTAATGAAATATTGATTATTCACAACAATTATGTACCTTTGTGGTTTGTAAACGAATCTATTTTGAATATCAAAATATAGACAATATATTTTCTATGAAAAAAATACAAATGGTTGACTTAAATGGTCAATATCAACAGATTAAAGATGAAGTTTTGTCTTCTTTCAACGAAATTTTAGACACTACGGCTTTCATCAACGGGCCTCAGGTAAATGCTTTTCAGAAGGAATTAGAAACCTATTTGGGTGTAAAACACGTGATTCCGTGTGCCAATGGCACAGATGCCTTACAAATTGCCATGATGGGATTAGGATTGAAACCTGGCGATGAGGTCATTACAGCGGACTTTACTTTCGCTGCTACCGTTGAGGTGATTGCGTTGTTAAATCTTACTCCTGTGTTGGTAGATGTTTATGACGACACGTTCAACATCAATATCGAAGCCATCAAAAAGGCAATTACCCCTAAAACCAAAGCGATTGTTCCTGTACATCTTTTTGGACAACCTGCTGACATGGAGGCTATTATGAAAACTGCTAAGGAACATAACTTGTATGTTATTGAGGATAACGCACAGGCTATTGGGGCAGATTTTACGTGGTCAGATGGACGTAAACAAAAAGTAGGAACTATCGGACATGTAGGAGCAACATCTTTCTTCCCTTCGAAAAATTTGGGATGCTACGGCGATGGAGGAGCTATTTTTACGAACGATGATGATTTGGCGTACACCCTACGTGGTATCGTAAACCATGGAATGTACGTGCGTTATCATCATGATGTTGTGGGAGTAAATTCTCGATTGGATTCCCTACAAGCTGCCGTTTTAAGAGCCAAGTTACCACATTTGGATACTTACAACCAAAAACGCCGAATTGCTGCTGAAAAATATACAAAAGCACTTATGGAAAACCCAAACATCGTAACCCCTTTTGTTAAAACGGGTTACGACCATGTTTATCATCAGTACACCCTGCGGATTACCAACGGAAAACGCGATGATTTGGCAAAAACTTTGACAGAAAAAGGAGTGCCTCACGGTATCTACTACCCTATTCCGTTACATGCTCAAAAGGCATATGCGAACGATTCATACAATGAAACTGATTTTGTGACTACGAATCAGCTTGTGAAAGAAGTAATTTCACTGCCTATGCACACTGAATTAGACGACGAACAGATTGAATACATCACAAACATCATCAATGAAGTTGTTTAGAAAGAAAATACAAAACACTTTAAATCAGCTAATTAAATAGATAAAAAGAAATATTTTACAAAAATCAACAAAAATATTTGTCTTTACATTTTTGTAATTAAAAAAATATTTCTATCTTTGCAGTCGCAAATGCAAAATGGTGGTTTTAGCTCAGTTGGTTAGAGCGTCGGATTGTGGTTCCGAAGGTCGCCGGTTCGAGCCCGGTATTCCACCCAAAATTATAACTATATGAAAAATACGCTTTTAGGCGTATTTTTTTGTTTTGAATAGTAGCTATTTAATACGCACCGAGTATGAAAGCGAGGTTCGACCCTTGAATATATTGCTGTTGTCTGTATTGTTTTCATAAATAAAAAAGAGGCTACAAGCCAAGTGAATGACCTGTAACCTCTCTAATTAGGTTATTTCTTAAGACAATATAACAAAAAATGGTGCTTAAAAACCTTGTAAAGCATTGTCTTTTATAGACTTATAAGAGTTATAATGAAAGTGGTTTCGTTATAACTCTTATTTTATGTCCAAAACGAATAAAAAATGTCCAGTTTGTGGTTCTAATCACATCATCAAAAAAGGAAAAAGAAATGGAAAACAACGCTTTCAATGTGGAGATTGTCAGGCAAATTTTACCATTAAAAACATTGGTGTAAAAAGAAAAAATCAATTCATTTGGTTCAGAAAATGGATAATGGAAAGGCAAGTCTATAAAATCCTTTCGAGGGATAGCACAATGAGCCAATCTACCCTTCAAAACCTCTTTAAACATTACCTTTCACAAGTTCCTACCATCAGCATCAAAAGCAAGACAAAGGTTCATCTCTTGATTGATGGCACCTACTTTTCCAATGGATTATGCCTGATACTCTACTACGATTATGACATTCGATATGTGCAACTTTACCGCCAAACCAACAAGGAAAAACTTCGTGATATAAAGCAAGATTTGGAAAACTTAAAGAAGCTGAATGTGGCAGTTTACAGTGTAACCTGCGATGGGCATAAATCTATTTTAGGAGCGGTAAAAAAGGTGTTTCCAGAGGTGATTATCCAAAGATGTTTAGTGCATATTAAACGACAGATTAAGAACTATTTAAGTGGTAGCCCAAAACATTTTATTAGCCAACAGCTTTTGTGTTTATCCAAAGAAATTACGCATCTAAAAACCAATGAACAGGCTAACGATTGGGGAAATAGATTTTACCAGTGGTATGTTGAAAATCAATATTTTATAGAAGAAAAATCAATGAATGAAGAATCTGGATTTCAGTGGTTTAAACATAAAAATCTACACTTAGCTACTTATCATATTATCAATGCCTTACCCAATATGTTTGCATATCTGAAAGATAGTGAAATCCCTTATACTACCAATCGTTTAGAAGCCTATTTTACGCATTTGAAGGAGAAATTAACCTTGCATAGAGGACTTCGTTTTGAGGCTAAAAAGAACTTTATAAAATGGTATTTATATTTTAAAAATCAAGGGGTGTAAGTTTTTTTTTAGCCATAGGGTTCATCCGATAGTTTTAATAAAAAAGGGTGAGAAAAACTCACCCTAAAACTATCGTTTTGAACATTGATTGTATTACTGACAATGAACTATGTTCGTAACCTTCGTAAAAGCTATTCGCTTTTTCTCGCTTATTCCTCAGCAGAGCTTGTTTCCTCTTCCAATCAACGTGCGAAATATAAGCATTTTTTATCAATTAAAAAAGCACCATTTTTTACCACATTGCCCTTCTTAAATATTAAACGCCTAAAATGATATTGGCACTAATGTTCAGTTTTTTAGCAATGTTCCGTGCCACTTTTAAAGTCGGTTCGCTTTTGCCTGTTAGGTACTCACTCACTCTTGACGGCGAAACCCCAATCAATTCAGAAACTTTGGCTTGTGTGAGGTTCATCTCATACATACGGAGTTTTATTGTGTCTGCCAAGTTTGGTTCAACAATCGGATAATGAATACTTTCGTAATGTTCCACCCACTCCGAGAGCAAATCCAACTCTATAAAATTAGGGTCGGTAGGAGGTGTTTCATTTCCAACCAAATCTAAAAGCTGGTCAATCCGTTGCATTACTGCCTTGTATTGTATTTCGTTTTGTATCATTTCTTAAATATTTTCGATGTCTTGAATTTTGTCATATTCAGCGTGAGTGCCTATAAATCGAATATAAACCCTTTTGGGAATGAATAGCACCAATGCTACTAACCGATAATGATTGCCTTTGATGTTGAATACAAATCGGTCGTTGCCCACATAATCAGCACTATTGAAATCATTTTTTATATCCGTAAAACTCGACCAATCTGTCTCTTCTACCTTTTTTGCCCAACTGCTCAAAGCCGTTTGGCTGTCGGCGTGATCTGTGTAAAAATCTACGATTGCTTTTTTGGATATAATTCTCATTACTCAAACTTTCATACAAAGATATAAAAAATATTTTGAATTACAAAATAAAATACCGAAAAATAAAATTATTTTTCTTCTTCTGTTTTCATATGTTATCTTCAAACACTGAAACAAGCATTTTTGGAGTTTTATCATTACTTTTGAAAATATTTATCGTTAAAAATCAATATATTACAAATGATTTCAAAATCTCCGAAACCAAATTTATGGTAAAAATAAAAAGTTAAGATTAGGTTAAAAATCCAACGATAATGATATTTCATGTATATTTGTAAATATTCATAAAAATCCATCGTCAGATGAGGGAATGGAGTTTTAAGAAAAATCACGTATTGAGGATTTTAATTGAGATTTATTAAGAAAATTCAGTGGAGGTATTGGTCAGTATCTCTGCATAAAACAAAAATAATAGCGTAATGAACGCAGAGAAAAAACGTATAGAAGAGAAAGATAAGAAGATTAAAAATTGGTCATTTTGGGGACCTTATTTAAGTGAGCGTCAGTGGGGTACGGTTCGTGAGGATTACAGTGCAAACGGAGATGCTTGGAATTATTTCCCTCATGAACACGCTCGGAGTCGTGCCTATCGTTGGGGAGAGGACGGACTAGCAGGGTTCTCGGACAATCATAGCAAAATATGTCTGTCGGTAGCTCTGTGGAATGGTAAAGATCCTTTTCTCAAAGAGCGTCTCTATGGATTGAGTAACAATCAAGGAAATCATGGCGAGGATGTCAAAGAGTTGTATTATTACTTAGACAACACGCCAACACATTCCTACATGAAATATCTTTACAAGTATCCACAAACGGAATTTCCGTACAAACTTTTGGAAAACGTAAATCGCGAGAAAGGACTGCAAGACCTTGAATTTGAATTGATTGATACAGGAATTTTCGAGAATAACGCTTATTTTGATGTCTTGGTAGAATATGCCAAAGCTGATGAAAAGGATATTTTTATGAAAATCACCATCATCAACCAAGGTAAAGAAAAAGCTCCGATTTTTGTATTACCTACATTATTACTTCGAAACCATTGGAGTTTTTTTGATACAGACCCTCTGCCGAAAATCTCCCGAAAGGGAAATGAAAATAGCGTGAAAATTACGAACGCTTTGGAGGAAGATTACTACCTCTACTTTCAAGAAGCTGACCAATGTTTATTTACTGAAAATGAAAGTAATAACGAAAAATTACACGGACATCCAAACAAACATCCTTACAAAAAAGATTTGTTTCACGATGCTGTGATTTCAGGTGATTTCGAACTTGCTACGCAACGAAACCATGGAACGAAATTCTCGCCGATGTACTTTTTTGAACTTGAGACTAAAGAACAGCGAATTATCTATTTACGTCTTACTAATGAGGAAAAAGAAAATCCTTTTAACGGTGTAAATGAGTTATTTGCATCGCGTGAACAAGAGTGTGATACTTTTTACCGTAATAGGTTAAAAACGAAAAACGAAGAACTCTATCTAATTCAAAAACAAGCTCTTTCGGGAATGTTATGGAGTAAGCAATATTATTACTACAACATTGAACGTTGGCTCAAAGGCGATAGTAAACATCCTGCACCTCCTAAAGAACGTTGGAAAGGTCGTAATTCCGATTGGACAACTTTGCGAAATTCAGATGTATTGCTAATGCCCGACAAATGGGAGTATCCGTGGTATGCCGCTTGGGATTCCGCTTTTCATTGTGTGAGCATGGCAATGATTGATATTCAGTTTGCTAAGGAGCAATTACTACTGTTTACCAAGGAATGGTATATGAGACCTAATGGACAAATTCCAGCTTATGAATGGAACTTCAGTGATGTAAATCCTCCAGTACAACCATGGGCAACGTTGATGATTTACAATATTGATCAGAAACAAAATGGTACATCCGACATTAGTTTTCTCAAACGAATGTTCAATAAATTGTCCCTGAATTTCACATGGTGGATAAATCAAGTGGATTCCAGTCAGAACAACATTTTTGAAGGAGGATTCTTAGGGCTGGACAACATTGGAGTTTTTGACCGCACACAAGGTATTGAAGGAGTGGAAACTTTGGAACAAGTAGATGGTACGGCATGGATGGCTTTGTACAGCCTATGTATGCTGAAAATCAGTTTGGAAATATCCAAACACGATGAGTCTTTCGAGGAAATGGCAACCAAATATTTTGCACATTTTATCCACATAGCCAAAGCATTGAACCATATTAGCGAAGAACATAAAGGCATTTGGGACGAAAAAGAAGGATTTTTTTATGATAGGATTATATTCAAAGATGGTAATTCCAAATTGGTAAAAGTACGCTCAGTAGCAGGAATGCTTTCTCTAATCGCTGTGTTGCATATTGACCAAGAAACCTTAGATCGCTTACCTCGATTTAAAAACAGTTTTTCATGGTTTCAAAAACACTTGATGAACGAACTTAAATATCCGATTATTCAAACCTCGGACAACAACAAAGGAATGCTACTTTCATTAGTTCCTAAGAACCGATTGGATAAAATGGTACGCGCCTTAGTCGATGAAAAAGAATTCTTAAGCGACTATGGAATACGCTCATTATCAAAGATATACACATATCCTTTCCGTGTACCTTTGGAAGGAAAAATGTATGAAATTGCGTACGATCCTGCAGAATCAACAAGCAATATGTTCGGTGGGAATAGCAATTGGCGTGGTCCAATCTGGTTTCCCATAAACTATATTCTGATTGACACTCTGCGAGAATTATATCGCTTTTTTGACGATACAACCTATCAATTCCCAACAGGAAATGAACAAAATACATTGAATTTCAATCAAATAGCAGATGAGATTAGTAAGCGATTGATTCGTATTTTCCAAAAAGATGCACAAGAAAATCGTCCTGTGAATAGATTACATTCAGATGTATATCGCCAAGAAAACTTCCAAGATTTAATCTTATTCTATGAATATTTTCACGGCGATAACGGTCGGGGCATCGGAGCATCACACCAAACTGGTTGGACATCATTAGTGGCAAATCTGATTGATGAAGTTGGAGATTGGTAACCTTTAAGCGGTGTATGCATCCCAGTTTATAAAACAGGAAGAAAAGAGGACGTGTTTTACTATTTCGATGATTTTCAGCTTTTTATAGTGTCATAATTTTTACAATACAACTCGTTTTTATATGGTTGATGATTTACGCGAAATGGGGGCTACTATTTCTTATTGTAGGAAACGACAAACGTACTATTACGAGCAAGATTTTGAATTACGCATTGATTACAAGGTAATCGCAATTTGTAATGGAGAAGCCCGAATTATTGAATATGGAAATTATGTATAATTTTTTGAAAATTTTTCACACTACAACACGCTTGAAAATCAACATGTTACACAAAATGCAAAATATTTTTTGAAAAGTAAAACAAAAAAATCATTCAGTGCAAGGTCATTGCACGGAGCGATATTACTTTTGTCATTGTAAACATTTAAAAACGTTATAAAATGACAAACAAATTAACAAAACAAGTAGAAGTACAAGGTATGAAGAAACTTGACAGTATTAAAGGAGTTCAGGCATTAAATGCACAGGAACTTAAAGAAATTGAGGGAGGTTGGGTAGTATGGGCTGTAATTGGAATAATAGCTATTATAGCTTATTGTGCTGCAACAGATGGTAATCCTGACACAGTGACAAGGGTAAACGGAAGAAGAGTAGGAAATTAAATGGCCTTTGTTCTATCATGAAAAACATAATGAGTTTTATTTTTTTTATAATTCCCTTTTTTAGTGAGGGCAAGGAAATTATTCATTTCACCCAATTAAATAAAAAAATATATATCAACAACATAACAATCAACGGCGAACACATATCTGGTAATTTTTTAATTGACACAGGTTCAGATGTAACCATAATAAATTCTAAAATAATACAAGTAAATAGGAGTGCTAATATCAACAAACCAGTATATAGCTATTATGGAAAAATGAATGCGTATGTTATTCCTACCCAACTCAATCTAGGAAGCATAAATTTCGGTTCGGTGGATGTTTATTATGTTGAGGGAGGTTATATTTTTACAGAAAATTGTATTGTTGATGATATTTCTGGAATTATAGGAAGAGATATTTTAGATAAAGCTCATTGGAAATTTGATATGAAAAACAAAAAACTTGAAGTTTCAAACGAGAAATTTGAAACTTCAAGTTTTTTATCAGTTCCTATCCATAGAAAGGGCAAATATGATAAGATTTTTTTAAAAATAAAGCATAATAATAAAGAAGAAGAAGTAATGCTTGACACAGGGTCTGATGTAGGGATTAGCATTAAAAAAAGACACATATTTCCAGATAGAGTGAGTGTTTTTGGTTCACAAATAGATAGAATAGTTGAGAAAAATGATTCTATTTGTATACAAGGAGTTTCTTTTTTAACTAATATACTGTATTCAGAAAGGCTGAAACCCTCCATAGGAATAGGTTTTTTAAGTGATTTTATGTGGATTTTAGAAAAAGATGGTAATTATATACATATTTTACAGCAGGATAAATATCAGATTAAAAAAAACATACAAAAATATGGTTTTTCTGTAATGATTAGCCAAGATAAATTGATTGTTTCAGATGTTTATATAAACAGCATCGCTTACAAAAACGGAGTAAGAGTTTTTGATGAAATTTTAGAGATAAATTCAATTTCTACAACAGCTCCTAATTGCGATTTATTGAATATTATAGAGAACGAATTTCTAAACGAAGAAATGATTTTAAAAATAAAGACAAATAAAATAATTTCACTAAAAAAAATATATCTAAATCCAAAACAATAAAATGAATATCTCTACTGATCCGTTTCATACTTATGAAAATTTACTGCATAAAAATAAAGTAAAAAGCTTTTCTCTTTACTTTGTGGTTTTAGCAGTTTTAGTGATTTGCATAGGGTTACTCCCTATCATAAAAGTAGATGTAAGCACACAGGGACGGGGTATTGTCCGTAGTGAGTCAGAACCCGTTGTAATAAATAGTATGATAAATGCCCGTATTGATTGGATAAACATAAAAAACAATCAATTAATTAAACAAGGAGATACGCTTGTTCGACTTTCTTTAGAAAGTATAAATTCCGACAAAGAAAACACACAAAAAATACTTCAAGAACAAAGGCAAATACTTTCAGATTTAGAACGAATACAACAAAAAAACTTTTCGTTATTACAAACACCCTCTCTGAAAGAGGAATATTTAGCATATCAGGGAAGTTTCAATGAATTATCAAACAGAACAGAACAAGCCAAAGTTACATTTGAAAGAAACCAAAAACTATTCGACAAGCACGTTATATCCAAATCTGAATATGAAACGCATTTGTACTCTTATAATCAATTAGTTAATTCGTTGCAAAATTTGAAAAGTAAATATTTTTCAGATTGGAATAATCGAATTATAGCAACAAGAGAACGAATAACTTCATTAGAAAACACGTTAAGTAAACTGAACACAGAAGAGAAAAATTATATTATAAAAGCTCCTATTTCAGGCACCATTGAAAATTTTTCAGGAGTGCAACAAGGTAGCTTTTTATTACCCTCACAATCCATTGCCACCATATCACCGATGAATGATTTAATCGCAGAAATTTATGTAGCGCCCAAAGATATAGGGCTTATACAGAAAAACCAAGAGGTTAAATTTCAAATGGATGCTTTTAATTATAATCAATGGGGAATTATTACAGGAAAGATTATTGATATAGATAAAAACGTATCTCAAAATAACGGCGATTTCTTTTTTAAAGTTCGTTGTGCATTGAATGACAAAACATTATCTTTAAAAAACGGATACAAAGCCGAAATTACCAAAGGGATGACATTGACGGCTCGTTTTATCATTAATCGAAGAAGTTTATACGAATTGTTGTTTGATAAGGTAGATGATTGGCTTAATCCAACACAGAAAACATTGTAATTTTAATATTTATACATATGATTTTTTTTCAAACAAAAGGAAATTGAAATGCAAAACATGACGAAATTTCACAGAATTAAAGACATTCAAGAGCTTAATTTGGAAGAATTGAAACAGATTCAAGGAGGGTGTAGAATATGGAGATGGTTGAAAAAACATTTCAAACCAACTACAGAAATGGTAAGAGATATCGAAGGAAATGAAATAGGAAGAGTTTATGGAGGTAAATTTACATTTTAACAAATCAAGAAGCCGATGTACATCGGCTTCTTCTAAAATATTAATGATAATTTTATGTTGAACTCATCTCGACTTTCTCTTTTGTTTAAATTTTCTGAGTCCTAAGACGATAAAGGCAAGGTAATTAAAACCTATCCAACTACTTACGGTAGTATCAAAACGATTTAAAACTGAACGAAAACTATCCATCCAAGCGTTGCTTCTTTCAATGGTGTAACGCTCTTTGTAGAGTTTTTTATCGAAATAATGTTCCGTTTCAGAGGGTGATTTTTGGTTTCTTTTGTTTTCACAAATATTGGCTATGATACCTTCTGAGGCGGTTATTTTCCGAAGATTTTCACTGTCAAAACCTGCATCAAAATTCACAAATAAACCTTCTGTGGAGATTTCAGCTTTTTTCAAAACGGATGTAATTTCCTGAAAATGAGTATCTATATTATACAAGTCGTGATGTTCTCCGGATATAGGCTGAGACATTGCTAACATCAATCCCTGTCTGTCGGACAGGTACAAACTATTGGTTGTTTTTGCTTTTTTACGAGCTTGATATCCTACTTGTTCCCCTCCTTTTTTTGCGGGTGTTTGGCTACCGTCAAAATCGCAACTTGAACAATCTATTTTCGATTTGTTTTTCTTCAAAATTTCTACCCAACAAGTCTGCCAAGTACCTTCTTTGCACCATTTCCGGTAATGTCCAAACACGGTTTTATAGCTCGGAACTACCTCTGAAAATAATTGTTCCATTGGTAAAAGTGCCCATTGAACACCTGTTTTCAATTTGTATAAAATACAGTTAATTATCTCACTAATAGGCGATTTTGGTTTAAATCCTCTTTTTCTTTTAGGCAAATATGGGATAATTTCTTCTACTATCGTATCTTTGTCCAGTACTACAAACAAGGTCTTTGGTTTTTATGTTTCACACCACAAAAATCATAATTCCTTGTTTGTTTTCAAAAAGTCAAGATAGGTTCTTTTTGTAAGTTTTTATGTAAGTAGCCAAGAAAAAGAAGATTACATAAAAAAATTACAGAACACGTCATTACGTATAAATCCCGAAGGAAGGTATGCACAGTTTGAAATAAAAATAGAAAAAGACAATCAAGAAATTGAAAAATATGAAGGGGAAATAATCGTCTTAAAGGATTTTCGGACTAAAAATACAAAAAACAATACATTATCTGTAAAAGAAGAAGCAATACTTAAAATGACTCTTGATGTAACCAAGGAACCCTTCTTCTTACTTAAAGAAAACAAGGAACTTTCGTTATTCAATAAAAGAAAAATAGATGATAATAGTTGGATTTTTGAGGCAAAAACAGTTCAAGCAAAGAAGTTTTTAAAAATTCTAACGGAAGATACTTATTCTTTTTCTCCTAAGTTTGACGAAAAAGGTAATTTGACAAAAATAAATACAAAAATGACAAGTACTGAGTATCATCATCATAATTTTGATGTTTTTTATCAGAAGAACCCACTTGGCATAGAAATATCTAATATCAAAGGTTTTTTTCTTGACACAAAAACAGGTAGAAAAGCAATGATAAAAATAGTTTTCAACACAGAATGAAAAAAAAATACATAGTAAAACAACACGATATAAGAGACTGTGGAGCCGCTTGTTTATCTTCCATAGGTAGTTATTTCGGAATACATTTACCCATAGCAAAAATACGTCAATTAGCTCATACAGACAAGCGAGGAACTAACCTTTTAGGTTTGATAGAAGGGGCTGAAAAAATGGGACTTATAGCCAAAGGAGTAAGAGCTCCGTTAGAAGCATTGTCTGAAATCCCAACTCCAACCATTGCTCACGTAATTTTAGAAGGACAATTACAGCATTTTGTAGTTATTTATAAAGTAGAAAAAGACACAATACACGTAATGGACCCAGGGGAAGGCAAAATGAAGACGTATTCTGTTGAAGATTTTGCAAAAATATGGTCTGGTGTATTAGTGTTGGTTGAAAAAGCCGAAAATTTTGTCTCAAAAAATGAAAAAACAAGTAATTTTCAGAGATTTATAGAGTTAATAGCTCCTCATAAAGTTGTACTTTCACAGGCACTTTTTGGAGCAATAGTATTTACTCTTTTAGGGCTTTGTATGTCTATTTATATACAAAAAATAACAGATTATGTATTAGTTGACGGAAATTCAAACCTGCTTAACTTGTTGAGTGTTATAATGATAGTAGTCATTTTATTACAAGCTTATATCGGTTCGAAGAAAAGCATTTTTGTAATGAAAACAGGACAACTAATCGATGCACGTTTGATATTAGGATATTACAAGCATTTATTACGGCTTCCGCAACGCTTTTTTGACACGATGCAAATAGGAGAAATCACCTCACGAATAAATGATGCTGTGAAAATCAGAGCATTTATTAATGATGTGGCTATCGATATGGTAGTTAATATTTTTATTGTGATTTTCTCGTTTTCGTTGATGTTTATATACAATTGGAAGTTGGCAGTTATAATGTTAATAATCATTCCGTTATATGCGCTGATTTACTTTTTGATTAATAGATACAACAAAAAAGTAGAACGCCGTTTAATGGAAAACAGTGCAGAACTTCAAACCCAATTAGTTGAAAGCATTACGCACGTACGTACAATTAAAGAATTTTCGTTAGAAGATTTTTCAGACGGAAAAACCGAAAATAAGTTTATAAAATTACTTTTCACTATCTACAAATCGGGGTTAAATAGTGTTTTTGCAGAAACTTCCACACAGTTTTTGGCTTCTATTTTCACTGTGGTTCTGATGTGGTCAGGAGCTTCGTTTGTACTTAAAGGAGATATAACGCCGGGCGAACTTTTTTCGTTTTACGCATTGATTGGATATTTTACTTCTCCGGTCGCTTCTCTTATCGGAATGAACAAAACCGTGCAAAATGCAATGATTGCTTCTGACCGATTATTTGAAATAATGGATTTGGAACGCGAAAAAACCGAAAACAAAATAACGCTTAACAGAGAAAATTTCACGGATATTGTTTTTGAAAATGTATCTTTTCGATACGGAACACGTTTAGATGTTTTTGAGAATTTTAATGCTAAAATAAAAGCAAATACGATTACCGCTATTGTAGGCGAAAGTGGTAGTGGGAAAACCACCTTATTTGCCCTTTTACAAAATTTATATCCCATAACAGAAGGACAAGTAACTATTGGAGATTATGATGTACGAAATATTGACGTTCAGAGTTTGAGGTCGTTTGTAGGGATAGTGCCTCAACAAGTGAATTTATTTTCAGGAAATATTATAGAAAATATTGCTTTGGGAGACCCATTCCCAAATATACAACGTATTCACGATATTTCAAAAGAACTTGGAATAACAGATTTTGTAGAAAAATTACCCTACGGATTTGAAACCCAAGTAGGAGAAAATGGAGCAACCCTTTCAGGCGGACAAAAACAACGTATAGCCATTGCGAGGGCTTTGTATAAAGACCCTCAATTGCTATTACTTGACGAAGCTACATCAGCTCTTGACACGGCTTCGG
Organism: Capnocytophaga canis; assembly: GCF_043187445.1. Lineage (NCBI taxonomy): Bacteria > Pseudomonadati > Bacteroidota > Flavobacteriia > Flavobacteriales > Flavobacteriaceae > Capnocytophaga > Capnocytophaga canis. Next base: position 1,825,099 of record NZ_CP171121.1, on the reverse strand, counting down.
AACAGATTGTAAAACAGACTATTGAAAAATTCAAACAAAAAGGAAGAACTATACTTGTAATCGCACACCGATTGAGTACTATTGCCCACGCTGATACCATTTTGGTAATGGAAAAAGGATTACTGGTAGAAGAAGGAACCCATCAAGAATTATTACAAAAACAGGGACTTTATCATTCATTGTGGAATAAACAAAGCATTGTATAGTTATGAGAACCAAACCAAAAGATTATTTAAAATTATTGATTTTGCACGAACATATAAAAAATGAGAACACGGGTAGACCTTGTTCATTAGGAAGTAGAATGGGTGTAAGTAGGCGTACATTTTTTTATATGGTTGATGATTTACGCGAAATGGGGGCTACTATTTCTTATTGTAGGAAACGGCAAACGTACTATTACGAGCAAGATTTTGAATTACGCATTGATTACAAGGTAACTGCAATTTGTGATGGAGAAGCCCGAATTATTGAAGGTGGAAATTATGCATAATTTTTTGAAAGTTTTTCACACTACAACATGCTTGAAAATCAACATTTTACACAAAATACAAAATATTTTTTGAAAAGTAAAACAAAAAAATCATTTAGTGCAAGGTCATTGCACGGAGCGATATTACTTTTGTCATTGTAAACATTTAAAAACGTTATAAAATGACAAACAAATTAACAAAACAAGTAGAAGTACAAGGTATGAAGAAACTTGACAGCGTTAAAGGAGTTCAAGCGTTAGACACAAAAGAGCTTAAAGAAGTTGAAGGGGGAGGAATCGGACCTTTGGGATGGTTCGTTGTCGGTGCTATTGTAGGAGGGATTATATTTGAAGGATTCGATGCTTTTGAAGAAGGTTTCTCAAAAGGTGTGAAAAACGCAGAAAAAAAGTATAAAAATGTGTTTTAATTATGAAAGATAATAAAAAAATAGTTTGTTTAAGCAAGGAAGAACTTAAACAAATTGAAGGTGGAGGAAAAATAAAAGATACTGTTAGAGATATTTCTAATTGGTTAGGAGAAAAAATGGGAGAGGTTAGTTACTTTCTCTCTAATTTGGATTGGTCAGGCAATTTTTTAGGATATTGAAATGTTAAAAAAAGATGTAAGGATATACTTACCTTTAAGTATTATAATTTGGGGGGTTGTTTATAAAAAATTAGAAATTCCTGAAGACAATCAGATACTTTCTCCATTTGCTATTTTTATTGGAGTTACCATAGGAATTTGCTTGTTTTTTATCGAAAAAATATACCGAGATTTTGGTAAAAAAGACAACGAGTAGATTAGGTTTTACAATAGGTTGTAAAGTGTTGGGTTAAATGCATGAAAATTATCACTTCTAATTTATTAATTTAACCTGTTTTTCAACTCCGAAATTTATAAAAAATAAAGTTTCTGTGAATTTAACTTTAAACCACATAGAGATGTAGAGAGTTACTCTATGTTCCTATGTGGTTTTAATCATAATAAACATGGAAATGGGCGTAAGTAGGCGTACATTTTTTTATATGGTTGATGGTTTACGCGAAATGGGTGCTTCCATTTCTTATTGTAGGAAACGACAAACGTACTATTACGAGCAAGATTTTGAATTACGTATTGATTACAAGGTAACTGCAATTTGTGATGGAGAAGCCCGAATTATTGAAGGTGGAAATTATTTTTCATTTTTATTAAAGAAAATTTTACATCAAAATAATGTTGAAAATCAGCTATTTAAATAGATATAAAAAAGAATTTTGATATATAGTGTAAAAAAATCGCTCAGTGCAAGGTCATTGCACGGAGCAGTGTTATCTTTGTGCCTATAAACATTTAAAAACATTATAAAATGACGAACAAATTGACAAAACAAGTAGAAGTACAAGGTATGAAGAAACTTGACAGCATTAAAGGAGTTCAAGCATTAGATGCAAGAGAGCTACAAGAAATTGAAGGAGGCAGTGTTTGGAAGTGGATTCGGAAACATGTAGGTGTTTGGTTTCGTGCGAAGAGAGAACCAATTACTGGAGAGTTTCAATACTACGAGGGAGGCATTGGATTGAACATCCCTATTTAAGACTAGCACTATGAGACATTTGATTTTAAAATATTTCCTGTTTTTTATACTGATAGGACATACTGTTTTTGGTCAAAAATATGATAATGAGGATTTTAAAAGTAAACTATCATATATTGATGTAACGTATTCCGAAAGAAAAGTATTGTACACTTTTGTTCTAAAAAAAGAAGAGAATACTCCAGAAGTTTATGCAGGAGAATACCAATCATCAGGAAGTGGAGAAACAATCAACGTTTCAGCGATTAATATATTTTCTGAGAAGGAAGTTTCACAAGAGTTAGAGAAAAAAGTTTTATCCATTATAAAGGGAATTAATTTTGTAGCATTCACTCCGTACACAAAATTCATAAAGAAACATTTAGAAATTTTTGAATGTGAAAAAGTTTCTGAAAATCAATGGAAGTTCACTGCAATAGAAAATGAAATAAAAAAAGTAGTGAGTAATTCTGAAAACATGGAATATTATTTTTTAGTCACTTTAAACAATACAGGAGAAATAACTGACATAGAATCTTTTAGCTCTGGAAATAAAACCCAAAATCCATATCAAATAAAAACCTTGTACAAAAAAGAAAATAATAATTTCCATTGGTACAAGGTACAAGGGAAAATATTCAATAGCAAAACTAAAAATGTACTTGATTTTTCTATTGAAATGCTTTAGTATAAAAAAACAGATTGTTCGAAAAGATTGATTTTCAATATGTTAATTTCATAAAATTGTGAAAATCAATCTTTTCGGACAGTCTGTATCTTCTCTGCTTGAGTAAACTTCACAGTTAAAAAGGGAGTATCCCATAATCTGTGTAAGTTAAAAAGTTATTTCCGAAATTTTTTTTGGGAGCCGTACTCACTTGGTTGCGATTAAAAAGAGTTAATTTTTTAAAAATAATTTTGTACCATTCAGCATATAATATGATTTTCTTTATTTTAACATTATTGAGTGAAATGTAATAATACTGAAAAGCAACTATGTAAAACATCAGAGAAGTACAAGGTATGAAGAAACTTGACAACATTAAAGGAGTTCAAGCATTAGATGCAAGAGAGCTACAAGAAATTGAAGGAGGAATTCTTCCAGCTATAGCTGTAGGAAAGGCAGTGTTATATCTAGCAGGTACGGTTTGTGCTCTCTGAAGGTAAAAGATTGAACGGAATGCCATAACTTTAAACTTAAAAAAGAACGGGATTTCAAATTATTTTGTATGTGTTATGATAGAAAAGGATTATCTAAAAAAACAGATAGATTTGTTTTTTCAAGAGTTAGTTGCAGTGCTAACTAAGAAAACTGTAAAAGAAACAAGATTTAAAGAAATATCAAATTTATCAGAAAAATACACACAACATGGTATAGATTTCTTCATAACATCATCATTTGAAGAGATAACTGCCTCGTATGGAAAGGATATAGAAACATTGGATATTATCATAGAATTACTTTTTCAAATGAAAGATGAGTCTATTGAAATTGTTGATAAATTAGAAAAAATAATAAACTATACAAATCAAAATAGTCTAAATTATTCATTTAGGAGAAATGAAATTTTAACACAGATATTAACAAAAACCTAACAAACAAATAAATAGGCTGTACGGTGCTTTCTATACAGCCTATATTTTTTTCATTCAAGTGAATTTTACGTTTAGATAGTTCGTTTATAAAAATTTAATCAAACAGTTTGATTCCAAACATCACTCCATTAACAGCTTTGTTACCATCAAATGAACGGACATAGTCCACTCGCAATGGACGTATTTTACCCCAGCCAACATTCTCCAAACCTATCGTAAATTCGGTGTACGGACGTTTACCCTCACGGTGCAGTTGGTGAAAACCTGTAACAAAATGCCATTGTAATTTATTGAATAGAGGCAATTTATTCGAAATGTATCCTCTAAAACGATGGCGTGCGTGAAACTCTGCATACGCCTCATTAGTGGAATGCGAATAGTAAGGCAACAGATAGAACGATGCATTGGGATCTTCCTCTACTTGCAGATGGGTCAAATTTCCGTTAAAATGCTTGTAATCAACAAAGCTGATATGCTTAGCATTGAAAAACAATCCTCCATTGAGACAAAGAAACATATCTCCTTTATTATCAAATGAAGGTTCGTAATCGACACGAGCATGTAATTGCTGATATTGATAGGATTTCTTACTAGCACTCAACACATTCTTCATCCCAAGTACAATCTCCGGATACCTATCATTTTCATTATATATCCTTCTGTCAGGGAAAGAGGTATAGGTTCGATTAAAACGAAACCGAGCATATATGGAAGCCGACAGAGTGTAGTGAGGCTCAAAAGAAGGTTCATCGCTCAACGGCAATAATGGATTGTTAGATAGATAAGGTTTATTCTTTTTCGAAAATGAATAATTAGTATTGTTTTTCAACGGACTACGATTGCTAAATCGTAACGAGCCATCAATGTAAGTTTCTGGAGTAAGGTTTTGACCGTATCCCAAATACAGAAACTCTTCGTGGTAGAGTTTCATATAATTATCACGGAAAAACAAGGTCATTACTTCATTAACCAATCCTGAAATAGGTTGTGAACGATTGAATTGATGAATCTCACTACCTCCTCTAACGGATAAGCGAGGGTAATTAATCCGATTGAACAAATGCGTAAAATATCCTGCTGTTCGCAATCTTTTTTCGGAAAAACTATACTGAAAATCAACTCCTATATTAGTACTATTAGTTTTTTCTTTATTCCATCGGCTGAAATAGAATCCTGTTCCGAGGAAGTATCCTTGTACGGTGTTGAATCCCATACTGCCTGGATCGATAAAACCATCATAGCCAAATCTGTATCTTTTGGAAGTCTTTCGGTATGAATATCCTGTGAAAATATCGAAAAAACCGAATTTGTTATTCTTCGTTTCAACTGAATCGATATACTTATCGGAAGTTCTGACAGTTTCAACACTATCTTTCTTCCGATAATTGACTATTTCAGCCTCCGTAAGCGGAATTTGTCTGTTTTTTTGCCAAAAAATACTGTCTTTTTTATTTGAATTTTGTTCAAAACGTCGAACTTCACCCTTAAACTCGTTTTTTGAGAAAGAATCCTTGAATTGGTAGTTGTTATATACGTAGGAAAACGTACCTTCCAACGAAACCATAAATATCTTAGCCTTAAGGTCGAAACGTTGTAAATTCTTTGTCCAAAGCCCATAAGTTTCATTAAAACCGAAATTTTGGACGATATGCAATTCCGAAATAGCAGGATTATTCATCCGATAGCCTTTAGCTGTGACTTCCACAGCGTAAATTGCCCACGAATCCTCAAGTATGTAAATATATCCCTCAAAAACAGGCTCTTTGTCGCGTCGTGGAATCAATTTTATTTTGTTTACCAATCGTTTCTGATCATCGTAAAACGTACTTTCTAATTGATATCGGTAATAAGAAAAAGCGTTATCGGCAATGGGTGAAATCATTTTAGCATCGAAGTTCATATAGTTATCATAGAAATCGAAATTTGCCGAAGCTGCAGTGTTGAAACTGAATCCATTACTGTTACCCGCTACCTTGGATGCGATGATATGTTCTTTTATTTGACGAGGTTTTTCGAATTTTATTTTAGAGATTGTTTCAGACTGATAAACAATGCCTGAGCGGGTAATTGTATCGATGTTACCGCCCATGTCTCCTACCTCCTGCCCTAAAATTTTTTTCGGGACATTCATCAGCTTCAGAAAACCTTTGGAATAGAAATCGGCTTCAAATCGGTCTGTTTTTTCACTGTTTCTCGTCTTGTGTTTGATAGCATTGCGAATGATTCCGTTAGCAGGATTTTCTTTACTACTAACGGTAACCTCACTGAGCAAGTAGCTTTCCTCTGATAACGAGATGTTTAAAATATAGGGCGTTTTATCAATTTGTATGGCACGTCTCTCGGTTTTATACCCCAAAGATTGAAAAACCACAGTCGGATTTTTATCGGTTGTATTCAAAAGATACATTCCTTTTTCGTTAGAAGTGGTTCCTTTCGTTCCGTTTTCGATGTAAACGCTTACAAATGGTATAGGTTGTTGATTTTGATCGGTTACTGTTCCTTGAATTTGTCCGAAGGAGTAAGCAAAAATTCCTAAAAGGATAGATGTCAATAATTGTCTCATATTACTACTATCATTTTATTGTAACAGAAATTGGATGTCTTCTATAAGCATTTTGATGTGTTCTTCATCCAATCCATTGTAGTATATAATAGGATTTCCGTTGACATCTTTACGAGATACGATGTTTCCATTAGTATCAATGAGGGCAAACAATCCAGAGTGTTCAAAACCACCCTCAGCAGCGTCGTCAACTTTGGCATGTAAGTTAAACCCTTCGTTGGCTAAATCGTAAATAGTATCCTCTTCCCCGGTAAGTAAATGCCAATTGGGACTCTTAATTCCTTGTACGTCAGCGTATGATTTTAATATTTCGGGAGTATCGAAATCTGGATTTATTGAGAAGGAGGCGAAACCAAGCCTATCTTCATTAGGAAACGTATTTTGAATCTTCACCGTGTTTTTGGTCATTATCGGACAAATGGAGGGACACGAAGTGAAGAAAAATTCTGCCACGTAGACCTTTCCTTTGTAAGTATCATTTGTGACAGTTTGATTATGTTGATTTGTAAGTGAGAACTTAGGAGCTTTTCCGATGATTACTAATTTAGAATCGTGTGAAGTACATCCAAAAACAACAATAAAAAGTAAAAATAAAGCACTCTTTTTCATAAATTCAATTTTTTGTAAATAAAAGGACAAATATACAACAAAACTCAAATCAACCTACTTAGGATTCCAAAAAAAATCCAGTGTTAAAATTTTGTATGCTATGTAATTATTTGGTCGTGTTTTAAAAAGTATGATGGTATAAAAATTTGACAATCAGAGAATAAAGTTGTATTTTTGTTGAATGCTAATAACAATTAAACTCCATTGCCCCAATTGTCAAAGCACAAAGATAGTCAAAAATGGGAATAAAAAGAACAAAAAACAAAACTATCTTTGCAAAACCTGTAAACGCCAATTTATCGGCGATCATAATCTGACCTACAAAGGTTGGGCTTCGCATATTGCTGCGAAAATTCTCTTGCTTTTGGCAAGAAATGTAGGTATTCGTGATATTGCTGAAATTGAAAAAGTTAGCATCAAAAAAGTGCTTTCGGTTTTGGTAAATTTCAATCGAGAAATCAAACCCAAACAAAACAAATACAAATCGTTACAAGTTGATGAACTTTGGACTTTTGTGGGAAAAAAGAAGAATAAAAAGTGGTTGATTTATGCTTATTCTGCTGAAACAAAGGAAATTGTAGCGTGGGTATGGGGCAAACGAAACATAAAAACAGCCCAAAAACTTCGTGAGAAATTGAAGAAATTGGGCGTTAGTTTTGATGAGATTTGTACAGATAATTGGGAAGCTTTTGCGTCTGTTTTTCAAGAATATACACATAAAGTGGGTAAAAAGCATACTACTGATATTGAAGGAAATAACACACTTTTGAGACATCGGATACGTCGAGCGGTGAGGAAAACTTGTTGTTTTTCAAAAAAGTTTGATAACCATATAAAAGCTTTTGAAATTGTGTTTTTCTACATCAATTTTGGGTGGATTTGAGTATCATACTTTGGGAAACACTACCTAATTATTTTTTAATTTTGTTGGTCTAAGGAGGAACTTAAACAATATTGCTTTTATGAAAAGAATTTTAAACATACTCCTCATAATAGCTGTGCTTGGTTGTAGCAAAGAAGAATTAGAACTACACCAAACTGTTCTCACACAAGCAGGAGCTTTTCATTTCGGAGTGGAACTACCTGCCAACGAGTTGGGAAGTGTTGGTGATGTGTACATCAACACCAATGCCATGTCGTACCAGGTTAAAACCTCAACAGGTTGGGGAGATGCGCATGAGCTAAATAAATCCGAACGCAGTCGCTTTCATATTGGTGAAGGGTTTCCCGCCGAAAGTCTTGGATATAAAGGTGATTTTTTCCTAAATACCCAAACTGGATTTTTACATGGGCCTAAACCTTATCAAAGCAGCTGGAGAAATGTACACGACCGATATAAGGGAGTTTGGCTTTTGCCTATGACCAATAATGAAAAATAACTTAATAAGAGAGTCGGTGTATTTACCACCCTTACGAAAGAAAATAGAGCTTAATACATATTGGGAACAAGAGGCAAAAAAACAAAGATTTGATGCTTCATATAAAAGATTAAATGATAAATAAAAAAGAAGTAAAATTAATTTTGCTTCCTTTTTTACTATATTTTTGTGTATAAAAAATTTATATAATGATTGAGTTTTTCAGATATATTTCTAATCCTGTTTATTACGGAGAGAAAAAAAATTGGGGTATTATTAAAAATATAAGCCATTGTATAGGGCTGTTATTATTTTTTATAGCAATGGAAGCAGTTTTGAATTTAGGAGTAAGGATTTTCGTTTCCTTACCCAAAAATGGAGCTGCTCACTCATTTTTTGAAAACCATTCTTTTTTGTACATACTTTTTATAGGAGCTTTTTTGGGTCCTATACTTGAAGAAATTGCTTTCAGAGGAATTTTAATTTTTAATCGCTGGATATTTATTCCCATTATCGTATTATCTTTTTTTATTTTGAATGTAATTTTAGGGATAAGAAATATGAATTTTAATGATATGTTATTCATCCGAATTACGATTCCTGTAGGGGTAGGGTTGGTATCAATCTTGGTAATTCAAAAATATTATAAAAATATACTGAATTTTTACGAAAAAAATTTTAAATATATCTTCTATTTGAGTGCATTTAGCTTTGGACTTTTACACTTTCAAAATTATTCATTGGAAGGAAAAGATTTACTTTTCATTCCTTTAATTACCTTACCACAAATGATATCAGGTTTTTTTTTCGGATATATACGGATGAATTTTGGAATTATATATAGCATTTTAACTCATAGTATCAATAATGCAATAGCGCTGATTTTGAGTTTAAAGCTGATAACCTAATAGTTTTCGTATTTGATAGAAAAACCGTTCTATTAACCTCATATCTTCTGTTATGATGTCTGCTCTACCTGTCATTTCCTTATTGAATATTATATCTTTACCATAAGATGTTTTTAGTCCTTTTGGAAGAGTAATATACACGTAATAATTTCCTTCTTTACTTGGAGTAAGAGAAATATATTCAACTTTTCCTTCTATAATTCCAAATTCTTGGTAGCGATAGTTATCAAGTTTTATCAGAACTTTACTATTTTTTTGTATTTTTCCTGAATTGGCAGAGGGGATATTCATTATTCCAACAAGTCCTTTCTTTTCATTAGGGATGATGGATAAAACAACATCACCTGAGGCAATATATTGATTAGTTTCTATGAAGTTTTGAAAACTGACAGTTCCATCTATAGATGAAGTTATTAAATAATTTTGTTCCCATTGAATAACGGATTTCCGCAATTGTTCAAATGAAAGTAAAGTTTGAGAGGAGTAATTTACTTTATCTTTTATAAAATTTAGATCAATATTTTTTTTATTCTTATTAAGAATCATAGCTTCATCTTCCAATTTAGAAATAGAAAGTCTAATATTTTCTAAATTTTGTTGAGCTTGTAAAAAATTTAATCGTTCATTTTCAAATTCTTCGGGAGTATCCGATATTTTTTAGGAAAGGTTACCTCATTCTACAACGCGGATGCCTGTTGCCAACAAATGAATCTCTTTACGAGGTTCAGTGATGGCTCGTATCTCTTTACGCGATTTTTTTGCTTTTTTAGCATTGGCTTTCAATTTTTCTACAGAAGTTGTTTTGTAGGTCGCTTTTGCATCCAACAAAATCGTTTTTCCTACGATTGAATTCGGCAAAAAGAATGCGTAGTCTTTCATCTTTACAAACATAAGCATATTAGCTTCGTTTTCCAACGTAACCCAACAACCTCTCTTAGGGCATACATTCGTTACTTTAGCTCTGATTATCAAGTCATTCATCTCTCGATTAGATTCATTCAACTGACTTGCCAACATCTCAGCGTCATACACTCGCTCTACTGAGTTTTCATCAACAACTCCCGCTCCATATTCCACCCCCACTGAGGCTTCTTTAATAGGCGTTTCTTGAGCCAAAACTACGAAAGAACTTACTACAAAAGTAAGTGATAACAATATTTTTTTCATTTTGTTTTTATTTAGAATTATTTTTAATAAATTTCTTTGCAAAGGTATGAAAATTTTTAATTCACTGCTGTTTTCTTTCATATTTATTTCAAAAGTTAGTATCTTTGCCATATGATTGAAGATAAAACTCCGCAACGCACCACTTTGTCTGACTTGGGAGAATTTGGATTAATTTCTCACTTGACAAAGAATTTTGAACTGAAACAGCCTTCGACCCTAAAAGGAATTGGCGATGATGCAGCTGTTATTGATTTTAAGCAAAAAAAAGCTGTTATTTCCACCGATTTACTTATTGAAGGAGTGCATTTTGACCTAAGTTACGTCCCGCTGAAACATTTGGGATACAAATCGGTCATGGTCAATTTGTCAGATATTTACGCAATGAACGCCCGTGCCACGCAAATCACTGTATCTATTGCAGTATCCAATCGATTTCCGTTGGAAGCACTGGAAGAATTGTACGAGGGTGTCCGATTGGCATGTAAACTTTACGATGTGGATTTGATTGGAGGCGATACAACTTCTTCCACCCGAGGGTTAATCATCTCGATAACAGCCATAGGCGAGGCTGATGAAGGTGATATTGTTTATCGAAATGGTGCTAAGGAAAATGATTTAATAGTGGTTACAGGAGATTTAGGCGGTGCTTACCTCGGACTACAAGTGCTGGAAAGAGAAAAGGCTGTTTTTCAGGTAAACCCAAATTCACAACCTGATTTGGATATGTATTCCTACATCATTGAACGTCAGTTGAAACCTGAAGCAAGGAAAGATATCCCCCTGTTGCTGAAAGAGTTGGGCGTAAGACCTACTGCCATGATGGACATTAGTGATGGATTATCCTCCGAAATATTACACATTTGTAAACAATCAAATGTTGGTTGTCGCTTGTACGAGGATAAAATTCCGTTAGACCCGCAAGTTATCAGTACGTGCGAGGAGTTCAATTTGGATAGTACGACCATTGCTTTGAGCGGAGGTGAAGACTATGAATTACTATTCACTATTTCACAAAAGGATTACGACAAAATCAAAGGAAATCCAAATTTGAGCGTAATTGGATATATCACTCATAAAGATACAGGAAAGAATCTAATTACCCGAATGGGCGAACCGATAGAAATTATAGCAAAAGGATGGAATGCCCTTAGATAAAACTGCTTTAAAAATTGTTTGCTGTAATTTTTTTTCGTATCTTTGGTCTCTGTTGAAATTAGTAACGTAACAATTTAAAAAAATATACACAATATGAAAGTAACAGTTGTAGGTGCAGGAGCTGTTGGAGCAAGCTGTGCTGAGTACATTGCAATTAAAAACTTTGCTTCAGAAGTAGTTTTAGTAGACATCAAAGAAGGTTTTGCTGAAGGTAAGGCTATGGATTTGATGCAAACCGCTCCTCTAAACGGATTTGACACACGCATTGTAGGAGCTACCAATGATTATTCAAAAACAGCAGGAAGTGACGTAGCCGTGATCACCTCTGGCATTCCTCGCAAACCAGGAATGACTCGTGAGGAGCTTATCGGAACCAACGCAAACATCGTAAAATCAGTAGTAGAACAATTGGTAAAACACTCACCAAACGTGATTGTGATTGTGGTGAGTAATCCTATGGACACTATGACTTATTTAGTTCATAAAGCTACTAACTTACCTAAAAACCGAATTATCGGAATGGGAGGAGCTTTGGACAGTGCTCGTTTCAAATATCGCTTGGCTGAAGCTTTGGAATGTCCACTTTCGGACGTAGACGGAATGGTAATCGCAGCTCATAGCGACACAGGAATGCTTCCACTTACTCGCTTGGCAACTCGCAACGGTGTACCTGTTTCTGAATTTTTAACTGAAAATCAGTTAGAAAGTGTAGCTCAAGAAACTAAAGTAGGTGGTGCTACCTTAACCAAATTGTTAGGAACGTCCGCTTGGTATGCCCCAGGTGCTGCAGTTTCGGCTTTGGTTCAAGCGATTGCTTGTGACCAAAAGAAAATGTTCCCTTGTTCGGTAATGCTTAATGGAGAATATGGCCAGTCAGATATTTGCTTGGGAGTTCCTGTAATCATCGGTAAAGATGGTGTTGAAAAAATCGTTGAAGTAAAATTGAACGACGCTGAAAAAGCAAAATTCAATGAAAGTGCTGCTGCGGTTAAAGAAGTGAATAAAGATTTGCAGAACATTCTATAGTTATTAGTATTTATCTTTCGTAAAAAGGTTGTCTGAATTTTTAGACAACCTTTTTAAGTATCTTTCTCTGCAGATTGAAAGATCACTTTATCTAACGTAAATGAAAATTCAGAACCTACTCCAAACACACTGTCGACATAAATTTTTTGCTTATGTGCTTCAATAATATGTTTTACAATGGAAAGCCCTAATCCTGAGCCACTTTCTCGGCGATTGCCACTTTTCTTGACTCTGTAGAATCGCTCAAACAAACGCGGAATATTTTCTTTAATTACCCCTTCTCCATTGTCTGTTACGCGAATAATAATTTTTTTCTTAGAAATATCTTCAATACTCACCTCCGTAGTTCCATTGTGTCTTCCGTATTTTATTGAATTGACAACCAAATTAGTGAGTACTTGCTGAATTCGTTCTTTATCAGCATATACATAAAGAGGTTTTTCGTATTTCTGGTCAAAGATAAGGGAGATATCTCGCTCAGCAGCCTGCATTTCAAACATATCAAACACATTTTGTATCAACTCTACGATATTAATTTTTTCATAGTGAAGATTGAGTTCTCCTGTTTCTAATTTTGAAATCATTTCAAGGTCTTTGACTATATAAATCAGACGTTCAACTCCTTTGGCTGCTTGTGAGAGATATTTCTTGCGTATGTTTTTGTTTTCGGCTGCTCCATCTAAGAGGGTAAGAATATAACTTTGAACGGTAAAAAGCGGGGTGTTCAATTCATGAGAAATATTGCCTATGTATTCCTTTCGATAATTTTCACGATCTTTCAAATCTTCAATTTCCATCTTTTTGGTATGTGCAAACCGATTGATTTCTTGACTTAACGTAGTTATGTCCGTGGTAATGACTTGATCTTTAAAACTCGTACTTTCTAAAAGAGAGACATCTTGATATATTTTTTTGATACGTTTGTAAATGAATTTCTCAACGCGATATTGCAAGGTGAAGAAACATATTGCAAAGAGTAGTGTAGCAAATGGGATTAGCCCTAAGAACGGAATATTATCAAAAAAGAAAATGACAATTCCAAGCAAAACACTCGAAAGAGTTGTTATCATCACGGATGATTTTAGAGCAAAACGATATGATTTTTTTAGTTTTCGCACGTCAATATTATTCCTTAACTACCAATTTGTACCCTACACCTTTGATGGTTTTGAAATAATTCTCACCGATTTTCTCACGCAATTTACGTATGTGTACATCAATCGTACGATCACCAACAACCACTTCACTTCCCCAAACTTTATCCAAAATGTCATCGCGTTTGAAAACTTTATTGGGTTGTGAAGCTAATAACCACAATAATTCAAACTCTTTACGAGGTAAAATAATCTCTTCATTATTACGGATTACTTTGTATTCATCGCGGTCAATAACCAAGTTATCAATAGTAAGTGAAGTTACTTTTTCTTCTTCTACACTAAAACGACGCAATAAAGCCTTCACCTTACTAACCAGCACTTTGGGTTTGATAGGCTTTGTAATGTAATCATCGGCTCCTGCCTCGAAACCTGCTAATTGAGAATAATCTTCACCTCGAGCTGTTAAAAACGCGATGACCGTTCTTGACAAATTTGTGTTTCTACGGATGCGCTCACAAGCCTCAATACCATCCATGTCGGGCATCATTACATCCATCAGAATTAAATGAGGCTGCTCTCTTTCAGCAATTTTGATAGCTTCAATTCCATTTTTTGCTGAAAACAACTGAAACCCTTCTTTCTCCAAATTGTAGCCCACAATTTCCAAAATATCGGGTTCGTCATCAACTAAAAGTATCTTCATGTTTTTCATAATTTACTTTTTATATGCCATAATATATCTTCCTTCATTGATAAACAACTATGAAAGAGGACAAAGATAAACAACTTATTATTTTTAAAAAAATATTCAATGATTTAGTATAGCAATTACGTACAAATATCATAGTTTATAGCTTTTATTTCTTCCTCAAAAAGCACATGTCAGTATATTTTGAGACCTTTGCAAGGCAAATTTCCCTAAAATAAATTGTTAATCATTTGAATATTAGATGGTTATTTCGTATATTTACTTTATGAAACACACCAAAACCTTATCCGCTGTCCTTTGCTGCTTACGATGTAGAAAGACGTACCCGAAAAGGCTATTTTTACGCATAAGTCGATACCATCATCAATTGGAAACCCATTTCCGCTATCATCGATGAACATTATCAAAAAGGGCTTTCCGCCTCGGGTGAATTGCCCGAGGCGGAAGTTGAGAAACAAGACCATTTTTTCAAGGAAGTAGCTGAAGATGGGGTAGATAAGGAAGCGAAATGGCTCAAAAAAGGCACAAAGACTTATTTCGGATACAAAAAACAAATTGCGGTGGACAGTAATGGTTTGGCGTGGGTGGCATACGGCTCAAAGGCTTAGCAAAAGTACACACACAACATATTTTGGAAGCTATTGCCTACAATCTGAAGCGAAGTCCGAAGATGGAGATACTTCCTGCCTTTTAATGAAAAAAAGCTCAAAAATGAGAGATTTTGCTTAAAATAGTCCCAAAAAAGGGACAAAAAATGATGAAAATCATCTATTTTTATGTTTTTAAATATGTGATTTTCTAAAAAATCGGTTCAAAAATTATTTAAAACCAGTTAAGAAAAGGAAATAGAGGATCTTGCAAAGGACTCAAAGGTTTAATTTTTGTTTGACAATCAAAAAAAAAATTATAAATTGCGGACTGTTGCTTTGAGCATAAAGCGTATATTTCATTTTTTATAAATCCACTTTTTAAGCGATTGAAAAAATATTTAATAATCATTTACAAAAAATAGAGTATATGGGCATTACAAACAATTTGCAATTTACTGAGAATTCAAAGTTACGAGAAACAAAAAGTTTTGTCGGAACGTTTAAAGTCTATACTTTTTTAATTTGTTCATTATTAGCCACTATTGGAACCGTTCACTCACAAACAAAAGTTGCTACGATTTCTGGCAAAACTGCTGGTAAAGATAATAGTTTGATACTCGTAGAAGACGGAAGTAAAGTACGAAAAATTATCAAACCTAATGAAAATGCTGAATTTCGCGATACGCTCCATATCAAAAGTGAAACATATGAAATGTACGAAGTCAAATTTTCAAAAGGCTTTAACGTTGCACTTCGTGAAAATTCTGATATCGTTCTTGATTTGACTGAACCCACCGAGAATGTAAAGGAAATTATATCAGGGAATGATGCTTTTATATCGCATTTCTATATCGACAAAGAAAAATTCTTTAATACGCACTACGATGGAAATATCTATAAAGAAAAACCTGATGTATTTAAAAACAAACTTAAAGAACTGTTTGCAAATTGGGAAAAACAGTGGAAATCACATTCTTTTGAACCTATCCGTAAAAATGAGGAAAAGTGGAGTAAATATGCATTTGTACAAATGCTTGTGCACTACCCCAGAGCTAATCAAATGCATCGAAAATCATTTAAAGAGACCAAAGTTCCAGCAGATTTCTTTGAAGAAGAAAAAAGTATTGATTACGACAATGCTGATGAATTTGAAAAAGTAAATACATACCGAAAATTGGTTATGAGTAAGCTATTAAGTTTGCTAACCAACCCTAATGACACCAAACAAGTTCAACAACTTATTGATAAGACCGAAAAAGTTCGTTCGCAGAACATAAAAGCTGCTTATCAAGAAGCTATTTCAGACCTTATTGATCACGGAAATCCTAATAACGAGCTCATTTATAATTATATAATGAAGAATTCGGCAAGTGAGAAGCTTCGTAAAGAATGCGAATACATTTTTCTAAATACCGAAAAAAGTATCAAAAAAGGAAGTAAATCACCATCGTTTTCATTTGAAAATGAAAAAGGAGAAAAAGTATCGCTCGAAGATTTTAGAGGAAAATTGGTTTATATTGACGTATGGGCTTCGTGGTGTGGACCTTGTATTTCAGAAATTCCATACTTAAAGAAATTGGAGGCTGACTTTAAAGGTAAAGAAGTGGTTTTTGTTAGTATTTCAAAAGACATAAAGAAAGAGCATTGGCAACAAGCCTTAGAAAAACATCAATTGAAAGGAATTCAATTGTGGGGAGGAAATAAATCTGATTTCTATGACACGTATTTTATAAATTCAATTCCTCGTTTTATATTGATTGACAAAAAAGGAAAGGTAATTTCCCCGAGTGCACCTGAACCATCAGCTCCTAAAATTAAAGAATTGATTGAAGAATCATTATAATAAAAAGTTTAATCATCAAAAAACAGTACAGAGCCGAAATCTGTACTGTTTTTCTTTTCTCTCTTTCAGACGATATTCTTTATCTTAACATAAATGATATTCTCTGAAATGTTTGCCTATTGGATGAGCTAAAAGTATAAAAATATCGTATCTTTGCAACGTATTTAACAACACTCATCTTCTAAAAACACTACATTACAGAAAATAATGCGAAACGAACAATTGACCGAAAAATTTAGACAACTTGTTGAAAATAAATATCAAATCTACAACTCATTGTTTATGAGTTTACCGTATGACAAGATGACGAACATAGGTATGCTTTTGCCTTTTTTATATGAAGAAAGCAAAATCGGATACGAGCAAGGTAAAACTCCTGAGGAAATCATCGAAACCTTTTTCAGGAATCATACCAACCTTCAAACTGAAAAACAAAAGGCAGATTTGCTGTTTACTATCATACAATATATTGAAAGACAGGTAGTTCTTTTCGATAGTGTAGAAGATGCAGCTTTTACTCAACTGCATTCGGATAAGGACTTAGGAACCATTCTACATCTCTATGAAAAAAGTGTCCAATCACAAAAATTGGAAGAAGTTAGAAAAAAAATGGAAGATTTCGCGGTGAGAGTGGTTTTTACGGCACACCCAACTCAGTTCTACCCCAGTTCTGTGCAACGTATTTTGCACGATTTGCGTTCTGCTATTTTGCAAGACTCTACTAATGAGATAGATATGCTGTTACAACAATTAGGAAAAACCCCTTTTGTGAATAAAGATCGTCCTACCCCTCTGGATGAAGCTACCAGCATCATCTACTACCTACGGTATGTCTATTACGATGCCATCGGAGAACTCTACTCCAATCTGAAAACCTATTTCGGAACCATTAATCCAAATATTGTTCAATTAGGATTTTGGCCAGGTGGCGACCGTGACGGAAATCCATTCGTTACAGCAGAAATAACGCTACAGGTTGCTGAAGAATTGCGTATCAATATTTTAAAATGCTACTATGAGCATCTAAAAAAACTTAGAAGGAGACTCAGTTTCAGAGGGATTGCTGAAATTCTTACCGAATTAAGTCTTTCTATTTACACTGCCATTCACGAGAAAAAAATCATTTCCGTAGAACACATTTTAGAGAGACTTTCAAAGGCAGAGACCATATTAAAAGAAGAACACAATAGTGTTTTCTTGAATCTGCTTTTGGAATTTAGCGATCGAGTGAAAATTTTCGGAACGCATTTTGCTTCGTTGGACATCCGACAGGACAGTCGTATCCACCAGCAAGTCATTGATGAAATCACGGAAAAATATGCAGGAGAAAAAGCTCAAAAAATGACTTTTGAAGAAAAATTCAATTGGCTTTTGAGTAACAACATTAAATTATCAATCCATGATTTTGAGGGAATTACCAAAGAGACCTTACTTTCCATTATCGGCATAAAAGAAATCCAACAACGAAATGGTGAAAAGGGGCTCCATCGTTATATCATTTCGAATTCGGAACATATTAAAGATGTGTTGAATGTGTATGCTCTTTTCAAAATTTGTGGATACCAACCTGATGAAATCAATGTCGATATTATTCCACTATTTGAAACTATAGATGGATTAGATCTTTCAGAGAAGGTAATGGAAAAACTCTATCAACATCCTGTTTATCAAGAGCATTTAGTACATCGAAGTAAATCACAAACTATTATGTTAGGATTTTCCGATGGTACAAAAGACGGAGGTTACTTAAAAGCAAATTGGGAAATCTACGAGACTAAAGAGCGACTTACAGCTATTTCCAAAAATTTTGACATTAAACCGATTTTTTTTGACGGACGCGGAGGCCCACCAGCCCGAGGAGGCGGAAAAACGCACGATTTTTATGCTTCGCAAGGAAGCTCTATAGCTAATCATAAAATAGAAATCACCATTCAAGGACAAACCATTACGAGTGTGTTCGGAAATAAGGATCAAGCACGTTACAATTTCGAACAATTGCTAACAGCAGGTATTGATAATGAAGTGTTTAAAAATGATAAAAAGGACATCAATCAGCAGGAACGCCTCTACATGAAAGCATTAGCAGATTTGAGTTTTAAGCGATATTCACAGCTTAAATCTGATTCTATGTTTGTGCCATATCTTCAGAAAATGAGTACGTTACAGTACTACGGACGCACTAACATTGGAAGTCGTCCATCAAAAAGAGGTAGTGATGGAGAAATGAAATTCGAAGATTTACGTGCTATTCCATTTGTAGGCTCATGGGCTCAACTTAAACAGAATATTCCAGGCTTTTTTGGATTAGGGTATGCTTTATCCGAACTAAAAAAACAAGGAAAATTCGAAAGTATAAAAAATTTATACAAAAGCTCAGATTTCTTTAAAACATTGATTCTTAACTCCATGATGAGTATGAACAAGAGTTACTTTCCGTTGACCTATTACATGAAAAACCATCCGAAATTTGGTGATTTTTGGAATCAACTACATGAGGAGTTTTTATTGTCAAAACAGCTAACATTGGAACTCACGGAGCAAAAAATCCTGCAAGAACAAGAACCGCTAAGTCGTCGTTCAGTAGAAATTCGTGAAAAAATAGTGTTGCCGTTATTAAGTATTCAACAGTACGCACTTATGAAAATAGAAAATGGTGAAGGAAGTACGGAACTCTATGAGAAAATGGTTATTCGCTCACTGTTCGGAAATATCAACGCAAGTAGAAATTCAGCATAAGAATGTAATACCTTGAGTTTAAAAACAAAAGTAACGCAATCAAGTCGATGAATCGAAAGCACGTCATATATCTTTTCATTTCCTTAGTGGTATTAACTCTCTTGGGATATGTTTTTTTGGGGAATGATAAAAAAGAGTACATTTCTGTTGAAAATAACATAACTGATTATAAATCATTGTATGTAGGTTCTGAAAATTGTAGGGATTGTCATCCACAGGCCTTTGCTGATTGGAAAATGTCCGACCATTTCAAAGCGATGCAACACGCTACGGACTCCACTGTTTTGGGTAATTTCAATGATGTGAACTATACCGCTGATGGCATCACTTCTCGATTCTTCAAAAAAGACGGTAAGTTTTATATCCATACCGAAGGGAAAAATGGCATTTATCAAGATTTTGAAATAGTTTTCACTTTTGGTTATTATCCACTTCAACAGTATATTACGAAATTCGAAGGAGGCAAAATGCAAGTTTTTCGGCAGAGTTGGGATAGTCAAAAAAATCAGTGGTTTCATCAGTATGCAGGACAAAAAATTCCTCATGATGATTATCTCCATTGGACGAACGCTTCCCAGAATTGGAATTTGATGTGTGCCTCGTGCCATAGCACTAATTTAGAGAAGAATTACGATGCTTTTTCTGATACGTATCAAACATCCTACAGCGAACTTACTGTGGGTTGTGAAAGTTGCCATGGAGCGGGAAAACAACACATTGACTTTGTAAAAAGTGCTAACTACCAAGCTGAAAAATCCAAGGAACTGTTCATTCGTTTAGGAAAAAACACAGACCAAATAGCTGAATTAAACAGTTGTATGCCTTGTCATTCCCGTAGAGGCGAAACAAGTCAGTTTCATTCCTTTTCAACCGAAATTATGGATGAATATATTCCAGAAATCCCTACAAAAAACATTTATTATGCTGACGGACAGGCTTTTGATGAGGTTTATAAATATGGTTCATTTTTGCAAAGTAAAATGTTTCACTATGGGATTAGGTGTTCCAATTGTCATTTTCCTCATTCTGGCAAAATAAGGGCAGTTGGCAATCAGCTTTGTCTGCAATGTCATACAACAGATTACGGAACGTCAAAACATACGTTTCATCCGACTAATTCGGAAGCCTCTGATTGCCGGGTATGCCACATGCCAACGCGTACGTATATGGGCAATGATGTTCGCCATGACCACAACTTTTCAGTGCCACGACCCGATTTATCTGCAAAATATGACGTTCCCAATGCATGTAACGATTGCCATACGGACAAAACAGCAAAGTGGGCAGCAACAGCCGTTCAACAGTGGTATGGCAAGGAACGAAAACCCCATTTTGCAGAAGATTTAGTACGAGGGAGTGATCAAAAAACGTATAGCCTACAACATTTAGAGGCTTTATTGAATAATAGCAGTACACCTAACATTATCCGAGCAACAGCCGTTCATTATCTTAGTGGCATACACACACAGCAGAGTTTTGAGCTTATCAAAAAAGAATTGTACAGTGCTGATCCTCAGACGCGTTATCGGGCTGTACTTGCTTTGGGAAATTTTCCAATACAGTCCTATGAAAACGAATTATTTCCTTTGCTTTCTGATGAAGTAAAGTCAGTACGATTGGCAACAGCATATTTGGTGTTAGCACAAAAAGGAGGACAATGGGCAAAGATGCATCTCCCTGCTTTCGAACCAGCATTGCAAGAATATGAAACCTTTGTACTTTCACAAGCCGATTTTCCGTTAGGAAGTGCTACTGCAGGAGATTATTTCACCTTGTTGGGCGATAATGCAAAGGCAATTTTATTCTATGAACGGGCTGTTAGCAAGGATAAATCACTCAACCACATACGGTTGAACTTAGCGATGCTCTACAATGGCGTTGGACAAAACGACCAGGCAGCTCAGCAACTCAATGATGCTTTAACCCACGAACCAAATAACCCTCAGATTTACTACTTTTTGGCATTACTTCGTAGCGAACAATCGGATTATCAACAAGCTAAAACTCTTTTTGAAAAGGCAATGCAACTTGGAATGGATAATGAAGCAATCCACCGAAATTACGAAGCCGTAAAAATACAGTTGAGAAATGGAAGTAGATAATTCACAAAAAAAAATGTATATTTGCATACCACTATTTCTCAAAAATATATTGCTATGAACATACGAAAATTAGGCGCAATTGACATTGGTTCAAACGGAGTTCGTTTATTGATTATGAACGTATTAGAAGCAGAATATGAGCAACCTCTTTTCCGAAAAAACAGTTTAGTACGGGTGCCAATACGTTTGGGGGCTGATGTTTTCCTTGATAAAAAAATCTCGGAAGAAAACATCGACCGACTTGCCGAATCCATGGAAGCTTTCCGTTTGTTGATGAAAGTTAATAAGGTAGAAAAATATATGGCATGTGCTACCTCAGCAATGCGTGAAGCAATTAATGGGGCAGCTGTTTCTGACGAAGTTTTTAAGCGTACAGGTGTGAAAATCAATATTATAGATGGAAGTGAAGAGGCCAAAATCATTGCTTCAACTGACATACATTCATTGATAAAGGACGGAAAATCATATCTGTACATTGATGTTGGAGGAGGAAGTACTGAATTTACCGTCTTTGCGAACGGCGAAGTTCAGAACTCGCGTTCGTTCCCTATTGGAACCGTACGACTTTTGGACGATATGGTCAGCTCCAAAATGTGGAACGAAGTCAAGGGATGGATTCAAGAGAACACAAAAAAATACGATAAAATTGAAGCCGTTGGTTCAGGAGGAAATATCAATAAAATATTCAAAAACTCAGGAAAACGAGAAAGACAACCTTTGTCTTTGAAATACTTAAAAGATTATGCCAAATATGTATCTTCTTTCAACTACGAAGAGCGAATTCGGGTGTTAGAATTTAATCCAGATCGTGCGGACGTTATCCTTCACGCGATGTCTATCTATATCAACACAATGAAATGGAGTGGTGCGAAACTCATTCATGTACCACGCATCGGTTTGGCTGACGGAATTATCAAAACAATTTATTACCAGCAAATTCAGACTTCTTCGTAATTTTGTTGTGAAAAGAGCCACACAAGAGGAGAGAACAAATCAGCTATGACAATTTTCGTCAAATACAAACGTTGCCTATGGAAGATTTACAACAAATTACAGAGTTTAGAACCTCGCCTGAGTTGGTTGAAAAACTGTATCAATACAGCATACAAAAAAGTTTTGAGGCAGGAAGGATTATCGTAAATGAAAATGCCTACATTAACTCCATTCCCATTGTCACCAAAGGGATGATAAAAGTCATCCGAACCGAAGATGATGGAAGGGAGTTGCTACTCTATTATATCAAAGCCGGAGAGAGTTGCGTGATGTCCTTTTTAGGAGGAATGCATAATGACACCAGTAAAGTGAGGGCTGAGGTGGAGGAAGATGCTGAAATATTGTTCCTGCCGATGGATAAAGCCTCTCTGTTCATAAAAGAGCATCCTGAGTGGTTGGATTATATTTTCAGATTATATCATAGACGATTTGAGGAACTATTGGAAATCATCAATGCCATCTCTTTCAAAAAGATGGACGAGCGACTTTTAGCTTTACTACAAAAAAAACAAGAACTTACCAAAAATTCTGTTATAAATATCACCCACGAGCAACTATCTAATGAATTAGGAACTGCCAGAGTAGTGGTGTCTCGTTTACTAAAACAGTTGGAAGACAACAAAGTACTGAAACTCGGCAGAAACAAGATTATCCTTATGTAACCAAAGTAACTGTAGATCTCAAATAATCTCCGCATTTTTGTCCTCGTTAATTTGATAATGAATATGGAAATAGCGGGGTATGTAGCTTCAATTTTTATAGGAATCGCCCTTGGACTAATCGGAGGAGGTGGTAGTATTCTTACGGTTCCTATGTTGGTATATCTTTTTCGGATAGATGCTGTATTAGCAACAGCATATTCTCTTTTTATTGTAGGAGCAACAAGCGTTGTGGGGTCTTTCTCCTATTTTATTAAAGATTTGGTGAACGTCAAAACGGCTGTTATTTTTGGGATTCCATCCATTGTTGCGGTTTATTTCACACGAGCCTATATCGTTCCTGCAATTCCACACGAAATATTGGCTGTTGGAGAATTTGTAATTACTAAAAATATATTGCTAATGCTACTTTTCGCTGTGTTGATGATTGTAGCGTCTTACAGCATGATAAAGAAAACTAAGCACCATCAAGAGAAAGTTGCTAAAAAACAACAGTTTAACTATCCTTTGATTTTGATTGAAGGAATCGTTGTAGGTATTTTGACAGGACTTGTAGGAGCGGGAGGCGGTTTCTTAATTATCCCTGCATTAGTGATTTTGAGTAAATTACCAATGAAAGAGGCTGTGGGAACCTCATTAGTTATCATTGCAGCAAAGTCTTTGATAGGTTTTTTAGGAGAAAATAGCGAAATCCCAATGGATTATCTTTTCCTTGCAAAGGTTACTGCATTTGCCATATTTGGGATTTTCATAGGTATGGCTCTGTCTAAAAAGATTGATGGTGCTAAACTGAAGCCTATCTTCGGGTGGTTCGTTTTGATTATGGGGATTTACATTATCATCAAAGAAACTATTTTACAATAAAAAATGGACTTATGTAACCAAAGTAACTGTATATTAAACACGTATTCATAATTTTGCACTTAAAAAATAGAAAACAATGAAAATAGAACAAATTTACACAGGATGTTTAGCTCAAGGGGCGTATTACATCACTTCCAATGGAGAAGCTGCTATCATAGATCCTTTGCGAGAAACGAAACCTTATTTAGACCGTTTAGCTCAGGATGGCGTGGCTCTCAAATATATCTTTGAAACACATTTTCACGCTGATTTTGTGAGTGGACATTTGGATTTGAGTAAAAAAACAGGAGCCCCCATTGTTTATGGAGCTACGGCAAATCCTGAATTTGAGGCGATTGTTGCGGAAGACAATCAAATTTTTGAATTGGGAAGTGTGAAAATTAAAGTATTGCACACTCCTGGGCATACTATGGAAAGCACTTGTTTTTTACTGCTTGATGAAAACGGTAAAGAAACTGCCTTATTTAGCGGAGATACTTTATTTTTAGGTGATGTTGGACGACCTGATTTGGCTCAAAAAGCTGCCAATATGACCCAAGAAGAATTAGCTGGATTACTCTACGAGAGCCTGTATAACAAAATATTACCACTACCAGATGAGGTAACGGTCTATCCAGCACACGGAGCAGGTTCCGCCTGTGGGAAAAACATGATGAAAGAAACTGTAGACAGCCTCGGAAATCAAAAGAAAATGAATTACGCATTGAATCAACCTAACAAGGAGGCATTTATCAAGGCTGTTACAGAAGGGCTTTTACCTCCTCCTGCTTATTTTGGGATGAATGTAGCTATGAATAAAAAAGGATACAGTAACTTTGATGAAGTGCTTAATCAAGGAATGAATCCTCTTACCGCTGATGAGTTAGAAACAACGGCAGAAAATACAGGTGCGTTGATTTTAGACACTCGAAGCAATCAAGATTTTGCAAAAGGATTCATACCACAATCTATCAATATTGGTTTGAATGGCGATTTTGCTCCTTGGGTAGGAACACTAATTGTGGATGTAAATCAACCTATTTTGCTGGTTACTGATAGAGATAAAGAGGAAGAAGCTGTGACAAGGTTGAGCCGTGTTGGATTTGACAACGTGTTGGGATATTTGTCAGGAGGTTTTGAAACTTGGGAAAAGTCTGGAAAAGACATCGACTCAATAAATCGCATCAGTGCTGAAGAGTTTGCTAATGAGGTAAGAATAGGAGAAAACCAAGTGATTGATGTCCGAAAAGAAAGCGAATACGCAGCGGAACATATTGAAGATGCGTTTAGTAAACCACTGGCATATATTAATGATTGGATAAGCGGTATTGATCCAAAGCAACACTTCTATTTGCATTGTGCCGGAGGATATCGCAGTATGATTGCGGCAAGTATCCTACAAGCAAGAGGTTACAGAAATTTTACGGAAGTGGCAGGTGGTTTCAATGCTATAGCAAAGACGAATGTTCCAAAAACCGATTTTGTATGTCAAAGTAAAGTATTCAATTAATTTTTATTATCTTAATAAGAATCGTAATGTTTGGATTTTTTAGAAACATATTTGGATCAGCGAATAATAGTCAACTAAAAGAGGCTATAAAAGAAGGGGTATTTTTAGTAGATGTTCGCACACCTGCCGAGTTTTCGGCAGGTAGCGTACAAGGAGCGGTAAATATCCCACTGGATAGAATTGCGAGTAATTTGTCTAAATTCAAAAACAAAAAAAACATTGTAGTTTTTTGTCGTAGTGGAGCACGTAGCAGTCAGGCAAAAAGTATTTTGGAACAAAACGGCTTTCAGAATGTAATCAACGGTAAAACTTGGCAAAATGTGAAAGAGGTAGTAAGTGGAGTGACGGAGAAATAACAATAATGTAAACGCGATAAAAAAAGAAAATATGAGAACGAATATGGGAGCAACAGACCGAATCATCCGCTTATTGATCGCGGTAGCTATCGGTATTTTATATTTCACTAATGTTATTTCTGGAACATTGGCAATCGTATTAGGTATTTTAGCAGGGGTGTTTGTACTTACCTCGTTTATAGGTTTTTGCCCTCTATATTTACCTCTGGGAATCAACACTTGTAGAAATAAGAAAAAATGAAACATGAAATAGTAGTAGAAAACATTAAGTGTGGAGGTTGCATCAACAGTATCAAAACCGCCTTGCTCAAAATAGAAGGAGTACAGGAGGTACATGTAGATAAGGAAACAGAAACCGTAAGCGTAGAAGGTACAGTAGATAAAACTATTTTGGTAAAGGCTCTTTCAAAATTAGGTTATTCAGAAAAAGGAAATAATAATTTTATCCAGAAAGCAAAATCCTATGTGAGCTGTGCCATGGGAAAAATAAGTGACTAATGAAAAATTATTTAAAAAATTGGAACTTTATGCGTCTGTTTCGCCTGGTTTTGGGTGTTTTGATTATTGTGCAAGGAGTTCATACAGGTCAATGGGTGTTTATACTGTTAGGGTGTTTATTCTCACTAATGCCTTTGCTAAACATAGGCTGTTGTACAACTTCAGGATGTAGCACACCGACTTCCAAGACCAATAAAAAACAAGAAGAAATAGAGTATGAAGAAATTCGTTAAAAAACATTTGCTCACATTGATAGGTATAGCCGTTGGGGCATTGGCGGGATACTTTTACTGGCAACAAATAGGCTGTAATTCAGGAACTTGCGCTATAACATCAAGTCCGGTAAACAGTACTCTTTACGGTTCAGTTATGGGTGGGCTCTTGTTTTCGATGTTTAAAAAAGAAAAAAATAGAACAGATGACATTTCAGGAAATAATTAATCAGGACAAACCTGTATTGGTAGATTTTTTTGCCGAATGGTGTGGACCTTGTAAAATGATGGCGCCTATTCTTACGGAGCTGAAAATCCGTGTAGGAGATCGTGCAACTATCATAAAAATAGATGTGGACAAAAATCCACAGGTAGCTGCGACATATCAGGTACGTAGCGTACCTACATTGATTTTGTTTAGAAAAGGAGAAGTTCTTTGGAGACAATCAGGAGTAGCTCAGGCAAATCAATTGGAGGGATTAATAAATCAAGATAAATAAACAATCATATGTTAGAATTTTTGAAACAACCTTGGCCTTGGTATGTGGCAGGGCCATTAATTGGTCTAACCGTACCAGCCTTACTTATTTTAGGAAACAAAACCTTTGGAATTAGTTCTTCATTGAGACACATTTGTGCTTCTTGTATTCCTGCAAATATTTCTTTTTTCAAATATGATTGGAAGAAAGAAGTTTGGAATTTGTTTTTCGTATTTGGGATTTTTTTAGGAGGCGTAATCGCTATAAATTTACTATCTAATCCTGAACCTATTGAGGTTCATCCTGCATTAGCGTCAGAATTAGCAGGTTATGGAATAACGAATTATGATAATCCTGTTCCTCAGGATCTATTCAATTGGCAATCGCTTTTCTCTCTCCGTGGAGTTGTAACAATGGTTGTCGGTGGATTTTTGGTAGGTTTCGGAACTCGATATGCAGGAGGGTGTACCAGTGGTCATTCCATTATGGGGTTGTCAAACCTGCAATTACCATCGCTCATTGCAACTATTTGCTTTATGGTAGGAGGATTTATTATGGCAAATCTCATCTTACCTTTCATTCTTTCACTTTAAAATAGAAATAATTTATGCAATATCAAAATACAGACAAAATAGACGATTTACAAATGCGTGAAAAAGATGCTATGTGCGTCAATGAAAGCAAATTAGAACACAAATGGTATCACAATATCAAATATCTTATCGTTGGTATACTATTTGGAATTCTATTTGTAAAGGCGGAAGTGATTAGTTGGTTTAGAATTCAAGAAATGTTCCGCTTGCAATCGTTTCATATGTACGGAATTATCGGTAGTGCCGTTACCGTAGGAGTAATTTCCGTATTTCTTATTAAAAAATTCAATATTAAAACCATCTATGGAGAACCTATCCGAATAGCTCCAAAGCAGTTCAACAAAGGACAGATTTATGGCGGATTGTTATTTGGTTTTGGATGGGCAATCACAGGAGCTTGTCCGGGGCCTTTATTTGCACAAATAGGAATGGGAGCTACTGTTATCATAGTCACGCTATTGAGTGCTATCGCTGGTACTTGGGTCTACGGATTCTTACGAGAGAAACTCCCTCATTAATAGAGATGTTTATATAATAAGAAAAGAGAGAGAAACTATCCGATAATTTTAGGAAGTCTCTTGGGGTGAGAAAAAACGAATCAGTTTATGACTTCAAATTGCTCTAAACAATGAAGAATTTGGATATTTTGAGGTAGATTTAATCATCGGGGTTTAAGCTAAGCACTCGAAAATTATCAATCTCTAATTCGTTTATTCGAACCTATTTTATATTCAAATGTTAATAAAAACTTAAAACTCTGGTAAGATAAACTCTAAATCACATAGAAATGTAGAGTTATTCTATATTTCTATGTGATTCAAATTGTGATAGCTCCAAAAATGTTATTGATGTGTTTAACTTACAATAGGTTGGGAATGCTAAGTATCCGTGACCTCCTTAAAAAAATAAACAACAGTAAATAAAATTTGGCATTAGTAAAATTAATTGAGAACCATGAACTGCGAAGCACATCACCAATATTTTAGCCTTAAAAACTATAAAAAGACATATTCTCAAGAACCAAAGTTTCACTTTTAAAATGTCGCAAAAAACTGCATTTACAGATTGAATTGCTGTTTACAAAGTACATTAAGGTTTGTATAATTGATGAATTTTCACAGTACGACATCTCTGAAATGAAATAGGGAATCCTAACCACAAGTAAAATATTTTCTACCACATTGATTTATTCCGACTATCTTCGCCCCATAAAAGTTTATTTCTCAAGGTTTTAATAAAACTCTCTCTTTCTAAACGAATCAGTTTAATCGAAAAATCAGCCTTTTTGATGTGTATACTGATTTCATTGGAAAGGGTTTCGATACGAGAGTCAAGAGACACCAAAAACTCACTTTCTCTACCCGAAATACTTAATTTTATTTCTGTATTATCTGGAATTACTAACGGACGAGCATTTAAGTTATGAGGAGCTATAGGGGTTATGACAAAACTTTTGGCAGTAGGCATAATAACAGGTCCACCACAACTTAACGAATAGCCTGTTGACCCAGTAGGTGTTGAGATGATCAACCCATCTGCCCAGTACGATGTTAAAAATTCGCCATTGAGTTCCGTATTAATTGTAATCATTGAAGCCGTATTTTTACGGGTCACGGTCATTTCATTCAATGCAAAGTTCATCGGATGTATTGGATCGCCATTTGCATTAAGTACCTCAATGAGCGTACGCTCCACGGTGGTGTATTTTTTATTACGCAAAGCGGTGAAAACCTCCGTAATCTCATCTTTTTGAGCTGTAGCCAAAAAACCTAACCGCCCAACATTGATTCCCAAAATAGGTATATTCCAGTTTTGGATAAACGTGATAGCCCTTAGAATGGTTCCGTCTCCACCAATAGTAAGCATCATATCGAAAGAAGTATCCAAATCTGAAAAAGCAGAAAAAGTTCTAAACCCTTCATATGCAGGAATGTCACAAACCAAACTATTGAAAAGATGATGTTCCACATAAACTACATCTGTCGGTTCAAAATGGATTAATAAATCAGAGAAAACAGCCTTGTATTCAGGAGCGTACAGCTGTGCGTAAATTGCTATTTTCATAATTTAGATATTCAAATATTTTTCAAAATAATCCGTCTTGCCTTTCAATTCTTGCAAATATAAATCATCTTCTTTTTCCAGCAGAATGGCATATTCATACCTGCGAAATGTCTGCAAAATCTCTGAAATAGAATCACTTATAATTTTTAAAGTAATCTGAACACGATTGTTATAAGTATTTGAAATTAAGATACCTAACATTCGCCCTTGATGAGACTCTACAATCTGAGCAATTTCACTGAACGAATATCTTTCTTGATCTTTTTCCAAAACAACAAAACTACCCTTTTCTTTCAAAAAAGGCATTTCGGAGAAAAATCCCATCAAATCCTGCAAAAGGTAGTAACCTATGTATTGATTTTGTCCGTCCAAAACAGGAAGAATGTTGGTGTCATATTTTGCAAAAAGCTCCATTGCTTCCTCCCATTTTGCAGTTTCTTTTATGAAGAAAGTATCTAAGTCGTACAAAAAATCACTTATTTGTTCGTCGTGAGAAGCAATTTCTATAGCCTCCAAAGGTAACATTCCAATGAAATGAGAAGCGTTCAGAATAGGAACGTGTGAAACCTGAAAAGAGTCCATTACCGCAACCACCTCTTTTACAGTGGAATGTGGGGTAATGATAGGTAATTTCGTCTGTAATGAATTGTGAATGCTCATCACTAAAGGTATTTTTATGCAAAATAATTAAATTTATTTGACATAACCCATTTTATGAACATATATTTTTGAATGTCGATAAAATAACTGTACTAAGGAGTTTCTATTCAGTGTACTTGATTACAAAATATACATCCGACGCTCTCAAAGGCACTCTATGGTAACTCTAACTAACGGGATGACAAGGTAAAAGAAAAGGATTTTCAAAGCATAATAAATTGTTAGAAACAAGAAAAGCTCCTATAAGGAGCCTTTCTTGTTTAACTTTATTTTCATGGTAGGAAAAATTGCCTAAAATCTGTAGCCTACTCCAATTTTGATGCTGTGGTATTTTATTTCAGAATCTTTAGCAACTTCCGAAAGTCCTAAATCATAACCCGCTCCAACGATAAATTTTCCAAATTCAACACCGCCACCGAAGTTAAGTCCAAAAGTAAAACGATTTATCCCTTCATTTCCAAACTTTACGTCTTTAGCATCTTGCATACCCATCAAACCGATGTTAGCAAATGGTCCCGCAACTAAAAAAACATCAAAAGTTTCCACGTTGATTTTAGTTTTCGCTAATACTGGAATCGTCAATCCTAAAACATTCCCCGTAGATTCTGCATATTTAGACCCTTTTGTATCTACTAATAAACCAGTTTCAATTCCAAAAACCTCATTAAAATAGTGGTCATAAGTAACTCCTACATGAAAACCAAAAGCATTATCAGTTGATCTCCCTTCTCCTGAC
The DNA here is from genome assembly GCF_043187445.1 of Capnocytophaga canis. NCBI lineage: Bacteria > Pseudomonadati > Bacteroidota > Flavobacteriia > Flavobacteriales > Flavobacteriaceae > Capnocytophaga > Capnocytophaga canis. The sequence continues at coordinate 1,794,006 of NZ_CP171121.1, read as the reverse complement.
ATTTTGTTGAGATTCACTCCTGCTTTAACAGCCAATCCGCCCTCTTGAGCCAAACCTAATGCACTTACGAAAGCAAATGCTACACTAAATAAAAATTTCTTCATGCTATTTAATTTTTAAAATGTTAACAATAGGGCAAACATACAACTTTTTTTTAAAATAAAAAAATGAGTTATTATTTTGGTTTTACAACTACTTTATCTCCTTTTTTCAAATTTTTACTTACCAGAGTGTACGGGCCTGTGATGATTTCATCCTCTTTTTCAACCCCAGAAATAATCTCAATATTTGTATTATCCTGAATACCAGTTTGTACTGCTCGAAGTTCTGCTTTTCCATCTTTCATTACGAAAACGGCTTCTTGGCGTTTGTCAGCATCTTCTTCAGGTGTTTCTGGATCAATTTCAGACATTTTTTTTATTACAATAGCACTGATGGGTACGGCTACCACATCCTTTTTCTTCATTGTGATGATATCCACCGTGGCAGTCATTCCCGGGCGGAAAGGGGAATAGGTCGAGGGTTTTCCTTGTAACAAATCCTCATAAGAACTTTCTTCGATATGTATTCTCACTTTGAAATTGGTTACTTGATCAACACTCGCTACCGAATTTGCACTATTAGCTATGTTGGTTACTACGCCTTTGAACGTACGTTTCAGATAAGCATCAACCTCAACGTTTACGCTATCCTTCTCGTTTACTTTAATGATATCATTCTCATTCACATCCACCTCTACTTCCATACTTCGGAGGTTAGCAACACGCATAATTTCGGTTCCCGTCATCTGTACGGTTCCTACCACTCGTTCGCCTAATTCCACGTTCAATTTGGAGATAGTTCCATCGGCGGGAGAAAAAATAGCCGTACGCTTTAGATTATCTTGAGCTTCGGAGACACTTGCCATTGCACTTTGTACACTAAATCGTGCGGACTCACGATTAGCCTTAGCTATCTCGTAAGATGACACTGCCTTATCCCAATCGGATTTTGAGATTACACCTTTGTCGAACAACGTTTTACTACGCTTGTAGCTTTCTTCGCTCTCTCTCAATCCCGCCTCAGCCTGTTGTAACGAAGCTCGTACGTTCTCCAATCCTGCAACGCTTCGGTTTACCACCGATTGGTAAATATCCGGATTGATACGCACCAACAAGTCGCCTTTCTTCACACTTTGCCCCTCAAGCACAGGTAAATCAATAATTTCTCCCGACACCTCTGACGAGATTTTTATTTCCAATTCGGGTTGTATTTTCCCTGTAGCCGCCACTTTTTGTGTCAGGGTTGCTAAAGCTATTTTTTGAATCTCTACTTCTTTTCCATTAGGTTCACCACCAAACCAACCTGCTTTTTTTCCTACAATAAGGAGTATAATTCCTAAAACAACTGCCCCAATAATAATCGTTTTTTTGCTCATATAGTTTCTTTTTTTATTTAAGGTATGTAAATTAGGGAAATCCGAGAAATTATACATCTCTCAGATTTAAGCCAAATCATCCATACTTTATTTTTCGCCAAAATAGTACTGCAACACTTTTATCTTGAAAATATATTTATACTTCGCTCTAATGTATTCATTTTCAGCATTTTCATATTGTGTTTTTGCTTGGTTAAAATCAAAGGTAGTCATCAACCCTACATCGTGTCGTTCTTTTGAATAGAGATAGGATTGTTCTTTTGCTTGCATTGTTTTTTCGGAGGCTTCGAATAATTTTCTCGCATTCGACGCATCTGTATATGCTTGATAGACTGTTCTTTCCAAATTCAATACTGCCTGTTCTTTATTCCATTCGGCTTTGAGCAAGTTAAGTTGTTGCCTTTTGATATTGCTTTTGGTTGAAAAACCATTTAAAATTGGAATAGAGAGTCCTAAACCCGCGTACATACCCTTGTTAGCATCCAGTTGATCCAAAAAATTCTGAGCTTGGCTTTTTGACCAACGAGTGTTGTATCCCCATTGAGCAGCCAAACGAGGCGAATAAGCTGATTTTGATAATCTTAGGCTATTTTCTGCTAACTCCACATTGGCTTGAGCGATTTTAATATCCTGCACTACCTCTTTAGCTCGTTGAAAAATCTCATTAGGATTCTTTGACAGAACGTCCGTAATAGGCACATCAAACGAAGTATCTGCGATTTCAAAATTTTGATAATCCTTCAAAAGCAACAGTTGAGCTAATCCCATTTTGGATATGAACAACATATTCTCGGTAGCAATGATTTGCTGTTCCTGTGCAAACACCTGTGATTCAGCTTCGTACACATCTCCCTTTGGTAAAGAACCTGCCTCAATCAAATCCTTTGTACGTTCCAACTGCTGTTTTGATATTTTGGACTGTATCTTTAGGTTTTTCAATTGCTCTTTGTTTGAAAGTACGTCCAAATAAGCATTGATAACCATCAAAACAATATCATCTTTCATCTTTTCGAGGTTGTACTGAGCCGCCATTCTGCCAAGTTCAGCCCGTTTGAGCTGTCGCCAATTTCGCAAACCAGCAAAAAGAGTCATATCCATACTTACTCCTCCTGATGCCGATTGAAAAAACGTATTTTCAAATTGGTTGGTCACAGGATTGATATTCTTTCCCTCATTCAAACTGTAGGTCATATTTGAATTTAAAGAAGGTACAAATGCCCCACGAGCTTGTAACTTATCCACATCTGAAGCACTGAGGTCTATCTCGGATTGTTTGATAGAAATGTTTTTCTCCAAAGCGTGGTTAATGCAATCTTCCAACGTCCATAAAGTTTGGGCATATCCCAATGCAGGAAACAAAAATAAGTATATAAATCTTCTCATGTTACATGATTTTGCCCGCCCAAAGTACTACATTTTTTTGAAATAAAGATGTTTTTTGAGCGTTTTTTTTAAGTTTCAGCCTCAAAACATTGATATACAACATATTCTTTGGATGTGTTTTGCAAATGTCAGATATATCTACAGATTACGCATGTCTGTCACAAAAACTATTTTCCTAAAAAACTCACAAAAGGTTTGCTTACTTCGTTTTTTTTTTCCACCTTTGACCATTCCGATTATTCCAAATTAAAAATAATAGGAATGATACGGACTTTGGTTTGTTTTTTTAAAAAAATATTAATTCTAATGGCACGAAAAAAGATTTTAAAGCGAAATATATTTTTACTTCTAACCGTTGTACTGGCTTGGGGTTGTGATGACTCCTCTACTCCTGCTCCAACACCTGTTGAGGAAATTGTTGAAAAGCTACCTGTTATTGAATATGGATTCAATCTGGACGACTACACTATCGTTAAAGACACTCTAAAATCTGGCGACACCTTTGGGAAGATTCTACAAAGTCACAACATTCAATCCGTTGAAATTCATAACATTTCCAATAAAATCAAAGAGACTTTTGACCCTCGAACGCTACGTGTTGGTAAAATGTACGCCTTACTTTTCGACAAGAAAAACCCTGAAAAGCTACACAGTTTCGTTTACGAACCTTCCATAACGGAATACTATGTAATTCAAATGGCCGATTCAGTTTCGGTTCGAAATGAAAAAAGAGCTATTACGCTTGTTGAAAAAGAAAAAGCTGGTTATATCAAAAGTAGTTTGATTGAGTCCGCTTTGGATGTAGGAATGACTTACAACGTAGCCTTTAATTTGTCGCAAATCTTTGATTATACCATCGACTTTTTCCATTTGCAACAAGGGGATAACTTCAAAATCATCTACGAAGAGCGCTATGTTGAAGATTCCATCTATGCAGGAGTAGCAAACATCAAGGCAGCATACTTTGAACACAAAGGAACTCCTTACTACGCTTTTAACTACGTAACGGATTCAGTTTCTGGAAAAAGAGATTTCTATGATGAAAAAGGGAATACAATGAAACGTATGTTTTTAAAAGCTCCTTTAGAAATTTTTAGAATCACCTCTCGTTTTGGAATGCGTTTCCACCCTGTTTTGCATAGGATGAAAAATCACTTCGGTACGGACTATGCTGCACCTCACGGAACTCCTATCCGAGCTACAGCTGCTGGAACGGTTATCGAAGCAGGATATAACGGAGGAAATGGTAACTACGTAAAAATCAAGCACAATAACACCTATACTACACAATATTTGCACATGTCAAAAATTTTAGTGAAAAAAGGACAACACGTGCCACAGGGACATGTTATTGGAAATGTAGGAAGTACAGGACTGGCGACAGGGCCTCATGTGTGCTACCGCTTCTGGAAAAACGGAAAACAAGTTGATCCTCTAAAAGAAAAAATGCCAGAAGCAATCCCTATGGATGAACGTTTGAAAGAAAAATATCTGCAAGATATCAGTACATTAAAACAACAATTAGATGCTTTGACAGCAACCAAGGTCGAAGAAGAAAAATTAGAAATTTCATTGGAAGAACAAAATCAGGTTACACAATTATAATAGATATGTTAAAAAATATAAACCCTACGCAAACAAAGGCTTGGAAATCATTACAAGCTCATTTTGAAGAAGTAAAAGACATTCACATCAAAACTCTTTTCGAAAAAGATGCTCAACGAGCTTTCAAATTTTCAATAAACTGGAACGATTTTCTGGTAGATTATTCCAAAAACCGAATTGATGAGAAAACTCTTGAGCTATTACTACAACTGGCTGAGGAATGCGAACTGAAGGACGCTATAAACAAGTATTTTGAAGGAGATCTTATTAACGCTACCGAAAAAAGAGCTGTACTACACACAGCGTTACGTGCTGATGAGAATAGCAACATTCAAGTAGATGGAGTAAATGTTCTACCAGAAGTAATTTCTGTCAAAAAACAAATGAAACAGTTTTCAGAGGATGTGATTTCCGGAAAACGCAAAGGATTCACGGGTAAAGCCTTCACCGATGTGGTTAATATCGGTATTGGAGGTTCTGACTTAGGGCCTGTAATGGTTTGTGAAGCATTGAAATACTACAAAAATCAGCTGAACATACACTTTATCAGCAATGTAGACGGTGACCACGTGATGGAGGTTATCAAACATCTTAACCCTGAAACAACACTTTTTGTGATTGTTTCAAAAACCTTTACAACACAAGAAACTCTTAGTAACGCAACTACCGCTAAAGCATGGTTCCTGAAATCAGCAAAACAGGAAGATGTTGCAAAACACTTTGTGGCTGTATCGACGAATTTGCCGAAAATTGCAGAGTTTGGTATTGCTTCGGAAAATGTATTCCCCATGTGGGACTGGGTTGGAGGACGTTTTTCTCTATGGAGTGCGGTAGGTTTAACAATAGCTCTTTCAGTAGGTTATGACAATTTTGAGAAACTACTACAAGGAGCTAACAAAATGGACAAGCATTTCAGAACTGCAGAATTTAAAAATAACATCCCTGTGATTACTGCCCTTTTGAGTGTATGGTATAACAATTTCTATCACGCAGAAAGTCAAGCGATTATTCCTTACTCACAATATCTACACCGTTTCCCTGCATATTTGCAACAAGGCATCATGGAAAGTAACGGAAAATACATAGGACGTGACGGCAAAGCGGTTAATTACCAAACAGGAACTATCATTTGGGGCGAACCCGGAACGAATTCACAACATGCTTTCTTTCAACTTATTCACCAAGGTACAAAATTAATCCCTACGGATTTCATCGGATTTAAAGAATCGCTTTATGGAAACACAGACCATCACAACAAACTTATGGCCAACTTTTTTGCTCAAACCGAAGCGTTGCTCAAAGGCAAAATAGAAGCCGAAGTACGTTCTGAAATGGGTAACAACGTGAACGAAAGTCTTGTACCTTTCAAAGTTTTTGAAGGAAATAAGCCTACTACCACCTTTTTAATTGAGAAATTAACTCCTGAAAGTTTAGGAGCTTTGATCGCTATGTACGAACATAAAATTTTTGTAGAGGGAATTATTTGGAATATCTACAGCTATGATCAATGGGGCGTAGAGCTTGGTAAACAGTTAGCAAACACTATCTTAAAAGACATTGAAACTGTGAACATTTCACAACATGACAGCTCTACAGAAGCTCTGCTACAAGCGTTTAAAAAATAATTTTTAACGTTTCAATACCACTTATATCGTATTAATTTTAACAAATTATATAGTATGAAAAATTTTTTATTCTTATTCATGATAGCAACTTTTTTTGTTGCTTGTGGAAAAGACACGGATAGTACCGTTGCGATAGCTCCACCAGATTGGATACAAGGGGAATGGTATACTTTTGATGGAAAAAAAAGAATTATGTTTAAAACGAATGATTTTTGCTTTAAAGAAAACGAAAAAGCAGATGATTGCTACAAAGGAAAAATAGACTCTAAAGCAATTCGAGTTACGAAACAAACATCTGAAAACAAAAAGCATTACACGATTACGTTGACAGATGCCCAAGGAAAGAATACAGAATATGTATTTACTTGGGAGTCTGGTTCAAGAATTAGCTATAAAGGAACTACTTACATGAAAGGATAAACAATTTCGCTTTATTATCTTTTTAGAAAAATTCAACAAACTTTGTCAAATCCTCTGTAATTAAGATTTGACAAAGTTTATTATCTCACAAGCAAGATAATATGTTATTTAATACGATATTCGAAACACTCAAAACTTACTCCAACGAACAGAAAGCCAAGGAAATGAGTCGGTATATGAAAAATAATTTTCTTTTCTTAGGGGTACAATCTCCTATTCGCAAGAAAATTACAAAGCCTTTTCTCGCTACACTTAAAAAAGATAATGCTATTGCTTGGGAACTTATTGAACAATGTTGGCAGAATCCATATCGAGAACTACAGTACTTCGCTTTGGATTATTTGGGTTTGAAAAAAGAGTTCCTTACTCTCGCGGACATTCCAAAACTTAAGGATTTGGCACTGCGTAAATCTTGGTGGGACTCGATTGACCAACTGGATAGAATTATCGGAGGTATCGCACTGCGGTTCCCTGAGTTAAATCATACTCTTCTCGTATGGAGCGTTGACGATAACTTTTGGCTAAGACGTATTGCAATTGACCATCAACTGCTCCGAAAGGAAAAAACTAATACAGATTTATTAGAGAAAATCATAGTAAATAACCTCGAACAAACGGAATTTTTTATTAATAAAGCCATTGGATGGTCTCTTCGGGATTACAGCAAAACTAATCCAGAGTGGGTACGCGATTTCATTAAAAGACACGAATCTAAAATGACAAAATTGAGTGTCAGAGAAGCCTGTAAATACATTTAAATCATAAACATATTTTGAATTTACACAAATTTTTAAACTATTTTTTACATAAATATATTATTGGTGACATGATATACATCAAAACTTTAGAAGAGATTGAGATAATGAGAGAAAGTGCTCAGGTGGTTTCACGAACTTTGGGCGTTTTAGCAAAAGAAATCAAACCAGGTATTACGACCCTGCAATTAGATAAAATCGCAGAGGAATATATCCGAAGCCAAGGAGCAGTTCCTGGTTTTTTGGGGCTCTATGGATTCCCTAACACCTTATGCGTCAGTCCAAACGCTCAAGTAGTTCACGGTATCCCAAACAACATACCTTTGCAAGAGGGTGACATCGTTTCGATTGATTGTGGAGCATTAAAAAACGGTTTTTATGGAGACCACGCCTATACTTTTGCCGTTGGCGAAATATCTGATGAGGTAAAAAAACTCTTGCAAGTTACTAAAGAATCTCTTTACGTAGGTATACGAGAGTTCAAAACTGGAAATCGCGTGGGAGATGTAGGCTTTGCTATTCAGAACCATTGCGAGAGACACGGATATGGCATCGTCCGAGAGCTCGTGGGACATGGTGTTGGCAAAAAAATGCACGAAGATCCGGAAATGCCCAACTATGGAAAACGCGGAAATGGAAAACGATTCCGAGATGGAATGGTTGTGGCTATTGAACCCATGGTAAACATGGGAACACACAAAGTAAAGCAACTTAGAGATAAATGGACGATCCTAACCGCTGACGGACAACCATCGGCTCATTTCGAACATAATGTTGCCATCGTAAACGGAAAACCAAAGTTACTTTCTACCTTCAAATACATATATGAAGCTCTGGGTATTGAAAGTGATGAAGAAAAGGAATTCGAATTCTCATAGGCGTTATCTGAAAATAATTGAACTATGTTTTTTCAGTACTGATAAAGGATAAACAACCATCCTTAAAAGGTGTAATCAACTAATTTACAATTAATTAGGTTTTGCTTAAAATAGACAAAGGTTTATGTATTTATGCTCAAAACCCTGCAGAGTTTTTATTACTGTACTCAAAAACACTACAAGGCTCCTATAACAAAATCATCGCCTATTACGCCCTTGTAAAAGTTGCGTTCTGGGCGATGCCATCAATATATTACTAGTAACTACAGCTCAACCCCAAATAGAAATCATATTTATATTACCTTTGTAATGAGTCCATTTGCTTCTGGCAATATAAATAATCCCCCTAAAAAAGATTTTATGACCTTTTTAGGGGGATTAAATACTATCTACTTGCGTTTGCTGTCCAAGTTTTTCCGTCTTTCGAGTATTTGATTATCAGAGTTGAAGCCGTAATGCGAATGACTTTTAATCCCTCCTCTAAATCAATGTTTATTAGATTGTTGTTTCCTTTCTGCATCTTTACGCCCGAAAGGTCTTCAATCCCGTCAGAAAATCTGAAATAGTAGTTATCTCCTACTTTGCCGACTGTTACAGAGCCATTGTCAGAGTTCTGTTCTCCATCGCTACTCTTATAACTGATACTACCTTTGTATGTACCAACAAAGATGTCATTGTCAGCAGGGTCATCACTCTTACTGCAAGAAAACAATACTGCCGATAGGCAAATCATACCTAAAAATGTAATTAGTTTTTTCATTTTGTTATAGTTTTATGTTATACGATAAATAAAATACAACAATAGTGCCAAAGTTTTGTTTTTTAATTTTTATTTTAAAATTAAGCGTGATAAAAATGTATTTTAACAGTTTTATTTTAACATTTTCTTTCCGTTATTAATTTATGTTGAATAAAAGTCTTTTAGGTTTGTTTTTGATGAAAATCAGAGTTTTCAAAATTAGTATGGTTTAGATGTTTTTGATATCCTAAGCAACATACAGCGTTTTAAAATAAAAAAGAAGTTGCCCTTTTCGGGCAACTTCCTTTTTTACTGTACGCACTTACTTCTAATAAGGAGTATTACTTATAGCTCGTTTTGTTTGCAAAGAGGATTACCTATAATTTCACCGTAAGGAATAGCAAACTGCCAAAATTTACTGTCCATTGTTTTTGGTAAATTTACTGCGTTTATGCCAGAATTACGGTCAATTGCAGTCTGCTTCTCCGGTCCAGTCAAGTAAACCTGAATATTTTTTGACTTTAGACGATTTGGAATTACTCCTAAGCGTTTCATGTCAAAAAATCGTTGTCCTTCCATCCAAAGATCAATACGTTTGTTTCTCATAATCTCCTCTTTCAATGCATCACCTGTAGCAACCGTATTGTAATCTACATCGCGGGTTTTCATAATTTCGTTAAGCGTAGCCTGTGCATCTGAATCTTTACCTTGTCGAGCTTGTGCCTCAGCTAAGATGTAGTACATTTCTGCCAAACGCATCAAAACAGCATCTCCTCTACTATCAGAGTTAGATAAAGCCTTATATTTAATGGATTGACCAGTTACTTCCCATTTAGGATCTTTCTCCCCTCCTGAAAAATATTCTGCATCTGCATCTGCTGGAATTTTATCTCCTCTATCAAGGCATACCCACCATTTGCGTCTTACGTCCTTTTCGCCCATTTGATCATAGATATCTCTATTAACTGCATAGCGTAATGATTTATTATGCCCTCTAAAATTATATGAATAAGAGGAATTAAAATGAGAAAAATACCCTTGTTGTTCTGCATTTTGAGTATATCCCCACATCCATTCAGTAGCACTATAATTATTAAACCCATCAATCAGTGCATTTCCTACCTGAAGTGTAGCTCCTGACTTATCAATAGCTAACTTAGCATATTTTTCAGCCTTAGCCCATTCTGATTTTGTCAATGCAATACGTGCTGCTATACCACAAGCCGTAGAATAACGAATAACATTCTTGAACTTTTTGTCTGGAGCATTTTTTAAAAATTCCAATGCTTTTTCCATATCTGCATCAATAAAGGCATATACTTCTGCTACGGTTGAACGTGGTAGGTTGTCTTCTAATTTATCTGGTGTACGAATAATTACCCCTAATTGACTGTTAGTTCCTCCTGCCTCATATCGTTTTGCAAATAACTGTACCAAATTATGGTAGGCGAATGCTCTTAAGGCATGAGCCTGTCCCAAAATAAATTGTCTCTGCTCTGGAAGCATATCAACCTGTTCTACTCCTAGAAAAACCTTATTTGCATGCTGAATTATTGTATAGTAGTAGTCCCAAGTTTTATAGTTAATGAATCCATCAGCATGAACCTTGTGATGGTCTTGGTAACGATATACTGGCATATGATACGCTGGTTTTGTGTTAATCATATCATCTCCCAACATATCCAATTGAGCAGCAATCCCTTGTTGTCCTAATCCTCCTACTTGTCCTCCATGATTGTACATATACATCATGTTATGGATACCATTGGCGATAGCCTCCAATCCCTCAACAGTAGTTTCAGCATCAGTTTGTCCCATTCGATTAGAAGGTTTTGTTTCTAAAAAATCTTTTGAACATCCTACGGCTAAAATCAATGAGAAAATTAATATTGTTTTGTAAAATCTATTCATTTTTCAATGTTTTAAAGTTATTATTAAAATGAAACGGACAGACCACAAGATACCACTTTTGCATAGTCATATCCTATGTTACTTGCAGTTCCTGAGAAACTATTCATTGGATTCATCCCTTTTCGCTTTGACCATAAGAATAGGTTTTCAGCTGAAATTCCTATCCGTAAGTTGGTGATCCCGTAAGGAGTCAAAACTTCTTTCGGCAACGAATATCCAACGGACAAATTTCTTAACATCAATGAGGTTCTTGAAATCAAGAATCTATTAGAGCTCTTTGAAGCATGTTCTCCCGCTGTTGAATCATCTAAACGAGGAACATCGGTTATATCACCTGGCTTTTTCCACGCGTTCCACAAATCAACGTGAGCTGCTGTTCCCGAATTCTTATCTCTACTCATAAGTCCTTGGTAAGGAGCATCGTACGCTTTACCTCCTAACATATAAGTAAACTGAACCCCGAATTCAAAACCTTTCCAATTCACATTTGTTCCAAAACCTCCTTGTAAATCAGGAATCGCCGAACCTGAAAAATCGTGTTTTGCAACGTTATAATCATACGTATAAGCGGAGTATTTGTCTTTATCAACTCCTTTAAATTGAGCGTGGTTTACATCTGCATAGCTTGGATATTGTTCTGCGTCAATCACATACATAGCATGTCCCGTATCAGGATTTACTCCTGCCCATTGAGGGAGGTAGTAGTCGTAAACGCTGTATCCCTCCATGTAACGATAGTTTCCATTAGCCTGCCCTAATTTTCTGCTATGATCAGGTAAACGTAATACCTTGTTTTTCAAAATGGTTCCATTAGCGGTAAAGCTCCATTTGAAATCAGGTTTTTCTACCAAATCTACTGTTAACTCAATTTCAATCCCTCTATTTTGAACTTTTCCAATGTTTTTATTGATGCTTCCGATACCAGTTGAAGTTGGTAAAGGAAAGGCAAAGATAAGATCATCGGACTCTTTGTTGAATAATTCAACGGTACCTTTCAAGCGTTTTAGTATATCAAATTCCAATGCAATATCAGTACTTACTTGTTTTTCCCACAGTAAATTAGGATACCCATAGGTTGCTATTCTCAATCCTGCATTTGTGTTATTATTACTAAATGAATACGCTGTTTGATATGGGTAGAAGCCAGAAGTTGCATCGTTCCCTGTAGTTCCGTAAGAAGCTCTTAATTTTAGCTGATCAATCCAAGAAACATTTGCCAAAAACGCTTCTTTTTTAAGATGCCAGCCTGCTCCCACTGACCAAAAGTTACCCCAACGGTGGTTTTTATGGAAACGGGAAGAGCCATCACGACGGAAAGAGAATGAAAAATCATATTTACTATCAAAACCGTAGTTAAATCTTCCGAAATACCCCTCTTTGGTGTATTCGTCCGTACTGGAGCTAGCACTTGAGAGTTCTATAAAATTGCCCATTTCGTCAATTCCCAAGAAAGCCATTCCTTTTTTACTGGTTTCACTTTCAATTACTTGATATTTATAACTTTCATGTCCTAAGAGAGCATTTATGTTGTGCTTTCCAAAAGTTTTGTTGTAATCGAATACTTGATTGAAAGTTGTTGTTGCATTTTTGTAATGACTGATTCGTAATAATCCCTCGGGTTGGTCTCCAAAAATGTTATTATAACGGCGTTTCGTTGTATAGCGTAATACATCATGTGCATAGCTTAATTTCAACTTCAACTCTGGTAAGAAACGTAGTTCTGCAAAACTTCTTGTGTTAGCCGAGTTATTATCCGTTGTTAAAAGATCTACTTCAGTCAAATAGATGGGATTATAATTACCAGCAAAGAGACGTGATTGGCTGTAGTCGTACACTTTATTCCCTTTGTCATCATATACATAACTCCCATCAGGGTTATGCTTATGAATTGGATAAATTGGAGCAATATTTCTTATGTAACGAAACGTATTGGCGGTCTGATTCCCTGTGAGTGTTGGGGAATGGTTTACCATGGTACTATACCCAATGTTGGTTCCTACGGTTAACCATTTGTTAACATCATAGCTAAGATTTGCTCTTCCTGCGAAACGTTCGTAATCGGATGCAACCTGATATCCATCTTCTTTCAAGTAATTCAAAGAAAAGTAAGATTTAAGATTTTCCGTATTGTGACTAACATTAATGCTGTGTTCATTTCTGACTCCTGTTCTAAACAGAGCTTTTTCCCAATCTAAATCTTCAGCCCATAAAAGTCCTGTAATACTTGGATTTAACGTTCCATCCATCATCATAACTGCAGGATAAACGAATCTTCCTGATGGTTTTGTTTCATGATAATTCCATTTACCTCCTGCAAATTGATAATACGAATTAATTCCAGCATAGGGAATGTATTCTGGTGTATATTGTTGAATCATATCATAATTTGCCCAAGCAGCTGCTTGTTCATCGGTAAGTTTCCTGTTGTACTTATAATGGTTGAACCATTGTTGAAAACGAAGTGGTAAATGATCCATAGCCCCCACTTTCTCGTAATCTTCTTGTCCTCTTGTTGAAAAGCCTATGTTATTTGAGTATGTAAACGAAGGTTTTCCTTTTTTTCCTCTTGAACCACTTTTGGTAGTAATCAACACAACTCCATTTCCTGCACTTGAACCATACAAGGAAGTAGAGGCAGCGTCTTTCAACACAGAAATGCTTTCAACATCTTGCATCACGATATCTGAAATTCGTCCATTATAAATAGAGCCGTCAAGTACATAAATAGGGTCGCTACCCGCATTTATGGAACCAAATCCTCTAATACGAATAGAACTTGAGGAACCAGGCTGTCCACTTGAAAGGGTTGATTGAACTCCAGGTGCTATACCTGACAAGGCTGTTGTAAGGTTAGTGATTGGTCTTGTTTCTAATTGTTTAGCCGAAACCATAGCTTGTGAACCTACTAGGGACTGTTTCTTAGCAGTTCCATAAGCAACAACAACCACCTCTTCCAGTTCGTGAGCTTCTTCTTCCATGATTACGTCTATTTTGGTAGTAGATGCCGAAACTGGTCTATCAATAGGCTTCATTCCTAAAGCGACAAAATGAAGCACTTCTCCTGCCTTCGCTTTGATAGAATAATTTCCATCAAAGTCGGTCGCTACGCCACGTGTGGTTCCTTTGATCGTAACTGTAACACCTAATAAAGGTTGACCAGACTCATCCTTTACCATACCCGTGATTGTTTTTTCTTGTGCAAACACAAATTGCAACGCGAAGAAAAACAATGACAGTGTCGAAATTAATTTTCCTCTCATTTTTTATCCTTTTTAAATTAGTCCGCAAAGATTTATTTTTTTTTTAGTAAATACAAATTTTTTAATCTGTTGAAACCTTGCAAGTGAACTTATCTAAAAAAATAGATAAAAATAAAATAATAGTGAAAAATATTCAGATTTTTATTTAATTGTTTGTCATTTAATTAATATTATACGTAAAATAAAATTATTTCTGCTGATTTTGATTAAAAATATATTTTGCTGTAAAATAATCCAATGTGTTGTTTTTATAAAAATAAAACACTGATTATCAATATTTTATTTTTAAGTTCGTTTATTTTGTAATAATATCGAGTAAATATTGTTAAAAAACAATTTTAACTATATTTAAGACACGATTACGCGAATCGGAATATGTTAAAAAGTACTATTTCCTTAAGTTTTTAATTAAGAAGTGTAGGCTCCTCTTGTAATCCTTCTTTGGTTACAATATATTCTTTATTGCCCATTACCCTTGTAAACTTTTTGTTGAACCACACAACTGTTTTAGAATATCTATCAAATGTAATTTTCTTCTTTTCAGGAAGATATAACTTTATGCGTATTTCCTGTCCTCTGAAAAGTCCTCCTTTTTCAATTTTATAATGATTAGGTAACAAAATAGTGTCGTTTTTGATTTCCAACGGGTATAAAGTCTTATCAATATTGAGTTTAGCTTTTGGAATGTTTCCTCCTCTGGTAGTTCTCATAACCTCCAAATAGGGCTGTTTATCAGTTACGTAAATTTCAATATTCTCGTTGTGATACATAAACATACTCCCGTCATGATCTACATAGTTTGAGGAAAAAACATCATCTAACAGCATAAACTGGCTACGAGCATTTTGCACAACTAAGGTGTTGTCCGAATTTTGTAAACTATATTTTTGAGTGTCAAATGTATAGGCTTTAAAACTACGGATTGTGCTACCTGCAACAATGCTCATTCCAATAATTCCTACAAAAAACAGGATTACGTTTGTAACAATCCATTTCTTTGGAAATGTGGCTTTTTTAGAGGAGAATAGATTGATTAACAGTTTTATAGGGACGAATAATGCTACAAATGACAACATAGATATTGACACATAAAGCAATACTAATTCCCATTTTGTTTCAATCAAAAACGGTAGGTAGTCATATACCAGCATTGTCCCTCCCATCGTTCCTAAAAAGAATATATTTATTCCGAAAAATGCTAAAGATAAACCAACAAATAGCACTAGCAAAATACTCAAAATAATCGCTGTAATGAAATAGAAAATCCCTTTAAAAAAACCTCTGACGATTCCCCAAAAACTAAAATTGTTGCTTTTTGGCACAAATTTAAACTCAGCTCTTTCTGAATTTTCGGAGGCTTCTGCGTCTGCTTTTAAAAAATTATTTTTAGGGTTATTCATTGATAACCATAACATTACATACAAAATAACACAAAATAAAGAAAATAAGGCTTCTTCAAATGGTAGACTTAATAAAACTAACAAAGCATAACCAATTCGCAACCACGTTACGTCCCAGTTGTAATATTCACTCATCCCTGCAAAAACTCCTAAAAATTTGCCTTTCTGTTTGTTTAATCGCATACGAATTTTGTCCGAATCATAGCTTTCTTTTGCGGATGAAAGCGTGTCAATGTTCACTTCTTTGCCTCGCATTGCCAATTTATCGGCTGTGGTTTTAGCGATCGGAATAATCGAAGCAAACAAGAGATAAACCGAAGTCCAAATCATTGCGTAAAATGGGTATAAGTAGTACAGTTTTGGAATTACCAGCATTAACAAATATACACTTAAAAAGAGAATCCTCAGCCAAACAGCTTCCATGTCTAAATAATGCGACAATCCGGAGAAAACACCAGCCAAACGTTTGTTTTCCAAATCACGGAAGAGTTTCTTATGTCTGAAAAAGTTAGGGATCTTATTCATTGCTCCTTTCAGATCGGATGTATTGTATTGATTTTTAGTATCTCTATCCATTTCTTCAAAAGAATAGTCGTGTGATGCTTCCTCATCAATGTATTGCTCGGGTGTTCCCAAAACATCTATCAAATAGACGACATCTTGACTGACAATTACCTCTCTGCCTTTCATTTGAGTTTTTAGTAATTCCGCCATACGTTGTTCCACGTCGTATATAATTTCTTCAGTATCAGATGTGTTACCTAAAGATTTGCGTACGTCATTCAAATATTTTAAAAGCTGTTGATAGGCTCTATCTTCTATCAAAAAAGCAAATCCGCCTAAACTAATATTGTGTGTTTTGTCCATAACTTAAATAATTTTGTTTACCATTGTTTGTAATTCGTGCCACGTTTTGACGATTTCTTGGAGAAAGATTTTCCCATTATCGGTCAGTTCGTAATACTTTCGGGGAGGTCCCGAAGTCGATTCTTTCCAATTGTAGTCCAATAGTTTTTCGTTTTTCAGTCGCGTTAAAAGTGGATATAACGTACCTTCAACTACAATCATATCAGCTGCTTTAAGGTTTTCAATAATGTCTGAAACATACGCTTCATTCTGCTTGCTGATGATGGAAAGAATACACATCTCCAAAATGCCTTTACGCATTTGAGTTTTTGTTTTTTCTGTGTTTACTTCCATAAGAAATTTAAAGATTTAAAAATTAAAAATTCGAAGATTAAAGGTTTTTGCTTGTGTTTTACTCCTTGTAAATAATACTATTTATGCTTTTTTCTGCTTTATCATTACATATTTTCATTTTTTAGTACTTTGTTGTGGCAAATATATAACAAAAAATAATACTATGCAATACATAGTACTAAAATATTTACTTTTAATGGAGAGGCTGACCTATGTGCCAAACCAAAGAGTGAAATACCTTATTTTAGAATGTAGCTTTTCGCCTCCGTATGATGATTATTTTTTTTGAGAATAAAGCACATTTTTGCAACGAATTTCGCAAAACGAGGTTGCTAATTCGTAATTGATTTCGTATCTTTGCATTAATTTTTAATATACTAAAGATGCAAGCAGATAAATCATTGCGTGTTTACGATAGCCTACTTGATTTGATAGGCGATACTCCTCTTGTAAGACTTCATAAAATAACCAAAGACCTCAAAGGACAATTTTTTGCTAAAATTGAAGCTTTTAATGCTGGGCAATCATCTAAGGATCGTATTGCTGCCTATATCATCGACCAAGCCGAAAAAAATGGATTGCTCAAAGCTGGTAGCACTATCGTGGAGACCAGTTCAGGAAATACAGGGTTTAGTCTTTCGATGATAGGTGCAATAAAAGGATATCGTTGTATTATCGCTATCAGTGATAAATCATCTATGGATAAGGTTGAAATGCTTGAGGCTTTGGGTGCAGAGGTACATCTATGTCCGTCCAATGTAGCTCCTGATGATCCACGTTCCTACTATCAAGTGGCTAAACAAATCCATGAGAATACACCTAATTCTGTTTATATAAATCAGTATTTCAATGAGTTAAACATACAAGCACATTACCATTCCACAGGACGGGAAATCTGGGAACAAACACAAGGTAGGGTGACCCACGTGGTAGTTTGTAGTGGTACAGGAGGTACAATATCAGGTATTGGACGCTACCTGAAAGAACAAAATCCGAATGTAAAGATATTGGGAGTAGATGCTTATGGTTCTGCCATCAAAAAATATCATGAAACACGTGAATTTGACCCCGCTGAAATATATCCATACAAAATTGAAGGTTTGGGTAAAAACCTCATTCCAACCGCAACCGATTTTGATGTTATTGATGAATTTGTCAAAGTAACTGACAAAGAAAGTGCTTTGATGGCTCGTGAGATGGCTCGAAGTGAAGGTCTTTTCATGGGATACACTTGTGGAGCGGCTATGCAGGCGGTGAAACAATATGCCGAAATGGGTAAATTTGATGAAAATAGTGTGGTAGTGGTACTATTTCCAGATCATGGATCTCGTTATATGAGCAAGATTTACAATAACGAATGGATGAAACAACAAGGATTTCTGTGAAGTGAATGAATTACAGCATTGCTATTAGTACTTTTCGAGTACATATTTTACCATAAAAACAAGGATTGCGGATTTTGTGATTCCATAAAACAAAAATAATTTAGACATATGTCTTTCACAGCACAAGAACGAAAAGAACTTACCGCAATCAAAGGAATAGGAGATACTTTTGTAAACCGTTTGGAGCAAATGGGATTTGATTCAGTAGACAAACTTGCAGAAGCATCGGTCGATTTTATTCTGTTAGCAGGTTCACAAATTACCAAAAGTAGTTGCTATAAAAACAGTCCTCAAGCACGTAAAGCCGCTGAAGAGGCAATCTATTGGGCAGAAGAAAAGATGAAACCCCTGTAGGAACAAAAATTTTTAAGAGTGTAAAACAAACATTTTCTGCCAGGAAGATACAACAAAATTACATTAAAATATAACTATACGATGAAGGATTTATTTGAGAGAATTAAAGACAATAAAGGAAATATTGGGCGTTGGGCTTCTCACGCCGAGGGGTACTACGTATTCCCAAAATTAGAGGGTGAACTGGGTCCAAGAATGAAATTTCAGGGTAAAGAAATCCTGAATTGGAGTATTAATGATTATTTAGGTTTGGCGAATCATCCTGAAATTCGTAAGGTAGATGCTGAGGCAGCGGCCGAATATGGAGCTGCATATCCAATGGGAGCGAGAATGATGAGTGGACATACTTCGATGCACGAGGAGTTAGAGCGTCAATTAGCAGAATTCACACAGAAAGAAGCTGCTTATTTACTCAATTTTGGGTATCAAGGTATGGTTTCTATTATTGATGCTCTTGTAACTAAAAATGACGTAATCGTGTACGATGTTGATTCTCACGGATGTATTATAGATGGAGTGCGATTGCATTTTGGAAAGCGATTTACCTACAAACACAACGATGAACAAAGTTTCTTGAAAAACATTGAACGAGCAAAGAAAATTGCGGACACTACAGGAGGGGGTATTTTAGTTATCACCGAAGGTGTATTTGGAATGCGCGGGCAACAAGGAATTTTGAAAGAAATTTTGGCTCACAAAGAAAAATATGGTTTCCGTATTTTAGTAGATGATGCTCACGGATTTGGCACACTTGGAAAAACGGGAGCTGGAGCTGGTGAGGAACAAGGCGTTCAAGATAAAATTGATTTATATTTCTCAACTTTTGCTAAGTCAATGGCTGGAATTGGAGCATTTGTATCTGGAGATCAACAGATTATCGATTATTTGAAGTACAACCTACGTTCACAGATGTTTGCCAAAGCCTTGCCGATGATTTTCGTGAAGGGGTCATTAAAACGCTTAGAGATGCTACGAACCATGCCTGAGTTAAAGCAAAAACTTTGGGAAAATGTGAATGCATTACAAAATGGTTTGAAAGCTAGAGGATTCAATATTGGAGATACGAATACTTGTGTTACACCCGTATTCCTAGAGGGCAGTATTCCAGAGGCAATGGCAATGGTCAATGATTTGCGTGAAAACTACCGTATTTTCCTTTCCATTGTGGTATATCCAGTGATTCCGAAAGGAATGATTTTGTTACGTATGATTCCAACCGCATCACATACCATGAAAGATATTGAAGAAACATTAGAAGCTTTTTCGGCTATTCGTGAAAAATTGCAAAGCGGTCAATATCGTAAACAAAATGCAGAACTAGCCGAACAAATGGGACATATGTAATTTCTTCCGATAGTAAACTTTTACTACATATAATTCATTTCTCGGATTTTGAGTTGTCAATATTCTCAAAAATTCACGAGAGTATTTATTTATACAGCGAACTGTTTAATACGAATTTCTATATGGGACGAATTTAGTTCGTCCCAACATTTTTAAATGCTTGTAATCATTCCTACATATAACGAAATTGAAAATATTGAAGCTATCATTAAGGCAGTTTTTGACCAATCGGAAAAATTTCATATTCTGATTGTAGATGATAATTCTCCCGACGGAACAAGTCAAAAGGTTCGTGAACTTCAACAAATATTCTCAGAAAGACTTTTTTTGGAGGTTAGAACAGAGAAAAAAGGCTTAGGAACAGCCTATATTCATGGATTCAAATGGGCTTTGAGGCGTAATTATGACTATATTTTTGAAATGGATGCTGATTTTTCACATAATCCCGCCGATTTATTGCGATTATATACAGAATGTACCCAAAATGGGAGTGATGTTGCTATAGGCTCACGCTATGTGAAGGGAGTCAATGTGGTGAATTGGCCTCTTTCGAGGATTTTGTTATCTTACGGGGCATCCTTATATGTGAAAATTATCACTGGAATGAAAATTCATGACCCAACTGCAGGGTTTGTTTGCTATTCCCGAAAGGTAATAGAATCTATTGACTTGGATGGAATCGAATTTGTAGGCTATGCATTTCAAATTGAAATGAAATATAAAACTTACATTAAAAAATTTAAAATTTCTGAAGTTCCGATTATTTTTACTGATCGTGTGAGAGGAAAATCTAAAATGAATGGAAATATTATCAAGGAAGCTATTTGGGGAGTTATAGCTATGAAATTACGAAATATTTTCTAACTTTGCAGAGAGACTAAAATTATTGAAGTGATAATAGCGTTTATTCGAAATAGAATCAGGAGTTTATACTATGTTTTTGTAGGCATGTGGCGATTAATCCGTAAGGAATCTCCCATAATTGTGCATGTTACTATTACGCTGTTTCTTACTTTTTTAGGGTTTTATGTAGGCATTACACCTTCCGAATGGATTGTACAAATCATCGGTTGCGGTTTGGTGCTAACGGTTGAGAGTCTAAATACAGCTATTGAGGAAATTTGTAACTTCATTCATCCTGATTACCATAAAAAAATAGGTGATATTAAGGACATTGCAGCGGGAGCAGTGGGTTTTATGGTTGGTTCAGTAACTATCGTTTTGGCAATTATTTACTTTCCTTATTTCTTCTAAAAAAACATTAGAATACTCTATAAAGTATTCTATATCAGCAAAACACCCTGTGCATTTACTACAAACTATTCTTAAAATTCGGCAAAAATCTGAAAAATAAAGGTTTGTCTTAAAAGTTTATTTCGGTAATACAAAGATTTTTGAACTTATAAATTACTTTGTAGAACAGCAATTTTCTGTGAGATTCATCCCGTCTTTCATAGGATTAGGAACTTTAAACCTATCTACGCTTTGGAAATCATATTCTTCTTATGCTATATAAACTAGGTAAGATGCCATTTCTTTTATCGAAACTATATTTTTTATACACTTTTAACTTCTCTCACAGCTGTTTAAGTTATTAAAAATAGTTAATTTTTATATTTTATTCCATATTCATTTTGTAATTACACTTAACACATACAAACTTAACAAACTGAATATCAAAATATTAATTAAACAAAAAAAATGAGGTGATATTTTTAATTACTTTTTAAAATAATTAGATATATCACAATATAAGATGAACAAAAATTGATATTTATCATTTTATTAAATAAAAAAATAAACATTCATCAATAAAATACCTTTTTCACAGATTTAATTCACTATTTAGCTCTTTTTTTATGAATTTTTATTGTCAAATTTGTTTTTTACATAAAAAAAATAAACCTTTGCATCACTAACGTAAAAGAAATATAGATATGAAGCAAAAATTAATTTGGACGATGTCGTTGTTTTTCTTCGCTTTGCAATTCACATTTGCACAAGAAAAAACAATTACCGGTACAGTAAAGGATGAGTCAGGTCACCCTTTGTTAGGAGTAACTGTTACAGTGAAAGGTACCACTAAAGGAGTCGCAACTGATTTTGATGGGAATTATTCAATCAAAGCGAAAGTAGGAGATATTCTTCACTTCATTGGGTTGGGATTAAGATCGGTGGATAAATCAGTTCAAGCATCAACAACTAAAATCGATGTTGTGATGGAAGAAGAAGTAGAGCAATTGGAAGAGGTAGTGGTTACGGCTTATGGTACACAAAACAAATCTTCCATTGCAGGTTCTGTTCAAACCATTAAGGCTGAACAACTTTCTAAGGTTCAATCCGCAAATGTGATGCAGTCTTTGGCGGGTAAAGCAGCAGGTGTTCAAATTAAAAATACATCTGGGCAACCAGGAGCAGGTTCTGAAGTTCGTTTTAGAGGAATTGGTTCTATATCAGCGTCTAATAGTCCACTTTACGTGGTTGATGGGATTCCTTTTCACGGTGATATAGCTTCGATATCAGCACAGGATATTGAATCTATTACGTTTTTAAAGGACGCTTCAGCTAACGCTTTGTACGGAAGTAGAGGTGCTAATGGGGTGATTGTGGTAACAACTAAAAAAGGTAGTGGAAACAAAGTAAGAGTTACCTATGAAACAAAAGTAGGTGTAAACACTCGTGCTGTACCTGATTATGATGTAATTACAGATCCGAGAGAATATTATCAATTAGAATTCCAACGAAGAAAATTAGGATCTTGGGTTAAGAATAATAGTTTGACAGAAGTACAAGCAGCACAAAATGCGGCAACTTCTTTGGTGCCAAGTATAGGATATAACATATTTAATGTTCCTAATAATCAGGTTATTGACCCAGCAACAGGCTTGGTAAATCCCAATGCACAAATCCTTTATCAAGATGATTGGTATAAAGCATTGTTCGGAACGGGGTTCAAAACGGAACATTTTGTAAACTTAACCAGAGGAGGTGAAAAAACAAATACCTACCTTTCTTTGGGCTATTTAAATGAAGATGGATATGTATTGAATTCTGGTTTTGATAGAGTGGCTGTAAGAACGAATGTAGATTACAAGCTGACGGACAATATTAAAGTTGGGACAAATTTGAATTATGCTTATACATTCCAAAAAAGTCCACAAGAGGGTAAAAATTCAACAACTTTTTCTAATTTATTTTCTTGGACAAGGAATGCAGCACCAATATTCCCTATATATGCAAGAGATAGATATGGTAATATGAGATATGATGCCAAAGGAAATATTATTTATGATTTTGGTAAAGGACAAACTCAAAATTTTGATGGAAGTGCAACCAAAAGAGTTTATATTGAGAATATGAACCCATATGCAACTACTTTGAAAAACACTCAAACCAATGAAAGACATTCATTAGGGGCAAGAGCTTTTGCATCAATTGACTTTTTAAAAGATTTTAATTTCACATACAACATAGCATATGATTTATTTGCTGATAATAGATTGCGTTATGGTTGGGAAGTAGGTGGTGATTCGGCACCTTATGGAGGTTCGATCACGAATGGAGTTCGTTTTCAATCAACTTTGACAAATCAACAGTTGCTATCTTGGAAGAAAGAATTTGGAGCACATAGCATAGACCTTATGGTAGGACACGAAAGTTCTGATTTTCAATCAAAAATGTTAGCAGGAAATAAAACGAATGTAGTAGTTTCCGACAAGGTATTTATCTCAAATGCTACTAAATTTGGTTCTTTGAATGGATATAATGATACTTACCAAACGGAAGGATATTTATCAAAATTGAATTATGGCTATGCAGATAAGTATTTCGTAAATGCAAGTTACAGAAGAGACGCTTCAAGTGTATTTCATCCTGATAACAGATGGGGAGATTTCTATGGCTTTGGAGTAGCTTGGAACGTGACTAAAGAAAGTTTTTTTCCACATAGCAACACACTAAACAACTTGAAACTTAAAGCAAGTTATGGAGAGCAAGGAAATGATAATATTCTTTATCCGGACTATGTATCCTTTGATCATAGAACGCATTTTTCGTTCCGAAGAAACTATAAACCTTATTTAACTCAATATGACATAACTCCTGATGCAGAAGGAAATGCTTCTGTGCGTGAGGCGTATTTAGGTAACAAAGATTTACGTTGGGAAGTGTCTAAAAACTTTAATGTAGGTTTTGAAACTAAGCTATTTAATAGAGTTAATCTTGAAGCTGAGTATTTTGTAAGAAAAGTTTCTGATATGTTGTACAACGAACCTCAGCAACCATCATCAGGAAATCCTACTATTTCCAGAAACATAGGAGATATGGAGAATCGAGGTTTTGAGGTGTCATTAGACGTAGATGTGATAAAAACACAAAATAGCAATTTGAATCTTTGGGCAAATGCAACCCATTATAAAAATAAAATAACAAGACTACCTGCTCCATTTACAGATGGTTATTATCGCTATGTGGAAGGAAAAAGTGCTTACACTTACTACGTTAGAGAATTTGTAGGAGTAGATGAAGCTGATGGTACAGGCTTGTGGAATAAAGGAGATGTTGATACTAACGGAATTGCGACAGGCGAGAAGACAACTGTGAAAGTTCACTCACAAGCAACTCAATATCTTTCTGACAAAACGGCTCACCCCGATCTTTATGGAGGTTTTGGTCTTAGTTTTAGTTACAAAAATTGGTCTTTCTCCACAGGATTTGCCTACCAAATAGGGGGATATATATATGATTCTGTGTATAATGGACTATTTGTACAGAATGAAGGATTTGGAAATAGCGGACATAACTTCCATAAAGATGCTTACAAAACGTGGAATTTTAATAATAGAAATGCCCAATTCCCAAGGATGACAACAGCTGATAGTCAACAATTTGGTGTTTCAGATTTATTTTTAACAAAAGCAGATTATTTGAGTTGGGAAGATATAAGTTTATCTTATAAATTGGCTATAAAAGAGATACAGTCTATTGGTTTAGAAAGTGTTACTTTGACTGCAACAGGAAGTAACTTATGGGTTTGGTCAAAAAGACAAGGTCTAGACCCACGAATGGTATCTTTAGGAACTGGGAATACTACCAATATATATAGTTTGTACAGAACCATTTCTTTCGGACTTACAGCTAAATTTTAATAAATTTTATAAAAAAATAAGTATATGAGAAAAATAGCATTTACATATATAAGCGTTGCATTATTAGCTTTAAGTTCTTGTTCTAAGGACTTTATGGATAAAGAACCAGAATCCTACATCTCAGATGAGCAAGTTGGAAGTTCTGCAGTTGCAGGAGCAGGTTTGTTGAAAGGAGTCTATGCGGGATTACGTTCTTATGGGATAGCAGGTTATGGAGGACACGAAGACTATGGACATAAATCAATGTTGTCCATATCTGACCTACTAGGAAATGATGTTGTTATGAACTCTCTTTCCTGGAACGGGTTTTATTACAATTACACAGGGCGTGTAACCACTCACTCTCGTTCTCATCTTCCTTGGTTTACATATTACATTCAAATTAAAAATGTGAATTCTATCATTAATAGTGTAGATGTAGCAACAGCTTCTACGGAAGTGAAATATAATCGTGCACAGGCTCTTGCTCTAAGAGGGTATTTTCATCTAATGTTAGCTCGTTTTTATGCTCCTACATATTTAGGAAATGAATCAGTTCATTGCATACCGATCAATACGGGAGAAGTCTCCAAAGTGAGAAATACAAATCAAGAGGTGTATGCTCAAATAGTTGCAGATTTAGAGGAAGCTGTTACTGAATTAAGTGGCTTTCAAAGAACATCAAAAGAACTTGTTAATCAAAGTGTTGCTCAGGCTTTTTTAGCTGAAACATACCTTGAGATGGGAAGATATGCTGATGCGGCTGACATGGCTAATAAGGCAAGGCAAGGGTATCAACTACTTTCGGAAGCTGAATGGAAAAATGGTTTCTACGACATCAATCAAAAAGAGACGATGTGGGGAGCTGATTTGAATTCTGAATTAACAACTTTTGTTGCTAACTTCTTCTCTCATTTTGATAACACAAACAGTGGATACTCCGAAGGAGGTAATATTGCAATTGACAAACGATTGTATGAATCTATCCCTAATACAGATTACAGAAAGACAGTTTTTGTTTCTGAAAAAGGAGGTGAATTTGATGGAGTTGAATATCCCGCATATACAAGTCTCAAATTTAGAGATTTAACCCCGAACAGAACTGAAGGAGATTATATTTATCTTCGTTCTTCCTTGATGTATTACATTGAAGCAGAGGGCCTTGCGAGAAGTGGCGATGAAGAAAAAGCAAAAGATGTTTTATTTGAAATTACTTCAAACAGGGATTCAGGGTACATACGTTCTACTAAAACAGGTGTTGATTTAATAGATGAAATTGTTTTACAAAAACGTATCGAAATGTGGGGAGAGGGCTATGCTTTCTTTGATTTAAAACGCTTAAACAAAGGGGTTGAAAGAAATTATACAGATTCTAATCATGGAAGTTTTGGTAAATTTAATATTCCTGCTAATGACGCGAAACTGTTAATTCAATTACCACAAAGGGAAATGGAATCTACTCCTACGATGGCTCCAAATAATCCTTAATCACAAAAAACAAGGCTACTCTTAGGGGTAGCCTTGTTTTTTTATTATACATAAAGATTGTTTGATAGAAATCTGTTATTTCTAGATTTTTTAAAAAAAATATTTGTACCTTCGCAATCTTGAAACAGATAATACAAAAAATATAGAAATCAATATGTTTACAGATAAAGTTTTTAAAAAATACGACCTAATTACAGGATGGATTACATTTTCTATCTCGTTGATAGTATATGGGTTAACTGTTGAGCCAACTGTTAGTTTTTGGGATTGTGGGGAGTATATTTCCACTGCTGCGAAATTACAGGTAGGGCATCCACCTGGAGCACCCTTTTTCCAGATGATGGGGGCTTTCTTCGCTTTCTTCGCTCCTAATGCAGATAGTGTGGCTTTGTTTGTGAACTATATGTCTGTTTTTTCCAGTGCATTTACTATATTGTTTTTATATTTTATTATCACTAACCTCACTAGGAAAATTGTTACTAAGAACGGAGAGGCTATATCCACAGCTCAGGGAATTGCAATTTTAGGAAGTGGTTTTGTTGGAGCATTGGCCTATACTTTTTCTGACAGTTTTTGGTACAATGCTGTGGAGGCTGAAGTGTATGCTATGGCGATGCTTTTTATGGCAGCTATGTTTTGGTTAGGGATCAAATGGACAGATAACCTTCATAGTGAACGTGGTGATAAATGGCTGATTTTGATTTCATTTGTGATTGGCTTGTCTTTTGGAGTACATTTCATGGCTTTACTTACCATTCCTGCTATCGGGATGTTGTATTTCTTTAATAGTAACTTTAAAAAAACGTTCAAAAACTTCGTGATTGCCAATGTGGTTTCAATTGCTGTTTTGTTGTTAATTTTCAAATTAATACTTCCTTACACCTTGGCTTATTTTGGATATTTAGAAGTATTTTTTGTCAACTCATTTGGTCTGCCTTTTAACTCCGGAACAATCATCGCAGGATTGTCGATAGCTTTAGCATTTTTCTTAGTACTACGCTATACTTATAAACACAAAAAGGTGTATTTGCAAACCATTACGTTATGTATTTTGTTTGTGTTGATTGGATTTTCATCGTGGTTAATGATCCCGATTCGTGCCAATGCGGATGTGGTAATTAATGAAAATAGCCCTACCGATGCTCGTTTGTTATTAGCTTACTACAGATTGGAACAATATCCTAAAACCCACCTATTTTATGGGCCTATGTATTCTGACAAATACGCTGATTTGGATGAAGAAAATCCATATGAAGACGGACAACCAAAATATGAAAGAGATTACGTGAAAAATGAGTATGTGATTGTAAACGACTATAAAAACACCGTGCAATCCCCTAACTCTAAACACGTTGGGCTTCTGCCTCGTATGTGGCATCCATCACATGCCGACAACTACATGCAAATCACTAACTATTTAAAATTCAACATAAAACCTGAATATTTTTCGCATAAAGAATTATATCAAGCAGTGGATAAATTCAAAAAAGATGTGGAGAGAGGTAGAATCAGTACAGCAGAATATGACCGTTTTTTGACTCGTTTTCGAGAATATTTAGATATCGAAAAGCCTAGCTTTACTGATAATATGTACTATATGTTGAGCTATCAAATGGGATATATGTACTGGCGTTACTTTATGTGGAATTTTGTTGGACGTCAGGATGATATCCAAGGTAAGCAAGATAACCATGGACGTTGGCTCAGTGGTATTAAATTTATCGATGAAATACGTTTAGGCTCACAGGATAACTTGCCTTCCGATGTGCTGAATAACAAAGCACGAAACACCTATTTTTTCCTACCATTAATTCTGGGACTTGTGGGACTATGGTTTATGTATACCCGTAGTGAGCGAAAAACATGGGTAATATTCGTATTATTTATGTTTACTGGATTAGCACTGAAGGTGTATCTTAACGAAAAACCTTTCGAACCGCGAGAGCGTGACTATGCGTTAGTAGGTTCCTTTTTCGCTTTCGCAATATGGATTGGAGTAGGTGTGTATGCTTTATTTGATATGATTAGAAGACATGTAAACCCTAAATTATCAGCACCTTTGGTAATAGTTCTAACCTTCTTATCGGTACCAACATTGATGGCGTACCAAAATTGGGACGACCATGATCGCTCTGGAAAATACTCAGCACAAGCAATAGCTCACGCTTATTTAGATTCAATCCAAGAAGATGTAGGGGCAATGATTTTTACCATTGGAGATATTGATACTTTCTTGTTGTGGTATGCACAAGAAATAGAAGGTTATCGCACCGATGTTCGTACCATCAACACTAGTCTCTTACAAACGGACTGGTACATCGACCAGATGAAACGCAAGGCTTACGAAAGTGATGCTATTCCATCTCAATTAGTTCACAGTCAGTATGCTCACGGAATAAACGAGGTTGTACACCACATTCCACGAACTGAAAATATTTGGAACATTAAGGATTTTATGAATTGGATAACGAGTGAAGACCCTAAAACCAAGCAAGAACTTACCAATGGAAGAACAATAAAATATTACCCAACAAATAAAATTCGTATTCCTGTTAACAAAGAAAATGTTCTGAAAAGCGGTTTAGTAAAACCTGAAGATGCGGATTTAATTGTAGATTATATTGATCTCACTTTACCTCCATATTTGGATAAAGCTCGCTTGGTAAAATTGGATATTTTAGCAAATAACGATTGGAAACGTCCAATTTATTTCACAGGTGGAAGTTCTGAAGATCAGGAATATATATGGTTGAAGGATTATTTGCAATTAGATGGTTTTGTGTACAAACTAGTGCCAATAAAAACAGCAATCGATAAAGAAAATCCGTACGATATCGGGCGTATTGACACTGAATTGATGTATGACATTGTCATGAAATGGAAATGGGGTAATATGGGAAGTTCAGAAATATATCATGATATTGAAACTCGCCGAAATAGTAATGTTTTCCGTGGACATTTAGCACGTTTGATTGAAAAACTAATTGAACAAGATAAAATCGAAAAGGCAAAAAATGTACTGGATTTAGTTATGAAAAACCTACCTATGGAATATTATGATAATTATTTTTATTTAAATCCTTATATAACAAGTTATTACAAAGTAGGTGAAGCTGAAAAAGGGCGTGCATTAGCAGAAAAAGTAGTGAAAAAATATCAAGAAGAATTGACTTACTATTTAAATCTGTCCGCCAATGAATTGTATGAAAATTATGCAAATGTCGACAGAACAATTCGTTTGTATATGATTCTTCTAGTTGAGATGGAGGAAGTTGACCCTACGTTCTACAAAGAGCAACAAGCCTTACTTCGTCAACTGATAGCTCCGCTTCTCAGCGAAGAAGAGTTGGAAGAATATGATCATATTCAAATGGAAATTCCTGAAGAACAGCAAGTAACTGAACAAAAAGAAACTGAAGGGGAACGATAAGCTACCTAAGTCTTTCTAAAGGGTATCGGATTGCCTTTTTATTTGTGGTTTCCTAAATCGACACGTTAAGTGAAACTAATAACATATTGTACATCAGTTAATACCCTATATCTACCACAAGCAATCCCAAAACTCGGTAAAAGAAGCTGAAAATCAGTTTTTAATATCGGCAATGTGGTGAATTAAGACTAAAAAACAGCCTAATTTTTGTCCATTATACCAATTTTTGTGATTTATTGCATTTAATATACTTTTATTTCGCGTACCTTTGCTCCAAAGTTAAATGTTTATACTTCATTGTCTTATGTGGTTATTTGACAAAGAAATAACATTTTTTTGAAGGGAGAAAGTTTTTTTACTTTCTCTCTTTTTTCTTTGGGCTAGCCCAAAGAAAAAAGAGAGAAAAACGATTCCAAAAAATTGCACTTACCAATGGAATTTAAGAATAACCTTGGCTATCCTTTCTCTTTCTTCATCGGTCATATTGGAGCCTGATGGTAAGCAAAGTCCGTTATCGAAAAGGGTTTCGGATACTTTTCCACCGTAGTAAGGGGCATCGGCAAAGATGGGTTGTAAGTGCATCGGCTTCCACAACGGACGCGACTCGATATTTTCCTCTAAAAACTTCAAACGCAAGTCTTCACGATGGAATCCTGCTTTGTCCTCATCAATGACAATCGCCGAAAGCCAATGGTTGGAATAAAAATCCGAAGACGGCTCCGTAAACAAAGTTACGCCTTCTATATCTTTGAAAAGCTCTTTGTAAAAATCGTGATTGGCTCTTCTTTGGGCAATCCTTTCCTCCAAAACTTCCATTTGCCCTCGACCGATTCCCGCCGAAATATTACTCATTCTATAGTTGTACCCAATATGCGAATGCTGATAGTGCGGAGCATTATCCCTTGCCTGAGTGGAAAGAAATACAGCTTGGTCTTTCTGTTCCTGCGTTTTGCACACCAAAGCACCTCCGCCCGAAGTGGTTATGATTTTATTTCCATTGAAACTCAAAATAGACATTTCTCCAAACGAACCGCATTTTTGCCCTTTATAAGTACTTCCAAGTGCCTCTGCTGCATCTTCCACTACTGGAATTTCGTACTTTTTGGCAATGCTTAAAATCTCGTCCAATTTTGCTGGCATTCCATAGAGATGCACCACGATAATCGCTTTGGGCTTTTTCCCTTTGGCAACGCGGTCTTGAATAGCCTCTTCCAAAGCCTGTGGACACATATTCCAAGTCTCGGGTTCGCTATCGATGAATACGGGTGTTGCCCCTTGATAGGCAATAGGATTTGCCGATGCCGAGAAAGTCATACTTTGGCAAATCACCTCATCTCCTGCCTTTACTCCAAGAATAATCAATGCCAAATGTAAAGCAACCGTACCTGCCGAGAGAGCAGCAATCTTAGTATTTTCTCCAATAAATTTCTCTAAATCTAGCTCAAAATTATTGACATTCGGCCCTAGAGGTGCTACCCAATTTTCATCAAAAGCCTCGTGTATGTATTTGAGTTCATTACCTCCCATATGCGGAGAGGAAAGCCATATTTTTGTGTTCATCTTATTTTGTTTTTCGCAATTTTGCACTATTGTAGCGTGTTTTAATTCAAAAAAATAAAAAATCAACTCCTATTTTAATACATTAAACCAAAATTCCACAAAGGAATGGTATTTAAAAATCCGTGTTCTATATCATCTTTTACCAAAAAACTATTTTGTAAGTTTTGTAGTTGTTTTGAGCCTTTGTTTTTTCCTCCTATTTCAAAACTCATTGTTTCATCTACCATAAAATCAACAGAAGATGAGCTTGTTAAACTATGATTTAATTTCAACTGATTGAAGAAAAATGTCTCCCTAACATTTCCTATTTCTTGACTTTCTTTAGCCAAATTATAATTCAAATTGGTATTTTCCAAATAAATCTTATCCACTTTTCCTAATGCTCTAATACCTTGAGTAGGCGTTCTTAACTGTGTGATGAGCCCTGCTTCTTCTAAAAAAAGTAAATAATCGGCTACATTATTGCGGCTCGCTCCTATCATTTCTGCAATTTTACTCATATTGGGTTTAAAAGGTACACTTTGAGCCACAATCATCAGTAAATGTTTTAATTTTCTTCCCGTAGAAACATTCATATCTGCATAAAGAGGAATATCCACTTCCAAAGTCTGATTGATAACTTGATGGAGTTTGATACTAAAATCTTCCTCTCTTGCAAAAGGATAATAGCCATTTTTTAAATACTGTGCAAACAAAAGTAAAGGCTTTATCTCTTTCGGAAATGTTACTTGATGAGCCAAAATTTGCTCCAAAGTATATTGGGGAAGTTCGATTTGATGAAACAGGTTCAAGTATTCACGAAAAGAAAGTCCTTGCATCGTATAAAGCACTGCTCTACGGCTTAAATCTGCACTTCCTTTTTTAATATCAAGAACAGACGACCCTGTAAAAACAATTTTCAAATCAAGGTAATAATCATAAATCAGTTTAAGCTCTTTCGCCCACTGAGGATATTTATGAATTTCATCTATAAACAAATGTTTTCCTCCAAATTTTACAAAAACATCTGCCAAATCAATCAATTTATTGGAACCAAAATAAAAATCTTCTGCTGTTACATAAAGTGTTTTATTAGTATCTAACTCATTTTTAATATATTGCAATACCAAAGTGGTTTTTCCTACCCCTCTTGCTCCCACAATACCAATCAAACGATTTTCCCAATTCATCTTTTGGTAAAGATAACGGGTAAATCTTGTATCCATATTGGATATCAAATGATTGGAATATTGAAATAAACTTTCCATACTTGATTTTTGTTGCAAAGATAAGTGTTTTGCACTATGATAGTGCAATTTTTGATGATTTTTGCACTATAGCAGTGCATTTATAAAAAAGCAACTACTATTCTTTGACAATCTCTACTCTAATCCGATACTTTTTTCCATCTATTTTAAAATAAGCAGCCTCATCAATATTATTGGTCGTCAAAGCTCTAATTTTTTTTATCAAATCTAGAGGATAAATCTTTTCATTCAAAGAAATTTCTCTAATCAATTCTAAATCAGATCTTTTATGTTCTGTACCTTCATCATTATTTTGTTTAATTCTATTAGGTTTTAATGCTATAAGCTCAGGTAGTGCTTCTTTAAAAGTTAAAAACTCCAAATCCAAGACTTTTTTGTATAAAGTATTAGCTGTATCCTCCTTACCTATTTCTATTTCTTTTTGATGAATAATATCTCCCTTATCAAGATCTTTGGACATAAAATGTAGAGTAGCCCCATATTTCGTATTCTCATAAATAGCCCAAGAAGGCGTATGCCACCCTCTATTAAATGGTAAATAAGCAGGATGAAGATTTAAAAACCCTATTTTAGGCATATTAATTAATGATTCGTCTATAATAAAAGGATAATGTATACCAAAAATATAATCTACCTCATAATTTTTAATTGTATCATAAAAACTAGAAGTCTTTAAATTTTTATTGGTAAATATATTTTTACTATCCAATCCTGAAATTCTTACAAGTTCTTCATTATGTGTTGCTGTATCATTACTATTTATCATTAAAAAACTAGGCTTATATTCTAAATTAATTAGCAACTGTAAGATATCAGCTGCTATCTGCCTATCACCTGCGAATCCGTATCTCATATATCAAATATTTCTAAAAAATTTTTAGGAAAAGGTATATTATCTTCAAAAGGTTCAAACACAAACTCTTCTTCTATACTAAGTATCTTTTTTTCTTTATTTTGGAATTGAATGAACCAATTTTCCAAATGAAATTGGTAATTAATAATTTCGCCTAACTCATTATCAGTCAAATCGTACTGAAGTAATTGATTCAAACTATGATATACAATTTCATTTGCATTATATATATGCTTGGCATTATAATATGTTTTCCCCCTCAAGTAAATAGAATATGCTTTTGTACTTCTAATAAAATTATTCCGTAAAATATTTATGACACTGTTTTTGTCCATTTTTTCAATCATTTCCTTTAAATTCTTCTGATGTGGCTTGTCCCTGTTCATTGATGCCCTCAGATTTGAGAACTTTAAGAACTGTAAGCCATAATATTTTAAAATCTAATGCGAAACTGATATGATCCACATACCAAACATCGTATTCAAATTTTTTCTCCCAACTGATACTGTTTCTTCCATTGACCTGTGCCCAACCCGTAATTCCTGGTTTTACCTCATTTCTTCTGCGCTGAAAATCATTGTACAATGCCAAATAAGACGGTAGGAGTGGTCTTGGCCCTATCAAACTCATATCGCCTTTGATGACATTCAGTAGTTGCGGAATTTCATCTAAAGAGGTCTTGCGTACAAAGCTACCAACTTTTGTTAATCGATCCGCATCGGGAAGCAAATTTCCGTGTTCATCTTTTTTATCATTCATCGTTTTGAACTTGATGATTTTGAAAATCTTCCCATCTTTCCCGGGTCTCAGCTGAAAGAAAAATGGCTTTCCTTGATTGGCAAAAAACAAGCCTATCGTAACTATAATAAACACAGGACTCAACAGTAAAAATCCAATGAGTGCCAAAATGAAATCCAAAAAGGGTTTTATGAAAGTTTTATACATTTCTCCCTGCTATTAAAAAGTTATACTCCTCTAAAAGAGCCTTCCAAACTGCTTCTTGTTGGTACCTTTCCACAATCATTCTACGACTGTTTTGTTGCAACGAATGATACAATGATTTATCCTCTCTCATTTTCTTCATTGCTAGTTTCAGTTCTTCTACAGATTTGGAAGGGATAATGCATCCATTTTCTCCTTCCGCTATAATTTCATTACAACCATTGATATCGGAAACAATACTTGGCAATCCCATCGCCCCTGCTTGCATCACCACATTAGGGAACCCTTCGCGGTAACTTGGGAAAGCTAAGCAATCCGAAATAGCAAAATACGGACGCACATCCTTTTGAAAACCAACCGCTATGATATTTTTATTCCTCTCTATTTCCTGAATAGTCTTAGTTTGAAGGGGATCTAAATCCTTTTCCTCTCCTCCTACCAAGAGAAGCTTGGTATCAGGTAATCTGAGTTCTGAAAAAGCGGTTATGAGTTCATTAATTCCCTTGTCACATACCAATCTACCCACAAAAATAAAAACAAAATCATCAGGTTGTATATTCAATGTCTTTTTTAACTCTTGTTTTTCTTGGTCAGAAATGCTCTCAGGAGAGAAGTACTCAGTATTTATTCCGTTGGAAGAACCATTGGCAATTACTTTCAGCTTGTTTTTGGTGGTAAAATTATTTTCTAAAATAATATGGTATAAGCCTTTAGAATTTGGATAAACCTTTGTAGCACAGGAATAGGTGATTTTTTCTACAAAATTGAGTATTTTTCTTTTATTTCCTTTGGCTTCCATCAATGGCAATCCGGCTACGGTATGCAAACGATGAGGAACCCCTGCTAACTTTGCTGCCAACATTCCTATAGTACCTGCCTTAGGGGTATGTGTATGAACAATTTCGGGTTTTTCTTTTCTTAAAAAATTCCACATTTTCCAAAGCGACTTCAAATCTTGTAAAGGAGTGATTTGCCTCGACATTTCAATAGCCACGGTACGAATGCCCTCATCTTCTGAAACCTCACCTAATTCTTTTCCAAAAGAAGACACTCCCACCACTTCAAATCCGTTATCAGACATGAAACGATGCTGTCCTTTCAGTAAGGTCTTCAAAGAAATAGGGACGGTGGTTATACGGAAGAGTTTAATTCGATTCATCAGCTATATTTATTACAAATCATATATATTTTTATACCATTTTTGAAAACAATAGAAGGTCCATACTCGAAATGAATTATCTTCTTTACTCTGCACATGATTGAGCACTATTCTTTTTATCTCTGTAACATTAAAAATATTTTGTTTTTCAAGAAATCCATCTTCTATATAACTAAGTAGCTCATCTTTCAGACCTTGTTTCAGCCAATCCCCCACAGGTACACCGAATCCTTGCTTTGATTTTTCTAAAAATCCTTCAGGAAATTGGTCTTCAAAAGCCTTTTTCAAAATTCTTTTTTTATCATTTCCTTTGAGAAGAAAGTGATCTGGCAATGAATGTGTATAATTCCAAAGAGCATGAGTCAATAAAGGAGCACGACACTCCAATGAAGCAAGCATGCTAGTCCTATCCACTTTAACAATCATATCTCCTTCAAGACTGAGCATTTTGTCCACCTGTCTAAAATCAGACAATGATTGTGGTTTAGGAAGCTGACTCTTGTAATATTTCAAAGGATTTTCCGTAAAATAAGATGATAACATATATCTATCTAACTCATGTTCTGGAAAACCTAATTTAATGATATTATAAAAAAATTCACCATCATAATTAATAGATTGTAATGCTTTTCTTATTTTAAATTTCAAGCCTCTATGATCTTCCCTTTGTTTAGTAAAAACATTCGAAATATTTACAATGCCATTATGAAAAAACTGAGGTACAATGGAAGTGTACTTATGGTTAATCGCTCCTATTCGATATTTGTTATATCCTCCGAAAACCTCATCACCTCCATCTCCTGTGAGTGCCACTTTTACAAAGTCACTTGTTTTTTTGGCTACCATATAGCTTGGCAAAGCTGAAGAATCTGCAAAAGGCTGATCAAAATTCAATAAAATAGCATCTAAATGTTGTGTTAAATCCTTCTGAGAAATAACAAATTCATTATGTTCGCTTCCTATCAACTGAGCTACCATTCTAGATTTTTCAGTTTCGTCAAAAGATTTTTTATCAAAACCTATTGAAAAAGTATTGATTTTCTGGTCAGTATTTTGTGCCAAACATAAATTGACAATAGAAGAATCTACCCCTCCTGAAAGGAATGTACCCAAAGGCACATCAGAAACGCTCATGGCTAATACACTCTCAGTAACCAAATCCTTGACTTTCTTTTTTGCGGAATAAAAGTCTATATTTTGTTTTTGAACTTTATCTGTATGAATAGGTTCTATATAATAAGTATCTGCTTTTAAATCATAGATCAGCAAGCTATTGGCTTCTAATTTCTTTACCCCCTCATATATTGTAAAAGGTGCTGGAATATAAGTCAACTGAAAATAAAGATTCAGTCCTATTTTATCAATTTTTGGTTTTTGAGACAAAGTTGAAATAGTTTCTTTCAACTCTAATGACCAAACGAATCCATTTTGTGTTTGAGTATAATATAATGACTTATTTCCAAAGAAATCTCTAGCGATAAATACTTTATCATTATTTTTATCATATAGAGCAATAGCAAACATACCATCAAGCATTTTAAAGCACTGATTTCCATATTCTTGATATAAATAAAGTATTAATTCTGTATCAGATTTATTTTTAAAACGGTAACCTTGGTTTTCTAATTTTTTTCTGAGTGAAGAATAATTATAAATTCTCCCATCAAAAGTAAGAACTTTAGACTGCTCTTCTAGATGAACAGGATATGTATGTTTTTCTTTTTCCTCTACGAAAATTCTATGCTCGTCATGTTTTGGATGAATAATTTTCAAATTCATCTCTTCCGAATGCTGTTTAGACAACAAATCTGCTTTTTTATATATTAATCCCTTGATTCCGCTCATAATAAAAATTTATTTAAAATTTATCCCCTCATAAATTATCCAAAAAACATTACCATACCAAAATGTGGGTGATAGTATCATCAATGATAGCATACCATTTGTAAAAGCTATTGAAAATGAAAATGGAATTAAAGATAGTATTATTAATTTTTGTATTTTCTTCTTTTTATAGACAGCATACAATTTGGCCATAAAAATGAAAAAGAACACATGTGCCATATTCATAAATCTTCCTCCTGAGGGGAAAGAAGTAGCAATAAAAGCAAATGAATAAAAATACAATACAAAAGCAAAGAATCTTGTATATTCTATTTTATTTATCCCTTGCATTCTTTTTACTAAATTGTTCATGAATACAATAACAACAAAAACATAGATTTTTATCAAAATATTAAAATACTTTCGAACACTTAAAAAAGTAGAATTTTCAGCTCTCAACTCTAGCATAGCAGTAGTTTCTGAATCATTCAAATAATCTATTCTATTTCCTATTGCCCCTGAAAGGATACTGAATTGACTTAAAAAACTAAGATTGATAGAACTTGCTTCCAATCCCCAAGAAACTACAAAAGCTAGTATGAATCCATAGAAAAGTAACTGGGACACACGACTATTATCATAAAAGTATCTTTCTGTCAATAAATAGAGAAGCAATACAGGTAATAGTAACAACAGCCCATAATGAAATAAAGGAACTATGGCTACTCCAAACAACCAAACTTTTTTCCTTTGTATAAACACCTGATAAATAGCATAAATTACGAAAATAGCTCCTGTCCAAAATTTAAATCCATTGATATTTGAAATCGAGATATATGTAAAAAAGCAGATTGCCAACACTAAGCTAAATAAATCATTTTGCGGACCTTTCTGCACAACAAAGATTTTCAATATCAGATAACTAAAAATTCCATATACGGAACCTGCCAAGGCATACATAACCTTGGGATTACTGGAGAAAATAGAGGTTATATAAAAGACAATTAATTGATATACATCTTTTAATTCCCCATTTTTATATAATTGTTGTATCCTATCAAGGTTTAGCGTGTTATCAAATTCACTAAATGCTATCGCATAACGATACGAATCCGCTGACTCATTAGTAAAAGAAATTGCATATCCAAATAACGCAGCAAAGGCAACATACACCACAGCACTACTCCTACTTCGCACATTAAATAGCGAAGTAATAAATCCTGCTAATGGTAATACAATAAACAGAGGGATACTTATATTGGATAGCCTTTTAAACATCTATGTAAATAATAATTCTATTTTTTTTATTTGGTTCTCCCAAGCAAAAATACTTTTTCTGTTTTGATAAATTGCGTCAAAATCTTTATTCTTAGCATCTGCTATCAACTTTTTAAACTCAAGATATGCACTTGATAGTTCAAAATCCAATGTATTAAAATTATATCCTAGTTGATTACTTTGAATAATTTGTGTAGATTCCGAAATACTTGGTGCAAAATTAACAATCGGCTTCTTTGTTGCAATATACTCAAATAGTTTAATAGGCACTGTCTGATAATGAGCTTTAATATTACCTACTATTAGCCAAAGAAAAGTTGATTCCTTCATATATTTCAGTACTTGGTTTTTAGGAATAAGTCCTAAAAATTCTATACACTGAAAAGATAAAAACTTTGTCATCTGCTGTTTCATTGGGTCATCAATATTTCCTGCTATTTGAATCACCACTTCATCAGGTTTCAAATCATTTAGCTCAAAAGCTCGATCTAACAGTTGCAAAAGAGGTAAAGGAGAACGGATACCATTATAAAAAGTACCTGCATAAAAAAATGTTATTTTACCACTTTTAATAGAGCTTAAATCTGAAACAGTATCTAAATCAAACCCATTATAAACACTGTGCATTTTATTTCTAAATTTAGGATAGGCCTGTTGGTAAGCATTTTTCATCGTTTGTGTAACGAATGAAAGAGTAGATGCTTCTTTGACAATGGACCTTTCCAAAATTTTATGCAGTAAAGGTTTCAAACCTAATTTTTCCTCCCAATGATTGGTGTAATAAAAATCACGAAAATCCGCAAGCCATTGTATATGGTTATTCTTGCGTTTTATATATCGTGCTATTTTATGATTTGTTGTATCTGGTGATGTTGAAATTACAATATCAGTTTTTTCTATCAGTTGATTATGTTTCTTCAAAAAAGATTTTACATTGGGATACCAAAATATTCCCTTATCTGGAAATATTAATCGTTGAGCCAATGAAAATAAATTTTTTTTCACTTTCCCTTTCTTTTCACCTGATTTTACCCTTAGTCCATCAGTATTACTTCCTATAAAACTTTTTATTCTAATAACCTCTACTCCATCTAAACTAGGATCGAACTCTTTGTTTACTCCCAAGGGTGTACTTGGATTTTCACATGTGAGTACTATAACATTGTATTTTGTTTTATCCAAATACTTGGCTATCGCATGAGGTCTTTGAGCTCCTGCATCATTTAGCGGAGGATAGCAATACGATATGATTAATATATTTGTTTTCATGGTATCAGTTTAGATAAATATTCAAAAAAAGAATCAGCCTTACGGCTTTCCATTTCCATATTTTTATCTATTTTCTCTTTGATAGTTTCATAATTTTTAATAGTATATTCAATTTGAGCAAAAACTCTATCTTGTTCTTCCCTTGAGTATTGGGTATTGTCTACCCAATAGTCTAGCAAATCTAAATCTATAAGAAGCTGTCTTATTTTCGATAGATACTCATAATCAAAATTCGTATTATCAAACGAAAACGTAGGCACATTGCTTTTCAATGCCAACAATGTCCCATGGAAAAAATTCGTGAAATTCATATAAAAATGACTATACACTTGATACCACTCATAAGGAGACAAATCAAAAAGAGACTTATTGGTTGAAAAATAGTGTTTATTTTTTGAGTAATTTCTCCTGTGTACATCCAAAAATTCATATTCTTTTCTACCCAACATTTTTATTATCGCTGGAATATAATCACTATTACTAAGCATTATTCCAATAATCTTTTTATCTGTACTGATTCCTCTTCTCTTGAGAATAACTTCAGCCTCTGCTTTTGAAGGTTTATCTAACAGAACCGTTGGATCACAATTCATATTAATTTTCAGAGATGAATTCAAAGATTGCACAAAATTCTTCGTTTCATCATCTCGTACACCAATATACGAGAAACTATTTAAACAATCTGCTATATACTCTTTATGGTCACTAGGGACATTTTTCACATCCAAACTATACGCAGAGGCTGCATAACTCATTTTTACACAATCAAGCTTTTCTCCAAATAACCAATAGGGATTCTCAAGTCCCAATCCCTTCGAATACGCCCAAACTGCATCACTACCAACTATTACAATATCATACCGCTTTTGAATATATTCTCTAACTTTCTCGTAGTTATTGGTGATAAGCGTATCAGGAGACAGAGGTAATAAATTTAAAGCATTTTGAAACTGTCTATACTTTTTCATATACTTTCCACCGTATACAATGAGCTTGTTCAAGCTATTTTTCTTATATGAATGGTGTTTTGACTCTAATTCAAAGTCAATAATTTCAACAATATCTCCAAATCTCCTCTGAATCTGTTGTGACAAAGCATAGGCCTGCATAAATGCCCCATTATTTATACTCCTGTGAAATGTTAATATTCCTATTTTCATTCTAATAGTATTTTGTATATTCCTTAAATTTAAATCGACTTGACGTAGCTATTGACAATTCTTCACTTATTTCACCAACGCCAATCAAAACAATCGGCACTTCGTCATCTTTAATATCGCATATATTTTTCAATACCTTTAATTTTTGAGATGAAAACCCCATATTCAAAGGGGTAGTTCCCAACCCTAATGAATGAAGTGCAAATATCAAGTTCATAGCATACATTCCTCCATTGACATAAGGTTGATGGTATTCCCCTCCAAAAAAGCTCGAGTATTTGGATGTTACCATTATTACACACGTAATATCTTCCTTAAATTGACGAGCTCCGGTTTGAAAATCTAAAATTTGATTAATTTTTTCTTTATCAATAAACACATGATTTCCCCAAGGTTGTCTGTTGCAAGCAGAGGGTGTATATTGTGCTATTTCCAATGCTTTATTAACTAATGCTATGTCTATTTGATTTCCTGTAAAATTTCGAATGCTATGTCTATTCCTTACAAAATTGTAATAATCTATCTTTCCGTAAAGATGTATTTTATCTCTTGATGTTTTAAAGTATCCCCCTATAAGATGATCCAAATGTTTAGTATCGGAATCTAACACCTGCTTCATTTTCATATAAGCATCAAGTATATCTTGATCTTCTACGTTTTTAGATTTATTATACTCAAGATAAGCTTCTACAATTGACAAATAAAAAAGCACCAATTCTTTATCATTAAAATTCTTATAATAACATTCTAAATCCCTCATAACCATAAGAATTTTCGATTTACCATAGCCTAATTTAATGTTTTTAAGAGATAATCCTTTCTCTATTGAATGAGCATTCATGACAATTCTTGCCTTCAATTTATCTTGATTTTGATATAAATCGCCGGATGTTCCAAAGTGTTTTATGATTCGTGAATATTCACTAAACAACTCTCTAATCATAAATAACCTTATCCCCACATACAATCTTAGTTTTCTATATAGTTTTTTCATCCTTATAAATCTTTTTCTAAATATTTACTTCTCATTTTTTCGAATTTGTTTTTGGGAATGTATCCGTAGTATTCAAAAGGATAAACCCAAGGGGTAAATTTTTCCTTATCTAAATACTTAATTACCCGTGCAGGATTCCCTGCAATAACACAGTGTCCCTCAGGAAAACTTTTTGTTACCACTGCTCCTGCCCCAACAATCGTGTTAATCCCTAATTCGACTCCTGCCATTATTGTAGCATTCATTCCTATCCAACAATAATCACCAATTCGTATAGTTTTATTATTATATATATCTCTATTATACAAATCATGATTTGAGCTTAATATACCTACATTAGGAGCAAATCTGACATAATCGCCTATATAAACTTTACCTGCCCCTTGAATATAAGAACCTGGTCTTCCTACT
Source organism: Capnocytophaga canis (assembly GCF_043187445.1). Taxonomy (NCBI): domain Bacteria; kingdom Pseudomonadati; phylum Bacteroidota; class Flavobacteriia; order Flavobacteriales; family Flavobacteriaceae; genus Capnocytophaga; species Capnocytophaga canis. The sequence goes on along the minus strand of NZ_CP171121.1, from coordinate 1,751,589 downwards.
TTAGAATTTATCCCCACAAAAATCCTACGAGGATGTGCCACTAAACAAGTTTTATCTTTTGGCCAATATCTCCTTGTAAGTCCCAATCTAAATTTGAGATATTCAAAATAGGATGCTGGCAAAATCCTCGACTTTAGGAAACCAACATAACCACCTAAGAACGGAATTATGATGGAAATAAAGGGCAATACAAAATCAAATCCTTTCGAATAGAATATTTTTTTTAGTATTTTTCTCATAATCATCTTTTTAAAATCATTTTAAACATTGAAATATAATCTATTTTTATCCATTTAGAAACTATAAGAAATATAACCATATATATCCCTAAACTTATGGATAATACTTCTAAATTACTTAACGATAAAACAACAACAAGTAAGTAGTACAAAATGAATAAAATAGGTAAGGACACGAAAATAATTGAAGTCATTAATTTTAAAGAAAGTAAATCTATTATAGATGTTTTAAAGAAATTTGCTACAAATCTAAATTGAAGAAATACAACCATAAAACTCCCCAAAACTGAAATCACAGGAATTGTATAATAGTTGTGAAAGATATTTACAAATAAAAATTCAGTAATAATTGTAAAAATAGCCCCATAAGCAATTGAACGTGCATAATATTTTGTTGCTCCCAAAGCTAACAATAAAGGTGCGAAAGCTATCAAATTAAATAGATTGATTAAAAGTCTCAATCTAAAAAACATTCCAGAACTTGAGTATTGCTCACCGTACAAAAAAACCATGATAGCCTCTGAAAAGACAATACTATAAATAAGTAATGGATAAACCAACTTCACTGTTTTCTCGAAAGTACTCTTCCAAATAGGTTTGATTTCTACATAAGCGGCTTCGTTTTCATTAATTATTTTGGAAAAAACAGGTAATAACACAACGGAAGTAGCTCCTACAATCATACTCACAAAAGGAAGATCTATCCAACCATTCGAAAATTCCGCAAAAACTTCTTTTCCAAAATAACTACTTATAAAAAACTGATCTGCAGAATTCATCAATATAGCCCAAAGACTGGCATAAAGTAAAGGTAATGAAAATTGAAAAATCTTTTTATATGTAACATCACTTTTCAATGTAATTTCATTACGTACAGGCAGGTTCTTTAAATATAATGCAACCAAGCATATCAACAAAGATGAAAATGCAAATCCAAAAATAGCAGCTTTATAAGTTCCTTCAAAAAAGACCACTGGAATAGATACACAAGCCAATTGAAAAAAAGAACTTAATCCTTTATAAATTGCTATATACTTAGATTTTTTGAATGTAGCTAATATCCCATCTACTCCCATTGTAGGCAACATTAACAATGGAACTATGGAAAAAAGTTTGATTGCATAATCTAAATCCGGATTTTTTAAGAATGAGGAAATAACTCCAGAACCAAAATACAATACCAATGAAAACAATAATCCTAATAAAAAAAATAAATATGTAATTTTCCTTATGACGTCTTTAACTTCTGATAATGGAATCCTTGGCAAAAAATAAGAATAAGCACGAGGTAGCCCTAATGTAAATACAACAAGTAAAGTATTATATACATACATCACCTGCCTATAAGTACCATAATCTCCTTTAGAAAAATAGCGACTTAGAATAATCGAAGTTAAAAGTATGAAACCATATGAGATAACACTTCCCAATGCAACCCAAAATGCCTGTACAGTATTACCGGTATTTAATCTACTATTATTCATATCCTGGATTTATCATTATTTTTTACAAATCCTTTATTATCTCTACAATCCTTTCAGCTGTTTTTCCATCCCATAATTCGGGAATACTACCTTTTTTCCAATTTCCCGAAAATAGTTTTTCGAATGCTGGCTTTATAGCATTCGGATCTGTACCTATAAGTTCATTGGTTCCAATGGTTATAGTTTCAGGTCTTTCGGTATTATCGCGTAAAGTAATACAAGGTACCCCCATTACAGTAGTTTCTTCTGTAATACCTCCCGAATCAGTTACTACAGCTTTTGAATTTTTCACCAAATAATTAAATTCCAAATATCCCAACGGATCAATGATATGTAAGTTATCTGCTTTAATCCCCAATTCCATAAAAATCTTTGCTGTTCGTGGGTGAATCGGAAAAATGACTGGCAGATTTCTAACATTATTTACAATCTCTCCCATTGTACTCTTTAACTTCTCAGCTGAGTCTACATTAGCTGGGCGGTGCATCGTTAAAACTATATATTCTTTTTCTACCAATGCCAAAGCATCAAAAATTTTTGGCTTCTCGAATTTTGGAAGATTAGTAAGCAAAGTATCAATCATCACATTACCCACAAAGAAAATTTGTTCTTCTTTTACACCTGATTTTATCAAATTTTCATTAGCAACTTTCGATGTAGTAAAGAAATAATCTGTCAATGAATCGGTTACAATTCGGTTAATTTCTTCTGGCATCATCATATCTCCACTACGGATACCTGCCTCAATATGTGCTACGCGTGTGTTTAACTTTTTAGCAACAATACTACAAGCCATGGTAGAAGTTACATCTCCCACCACAACTACCAAATCCACAGGGTTTTCAATTAATTCTTTCTCAAAAGCTACCATAATAGCAGCCGTTTGCTCCGCCTGTGTACCCCCTCCACAACCTAAGTTTGCATTTGGGGATGGTATATTCAGTTCCTTGAAAAAAGTTTCACTCATCGCATGATCGTAATGTTGTCCCGTATGTACCAAACGATAGTGAATGTTTTTTCCCTCTGATTGTGCTTTATGTATCGCATGGATTACAGGAGCTATTTTCATAAAATTAGGTCTCGCTCCTGCTATTAATGTAATTTTCATAGACTATTTTTTATATTACAACCTTCCATCTACCGCCTCTAAAATTCCCTTTACATCATACACCACGGCATTTTCTTTGGTCAAAGAATGAATATCCAACTCTTTAAATTCTTTATGAGCCACACCAAGAACTACGGCATCAAACTTTGTAGAAGATAGTTTCTGGGTGCTTTCCACACCATATTCGTGTTGTACTTCTTCTGGATTTGCCCATGGGTCAAAAATAGTTACTTTTACGCCAAAATCTTCCAAAGCAGCAATCACATCCACAATTTTCGTATTGCGAACATCAGGACAGTTTTCTTTAAAGGTAATTCCTAACATCAATACTTCTGCTCCATTCACATTGATGTTCTTTTTAATCATTGCCTTTACCACTTGCTCTGCTACATATTTGCCCATCGAATCGTTCAATCTTCTTCCTGCCAAAATAATCTCAGGATGATAACCGTATTCTTGCGCTTTTTGAGCCAAGTAGAATGGGTCAACACCGATGCAATGTCCGCCCACTAAACCTGGTTTGAATGGTAAGAAATTCCACTTCGTACCTGCAGCTGCCAACACGGCATGGGTATCGATATCCATCAAATTGAAAATCTTTGCCAACTCATTAACGAAAGCAATGTTAATGTCTCGTTGTGAATTTTCAATTACTTTTGCCGCCTCAGCCACTTTTATAGTCGGAGCCAAATGCGTACCTGCTGTAATCACTGATTGGTAAATATCATCTACGATTTTTCCTATTTCTGGTGTAGAACCCGAGGTTACTTTTAAAATTTTCTCTACCGTGTGTTCCTTGTCTCCTGGATTAATACGCTCTGGGGAATAACCTGCAAAGAAATCTACATTGTACTTCATTCCTGAAGTTTTCTCTACCACAGGGATACAATCTTCCTCCGTAGCCCCTGGGTAAACTGTTGATTCATAGACTACAATATCTCCTTTTTTCAGCACTTTTCCCACCGTTTCACTGGCTTTTACTAAAGGCGTAAGCACAGGACGATTGTTTTTATCCACTGGCGTAGGAACGGTAACGATGTAAATATTCGCGTCCTCAATATCTTTTAAATCTGCCGAACATAAGAGTCCATTATTTCCTGTTTTTAAAGGATTCTCTTTCACTAAAGCGGATTGTAATAACTCATCAGAAACCTCCAAAGTATCATCGTGTCCTCCGTTAAGTTTTTCTACTCGTTCTTTATTAATATCAAATCCTACTACGGGATATTTTGTAGCAAAAAGTCTGGCCAATGGCAGCCCTACATATCCCAATCCGATAACAGCGATTTTAGGATTCGTGGTTAGTGATTGGAGATTAGTGATTGGAGTATTCGTATTGTTCATGTTTATTTCAATTTTAATTTCAAACTTTTTATCAAAGCTAACAGCTGTTTCTTTATAATCAACACTTTTTCAGATAATATTTCTGTGTTTCCAGTGTATTTTTGTCTAAATGCAATCTCAATTTGTGTATCTAATTCACTTAGTGAGCTTAAAGCAATATAACAAAATTGTAAATATTCCTTAGTATTTTTTCTATCAAAACCTTCGGCGATATTAGATGGAATAGAAATCGATGCCCTTCTCATTTGACTGGTCAAAACAAATAACTCCTCTCGCGGAAACGATTTCGTCAATATATAAACATCGTCCACTAAATTCATTGCATTTTTCCAAACATCCAACTCTCTATAACTCAACATCATATTTTATGGTTATTTATGGTTAATAATTCTCCCACCATTCACCATTCACCATCCACCATTCACTACCCACTATTCACCATCCACTACTTCAAATTTTCCCAATACCAATCTACCGCTTCTTTCAATCCTTCGGCGAATGTATGCGTAGGTTGATAGCCCAAATTCTTCTGTGCTTTTTCTATGGAAGCCAAAGAATGAGGTACATCGCCCAATCGATTAGGACCGTTTAGAATTTCCACTTCGGCAATTTTTGGGTCGTACTCAGCAAGGAATTTTCGCAATAATTCTGCCATATCTTTGATAGTCGTTCGGTCGCCTACTGCGGTGTTATATACTTGATTAACTGCATTTTCATTCTCTGAAATCATCGCCAAAAGATTCATTTGAATCACATTATCAATATAAGTAAAATCACGAGAGTAAGTTCCATCGCCATTAATGGTAGGCGATTGGTGATTCATCAGCTGAATCACAAATTTAGGAATCACTGCGGCATATGCACCGTTCGGGTCTTGTCTTCTTCCGAAGGCATTAAAATATCTCAATCCAATAGTATCAAAATCATAAGTTCTTTTAAAAACATCGGCATATAGTTCATTTACATATTTGGTAATCGCATACGGAGAAAGGGGCTTTCCGATGACATCCTCCACCTTAGGTAGCGATTTAGAATCACCATAAGTAGAGGAACTCGCGGCATAAACCAAGCGTTTTACTCCCGCATCTCTCGCAGCTACCAGCATATTAAGGAAACCACCTACATTCACATCATTACTGGTAATTGGGTCATTGATAGAACGCGGTACAGAACCTAAAGCCGCCTGATGCAAGACAAAATCCTGTCCTTCACAAGCTTTTCTACAAGTTTCCAAATCGCGGATGTCTCCCTCTATCAAGGTAAAATTCTCATTGGATAGGAAAGCCTCTATATTGTGTCTATGTCCTGTGGCAAAATTATCCAAAACGGTCACCATAGCTCCTAATTCCAAGAGCTTTTCAGAAAGATTAGAACCGATGAAGCCTGCTCCACCGGTTACTAATATTTTTTTGTTTTTCAACTCAGAAAATTCCATCTGCATCATCACTCAGATTTCTTCTATTTCATTATTTCGCTATATCCTATCGCTTTTCCTATGAGCGTAGTTGAAGTACAACTTTCTATCTTAACATTCACAAAATCACCCACTTTGTAATGTTCTTTCGGGAAAACCACCACTGTATTTTGAGTGTTACGCCCCATCCACTGAGCATCTGATTTTTTGGAATTCCCCTCTATGAGCACCTCGCAAATCTGTCCGATTTTTTGTTGTGTGCGATACAGACTGTGTTTCTGTTGTAGGTCTATAATTTCTGCTAAACGACGTTTCTTTGTTTCTTCGGGAACATCATCAGCGATTTTGCGAGCAGCTAATGTTCCTGGTCGTTCTGAATAGGCAAACATAAATCCAAAATCATATTTCACATATTCCATGAGAGAAAGCGTATCTTGGTGATCCTCTTCGGTTTCCGTTGGAAATCCTGCAATCATATCTTGAGAAATGGCACATTCAGGCATACGCTCACGAATGTTGTCAATCAACGTAAAATACTCAGCTCGAGTATGTAGTCTATTCATTGCTTGGAGTATGCGATCGCTTCCGCTTTGTACAGGCAAATGAATATACTTGCAGATATTATGATGTTTTGCCATCGTATCTATCACATCCAAAGTCATATCTTGAGGATTGGATGTTGAAAAACGAATACGCATTTTTGGATGTGCCGTGGCAACCATATCCAATAATTTGGCAAAATTGACCGCCGTTGCCTTTTCCATTTCAGTAGCTTTATCAAAATCCTTCTTAAGTCCGCCACCATACCAAAGGTAGCTATCTACATTCTGCCCCAATAGAGTAACTTCCTTAAAACCTGCTACTTGCAAACTATTGATTTCTTCAAGTATAGAAAATGGATCGCGACTTCGTTCACGCCCTCGCGTAAAAGGTACGATGCAGAATGTACACATATTATCACATCCACGCATAATTGAAACGAAAGCAGTTACTCCATTGCTATTGAGACGTATAGGAGAAACATCGGCATACGTTTCTTCCTTGGAAAGAATCACATTTACGGCCTCTCGTCCTCCGTCTACCTCTTGTAATAAGTTAGGCAAATCTTTATAGGCATCAGGGCCAACTACCATATCTACTATCTTTTCCTCCTCCAAAAAGGCATGTTTCAAACGTTCTGCCATACAGCCCAACACCCCCACTTTCATAGCCGGACGACTGCGTTTTACAGAGTTAAATTGCTCCAGCCGTTTTCGAATGGTTTGTTCAGCTTTCTCACGAATCGAACAAGTATTAAGCAACACCAAATCGGCCTCCTCTAAAGTTTGCGTAGTATTGTAGCCCTCTTGAGAAAGAATAGAAGCCACAATCTCACTATCAGAAAAATTCATCTGACAGCCATAACTTTCGATATATACCTTTTTGCTGTTATTTCTATTTACCTCTAAAACAAGACTTTGCCCCTGCTTCGATTCATCTATCACTTTTTCCATAAATGCATATTTTTCAAGCCACAAAGATAGAAAATAATTAGCAATCCACAACCTGATTCATCGTTGTTTTTGAAAAACAACAACTTACCAAAACAAATCAGATTGCACTGGAACTGCCTACCCAACACTACTAACATTTACTTCGCAAAATTCGACTGAAATGCGGTTGCAAATGTTGTCGCATAGCTTCGCGAAATGATTGCGGAGTCCCATTTTTTAATTCCTCCACCAAATCTCTGTGAGTTACTATGGAAATTTCGTCTTCCAGAGTACCATTCGCTAACGCTCCATTCATCTCTTCTCTTTGGAGGTGATGAACATATTCAAATACTGGAAGGATAATTTTCTGAAATCGCAAAAGCATCTCATTATCAGCTATTTTGTAAAGTGATTTATGAAACAAGACCTCATCTTCCAATGAAAAGCTATTACTATCACATTGCACATCTCTGGTTTTATTGACAATTTGTTCCAATGTTTGAATTTGCTCTTGAGTTTTACGTGCAAACACAAAATCAGTCATTCCGATTTCAAACATCAAACGAAATTCAAACAAATTATGCAATGTAGCTTTATCCAGCATGTGTGGATCGAGCATTTTCTCCAAATTTTCAATCAAATTGGGTTCTTTGAGAACCATCCCTTTATGTCTTTTTGACTCAATAAGTCCTAAGGTTCGCAGTCGTAACATAGCTTCTCTCACTGCCGTACGACTTACCCCCAACTGTTCAGCCAATTCCATCTCCTTTGGAAGCGAATCTCCAGGACGAAGATCATTTTCTTTGATATACAAAATAATTTGTTGTTCAATTCTATCTACTAAAGAGACGTTTTCTGAAGGTTCTATTTTCTGAAGTTCTATCATTTGTTTTAATTATTTACGTCCACAACATGTTCTTTTATTCAAAAAAAAATCCTACATTTGCGGAAATTGAAAAGTACTTCTCGGGTCAAGTAACAAAACCCTGCTAAGGTACGCCTTTTTTACATAAACAACAAACAAGTAGAGAAAAAATAACATAAAATATCTTTATGAAACACAGCGAACTTTATAAAAAAACATTATTAGAAGATGTCATTCCCTTCTGGGAAAAACATTCGTTAGACCACGAATTTGGCGGATATTTCACTTGCCTTGACCGTGAAGGAAACGTTTTTGACACCGATAAATTCATCTGGTTGCAAGGACGACAAGCGTGGACTTTTGCGATGCTTTACAATCAGGTAGAGAAAAATCCAAAATGGCTTGAAATCTCAAAATTAGGCGTTGAATTTCTGAAAAATCACGCAATGGACAGCGACGGGAATTTCTATTTTGCACTCACTCGCGATGGCAAACCACTGGTTCAACCTTACAACATTTTTTCGGATTGTTTTGCAGCAATGGCTTTCAGTCAGTATGCAAAAGCCTCGGGTGATGAAACTTATAAAAAACTGGCTATCAGCACATATCACAACATATTAAAAAAACAAAACAATCCCAAGGGCAAATACGAAAAAACAACCGACGTGCGTCCGCTCAAAGGATTTTCACTCCCGATGATTCTTTCTAACTTGGTTTTGGAATTGGAAAGCGTTCTTTCGGAAGAAGAAATCAACAAAACGATAGATTTCAGCATCAATGAAGTAATGAACGTGTTTTTAGATGCTGAAACAGGTATTATTTTTGAGAATGTTCGCCCTGACGGGAGCAAAGAAGATAGCTTTAACGGTCGATTGCTAAACCCCGGTCACGGCATCGAAGCAATGTGGTTTATGATTGATATTGCCGTACGTCGTGGTGACCAATCGCTTATCGAAAAAGCGACACAAACCATTCTTAACATCCTCAATTACAGTTGGGACGAAAAACACGGAGGCATTCTGTATTTTATGGATTCCAAAGGAAATCCGCCACAACAATTGGAATGGGACCAAAAACTTTGGTGGGTACATTTGGAAACTTTGGTAGCACTTTCAAAGGCGTATTTACACACGAAAAATTCGGAGATTTGGACGTGGTACGAAAAAGTACACAACTATGCTTGGTCGCATTTCTCTGACCCTGAGCACGGTGAATGGTTCGGTTACCTGAATCGTGAAGGAAAACCTTTGCTCCCTCTTAAAGGCGGAAAATGGAAAGGTTGCTTTCACGTGCCGAGAGCTATGTTCCAATGTTGGAAAACTTTTGAAAAAATTGAAAATCAATAAATAAAACGCATCATAATGAATCGAATTTTTTATCTTTTATTCGCTTTTGTTCTTTTGTCGGCTTGTGGAAGCCAAAAAAACGTAATCGGCGGAGGCGAATTTACACAACCCGAAATGCCTTTGGTCACAGGCAAGGAGAATTTATTAGCTTCTTTCAAGTTAGCTACTAAAAATTTGAATGCTATCACAGAGGTAAAAGTTTTACTCAAATCCGAATTAAAATCTTTGGATTTAAGTGAAATGGCCATCTATTTAAGTGATAATGAAAACTTTAAAGAAGCACAACAATTTGCTTCTACTAAAAACATTCAATCGACAATACTTCTGAAAGGTAATTACTCACCAAAAACTGAAAACACTTATGTTTGGGTAACAACAAGAACCACCGAAAAGCCGAATCTTCTGAACAAAATTAAAGTTTTTCAAATTGAATTTTTATCAAACGGGTCACGATACGTATATGTAAATCCGAAAAGTGCTTCACAACGCTTTGGGATAACGCTTCGCGATAAGAAACAAGACGGCGTTGAGTGTTATCGCATTCCAGGGTTGGCAACCACCAACAAAGGCACGCTTATCGCCGTGTATGACAACCGTTACAACAATTGCAAAGACCTGCAAGAGGACGTAAACGTGGGAATGAGCCGAAGTACCGATGGCGGACAAACGTGGGAACCGATGAAAGAAATTATGGATTTGGGCGAATGGGGCGGACTCTCCAACCAACTCAACGGAATTGGCGACCCTGCCGTATTGGTGGATAAAAACACAGGAACTATTTGGGTAGCAGCTCTTTGGCTTCACGGACACGACAAAGACAAAATGGCGTGGTGGGCTTCCAAACCGGGTATGACGCCACACGAAACCGGTCAGTTGATGCTCGTTAAAAGCGACGATGACGGTATCACGTGGAGCGAACCTATCAGCATCACTCCGCAGACCAAAGACCCCAAATGGTATCTTTTCTTCAATGGCCCTGGTAACGGAATTACCCTTGCTGATGGAAAAATAATGTTCGCTGCACAATACAAAGACGAAAATCAAGTACCGCACTCTACCCTGATTTACAGCGACGACCACGGAAAAACGTGGCATTGTGGCACGGGAGCAAAATCACACACCACCGAAGCACAAGTAGTTCAGCTTTCTGACGGAAGTATAATGCTTAATATGCGTGACGACCGAAATCGGCAGAATTACACGCTTTCCGATGCCTTTCACGGACGTTCAGTGGCTGTTACTCGCGATTTTGGAAAAACGTGGACAGAACACAGCACATCACGTAAAGCACTAACCGAGCCCAATTGTATGGCAAGTATCATTTCCTACTCGGCTAATAACGGTAAACAATATTTGTTTTTCTCGAACCCTGCCGATGCAAAAAATAGAATTAACATCACCATCAAAGCGAGTGATGACGACGGCAATACGTGGAATAAACTCCCTCAAATAAAACTCTATGCCAATGGTAATTTCGGATATTCTTGCATGTCTCTGATCGATAACAAATACATCGGAATACTTTACGAAGGAGTTGGTGATTTAATCTTTCAAAAAATTCCTATTTCGGAACTTATAAAATAAACAAAAGATCTGAAAATATATCGTTTTAGCGACTTTCTCTTTCAAAATTATGCTGTAAAACCTCATCAAATTCAACCGCTCTGAGTGGAAAACTTTGATGAGGTTTCTTTATACTTCTGAGAAGTCTGACTTAAGTAATAGCAATCAATCACACAAAAAAGAGGCTATGGAAAATTCCCCAAATAGCCTCCTATATGTGATAAAAAATCATAGTTTCGTAACTGGTGGCTCATCTGCCAACGGCACAAAACGAGCCTTTAAATTAGGCGTAGGCATATCTGCATCTAATGGATACATCGGACGTTGGATACCTTTGTAAGGCAAACGCAATAAATCCTGATCAACACCACCTGGCGTTAAAGCCATTACCCAGCCTTTACGCATATTGTAAAGTTCAGGTACCAAATATCCGATTTTTACCACTAAAATATCCGTTTCTCGAGGGTTTAACCCAATTTCAGTAAAGTAACGCTCATAGTGATACGCTTTTCGTTTTTCGGTGATAATCACAGAAATAGCTCCACTTTTAACTACTACAATCGTATTGTTTTTATCGTCTTTTTCAATAGCTGTAATGGTTCCTGACACACGCACTGGCGGAGCGTAACGATCGTCAACACGGGCTCCTGCCAAAGCATCAATTTTACCTCCTACTCCAATAGCTTGTGCTTGTCTTACAAATTCAGCATCAGGAATAGAGGCGTAAATAACACTTTTTCCTTTTTCAGATTTAAATTCAGGACGTTTGAAAAGCTCGGTAAGTGTCCATGTAACATCACCTGCTCCTCCTGCCGTCGGGTTATCTCCCATATCACTGATAATGAACGGTTTTTCTGTACTCGCTAAGGCTTGTGAAAGACACTCGGGCAAATAGGCTGTTGGTGCTACAAACTCAAATTTATCGCGTACATCCCAAAAATGTTTCGCCAAGGTTTCTGCCGCTTTGCCTACAGCTTCTTTATCATCACCATAAGTCAAAACAACCCCGTGATTGCGAGGCTCGTCTGCCCATGGATATGACATCCAAATAGAAGCATCAATGACCTTATCTCCGTCAATGAGACTCGGAATTTGTCCGTAAAGACTTTTGGCAGGTTCAATGCGTGTGCTTGTTTTTTCACCTGGAAGCAAAATTGGCACAGGAATCCATGCTTTGTAGGCTGGTTTGCCTTTGCCACTCTCCAATCGGTCAATCAAATTCACCAAAGCCCGTTTTTTAGAAATCATCGCATCTTCATGCGGCGCAAGTCGATAACAAGTCATCATATCTACATGCTGTGCCAAACGAGGTGAAACACTTCCATGTAAATCCATACAAGAAGACACCAGAACTTTATCACCAATTACCTCACGAATTCGAACTATTAAATCTCCCTCAGGATCTTCCAATCCTTGAACGCTCATCGCTCCATGAATATCGAAGAAAAGACCATCAATAGGCAAGGATTCTTTGAGCATTTCAAGTGTCTTGTTTACCATTTTTTCATAAACCTCACGTTTTACAATACCTCCAGGCATAGCATGTGAACGCAAAGTAGGCACCCACTCAGCCCGTTGCACAACGGACGAATCGGGAACAAAAAAATTGTAATACGAGAAAATGCTATCACCTATACGCAACGGAAAAGCGTCTTCATCGGAAACAGCGGGTGAAAACGTACTTGACTCAATGGCAATACCTGCAATAGCAATACGAGGTAGTTTTTTCTCTGTTTTTGAGGAACAACCTATAAAAAAGGACAACCCCAAAAGAAATAGAGTTCTTTTTATGTATTTCATAACTACAAAATTAGGTTAATAATAGCACAAAAATACAAAAAAAATGAAATAAATACAAAATAATCTCCCAAAGAAACTTATTTTTCCTCACTGCTAATCATTTATGAGTTTAAAAACTATCTTTCTTATTCAGAGCAAACCCTAAGTAACTTTGTACAAATTTTTCTGCAGATTCGGGCTTAACATAATTCACCCGAGAGGTCTAATCTATCGGAAAAAAGCAAATAATTACAATACATCCACTTGATTTGTTTATGCTTCGAATTTTTCACTTGTCCATTCACAAAAAAAATTGAAAAATTGAAAAAACAACGCACTTTAAATTGTTAAATCTACAAATTCCAACAAGAGCTATTTTATACGGTAAACAACTATATGTTAGCTCCTTAAAACAAGTAAAACTTGAAACCTACGATTAATTAATTCTTAATGAAACTCTTAAAATTTTGTAATTAATTTTATTTAACAGATATAAATACATACTTTTGTATCGAAAAAAACAAATTACATTAGAATATGAAAAAACTTTACGCTTTAGTAGTTGGGCTTTTTTTGATACAAATATCATTCGCTCAAACTACAGTAACTACAGGGACATCGACACAAACCGTCCCCTCAAACATTGAACTAAAGACTGAAAAAGAAGCCTTAAAAGCAGAACAAAGAGCTCAAAAAGCCCAAAAGGAGGTGCTCATAGCAGAAGAAAAAGCAAGAAGAGCAGAGGAAAAAGCTCAAGTCCAAGCTAAAAAAGCTGAAGAAAAAGTAAAACGGGCTGAAGAAAAGGCCAAAAAAGCTCAGGAAAAAGCTAAAAAAGCAGAGGAACGTGCCAAAAAAGAAGCTGAGAAAAAACAAAAAAATTTAGCTAAAGCTCAACAGCAAGTTCTAAAAATTGAAGCTCAAGTTAAAATGAAGCAAAACGAATTGGCTCAAGAGCAGAATAAATTTGAAAGTAAAAAAGCAAAAGGAAATCTTTCTTCATCAGACGAATTGAAATACAAAAATCGAATTCTGAAAAAAGAACAAGAAATTAACAAATTGAATCTCAAAGCAATAAAAGCAAAAGAGCAAGTCAATAAATATTCAAAATAAGCATTTATCTAATATAGCATAACTTACATCTGAGGCTGTCCCGAAAGGCAGCCTCTCTTTTTACCATTGTATCTCTCCTTTTCCAACAGATACTAAGTACTGATTTGCCCTACTAAAGTGCTTATTACCAAACCAATACCCTCGATTCGCACTCAATGGCGACGGATGCCCAGAAGTCAAAATATAATGTTTGGAAGCATCTATTAAACTAGCTTTCTTTTTAGCGTAACCACCCCAAAGCATAAACACCACCTGTTGTTTTTGTTCAGAGACCAAACGTATTACAGCATCTGTAAAAGTTTCCCATCCTTGGTTTTGATGGCTTCCTGCTTGGTTAGCTCGAACTGTCAACGTAGCATTGAGCAACAGTACTCCTTGCTTTGCCCAACGTTCCAAATTACCACTTGAAGGATAAGGTACTCCCAAATCCCGTTGCAATTCCTTAAAAATATTTATCAACGATGGAGGATGATCGACACCGTCTTGTACTGAAAAACACAGCCCATTAGCTTGATTTACACCATGATAAGGATCCTGACCTATAATAACCACTTTCACATTTTCAAACGGGCAATAATCAAAAGCTGCGAATATCTGTTGCCCTCTCGGATAACATACCCCTTGTGTATATTCATGTTTAATGAAGCTCACTAATTTCTGAAAATAATCTTGTTGAAATTCGCTAATTAAATAAGGTTTCCATGAAGAATGAATGTTTACTTCCATTTTTTTAATATTTTTGCACGTCAAAATGAAGAACAAAAATAACAATTAATTTTGAAACTTGAATTTTTCCGAATAAGAATTCAGAAGTATCACTTGCAAGAGAAGTATCCAAAAAAATAGCTTTTAATATGTGTGAATACCTAATTTATAGCAGATAAGAAACCTAAAAGTAAGCTGAATTTCAAACAGATGCAGTTAAAAACAAAACTTTCGAACAACCTCAACATATAGAAAAGACGTACACGATACGCCTCACAAAAACATATATATTTGTACCTTAAATGATTCACAATAAAACACTTGAAGATTTAGAATTCGGAACTGTTCTCACACATATTTCTGAAATATGTCACACCGAATTAGGGAAAAAATATGCCTTGCGTTTGCAACCCTTTGAGGATAAGGAAACTTTACTCTTTGCATTGCAACAAACTAATGAATATTTAGCTTCATTTCAAAATAACAATACTATCCCAGGACATAGTTGTGAGAAAATTAGTTCAGAAATACGGCTATTACAAGTAGAAAACACAACGCTCGAACTCTCTGCTATACGAAAACTCTATTTGATATCGCAAACCGTGAATACGCATATTCAGTTTTTTCGTAAATTTAAAGAACTATATTCCATTTTACACGAAACAGCAGAAAGCATCCATTACACTACCGATATTACCGAAGCTATTGATAAAATCGTTGACAAATTTGGCGAAATCAAAAACGACGCTTCCCAAACCTTGGGGAATATACGTAAGGAAATCAGCATTTTAAAAGGAAAAATCAATGAAAGTTTTAATCGAACCTTAGCTGAGTACAATGCTTCGGACTATTTGGATGACATCCGAGAGACCGTGGTGGATAATCGTCGGGTACTTGCTGTCAAAGCAATGTATCGCAGAAAAGTTCTCGGAACAGTGCTGGGTAGTTCCAAAACGGGAAGCATCGTATATATCGAGCCGAGACAAACAGAAATGTACTCACGAGAATTGACCAATTTAATATACGATGAAAAAGAAGAAATTCAACGTATTTTGAAGCAACTCACAACCTATTTGAGTCAATATGTAGTTCTTTTCAAAGATTACCAACGCTACATCACAGCCATTGACATCATTTATGCGAAAGCAAAATATGCGTTAATCATGAATGGGCTACTTCCTGAAATCACAGAAGAAAGGGTGCTATTTTTGCAGGAAGCCTATCACCCACTCTTGTTTTTGAACAATCAAAAAAAAGGTAAACCAACCTATCCACAAAATATTGAACTCACAGATGATTCACGCATCATCGTGATTTCAGGCCCTAATGCAGGAGGAAAAAGTATCACATTAAAAACCATTGGATTACTACAACTGATGCTACAAAGTGGTATGCTCGTTCCTGTACATCATCGCAGTCGAATGTGTTTATTCGAACGGATTTTAACAGACATAGGCGACAACCAATCTATTGAAAACCATTTGAGTACATACAGCTACCGCTTGAAGAATATGAACTATTTTTTACGAAAATGCAATGAACGTACGCTATTCCTAATTGATGAATTTGGAACTGGTAGTGATCCCGAGCTTGGAGGCGCGTTAGCCGAAACCTTTTTGGAAGAGTTCTACCACCGGAAAGCATTTGGAGTAATCACCACCCACTATGCTAATTTAAAAATATTAGCCAATGAATTGCCTCATGCTACCAACGCTAATATGTTGTTCAATGATAAAACCTTAGAACCTATTTACAAACTTATCGTAGGAGAAGCGGGAAGTTCATTCACCTTTGAAGTCGCTCAAAAAAATGGAATTCCTTTTGGACTGATAAACCGTGCTAAAAAGAAAATTGAAAAAGGAAAAGTTCGTTTTGACGCTACCATTGCGAAGCTTCAAAAAGAAAGAAGCAAAATGGAAAAAACCACTGAAAATCTGAAAGATGAAGAAGCTAAAGCACGTGAAGAAGCCAAACGCTTGGAGGAGTTAAACGAACGCATAAAGTCTAAACTGGTAAATTATCAAGAGCTTTACGATCATAATCAACGAATGATTTACTTAGGAAATAAAATTGACGAAGTAGCAGAGCGTTATTTTTATGACGGCAAGCGACGTTCATTAGTATCTGACATATTGCGAATTATTGAGGGTGAAAACGCTAAACGAAAGCAACTCTCCAAAGTTGAAAAAACACAAAAAAAAGAGCAAAAAAAGACCATAGAGACTGAAGTTAATAAAGAAATTAAAGCTATCAGAATTCAGAAAAAAGCTGAAAAAAAGGCAAAAATCACTCAGGAGGAAGCCGCCAAAGAACGAATGCAACGCATGTTAAAAATCAATGACCGAGTACGCATCAAAGATAGTCGTAGCGTTGGTGTCATCGATAAAATTGAGAAGGGAAAAGCTATTGTGAATTACGGCATGTTTACCACCACTGTAGCTATTTCAGAATTAGAATTGGTTGAAAAAGTAAAAAACTAAAAATCAGAACATTACAAAAACACAAAAGTTAAAAAAAGTTAATTAACATTTAATGAATTTGTAAATATTTACATTTTATTATAACTTGCCCACATCAAAGTTTTTTTCTATCAAACTCATTTAGGCTTGATTACTGATTTGCAATGTAATAGACATAGAATGACAATGTTTTTCTATGACAGGATAATGTGGCAACTTAGTCAAAAAAAAGGAATAGAAAATCTCACAACAGATGTGCTTTTAAAAATTAAGGTCGGAAAGATGAAAAACAACAGCGACGAAACAAAAACAAACACAAACTCTCTTAAAGAAACTGAAGGCGGAGCTAAGAAAAATTGCGTTGTCCGCCCTACGCCTATTAATGAAGAGGTACAGTGGGATAAATCAAAAACTTTGATGAGCCGAACCGATAAATTTGGAAATATTGAGTACGCCAATGATGATTTCATTGATGTTTCTGGCTATGAAGCTTACGAATTGATGTCGCAACCACATAGCATCATTCGTCACCCAGACATGCCGAAAGTTGTATTTAAAATCCTTTGGGACAACTTAAAAACTCGTGAAAATTTCCACGCCATCATCAAAAACATGTCAAAAAGTGGGAAATACTATTGGGTGATTACGAACTTTGAAATCAAAAAAGACGCTGAAGATAAAATTATTGGATTTGTATCCTATCGCAAAGCATTGCCCAAGAGCATTATTGAAGAGTCCATTGAACCGCTATACAGACGTTTGCTAAAAATTGAGCAAGTTAATGGTTTGGAGGTTAGCGAGAAATATTTTATGGGGTATTTGGAAGATATGGGAGTTTCATATTACGAATTTGTAGCAAACTTACTAAAAACCTATAAGGAAGAAATTGAAAGCGTTATTTCAAAAGAGGTAAGTAAGGAAGCTGAAGACGATAAATCTGCTGAAAAAGGTGGTTTTTTGTCTAAAATCGTGTCATAAAAAGTTTTTTCATGCTATATTAGATTTTAATTAATTATTGAAAAAGGCCGTCGTGAGACAGCCTTTTTCGTTTGCTAACTTTTAATTTTTTAAAACCAAGGTTTACGCCCTTGTTGATAAATCTTATAGAACTCCTCATCAGACTTAGTTAAGTAAATGATGCCTTCTATAAGAGGCACTAAAGAAGCTATCCCACAAGTAACGACTGTCAATACAATCTGTATAATTCCTTCTTTCGTATATCCTAAAAAGAATTTATGAACTCCTATTGAGCCTAATACCAAGGCCAAAACCCCTGCAAGTACTTTCTTATTTTCTTGCTTAGAGATAGTACTGTTGTTTAATTCTGTACTCATAACTTTTATTTTTTACTTAATTCATAGGCAAAAGTAAGGATTTTTTTTATAACACAAAAGAAAAAGACAAAATTATAAGTATATCAAAACGTTAAAATTCAGTGGGAAATACAACAACAAAATCACTACATTTACTTTTAAAATATTAAAATATGTTAATTAACATTTTTTTTAGACAACATGTAAAGAGATAATTGATAGCTTTGCCCCAATTTACAAATTTAAAATTTAAACACAAACATTTAACATGAAAAAAATCGTATTAGGATTAGGAGTAATTGCTTCATTGATCGCCGTAAGCTGTAAAAGTGACGCAAAGAAAAGCGAAACTCAAACAGAACAAACAGAAGTTGTTTCAACAGAAAAACCAGTTGGCTCTGTGGCTTATACAGTAGCTCCAAGCTCTGTAATTGAATGGGTTGGATCAAAACCTGCAGGAAAACACAATGGAACTGTGAACGTTTCAGAAGGTACAGTAAACGTTGAAAATAAATCAATCGTATCAGGAGAGTTTGTTTTAGACATGAACTCTATCGTTGTTTTAGACTTAGCTGCTGGAGATGGAAAAGAAGACTTAGAAGGCCACTTAAAAGGAACCGGTAAAGAAGATGCTGAAGATCACTTCTTTAACGTAAAAAAATTCCCTACTGCTAAATTTGTTTTCAAATCATTTGACGGAACAAACGTAACAGGAGATCTTACAGTGAAAGAAATTACAAAAGAAGTAACTTTCCCTGCAACAGTTTCTGTAACAGACTCAGAAGTAGTTATTGACTCTCAATCTTTTACAATTAACCGTACTGATTTCGGTGTAAATTACGCTTCAAAATCAATTTTCGACAACCTTAAAGACAAATTCATTAACGACGATATCGAATTGGTTGTTAAAGTAAAAGCTACAAAATAATCTAATTTTTTATTAGTAGTCCTAATAAAAGAGACCGATTGGGAAACCCAGTCGGTCTTTTTTATTTATTTTATGGCTAAAGTAATGATTTGCAAATGGAGTACGAGAGAAGTAAACAGCTATAAGAATACTGTCTAAAATTGCTGTACCTTTTGAACCTGAAATCGTTTATAACAACTGGTAACGTGAAAAAGATCCTACAACAATAGCTTTTACAACTCCCTTCGAAGTCTTGCAACCGGGATATCGAGCTGTTCACGGTATTTAGCAATTGTTCGCCTTGCGATTGGATATCCCTCTTCTTTAAGCAATTGTGCCAAATCGTCATCAGGATAAGGTTTGCTTTTATCCTCTTTAGCGATGATGCGCTGTAGTATTTGCTTAATTTCATGTGTAGAAACGTCTTCTCCTTGATCATTTTTCATTGATTCGGAAAAAAAGTCTTTAATCAATCTGGTACCATAAGGTGTGGTTACATACTTACTACTCGCTACTCTTGAAACGGTAGAGATGTCCATTCCTATTTTATCAGCTATATCCTTTAAAATCAACGGTTTTATTTTCAGTTCATCTCCTGTAAGAAAATACTCGCGTTGGTGTTGCATGATAGCGTCCATGGTAACTAGAAGTGTTTGCTGACGCTGTTTGATGGCATCAATAAACCATTTAGCAGAATCTAACTTCTGTTTAATAAAGAAAACTGCTTCCTTCTGCGAAGAGGTCTTTTCTTTGGCTTTTTTGTAGGTATCAAGCATTTCGGAATACTCTCGCGAAACATGCAATTCAGGAGCATTTCGCCCATTAAGACTGAGTTCCAAATCATTATCATTCACTCGGATGGTAAAATCAGGAATAATCTGCTCTACTTGAACATTACTCCCCGAATAAGAACTTCCTGGTTTAGGGTTTAAACGTTCAATTTCTTGTATGGCTTCTTTGAGTTCATCTTCTGAGATAGAAAACTTTTGTTGCAGTTTAGCATAATGCTTTTTAGTGAATAGCTCAAATGCCTTTTCGATAATTTCTATAGCCAAATCGACAGATGAAGTCGTTTTTTTACGGCGAAGTTGTATCAAAAGACACTCTTGTAAGTCAAATGCACCCACACCCGCAGGATCTAACTGAAAGATAATCTGTTCACGGATTTGTTTTACCTTATCTTCTTCTGTATAAATATTTTGTGTAAAAGCCAAGTCATCAGTTAAATCCTGGATAGAGCGACGGATATACCCACTATCGTCAATACTCCCTACCAAAAATTCAGCAATGAAATAGTCTTCGTCGGAAAGAGTAAACGTATTCAATTGATTTAAAAGTGATTGATGAAAAGACACTTCGGCACTAAAAGGAATTTCTTTTTCATCATCATCATCGCTGTAGTTATTGGTATGCAATCGATATTCGGGAATTTCATCATCACTGAGGTATTCATCAATATTAATATCCTCCATATCAATCACTTCACTATCGTTATATTCGTCTGAAGAGTTATCAAATTCATCTGCAAATTCGTCATATTCACTTTCTTCACGCCCCGACTCCAAAGCAGGGTTTTCTTCCAATTCTTGTTTGATGCGTTGTTCAAAAGCCAACGTAGGCAATTGCACCAACTTCATCAATTGAATTTGTTGAGGTGATAATTTTTGCGAAAGTTTCAGTTGTAAATTTTGCTTTAACATATTGTATATTGAATGAATTTAGGGGCAAAAATACGCAAAAAAAGGAAGAAAAAAAATGAATATAACAGTATTATTCACTAAAAATCAAAAGAAACTTAACCTTGATTATTAACTCAATAAATGAGAAAAACAAAGATTAATATCTCTAAAATATACTTTTTAATTTAGCATTTAACAAACATTTCGCACACAAGCAGATATAAAAAAATACGACTTTTTGTTTCGTATAATAAATCTAACTATCCTCGATAAATTTCTCTAAAAAACAGAACACAGGAGCAACTTTCATATGGCAACATACACAGGCCATCCTACACATTTAATTAAAGCTACGCCTGGAAAGATTCTTGTGATAAGAACTCATGATGAAAAATTTGTAAAACTTCGTATAGACAGTTATTACCAAAACAAAGCAGACTTAGAATCTGAAGCAAGTCATTTAACAACTAAAGATAAAGACGGATATTTTACTTTTACCTTTATTAAAGGTTAATAATTCGGTTCTCTTAGTACAAATAAAGGGTAGTCCAAGTTTTTAGGACTGCCCTTTTTGTTATAAGAATAAAAAAATCAATGGATTAACCTGTAGCACATCTCTAAAAACAGACCTGTTATAAAATAATTAAAAAAATAAAAAATACACTCAAAATTAATAGCAAACACACGAACACAGAACATATACTCAAAGGTCTAACGAAATAGTTCTAACACCTCATTTCAAAACGATAGAGTATCTACACGGAGCTTTAAAGAACACAAAAAATAATGTAATAATTTTGTTTAACAAAAGATGCATTTGAGAATTAAATCCGCTTTGAAAAAAAACTTAGTAAGATATTTTTATAATTCCACAGAAAGTATTAACTTCGCCGATTGATTATTAATACTAAATTAGACATAACAAAAATGGCAATTCTTGAAAAAATTAGAAACCGTACCGTATTTCTTATTGCGATTATAGGGTTAGCTCTTTTCGCTTTCGTAATCTCTGACTTCATTGGTTCAGGACGATTCGGTAATTGGCAAACTACTGAAATTGGAACTGTAAACGGAGAAGATGTTTCCATTGATGCTTTCCGCTTTCAGGTGGAAAACGCTGTTCAAGGAGCAGGTGGACAAGCAAGTAGCCTTGAAGCTGCAAAATACGTATGGGAACAAAACGTTCGTAGCATCCTTTTAAAACAACAATTTGAAAAATTGGGATTAAGCATTGAAAAAGATCAAATTTTGTCAGTGTTAGCTAAGAGTCCTTTGGCTCAAAGCCCTGAATTTACGAATGATCTTGGTGTATTTGATCCTTCAAAATTTATCAGCTATTTAGCCACACTGAAAGCAAGTAACCCGCAAGCTTACCAAGAATGGAAAATGCAAGAAAATGCACTTGTTGAAACTGCGAAGCAACAAATGTACTTTAACTTAATCCGTGCTGGATTAGGAGTTACAAACGCTGAAGCCGAAATCGCTTATCACCAAGAACAAGACAAAGCCGACATAAAATTCGTAGCCTTGCAGTACAGTTCAATCCCTGACAGCACTGTATCGGTGAGTGACAGCGACATAAAAGCATACATCAGCAAAAACAAAAAACAATTCGAGCAAGAGGCTTTCAGAAACATCCAGTACATTGTAGTGAACGAAAAAGCTTCTGCTGAGGATATTGAAGCTGACAAAGCATCCTTATTACGTTTATTGGAGCCACAAGTGGTATACAACAGCACCACAAACTCAAATGACACCATTGGAGGATTTGCCAACGTAAAAAACATCCGTGAGTTTATTGAGAAAAATTCTGATTCTCCTTATGACTCGCTATACGTAACTAAGTCAGAATTACCAACTGTATATGCTGACACCTTATTTGCTCTACCAGTAGGAAAAACTTTTGGACCTTACGATGATAACGGAGTGCTGAAACTATCACGCATGGTTGCCAAAGAAACCAACGGTGCTGTAAAGGCAAGTCATATATTGATAGCTTACGCAGGAAGTCGTGCAGCAAATGAGAGTACAACACGCACCAAAGAAGAGGCTCTTGCAAAAGCTAACGAAATTTTAGCAAAGGCTCGGAAGGAAGGAGCTGATTTTGCTGAGTTGGCAAGAGAAAACTCAGAAGAACCAGGAGCAAATTACAGTGGTGGTGATTTAGGTTTCTTTACCCGCGGACGCATGGTTAAGCCTTTTGAAGATTTCGTATTTACAAATAAGGTTGGACACATTGGAGTAGTTGAAACAGATTTCGGATTCCACGTTGTACGAGTTACTGAAAAAGCAAATGCCGTACAAATAGCAACCATCACAAGAAATATTGAACCGTCAGAAACAACACTAAACGATTTGTTCACAAAGGTTTCTAAGTTTGAAATGGACGCTTTAGCAGATGTTAAAAACTTTGGTGAAGTAGCTAAAAAATCAGACTTAACAGTGCTTCGTGCTGACAACCTAAAACAAAATGACGAATACATCATTGGATTAGGCAACAACCGACAAATTGTACAGTGGCTTTTCCAAGAAGACACTAAAGTGGGTGACATCCGTAAATTCACTGCGGGAGGAAGCTACATCGTAGCTCAATTGACAAAAAAAGGAGAGAAAGGCGTTTCTTCTGTACAAGATGCGGCTCCATTTGTAAAACCAATTCTTATACGTGAGAAAAAAGCTCAAATATTAGCTGAAAAAGCAAAAGGAGCTTCCTTAGATGCAATTGCTTCTGCAAATAATGCTGAAGTAAGAACTGCTACAGGTCTGTCAATGAATAATCCAACTATCATCGGTGAAGGTCGTGAACCAAAAGTAGTAGGGACAGTGTTTGCTTTGAAACAAGGACAAACCTCCAAACCTATTGAGGGTGAGAATGCTGTGTACGTAGTAGAAGTTACTGCAATCTCTCCTGCTCAAGCTCCAAGTGATTTAAAATCACAACGCAAAAGTTTAGAGACACTAAAAGTGAGTCGTGCATCACAAGAGGTGTACAACGCACTTAAAAACGCAGCTGAAATCAAAGAAAATCTAAGTAGTTTCTATTAATATTTTTGGAGATTTACAGAAAAACGAGGACTTGCTAATACTGATATTAACAAGTCCTTGTTTTTTATGCTTTACCAAAAGAGTAGTGATTAACAACTAACAATTGACAATTAACAAAAAATGAAAATCATATCTTACAATGTAAACGGCGTACGTGCCGCAATGACTAAAGGTCTTATCGAATGGCTACAGAGTGCAAATCCCGACGTACTTTGCTTACAAGAAATCAAAGCTTTAGAGTCTCAAATTGAAAAAGAAGCCTTTGAGGCTTTGGGTTATAAATACCAATATTGGCATAGTGCCGAAAAAAAGGGATATAGTGGCGTAGCTATTCTTTCTAAGACGAAACCTACTCATGTAGAGATTGGAAGTGGTTTGGATTACATGGACAAAGAAGGGCGTATCCTCCGTGCTGATTATGGCAGTCTTTCGGTGATGAGCTTATATTTACCTTCGGGGACGAACATTGATCGTTTGGACTTCAAACTCACTTTTATGGCCGATTTTCAGAAATATATAGACAATCTAAAAGTGTCTTTCCCTAATTTGATTATCTGCGGAGATTATAATATCTGCCATCAAGCGATTGATATTCACGACCCTATCCGAAATGCCAATGTATCTGGATTTTTACCTGTAGAGCGGGAATGGTTGGATGGATTTATGAAAAGTGGGTTCATTGATAGTTTCCGATATTTTAATAACGAGCCACACAATTATTCGTGGTGGTCGTACCGAGCCAACGCTCGTAACAATAACAAAGGGTGGCGTATTGATTATAATTTAGTTGCTCAACCTCTTGAAAATCGTTTGCTGCGGGCTACCATACTACCCGAAGCAAAACATAGTGACCACTGCCCTATCTTAGTTGAAGTCGCAGATTAACAATCGATTTCAATTACTACATACAACATTAAAAGACTATCAAAAAGAACAGTGAGCAATCATTCCAAAGGACAAGAATGACTACTCACTGTTCGTTGTTTATCGGAATCTTCTATACTTCACAGAAGAATACAAATAGCATACAGGAATTATCTATTTTTGATTATTAAACTGATATTTCAGAGAAAAACCTACATATGGGCGATATGTCATTTTAGTTTGTTTTGAAAAATTCTCACCAACATTAGTTTTGGTATATCGATACGAATCAAAGACATTACTTCCAAACAAACTCAAACTCCATCGGTTGTCCTTCCACGTTTTTGTAAAGGAGGCATTGGTCAGGAATATTGCTTCTACATTGTTTTGCAAGTCTTTTGTTGGCGACTGATATCCCATATTCACACGGAGTAAAAAATTACGCGGTAACCGCAGCGTATGGTTGAGTTTAGCATTGAATCGCCATTGCTCAATAGGGTACGAGTTTGCGTCTACTTCAAGATCTTGGCGGTAATGATAGGCGGTAAACGAAGCGTTGACATTCCACCATTTAAAAACATCAACTCCTGCCATAAGCTCTATTCCTGTAGCCCACGAAGAGCCTACGTTCTCTCGTGTGATGAGCAGCATATTATCTCGATACACTCGACTGTAGGGGCTCATTATATCGTGTTGATTACGAGCAAACATTTCTATGGAAACGAAATCCTTCCCCCATGAATTTTTATACGCTAATTCATAGGAATCCGTGTAACTGGGCAACAGACGACTATTCCCTGTTAAGAACGAATATCTATCATTCCAAACAAAAGCTGGTACCAATACCCAATACTCTGGACGACTGATTCTACGACTGTAATTTCCACTAATTTGACTGTTCTGAGAAAAACTATACAGCAAATGCACTGATGGAAACCAATCCGTAAAATTCTTTTTAAAACGATCATTTTTCCTTACCCCTTGCTGATTATCAAAAGAATATATTATATCTCGAGCTGTATGTTCCGAACGTAGACCTAATTTATATTCAAATTTGCCGAACGAACTCTTAAAGCTAAAATACCCTGCATAGATATTCTCCTTGTAGTTAATAACTTGGTTTTCAGAAACATCTTTCGAAGTTTCTACTATACGATCTCCTTTAAAAAACCCGCTTTCAGTAGTAATTTCTGGAATATGATCGGTTTCGATATCAACCCCAGCTTCAATACTTGTAGCGTCGGTTAGTGGTAGCTCGTATTCCAAAATACTTTTAGTGAAAATTTCATTTTTTTCTGAACTTTTATTTCCAAAAACCGTATTTTCCTTTGGGCTAATGACATGACCTTTAGTAAAATCATCACTACTTCCAATAAAAAAGCTATATCCTGAATTTAACTTCAAAAAATGGGATTTATCCTTATTAAAAAAATGCGAATATTCTAAATTAGCACCCCAATTTTGATATAAAAATTGATTATCAACATCCATAAGAAAATCCTTTGACGAAAGTAAATTACCCTCTTTATCAAATGTATTTTCAGAAATTTGTGTTTTATCTATCTTTTTTTCTTTCTTTCTAAAAGGAACATAGTCTATTGAAACATCGATAAAATCGCGATCGGTGATGTCATAATTAAATCCAAAATCAATGAAAGAATTATTCATATTGGCTTTGTATTCACTATTGAATAAAGTTTCAAAACGCTTCCCATCGGGAGCATACACATTGCTTATTCCTTGTGAACGAGAATCTCCCCAATGGTGATCGGCAATATTTCCCGAAACATGCCAACCTCCTTTTTTGCCCTTTTTATCAATGGAATAAGAAAAGCTTTTTCTTTCCAATGTATTAAATTCAGCTGAAAGATTGATAGCATACCCTTCCAATTTATTCTTTTTCAGCACAACACGTATGATTCCTGCCGTTCCCGAAGCACTGTATTTAGCAGATGGATTGGTAATAATATCTATTTTCTCAATCTGTGAGGCGTCGAGCGTTCGTAGGCGTTCCTGCCCGTCTTTGGCGATGATTCCATTAATATATACAGTAAAAGTTCCTCCCTCACGATACGTAATCCTACCATCTACACTTACGTTCAATGAAGGCACATTGGTAAGCAAATCTATTGCTGTATTCGCCTCTGGAAAAGCCGAGGCATTGATAGTTTTACGATCTACTTGATACGAGAAAGCTGCTTTTCGACCTTCTACCACCACTTCTTCAATTTGTTGAACGGAAAGATGCAATAAAACATCACCCAAATTTGTTTTTGAAGCATTGATTGACAAAGGTTTAGTAACATCTTCATATCCAACAAAACTGATTTTCAATGTATATTCTCCGAAAGGAATGTTTTTTAATAAAAATTTTCCGTTTTCATCAGAAATAACTCCAAAATTTCGGTTTTTATTATCGGAGGAGAAAAGCGAAACTTCTGTGTATGGCAATACTTCTTTACTTTCAGCATCTACAATTCGTCCTGAAACTGTACCAGTCTGAGCAAAAACAACTGTCGTAAAAAGAAAGAAAATCAAAAATGTTAATCGGTTCATTTTCATATATGTTAGTTGTTAATTATTAATTATTTAATGGTTAATTCATAATTCCTTTTTTACAAAGATGCAAAAACAAACGAATTGTTACATTTCACAGATTTATTTTTTTTCTCTAATAAAAAAACTTGACCAAAACCACCCATACACAGGTGACTTTGGCCAAGTTTCACACTTATTTTTACTCTGAGAATCTACCTATTTCCACAAACGGCATCGTCAACAAAACCTAATTTCATGCCTTTAGGAGTGTCGATAAAAAACAACGCCTTAGGTCGTTCGTATTTGTCCATCACATACATAACGATAATCTTAGCATCTTTATAGGGAAGCACCACTTTTTCAACCTCATTTGTTTGTTGACTGAAGTATTCGGGCAGCTCTTTCACCAAATGGAGATAAGCTGTTCTTCCTTGGTTGAAATCAAGTTCACAAGGGTCTTGATTAACATCCATTACGGAAAGTGTAGATTCTCCTTGACTGGTCGGTTCAAACTCAAAATCATCGAAATCCATAAATCCATAATTTTCATCTTTCCCTGACAAATAAACCATCGCCCCCGGCAAATGATAACGGCGCAAACCGATAGCAGGATCCATAAATTCCTTTAGATTCTCATGTTCATCTCGAATATAGGTATTCAGATTTCTTTCGTAGTAACATTTATTAAGAAAATCAAAACCTACGTCATTTATAAAGGAAGTAAGCAAGGCCTCATCCAAGGCTTCTTGGTTTTGTTGTGTAATATTTTCAACGCTCGATTTAACATTCGTTGTAACTGGCTTTTGTTTCTTTTCAGAACAGGACGCCAACCCGATTCCAATAGCAAGATAAAAAAGACATTTTTTCATACGTTTTATTTTTATTGTTTCTTTCTACTTCATTTATGATTATCCGTTTTGCACAATAAAAGCAATTACAATCTGTACGTTTCTCTAAAAATAAGAAAAAGCTACATAAAGCATTAAAAACAACCCATGCGGAAACATATAAAAAGCGATACTCTTACGTGATTATTGTATTTTTTTCTTCACTTCACATGAATTAGCGGTTACGGACAATCATAATTTCATTTCTTTTATCAAGTAAAGATAGACGGGAAAGTGGTCTGAATATCCCCAAGTATAATTC
Organism: Capnocytophaga canis; assembly: GCF_043187445.1. Taxonomy (NCBI): domain Bacteria; kingdom Pseudomonadati; phylum Bacteroidota; class Flavobacteriia; order Flavobacteriales; family Flavobacteriaceae; genus Capnocytophaga; species Capnocytophaga canis. The sequence continues at coordinate 1,723,206 of NZ_CP171121.1, read as the reverse complement.
CCATTGGACATACTTCGGAACGGATAGCCTTTAAACTTACCTTTAGGATTGGCCAAATAAGGTTTATTAAAAACTCCCGCTTTCCAGTAGCGATAAGTTGATTTATCTTCTTCTAATAATTCTTGTGTAAAATATATCTGGTCAAATAAATTCCATGCATCTTGGTAAGCAAGTGATCCGATACCTTTTTTGAGCATCTCTTCCATAGGATTGTATAACCCTCCTGCCTTAACTTTATTCTTTTTACCTTCGGTTTTTAAAATCTTTTTAAAACTCGCATTAGTAGGATCGTCATTAAAATCCCCCATACTAAAAATTTTAGCTTTCGGATCTTTTGCGAGTAACGAATCTATGATTTTTTTATTCAATGCAGCAGCTGCCTCTCGTTTTGGACGACTTGCTGCCTCACCTCCACTACGCGAAGGCCAGTGATTGACAATAAAATGCATCATTTCACCATCAAACATACCGCTGACCAATAATTGGTCGCGCGTGTAACGACGCTTTCCATTGGGTTCGAAAATTTTCAAAACATGTTTGGATGTTGAAATGGGACGAAACACCCCTTTTTTATAAATCAACGCTACATCAACGCCTCTACTATCTGGGGAGTCGTAATGCACAATACCATAATTGTACTTTTTCAGGTAATCGGTATTGATTAAATCAACGATAACATCCTCATTTTCAATTTCACAAAGCCCAACAATATCTGGTGCTTGTTTGGACACGTCGCTACCTATGTCTGCAATTACCTTAGCTATCTTCTGCACATGGTCGTTGTAAACTTTTGATGTCCAGCGGTCAGCACCCTGTGGAGTTCGATCGTCATCAAAAGTCCTTGGATCATTGATAGTATCAAATAAATTTTCTACATTGTAAAAAGCAATTGTTCTGACCATGTATTTCTTTTCTTGTGCGTAAAACGATAATTGCCAAAAGACAAGTATCCATAGTATAAAATATTTATGTTTCATGGAAGTGAGATTTAAAGGATATTTTATTTAATGATTAATTATAAATTATAAATTACGAATTACGGGATTGGATAATTTCGTAATTAGAAATTCGTAATTCGTAATTCACAGTTCGTAATTCGTAATTCACAATTCGTAATTCGTAATTTACAATTCGTAATTCGTAATTCACAATTCGTAATTATTAATTATTCGTTGTCAAAACTCCAATTTCATTTGAACCGGCAATAGCTGAAACGATTTTCGGTGGTAGGGAGTAATCCCGTACTCTTGTATTGCTCTGCGATGTTCTACTGTGGGATAACCTTTATTTTTTTTCCATTGATACATGGGATATTCATCTGCAATCCGCTCCATATATGCATCTCGATAGGTTTTCGCTAACACAGAGGCCGCCGCAATGGTCTGTATTTTGGCATCACCTTTGACAATACAAGCATGAGGAATAGTACCGTATTTCACAAATTTATTCCCATCAACAGCAATAAAATCAGGAGTTTGTGATAACTGTTCTAAAGCCCTATGCATTGCCAAAATGGAAGCCCTCAAAATATTCAATTCGTCAATTTCAACGGGAAAAACATGTGCCACAGCAAAAGCTACAGCCTGTTGTTCAATGATAGCTCGCAAAATCAAGCGTTGTTTTTCCGTGAGTTGCTTGGAATCCGTGAGCAGTTCATTCTTAAAATTTTCGGGCAAGATTACCGCAGCAGCCGTCACAGGCCCCGCCAAACACCCTCGACCTGCTTCATCCGTTCCCGCTTCTTTATGTGTATGATAAAATAACTGCATGTTTGATTTCCTGTTGCAAAGATACGCATTTATATGCAAAAAATCACCTTTCTTCCAACACCTTTTTCATGGCATTAGCCTTAACAAGGCATTCTTCATATTCTTTTTCAGGGTCAGAAACAGCTGTGATAGCACTCCCCACAGAAAAAGACACATACTTTTTTTTCTGATTATAAAAAATACTGCGAATGACCACATTAAAATCAAAATCGGCAGTAGGGGTGAAATAACCAATTGCTCCACTGTAAATACCTCGTTTTGAAGCCTCTAATTTTTCAATAATTTGCATTGCCGACAGTTTAGGAGCTCCTGTCATACTTCCCATCGGGAAAGTACTCTTCAGCACATCAACGGCATGTGTACCGTCTTTTATCTTCGTTGCTATGGTGGATATGAGTTGATGTACTTGCTTAAAGGTGTAGGGCTTACAAAGCTCTCTAACCTCCACACTTCCTTTTTGTGCGTACATAGATAAATCATTGCGAACCAAGTCTACAATCATCACATTTTCAGAGCGTTCTTTTGGATTTTGTTCCAACTCATCACGCAATTTCCGATCCGTTTCAGCATCTGACGATCGCCTTGCTGTACCCTTGATAGGCTGTGAAATGACCGTTTCTCCCGTTCGCTGTAAATATCGTTCTGGTGATGCCGACATTACAAAACAATCATCAAACCTTAAATAACACGCAAAGGGAGGCGTTGATATAGAATTTAATCGAAAATAGGTGGAAATAGGGTCTATTTGAACATCTTCTACATAAAATTCCTGGCAGAAATTCGCTTCATAGATATCACCTCGGGCAATATGCTCCTGCATTTTCCTTACGCTGTCCATATAATCCGCTTTGGACAATCGGGCAGTAATCGCATTTGGTTCTGAGATCTCTGAAAAAGGAAACATCTCCGCCGTAAGCATGGCTTTCCAATCAGCTTCTATTTCAGATGAAACCGAGCTCAAATAGCTAAACATAACCATATTTTCTCTAAAGAAAAGTAACTTTTGAGGTTGAAAAAAGTAAAGCTCAGGAAATTGTAATCCATCGAAATTATTAGATTTCAAAGATGCTACATCATTCTTCAGATCATAGGACAGATAACCAAAAATCCAATCACGGGTCTTATCCACGAATGATCGTAGAGCTTCAAAAGCTCCCAAAGGAGTATCAAGCCTCAGAATTGCATTAGGAGCAAATGCCAAAACAGCATCGAATTTATGATAAACATCAGCATACGCATTGGAATCCAACCAAATCGTGGTTTCTCCTTGGTTATTTGCCCAATGGACAATCTGCTGTTTTATATTTCCAGTGATATGAAAAGACTTCTCTATTCGCATAAAATTACGATTAAAAATAAATTACAAAAATAATTACGAATTACGGGAATTAATTATAAATTACGAATTACGGGAATTAATGATTAATTATAAATTATAAATTATAAATTATAAATTATAAATTATAAATTACGAATTACGGAGTTGGATAATTTCGTAATTGGAAATTCGTAATTCGTAATTTTCTTTGAAATTCGTAATTAAATATCGTAATTTGAAATTAATCTGTTTTCATTTTCAGGGTAACGTTTCCAATGTTGTACACATAAACCGAAGCGGGTACAAAAGTAAAGTACAAATCTTCTATTTCCTTGGTTCCAGTTTTGTCGATTGAAGTAACCAAAGCACTTTTAAACCCGTTGGACTTACAAAATTGAATTAGACTTTGTAACTCTTGTGGTTTCTCGAAATAGCGGTTGCTCCATTTGATTTCCACTCCCCAAATGGGTTTGAATCGCACATCATCTACCAATACCAAATCTACCTCGCCTTCTTTTCTGCCGTCTTTCCAACGAGCATAAGTCAGGGCTAAATTTTCTCTGTGCATCCACTGTGACAAAACAGCAGTCTCTACCATATTTCCCATTTCGTCATCCACGGCTTTTATGGGGGAAAATAGAGCCGTACGAAGCGACGGATTGGTCAGATAAATCTTAAAACTCGTTATCCGTTTCAATCTCTTGGCATTGATATCCACCTTATTAAGTACCTTGATAAGAAAAGCCGCTTCGAGGTATTCCAAATATCTTTTGAGTGTTTCTTTCTGTATGCCACTTTCTTTGGACATTTTTTCGAAAGAAAATTCGTTGCCCGTGTTGTACGCAATGTAGGTAAAAAATCGGTTCAGCTCCTGAACATCCTTGATGCCGTACAAACTCGGCAAGTCTCTCAACAACACCTTATCCACAATATCGTTTTTCACATACCGTCCCATATCTTTCTGAATCTTTTCAGAGAGAACCACTTCAGGATAACCACCAAAATTGAGATACTGTTGGAATTCTTCATTCAGTTCATTTATATCCAAAGGCAGATGATACGGTATTGATTGTCCGCCGTATTGAATAACATCTTCTCGGATAAGATGATTTTTATTTTTGGTAGTGTTATAAAAAGTATGATGGTAGTTCTGATTGTCAGGCTGAGCGTAGTCGAAGCCTCGTAATTACAGGGCTTCGACTACGCTCAGCCTGACAGAAATATCCACTTTATTAAAGATATCATACTTTTTACAACACTTCCTTATTTTTTAAGTGAATAAACTCTTGAAATGTGAGCGGAGGCAACATAAAATCGGTAAATCTTCCTGCTCCACTCTCTGTGCTGTGCCAACGGAGTGCTGCTGCCGCCGAACCAGAAACGACAAATTTAGTTTCGGGATAAGTGTCAACCAACACTTTAAGATGGCGTTCCCAATCTTTTAGGTATTGAATTTCATCGAAAAACACATAGCAACCTCTCAGATACTCTATTTTTAAAGCCTCTTTGCATAACTCCAAAATGTCTTGTAATCCCAAATGTAAGTAAATAGGATTGTCTATTCCAACAAAAAATATCTTTTGCGGATTTATCCCCTCTTCAATCAGTTGGTCTATGGCGTGGTACATCATCACGGTTTTTCCTACCCTACGGGGGCCCATAAGCACTACCGCACGGCGAATATCCTGCTCTGTTACAAAGGGATAAAACAAATCGAAATACAACCTTTTCGACATATTTTTGTACAAATCGGGAATCCTTTGGCTCGACCACCAAGGGTTTTCGTACTGCAACCGCTCTATAATTCTCGGCGTAGGAATAAGCCTTGACTTTTTCATTTTTACACTTATTTATTTTACTTTTGTAAAAATAAACATATTTAAACATATTTATTTTTACAATTCAACACCTTTTAAACACACAAACCCTAAAAAAACTTTATTTCGCAAAGTTATAACATTTCGGGAATAATTTTAAATTACAAATTACGAGAATAATTTTAAATTACGAATTTCAAATTACAAAGAAAATTACGAATTACGAGAATTAATGATTAATTATAAATTATAAATTACGAATTACGGGAATTAATGAATAATTACCAATTATAAATTACGAATTACGAGAATTAATGATTAATTATAAATTACGAATTACGGAGTTGGATAATTTCGTAATTGGAAATTCGTAATTCGTAATTTTCTTTGAAATTCGTAATTATAAAAAAAAGGAAAGTGTTGTAAAAAGTATGATACCTTTAATAAAGTGGATATTTCTGTCAGGCTGAGCGTAGTCGAAGCCCTGTAATTACGAGGCTTCGACTACGCTCAGCCTGACAATCAAAACTACCATCATACTTTTTATAACACAACCAAAAAAAGCCGTCTTTTCAGACAGCTTTTTATTTTTATAGATTTTGTTATTTATTAGAATAACACGAAACCAATTTTAATGGTTGGTGCACCAAAGAAACTCAGGTTGTAATGATCCGCTGAGCGGTTGGCTAACCCAGGTTGTGGTTTGATTGATGACACTGCGTAGGTGTAAGAAATTCCTTCGATTTGTGCTCCAACAAAGAAGCGATCACTGAAGTAATAGTCAGCACCTGCAACGGCTGCAATGCGGTAGTTCCATGTTCTTGCTACAGACGAACCAAACTCTATTTTTTCAACTTCGTTGTAACGCTTAGAGTTTTGAGTGTATGCCAATCCCATACGACCTCCTGCAAACCATGAAAGTTTTGTACCTTCAATGTTGAAGTAACGATCACCTCCAATGCTCATCGCATACGACAAGTTATGTTGTACAGGGATGGTTCCATACGCAGGAACAAATACTTCATAGCTTTCACCTGTCTTCTCATCACCCGTAACTCCAGGAACTTCATAGTAGCCAGGATATGCCGAATAGCTCAAACCAAAAGAACCCACAAAACGCCAATCATCATTTAAAAACCAACCTGCTTCGAAACCTACCATTGACCCCTTGTTTGTCCAACTTGTAGCGTGTTGCACTGGAGAGAACGATTTTCCCAATCCATTGGGTGCGTCAGCGCTTTCATAGTTGTTGTAGCCCAAGGTAGCGGCAAAGGTGAACTTATTGCTTTTTGAAGCTTGTTCCTCCTGAGCGTTCGCTGTTATCCAAAGCGTAGGAACGGTGAAGGCGATTAATAATAATTTTTTTATTTTCATATAACAATTATTTTAGAAAAAGGTTGCCCAAAGGGCTTAGGCAACCTTTCCTTGTTATTAATTTGTTTTGTGCTTAAAAGCCTGAGAGATTACTCAGATAATTTGATAGCTTCCAATTGCTTTTTGTAAGCCGCTAACAATACCTCTTGGTGAGCTTTGTCTCTTTTTAACTCAGCTAACTCTTCTTTTGCTAGATTCAATTTATCTTGAATAGTATCAATTTTTTCGTATTTAGCTATAGCAACCTCTGCTTTTTCAATTTCCTCGTAAGCTGTTTTGTATTGCTTATCAAATGTCTCGTACCCTGTAAGTATAGATTGGAACACACCTTTAATCTTAGTGAAATTGTCCTTTTGGTCTTTCAATCTTTGCTCAACAAAATAACGATCTGCTGCTTTTTGAACTGCGTCATTGTATTTTGTAATAACCCCATCAAATGCTTTTCTATCTTCATTTGTAGATGAACCTACAAAGAAAGATTTAACTCGAGTAAATTCCTTAACAACTCCTGTAACCTCTGCTCTTAACTTAGCTTTTTGTTTATTATCTCTTATCGCTTCTTCATAAGCGTGAGCTGCATTAGCTACTGCTTGTCTGCGTGTATTTATCACAGATTCACCCAAGTTGTTTTCTATTGCTTGGTTAAGGCTCTCTTTTGCGTCAGCTAATTTTTTAGCAAAGTTAGCTATGGTACCTGGTTTATTCTCATCTTGCTCGTTATACAAAGCGATAGCGTTGTCATATTGAAGAGCTAACTGTGGTAGATATTCAATATTTTTTTGCAAATCTGCCAAAATAGAGGTAGTATTAACTTTATCTGCTTTCACCTCTACTTTAGACAAAGCAGTATATTCAGAAGTAACATCTGACGCTGTCAAAGCTTCTAAATCTTGCACTTCTAAAACTTCTGTAACATTCACAGCAAGAGGAAACTGAGTGTACAAAGTCTCTCCTTTTTCTACTTTTTCTTGGAAATCACTAAGCAATTTGCCTATCTCAAGCTTTTCTGCTTCCTCAGATACTTTTTTAGCTGCTTTCTCAAGATCTTCTAATTCGTTGGTTGAAGAGGCTGTATTGTAAGCCAACTCAGCTCCATGCTCTTTTGCTTCATACTCTTTTACTTTAGCAGCATACTCCTCAGTTGAACCATTTTTAAGCCCATCCAATGCTGCAAGAAGTGCTTTGTTTTTAGCGATAATATCTTGTTGCTCTTTGATATCTCTTGCTTTCACAGCCTCAAGTGTTGTAGCACTTTGTGTCAAACCTGCAATCTCGGTTTCTTTTTTGATGATCTTACCTGTAAGTTTCACAACCTCTTTCGCAGCTTTGTTCATCTCACTCTCAATAGAAGTGTATTTTTCCAATTTCTTTCTAAACAACTCGTTTTGAGCGTCTAACAAGTTAGCTTCTGCTTCAGCTAATGCTTTCAATGCGTTAGCTTGTTCAGCTTTCAACTCATCATCAGCAGCTTTTGCTTTCGCTAAAGCACGCTCTGACTCAAGTCTTGCTTTTTCAGCATCGAGCTTCAATTTAGCTATGTCATTGTCACTCTTAGCCTCGTTAACAGCATGTTGCAACTGTTTGATAGCAAGGTCAAGCTCTGCTTCCTTAACAGAAACAAGCTCCTTGGCTAATACTGCCTCTCTAATTTTAACCTCCACTCCGTAAGCAGCCGTTACCGCTACTTGTTGAGCTGTTTTCGCTTTTGTATTTTCCGCATTAGCGTTTAGTTCATTCGCCTTTGCGTTACGCAGATCTCTCACTGAGTCTGATTCGTTATCTTTCACGCACGATGTTAAACCTGTAGCTAACACCGCTGAAAGAATCGCTGGAATAATAATTCTTTTTTTCATCGTCTTAAAAAAAAATTAAAGTTAATAATTAATTTGTTTACTATAATAAATTATGGCACTACTGCCATTTGATTTTACTTAACTGTTCTGAACTACTCGCAATAGCTACGCCACTACTTTCATTGCACGGGACAAAGGTAAATAAATTTTCTTTATACGCAAAAAAGTTTTAAAAAAAATTTCTTAATCGCTAACCACCCACTACTCGTATTTAATTACCTAATACAATAACAATTCGTAACTATCAACTCTTAATACGTAACTATTATTTGGGGCAAAGATATGCAAAAAAAACTCTTTTCGGATATTTTTAACTTAATTATAACAATATTAGCGTGAACGGTCAAAAACATATCACGAACGGTCATTTTTTTAGGATAAAATTAACAAATACAATGCGAGAGATTTGGAATTGTTAAAAGGTTCAAGAGTTCAAGGTTTAAAGATTCAAAGATTCAAAGATTCAAAGATTCAAAGATTCAAAGATTCAAAGATTCAAAGATTCAAAGATTCAAAGATTTAAAGATTTAAAGTTAACTATAAATTACGAATTACGAATTACGGGGCTGGATAATTTCGTAATTTGAAATTTGGGTTGTGTTATAAAAAGTATGATGCTGGTTTTGATTGTCAGGCTGAGCGTAGTCGAAGCCCTGTAATGATAAGGCTTCGACTACGCTCAGCCTGACAAAAACACTTCTTTTTTTAAGGGCATCATACTTTTTACATCACCTTCGAAATTTGAAATTCGTAATTTTCTTTGTAATTCGTAATTGTTTCACCACGTGTGCGTTAAAGAATGCTTTTTAATTGTTTTGGATTTTGTCGATTATCCCAAAAGGATACAATTTCAATCATATCTCGGACAATATAGATTAAAGAGAAGTTTTGAAGAATAATTAATTTTCTATACCTTAACACATTCCCATCTTTATGATCTTCTTTTTCTTCTGCTATAAAAGGATTTTTCATAAGCATATCTTCGGCTTCCTCTACAGCTTTCATGATCTTTTGAGAATATGTATTTGATGAATTATGGCTTATCCAAAACTGTAAAACATCTACATATTCCTGCTCTGCGACATAAGACCACTTTATACTCCGCATATTTTTCTTGCTTTTTCTCTTACTTCTAAATAAGATTTGGTTTCTCCTTTTTCTGCTTGTTTTATTCCTCGCAAAATATTTTCTTTTTGTTTTTCAGTAAGTCTTGTTTCATCATAAACCTCTAAGCCAATGGCTTCTAAAACTCTCACTGCCATTTGATACTGTTCAAAAGAGAGTGCTTTTTTGAATTGTATGGTATGTGTATTCATCACTTCTGTTTTCTGCAAAGGTAAGAAAAATAAATTACGAATGATTAATTACGAATTACGATGGGGAATGAAAAATTATAAATTATAAATTATAAATTATAAATTACAAATTACGAATTACGGGAATAATTACGAATTACGGGGCTGGATAATTTCGTAATTTGAAATTTGAAATTCGTAATTTTCTTTGTAATTCGTAATTTGAAACTCGTAATTTTCTTTGTAATTCGTAATTTGAAATTCGTAATTGTTTCAATTACGGGAGTGGATAATTCCGTAATTGGTAATTTGAAATTCGTAATTGTTTCAATTACGGGACTGGATAATTTCGTAATTTGAAATTTGTAATTTGAAATTTGTAATTCGTAATTGTAACTATCTTTTGTTCTTCTGAAATCTCATAGTACAAAGAGAATTTTCCTTTGAAAAAAATACGTCTGTATAAATTGAGGTCGCCTATGTAATGTGCTAAAAAATAAGGGGTTTCAGAAATGATTGTTCAATAGAATTCACTTGCTCAACTATTTTCAAAGAATAGGTATTGGACTTGTTTCTATCTATCCAATATTCTAAATTTGAGAAATAAGCTGTTTCTGCGGTAGGTGTCCAAACTATTTTGTACATAATTTCAAGGCTCTGTTTCTAACTTCTTCACTTGAAATTAATAGACCTTGTTTAGCCTCTTCATTAGATTTTGCTATATTTTCTAAATCTTGTTTATCCAATGCAAAAGAGTCTATCTTACGCTCTATTTCAATTCCCATTTCATCTAATATTTGCGTTAAAAGCTGATACTCTTGAAAACTAAGATTTCTCTTTAATTAATGTGATCGTATTCATAACTTCTGTTTTCTGCAAAGGTAAGAAAAATAAATTACGAATGATTAATTATTAATTACGAATTACGATGGTAATGAAAAATTATAAATTATAAATTATAAATTATAAATTACAAATTACGAATTACGGGAATAATTACGAATTACGGGGCTGGATAATTTCGTAATTTGAAATTTGAAATTCGTAATTTTCTTTGTAATTCGTAATTTGAAACTCGTAATTTTCTTTGTAATTCGTAATTTGTAATTAATACTACACAAGTCCTTTTTGAATGAGGGCTTCAGCAATCTGAATGGTGTTGGTAGCGGCTCCTTTGCGGAGGTTATCGGCAACAACCCACATATTCAAAGTGTTTTTCTGTGATTCGTCACGACGAATGCGTCCCACAAATACGGCATCCTTACCTTGTGCGTAAAGAGGCATAGGGTAACTGTTCGTAGTGGTATCATCTAAGACTTGAATCCCTTCCGATGTTGATAGTAATTGTTTGACTTCTTCGAGGTTGAAATCGTCACGCAATTCAATATTTAAGGACTCACTATGCCCTCCAACCACTGGGATGCGTACGGCTGTGGCCGTTACGGCAATGGAATCATCGCGCATAATCTTTTTCGTTTCGCGTACCAATTTCATTTCTTCTTTGGTGTAGCCATTGTCCTCAAAAACATCACATTGAGGAATAGCATTCCGGTGAATCTGATAGTGGTATGCTTTCTCCCCTTCTACTCCATTGTATTCATTTTCAAGTTGCTTTACAGCCTTGACTCCTGTTCCTGTGATAGACTGATAGGTGGAAACCACCACACGCTTGATGCCGTACTTTTGCTGTAAAGGTGCTAAAGCTACTAACATCTGAATGGTAGAACAATTGGGATTTGCTATGATTTTATCTTCTTTAGTAAGCACGTCCGCATTTATTTCAGGGATAACTAATTTTTTGGTAGCGTCCATACGCCAAGCTGAGGAATTGTCGATAACTGTAGTACCAACCTGTGCAAACTTCGGAGCCCACTCCAAAGAAGTGCCTCCTCCTGCCGAAAACAACGCAATGTCTGGTTTCAACGAAACGGCTTGTTGCATACCAACTACTGCATATTCTTTACCTCGAAAGGTAATTTTCTTACCTACAGATTTCTCTGATGCCACAGGAATCAATTCTGTTACTGGAAAATTACGCTCTTCCAAAACCTCTAACATCACGTTACCGACCATGCCCGTAACGCCTACAACTGCTACTCTCATGCTTTTTTTATATTGAAAAATTAATTTAAAGTTTGATATGGCAAACCATAAGCTATAAGCTATAAGCTGTAAGCTATAAGCTGTAAGCTGTAAGCCTATTACCTACTTAACTCCGTGCATCAATTTCTTGATCAATGGGTTAAGAGATATTATTAACAATCCTGCAACTACAGGAACTATGGTAAATATAAGAAAGAAAGTCGACAAGCTATACTGGTTCGTTATATTCTCAATTTGCCCCCCAAGGATGGCTGCAACCTTATTGCCTATGGCAATTGCCAAGTACCATACTCCAAACATAAAGGCAATCATCCGAGCTGGAACCAATTTCGACACATAGGATAGACCTACAGGTGACATACATAACTCTCCCATAGTATGGAACAAGTACGCCAATACCAACCAAACCATACTTACTTTAACTCCCTCTGTAACGCCATGAGCTCCAAGGGCTAACAATCCAAAACCAATTGCCATGATGATTAGTCCAAGTCCGTATTTCACAGCCGCAGGTGGATTGTAACGGCTATCCCACCAACGAGAGAAAAGGTTTGCCAACGCAATTATAAAAAAGGAATTAAGAATAGAAAACCATGAGGTAGTGATTTCCACCCAGTTGGATTTTTCCTCGCGAACCACAGCCTTGACCACTCCACTGTTAGCATGAAGACTTGCAGCACGTTCTTTTGCCCATGCCATTTTTTCAGCATCTACATACCCAAACGATGAGAAATCATTATTTCGCGGTAGCATAAAAATATCCTGCCCCATTTCAAAACGAGCATCGGTCTCACCAATAATGGTTTCTCTACTTACCAATGAATATGTATTATTTTCAGTAGCGTAAAAATCATATAGTTTTTCCCCTTTTTTATCCATAACTATGGCTCCCGTTTCAGGGTTTACTCGTGGAACTGCAATGGTTGGAATTGCTTTTTCTACAATTTCATATTTCCCTTTTGGGATGTTTTTATCCGTGAACGGCACATACTTTGTGATAGCTTTTCCAGATACATCAACTTCGGTGATTTTGAACATTTTCTGTGTTTTGGTAGTAATATGCACCTCCGATGCTAATTTAGTATCATCGATCGCTAAAGGGACATGCTTCAGGATAAAATCACCTTCTGCATTGATTTTCAAATCCTTACCATCGCTATCGTACACCTGAAATGCATCGTAACTCACGCTATAAGCAACAGTATTAAAATCGCGTTTAAGCATCCAACCAACAACTACCCACACCAAACCGAAGCATACTAAAAGTACAATATTCGATGCAAATATCTTTGAAAACGTTTTCTTACCTAACAGATACAACACATACGTGATTAACAACAACGGAATAACCGTGAGTAACGCATTAACCACGTTGAAAATAACTGCCTGACTACCCAACAGCTCACGCTGTACGTTATCACGAGCAAAAATAATTAAAGATGAAGCTCCTTGCTCAAACGACAACCAAAAAAATACAGTAAAAAACGCAAAGATAATTACAGTAATCATTCTGTTTCGAACGATTTTCGTGTAACGAGAAATACGAGAGATGACTACAAAAAGAAACACAAAAAGCCCGAAGACTACAGCAATGTATTGCCCTTTGATGTTTTGAGTTTCTAAAAACTTAAATAAGTCGATCCCACCAATTCTTGATAGTGGATCGTTAATAGCATACCCTAACCCAATAATTGCTGCAATGGCTATCAAAACTTTATCAAGCATCGTAAATGGATTACGCTTTTCGAGGTCATTGATTTCTTTATTAACATGCTGTTTTTCAGAAATTTCCTTTCGAGCTTTCGAAGGCACATCACCTACGGTTCCAAATAGCGGACGAGCCAACCAAAACTGCAAGGTTCCCAACAGCATAAAAACACCTGCTAAACCAAATCCCCAACTCCAGCCCACTTTTTCAGCAATATAGCCACAAAGCATCATCCCGAAAAAAGCCCCTGCGTTCACACCCATATAGAAAATGGTATACGCTCCATCTTTTTTTTCTGGTAAATCCTTATACATGTGTGAGATAATGGACGTCATATTCGGTTTAAAAAAACCTGTTCCAACGACCAATAACCCCAGTCCGACATATAGCCAAAATTCGGTTTCCACCGCCATCGCAGCATGTCCTAATGTCATAATGACTGCTCCAATGACAATAGCCCATCGATAGCCAGTAAATCGGTCAGCGATGATCCCTCCCACAATAGGAGTCAAATACAGCAACATCACATACGTGCCGAACAAAGCTCCTGCGTTTTCGGTTGTCCATTGCCACCCAGGATTATAGCCTATCATTGCCATTGTTAGGAAGTTAATGAGCAACACTCGCATTCCGTAGAACGAAAAACGTTCCCACATCTCGGTGAAAAATAACACAAACAACCCTGCCGGATGCCCTAGCACTTGCGTGTCAAAAAAATTGGATCTCGCTTTTTCCATTGTTAGTCAATATTTTTGATTAGGGCAAATATACCATTTCTTTTGAAAAAAACAAGAGACAAACACGAATCACTTAACATGCTTGTCTCTATTATCAGAAGTAAAGTCAATCACTTACAGTTAATTTCATTGCTATCAATGTATTTCAGCAGTCCATTCAGCTCCACTAATATCAATAAGTTTCAGCGTTTTAACTTCTGATTTAGGCAATCCTTCTAACGGAACTGACAAATCTGCTTTTGCTCCCAAAGGCAATATCAAACTATGCTTGCCAGGCTTCACTTTTGCTACATAATGATTATTAATCTTATCCTTCGGGAATTTTGACAAATAATTCATACTCCAGCTTTTAGAAACTTCTCCTTTTTCATTTAAAATTTGTACTTCAATTAAAAAAGAACCATACACATCGGCTCCTTCTACTCGAAATACTTCAAAAGTGAGTTGATCATCAGCTAACATCACATTTGAGATTTCCACCTTGGGTTTCACCGATTTATTATGTAATTTTCCAAATACTCCCCCGTGAAAATACTGATTTGTGAATAACGTAATAGCGAAGATAAATAGCGAAAATACCAACACAAAAGGCTTCAGTTTTTCGGTTGGCAAGACACCTGAACCCAAGTAGTTAAACCATTTTTTGGAGGTAAAGTCGTATTTTTTTCGTATAAAGAAGTCATCAAGTGAATAGAATCCTCCACCGGTTAAGAAAATGGTAAAACCTCCTGCCAAGCCCAAAACGCCGATTTGCCATTCGTCTAAACAAGTGGTTCCCAACCATCCTGACCCTAACAAAATTCCCATTGCTAAAGAAAAAACTCCAACGCTCATCAAGCGTGTGAATAGCCCTAACATAATGAACAAGCCCACAATCGCTTCCACTATGGTAAAGGCTATCATAGCAAATTCTAACTTATCGGGATTAGAGACTAAGTATTCAATTAAAGGTTTTATTCCCAACGCATTAGGTAAAAAATGATTAAACTTCTCACCTACATAACCTGCCACTTCTGGAGATAGTTTATCTTCTAAAACCACGCGTCGCCAAAAGGCAGAAAAGTACGTCCAACCGATAACCAAACGTAAAGACAAAGCGAACAACCCTGCCCAAGAGGAGAATTGCTCCTGATATGTATTATTTTTCATTTAAACTCTTTTTAATATTAAAATTTTATTGCAAAAAACGGTCGTGTTATAAAAAGTATGATGTAGTTCTGATTGTCAGGCTGAGCGTAGTCGAAGCCTCATAATTACAGAGCTTCGACTTCACCTCATCATTACAGGGCTTCGACTACGCTCAGCCTGACAAAAACACTTCTTTTTTTAAGGTATCATACTTTTACATCATCTCACAAAAGTTAGCTTAAATGAATTCTTAAACACCTGAAAAGAATGTATTTAGGAGGAGCATTTGCAGAATTTTGGTTAAAATACTCCTTTTTTATTTTCGCATCAAAAGCAAATATCTCAGTAGAACAAAGCAAATCATTCTCCTGATTATCAAAAACATTTAGAACACATTCCGTACGAAGTTTTTTATTCGCAGAGACGAGATTTTGACATTGAAATGAGGAGGTAGTCGTTCTATTTTTATGAAGCGGTTTAAAAAATGATATTTCAGCACTATCAAAAAGAATTCCTTTCGCAGTACAGGGCGTAAGCGAAAACAAAATGAACATTCCCCAAAAAAGGAGTTTAACTTTTTTGATATGTAACAACAACTCTTTCACGGATTTTGAGAATGCGTTATTGGGCAAATGTACATTTTTTTTGAATAAAATTTCTGATTTTTTGTAACATTTTCCGTTTTTCTGCGTCTTTAAGGGTAGAAACCAATAATCAATATCATATGAAAACCACGTTATCCTTTTTATGTTTACTTTTTGCTACTGTTCTTTACTCTCAAGAAATCACCCTTTCGGGAGAAGTGAAAAATCAACAGCAAAAACCCGCTGAATTTCTGAATGTCATCTTAAAGAAAGAAGAAAAACCCGTACACGGAACACTTACTAATTCCTTTGGAAAATTTTCTGTAAAAATCCCGAAAGGTGATTACACCCTCATTTTGGAACAATTCGGAACTGAACTTTTCAGCAAAAACGTATCACTTTCCAAAAATACTGATTTAGGAGTTATACAAATTGATGAGTCTATTCAGATGGAAGCCGTAACTGTTGAAGGTCGTAAAAAACTTGTAGAACAGAAAGTAGACAGAATTGTTTTCAACGTAGAAAATTCTGTTCAAGCAAGTGGTGGAGATGCCCTTGATGCCCTAAAATCTACCCCCGGAGTTCAGGTGCGTAACGAGGATATTTCTATTGTTGGCAAAAATGGTTTACGCGTAATGGTCAACGATAAAATAATACAACTTTCGGGCGAAGAACTCACTAACTACCTGAAATCCATAGCATCCGACAATATCCAAAAAATTGAAGTTATCACCACACCGCCTTCCAAATACGACGCCGAAGGCAATGCGGGGCTAATCAACATCGTACTTAAAAAAGCCAAGGAAGATCATTGGAACACTACACTTCGAACTTCCTATCAGCAGGGAATTGTTGGGAAATTACGCAACGGCATAAACTTTTCCTATCGAAAAAATAAGTTCTCCGCTTTGGCTGATTTGGGCTATACAGACGGAAAATCGAAATACGAAAACGACATTCATTTTTGGTATCCACAGGAATATTGGGTCAATCGGTTGGATATAGAAGGGAAAAGCAAAACGTGGGTACCCCTTGTGAATTTGAACTACGATGTAACCAAAAAAAGTACGCTTGGTGTACAATTTATGGGAAGTTTTTCGGATAATATCAATAATGGTTTGACAGCAAATCGTGCGTATATGTACAACAATCCAAAACTGATGAAAGAATATATTACCTATCAAATTGAACCTGAAAACACTCAAAATTTGTCTATCAATGTGAATTTCTTACAAAAAATCGGAGATAAAGGAGCAAAACTCACCTTTGATGCCGATTATTTCCATTATAAAAAAGATAGAAATGACAACTTAAACACTATTTTCCATAATTATCAGTTGAACACAAAACCAAAGTCGTATGTAAATTCGCTTTCTATACAAAAAATAGACAATTATTCCTTTAAAACTGATGCGGAGCTACCCGTTTCGTGGGGAAATCTTTCTTTCGGAGCGAAAATCTCCCGAACACAGACTGATAATATAGCCGAATCCGATTTTCGTGATGAAAATCAAATACAAACTCTTGCTCACAAAGATCACTTTCTTTATACAGAAGATACCCAAGCCCTGTATGCCGATTGGGCGAAATCTTTCGGAAAGAAATGGAGCGTAAAAGCAGGTGTTCGAGGTGAAAATACACAGACCAAAGGAGTTTCCGTTTTAGCAAATAATGAAACACACAAACGAAATTTCTTTAAGCTTTTCCCGACATTATATGTTCAATATAAAATTGATGAGAACCACAACATTTCGGCAAATGTAAACCGTCGCATTCATCGTCCGCAATTCTTTTCACTTAACCCAGGAAGATTATATATGAATCCGAAATCGTATGTAGTGGGCAACCCATTTTTGCAACCTACCTATTTATTAGGAGCAACGCTGAACTATTCCTATAAACATTGGTTAACATTCCAGCTAACATATTCCAACATACAGGATAATCGAACTCAAATTACGTATCACAATCCTGCTTTGGAGGAAACTAAAATGCAATGGGAAAATTTTGCTAATAGTAATGAGTGGAGTGCTTCGGTAAATGTCAATAAAAGTTTGTTTTGGTGGTGGGAATTTTCGGCATATATGATTGTAACTTACGAAAATGCAAAACCTTATGTTGCTGCATTTCCCGACCCAATGAAAAGTTGGGGAGGTTATCAATATTTGGGAAATACTTTTATGCTGAATGAAAACAAAACTTTACAAGCAAGTGTATCGTATGAATATCAGTTTCCGTGGGATAATGACACATCAAAAAGTTCGGAGGTTTCAAGTTTAGATTTAGGTATCAAATATTTAGCTTTCGATAAAAAATTAACTATTGCTCTCAACACAAACGACATCTTCAAAACCAATATAATGACTTATACCCGAAAAATTAAACAACAAGGCATTACAGAAAGCTATCGTCAATACTACGATACGCGTTACCTACGTCTTTCTCTTACCTATAAATTTGGAAATAGCAAAATTTCAGTACAAAAAAGAGAGGGAGGAAATGCAGAAGAACGCGGAAGAAGTTAGCTACATTCAATTGATAAAGGTAAATTTTTGAAAACAAACAAGGGATTATGATTTTTGTGGTAAAAGCATAAAAACCTAAAACCTTGTTTGTAATACTGTATAAAGATAGGGCAGAACTAACAAAATGTTTAAGAGTAGCCAATAAAAAACTATCTCGTATTTACCTAAAAGGAAAAGAGAATTTAAACTTTAATTACCTATTAATAAGGTTGTTAAATTTATTTAACATTTATTTTCAGAAGCTATTTCATGCTAAAAACTGCATTTAGACATTACCAAAACTATGTGAAAAAGGAGCTTAGCAGACGTAGAGTACAAGTTTTAAACAAAATAAAAAGTCGAGATTGAACTCAATATAATAACCTGAAAGATATAAGAAAGAGACTGTCCGAAAAGTCAAATTTTTAGCAACTTCATAAAACTTAATCTATTGAATAAAAGCATTTTATTTTTAATATTTTGCTCAAAACAACTCTTTTCGGACAGCCTCCTTACATTGTCAATTAATTGTTTATCGGTGCCGACCCCATTACAAATTTCAACTCTCCGCCATTTTTAAGTTCTTCATCAGTGATAAAAGTGCGGTCGAGTGGTTTGCCGTTAAGTGTTGCCGACTGAATGTACATATTTTCCGCAGACACATTTTCAGCAATGATGGTAAAAGTTTTTCCGTTAGGCAGATTGATTTTCGCTTTCGGGAACAACGGACGCCCAATTTCATACTCACCCGAAACAGGATTCATCGGATACAAACCAATGGAACTCCACACATACCAAGCCGACATTTGTCCGCAGTCTTCATTTCCTGAATATCCGTTCGGCGTGGTGTTGTATTGCGTTTTCAAAATTTCATTTACCCAATATTGTGTGCGATGTGGCTCTCCCGCTTTGTTGAACAGATACGCAATATGATGGCTCGGTTCGTTGCCGTGAGCGTACTGCCCAATGAGTCCCGTAATGTCCGCCGAAACGTTATCGCCCGTAATTTCAGAACTTTCGGTAAAGAGTTTTTCCAAATGCGTTGTGAATTTCTCTTTTCCGCCGAAAGCATCAATAAGTCCTTGCGGATTTTGTGGAACAAACCACGAATGTTGCCAAGCATTTCCTTCGGTGTAATCGGTAGCTTCGCGGTGGTTGGAGTGTTTCGGGTCGAAGGGCTCACGCCATTTGCCACTTGCCGATTTGCCTCGCATAAAGCCTGTTGTGGGGTCAAACAAATTTTTGTATGCTTCGCTTCGTTTCATAAAGAACTCGTAATCATCGGTTTTCCCTAAGGCTTTTGCCATTTGTGCTACACACCAATCATCGTAAGCATATTCCAACGTAATGGTTACCGATTCGTCCCATTTGTCGTACGGAATGTAGCCATATTGCTTGTAGAATTTTAGTCCGCGTTCGTCTCCCATCATCGTTTTTTTCATCATTTCGAAGGCTTTTTCGGCATCGAACGAACGAACGCCTTTGAGATAAGCCTCAACAATCACAGGGATAGAATGATAGCCGGTCATACAATCGGTTTCGTTGCCGTAGAGCGTCCAAACGGGAAGTTTATTGATAACGTCGGAATACGCTAACATTGAGCTAATAATATCCGAAGATTTTTTAGGTTGAAGCAAAGTAATTAGCGGATTTTCAGCACGGAATGTGTCCCACAATGACAAAGTAGAATAGGCTGTAAAATCCTTGGTGGAATAAATTTCATCGTTTTGCTGACGGAATTGTCCGTTCTTGTCAGAAAACGTCACGGGAGCTACCTGCGTGTGATACAAAGCCGTATAGAAAATCGTTTTAAGCGAATCGACAGGCGTTTCAATTTCGATAGAAGAAAGATGTTTTTCCCAAGTGTCGTGAGCTTTTTGGCGTACTTCGGCAAAGGTGCGTTTGTCATACAAATCCAAATTCGCCAACGCATTCTCTTCACTTACAGAAGAAACCGCCACGCGCACCACCAATTCCTCCCCTGTGGAATTATCAAAGAAGAATTGCCCTGATGAGATTTGTTTTCCACTATTTTGAAGTTGTAAATCTTTAATAGGTTTAGAAAATGCAATAGCGAAGAACACTTTTTGATTTTTCGCCCATCCCGTACTGAATCGATGTCCTGTGATGATGTTTCCGACGTTTTGTCCGTCCAACTTTCGATTGGATTGTTGGATAAACATTTCCGTAGGGCTATCCCAATTGATGGCAAATCCTAAATTCAAAATAACGGATTGTGTATCGCCTTTTTGATAGGTATATTTGTGGTAAGCAACGTATTGGTCTGCTGTAAGTTCTGCATTTACTTTGGGGTCTTCAAGGAAAACTTGATAGTAGCCAGGTTCTGCTTTTTCGTTTTGGTGCGAGTAACGTGACTTGTACGTGACTTGATTGCGGAAGTCCAAAGCAGCCTTCGGATATTGGTCTTTTTTTCCAGTGGAAAACTGCGACAAATCGTATTCTTTATTGACAGGCATCAGCAAAATATCGTTCAAATCACCGATACCTGTTCCGCTGAGCGATAAATGCCCAAAACCGATTAGTAAAGTGTCACTGTGATGATAGCCCGAACACCAATCCCAACCGCTGATGCCATTCACAGGACTCACTTGCAACATTCCGAACGGAACGGTAGCTCCAGGGTAGGTATGTCCGTGTCCGCCCGTACCGATGAAAGGGTCAACGTACGTGGTGAGTGGTTTTTGCTGTGTTTCTTGCTCTGTTGTAGGCTGTTTTACTTCTTGGCACGAAGTCACCATCAGCCCTAAAAGCGCCAATGATGAAATGTATTTTCTTATCATTGTTTAAAATATTTTATTTAAAATTTCATTTGCTTAATAAAGATGTCACCACATACCCTCCCCAACAAGCCAACAAGCCTAAAAACACACTCAACAAAGCGTAAAGAAAGGCTTTTCCAATTTGGTTCTGTTCGATAAGTTGGAAGGTTTCTAAGGAAAATGCCGAAAAGGTAGTAAATCCGCCCAATACTCCTGTAATAAAGAAAGACAACCATTCCGCAGAAAAGTTTTTCTTCTGAAATAATACAAACAGTGCCCCAATCAAAAAGCTACCTAATACGTTGACAAAAAGAGTGTTAAAAGGAAACATTTTGACTATTCGTATGCTCATCAGTCCATAGCACAAAAAGCGAAGCATACCTCCTATGGCACTGCCTAACCCTACGTACATAATTGATTTTATCATTTTTATTGATTAACCGAACACAACAAAAGTAGCAAAAATAATCATAAAAACAAAGAAGTTAGGAAGTCAAAAAATACAGATAGTTGTATAAATTGTAGTCTAAAACCAGATTATATTTTTTATCCCAACGAATATAGAAGAATAAAATTACAATCTACTTCTCAGAAGTTTATAGACATACTTAGAATTGTGATTTTTTTCAGAGTTCGTAATGAAATAAAACCGATGTGTATATATGCTTTTAAAACAAAAAAATTAAAACATAAATGGCATATTTTAATAGTCTGAACAGTATCCAGATATCATAAAAAAAACGGCCGTAATCCCTTACAGCCGTTTTAATTCAATAATAAAATTTAAAATCAAAAAACTATCTTAATCCGCTAAAATGACTACTCTATTGTTATTTAACTCTAAAGTTCCGCCATTGATAGCCAATAAAAATTCATTTTTTTTATCTCCTTTTTCAAAACGAGAAGCAACGCTTTCTCGAAGTTCAATGTTTCCGTATAATTTCACGTATCCCTTCGTCAAAACTGACACGATAGGTGCGTGGTTTTCCAACATTTGGAACTCTCCGTTCACTCCAGGAACAGAAACCGCATTCACTTCTCCGTTAAACAAAATTTCCTCAGGGGTGACAATTTCTACTTTCATATCCGTATTGAATTTTCAATATTATTGAACCTCAGCTAACATTTTTTCTCCTGCAAGGATAGCATCCTCAATAGTTCCTTTCAAGTTGAACGCAGCTTCTGGCAAATGATCTAACTCTCCATCAATGATCATATTAAAGCCTTTTATCGTGTCTTTAATATCAACCAAAACTCCAGGTATACCTGTAAACTGTTCAGCTACGTGGAAAGGCTGTGACAAGAAACGCTGTACACGACGCGCACGAGCTACCGCCAATTTATCTTCTTCTGAAAGTTCTTCCATACCTAAGATGGCGATAATATCTTGAAGTTCTTTATAGTGCTGTAATAATTTCTTAACACGTTGAGCACATTCGTAATGTTCTTTTCCTAAGATCTCAGGAGTCAAAATTCTTGAAGTAGAATCCAATGGGTCAACGGCAGGGTAGATACCCAACTCAGCGATTTTACGTGACAATACGGTAGTTGCATCCAAGTGAGCAAAGGTTGTCGCTGGTGCAGGGTCAGTCAAGTCGTCGGCAGGAACATAAACTGCTTGCACGGATGTGATTGAACCTCTCTTTGTAGAGGTAATACGCTCTTGCATTGCCCCCATCTCAGTTGCCAATGTCGGCTGATAACCTACTGCTGATGGCATACGACCTAACAACGCCGATACCTCAGAACCTGCTTGGGTAAAACGGAAGATATTATCTACGAAGAATAAAACATCTTTTCCTTGTCCATCTCCAGCCCCATCACGGAAATATTCAGCAATGGTAAGTCCTGAAAGTGCCACACGAGCACGAGCTCCTGGTGGTTCGTTCATCTGACCGAAAACGAATGTCGCCTTAGAGTCTTGCATTGCTTTTTTATCAACTTTGGTTAAGTCCCATCCTCCATTTTCCATAGAGTGCATGAACTCATCACCATATTTTATAATTCCAGATTCTAACATTTCTCTCAAAAGGTCATTCCCTTCACGGGTACGCTCACCCACTCCAGCAAAAACTGAAAGTCCTCCGTGACCTTTGGCAATATTGTTAATTAGCTCTTGGATCAAAACGGTTTTTCCTACTCCCGCACCTCCAAACAAACCAATTTTCCCTCCTTTAGCATATGGCTCAATAAGGTCGATAACCTTGATTCCTGTGAAAAGCACTTCTGTTGAAGTTGATAAATCTTCAAATTTCGGAGCCTCACGGTGAATCGGTAGTCCATTAGAACCTTCCTTTGGTAGGTTTCCTAAACCATCAATTCCATCTCCAATAACATTGAATAAACGCCCATAAATGTCTTTCCCGATAGGCATTTGAATTGGATTCCCAGTTGCAATTACTTCTGTATCACGACTTAAACCCTCTGTTGAGTCCATTGAAATCGCTCTAACAACATCCTCACCTATGTGTGACTGTACTTCCAAAACTAATTTTGAACCATCAGCTTTAATAATTTCCAATGAATCATAAATCCTAGGAAGTTCGCTCTCAGCAGCAAAAACAACATCCACTACTGGTCCAATTACCTGTGATACTTTACCTTTTTGAGACATTTTCTGTATAATTGTTATGTTTAATTATTTGATTTATATTTTGTTCACGCAAAACATAAAGTGTTTTTATGTTTGTCTGCAAATATATGATTTTTCTTAATAAAAGAAAAAAAAATGTATAAATTTATTCACTAAAAACCTTTAAAACAGATTTTATTTTTTTCAACATATTGTGTATTAAATAAATACAATATTTTTCTCGAAAAATCATCTCAGTTATAAACTATGGCAAAATTGCTCCGACAGCAATGTCACAACGATGTCCTGGTTCACCATGTGGTGGATTAGGTTTTCCTGAAAATCCTTCGGCAGTAACTCCTACATTTTGCTGTGTGTTTTGAGGATCCACAACTATTTGTTGAGGAGCAACCTGAGGTTCAACACTTTGATTTTGTTGATTAACCACTTGTCCCATTGGCTTGGAATCTAATGGAGCCCCCACTGGAATGTCACAACGATGATCTGGTTCACCATGCGGTGGATTTAATTTCACACCTCGGGAATCCACCGATAATGAGGCGGGCTGAGGAACTGCAAAACCCTCAGACGACACTTGTGGCAAAGCCTCGTTTTCCGAAACTGGAATGTGTTGGCTAATATTCTGTGGTATATTTGATGAATTTGGTAACGGTGCTCCTACTGGAATATCACAACGATGACCAGGTGCACCATGCGGAGGATTCAAAGTCACTCCCGAAGAACCTGTGGTAGGCAACTGAGAAGCACTTGTTGCATTCAGAAGTCCTAAGTTTTTATCAAAAACAGATGAATTTTGGCTACTTTGTAACAATGCCTCCGCTTGTTGTGTATTTAACAAAGCTTCTTCTGAAACCTTGATTTCATCAACACTATTTTTGCACGAAAACAGGAATAAAACACCTAATAAAATACCGATTTGCTTCATAATCATATCAATTTTGTGGCAAATATAACCCATTTTTTCAAAATAAAAAAGCCTTCAGAAATTTCAAATAATCTTGCTATTTTCGCTTTTCCAGCTCAAAAATCGTAATTTCAGGGCGTACATTAAACCGAACAGGAATGGAATGCCCTATTCCTCGGTTGACATAAAGCGTTCTTTGATTGGATAATTCAATTTTTCCTGACGCATATTCCTTATTTTTTACGGGAAGTACGGGAGGTGTAAGAAAAGGAGGTTTACACTGCCCTCCATGGGTATGCCCCGAAAGAATCCAACCTTGATAATTTTGCCAAACCTCCAAATCACAAGTGTCAGGATTGTGACTCAAAACTACATTAGCTTGTGCTGCATCATAATTTTCAAAAGCCTTACTCGCATTAAATTCACCTGCCCACAAATCGTCTAATCCAATAAAGGTCAACCCCTCAATTTGAATACGTTCATTTCTCAAAACAACGATTTGGTGTGAACGCATCAACTGAACAATACTATCTGCCACTTTAGGCTCACGCCAATTCACTCCGTAATCATGATTCCCTAAAACAGCTATCGTTCCTAATCTTCCCTTCACGCAATGTTGCAAAGCCTCTTCCAATTTGTCGTACAGTACTTTTTTGTTTTTATAAGTAACATAATCGCCTGTATAAACCACAAAATCAGGATCATATTTTCTCATTTCTTCAAAAGTTGAAATCAGATAATCGTTACTTACCCAACGTCCCGTATGGAGGTCACTAATTTGCATCAAGGTTTTCCCCTCCAAATGTTTTGGTAAATGCTCAATAGGCATTTTCATTGAAACAACTTCTACCCAATGACGCTCTATTTGCCAAGCATATAGTACCAAAAAAAGACATATTACCGTTGGTATGAAAATGATTTTTTTTATGATTTTTCGTGACTTCATGCTTTTGAATATTTTCACTTCCGACTGATTTCTCTCACTGAACGGTAAAACGACTCATAAAGAGAAAGTGAAATGTTTACAAGAATTATACATTTATTCAGAGAAATATAGCAAAAGTTATTTGACATAAAAAACTCTGTACCAGATTATTATTAACAAAAAACATCAATTATAATATCGATACGATTTTCTTGACTCTTACTCATGCTATCATAAAAAGTTGTATTCGAAAGTCTGTAAATTAATACAGATAGATGATTATCAAAACTTTGATAAAAACAAAAGCCTTTCTTAACAGAAAGGCTTTTAGATGTACAACACTTTTGATTTCGCGGTCTGGACGGGACTCGAACCCGCGACCCCCTGCGTGACAGGCAGGTATTCTAACCAACTGAACTACCAGACCTCATTTTGCGAGTGCAAAGATACTATTTTCTTTATATTTTCCAAAGAAAAAATATTTTTTTTAGCACTCTTTTTAAACTTCATTTATAAGTTGCTGAAAATCAAATTCAAACATTAAATTTTTTCCTAATTCAAAGCCTCTGCACCTCCAACGATTTCTAATATTTCGCCAGTAATCGCCGCTTGACGAGCTTTGTTGTAAGTCAATTTCAATTGATTTCTAAGTTCACTCGCATTATCCGTTGCTTTGTGCATTGCTGTCATTCGAGCTCCGTGTTCAGAAGCTACCGAATCACGTAATGCCTTGAACACCTGCGTTTTCAATGAACGAGGAATCAATTCCTTAACAATTTCTTCTTTGGAAGGCTCATAAATATAATCTACTAAAGATTCTTGTTCCTCTGCAACAGTCTGAATAGGTAAGAAAGTTTCCTCTATAACGATTTGTGTTGCTGCATTTTTGAAACTGTTATAGACCAAAACAACCTTATCAAATCGACCTGATGTATATAACTCCATCAATTCTGATGCCAACTCGGCCGCATCCGCGTAGTTTAAGTTATCAAAAATATGGGATTCATATCTGAAAACTTTGTCAGTTTTTTTCAAAACATCGTTTCCTTTTTTTCCTACGGTGTAAAACTCCACCTTTTGATTTTTATAAACAGTACTTTCTAATTCTAATGATTTTTTGATAATATTAGAGTTAAAAGCTCCGCAAAGACCTCTATTAGAGGTGATTGGAACAATCAATATATTTTTAGCCACTTGAGGACGTTCGTTATAGATACTGTCGTTACCCAAAGCAGAACTAAGTTGTTCCAACAATTGTTTTAGCTTATAAGCATAGGGTTTCATCGCGATGATGGCATCTTGAGCTTTTTTAAGTTTTGCTGCCGACACCATTTTCATCGCTCCAGTAATTTGCATCGTAGAACTTACCGATGAAATCCTGCTTCGTATTTCTTTTAAATTTGCCATTTTTCTATTCTCTGAAAATACTGTAATTTATTTTCTATTTCAATGTTTAACAGAAGTAGCATCATACCGAAAAATAGGTTTTCCCCCTTCACAATCTACCGATTTAGGTCGTGCAGGAATAGAGCAATCGCTTCCTATTCCCCATTTTTGATCAAATTCTCTTTGTTTTTGTGTGTATTTCGCTACTTTCTTTAAAAACGCCTCTACATCAATGTTTTTAGGATATGCTATATATCCCATTGGACCTCCACAAGCCTTACTTCCTATAGGAGCAAAATCCCATTGAGAACCATCTTCACAACTTTCATTTGAAGCTATCTGTATAATTTCAAGAAATAAGTTATTAATAATTTGTTCCTCTTGTTCCTGTGTAATATCTTTATTTCCCACACAAGCCAGTAAAAATAATACTCCAAATCCGAAAAAACAAAAAAAACTTTTCATAATTTAAAATTTAGATTAAACAAAGGAATTTCTCAATTCTTTGTCAAAATTTCACACTTTTGACAAAGAATTGAATCTTAATTTAGGATTATTTTACGTATTTCTCAGAAAGTTCCTTCGCTACTTTCTCCAAAGTTTCGGTGATTTTATCATTGAACTGACCTGCTTTCAACTCATCTAAAACATCACGATGTTGCAAGTTCAAGAATTCCAAATATTCTTTTTCAAATTCTTTTACCTTATTTACAGGTACTTGACGAAGCAAGTTCTTAGAACCTACATAGATAATCGCAATTTGATTTTCAACCGTATATGGGTCGTTCTGTGATTGTTTCAAAATCTCCACGTTACGTTTACCTTTTTCGATAACGTTCATTGTAGCTGCGTCCAAATCTGAACCGAATTTAGCAAACGCCTCTAACTCACGGTATTGAGCTTGGTCAAGTTTCAATGTTCCAGCAACTTTTTTCATTGATTTAATCTGAGCGGAACCTCCCACACGCGATACCGAGATTCCTACGTTAATCGCTGGACGTACACCAGAGTTAAACAAATCAGACTCCAAGAAAATCTGTCCATCTGTAATTGAAATTACGTTCGTTGGAATATATGCCGAAACGTCACCTGCCTGAGTTTCAATGATTGGCAAAGCAGTAAGCGATCCGCCTCCTTTTACCAAATGCTTGATGCTATCCGGCAAATCGTTCATTTTTCGAGCGATACTATCGTCAGCGATTACTTTCGCTGCTCTCTCAAGCAAACGAGAGTGCAAGTAGAACACGTCCCCAGGGTAAGCCTCACGTCCAGGTGGTCTTCTGAGCAATAACGACACCTCACGGTAGGCCACCGCTTGTTTCGACAAATCATCATAGATAATCAAAGCTGGACGACCCGTGTCACGGAAATATTCCCCGATAGCAGCTCCTGCAAATGGCGCATATACCTGCATTGGTGCTGGATCAGAAGCATTTGCCGCTACGATAGTGGTATAAGCCAAAGCTCCATTATCTTCTAATGTTTTAGCAATTGCAGCTACGGTCGATGCTTTTTGCCCAATAGCTACATATATACAGTACACAGGTTTTCCTGCATCATAAAATTCTTTTTGGTTAAGAATGGTATCAATACAAACCGTTGTTTTTCCTGTTTGACGGTCTCCAATAACTAACTCACGCTGACCACGACCAATAGGAATCATGGCGTCTACGGATTTGATACCTGTTTGCAACGGCTCATTTACTGGCTGACGGAAGATAACCCCCGGTGCTTTACGCTCCAATGGCATCTCGTATAACTGACCTGTGATAGGGCCTTTCCCGTCAATTGGCTGACCCAAAGTGTTTACCACACGACCTACAATACCTTCCCCTACATTGATAGAAGCAATCAATCCAGTTCTTTTAACTGTATCTCCCTCCTTAATATCTGTTGAAGGTCCTAATAAAGTAATACCTACGTTATCTTCTTCCAAGTTCAAAACGATACCTTTAAGTCCGTTGTCGAACTTTACCAATTCTCCGTATTGCGCATTCGACAGACCAAAAATACGAGCGATACCGTCTCCCACTTGTAACACCGTCCCCACTTCTTCCAAAGAAGCTGTGGCATCAAAATTAGCTAATTGCTCTTTTAAAATTGCTGAAATTTCAGCCGCTTTTATTTCTGCCATTTTTAGTTTATATTTTTTTATTTATAAATCTTTATTTGTAATAACTACTCAACAATAGTAACTATCCTATTGTTTTGAAAATTCATCAATTTATTATCCACGTATATTTTTTGTAATACGATAGCGTTTGTGGTTACAGAGAATTCGGATTTGATTTCGTATTTTTTATACCCCAAGTCAATAACTGTATGAGAAATTTTATCTTCGATATATAAAGAATTTATAAACACGTTTATCAGATACTTCTGACCCTCTTTTTCTGGGGCTATGAATGTAAAGCCCTTAGGTTCAGCTAAATTTGGTCTGTCGAACAGTTCTAATTTATTGTTTTTATCCTTGTAATATATTTTAATATTTTTAGGGTCAAATTTCTCATTAAAAGGACTTAGTAAATCATTCCCTTGATTATCTACAACAGAAAAGGAGGCACTACTACTTAAGTGTTTACAACAACCTACTTCACTATTTTCCTCATTGTTTATTTTTTCATTATTTTTGTTACAAGAAAAAAACAATGCTCCCATGATAATAATAAATAAACTCTTTCTCATAGCTATTTTCGTATATTATAAATTATTCCATTTTTGTAATCAAAGGTTCCATAATCTCCTTTAAAGGGAGATAAATACCACCCATTCCAAAGTCCATCCCAGCCAAAATTCATATAGTATGAAGGTACGATTTTATCATGACAGTCATAGCCCCAGCGACCAACTTTTATACATATTTCAATCATAACTTCTTGATATCCATCACATACCCATGCGTGACCCCCTGTATATATAGATTGTCCATTAAAAATAAATTCTTCTCCTCCTCTTAAAATAACAGGATATCCATTTTTAATTTCATTCTCAATTTTGGACAGGATATCATGTTCTGTATATATAGCTGATTTATAACTAAAAGAAGATTTAAGAGCATTTGCTACATGTGATGTTATAGCTCCAGAGTTCTCACAGCCATAATTCATATTCACAGAATTACCCGCATCCCTCATCAATTTTGAAATCTCATTAAAACCACCTGAATTTGTGTTTGAATTACCATTCTTCTTATTAGGCATTATAGACCAATTATATGAATTTGGATGATTATGAAATTTCATAATCTGAGCCATAGCAGTTGCTACACAACCTGTTAAAGCTCTTCCATTACTTTGAGATAAACAATTAAGATTTGGTGCCATATTATTATATCCTTCTCCTTGTCCCCATTCGGTTATTGTCAACGGACCATTTCTATAAATTAATTCAGGACTATTTCCGTAAGTTCCTCTTGCTGTTAATTTAGATTGTTTTACACCTGCTATATAATTTTCTATAAAATTAGCATTCCAATGTTTAGAAAAATCAACACTATCTTTTATCTTTCCTTGTTGTAAATCAGCAATATAACTGTTTTGATTCTGCAACCATTCTATTAAAAACGGAGGAATTTCCTTAGTATTTAAATCAAAATTATTATCATTTGAATAGGCTAATATAGGAAAAATCCTCTTGTCCGCTGGCATAATAAAAAACCCTCCATTTTCGTAATTAACAATATAAATCGAAGATTTATTTTCCTTAGTCCTAATAGGAGAAATTTCACGGACTTGATTTTTAATTCCTTTTTTAGAGAACATTATGTTAGTCGTTGTAAATATACTATCTGCCAAACTCTTAATTTCTTCTATATCTACATAGTTCAAATTGTTAAGTTTTCTGATGTCTTCAATGTTTTCTACCTCTAAATAACCTAAATCTTTATTACTATCTTGGCTACAACCAATAAATAAAATAACAATAATAAATGAAACGAAAAATGTATTTATTTTTTTCATAGCATAAAAACCTTTTGATTAATTAAATAAGTTAAAACTATTATATCTAAACAAACAATGTTTCTTGAAATTCTTGTTGTAATTTATTAAGTTTGAAAGCTACGCTGGCGTTATATTGAATGTCACCGACACGCAATATAAATCCGCCTATGATACTTTCGTCTACTTTATTAATCAAGGTAATATTTTTATTTTGTTTCAAACTTTCTACCTTTTGTAACACTTGTTTTTTCATCTCTTCCGTAAGAGGAACCGCTGTGATTACCTCAGCCGTTTCGTTATTTTTATATGAATTATAATGAATAACGAATTTCTCAGCGATTTGCTTCAAGATGGGCAATCGTCGATTTTCGATAAGCAAGGTGAATAAGCGTTGTACCTCTGGTGAAACTCCTACAAACACTTTATCCAATACATTTTTCTTAACCACAGTCTTTACGATGGGTGAAACCAAAAGATTGTCCAACTCTTTATTTGCTTCTATCGTTTTATGAACTAAAGACATATCACGGAAAACGCTCTCCACAGCGTTTCGCTGTAGGGCATATTCCAAAAGTGCCTTAGCATATCTGTTAGCTGCTCTGAATCCGTACATATTTTATTAGTTTAAAGTAGCTCCTTTCAAATATTCATTAATCAGAGTGGTTTGCTTCTCCTTGTCAGAAAGCTCGTTTTTGATGACTTTTTGAGCTATTTCAATTGACAACGAAGCAACCTTATCTTTCAATTGAGCAACTGCTACTTTTTTCTCATTATCAATAGCTTGTTTTGCTTGGTCAATCAATTTTTGTCCTTCTTTTTGAGCCTCTTCTTTAGCTTCAGCAACGATTTTGTCTTTTAACTCTTTCGCTTCTTTTAACATAGTGTCTCGCTCTGCTTTTGCTTCTGCTAACAAACGCTCGTTATCAGCTTTCAAATCTGCCATTTGCTTACGTGCCTCCTCTGCTGCTTCCAAAGCATTATTAATAGACTCTTCGCGCTGTTTAACCGCTGAAAGAATCGGTTTCCAAGCAAATTTTGCTAATAAAAAAAGTAAAACTCCAAAAATCAACGTTCCCCAAAACAGAAAACTTTCAGGATTTGTAAAATTCATTGTTCTAAATATATTTAAATATGATTCGACTTTTCTTTTTTACGAAAAAACCACCTTACAGCCAACCGCTGTAAGATGATTTTAACTTAATTATTTTGCGATTAACGCAACAACCACGGCGAAAAGGGCAACACCCTCGATAAGTGCCGCTGCAATAATCATTGCAGTTTGAATTTTTGAAGCTGCTTCCGGCTGACGAGCAATACCTTCCATTGCGGCTGCTCCAATTTTACCGATGCCGAAACCTGCTGCCAATGCTGCGATAGCAGCTCCAATTCCTCCTAAAACCATAATAAAAAAAATTAAGTGTTAATAAAAAATTATAATTAAATATTTAAATTTCAAATATTTGCGATATGCCTTTTTGATATTAGTGATGGTGTTCTTCCACGGCTTGTCCAATAAACAAAGCTGATAGCAAAGTAAACACATAGGCCTGTAAAGCTGCTACCAACAATTCAAGTACGTTAATGAACAAAGCAAAAGCAATTGACACTGGAGACACCCATACTGTTTTAAAGATGAATATCAAAGAAATCAAACTCAAGATAATGATATGTCCTGCAGTAATATTCGCAAACAAACGCACCATCAAAGCAAAAGGCTTAGTAAACATACCCAAAATTTCTACCGGAATCATAATTGGCAATAACCAAAACGGCACTCCTGGAGTCGCAAAAATATGTTTCCAATAGTTTTTGTTACTACTAAAGACAGTTACAAAAAATGTTATAATGGCTAAAAATCCTGTGAACAAAATATCGTTGGTCAATGTACTAGCGAATGGGAAAAACGGAATCAATCCGAAAAGGTTTCCGAACCAAATCAAGAAGAAAATCGTCAAAAGATAAGGCATGTAACGAGCATACTTTTCTTCTCCTATCTGTGGAATAGCAATATCATCGCGTACAAACAATACCAACGGCTCTAAGAAACCTGCCATTCCCTTAGGTGCTTTTGGATTCTTTTTGTAAGATTTTGCCATTGGAATAAAGATTGCTAACAACAAAATCGACACTAAAATCATTGAAAAAACGTTTTTCGTTATTGAGAAGTTCAACGGACGAGTATTAGTCACATGTCCGTCTTTATCAAAAGAAAGGCTTCCATCAGGGTTTGTGTAGTGAATTACTTCATGAAAACGAGCAAACTTCATTCCCTTCTTCTCAACCACTACCTTTCCATCATTGTCATGGTGAAACTCACTTGACATAAAAGTTATCAATCCGTTATCCGTCCAAAGAATTACAGGAAGTGGCATTGAAATAGATTTTCCTTGAAAGTCGGTAATGTGAAACTCGTGCGAGTTACTGATGTGGTGCATAATCATCGAAACAGGGTCAAAAGCCTCTTCCTTGTCTTTATTGGCATCAGAAGAAAATCCCTGAAACGGAATGAAAAATAACAAAAATAAAACGAATTTCTGAATTATGTTTTTAGCTACCATTATTATTTTGTAAAAAATATAAAATTTGTATTTTTCCTTATTTGGGCAAATTTACATTTTCAATCGGAATTAAGAAAATTTTTGGAGTATTTTTTTTTAGTCCAATTTATATTTTTTTATAAAACACTGATAATCAAGTTTATTTTTGTCCTTATAAATTTTTATCTTAATTTCTAAAACTCACACCAGCAGGAAAAAACATTTTGTCTAAAAATATTTTTTTGCTTGATTTCTTCATCTTATTTCAATACCTTTGTAACTGAAAATTCGTAGTCTCTTAGGTATCATGTAAACCATAAAAACTCAGAATTTTAGTTTTTTTCAAATTACTAAAACTTTCGCTTTTATTTTTTTGAACTATGCTATTATTTCTGAAAATTGGAAGAAGACGGAACCTAAGTCTGTGTGCTATTTTTGATTTTAAACATTATCCAGTAAATATTCACTAAAATATCATATTATGAAAAAGTTTTTATTTTTAAGTGTACTTTTGGGAGCATTGGCCTGTAGCAAAGAAAAAGACGTGAAACTTTGTTGCTCTCCTCCTCCCATTTTTAACTTATATATAAACAAAAGTTCCGATTCCTACAAAGAGTTTTTGGACTCAGAAGGTAAGTTTGACACAAAAAATGTTTCTTTATACCGCATGAACGGTAACGTAAAAAAAGAATACCCAGTAGCAGAGGTTTCCCCTTTGTTGCGGGAAAATTACCTTTCAGTAGGAACTCATCTTGATCGTATAAATGATGTTTATACGGGAAAAAAAGAAATCCTTTATCTCAAAAACGCTTCAAGAACGTACAAAATAGAAATAGAAGGAGCTATGGTCAGCCGCAATGGATGTTGCCCAGTTGCTGAAGTGAAAGAAATAAGAGTCGATGGCGTAAAAATTGAAAACGATTTTTTAGTAAAATAAAAAGTTAAACCCCGTAAAAAATGTTATCTCGGTTCTTTTTTATTATGGTAGGCTTGAAAAACTGAAAAGGCACGGCTCAGTCGTGTCTTTTCAGTTTGTTCCCAAAAATGAGAATACCTATTTTTCAGCCTCCAGGTCATTTATTTTCAGCGGATTGTGATTTAATTCATCGTACTCAATCCTATTTTTGAAAATATCGATCGCTGTAAAAACAGCTTGTCGGAACGAATCCGCATCGGCTATACCTTTTCCTGCAATTTCATAAGCTGTACCATGATCGGGAGAGGTGCGTACCCTACTCAATCCTGCTGTATAGTTTACGCCACTTCCGAACGAAAGTGTTTTGAAAGGAATCAATCCTTGATCGTGATAAGGAGCTATGACTGCATCGTAATTGCGATAGTTTTGAGTAGCGAAAAAGCTATCGGCTGAAAAAGGCCCAAAAACCAATATTCCTTGTTCAAACAATTTTTTCAGGGCAGGTCGAATCACTTCATCGTCTTCGTTACCTATGACTCCATTGTCACCACAGTGCGGATTGAGTCCTAAAACCGCAATTTTCGGTCGATGTAAACGAAAATCTTTACGCAACGATTCGTTCATCGCTTTGATTTTCTCAAAAATAAGGCTTTCGGTAATGTGTGAGCTAACCTCTTTTAACGGAACATGATCTGTGAAAAGTCCTACCTTAAGGTCTTCGCTGACCATAAACATCAAACTCTTTCCGTTAAGTTCTTTGGCTAAATAATCCGTATGTCCAGGAAATGTAAATTCCTCAGACTGAATGTTATTTTTGTTGATAGGAGCCGTTACCAACACATCTACATCACCTTTTTTGAGAGCTTCAACAGCCCTTTTTAGCGATAAAAAAGCATACTTTCCAGCTTCTTCTGTCACTTGTCCAAAAGCAATGCTGGGGGAATCCTTCCAACAATTTAACACATTGAGCTTCCCTACAATGGCATCTTCAATCTTGTCTATACCTTGAAAATTGGTATTTAACTCAAAATGTTTTCGCTGAAATGAAACCGTTTTATTGGAACCGAAAATGATAGGTGTGCATAATTCCAAAATCTTTGGATCTTCAAAAGTTTTTAAGATCACTTCCATTCCAATACCATTGATATCTCCTATGGAAATACCTACTCTAACTAATTCATCTTTCATTTATGTCTTATGTAAAATATTTTTTAGATTTGTTATTTTTGTCTTCAACATCACTTTTCCTATGTTAAAGCCGTGGTAATTATAGCTTTACGCTGTGCTACCATCTCGTTAAGTCTCCAAAATTACAAATAAATTAACTACTTTCAAAATATCTACTCAATTCTGTCTTTTTAGTTTCCACAGACAAAGTATAAAGGTAACAATCGCTACTATTACACCAAACAACAGAGAAAAAATAACTGTTCCTAAAGGCATTGTGTAACGTATCTGACCATCAACAATTACATAAGGAGGGTTTAACCACAGCAAAAATTGGTAGAACAGAACGGTAAAAATACTACATACCGAAACACTTACAACTAATGAAAAGATAATTTTATAAATCATTTGTTTGAGGTATCAGCTGTTCTTTCCAAATCCTCGCGTTCTTTTTTAAAATACGCTTTTCGTTTTTCGAAAGATACCAAATGTTCTTCTTTTAGATAAAAAAATGCATCGACCACAGAAAGCATATCCATTTTATACGAAGTTGTCCCAATAAAATTTGACCTTTCAATGTTATTTTCTGAAATTTCCTTCCGTGAAAGTGTACTTCGTAACGAAATAAACGCATAATCAGGATTGTATTTATCTAAAATATATCGTTCGAAGCTTCCTTTCTTGGCTTTGGGTTTGAATTTTCCCAATCCCAAATATCCCTTGAAACCCGTAACCCCTGTGGCAGGCACAAAGCCAATTACATAGTATTGGTCTTTGAATTTTTCCCGAAGAAAATGCCCCATAGTATAGTCCTTTGCAAATCTCTTTTCATCATATTGATTGATTTTGGTAATATTATCCATCAGATGTATGGAAGCCGCCCACAAAATAATCTTTTTATCAGGAAATTCGTAATTGGCTAAGTAACTCACATTTTCAGCCATCTGTTTATCCCTATGTGATAGATTTTTATAATTGAATCTGTATAACGACTTTATGTTCTCGGTCATTCGTTCCCAAAAATAATAGTAGCCGTTTTTGGTTTCTAATTTATTCAAAGCTTTCTTTACTTCATTAAATGTATTGTGAAGAACAAGTGTGTCTTTTGGAGGAACTTTGGCAAAGTAATAACATTTCTCAGCCGTAAAATTCAATGCTTTTTTAAACAATGAATCCGTTTTGATGTTTGAACCCGTGTCGGCATTTAGTTTTTCGAGAAACTCATTGTAATCATCGTTGAGTTTATAATCAAATTTGTAAAATAATTTCTCATCAAATCCCGTGTAAATCAGCGGTCTGTCTGTTTTTTGAGTTTCTAAAATATAGTCAAAAAGCTCGTACATATCATCAGTTATCCAAACACCGGAAATTTCTGTGAAATGCCAAGGTGTTTTAACTTGATTGGTTTTAACCGTTTCGTTATAATACTTTCTCAAATCATATAAAGGTGATTCTATAGCTATTACGTCAAATCCGCAATGTTGATGCATATATTTTACCATTTTAATTTTAGACACATAGGTTTCACCCATATAGTGGCTCGATTCACCAAGCCCTACAATACGGACGTTTTTCAAATCGTTTTGCAGGGTTGTTAAGTTTGTAAAATCGGCTTTTTCGTAATCCGACTTTGAAATGGTTTGTACTTGTGCAGAAGCAGTTACAAAAAACACGAGAGTGATAAACGACAGTATTCTTTTCATTTTTTATTTTTTAGATTAACATTTCAATTCAAAATGACAGCCATCATGAGTAATTCTATTAACAGAAAGATATTGAAAACCAAAAAAGCTGCCTTACAACTTCTGAAGACAGCTTTTTTATCTCATTTTATTATATGTCAGCATTTTCAACCTTCGTCCAAGTATCTTTTAGCCCAACGGTTTTATTGAAAACCAATTTTTCGGAAGTTGAATCAGGGTCAAGACTGAAATAACCCAATCGTTGGAATTGAAAACCTTCGCCTACTTTGGCATCTTTCAAACTCGGTTCCACATAAGCGGTAGTCACTTTAAGTGAATCAGGATTTACGTATTCCAAAAAGTCTTTTTCTTGACGGTCAGGCTCAGCAACGGTGAATAATCGGTCGTAAATACGTGCCTCTGCCTCCAATGCGTGAGGAACTGATACCCAATGCAATGTACCTTTCACTTTGCGTTTACTCGCCTCTGTACCGCTTCCGCTACGGCTATCGGGGTCGTACGTGCAATGAATTTCGGTAATATTTCCGTTTTCATCTTTTACAACGCTTTCTGCCTTAATGATATACGCATTTTTTAAACGAACTTCTCCACCTAATTTCAACCGGAAAAATTTGTTATTAGCTTCTTCTCTGAAATCTTCTCTTTCGATATAAATTTCTCTCGAAAAAGGCACTTTTCGGAAGGTTAATACCTCTTCTTCGGGATTATTTTCAGCATCCAACCATTCTTCTTTTCCTTCGGGATAATTGGTAATCAACACTTTAACAGGGTCAAGAACTGCCATTACTCGGTTTGCCTTTTTGTTCAAATCCTCACGAATGCAAAATTCCAACAACGAAACATCAATCAAATTTTCGCGTTTGGCAATTCCGATGGTGTCAGCAAATTTTCGGATAGACTCGGGCGTATAACCTCTTCTGCGTAAGCCTGATATAGTGGGCATACGCGGGTCGTCCCAGCCCGAAACGTGTTTTTCGTTGACCAATTGCAACAATTTTCGTTTGCTCACAATGGTATGCGATAGGTTCCGACGAGCAAACTCACGCTGTTTGGGACGGACTTTGTCTTTGTCAATAATTTGGTCTAAAAACCAGTCGTACAATTCGCGGTGTGGTAAAAATTCGAGCGTACAAATGGAGTGCGAAATTTGCTCCAAATAATCGCTTTCGCCGTGAGCCCAGTCGTACATTGGGTATATACACCACTGATTTCCAGTGCGATGATGACTTGAATGCATAATTCGGTAGATGATTGGGTCACGCATCAACATATTAGGAGACGCCATATCGATTTTGGCACGAAGCACATATTTTCCGTTTTCAAATTCGCCGTTTTTCATTCGCTCGAAAAGTTGTAAATTTTCATCAACGGAAGTATTTCGATACGGACTTTCAGTACCCGCTTGGGTAGGCGTTCCTTTTTGTTTGGCGATTTCTTCGGAAGTTTGCCCATCTACATAAGCTTTTCCTTGCTTGATGAGCTGCACCGCCCAATCGTACAATTCTTGGAAGTAATCGGAAGCGTAACACTCTCTGTCCCACTCAAATCCGAGCCACTCCACATCGCGTTTGATGGCATCAACGTATTCTTGTTCTTCTTTAGACGGATTGGTATCGTCAAACCGCAGATTTACAGGCGATTGATAACGCAACCCCAATCCGAAATTCAAACATATTGAACTAGCGTGACCAATGTGCAAATAGCCATTAGGCTCTGGTGGAAAGCGAAAACGCAACTTGCTGGAAGAAAATCCATTTGCTAAATCTTCTTCAATAATATTTTCAATAAAATTATTTGATTTTTGTTCTTCTGACATCGTACTTCAAATTTTAAAATGCAAAAATAAGGATTTTTTGATTGCTTATATAGTCATTTAAAACTTTCTTCGTATTTTAGCCGAAATTTAGACATTTGAAAAGCGTTAAAAACGCAACGAAAAAGCAATATTTAAGAACAAACACTATTTCAAAAGAATAGAATATGGATATTCAATTCAACAAAAACGAAGATTTTAATAAACTGTCAGTAAGTGATTTACACAAACGATTAGCCAAAGTCAGAAAAGGAGGCGGAGAGAAAAGTATCCAACGGTTGCACGATCAAGGTAAGCTCTCGGCTCGTGAACGTATCGACTATTTGCTGGATAAAGACCGTGATTTTATTGAAATCGGAGCATTTGTTGGTGAGGGAATGTATGTTGAGCACGGAGGTTGTCCTTCTGGAGGTGTGGTCGTAGTTGTTGGATATGTTTCTGGGAAACAATGTGTTGTGGTAGCTAATGATGCTTCTGTAAAGGCTGGAGCATGGTTTCCAATCACTGGAAAGAAAAACCTACGAGCTCAGGAAATAGCCATCGAAAACCGATTGCCTATCATCTATTTGGTGGATAGTGCGGGAGTGTATTTGCCAATGCAAGACGAAATTTTTCCTGATAAGGAACACTTTGGACGCATTTTTCGTAATAATGCGGTAATGAGCAGTATGGGAATCACCCAAATCGCTGTTGTGATGGGAAGTTGTGTGGCGGGTGGAGCCTATCTGCCAATAATGAGCGATGAAGCTATGATCGTGGATAAAACGGGAAGTATCTTTTTAGCAGGAAGCTATTTAGTAAAAGCTGCCATAGGAGAAGATATTGATAATGAAACTCTTGGTGGAGCAACTACGCACTGCGAAATAAGCGGTGTTACCGACTATAAGGCTAAGGACGATAAAGATGCTTTGGATCGAGTAAAGCGAACAATGTCGAAAATAGGCGATTACGAAAAAGCAGGATTCAACCGTGAAACACCACAAAAGCCACTCAAAGATCCGAAAGAAATCTACGGAATCTTACCCATTTCACGCACTGAACAATTCGACATGAAGGAAATTATCCTACGTTTAGTGGACAATTCAGAATTTGACGAATACAAAGAGGGTTATGGACAAACGCTCATAACGGGTTATGCCCGTATTGATGGCTGGGCTGTGGGTATTGTTGCTAATCAACGTAAGGTAGTAAAAAACAAAAAAGGTGAATTACAATTCGGAGGAGTTATCTATTCGGACAGTGCCGACAAGGCTACGCGATTTATCGCTAATTGCAATCAGAAGAAAATCCCTTTGTTATTTTTACAAGATGTCACAGGCTTTATGGTAGGTTCAAAATCCGAACACGGTGGAATCATCAAAGACGGTGCTAAAATGGTAAATGCGGTGGGAAATTCGGTAGTACCTAAGTTTACAATAGTTATCGGAAATTCGTATGGTGCAGGAAATTATGCGATGTGTGGCAAGGCGTATGACCCACGGTTTATTGTATCATGGCCAAGTGGAAATATTGCCGTAATGGGTGGAGCTCAAGCTGCCAAAGTACTTTTACAAATTGAAACAGCATCCCTGAAAAAGAAAGGCGAAGAGATTTCTAAAGAAAAAGAAGAAGAGTTGTTTAACCAAATAAAATCAAAATACGACGAACAGATTTCTCCCTACTACGCCGCAGCTCGCTTGTGGACAGATGCCATTATTGACCCTTTGGAAACCCGAAAATGGATTTCAATGGGTATTGAAGCCGCTAATCATGCTCCTATTGAAAAGTCTTTTAGCTTGGGGGTCTTACAAGTTTGAGAAAAGATGACAAACCCACACAAGCAATAGTAAACAAAAAACTGCTAAAAATATTTTGATAAATAATTCTTAGCAGTTTTCAACACAATAGCTTGTATCAGATTCTGTCCAAAATCTTCGATTTTACACCATATTATCTTTACAATACTATTTCTCAGTATTTTAATTAAATTTCTATTTGATACTGAATGACATAAGTTCCCTTTCGGGAATCCACTTTTTTGGTGGTAGCATCGAATATAGGACGATTGTGGTAACCAAATGTTAATTTACTTCTATGTCCGTTAAAATAAACATTAAGACCTAAAGCATAAGAATTCACACTTTGATTAAGGCCTTCAAAATCAGCTAATTTCCATCCAAAATAAGGTTGATAACGAGTGTTATTTTTCTCAGACTTTGACAGTAAATATCCTAATTGAAGTAATAGAGTATTTCCTGTTCCAATCACAGGAAAAGCATTGCCTCCGCCATTAAATGAGGTTCCAGAAGAGTCAAAAATACTGTTCACACCTATATTTCGAACATAATCCTCTCCAAAAAAGAGATTATTATAACCCAAATAGGCAGTAATAGCATTATTTTTTGCTGAAATCGGCATATCCATAAAGAAGTCGATACCTAAATTCCGATGATCATCATATGTTTTATTGGCTCCTACAGTTCTTTCAAACATTTTGGATTTATAACCATATCCAACCCCAATGTTTAGTATTTTTTTCTTTCCGATATATGTCCCCACACCTCCACTGTAAGGAGTTCTGTTACTTTCGTCTTCAAGAAATTCATATTTCACGTAGGTAGAATAACCTAAACTTGTATATTTCCGTGAATAATTAAAATCTGTAACTTGGGCATCGGTAGGAATTGCCATTGAATGAATTGACACATTATAATCAAACTTACCTAATTGCCCTTTTGCATACATCCCAATATTGCGCCCCGTGTCGTCCAATTGATTCAGCGTAAATAACTGATGTACCGAGGGGTCTAAGTTCAGCATTGATCCATTTGCAATATCGACAAAGCGTCCAGCTCCAGTGAAAGATAGTTTTCCTACTCCGAGTTTGAATTTATTACTAAAAGTGTACTCTCCCAACATATCCAAAAGCCTTACATCGCTTGAACGAATGGTCTTCTGATTGATGTTGTTATTGCCTAATTGCATGTAAAAAAACAGATTCTTCTTGATTTGTGCTTGGAAAGAAATACGATAGCGTCGTACTGAAAAATCAAAAGTTTCGCTGACTGGTTCTTTATTGATAGTTGTACCAGGATTGGTAGCCACATACCTTCCCCAAAATTGACCTCTAATACCCGCTTGAATGTAAGTTTCTCCTTTTTCGTCAAAAGTATGTTTCAGTAATTGAGCATAAGAATTCACTGAAAATAAAGCTACTAGAGCAATAAAAATATCCTTTGTCTTCATCA
Organism: Capnocytophaga canis; assembly: GCF_043187445.1. NCBI lineage: Bacteria > Pseudomonadati > Bacteroidota > Flavobacteriia > Flavobacteriales > Flavobacteriaceae > Capnocytophaga > Capnocytophaga canis. Next base: position 1,681,124 of record NZ_CP171121.1, on the reverse strand, counting down.
CTATGATTTTATGTTATCTCTCTGAAATTTGCACGTAAAGGTACGTTTTTTTTAAAATCTAACCAATCTTTCTGTGCAAAATTTAAGTGAGAATTTAGGTTTATTAAAGTTTCAGATAGTTATTATTTTTGGTATCTGTATCAAACCTATTATCTCACGAAGATGTTGATTTTCATGATTCTTTCAAGGTTTAAAATTATTCCAAAACATATCAGACCCAAATTTTCGATTAACTTTTAAAACAAAAAAAGAGGTTACTCGTTCGAATAACCTCTTTTTTATGGTATGATTTTTTCTTAGAAAATCGCAGCTAAATCTTTTTTGTATTTAGATAATAAAGCTCTCGTTAGACCAAGATTCGCTCTTGTTGAATCAACAGCTAAGTAAATAAAGTAAGCTCCACTTGCTGAGATGTCAATGATATGAATCTGATCGGTTAAAGTAATCAAAATGTCCTCAATTCTTTCTTTTGGAGTTAAACCTAAAACTTGAAGAGCGTTTTGTTTTGCTTTTACTACCTCAAGGTTATAAGCAGAAGCCAACGTTGGATCAAAATTAGGATTAACAGTTTCAGCTCCGTAAGAAACTCCAGATCTTACCTCTGTAACAGATACAGCTATAAATCCAGGAACGTTGTTTTTCATATCCTGAATGAATTTGTCTAATACGTTTGTCATCTTTTATAAATTTTATTATTGATTAAATATTTATTGTTTAAACTAAGAGGCATCGAGCGGATTCGAACCGCTGTACAAGGTTTTGCAGACCTCTGCCTAGCCACTCGGCCACGATGCCATTAAATTTTAGGTTGCAAAGATAAAACTTTTTATTAATATTAGCAAACTCTTTTGCGTTTTATTTTTATGCTAACCGATTCAACATCGCCTCCGATAGGAGGGTTTAGTTTTGATATTTTTAATGTAATTTTTTCTGAATCAGCAAGTTCTAAAAAAATTCTATCTGAAATTCGCCCAGCTACATGTTCCAAAAGCTTCGAACGAATTGCCATTTCTTCCATAACTATGCTGTTCAACCTAACATAGTTTATCGTGTCTGCAAGTTCATCACTTTCTATTGACTTTTGTAAGTTTAAGGATACTTTCAAATCCACCCGGTAATCACTTCCTATTAAGCCTTCTTCGGTTAAACAACCATGATTAGCAAAAACACGAATGTTTTTTAATATGATTTGTCCCATTGGTTTATCGATGCGTACACTTACAGTTACTAATTCCTTGGAATAAGTCAAGACCAATGGTCAATACATGCGTTCCAGAATTATATTTAATTAACTCATTTAAAGTCACTTGGTAAGAATAAGCGAAATAGAAATATCCTCTTTTTAAACCTGCCATAGGTCCTACGTTGAGAGGAGCCAGAATCTGATCATTCAAGAAACGATAGTTCGCACCCACCCAATAGTAGTCTTCCATATTTCTCCAACGAAGTTTGAGATTCAAATCGGTTGATGAACGTCCGTCACTTTCATAGTATTGAATGAACGTTGACGGCTCGATTTCAAAAGAGCCATTTCTTTCCATTTTATACAAATATCCTGCGTAAACTGTGTAGTTACGCAATCCTTTTGGTTCATTGGTAGCAAAAATATCAACATCTTTGTTTAAGATATTCAATGCATTCAAACTTGCAAACCACCCTTTGTAACGATATAAGACCCCAACGTCAAAGTTGTGATTGATTCGTGAACGATTATTTGTTACCGACGGGTCGATACCACTTGTTGTATCAAACTTGTCAATATCAATGCGGAAAGAGTTCAAGGCATAGGATATACCAAATGAAATGAAATGATTCTCGTAGCGATCCAATGTTAGGTGATGAGCAAAACTCCCTTTTGCTCCCATTTGGCGTGTATTCCCGTTTTTGTCGTTATAGAGAATTAAACCTGCTCCGCTTCGCTCTCCAATACGAAGATCTCCAGAAAGCGATTGATAATCAGGTGCATTTTTTACTCCTACCCATTGAGAAACACCACTGAAACGCAACTTAATAAAGTCGCCAATCCCTGCATAGGTTGATGTAACTAAAAACTCACTGTCTGCTAAATATTGGTTCATTTGAGGCAGGTGCAACTCCTGTGAAAGGATTTTCCCTCCCGTAGCAATAACCATAAAAACAAATAATAGGATTTTTTTCATTGCTGATAAAAATTTAAAATACAATTGCATCCATATAACTTAAGATAGGGATGTGTTTCTAATTATAGAAATTAGAATTTTGGACAAATATCTTTACTTTTTTTTTCTTATCCTATTTTTTTTTCATTTTAATGCATATATTTAACATATCATCTCTATTTTAACATTTTAAAAAGGTTTTATGTTAGAGTAAATTTATGTATTAAAACATTGATTGTCAATTATTTAAACTAAAAAATAGGAAAAGAGGCTCCTTTTCCTATTTTTTTCTATTTTTTATTTAAAAGGATTTTATTCTTTTCCTCTAACTTTCTTTTCCCATTTCCAAGCGGAAGCCATAGCTTCGTCTAATGTAGATTTTGATTTCCAGCCTAATATATTGTTTGCCTTATCGGTATTGGCGTAAGCAGCGGTGATATCACCTGCACGTCTGCCCACGATTTGATAATTCAGTTTCTCGCCTGAAACTCGCTCAAAACTATTGATTACTTCCAAAACGCTGCTTCCTGTTCCTGTTCCAACGTTGAAAACTTCGTAATTTTCAGTGTTTTTGCCTTCCAACAAGCGTTGTAGAGCCACCACGTGAGCTTTTGCTAAGTCTACCACGTGGATGTAATCGCGTATGCAAGTACCATCTGGAGTCGGATAATCGTCACCAAAAACAGATAGTTTTTCACGAAGGCCAATACCTGTTTGTGTAATAAAAGGAACTAAATTTTGTGGCACACCAATAGGTAGTTCTCCTATTTCAGCTGATGGGTGAGCTCCTATGGGGTTGAAATAACGCAACGAAATAGCGTGTAGATTTGGGGTAACTTTGCATGTGTCGGAAATGATTTCTTCTCCAATTTGTTTGGTGTTCCCGTAAGGTGATTCTGCTTTTTTTACAGGGGCATTTTCAGTAATCGGAAGCTCATCAGCTTGACCGTAAACGGTACAAGATGAACTGAATATGAAATGTGCTTTTTTGAGTTTGGTTAACTCTTGTAGTAAATACACAAGCGTACTCAAATTGTTTTCATAGTACAACAACGGATTTTCAACACTTTCGCCCACCGCCTTGGATGCTGCAAAGTGAATCATCCCAGACACATCTTGATGACGCTTAAAGAAATCAATCACAGCGTTTTTGTCTCGTAGGTCAAATTTTTCAAAAATAGGCTTTTTACCTGTGATATTTACGATTCGTGGAAGTACGTCTTCCGATGAATTTGATAAATTATCAATAATAACCACTTCAAAACCCGAATTTTGCAACTCTACAACTGTATGCGAACCGATGAATCCAAGTCCGCCTGTTACTACGATTTTCATATATTTTTTACATTTTTTATGTTTATATTCTTCTGTTCTTATAGAATTCCTAATTATTTCTACCGTGTTACACGTAGTAGCTAATATGTCCGCTTCCTCAGATTGTTCCCTGATTTCGAATCACTTTACAAACGTTCAACAAAGGTACAGTTTTTTTAGAAATTTTACGCCGAAAAATTATACATTTTGACCATTCCCTTCGTTTCTGATATTTAAGACTCGTTGTGGGAACGGAATTTCGATACCTTCTTCATCAAAGCGGAGCTTAATTTGTTCGATTGTTTCAAAGTAACAGTTCCAATAATCATCGTTATTACACCAGTATCGTAGAGAGATATTCACAGAGCTATCTGCCAGTTCCTCCACAAAAACTACGGGAGCTGGGGTGTCAAATGCACGTTTGTCTTGGGAAGCTATGTTTAGCAAAATTTTCTTAGCTTTTTGTAAATCAGAATCATATCCAATACCTACCATTACCTTTACACGTCGTTTGTCCTCTCGACTGAAATTGATGATGCTATCGCCAAACAAAGGTCCATTGGGAATAATAACTTCTTCATTATTAAATTTATTAAGCGTTGTATAGAAAAGTCCTATACTTTTTACAGTGCCTCGTTCATTTTTGGCTTCAATGTTATCCCCTATGCGAAAAGGTTTCAAAATCAGAATCATGATTCCCCCCGCGAAATTTGACAAAGAACCTTGTAGTGCTAAACCAATAGCAACCCCCGCACTCGCCAGAATAGCAAAAAACTGTGTGGCTGGGATTCCTATTATTTGTATTATAATGAGAAACAAAGCAATATACAACACCCAACGCACTAACTGGGTAAGGAAAATTTGAAGGGAAGAATCCAATTCTCTACGTTCCATCACCCGTTTTAGTAACTTCATTATTAGTCTTATAGCGTATTTTCCAACAATAAAAAAGACAATTGCTCCTATCAACGTAGGGATGAAATCAATTAAACTGGTAATCCATTCTTTTAGTAATTTTTCAAAATCTTGTGCTGTGAAGTGTTCCATTGTTTGTTAGTTTAGTGTGTATTTTTCAGTTTACAAAAGTAGTAAAAATTGAGGATTTCTGTAATAAGAATGGGGATTTTTTTGTGTTTTTTACTTTTGAACAGATAATTTTATTTTGTATTTTTGTATGAAGTTTCTAATACGTATTTCGATGGAAAACACACAAAAACATTTCTTCACAGGAATTTTTATTTTGGTATTATGGTTTTGGTCAATATTTTGGAATTTTCAAATCCTTTCACTCTGATTTTTCCATTACTGGAAGTTTTTTCAATCCTACTCCTTTTTCAAGGTTAATTGCTATTGGATTTGTTAGCGAAAATGTATGAAGAGAAAGGCGATTTAGAAAAAGCAAAACAACAAGCTAATATGGTCGTGTTATAAAAAGTATGATGAAAGTCCTGATTGTCAGGCTGAGCGTAGTCGAAGCCTTGTAATTATAGGGCTTTCGACTACGCTCAGCCTGACAAAGACACTTTCTTTTTTAAGGCATCATACTTTTTACATCACCTCCGCTAATATTTTATTGCAAAAACCTATCAAAATACCTTCTATGGCGATTTTTGAAATGCAAGAAGAAATGAAAACGCTGTTAAATCGATGAAATACAAAGTTAGTAAAAATTTTTGAAAAAATCAATATTGACTTTTAAGAATTATTGTCGGAACTTTGTGGTGTAATTCAAAATAAACTAACAAAGACACATAACATAAGGAAGGATTTATATTTTCATTTGGGATGAATGAAAATAGACAGTCGAACTGTTAGGTTGTTTCCTTATACGGCAAAATCAGTGAAAAGAAAAAATACTATTTGTCTTGGTTTGCAACAAGATAATAGTTTTGAAAAATTGGGCGGACAGGGACAGTATGCGTATTATAAAAACACTTTAAAAAGAATAGTTTATATGTCAAATTCAGAAAACTCAAATTCAGAATCGGCAGGAGATGATGACAAATGGAGAAGATGTCTATCTGATGTACTCGAAGCGGATGGAATGTCTGCATCAGTTGGTTTTATTATAAGTGCAGGAGTAGCTGTTGGTTCAGGAGGAACACTGGCTATACCTGCTTTGATAGGTGTCGCTATTGAATCAGGAGCTGCCTCCGCTTGGGCATATTATAGAAGCAGTAATTGTTAGTTGTTATGAAAAAGAAAATTCTACTATATTCGATTGGATACGTGCTATTTTTTTTTCCTTTGATGAATTTGTTTTTTTCTGTCCAACAGAAATTACCTTTTTTTGATAAGGAGACCTTAGCTTTCTCTATTCCCGTAACCATCTTTGGATTTCTTTGTATGGTTGGGGTTGTGATTTATGAAAATTACAAGGTAAAAAAATAGCTCAAAAAGCAAGAGGAGACTGTACGAAAAGATTCAGTTTGGGCAAAATACCAAAAATAAAACCCTGATTTTCAGTAACTTAATTTTTGTGAAAATCTTAAAATTTGACTTTTCGGACAGCCTCTTCTTTTCGTTAAAATAATGATTTTAGACACTATCCCACAAAATTAGACCTTGCTTTACAACAAGCCAAAAACAACCGCGTAGAACTTGAAAAAATGCTGAGTCACTATGAAAATGACAGTTTAAGATATAAATCTGTGGTGTTTTTGATTGAAAATATGCCGTATTATCACTATCAAGTGAGTGCTGAAATGAATAGTGTCAAAATTTTACTTTCAAAAAAGAAATCTAACAGAAGAAGAACGTCAGAAAGGTATTCGGTTTCTACAAACTTCACAACCTATCATCAAGCAAGATATTAAAGAAATCAAAGCAGAAATGCTTATCGAAAACATTGATTATGCCTTCAAAGTTTGGCAAGAAAAACCTTGGAACAAACACCTTTCATTTGACGATTTTTGCGAGTTAATTTTACCTTATTGTATTGCGGAAGAGCCTTTAACAAATTGCTGTAAAGCCTATTACGAAAAATACAATCCTATTTTAGATTCTCTTTACAAAGGAACAGACGTTGTTGAAGCCTGCAATATCCTTTCTGATTATATGAAAACCGAAGGTTTTTATTATTTCGTAGATTTTGCAACTGAATACTTTGGCAAAAACCGTGTGGCAATTCCAATAAAAAATCAAGTTAAAAACGCATTGAAGCTCCGAAAAATTCGGTGTTATGGCTAAAAAACAAAACAAGAAGTAGTGAAGGACAAATTTTTACGTATGAAAATGACAGACAAGTTTTTCCTATATTTGAAGAGTATCATAAATATAAGGTAAAAGAAATTTGTAAAATTCATAGCTTATATTCCCTATAAATATTTATTTTTGCAAAAAAAAGTAAGCTATGTACAGAACACATACTTGTGGCGAGCTTCGCCTGACGGACGTAAATAAAGAAATCACTCTCAGTGGTTGGGTACAAAAAATCCGCAATAAAGGTTTTATGGTTTGGGTGGATATCCGCGATCGCTACGGAATCACGCAATTAATTTTTGATGAGGAACGTACTGAAAAAAGTGTTTTTGAAAAAGCTCAGTCACTTTCACGTGAAGATGTTATTCAAATTAAGGGAAAAGTCATTGAGCGTGAATCGAAAAATGCGAACATCCCTACTGGAGAAATCGAAATTTTAGTTTCGGGATTAGTTGTGTTGAACAAATCCGAACTTCCTCCTTTTACCATTGAAGATAATACTGATGGCGGGGAGGATATTCGTATGAAATACAGATATTTGGATATTCGTCGTACGCCAGTTCGCAACAATTTGATTTTCCGTCACGAGGTAGCGATGCAAGTGAGGAATTATCTTTCTAAAGAAGGATTTATTGAGGTGGAAACACCTGTGCTGATAAAATCAACCCCTGAGGGAGCGAGGGATTTTGTGGTGCCAAGTCGTATGAACGAGGGAGAATTTTACGCCCTTCCGCAGTCGCCACAAACGTTCAAGCAACTTTTGATGGTCGGCGGATTAGACAAATATTTTCAGATAGTAAAATGCTTCCGCGATGAGGATTTACGTGCTGACAGACAGCCAGAATTTACCCAAATCGACTGCGAAATGTCGTTCGTGGAGCAAGAAGATATTATCAATACCTTTGAGGGACTTACCAAACATCTGTTGAAGGAAGTAAAAGGTATTTCTATTGAGAAATTCCCACGAATGACCTATGCCGAAGCGATGAAAACCTACGGAAACGACAAACCCGATATCCGTTTTGGAATGAAGTTCGGTGAGCTTAACGATATTGCACAACATAAAGATTTTAAAGTATTTAACGAAGCGGAATTGGTGGTAGGGATTGCCGTTCCAGGGGCTAACAGCTACACACGTAAGGAAATTGATGCTTTAATCGAATGGGTAAAACGCCCACAGGTGGGAGCTTCAGGTATGGTGTATGTTAAATGCAATGATGATGGTAGCTTCAAATCGTCTGTGGATAAATTCTACACTGAAGAAGACCTCCAAAAATGGGCGGAACGCACTGAGGCAAAGGCAGGAGACCTTATTTGTATTCTCTCAGGAAAAGCCGACAAGGTACGAGGGCAACTTTCAGCCTTGCGTATGGAACTTGCTGAACGTTTGGGCTTACGCAAAGCGGACGAATTTGCTCCGCTGTGGGTGGTTGATTTCCCATTGTTGGAGTTCAACGAAGAAGAGAACCGATTTTTTGCAATGCATCACCCGTTTACATCTCCAAAACCGGAAGATATTCCCCTGCTTGATACCAATCCGGCTGCGGTACGTGCCAATGCCTACGATTTGGTGCTGAACGGAAACGAAATAGGCGGTGGTTCTATCCGAATTTTCAATAAAGAATTACAGGCGAAGATGTTTGAGTTGTTAGGCTTTACACCTGAACAAGCAGAGGCTCAATTTGGCTTCTTGATGAACGCCTTTAAATATGGGGCACCGCCACACGGAGGCTTGGCTTTTGGGTTTGATAGATTGGTTGCCATTTTGGGCGGACAAGAAACTATCCGCGATTTTATAGCCTTCCCGAAAAACAATTCGGGACGCGATGTAATGATTGACGCACCTTCACCGATTGACTCCACACAGCTTGATGAACTGCATATCAGGTTGAATAATTAACATAAAAAACATTGCTGAAAGATAGAAGAATTTTTAGCAATGTTTTTCTTTTTCATTGAAAATCATTAGATTTGCTAACATCTTAAAACTATGATAAAAATGAGAACATTACTATTCATTGTGCTGATAACTTTATTTTCTTTCAAAGAAATGTATGCACAGAAAAAGTTAAAGCTTTCGGGAGAAGTTGTTGGGGCAGAAACTGAATCTATTTTGTTGGCAAAACCCACACAATCTGTATTTACAGATGCTGTTATAGAAATTCCTGTAAAGAATGGGAAGTTTTATTATGAATCTCAATTAGAATTTCCAGAAGCTGTAGAACTTTATTTCAGTGAGATTCGTAAAAAAGGAAGTGGAAGTATTATGGAATTGTTTTTGGAAAATGAGGAGATACATCTCACGCTTTATGATGAAGAAGAATTTAACAAGAACATTGTAAAAGGAGGCAAGTTGAATGCTGAGCATAAAAAGTATACGGATGATTTCAATCGTAAGTTTGAACATCTCTTCCAACCGATTATAGATAGTTTGGATGTTTTATATGAAAATGATTTGTATCATAGTAAAGAGGTGGAAGAGTTGTACAAGCAATTAGACGATAAAACAGGTGTTGAGAAAAAACTTATCTACGAAAAAATTGAAGCCTTAACAAAAGCTGATAAACATCTTAGCCCTGAGGCTAAAAAGCTTAATGATAGGTTAAAACCTCTAAATGAGGAAGCTAAAGCATATCGTCAGGAGTATATTGAGAAAAACCCGAACTTGATTGCTTACTCATTTCTTTTGAAAGACTTAATGTATAAAAGGGAGCAAATGGATATTTCTTATAGCAAAAGAGTTGCAAAAAAACTAGCAAAAGCCAATCCGAACCATCCATATAATAAATTGGTTGCCGAATTGGTTGCCTCTCTTGAAAATATTAAAATTGGTCAAAAATTCGTCGATTTTACAGCCCCCGACTTAAACGGAAAGCAAGTGCAGCTATCAAAAGTTATTCAAGGAAAAATAACACTATTAGATTTTTGGGCTACTTGGTGCGGACCTTGTATTGCTACTACTCGTATGATGATTCCCATTTATGAAGCATACAAAGACAAGGGTTTCACAATGGTGGGAGTTGCCGGAGAGTTTAAAAATACGGATAGGTTAACTCAATTTTTAGAGAAAGAAAAATGGGATTGGTTACAATTGGTTGAGTTAGACAAACAAAATAAAATTTGGCAGAAGTACGGAATGCAAAATAAAGCGGGTGGTGTTTTTCTCATTGACGAAAAAGGAATAATCATTGCAATTGACCCTACAGCCGAAGAAGTTAGAAAAGAATTAGAAAAGCGATTAGATAAAAATTAAAGCAACTGTCGGAGTAAAGATTGACTCCGCATAACTCGAGGAGTTGCATATCAGGTTGAAATGAAAAAATACCTTCTAGTTTTAGTAATATTAATTTCATCTCGATGTTTAGGACAGGATAATATTGGAATAAAATTCTTTGGTTTGAGTTTTCATCCGTTGGGAGAAAGGCAAAATGCTCATTTAATGCCTAATAAATTGGATAGGAATGCCTATTTTGTTCTGAATTTGGGGGCGATTGTTTCTGCTGAAAAATTTGTCTATGAGGGTATAAGTATCAAATTTGCACAAGGGGTTTATGCTGATTGTGCGGTTCAGTTCGGTGGGTTTTCGCATATTGGAATTCGCTTTAGGATTTTTGAAATTCAAAGACACAAATTATCAGGAGGTTTAGGTCCTACTTTAGTATTTCGTAAGAATTGGCAAAAATTAGAGGGCTATCATAATCCGAACGTATTTAAAGGAAGCAAAGAAAGTCGTTGGCAATATTTGTTTTTGTGGTATGGTGGAGAATTTGAATACAAGTACGCTTTGAGTGAGCGATTTGATTTGACGATGTCCTTTGTGCCTGGTTACCCCGATTTGATGAGCTTATCCTTTGGAGTAAATTATAATTTGTAGTGAAACTTTATTTTTTTACTGATAAAAATATGTGGAAAAATGTTAACTAATTATTGGTGTGTGAGTTATGATCCTTATCGTCTTGAGAACTTATGTTCCAAAAAATTAAAATCTTCTAAAAGGCAGTTATGAGAGCAGTTATTCAACGTGTATCTAACGCATCCGTAAGCGTTAGTAATCAGTCCGTTTCATCTATTGGACAAGGGTTATTGATTTTAGTAGGTATTGAAGATAGCGACACCTTAGAGGATGTGCAATGGCTTTCGGCAAAAATTGTCAATATGCGTATTTTCGATGACCAAAATGGGGTGATGAACCTGTCGGTAAAAGATATTGATGGTGAAATTATTACAGTTTCACAATTCACGCTACATGCTTCTACTAAAAAAGGCAACCGACCAAGCTATATCAAAGCTGCAAAACCTATAATCTCTGTGCCTCTTTATGAACAATTTGTTGAACAACTTACATCGGATTTAGGGAAAACTATAGGCACAGGTGTTTTTGGAGCCGATATGCAAGTGAGTCTATGCAATGATGGACCTGTCACAATTATTGTTGATACGAAGAATAAAGAGTAAAAAAGGCAATTAGTGCAACTTTTAAATTCTAAAACTTTGAATCTTTTATTTGACATACACACTCATAACGAATCCTCTTCTGGGAATATCGTGATTCGTAACGAATTACCGTTTTCAATAAACAAAGAAGGTTTTTTCTCCGTAGGCATACATCCGTGGTATTTTTCGGAAGATGACTGGCAATCGCAATGGGAAACGGTAACCAAAAAAGTGAAGTATGAACATTGTGCAGCAATTGGAGAATGTGGATTAGACCGAAATGTCAAATATCCTTTGTCTCTGCAACAAACTATTTTTGAACGACATATACTCCTTTCGGAAGAGGTTAAAAAACCACTCATCATTCACTGCGTGAAAGCGTATAGTGAGTTGATTTCCTTAAAAAAGAAATATCAACCACAGCAACCATGGATTTTGCACGGTTTCAACAAAAATCAAGCTGTTGCTACAACTTTAATTAGCGAAAATATCAAACTTTCATTTGGAAAATCCTTATTGACTAATATTACTGTTCAGGAAGTATTCAAATCTATTCCCGAAGGTAGTTATTTTCTTGAAACCGACGACTCAGGGTTGGATATCGCTGAAATATATCAAAAGGCAAAACAACTGCGAGGTTTGGTTCAAATTCAGTTTGATTATCCGAAGATAGGAATTATGATGTAAAAAATATTTTTTTTACAAACACTTGTTTTTCATGCCATTATATAAGAAAGTATAAAAAAAACAAAATATTTTTAATAAATATTTTGTCAGTTTGAAAAAAGGTTCTATATTTGCAACGCAAAAGAAAAACAACTGGTACCTTAGCTCAGTTGGTAGAGCAAAGGACTGAAAATCCTTGTGTCCCTGGTTCGATTCCTGGAGGTACCACGAGATCTTCTTCATAGAGGAAATTTTTCATATTTTTAAGGATTAGGAATTGCAAAAACCACAGTTTAAACTGTGGTTTTTGTTTTTACACAAACCGCAAAAACGTCTCTTTTATGTCCAAAGAACTTATTTTAATCACGGGAGGTAACGGAATGTTTGCCAAAGAACTTTGTAAGGTTTTGAAAATGAGTTATGAAGTTCGTTTTCTCAGTCGGAAAGCAAATAAACCGAACCATTATCGTTGGGATATTTCTTCAGGTTTTATCGATGAAAGGGCGTTTGACGGGGTGCAACATATCGTCCATTTGGCAGGTGCTTCTATTGGAGAAAAACGATGGACAAAAAGCCGTAAGCAAGAGATATTGGACAGCCGAGTTCAATCAGCTGAAATTCTTTTAAACGCTCTTAAGAAACATCGCATACGACTGAAAACGTTCATTTCTGCCTCTGCAGTAGGCTATTACGGTACAAAAACCACAGAAAATATATACACAGAAAACAGCCCAAAAGGAAATGATTTCCTCAGTGATGTCTGTCAGCAATGGGAAGCAGTGGCTGATAGATTTAACATATTGTCTGACAGAGTTTTAAAGTTGAGGTTAGGTGTAATTATCAGCAAAAATGGTGGAATTTTATCGAAAATGTTACCCATAACCAAAATAGGTTTAGGGGCTGTATTGGGCAATGGTAAACAATACATTCCTTGGATTGATATTGCTGATTTAGTGGATGTTACTCAATTTCTATTGGAAGAAAAAAACGCTTCTGGAGTTTTTAATATTGTTGCTCCCGAACATATTAGTAATAAGAATTTTACGCACTCATTAGCAACGGTCGTTGGTCGTAAAATTATATTTCCTCCTTTACCTAAATACTTGATTCAGTGTTTGTTTGGAGAAGCCTCCGTCTTGTTACTTCAAGGAAGTCGGATTCGTGCCGAAAGGCTTGAAAAATTAGGCTATGATTTTCAGTTTAAAACATTACTAGCTTCTTTAAAACATAATTTGAGCTAGAAATCTAGCTTATAAATGTTTCCCTACGCTTATTTCTCCGATTTTTCAATAAAATCGGTTTTTTTAAAAAATATTCTTCCTATTTTTGCAGAAAATTCGATACTAAAACGATATGTTGGAACAAATGAACCTAAACTACGAAAAGGTAGTGTTGGTGGGTATTATTAATCAAACGCAGGACGAAGAGAAATCAAAAGAATATTTGGATGAGTTGGAGTTTTTGACCTATACAGCTGGAGGCGAGGTGCTAAAACGATTCACTCAACGCTTGGATGTACCAAATCCTAAGACGTTTATCGGAACAGGAAAAATGGAAGAAGTGCAGTTATTTGTTGAAGAAAACGGAGTAGGAACCGTTATTTTTGACGACGAACTTTCTCCTGCACAACAGAAAAATATTGAGCGTATTCTGAAAGCAAAGATATTAGACCGTACTGGGCTTATTTTGGATATTTTCGCACAACGGGCTCAAACAAGTTATTCACGAACTCAAGTAGAACTTGCTCAATATCAATATCTTTTACCACGACTAACAGGTCTTTGGACGCACTTGGAACGTCAGAGAGGAGGTATCGGGATGCGTGGACCAGGAGAAACGGAAATTGAAACAGACCGCCGTATAGTACGAGACAGGATTGCTCTTTTGAAGAAAAAGCTGTCATCTATAGATCGTCAAATGGCTGTGCAACGTAGCAATCGTGGAGCATTGGTTCGTGTGGCGTTGATTGGATATACCAATGTTGGAAAATCAACTTTGATGAATGTGATTAGCAAAAGTGAAGTTTTTGCAGAAAATAAATTGTTTGCAACCTTGGATACCACTGTCCGTAAGGTGGTGATTGGTAACTTACCTTTCTTATTGAGCGATACTGTTGGATTTATTCGCAAATTGCCAACGCAACTCATTGAATCGTTCAAAAGTACCTTAGATGAAGTGCGTGAAGCAGATTTGTTGCTACATATTGTGGATATTTCACATCCTAATTTTGAGGAACACATACAGTCTGTAAATCAAATTTTGACAGAAATTGAAAGTGCTGATAAACCTACTATCATGGTCTTTAATAAAATAGATGCTTACACGCATGAAAGTATTGCTGATGATGACCTAACCACGGAATTCACCAAAAAACATTTCACCTTGGAGGACTGGAAACAGACATGGATGAACAAAGTAGGTGACGATGTGCTGTTCATTTCTGCTCTAAACAAGGATAATTTGGCTGAATTTAGGGAAAAAGTATATGCTAAAGTGCGAGAAATCCACATTACGCGTTTTCCTTACAACAACTTTTTATATCCTGAATTTGTAGAAATTTCTGAAGATGAATAAACTACGAAAAAAAATGGATATGTATTTTCGCCATTATTTGCAGTAGTGAACGTTGGAAATCTTGATTATTGAAAAGTTCTCCATTAAATACGATGTTTAACGTTTAAAACATAACTATATGAAATTAGCAGTCATTGCACACGATGGGAAAAAGGCCGAAATGGTGTCCTTTTTGATGAAAAATTTAACAACCTTGCACTCAGCAAACATTCAAATCATTGCTACAGGAACTACAGGGCAACATGCTCAAAATGCAGGATTACAGGTAGAAAAAGTACTCTCTGGCCCCAAGGGAGGAGATGCTCAAATCGCTGCTCAAATTGTGGAAGGTAAGGTACAGGGAGTATTCTTCTTCCGCGACCCTTTGGATAAACATCCACACGAACCCGACATTTTGATGCTAATGCGTATTTGCGATGTTCACAATATTCCAATTGCAACGAATCCTGCCACTGCTGAACTGGTTCTTAAAGGATTGGCCGAAAAGAGCGAATAGGTAAAAGGTAATATACCGCTTCCCAGAAGAATACAAAGTGAATGAACAGTAGGAATGGAACCATAATTAAAACTTCTTTCAAACTTCTGAAAAAGATTCCTGTCCACGGATAGCTACCGCAGAACTATATGAAAATAAGGAGAATAGTACTGCGGTAAAGCTCATCCAAAAAATACAACAATAAAATCGCACTTACCAATTGAATATGATGGGCAAAAATTACCGCAAATTTTATAATCAAAACCAGATATTTTTCGTACCTTTGCACGAACTTACACTTTTTCCATCTGTAAGAGAAATAGAATAAAACAATTATAGACGTATTTATGAAAATGAGAGGAATCTATGCTTTATTTCTTCTGTTAGGGATGATTGCTTGCCAAACAAAAGAAAAACCAGAAATTGTAACTATTGGAAAGGCTCCTAGTTTTACATTTACTAATCAAAACAACCAAACTATTAACAACGAAACCTACGCAGGAATGGTTTATGTCGTCGATTTTTTCTTTACCGATTGCCCAACCATATGTCCTGTAATGACAAACAATATGGTTAAAATTCAAAATGAGTTAAAAGATAAAAACGTTGGATTTGCTTCCTTTTCAATTAATCCAGAAGAGGACACGCCAGAGGTGTTAAAAGCATACGCCCAAAAGAAAGGTGCTACCAGTGCAAATTGGCATTTTCTTACAGGTGAAGTAGATGCTATTTATGACTTGTCAAACAAAGGTTTCAACTTGCATGTTGAAGAAGTGGCAGGGGATATCCACCGTTTTGAGCATTCAGGATTATTTGCTTTGATTGATCAGCATGGGAATATTGTTTCAAGAAAAGGAAAGGATGGAAAGCCTATTATTTACTACAACGGGTTGAATGATAGTCAAGTTAAAATGCTTATTGAGGATATCAAATCCCTTATTGAGTAGCTTAACGAAATTAATTTCTTCTTACATACTACTTTTAGAACTAAACTAAAAATCGTATTTCTCGTGATTATGAATTACTTTTCGATTTTTAGCCAATAGAGGCTTCAACAATTTACTAAAATTTTGTTGAAGCCTTTTGTTAATTATAGTTCATTTGCCTCTTTATGGAATGTTGCTACTAAGCAATATATCTTATCACTCTACAATACAGCTTCCCATATCACCTAATTTTGATTTTGGATGGTCAATTTGGCAATCTTTCAGTGTTATTTGGTTGCCCAAATCGAACAAAGTACCTTCATTATCATAGAAATGGCAACGATTAAACTGTACGTTATTAGAATTTCGAACATTTACCAAGGTGAATTCTTTGTTATTATGAAACTTACAATCTTCAAAAACAGCATTGAAAATATTATCCAAAGTCATAATACTGTAAGTGCATTCTTTAATAACAGATTCGGTGCATTTCAAATCGTACGAGTCTATCGCTTGAATACCTTCGGTTCCGCTTCCGTACATAATCGTTTTATGAATGGTGACATTACTACAATTCACAAATTGAAAAACACCACCATCGCAGTATCCGCCTTCGGTATGTCCGGCATCAAGGTTTTCAATGTGAATATTAGTTCCTCCCTTAAAAGAAAACACAAAGCTATACATTGGCGCAACTTGTACAGGAATAGGCGTTTTCCCTTCTCCTCTGATGATTAAGTTTTCCATATCATAAATTACCAACTGATGCCCATCACCAATTTCTTCAATTTCGAAATAGCTACTTTCTTGTTCACGATAATTCAGCTGCTCGGAGCCGTCAACAACTGCTTCAATATATTGAGTAAGGTCGATATGGCTACCTTCGGCGATGATAATTTCAGTGTGGGACGCCAATGCATTAACAAACTCTTTGGCGTTGCTCACCCGAACAACTTTCATTTCAATAGTTGCATTTTCATCAGCACTCATCTCTTCGGTATCTTGTTTTTGAGTCTTTTTTTGTCCACACCCTGAAAATGAAATCATTAAAATGGAAATAAAAATATAAAATAAGGTTTTCATCGTTATCTATTTTTTAAATGGTTAATTTCGCAAGTTAAATAAGTAATCTTTTTCACATTACGAGCAATTCGTTACAAAGTTGCCACATAATTGTTCTATGGGAATCCACCCAACGTACACCTTTTGGGTTGGTGAAACGTATTTTACTTTCGCCCAACCTTGTTCAATTGCAACAAAGGACACACTAACTTCGGTATTGACTGTAAAAACCACCTTACTTTTACGGTCGGGTTTTTGGTAAAATGAAAGTACTTCTCCATCGTAATTGGTGGTACTTGCTTTCAGTAATGAACCGTGAATCCACAGAGATTTGCCCAACACAAGGGTATCTTCGTCCAAAATTTCTATTTCTTGACCAATGCGAAACCACCCTTCCCACGACTCCAACAAGGATACGGTAAAAACCCTTGATTCTTCCAAACTCGGATGAATCACTTTACCTACCTTTCCGCCGGGTGTTTCTCGTAAATTTGTACCATTAGTGTCAGGGTCATCTACATAAGTGGCAAACCAAGCTACATTGCTTTCATTCTGATTTTTATATGTTTTCTTGAACTTTTGTGCCGTAGCTTGTCCGAATATAGGTTGCACAGCGAACAGCACCATAATCCAAATTGACAATAATCGTTTCATATTTTTCAATTTAGAAGTAAAAATTATTGTTATTCAATATAGAGCCATTTATATTCATTCAGTGGAATTATTTTTTTCTGCTGAATATCAACACGTATCTTTTGTTTTGCCATCATTGGCATTCCTTCAAAAAGATTTTCGTTATTTTCTGCAACGTCTTTAAGCTCTTGACTTTCTAAAAGTGTTTTAGGCACCTTATTTACAGGCTCCCAAACCTTTTTGGCTTCACTCCACGCCACTGTCGGTAAATCTTGATCATAGGCGTAGTAATAAAACGCGTTGTCATTTTCTACCGAAAGCTCATCACTTGTAAAATTTTCTATTTGAAGGATTTCCTTTCCCGAAGTAAGGTCGAAAAGTGTAAGTAATCCCACGGTTCCAGTACCTTCACTCACCAATAAAGTACTGCCAACTACACCTTCAAAAGTTAAAACGGTTCCTTCTATTTCAAAGGTGGCGATACCACTATTTTTGGGTTGTACTTTCAATGTATTATAAATTCCGTCCGAAGTTTCTACAGTTCCGCCATCGACCAATCGGAAAAGATTGTTTTCAAATACGTTTTCCTCACCGGCTTTCAACTCAGGAAGCGATACTTTTTGCTCCTCTGATGCCGATAAAGTATCTTTCGATTTTGCACTCTGATTTTTACAAGCAATAAGCAACACCGAAAAAAGAATTATGCTGATTTTTAATACTATTTGTTTCATTTTTAAGAGGTTTAAAAATTACTGCTTATTGCTCATATACGGGTCATCGGAAGCCGATTGAGCTTTATTAATTTTTTCTATCAACGTATATATGTGCGGTTCTGCATATTGCTTTTCTGCCAAAGCAATTTGTATGAGTTTAGTGGTAGGACTTTTGGGGTAAGCCTTGCTAAAACGTAACCATTCGGTTTTGAGTTCCGACAGAAGCTGTCCGTTTTCGTCAACAATCAGGGTATTGTCGGTACCAGTAACAAACGCTTGTTGCAAAAACTCATAGTTTCCTGCTAACATTTTGAAAAGACCAATATTTTGAGGATATTTTTCAGCATAAGCCTCGTAACGCACAATCAAATCGGCGATATCCTCCCAAGCAAGTATCAAAACCGCATCAGGAGCAATGTTTGTAGCATCTCGCTCCAAACGCAAATATTCCTGATAATCCTCCGATAATTGTTTCTCATATTTACTGTAAAAATCTTCGGGAAAATCAATCTCTACCAACCCCTCACCAAGCTCTTTAAACACCAAACCTGCATCTAAATAAGGTTTCTCTTTTTGTTTGATGGAATCGTGAGGCTCTCGGGCTTCGCCTTCATCATCGAACCGATAACTGTAATAGCTTTCCAAATATTCGGATTCTTTTTCATTGATTCTGTCCAACTCCACCCAATTAAACGTAGTCATATCATAATACAACTTTTGTTTGTCTTCCTCACTTGCGTTTTTAAATTGCAAATCGGCAATCTGCACATTTATTTTAATACGCTCCAAAGGATTGTCCGAGGCGATGAGCTGTTCTTTCAATGTTTGTATGAGTGTTTGTTCATCTGTTGATACACTTTCTGTTTCGTTATTACTTTTGGTATTTTTACAAGCTCCTAGCAAGAGCACTGCTACCAAAAAATAGCTAATCGTTTTCATTTTTTCTTAAATTTTAAAATGTGAAGAATAAATAATAAAGTTCAAAAGGATAAAGAAACAAGAACCAAGTTACAAATGCTAATTGCGATTTGCTAACTGCTAATACCTACTACTTAATTTCTTGCGCTCCGTATCCTTTGACTACACCAAATAAATTTCGGGCTTTTTGCCACGGATATCTGTTAGCAAACATCGTTACGCGGGTAGTGCTCGTTCCTTGCTGATTTAATCCTAAAAAGCGATTTAGTTGATTTGCCGAAGAATTAGCATCATAACTTTCTGTAGTTGATATTTTTAGTCCTGTAAAACCTTTTAAGTATGGTGCATCAATGGCAGCAATAAAAGCCTCATTGAAAGGCATTTCTTTATTACCTTCGTATTTTGGCCCGATTTCTTCCGCCTCTTCAATACGTGATGCAGGTACATTGATCGGTCGAGAGCTGTCGCATATTTCAAGATCGTACATATTACCTAAGAAATAATTATCATAAAGATTACTCTGTTTGAGTTTTTCGAGTTCTTTTTTATTTTCATATCGGCAACGTTCCACGCCACAACGCGAATTGAAAGCAAAAATATTGTTATACACATTGATAGTACGGATACCATTCATAAAACGGAAGCCTTGCCCCATCGTTTCAAACTCTTTGGTAATAGGCCAACTGAAAAGTACCGTATTATGATGAAAATCAAACGAAATTTCGCCCTCTCTACCTGCTGCCAATGTTCCCCATATTTCACAAGCCGCATAACGATTGGCAACAAAAACGTTATTACTCACTTCAATATGCCCTGCTCCCATTCCGCCTTGCAATCCGAAATTCCGACAATTGACAAACACACAGTTTTGCACCTTTACATTGCCCTCAACGGTAAGATGTAGCGCACGCCAATCGTGTTTATTTACGCCCATAGCATTTCCTGCCAAAGCGTCAGGGTGAACGAGCATTCCGGTTTCTACTTCGGTGTTGGGCGTTCCGGTGCGTGGGTCTTTTACATCGGGTTTGTAGTAGAGAATGTACTCACCTCCGTCAAAAGTAAATCCGTCAACCACTACCTCACCTGCCGGACGTTTGTCGCCATAAGCACGACGTGCCGTAATGTGAAACAAAGCCGAACCGATTCCTTTGGGTATGGAGGCATTGGGCTGAATTTTGGTAATATATTTTACTGGATTACGCTCAGAAAAATCAGAGGAATACCCGCCGTAGAACTTCAAGAATTTTCCGTTATCGGCACCGTTACCGAATTTTCCACATTCGATGTAACCTCTGTCCATATTGCCTAAGTAATTACCTTCGGCTACTAAAATAACATCGCCTTCCTCAGCCAAATCAATGGCTTTTTGTAAGTCTTTCAGCGGTTTGTCTTTACTAAGTCCATCGGCACGTACGCTACCCTTAGTAGCACTCACGTAATAGGTTTTTCCAGGAGTAGTACTAGTTCTATTTCTGTCAGTTGTTTTACTCGCCTGATTGTCTATCTTGCTGTTAACTTTTTTAGCCAGACGATCCAAAACCTGTGCTTGTGCAGGTACTAATATTCCCAGTAGAAGCACCATTGTCAAAGAATAAATGCAATTTTTCATCATTATTTATATTTAAAAGTTTTCTTTTTTTTTCAAGTCCAAAAAAACAGCAATTGAAGACAAAACTGTTGCTATTTCTTGTAATCTTGTTTTACAGTTTTAATAAGCAACACCCGTTGCATGTGTTGTTCTTGTAGAAAAACTGTTAGAGATATCAAAGCCTTAATAGTAACCCAGTAACAGTAGGGTTAGCTATTATGGAGTCAATGACTCTTTTTATTTTAGTAAAATTCTCTTTATATTTTCTTTTTTAATAGAAGATTCCATAAATCTTCTATGCAAAGGTAGCACTTAAAAATCAACTATGCAATATTCCTGAACAACTTTTATACGACTTAAATTCCAAAACATATTTTTTATCAATTCAAATCAATTCATTACCTTTGTCTTTTCTTTTAAAAACAGTTTCTATACTATAAAAATGTACTTTTATGAATCACACTATTACAACAACTCAATTTAATTTTCCAGGTCAAAAATCTGTTTACAGAGGAAAAGTAAGGGAAGTCTATCATCTTGAAAACGACCTTTTGGTGATGATAGCCACTGATCGACTTTCGGCTTTTGATGTGGTAATGCCTAAAGGAATTCCTTATAAAGGTCAGATTCTGAATCAAATAGCCACCAAATTTATGCAGCAAACCGAAGATATTGTACCTAATTGGTTGATTGCTACCCCCGATCCAAACGTTGCTATAGGACATTTGTGTGAGCCTTTTAAGGTAGAAATGGTGATTCGTGGTTATTTAGCAGGACATGCATCTCGCGAATATAAAGCTGGGAAACGAACTCTTTGTGGAGTAGCTCTTCCTGAGGGAATGAAAGAGAATGATATTTTTCCACATCCTATCATAACACCAGCTACCAAGGCTGAAAATGGTGAGCACGATGAGGATATTTCAAAAGAAGAAATCATCCGAAGAGGTATTGTAAGTGAAGAAGATTACGCTTTATTGGAGAAATATACCTATGCTTTGTTCGCTAGAGGAAGCGAAATTGCAGCAAAACGCGGACTTATTTTGGTAGATACAAAATATGAGTTTGGAAAAACTAAAGATGGGCAAATCGTGCTTATTGATGAAATACATACTCCGGATTCCTCTCGTTATTTCTACAAAGAAGGCTATGATGAACGACAAGAAAAGGGAGAACCACAAAAGCAATTGTCAAAAGAATTTGTACGTCAATGGTTGATTTCTAACGGATTTCAAGGAAAAGAAGGACAACAAGTCCCTGAAATGACAGATGCGTACGTGCTTTCGGTTTCTGAGCGTTATATTGAACTGTATGAAAATATTATCGGTGAGAAGTTTGTAAAAGCAGACGTGTCAAACATCCAAGAACGGATTTTTAACAATGTGATGAACTATTTATCAACAAATCCTTTGAGTAAATAAAGAATTTTTTTCATCGCAAACGTTAAATTTCTAATCATTGGTACTTTTGAAAAACGATAGGCAAGGTATGTTCTTAGAGGGATAACACGAAAAAAAATAACTTATACAAATGACCAATCGAATAACGGAACTTTTTGGCATTCAACACCCTATTATTCAAGGAGGAATGGTCTGGGCAAGCGGATGGCGACTGGTGTCAGCAGTGAGCAACGCTGGAGGATTAGGCTTACTCGGAGCAGGGTCAATGTACCCAGAAGTATTGCGTGAACATATCCAAAAGTGTAGAAAAGCCACTAATAAACCTTTCGGAGTGAATATTCCAATCATGTATCCCGATATAGACAAATTGATGGAAATCATTTTGGAGGAAAAAGTAGAAATCGTATTTACCTCAGCAGGAAACCCAACCTTATGGACACAAATACTTAAAAAAGAGGGTGTTAAAGTAGCTCATGTAGTCAGTAGTTCTAAATTTGCTATCAAAGCACAAGAGGCAGGGGTCGATGCTATTGTTGCCGAAGGCTTTGAGGCAGGTGGACACAACGGACGCGAAGAAACTACAACGATGATACTGATTCCTTCGGTCAAGCAACATATTCATATTCCGATTATTGCAGCTGGGGGTATCGCCACGGGTCGAGGTATGTTGGCCGCTATGGCATTAGGAGCGGAGGGAGTTCAGATAGGAAGCCGATTCATCGCCACTGATGAAGCTTCATCTCATATGAATTTCAAAAAAATGGTATTGACAGCCGATGAAGGAAGTACTATCTTGACAATGAAAGAGTTGGCTCCTGTAAGATTGTTAAAAAATAAGTTTTACGAGCAAGTGAAAGCTTTATACGACAGGCAAGAAGCCACTCCAGAAAATTTAAAAGTTTTATTAGGAAAAGGACGTACTAAAAGAGGCATGTTCGAAGGTGATTTGGACGAAGGAGAATTAGAAATTGGACAAGTAGCTTCATTGATTCACGAAATTAAACCCGTAAAAGCTATTTTTGAAGAAATTATTGATGAGTATAACAAGGCATTGAAATCTCTTTCGCAAATTATTTGATAGGATTCCACTCGGATTTTTTGCCCTAAGGAAATAAATAAAATCGAAGTTTTTTCGAATACAATCATTTAATTTTTAAATGGCTAATAATTAATAACTAAACAAATGAGTTTTTCTGAAATATTTTTTATTTTGTTCATTGTGCTGATCGTTTTTGGAGCAGACAAAATCCCTGAGATTGCTCGTGGATTAGGGAAAGGTATGCGACAATTGCGTGACGCTACCAACGAGATTAAGTCTGAAATAAAAAGAAGTGCCGAGCAGAATAATATCGATACCTCTGTTTTTGAAGACACTAAGAACGAAATTGACAAAGTAAAAGAAGAAATCCAAGAAGCTACCAGTAGCCTTACGGGTTCTGTAAAACGACAACGGTAGTTCCTTTCTCTCCGTACAGAAATTTATTTTCTTGTAGAAAAAATAGGCTGTTTGCCTGAAAAAAAAACTGCATAAAACTATCCGAGGGATATTCCTGATGAAGAATATCTGTTAAACCTCTCGGTTGGTACAGCTATAAACATATAAATAAAAAAAATGACAGCAAAAAGTAAAGCATTTTTATTCAATTTTCTTTGTTTTGGGTTGATTTTTATCACTATCCGATTGGGAATTAATTATTTCTTTCCCGAGTTAGAACGATTAACTGCATCCATCATTTCGGGGGTAGTAACGCTTTTCCTCTCGCCTCGATTTGCAGCCATCCAAGCGGATTCCGGCGAAAAACTTTTTATGAAATGGATTTTTATCAAAGGGATTAAGCAGTTGTAAGAAAATGGCAACCAACAAACATGCTCAAATCCGGTATCAGGCCTTAGATCGTTGCTTCCGAAACACTGGCAGAAAATATTTTATTGAAGACTTAGTAGAAGCTTGTAATCAGGCTATTTATGAATATTCGGGAATAGCTGAAGGAGTTAAAAAGCGTCAAGTACAGGATGATATTTCTTTTATGGAAAGCGAAGCAGGTTGGAGTATTGCTTTAGAGAGAATTAGAGAAGGAAGACGCATTTTTTATCGTTATGAGGATACTCAATACTCCATTAACAATCAATTACTTAATGAAACTGAAATTCGTCAGTTGAAAGAGACTATTTGCATGTTAAACCGCTTCAAAGGAATGTCTCAATTCGGGTGGATGGAGGAAATACTCACTCGCTTTGAAGATTCCTTTAAGCTAAAAGGAAGCGTGGTTAGCGTAGTTGGATTTGAGCATAACCCTTACCTCAAAGGACTTCATTGGTTTTCTCACGTTTTTAATGCTATCATTAATAAACAAACCGTAGAACTTCACTATCGAAAATTCAATGATGAAACAAAAAGATATGTTTTCCATCCCTATTTTTTAAAACAATATAATAACCGATGGTTTTTATTTGGACTTTGTAATCACCTGAAAGATAAGGGAATGATTACTAATTTTGCCATTGACCGAATTGAACACATATCAATGGTTTCTGTGCCTTATGTAGAAAATACATTTATAGATTTTGATGAACACTTTGAGGATATTATCGGAGTATCTGTGTTGGACAAAGAGGTGGAAACTATCATCTTGGAAGTTGACAACGTACTGATGCCCTATGTTATAACCAAACCATTGCACGGTTCACAAAAGATTAAACAGAAGAATGAGAGAACAACTCGAATAGAATTACAACTTATCATCAATTATGAATTAGAAAATTTATTGTTGGGATATATTGATAAAATTAAAATAATAGCTCCTAATCATCTGAAAGAAAAAATGTTATCTCGAATAAAAGAAGCTATTGACCGAAATTCATAACTTTTTTACAGCTACTTACTCTTTACAAAATGAATATATGCAGATGTACTGCATACATTCGTTATACTTTTGCATCAGAAACCAAAAAATATAAGTTATGGCAGTCAGTAAATTTTATACTACATTTAACATCGCGGGGTTCACCTATTGGGATGGAGTTGATGTGATTGATGAATTAAAAGTAGGTACAGTACTTCAGCTTGAGGCAGAACCTACTAATGGGTATGATGCTAATGCGGTGAAAATTCTTTATGGAAATACAATGTTGGGGTACATTCCTCGTACTGATAATAAGGATATTACTAAGTTTTTGCAATTGGGACACACCGATTTGTTTTCTGCGAAAATAAGCCGGATTGACATGAATTATAATCCTGAAAATCAGATACAAGTAACAGTTCGTATTAACCCCAAAAAGTAAATATCATTCAGGAACAATTCAAACATTTTTATCATCTCTCTTGTGGGGAGGCTGTCCGAAAAGTTTTGTTTTAAATCCATAACGTGTGTTAATAAGCACCATATGATAAATCTCAGAACAACAAGAAGCGCGTTAGCTTAAAAATAAAACTTTTCGGATGGCTTCTCCTTTTTTATAACTATATTTTAAAAATTTGATACGGCACTCCTCTTTTTTTTACCACCGATTCTGTACGGTCATAATGAGTGTCGGTGATGAATAACTGTCCAAAATGTTGTTGTGTTACCAATGATATTAATTTTTCCACACGTTTGTCGTCTAATTTATCAAAAATATCGTCCAACAAGAATATTGGGGTTACTCTCAACTGTTGTTTAATAACTTCAAATTGAGATAGTTTTAATGCAATCAGAAAGGATTTTTGTTGTCCTTGGCTTCCGTATTTTTTCATCGAAAATCCATCAATTTCAAAGAGCAAGTCATCTTTATGAATGCCTTGCGAAGTGTATTGCAATATGCGATCTTTCTCCAAATTCTGTTTCAATAACTCGGATAAAGAGGTTGTATGCAAAGCACTTTCATAACTTAGGCTTACTTGCTCTTTGCCTTCGGATAGATATTCATATTGATACTGAAAAACAGGTAAAAAGGCTTCCATAAACTGGGTTCTTTTTTGGTAGATATGCTGTCCCAGTTCAGCCAATTGCTTGTCATAAATCCCAAGAGTCAGTAAATCAACATACTGATTTACTGCAAATTGTTTAAGTATCGTATTTCGTTGCAGTAACACTCGGTTATAACGAATGAGCGTATCCAGATAAGCGGTATCGGATTGGGAAATAACATTGTCTAAAAATCTTCGTCGCACCTCGCTTCCATCTACGATGAGGTCTGTGTCAGCAGGAGATATGATCACCATGGGGTATTTCCCTATATGTTCCGTAATCCGATCGTAATTTTTCCCATTGCACTTGATAATTTTCTTTTGCCCTTTTTTAATGCTACATACAATCTGTTCCTCCCGATTTTCTCGTTCAAAAAGTCCTTCAATCATATAAAACTCTTCGCCATGACGAATATTTTGCGATGCCGATGGATTGAAGTAACTCTTTCCGACTCCCAAATGGTAGATAGCGTCCAACAGATTGGTTTTGCCTACACCATTATTCCCTACAAAACAATTGATTCCCGATTCAAACAGAAGATTTTTTGTGGAGATATTTCTGTAATTTACAACTGCTATTTTTTTTAGATACATATTTGTGTTCATCAGACTATTCTTAGGAATTATTCCGCTGAGATGCTACTACTGTTTATGGATTTTTTGCAAAGATACTCTTTTTTTAGAAGCACAAAAAAGACTGTCCGAGGAGTCGATTTTTGTCATTCAAACTTGGCAAGAGAATCACTAAAACCTCTGCGGACAGTCCTTTACGTTGCTGTTTTATCCTACAACTATTTCAAATTTTTGATAATATCTTCCGACATTTTGTCCAAATCAAAATCATGATTCCATCCCCAATCATTTCGAGCTGCTGAGTCGTCAATACTATCTGGCCAACTGTCGGCAATATTCTGACGGAAATCAGGCTCATACTTAATCTTAAAATCAGGGATTATTTTTACGATACTGTCATAAATTTCTTTAGGAGAGAAGGATAATGATGATACGTTGTACGAAGTTCGTACTTTCACTTGTTCTTTTGGAGCTTCCATCAAGTTTATGGTTGCTTTGATGGCATCAGGCATATACATCATTGGTAGATAGGTGTTTTCGTTTAAGAAGCACGAAAAAGTTTCACCTGCAATGGCTTTGTGGTAGATATCCACGGCATAATCAGTAGTTCCTCCTCCAGGAAGTGATTTATAGCCGATAAGTCCTGGGTAGCGAAGACTTCGAACGTCCACACCGAACTTTTCAAAGTAGTACTGACACCACAACTCACCTGCTACTTTGGTGATTCCATAAACTGTGTTAGGTTCCGTAACTGTTTCTTGTGGAGTGTTTTCTTTAGGGGTATTCACTCCAAAAGCGGCGATTGATGAAGGCCAATATACTTTGTCTAAATTCTTCTTTCGAGCAACTTCTAGAACGTTCAACAACCCATTCATATTCAAATTCCATGTGAATAAGGGATTTCGTTCTCCTACTGCCGAAAGAAGCGCAGCTAAATGATACACTTGTGTGATTTTGTAGGTATCTACTAATTGTTCTAACCGTTGTGCATCTTGGATGTCTAATACTTCAAAAGTGCAGTACGAGAATCTTTCAGCAACTTTTTCATTAATATCGGTAGCTACAATGTTCTCAGCTCCGAATTTTTCTGCCAAAGCTTCCGTCAGTTCACTACCCAATTGTCCGCCGGCACCCGTTAGTAATATTCTTGTTTTTGCCATTTTTTAAAAATTTTGTCGAACAAAAGTACGAATTATTTCTGGAATCAAGAAATGTTTTCAGAGGATTTTTTAGATGGTAAATCGAATCCTAAAATTCACTTTTTATAAAGTAAAATTTAAACTTATACGTACTTACCAAGAATTACTCTTTTGCTTCTTTTTAGGGAATTATGACCCGTATTGATACCCATTTATGATATTGAAAATAAGAAATAATTCTTATTTTCTTGTATCTTTGCCTAAGATTTGTGGAGTCCAAATGTTTGGCTTCAGTTTATTATAGAAATTCACACAAGTTATAATCAAAAGAAATGATTCCTGCATACAAAAAACAATTAGAAAAGGCTAAAGATCTACATCAAAAGTATACAAAAATCTATAATATTATTGGAGCTGTACGGCTATGTGTAGCAATTAGTATTCTGTTGTTAGGATATTTATCTTTTACAAATTTTTCGCTTTTATACCTTGTTGGAATATTTTTTTTCGTGATATTTTTTCTATTTTTAGTCGTAAAACATAAAAAAATATCGTATCTCCGCAAAATAGAGAAATCAAAAATAGACATCAATCAAAAGGAAATCGATTTTCTCGAAAAAGGAGTCTATTTTTACGATAATGGCTTTGATTTTCAGGATAAAGAACATCCATATGCATATGATTTAGACATTTTTGGTGAGAAATCATTGTTTCATTATATCAACAGAGCGGTAACTTTTTCGGGAAAAAAACAACTGGCAGCACATTTCTTGCGTACCGATAATAAGTACATTCCTGAAAAACAAGCCACCATTGCAGAATTATCCGAAAAATTGGAATGGAGACAAGATTTTATGGCTGTTGCTTCTCAAGCACCCGATAATCAACATACAGCTGAGAAAATTAGCACTTGGAAAAAACGAAAAGAAGTTCTTTTTTCATTCCCTTTGCGAGTTTTTATCTATCTATCTCCTTTATTATTATTAAGTTTTATCATTTTAGGGTATATTTTCGATTATGCCGATATGAAGATGTGGGCAAATACCTTATTTGTTATCAATTTGATGGTTTTTGGATGGGAGTTACGGCATATACTTAAAAATAAGCAGGGATTTGAAGGGATCTACGACACCTTGTATTCCGTAAGGAAGAATATAGAACTTATTGAAAAAGAAAGTTTTAAATCAAAACAAATTTGTGAGTTACAACAACAGTTAATCCAAAACAACCAAAGGGCAAGTGAGTTGACTCGTTCGTTAGCTCGTTTGCTAGATAATATGGATAATGTGCTGAATATCTTTTCTTGGGTACTAAATGGATTTACTCTTTATCATCTACATCAATATAACAAGCTGATTTTGTGGAAGAAAATTAACGCAGAACACGTTTCTACTTGGTTGGATGTGATTAGCGAAATGGAGGCTTTGTGCAGTTTAGCAAACTTTAAATACAACCATCCCGAGTTTGTTTTCCCTGAACTGAACGCCCATTTTGAAGTAAGTTTTGTGGACATAGGACATCCTTTAATTGCTGAAGATCAACGCGTAACTAATTCTATTTCATTCAAAGAAAACCGATTTGTGATACTAACAGGCTCAAACATGTCCGGAAAGAGTACCTTTCTGCGAACGCTGGGAGTGAATGTACTTTTAACCTCTATGGGGCTACCCGTTTGTGCTAAAAAAGCAAATGTACATCCGATGAAAATACTCATCTCCATGCGTTTGTCAGATTCGCTTAACGATGGGAAATCTTACTTTTTTGCAGAAATAGATCGATTGAAGCAGATTATGGAAACTCTTCAACAAGAACCATGTTTTGTACTTTTAGACGAACTTTTGCGTGGAACAAATTCCGAGGATAAACAATCAGGTACAGTGAAAATTATTGAGAAAATGGTTGAATTGAATGCTATAGGCATCATCGCTACACATGATTTGGAAGTGTGTAAATTAGAATCAGAGTACCCACATCATCTTAAAAATCAATGCTTTGAAGTAGAAATAATTAACAATGAATTACATTTTGATTACAAACTCAAAGAAGGTGTTTGCCAAAACAAAAATGCTACCTTTTTGATGAAAAAAATGGGAATTATTTAAAAATAAGTAGGATAGAGATACATTGGCTTAGCAAAAGTTTTTTTTGCGGAGATAATATGTTTTTTTATATTTGTGCGATTCTTGGTAAAAAGTTCAAAAACTGATGGTTAATCAACTCTTTGAACGAAAATAAGTAAAAAAGGGTCTTTATGAAATCAGAAACAATGAAAGAAATTTATTTTGCAGGAGGATGCTTTTGGGGAACAGATCACTTCTTTAAGCAAGTTCGGGGAGTCATCACCACCGAACCGGGCTATGTGAATGGGCATACAAATAAGCCTATTTATGAAGAGGTTAACACAGACACTACAGGGTATGCTGAAGCTGTAAAGGTTATCTATGATCCAAAAGAAGTTCGTCTGGAATTGCTAATTAAATTGTTTTTTGAAACGATTGATCCAACCAGTCTCAACAAACAAGGTAACGACGTAGGCACTCGTTATCGTACAGGAGTCTACTACACTAACGCTAAAGATAAGGCTGTTACAGACGCTTTTTTCAATAAAATCGAACGAATGTATTTTCGTCCAATCGTTGTAGAAAGAAAACCTCTTGAAGTATTTTATCCTGCTGAAGACTGGCATCGAGACTATCTGATAAGAAATCCTAATGGCTATTGTCATATTGAGCCTCATTTATTTGCTTACGCCAGCAAGGCGAATCCGAAAAAACCCAGATATAAAAGAGAAAGCCAATCCTTTTTAAAGAAAAAATTAACACCTTTGCAGTATGCGGTAACCCAAAAGAAAGCTACCGAGCAACCCTTTGATAACCTTTATTGGAATGAAAATCGTAAGGGAATTTATGTGGATATTACCACAGGAGAACCCTTATTTCTATCTTCAGACAAATATGATTCAGGTTCTGGTTGGCCGAGTTTTACGCGTCCCATTGACGATAGCCTCATCATAGAAAAACCTCATAAATCAGGAGGAAAAACCCGTGTTGAGGTGCGGAGTAAAACAGGTAATAGCCATTTAGGACACCTTTTTAATGATGGTCCTCTGCATAAAGGAGGATTGCGTTACTCCATTAACAGTGCGTCCTTACGTTTTATTCCAAAAGAGGATATGGAAAAAGAAGGTTATGGTATTTATTTATTTCTATTTATGGAGTAATCCTTTATGTTATGAATACTTTCTCGGATTATCATTTCCGTATAGCTACGACTGATGATTTTTCAGCCATATGGGAAATTATTCTTTTTGCTAAAGAAATTCGGAAACAAGAAGGTAGCTCTCAATGGCAAGACGGTTACCCAAACGAAGCTACCATATTTGCTGATATTCAAAATAAATATGGATACGTAGTTGAATTTCAGTCAGAAATAGTAGGGTATTTTGCTTTTATATTGGGTGCTGAACCTGCATATGAATCTATTGATGGCAAATGGGTCAGTGAACAGCCATATGCTGTGGTACATCGCATGGCAGTGAGCGCTAAAGGAAAAGGTAAAGGTTTGAGCAAAAGGATGTTACAAAAAGCAGCTGAATTAAGTGTTGATAATAACACGTTTAGCCTTCGTATTGACACTAATTTCGACAATATTCCGATGCTTCGTACTATTCAAACGTTGGGGTATGTGTATTGTGGAGAAGTCTATTTCCGAGGTTCTGCCCGAAAAGCATTTGAAAAGGTGCTACGCTGAAGTACATTAAAACAGAATACGTGTCAATTTATCCATATCCACAAGCATAATACTAAAAATACCAATTGTTAAAATCACACGGAGTAAATTGTGAAGCAATACATAAGTACGATTTTTATTACTTTTCCATAGTGCTATAATGAAAAAAAGCAAAGAGATGGCCACAAAAATAATATAAATGTACATGCATCCAATATCAAAGTGGTGTAGTAGTACGTAAATGGGTGAAAAACACACGCAAACTACCAATGAAATTACAATTTTACTCTTATTTTCACCATATTTGACAGGGATCGTTTGGTAATTATGCACCAAATCGCCTTTCAAATTCTCTAAATCCTTAATAAGTTCTTTGATAAGTATCAGAAGAAAAAGTAACAGAGCGTGAATAAAAATAACTGTATGTACGTTTTTATAGTATACAAAAACAGCGAAAAAAGGAATAATAGCTAATATTGCTGAAGTGAGGTTTCCCCAAAATACGATTTTCTTAATCCGATGAGAATAAAACCACATCAAAAAAATATAGCCCGAAAAAAACATTACTGCTCGAAATGACACGTAACTCGCGACGATTACAGAAATAAAATTCAACAGAAAATAAAGCGTCAATTTTGTGTTTTGTCCAACTAACCGATCAACCATCGATTTTAAAGGGCTGTTAATCAAGTCTTTCTCTTTATCATAGAATCCATTAATAATGTATCCACCAGCAATAGCCAACGCTCCCGCAGCAACGAGTATAAGCAGATTTATATCAAATACCACCTCACGAACAGAATCACGTTGCGACAAAATAAAAATCGCTGCCAAGTACTGAGCTATACAAACCATCAAGATGTTGTAGCCCCTTACGGAAGAGAATAATCCGAGCATCTTTAAAATGGTATGTCTGAATTTTTGGCGTGACATCAGTTTCTTTTCTGATTTACAAAGGTATTATTTTTTTGGATATATCTGTAAATTTAATTCAATTTATAGTCCTTTAGATTTAATTCTCTTGACAGTCAACAGTATATCAGTACATAGGTGAAGACTTTTATTGCATAAATTCATGGCATAAAAATTGCGTTTGGGGGTTGAATGTAGCAAAAATAAAATTAGTATTTAAATCCTAAAAATTGTATATTTGCAGATTGAATGAATGTTTTTCAAAAAAAATATTCAAGTATCTTTCAATACATAAGATACAAGCTCAAAAAAGTATTTCAAATTATTAAAACACAATCGTAAATATAGCATAGAGATATGATAAAAATAGAAAAAAAAGATGTAATATCAGCACTGACGAAAATTACCACCCCAGGTGAAGGTAAAAATATGGTCGATAGTGGTGCGGTTCAAAATATTGTAATTTTCGGTGACGAGGTTGTAGTAGACGTGGTGATAAACAATCCGAGTTTACAAGCAAAAAAACGCACGGAAGTCGAAATCATGAAAGCTATTCACAGTGAGGTGTACGAAAAAGCTAAAGTGTTCGTAAATGTAAAAGTCATTGCTCCTGAGAAACCAGAAATTAAAGGAAAACCTATTCCTGGAATAAAAAATATTATTGCCGTGGCATCAGGCAAAGGCGGTGTTGGAAAATCAACTATAACAGCCAATTTAGCGGTTTCTTTAGCAAAAATGGGATTTAGCGTAGGACTGTTGGACGCTGATATCTATGGACCTTCAATGCCGATTATGTTCGATGTGGTCGATGAAAAGCCAAAATCAGTAACCGTAGAAGGACAATCAAAAATGAAACCTATTGAAAATTACGGAGTTAAGATGCTTTCTATTGGTTTTTTTACCAATCCAAATCAAGCTGTGATTTGGCGAGGTCCAATGGCGGCCAAAGCTCTCAATCAGATGATTTTTGATGCAGATTGGGGCGAATTAGACTTCTTACTATTAGATTTACCTCCTGGAACGGGTGATATTCATTTGAGCATCATGCAGGCTATGCCAGTAACCGGAGCGGTAGTAGTAAGTACTCCACAAAAAATTGCTCTTGCCGACGCTCGTAAAGGTGTAGCAATGTTCCAACAAGACACAATAAACGTTCCTGTATTAGGAATTGTAGAAAATATGGCGTATTTCACTCCTGAAGAATTACCTAATAACAAATATTACATCTTCGGAAGAGAAGGAGCTAAAAACCTGGCCGAAGATTTAAATGTTCCATTCTTAGGTGAAATACCTTTGGTGCAAAGCATCCGTGAGGCAGGCGATGTAGGACGACCAGCAGCATTACAAGAAAATACTCCTTTAGCATTGTCATTCAAGCAATTATCACAAAATGTAGTGCAAAGTGTTGTAGAACGCAATAGAAGTTTACCTCCTTCCGAAGCCATTAAAATCACGACTATGGCAGGATGCAGTAAATAATTAGGGACAAAAAGCGGGAGTTTATAGTTTGATCTTAAATTCTGGCAAACTATATAAAATTGAAAATAAAAACATAACAGTGAGGCAATATGATTCACTCAGAAATATCAAAAAAAATGACAACAGAACAAGTAAGAGAAAACGTTTTAAGGGCATTGGACGAAATTCGTCCGTTTTTGCAAAGCGATGGTGGTGACATCACTTTAGTAGACATTGAAGATGACAGAATCGTTAAAGTAAGACTGGAAGGTAACTGTTTGGGGTGTAGCGTAAATCAAATGACGCTAAAAAGCGGTGTTGAGATGACCGTAAAGAAATATGTTCCTCAAATAGAGAGCGTTGTAAATATTATTTAAACAAAAGAACATCAGATAGTAAAGGATTTCGGGCAGCAGAATACTGTCCGATATGGTTGTTTATGCCAATGAATAAAACGTAGAACGATGAGCTCCCAAAAGAAAAATAAAAAAGAATACATCAGACGTAAGTTGCTAAGTAAATACCGGTTGGTATTTATGGATGAGGAAACCTATGAAGAAAAGGCTTCGCTACGGCTAAGTCGTATGAATATCTTTGTGGTAGGGACGCTTTTCTCACTGTTTTTAATCATTGCAACGACTCTATTTATCATCTATACTCCCTTACGTCAATATATTTTAGGTTTTTCAGAAGTTAATAACAAACAAGAAACCATTAATTTAGCGTTTAAAATTGATTCGTTGGAAAACCAAATGCGAAAGAACGATTTGTACCTAAACTCTATAAAAAAAGTACTTACAGGCGATATTCTATATACCCAAATCAATAAAGATTCTATTTATGAATCCAATAAAATTGACCCTAAAACGATTGATTTGAGCCCAAGCCGACAAGATTCGTTATTGCGACAAGAAGTGGCTGAAGAAGATCGTTACAATGTTTTCGAAAAGGCCTTATATCAAAACAAAGAAATTCTACTTTTTCCTCCAATTTCTAAAGGAGTGATATCGAACGAATTTAAACCACAAGAGCGTCATTTTGGTATTGATATCGCAGCCCCTGAGGGTACAGCAGTCAAATCAGTCGCTGACGGGACAGTTATCTTTGCTGAATGGACTGTTGCTACGGGTAATGTCATCATCATTGAGCATAAACAGAATTTGGTTTCGGTTTATAAACATAACGCTACCTTAGTGAAGCAACAAGGCGACCAAGTGCGAACAGGTGAAGTGATTGCAACCATTGGCAACACTGGTGAATTTTCGACAGGTACGCATCTGCATTTTGAACTTTGGAGCAATGGTTACCCAGCAAACCCGAGAAACTATATCGAGTTCAAATAGAACAATATCAACAGTTTGAGTCATTTTAAACATCGAATCCCATGAACAAAAAAATTATCCTTGCATTATTGATTTTATCTCCTATCTATTTTCTGATTCAAATATTCTTTTTCGATATGAAGTACATAAACGATGAAGAAATTATTTTCGGATGGGATCGCGAGAATATGCGGTTTCAAATCAATGAAAAGAAACCGTTTGAGTTAAATGGCATCGACGGGCCTTATATCATCAATGACACCTTGTACTATGTAGATGAAAATAACATCCTTGTAAAATCTATCGAAATAAAAGATAGCTTACGAGTGCAAGTGCCTAACAAAGATAAAAGTACTTTTTATTTTTCACTAAATAAACAGCTCGAAAAAGATTCTGTAGCCTATTCAATGCCTGAAAAACTGATTGCAATTTCAGATATTGAAGGAAATTTTGACGCTTTTTGCGGATTTCTTGAAAAAAACGGAATTATCAACCAAAGTTTTAGTTGGACTTTCGGTAAAGGTCACTTAGTGCTAAACGGAGATTTTGTCGATAGAGGCGAACATGTGACTCCTACCCTATGGCTTATTTACAAACTTGAACAAGAGGCTAAAAAACACGGCGGAAAAGTTCATTTTGTTTTAGGAAACCATGAAATTATGAACTTTCAAGGAAAATATAAATACGCCAACCCTAAATACATCAAATTAGCACAGCTGATAGCACCCAAAGAGACAATAAAAGAAAGTTATAAAATTTTGTATTCCCAAAAATCTGAAATTGGTAAATGGTTGCGTTCCAAAAACATTTCTGTGAAAATAGGAGATTATCTTTTCGTCCATGCTGGACTTAGCTCCGAAATCATTTCCTTAAATCTTACCTTGCAAGATATGAACGAAATCACTCGAAAAAATTGGGACAAAGACCTTTATAATAACCCTGAAAACGATTCAACAGCCAATTTTTTACTCGGACGAAAAGGTCCTTTTTGGTATAGAGGTTTAGTAACTGATTACAAACATTATAACAAAGCAACTCCCGAGGATTTGGAACAACTGCTAAACCTCTATCAAGTCCAGAAGATAGTCGTTGGGCATTCGATTGTGGATGCTGTTTCTACCGATTATAATGGTAAGGTTATCCGCATAGACGTAAAGCACGGACACGAAAAATACAGCCCAAAAACACAAGGGTTATTGATAGAAAATGGCTTTGTATACAAAGTAGACGCCACAGGACATAAACAACCACTATAAGGATAAACATTTTAATGCCAATAAAAACTAAAAACATATGAAACACGTGTTATTCTACTTTTTACTGATTTTCACATCGTTATCTTATGCTGGGATTGACCATTTATTGCCCAAGCCACAGCACATTCAGCCTAATGGAGAGACTTTTTGCTTCAAAAAAGTGCGTTTGGAAACTTCGGTTTTGCAAGAACAGTGGCGACAATTTATTTCGGAAATGGGCGGAGAAATTTCATCTTCGGCTAAGCAATCTGTTGAAATAAAGTTAGTTAGTAGTATTCCGCAAGCCGAACTAAACAAAGAAGAGGCATACCGATTAATCGTTTCCAAACGAAAAATACAAATCGAAGCCATAACCGAGAAAGGCGTTTATTGGGCAATGCAAACCCTTCGGCAACTAAAATTACCCAAAGGGAAAACCTATTTTGAAGGCTGTTCCATAGTGGATTATCCTGCGTTTCGCATTCGCGGATTTATGCAAGATGTGGGGCGTACGTTTATTTCATTGGAAGAATTAAAGCAAGAAATCAAAATTCTTTCGCAATATAAAATCAATGTTTTTCATTGGCATCTAACTGAAAATCAAGGTTGGAGATTGGAAAGCAAGCGATATCCGATTTTGAATGATAGTTCGAGTTACGAGCGAATGCACGCCAAATTCTACACTTTGGAGCAAGCTAAGGAACTTGTCGATTTCTGTAAGCAACACAATGTGCTTTTAATTCCTGAAATTGATATGCCGGGGCATAGTTTGGCGTTCCAAAAAGCGTTTAAATGTGATATGCAAACCGAAAAAGGAATGCTGATTCTCAAAGAATTACTTGATGAAATGATGCCTTATTTCGATGTGCCGTACTTCCATATTGGGACAGATGAAGTAGAGTTTACCAACCCTGATTTTGTCCCCGAAATGGTTCGTTTCATTCGGAAAAAGGGTAAAAAAGTGATTTCTTGGAACCCTGGTTGGGACTATAAAGAAGGGGAAATTGATATGACGCAACTGTGGAGCTATCGAGGGAAGGTACAAAAAGGCATTCCTGCCATTGATTGTCGTTTGCATTATATCAATCATTTTGATGCATTTGCCGATTTAATTGCTTTGTACAATAGTCGTATTCTGAATGTAAAAAAAGGAGATGACAACCACGCAGGAGCTATCGTTGCGGTTTGGCACGACCGATTCATTCCTGATGAAAAAGAAATCATCATTCAGAATAATTTTTATCCGTCGATGTTGGCTTTGGCAGAACGCTCTTGGCTTGGTGGAGGGACAGAATATTTTGACGTAAAAGGAACAAATTTATTTTCGGAAAAAGATGAAAATTTCATTGCTTTTCACGATTTTGAACGCCGAATGTTATGGCATAAAAAACTATATTTCAGTAATTTACCTTTTGCTTATGTAAAACAAACACATATGAAATGGCAAATTACCGATGCTTTTCCTAATGAAGGAAATCTAACAAAAACTTTCCCTCCCGAGCAAGAAAATTTTGCAGAAAGTTATTTTTACAATGGGAAAAAATATGGTACGAAAACAGCCATCGGGGCGGGCGTTTATTTGCGACACGTTTGGGGAAAAATTGTGAAAAGTTTTTACGAAAATCCACAGCCCAACCACACGGCGTATGCTTATACGTATGTCTATTCTCCTAAAAAACAATCTGTTGGGTTGTGGGCTGCCACACAGAATTACAGCCGTTCTGAAAAAGATTTACCGCCTCCACAAGGAAAATGGGATTACAAAGAAAGTAAAATTTGGATTAACGGAACGGAAATTTTACCGCCTGTGTGGGCTTCTTCTCATAAAGAAAAATCGAACGAAATTCCACTGACAAACGAAAATTTTGAAGTACGAAATCCCATTGCGGTAACTTTACAAAAAGGTTGGAACAAAATATTGTTAAAGTTACCCATTGGAAAATTTTCCACTCCCGAAGTTCGCCTTGTGAAATGGCATTTTAATTTTGCTTTTGTTACGTTAGATGGCAAAAAAGACGTTGAAGGATTGATTTTCAGTCCTGAACAGAAGATATAAATAGGATTATTCAATTTTTGAAAATAACCGCTTGGAGCAAAATTTTCGAAATATTACGAAAGATTTTTATGCTCCAAGCGATGTTTATAAAAACGTTTAGTAAACGAAAAATTCAAGATTATGAATATTTTGAAATAAATAATTTTCGTGTAAAAATACGTTTTAAACACATAAAAATCTATATGTCAATTATTTATAAAAAGACATAACGACTCTATTTTATAAGAATTTATAAGTACACGCAAAAAATTTGAATATTCGTTTTAATTTGCGTACATTTGCGGAATAGAGATTTTTTTATGAAAGAACTTCTACTTTCACAAGGATTAATGGCAACGATAATATGGGTTTTCACGCTCTCCTTCGTGGTGAGTTATCTTGTTTTGCCAAAAATTATTTACATTGTTGTAAATAAAAACTTGATGGACAATCCGAACGAAAGGAGCTCACATACGCAGAGAACGCCTACAATGGGAGGGATTGCTTTTTTTATCAGCATCATTTTCACCATATTTTTCATTCGTGATTATGACGTTGATCACATAGGAACTAACATCATCTCGAGCGTAAGTATACTTTTTTTCATTGGATTAAAGGATGATTTAGTAGGCGTACAGCCTAAAACTAAAATCATTGGTCAGGTACTCTCCACCCTTATTTTGTTTTATGGAACACAACTTTGGGTACGTTCATTAGACGGATTCTTTTTTATCAATGAAATTGACTTTTGGATCTCAGTGCTACTGTCTTGCATGGTCATGATGGCTATTGTAAATTCATTCAATTTGATTGATGGTATCAATGGCTCGGCGGCAATGGTTGGCATTGTGATTTTTGGAGGTTTCGGATATATATTTTATTTGTCTGGAAATTATTACTATTGTTTGCTATCAGCTCTTTGTATCGGTTTTTTGTTAGCTTTTTTACGCTATAACCTATCGGAAAAGAAAAAAATATTTATGGGTGACACAGGCTCAATGATTGTTGGTTTCATTATCGGATTTTTGGTATTGAAATTCTTTTCGTTATCACCCGAGGAGTTAGTAAAAGCTCATATAAAACCAATCAATAAAATTTGGGTTGTGTTGGCTATTATATTTATTCCTTTTTTTGATACTACACGTGTTTTTGTTACGCGTATTGTACGACATGGGAAACCTTTCTTAGCCGATAGAAGCCACATCCACCATGTACTGATTGACTACACAGGACTTACTCACGGAAAGGCAAGTTTGTTTTTGGCTTTCATTAACTTAGTTGTTCTTGTGGTAATTCTATATTTAAATACGATTTTTTCTTCCACCTACGTGTTTTTGTTTCTTTCAGCTATTTTCGTTGGGTTAGCATTACTTCTGTTTTATTTCAATAGAAGTTACAACACACGAAAAAGTAAACAAAAAATACGAAGAATACTAAATAAAACTGGATTAAGCAAACACAAAAAATAACCCCGTGTCAAAAAAAGCTACGAAAGAAACTCCTTTAATGAAGCAATACAATCAGATAAAGTCAAAATATCCTGATGCTCTATTGCTTTTTAGAGTGGGAGATTTTTACGAAACTTTTGGAGAAGATGCTGTCAAAACTGCTCAAGTGCTTGATATTGTGCTTACAAACAGAAATAACGGTAGCGAACGTACCGAATTAGCTGGTTTTCCGCATCATTCCATAAATACGTATTTACCCAAATTGGTCAAAGCAGGTTATCGAGTTGCTATTTGTGACCAATTGGAAGACCCAAAAACGGTCAAAGGAATTGTTAAACGAGGCGTTACCGAACTGGTTACTCCAGGAGTAGCGCTGAATGATGATATACTTCACTCTAAGTCCAATAATTTCTTAGCATCACTCTGGTTTGGAAAAACAACCAATGGGGTCGCTTTTCTGGATATTTCCACAGGTGAATTTTTAGTAGCACAAGGTGATAGATTTTATATCGACAAACTATTACAAAATTTTAAACCTAGTGAAATTCTTATTGCTAAAAAACAAAAAAAAGATTTTATTGACAGCTTTGGAGAGGATTTCCACCTTTTCTTTTTGGAAGATTGGGTATATAAGCAAGATTATGCCAATCAGGTACTTACACAGCATTTTCAAACTAATTCTCTTAAAGGTTTTGGTGTAGACGAACTTTCTGAAGCAATTTTAGCAGCTGGATCAATTCTTTTTTATCTTTCTGAAACACAGCATAATAAATTACAGCACATCACTTCTATTCAGCGTATAGTTGAAGATGCCTATGTTTGGCTTGATAAATTCACTATCCGAAACTTGGAACTCTACACAGGGACTTCGAGCCAATCCGTAACACTGTTGGATATCATTGACAAAACCACGTCGGCAATGGGAAGCAGAACTCTCAAACGTTGGTTGGCGCTCCCACTGAAAAAAATCAATCAGATAGAGCAACGACATGAAGTAGTAGCACATTTCATGCAGCACATTGATACCCTACATAAAGTTAAAGAGCAAGTTGCTAAAATTAGTGATATTGAGCGACTTATTTCAAAAGTAGCTACAGAAAAGATATCCCCTCGTGAGGTCGTACAACTACGTATGTCTTTGGAGGCAATACCTCCCATTAAACAACTTTGCGTACTTTCAGACAATGAACATCTGAAAGCATTGGGAGATAAAATGCACGCTTGCGAACAACTTTGTTTACGAATAAAAAATACGCTCTTTGATGATGCTCCTGTGAACATCCTTAAAGGAAATGTTGTTGCCAAAGGATTTTCTGCAGATTTGGATGAGCTAAGAAATCTCTCACAATCAGGGAAATCCTATTTAGACGACATGCTCAAACGTGAAACAGAACGTACAGGAATTCCTTCACTGAAAATTGATAGCAATAACGTTTTTGGGTATTATATTGAAGTTCGAAATACGCATAGAGACAAAGTTCCTGCTGAGTGGATTCGCAAACAAACCTTGGTCAATGCTGAGCGATATATCACAGATGAGCTAAAAGAATACGAAGCTAAAATATTAGGAGCTGAAGAAAAAATATCCCAATTGGAACAGCGTATTTTTTCGGAATTGGTATCTTTCACAAATGAATATATTGCTCAAATTCAAACAAATGCATCGCTTATAGGTCAGCTCGATTGCCTTTGTGGATTTGCTCAGCTTGCTATTGAAAATAATTATAGTCGCCCTGAAATGGATGCATCATTTGTTCTAAATATCAAGAATGGACGTCATCCTGTGATTGAAAAACAGTTGCCTGTGGGGGTTCCCTACATAGCTAATGACGTATACCTTGACCGTGATTCTCAGCAAATTATAATGATTACAGGGCCTAACATGTCAGGTAAATCTGCCATTTTGCGACAAAGTGCGTTAATTGTTCTGTTGGCTCAAATCGGAAGCTTTGTTCCTGCAGAATCGGCTCAAATCGGGATTGTTGATAAGATTTTCACACGTGTTGGTGCAAGTGATAATATTTCTATGGGCGAATCAACCTTTATGGTTGAAATGAATGAAGCCGCCCTCATTTTAAATAATATATCCGAACGAAGTTTGGTGCTTTTGGACGAAATCGGTCGTGGTACAAGTACGTACGACGGGATTTCTATCGCTTGGGCAATTGCTGAATACCTACATGAACATCCTTCCAAAGCTAAAACATTATTTGCAACGCATTACCACGAACTGAACGAAATGACCGAAAGTTTTGAACGTATTAAAAACTTTAATGTCTCGGTTAAAGAAACGAAAGATAGCGTTCTTTTTCTACGCAAATTGGTTTCGGGAGGTTCGGCACACAGTTTTGGAATTCACGTGGCTAAAATGGCGGGAATGCCTCAATTCGTTATCCAAAAAGCAAATAAAATACTTAAAAAGTTGGAAGAATCTCATTCTTCCTCCACAACTTCGGAAACTTTGAAATCAACTCAAAAAGAAATGCAACTGAGTTTTTTCAACATTGAAGATCCTCTGTTGGAAGAACTCAAAAACGAAATTACACAAATCGACATCAATACAATTACTCCTGTGGAAGCATTGATGAAACTCAATGAATTGAAAAGGATAATCGGAAATTAATCATTTGATTTAAAGTAAAATGTATAAAAACTTCGCTGAAGTTGTCTATTAAAAAAGATGACTTTCACGAAGTTTTTATGACATTATCCTGTTGCGATTTTGAATGACGCCTCAATTCACACAAAAAACAGGTCGGAATTGTTTTGTTAAATGATAAATTCCTATCTTTACAACCTAAAATCCGTTAAAATGAAATCATATTCTAAACTTTATATAGTTATCCCTTTATTAGCACTGTCTTTTTTATGGATAACATCTTGTGAATCAGATGATTTATGTGATCAAAAGGTAAATACACCCCAATTAGTGATTCGCTTCCGAGATATGTCTACCCAAAAGGAAAAGAAAGTCTCAAATTTAATTGTCTATGGAGAAGGAAAGAACACCTTGTTAATCAACGCTTCAACCGATTCGATAGCTCTGCCATTGAAAGTTGCCGAGCCCAAAACTTCATATGTTATGGTAAGCAATGCAAACTATAATAACACAACGGGAGAAATTACTGGTGGAGATATGACGACCATCACATTTACATATCAGGTACAGGAAGAGTTTGTTAGCCGAGCATGTGGTTTTAAAGCTACATATAATACTGTGAGTGCTACCATCGAAAATCCTGATGATACTTGGATACAATCAATTAACGTTACAAAAACGGAAGTAGAAAATGAAAAAAACGCTCACATACAGCTTTATCATTAGTTTTTTATTCTATCAAACTACTATAGCTCAAGAAGATACAAAAGAAACAACCTACAAACAACGCTATGGATTGCGCGTAGGAATGGACGTTAGCAAACCTATACGTTCCTTTTTCCAAAAGGGGTACAGTGGTTTGGAATTTGTGGGGGACTATCGGTGGAACTATAACTATTATTTGGCTG
Source organism: Capnocytophaga canis (assembly GCF_043187445.1). Classification (NCBI taxonomy): domain Bacteria; kingdom Pseudomonadati; phylum Bacteroidota; class Flavobacteriia; order Flavobacteriales; family Flavobacteriaceae; genus Capnocytophaga; species Capnocytophaga canis. The sequence goes on along the minus strand of NZ_CP171121.1, from coordinate 1,637,778 downwards.
CCGAAGTAGGTTTTGAAAATAGATCCAAAAACGAAGATTTTTTTTCATACAAAACTACTGGACAATTTATCCGATTGGGAATAGATTATAATGCCTACAATAATTGGTATGGAATGGAAAATATGATTTATATGGGAGGAAGATATGCCTTTTCGCGATTTGCTCAGGAATTGACTTCCTACATGATTTATACCACCAATCCGTACTGGGAGGAAAATACAACAGGAAACAATCCCAATTGGTTACGAAGCTATGAGGGTCGAACTGCTCATTGGCTGGAAGTAATCTTAGGGATGAAAGTAGAATTATTCACCAATTTATTTGCCGGAGCAAGTTTGCGATTAGGGGTTATGATAGCAAATCCTACGGATAGCTTTCCTAATTATTGGATTCCTGGATTCAACAGAGTCCGTGAAGGAAGCCGATTCGGAGCGAATTTCAATTATACTATCACCTACTTGATTCCTCTGTATAAAAAAGAAAAAGAAAAGAAAAAAACAGATAAATCAACCACTCAATAATGATTTTCAAAATATCGTCAGAAAGTTTTAGATAAAGCTTTTAGAAAATTAAAACGCGTAAAAAGATTCATAATTTCATAATTATCCTAAAAATTCTGAGAAAATCAAATTGAGATAACAATAATTCATATGTTATATCGTTCAAAAATAAAAGGTTTAGGTTTCTATGTTCCTGCGAATGTAGTAACCAATGATGATCTGTCCAAACGGATGGATACTAATGACGCTTGGATTCGTGAACGCACTGGAATCGAAGAGCGTAGGCACGTAATAAAAGGCGAAGATACTACCACTTCAATGGGGGTTAAGGCAAGTTTAAAAGCCATTGAAAATGCAGGAATCGACAAAAACGATATTGATTTCATTATTTTCGCAACTCTAAGCCCTGATTACTATTTCCCTGGATCAGGTGTGTTAGTTCAAAAGGAATTAGGACTAAAAACCGTAGGAGCTTTGGACGTACGGAATCAATGTTCTGGTTTTATTTATGCACTTTCGATTGCTGATCAGTACATAAAGACAGGTATGTACAAAAATATTTTGATTATTGGGGCTGAAACACAATCACCTGGATTAGATTTTACCACACGAGGACGCAACGTGTCCGTTATTTTTGGCGATGGAGCGGGAGCGGCTATCATTTCAAGAGAAGAGAACCCACAAAAGGGTATATTGTCAACTCATCTGCATAGCGAGGGAATTCATGCCGAGGAGTTAGCTCTCATCGCACCTGGAATTGCAAATCGTTGGGTTACAGATATTATTGCTGAAAATGATTCAACGGATGTAAGTTATTTTCCATACATGAACGGACAACATGTTTTCAAAAATGCTGTAATCCGTTTTGCAGAAGTTATTCAGGAAGGTTTGCAACATAACGGACTGTCAAAGGAAGATATTAACATGCTGATTCCACATCAAGCCAATTTGCGTATTTCTCAGTTTATACAACAAAAATTTAAACTAAGTGATGATCAAGTATTTAATAACATCATGAAATACGGAAATACCACAGCGGCTTCCATACCAATTGCTCTAACGGAGGCTTTTGAGCAAGGAAGAATTAAAGATGGTGATTTGGTGGTTTTGGCTGCCTTTGGTAGTGGATTCACATGGGCAAGTGCAATTATTCGATGGTAAAATGATGAGAAAAGTATATTATTTAAGTTCTTGTGACACTTGTAAACGCATTTTAAATGATTTACAACTCCCAACTGATTTTGAACTACAAGACATTAAAAAAACACCGATTTCGGAAACCTATTTAGATTTTTTGAAAAGTAAGGTAGGAAGTTACGAAGTTTTATGCAATAAACGTTCGCAACTTTACAAAAATCGTAACATAAAAGCACAAAACCTAACAGAAAGCGACTATAAACAACTCATTTTAGAACATTACACTTTTTTGGCTCGTCCTGTGATTGTGATTGACGAGCAAGTTTTCGTAGGAAATGCCACCAAAACCATTCAAGCAATAAAGGAGTACTTAGGGAATGTATAATTCCTAATGGTAAGACATTAAAAACTGTAAGACTTTCAAAATATTATTGATTATCCGTAATTACTAATTTAGCAACTAACAAAAAATCCTACGTAGATATATAGAAAACACTCGTTTTTTATATTTGGGTATTTGCCCGAAGTGTCAAACCGCTCGTTTTCTGCTCTCGCTTAATTAGTTGAAGCGTCAACCGCTTGTTTTCTGCTTTCGCCTAATTAGTTGAAGCGTCAACCACTTGTTTTCTGCTTTCGCCTAATTAGTTGAAGTGTCAACCACTTGTTTTCTACTTTCACCTAATTAGTTGAAGTGTCAAACCGCTCGTTTTCTACTTTCGCCTAATTAGTTGAAGCGTTAATCGTTTGTTTTCAGTCTTCGCCTAAATACTCGAACTAATAAAACAAAAAAGGAGTGTTTTTTAAACACTCCCCGAAGCTAAAAGTAGAGATATTCTAAGGAATTATAAATCTCTAAAATATGTAGAAAATAATAAACGAATTGTATTAACTTCTATTACGTTCTTCTGCATTTCCTCCCTCTCTTTTTCGTACCGAAATTTTGCTATTTCCAAATTTATAGGTAAGAGAAAGACGTACGTAACGATTGTCATAATACTGACGATAGCTTTCCTTAATATCTTGTTTTTCAATATGAGAGGTAAAAGTCATTGCCTCAGTTTTGAAAATATCATTCACGTAAAGGGCAAGAGTTAATTTTTTGTCGAAAGCTAAATACTTAATACCTAAATCCAAACTTGAAGCCTCTGAAACTCTTCTCGTGCCACTATCCCACGGAAATTGATAGAAATACGATACATTTGCTTGTAAAGTTTTGCTTTCATTGAGCATAAAAGTATTCTGCAAGTTTTGATAACCTCCTCGGCTTATCATTTTATCGGGGAATAAATCGACATAAGGTCTTGCATCTTCATAAGTTGCTCCCATATATGCTGAAACTTCCCACCACCAAAACAAACTTTTGTTGATATTCACCGAAGCACTCCATCGATTGGTATTGGCAAAATTCTCCCATCGGATTTGAGTTTCTTCCAAATCAGGATTGTGATATGTGATTTGAGTTCGGCTGTCTTCTATGTCAGTATATGATAATTGAAGTGTTAGCCAATGTTTATAGGAATAGTTGAGTGTAGCTCCTAATGAATAGGAAGATTGTAAAAACGGATTTCCTACCACATATGATTTCGGATTCTGATAGTTTCTCCCTGGATTAAGTGAAAAGAATTGCGGACGAAAAATACGACGGTTTACATTTGCCGAAATGTTGTGATTCTCATTAATTTGATATTGAATATATAATGTCGGGAAAAGTTTAAAGAGATTTCGTTTGTGTGTTTCATTATTTGCTAAAACGGAAACTCCTTTGGTTTGTGTATTTTCGCCTCGAACGCCGGCTTTTACGCTCCATTTCTTTCCGAAAGATTTTGCCCAATCGGCGTACAAGGCTTGGGTATCTTCTGTATAAAGAAAGTGGTCTTTATGAGCAAGAGTTTCTATTTGATTTTCATCACGAAAATCGGATTGAGCGATATTGTCGGTCTGTGTTCGGGCAATTTTCGCTCCGAAAGAAAGATTTCCCCACGAAACAGGTGTTTCCATATCTGCCTTAAAAGAATAATTATCTATCTGTTGCATTGAGAGAGAATTTCCAAATAATTTTGGTTGCATATTTAGCTGATAATTATAGAAAATAGTGTTTAAATCATCATTTCTATCTTTCTTATAATGGAAATAATCAGTGTCGATGGTAAGTTTAGCTCCTTTCTTTCCGATTTTCTGCAAGAAATTCACATTAACAGACAGATTTTGAGTGTTTTCAGGTTTGTTTTGATGCGTTATGTATTCTTTTATCAGTTTCGGACTATTGTACAGATACGCACGATTTGCGGTAGAACCATTGATTTCCCTGTTAAAAAAGTTTCCCATAAATTGCACCCCAAGAGTACTTTTATCGGTTAGGTCGTAGTTTAAATTTAAAAGAGGCGACCAAATTTTCACCTTACTCTTAGACTCTAAACGATTCACCCAATATTCTTTTGGATACCAAAAATGAATATCATTTTCGTAGTGCTGCTTGCCGTTCGTATATCCCAAATCAGCCAAAGCGGAAAACTTATTTTTTCGGTACGAAAAATTCGCACCATTGCGTAAATTCCCTTCAATTCCTTGTTGGTAGGAAGTTCGCAGAGTGGTACTCCAATGGTTTTCCTTGGCTTTTTTAAGTACGATGTTGATTAGCCCTGCGTTGCCTTCGGCGTCGTATTTGGAAGGCGGTGTGGTGATAACTTCAATCTTTTGGATATTGTCGGACGCTATAGATTTGAGAAAATTGGTCAGTCCTTCTCCCGAAAGTTGTATTATTTTATCGTTGACCATCACGCGTAAACCATTTTTGCCAACAATGGAAATATCTTCGTTACGTACCTGAACTCCTGGCGTAGATTTTAGTGCATCGAGGGCATCTCCACCACTTGCTTGAACAGAATTTTCTACGTTGAAAACAATTCTGTCCACTTTTTGTTCTACAAGTTTTTTACGACCTTCAACAGTTACGGCTTCCACTTCAATAGCTTGATTGATTTGCAGAATTCCCAAATCGGTATTTTGGGAAACGGAGATTTTTTTGGAAAGAAATTCGGTGCCGAATTGTTCTAAAATGAGCGTGTAATCGCCTTTCGGGATTTTTACAGAAAATTTCCCCGAAGCATCGGTAAGTGTTCCGTGTACGGGTTTTTCGTCTTTTTTTAAGATGACATTCAGAAATTCAGCGGGTTTTTGTTGTTGATTTTTCACGTCTCCTGAAAGAGTGACTTCCTGGGCGGAAAGACTTATTGCCCATAGTAAACACAAAAAAGAAAATATGGTTTTCATAGCAACTCTGTTTTTGATTTCCATCTTAAAGATGCATAAAAACGGGAAATGTTACAAAAAAGATACTCTTTTCAAGGAAAAGAGTATCTTTTTCGATTAATCGTTACGATGATTGCCCAATGAATTTAATACATTATAAAAAAACTTTGCCAAAGTTTAAACTCTGACAAAGTTTTGAATGAGAAAACTATTAGGTGTTGAACTTATTATGGTAAAATTCCAAATACTTATCAGTACCTACCTATTAGAACCACTTCACTAATGCAAAATCTTGGCGGTGTGGTAACAAATCATTTTTCGGGAACACTCGAAGTCCAAGTTGTAATGAACCTGGATACTCGGTAACCACCTCTAAGGTATAAAGAGCTTTACTACCTTCTTGTGAAGCTGGTGTAAATTCTTTTTTGTCCATTACTTTTGTTTTTCCTTCCTTGTCCTCACGCGCGATGACCAATTCCAAACCAATGTCATTCATGTTCAGCCCTCCAATGTCCAAAGTTATTTTTGCTTGGTAGTTATTTCCTATGGAAATCAATTGTTTGTTCTTGTTCGGAATTTCAGTACTTACTATTTTGACGTTATCCCACTCTTGATTTACCTTGCGTTTCCAGTCCGAAATTTGAATTGCTAAGGCAAAATTATCCTGTTTCAAACTCGCAGCACGTTCGCTCATAGGGAAGTAATATTGATTTTCGTAATCCGTAAGCATACGTGTTGTTGTGAAATTTACTGCCACTTTAGCAATAGTATTTTTAATTAACGCACACCAAGATTGTGAAATGCCGTCTTTATCTTTTTCGTAGAATGTAGGAGCAATTTCATCCTCAATGATGTTGTATATCATTTCGGCATCCATTTCATTTTGATACTCTTGATTTTCGTAAGCTCGTTCCATTGGTAAAGCCCAACCAGCATCTTCGCGATAGCCCTCTACCCACCAACCGTCGAGTACGCTAAAGTGCATCACTCCGTTCATTGCAGCCTTTTCTCCACTGGTTCCAGAAGCCTCTTGCGGACGCGTTGGAGTGTTCATCCAAACATCCACTCCTTGTACCATATGACGAGCTAACTCCATGTCATAGTTAGGAATGAAAAGAATTTTACCTAAAAACTGTGGCATTTTCGAGATTTCAACGATGTGTTTAATCAAATCCTGACCTGCTTTATCGGCAGGGTGTGCTTTTCCTGCAAAAATGAACTGTACTGGTCGCTCTGGATTGTTTACTATTTTATCCAAACGCTCAATATTAGTGAATAATAAGTGGGCTCGTTTGTAAGTCGCAAAACGACGTGCAAAACCAATAGTAAGAATATCTTTTCTTAAATTCTCTTTGATTTCAATTAACTGTTTAGGTGAGAAATACGGTGTATTTTTTTCCAAACGTAACTTTTGCTCCACACGACGTAATAATTTTGCTCGTAATTCTGTTTTGACTTCCCAAATACGTTTGTCGGACACTTTATAAATCCCTTCAAAACCTTTAGGGTCAAATTGATTCTTTTTGAAATCTTCACCAAACACCTCATCTTCAATTTCTTTCCATAAGGTAGCTGTCCATGTTGGTTTATGTACCCCATTGGTAACGTAGCTGATGTGTGACTCTTCTGGCATATAACCTGGCCATAGATTTTTGAAGATATCCTTACTAACTTCTCCATGTAGCCAACTCACTCCATTTACTTCCTGTGATAGATTAGCCGCCAAATTACTCATTGAGAATTTCTCTCTTGGATTGTTCAAGTTAATTTTTCCTAAGGATAGAATTTGTTCCCAACTTACGTGTAGTTTATCGGTATAATTCTCAATATGAGCTCTTAGCATACCTTCTTCAAAGAAATCGTGTCCTGCTGGTACTGGTGTGTGCGTAGTAAACAAAGATGAAGCTCGTACTACCTCCATAGCCTCGGAGAAAGACAAATTGTCATTTTGGATGTATTCACTAAGTCGTTCCAGTCCAATAAATGCCGCGTGTCCTTCATTGCAGTGATATACCTCAGCATCAATTCCTAACTTACGCAACATTTTGATGCCTCCTAATCCTAAAAGCATTTCTTGTTTCAGACGGTTTTCCCAATCTCCCCCATAAAGATGGTGGGTTACAAAGCGGTCATCCTCTCTATTATCTTCAAAATCAGTATCTAATAGATATAACTCAATGCGTCCTACATCCACTCGCCAAACACGCGCGTACAATGTTCTTCCAGGTAAATCCACTGCCACGACCATCCATTTTCCATTGGTGTCAATCACTGGGGTGACTGGAATTTTTGAGAAATCTTGAGCTTCATAATCAGCCTCTTGATTTCCTGCGGAAGATAATTTTTGAGTAAAATATCCATAACGATAAAGTAGTCCTACACCAGTAATTTTTGTAGCCTTATCACTAGCTTCTTTCAAGTAGTCTCCTGCCAAAATTCCCAATCCTCCCGAATATATTTTTAGAGAAGAATGTAACCCATATTCCATGCTAAAATAAGCAACCGATGGGCTTACCATGTCTACTTTTTTAGCCATGTAATTTTGGAATTTGTTATATACGTTTGACAGTTGTTTCATAAAAGCAGTATCTTTCTCAAGCTCTTTATACCTTGAAAGCGAAATCATATCCAACAATTCTATTGGATTTTTGCGAGAATCAAGCCATTTTTGAGGGTCAATGCTGTGGAATAAATCCGAAGCATCGTCATTCCAACACCACCAAAGGTTTTTTGCCAATTCTTCCAAAGGTTGTAGTGCTTCTGGTATCGCTCTGTGAATGATAATATTACGCCAAATAGGAGTATTCACTATTTTACTTTTTTCTAATACAGAAGCTGCGTCTGTGTCAATGTTAGGCAGACTAATTATTCGTTCTTCAATATTTTCTAAGGTCAGTTCGTAGGCTTTAAAGTAATTTTTACTTAAGTTCTTCCATAGGGCAATTTCGGCCACTTTACCTGCTTCTTCTCTAATTAATTCAAAGTCAGAATCTTTCATCAGAAGTAGTGATGATATGTTTTTAGTGATTTCACTAACTACATCACCATAATTGCTGTCAGTACGCTTGATAACCTCAATAGATTTCTGTTTTTCAGGATAATAATTTTCTACCCATTTTCCAAATCCAGCCAAAGAAGTCGTGATTGTCGGCACATTGAAAGCTAAACTTTCCAATGGCGTATACCCCCAAGGCTCATAATATGAAGGGAATACAGTGCCGTCAATTCCAATAAGTACATCGTAGTACGACAAATTGAATATACCGTCATTGCCGTTCAGATAGCTAGGGCAAAACACCACTTTCACTTTATCTTCCTTGCGGTTGAAAAGTTGTTGTTCATAGATTCTGCGTAGAATTTGGTCATTATTAGGGTCTGATAAATAGTGCGTTAAATGTTTTTGGTCATTATTTCCCGCTTGTTGCGGATAGTCCAAATTATGTTGTAACCCATGGTTTACGCCCTCATGAGCCGTAGGAACTAGCAAGAAAGCAATTACCTCTTTTTTATTTTTCGGATTGCGGTTCAACGTGCCTAAAGCATCAATGAAAGCGTCAATACCCTTATTTCTGAATTCATATCTTCCGCTGATAGCCAACATCTTAGTATCCTCACTAAGCGTATGCCCAACTAGAGCTTGAGCTACTTTATGGAGTTGTTTTTTAGCTTCTTTGCGTTTTTTATCAAAAGTTTTGGATGAAGGAACAATACTGTCTTCAAATCCGTTTGGAGTAATCATATCAGTTTTACGACCTAAGAAATGAAGCGATTCCTGTGCTGTTAGCTCACTCACAGTAGTAAAACAATCTGTCACTTTCGCTGCGGTTTTTTCCAAGAAATGCTTGTGTTGCACTCCAAATCGATATGCCATTTCCTCAGGATTGTAACCTTTCATATTGTCATAGAGCGGATAACCATTTCCTGCAATTGAACGACCTACAACGGTGGCGTGTGTAGTGAAAACAGAACCTACTTTTGGCATTTTGTCTTCGATGTAGAGCAAACCACTACCTGTCATCCATTCGTGGAAATGACACAGTACATTTTCGCGTGAAGCGGTGTTGAATTTCACAAAGCTCTCAATAACCTTGGCTGCAGCGTATCCAAAAAGTACTGATTCGATGTAATCCCATGAGCTGTTTAATGAGTCAAGTTTGTATGTATCCCAATAGTAGCGTAGAATCTCATTTTTGTTGCTGATGTAGCTCGAAAAATCCACTAAAACCACAATCGGATTTCCTGCCACATTCCAATTTCCTACACGCACTCGAAGCCCTTCGCTTCCTGCTTTGGTTTTCCACGATTTGAAAAGTTCTTTATTTTCAATAAACTCCTTGTTTTCAGCGTGTTGCCAGATATCTGGCCCAATGAGGATGTATTTATTTTTGAATTTTTTAGTAATGCTCAACGCTTTGGTTGAGATAACGGTGTGAATACCACCTACCTTGTTGCACACTTCCCAACTTGTTTCGAAGATGTAGTCAGGATTTAATGTCATTTTCTTTGTTGGCATAATGATGTAATCTAAATATTTATCGTATGTTGTTATTTTTAAGTTAAATTTTCAAGAGGTAAAGGTACAAATAAATATTATTTTTTGCAAGAGAGAAAGATGTTTTGTTTTGAGCCACACTCAACTCGTGCTAACTGCTTTTTTTTATTTTGGAACAATAGTTTTCATTATCCATAGTTTTTTTCGTTCGGTAAGTTATTAATTCTGCTATACAATTGATTGATTTTCAATATTTTATTAGATGATAAATTTAATTAAGAAAAAAGTAGATACTAATTCAAAAAAAGATGATAATTTAATAAAAATCAAAACTTTATATCTCTAATCATCAATTGTAGGTATCTTTTCCCGTTCCAAAAATTTTCCTCAAGTGAATAGGCAATTTTGAAAACATTACCTTGTTTGATAGTTGGTAACATATGAGCCATATTGAAAGCTGTGGCGGTAAAAAATCGATTTCCTCCGCATTCCTTCAAAGTTAATCGTAAATGCTCTCCATTCTTGCCGATAGCTTTTGCTACGCCTGTATCTATCACATTTTCAGCGTAAAAAATAGGTGTCATATTGTGTGGCCCAAAGGGTTCAAACTGACTTATAATGCGAAACATATTATCCGTAATCTGTTCCAATGGAAGCATGGTGTCTATCGTTATTTTGGGCTGTAACAATTCCTTTGTGATGGTTTTAGAAACAATTTCTTCAAATTTTTCTTTGAAAAGGCTGTATTTCTCAGGCAAAAGAGTGAGTCCTGCAGCATATTTATGTCCTCCGAATTGCTCAATATACTCGGAACATTGTTCCAAGGCTTCGTATACATCAAAACCAGAAACGGAACGTGCGGAAGCTGCATACTTTTCTCCACTTTTAGTAAATACAAGCGTAGGACGGTGGTACGTCTCAATAAGACGAGAAGCTACAATCCCTATCACGCCTTTGTGCCATGATGGTGCGTAAACCACAGTCGAAAAACGATGTTGTTCCTTATTCTCTTGAATTTGTGCTAAGGCTTCATTGGCAATATTTTGGTCTAAATCTCTGCGTTCCGTATTGAACTCTTCAATGATTTTAGCCTTTTCAATGGCTCTATTTTCATCGTTTTCCGTAAGCAATTTTACTGCAAATTTGCCGTGTTCAATACGCCCCGCGGCATTGATACGGGGCGCTAATCGGAACACTACATTGGAAGTCTTCACAGGTTTGTCCACTTCCAACAAAGCCTTCAGTCCTACTCTCGGATTTTGGTTCAACACTTGCAGACCAAAATACATTAACACCCGATTTTCGTCCGTAATAGGAACAATGTCAGCAGCAATGGCAGTAGCTACTAAATCCAAAAATGGTAGGATTTCCTCAAAAGGATATCCCCAATGTTCGTTGAGTGCTTGAATGAGTTTAAACCCTACCCCACAGCCACATAACTCTTTGTAAGGATACAAACAATCGACTTGTTTGGGGTTCAGAATGGCCAATGCATCGGGTACAATCTCAGACGGACGGTGGTGATCGCAAATAATGAAATCAATTCCTTTTTCATTGGCATATGCTACTTTATCAACTGCCTTAATACCACAATCCAAAGCAATAATTAACGAAAAGTCATTATCGGAAGCGTAGTCAATTCCTTGAAAAGAAATGCCGTAGCCTTCGCTATATCGGTCGGGGATATAAAAATCAATATTATGGGTGAATTGTTGTAGAAATAAATACATTAGTGCCACGGCGGTAGTTCCATCTACGTCGTAATCACCATATATGAGTATATTTTCTTGATTTTCAATAGCTTTATGAATGCGCGATACTGCCTTTTCCATATCTTTCATCAAGTAAGGAGAATATAAATCATCCAATGACGGACGGAAAAAGCGTTTTGATTTATCAAAATCAGTGATTCCTCGCTGAGCCAATAACGTAGCTATTGTTTCACTGACATTGAGTTCTTTTTGGAGTGAAGCTACTATTTCTTTTTGAGGTGATTGTTTGAAAACCCAATTGTAATTCATGTTTAAGTTCTTGCTAATGGATTATTGCTTTCCTTTTTTAGTTTTTGATATTTTCCTAAAACAATTATTTGTAGGAGCTACTCTTTAAATAATATCCTGTTCAAATTATTTCAAAATAATGTTTTGCGTGAAAAACAGTACTTTACACAAATATAAAGCATTATATTTCAGTAACTTTAGGCAAATATAAAAAAACAGATTTTAAAACACTTCTATCTGTGATTCTATTTTGATCAATTTGTTACAGATATAATGGCTCTCATTTCGGGGAACATTTACCTGATAGATGTTTTTTTACTAACATTCCGTCAATGAGTGATTTAGAAATACAAAATAATCCTTACTCCTCCTTCTTACAAGATTCCACGATTTTTTCACGGTGTTTTTTGCCCCATTCTTGTAGGGCAGAAAGTACAGGCTTTAGGTCTTTGCCGTAGGGCGTAAGGCTGTATTCTACCGTAACGGGAACGGTGGGAAACACTTCGCGATGTATTAGTCCATTCATTTCCAAATCTTTCAAAGCGTTGGAAAGGGCTTTGGGTGAAATACCTTTTAGTTCGTTTTCCAATTCTTTAAACCGCTTGGTATGGTCGCAGAGGCTGTAAATAATAGGAAATTTCCACTTTCCGCCAATGACTTCAATCGCATCTAAAACCGATTGTATTTCCGTGTATTTATTTTCGTTGTTTTCTTTCATCAAAAGTTTTTTAGATTGCAAAAATAGACAATATTGGCAAATAGAAAAACATTGAATATCTACATTTTTCAAAATAAACATCTAAAAATCAATTACTATATAAAATTATATTAACTTGATAATGTTCTATTACTGAAAAATGTATTGCATATAGTCGTATCTTTGTATCAGAAAAATAAAAGGAGATTAAACAATGAAAAAAAATGTTGTTTTGATTGTTTCTAAAGAAGAAACTTTCATCAGAGAGTTGGCAAAAGTATATACTTCAGTTGTGTTTGAATTTGCGGATAATGCCGAACAAGCCATTGAAAAATTGAATCTCTTTGCTGTGGGAGCAATATTGGCAGATGCAACCATTGAAGAACAAGAAATCCTCAAAATAAAGAAAATCGCAGGAATTTTAGATTCGGAGATTATATTTGAAAAAGCAAATTTCAAAAATATGGCAGATTTGGAAAAAGTAGTCATCAATCTTCGTAATGAATTATTTAGAAGAAGAATGTCGAATTATACTTTTGAAGATAATCCGAATTTGAACAATCCTTTTCTGAACTTGGATAAAACCAATATTTTTAAGAAAAACGAATAGTCAGAATAATTTTTATTGTAGATAATATGCTGTAAAACAATAAATAACAAATTTAAAAAAGAGATTATGAACACCAAACATATAGAAAAAATCGTTCGTCCCGGCACACCTCATTTTGTGGGAGACGGATTTCGCGTACATAATTTCATTCCTGGAACTTCTTCTATGGAGCGTATGGACCCCTTTATAATGATGGATTATAATGCCCCGTATGTTTTCCCACCGAGTGAAATTCCGAAAGGTGTAGATGTGCATCCGCACAAGGGTTTTGAAACCGTAACCATCGCTTACAAAGGCAAGGTAGAACACGCTGATAGTGCAGGTGGAGGTGGAGTGATAGGAGAGGGCGATGTACAATGGATGACCGCTGGAAATGGTATTTTACACAAAGAATTTCACGAAACCGAGTGGAGCAAATCGGGAGGACTTTTCCATATGATGCAGCTGTGGGTGAATCTTCCAGCAAAGTACAAAACCACTCCGCCTAAGTATCAGGCAATAAAAAATGTGGATATCCCTAAAGTTCCGATAACCGATGGCGAGGTAGCGGTTATTGCAGGGGAATACAACGGCGTGAAAGGTGCGGCTTCTACTTTTAGTCCTATCCATATGTATAATGTGCGTTTGCAAAGAGGAGGAAAAACCACACTTTCTTTCCCAAAACATTACACCACGACTTTGGTAACAGTGGAGGGAAGCATCCGCGTAAACGAACAGGAGGAAGTCACTGCTGACCACTTTGTTTTGTTCAAAAACGATGGTGAAAATTTCACTGTGGAAGCCACTTCTGATGCCTTGATATTGGTGCTTAGTGGAGAACCCATTGCCGCTTATGGTCCGTTTGTGATGAATACCCGCCAAGAACTCATACAAGCCTTCCAAGATTTTGAACAAGGCAAGTTTGGAGAGTTGAAGTAACGAAAATGTGAAACCTAACAAAATAATAAACACTTAATAAATTGATTTTCTTTTTATTAGGTGTTTTTTTTGTGCTTAATTCAAGTTTTTTATAAAATAAAACTAAAAAAATAGTTGTAACTAAAAAAATAGTTTGTATATTTGCCGTATAAAAATAATAAGTTAATGTCTCAATCTATAAAAACGCTTACTAAAGCCGAAGAAGAAATTATGCAAGTATTGTGGCAGCTAGGTAAAGGTACAGTCAATGATATCATTGCACAACTTAATGACCCCAAACCTGCCTACAACACGGTATCAACAGTGGTTCGGATATTGGAAAATAAAGGGTTTGTCAGTCACGAGCCACAAGGTAGAGGATTTATCTATTTTCCAATAGTATCGAAGGAAATTTACAGTCACAAATCACTCAAAGACTTGGCTGAAAATTATTTTAAAGGTTCTTTTAAATCAATGCTTTCCTTCTTTGTTGAAAAAAAGGACATCGACTTAAAAGATGTAGAAGACCTATTGCAAAAACTTAAAAAGGAAAAGTGATGGAAAACTTTTTAATATATTCAGTTAAAACGATGTTCGTACAGCTTTTGTTTTTATTGCTTTACGAAGCGTTTTTCAAAAACGAGCCTTATTTTAGGATAAATCGCTTTTTCCTGCTATCGGGAATTGCACTTTCATTAACATTGCCTTTTTTCCCGGTTTCTTTGGCAAACGATAATATTACAGCGGCTATCCGTTTGGAAGAATTTGTCGCCTATGCCAATACAACTTCAGAAAATATGGTTATAGCCTCCAACACGAATGCTATCAATTGGTATGAAATGATTTACGGTATCGGAGCAGTATGCTTCGGATTGCTTTTCATCATAAAAATAATACGGTTGAACCGCCTATTGTACCGTTCACAACAGGTGGTTCTGAACGGAACTCGTATTTTCCTATTAGAGGATTTGACCCAAGCCTTTACATTTATGAATAACATTTATGTAGGCAAAGAACAAGCGGAAGAAACTTGTGTTATTGAACACGAAAAGGTGCATCAAAAGCAGTGGCACTCGCTTGATTTGTTGTTTTTGGAACTGATGAAGATTGTTTTTTGGTTTAATCCGTTGTTGTATTTCTATCAGAAACGATTGGTAGAAGCACACGAATTTGAAGCCGATAGGCAAACCTACCCTAAGTTTCAAAACTATTATTATCAAACACTTATTAACCAAGCTTTGGGAACGAAGATTGATTTACTTACCAGTTATTGGTCTGCTCCCAAACTTATTAAACGAAGACTAAGTATGTTACAACAAAAACAAAAATCGACAAAAGGGATGTCAAAATACTTATTGGCAATCCCCGCATTGGCAGTTTCAGTGCTGATGCTTTCGGCAGGTAATGCTCCGCAAAACAATCTATCGGAAAGCCTTCCAAAAATTTCAGTAACTGAAGCTCAACTTACAAACAATCAAGTTGTTAATGACACACTTCCCTTTACGAAAGTAGATAAAACACCTCGTTTTAAGGAGTGTGAAAATGTTTCTGAAAGTGAAAATTTAGATTGCTTCAGAAAAAAAATGGACGCACACATAGCACGTAATTTCAAATATCCAGAGGCTGCTTTAAAAAATAATCTACAAGGTAAGGTAACCGTGGTTTTTGTCATAGGCGCTGAAGGAAAGGTTGTTGTAAAATCGTTAAAAGGAGGCGATAAGCTACTTCAAGAAGAAGCAAAACGTCTCATAGAAATGCTACCTGAACTTATTCCAGCAAAACACAAAGGTAAAAATATTGCAGTAAATTTCGTTTATCCAATAAGTTTTAAATTAGGTAAATAGGATTTTGACAAAGCCCATTTTTTTTGGGCTTTGTCTTTTTTTCATTGGAAACCGTCAATTTTTTCATTACCTTTGTGCGAATTGTTTTTTCAACTAAAATTATGATACAACACATTAACAAAGTAAGTTTGATTGTAGGATTGGTGTTTTCCAATTTTATTTTCGCTCAACAGCAGCCTCTCCTTGGCTATGCTTATGGCGACCAACAAGCTCCCACAGGCAAGGAATGGGAATCGGTGGAGGAACTTTCACTTAACAAAGAACAGCCCAAAGCCTATTTTTTCTCGTTTGTTGATAAGCAGTCGGCACGAAAAGTATTGCCCGAAAATTCCAAATATTGGCAATCGCTCAACGGAAATTGGAAATTTCATTGGGTAAAAACACCTGATGAGCGTCCGAAAGATTTCTTCAAGCCGAGCTATGACGTAACTGCGTGGGAGGAAATTCCTGTGCCTTCCAATTGGAATATCTACGGCATTCAAAAAGATGGAACCCTAAAATATGGCGTACCGATTTACGTCAATCAGCCTGTGATTTTCTACCACGAACGCAAAGTGGACGATTGGCGAAAAGGCGTAATGCGAACTCCGCCAACTTCTTGGACAACTTATATTTACAGAAACGAAGTAGGCTCATACCGACGCGAATTTACCATTCCGCAGGATTGGAAAAATCGCGAAGTGTTTATCAATTTCGATGGCGTGGATTCCTTTTTCTATCTGTGGATAAACGGAAAATATGTCGGTTTTTCAAAAAATTCCCGAAACTTGGCGGCGTTCAACATCACCAAATATCTGCAAAAAGGAAAAAATACGGTGGCGGTGGAAGTGTACCGAAACTCGGACGGCTCGTTTTTGGAAGCTCAGGATATGTTCCGCTTGGCGGGAATTTTCCGTTCGGTGGCATTAACTGCTACACCGAAAGTGCAAATACGTGATTTGCAGGTAATTCCTGATTTGGACAACAATTACCAAAACGGAGAGCTGAATATTTCCGCAGAAATCCGAAATTTGGATAAAAAACAAGCACAAGGCTACAAAATCGAATATTCACTTTACGAAACGAAACTCTATTCCGATGAAAATAAAGAAGTTGGAAAGCCTATTTTTTCGACTTCCTTTGATGTTTCTTCACAAAAATCATCAATCATTAAAACCCAATTTCCGTTGGAAAATCCTAAAAAATGGTCAAGCGAATTTCCGCACCGTTATGTATTGGTGGCTCAGCTTAAAGACAAGAAAAACAACGTGATAGAAACTGTTTCCACCTACACGGGCTTCCGTAAAGTGGAAATTAAAGACACCAAAGCCGAAGACGACGAATTTGGCAAAGCGGGACGATATTTTTACGTAAACGGCAAAACCGTCAAATTCAAAGGAGTAAATCGGCACGAAACCAATCCCGAACGCGGACACGCCATCACTCGCCAACAGATGGAAGACGAAATAAAATTGATGCAACGAGCCAACATCAACCACGTGCGAAATTCACACTATCCTGACGACCCATATTGGTACTATTTGTGCGATAAATACGGTATTTATTTGGAAGATGAAGCCAACATCGAATCGCATCAATATTACTACGGAAAAGAATCGCTTTCGCACCCCAAAGAATGGGAAAAAGCCCACGTGGCACGGGTAATGGAAATGGCTCACGCTACGGTAAATAGCCCTTCGATTGTGATTTGGTCGCTCGGAAATGAGGCAGGACCGGGCGAAAACTTCGTAACGGCTTACAACGCTCTTAAAAAGTTCGACCCATCGCGCCCCGTTCAGTATGAGCGAAATAACGACATTGTGGATATGGGTTCAAACCAATATCCGTCCATTGCTTGGATGAAAGGAGCTTCGGAAGGAACACACAATATCAAATATCCGTTCCACATTTCGGAATATGCTCATTCTATGGGAAATGCGGTGGGGAATTTGATAGATTATTGGGAAGCCATCGAGTCGAGCAACTTTATTTGTGGAGGTGCGATTTGGGATTGGATTGACCAAGCGATGTACAACTACACCAAAGACGGAAAGCGTTATTTTGCTTATGGAGGTGATTTTGGCGACTATCCGAATGATGGTCAGTTTGTTATGAACGGAATTATTTTTGCGGATATGACGCCCAAACCCCAATATTACGAAGTGAAAAAAGTGTATCAATATGTTGGATTGAAAAATATAGGCAATGAAGTTGAAATCTTTAACAAAAACTATTTCAAGGATTTATCGGATTATGATGTAGAGTGGTTTTTGTTTGAAGACGGAAAATCAATTGAAAAAGGGAATTTAGCCATTGGCAACATTCCAGCACGAAGCAGAAAATCTGTAAAAGTACCTTATAATCAATCGCTTTTAAAACCCACTTCGGAATATTTCTTAAAAATTCAATTCAAATTAAAAGAAGATAAACCTTGGGCAGAAAAAGGATACGTTCAGGCAGAAGAACAATTTTTGCTGAAATCACCAATACAAAGACCTTCTATTTTGCAAATTGCCAAGGGCGAGAAAATTGAACTTTCTGATGAAGGAAATCTGAAAGTATTGAAAAACAGCAGTTTTACGGCAAAATTCGACACCAAAACAGGAAGTATTTTTAGTCTAGAATACGGAAATGAAAGTATTATCACTGACGGCAATGGACCCAAAATCAATGCACTACGGGCTTTCGTGAATAACGATAATTGGTTTTATGAGAAGTGGTTTGAAAAAGGGTTACATAATTTGAAACACAATGCCACTTCCAACAAAGTAGTTGAAAACAAAAATGGCTCAATTTCCGTATATTTCACAGTGGTTTCACAAGCTCCGAATGCAGCGAAAATTCACGGAGGAACAAGTTCAGGAAAAAATAAAATAGAAGAATTAACCGATAGAAAATTTGGAGAAAAAGACTTCAAATTTATTACAAATCAGATATATACGATTTATCCTGACGGAAGTATAGAACTGCAATCGGCTATTACGTCTAACGATTTGTGGCTGATACTTCCGCGATTGGGATATGTGATGACCATTCCGCAGAAATACGAAAACCTGACCTATTACGGACGCGGAAAACACGACAATTACAACGACCGAAAAACGGGAGCTTTTATTGAGCAGTTTTCAGGCAAAGTGAAAGACGAATTTGTACATTTCCCGAAACCACAAGATATGGGCAATCACGAAGAAGTACGTTGGATTTCACTTACTGACAATCAAGGAAATGGAGCGATTTTCATTCCGAATGAGCCAATGTCATCTTCTGCATTGCAATACACAGCAAAAGATATGATTTTAGCAGGACATCCACACGAATTGCCTAAGGCTAAGGACACATATCTGAATTTAGACATTGCTGTAACAGGCTTAGGCGGAAATAGTTGCGGACAGGGGGCACCACTTCCGAAAGACCGTATTTTTGCAGGAGGTTCGCACGTAATGGGCTTTATGATTCGTCCCGTTCGTAATGGGAACATTGAGGCGGAGACGATGGTAAGACCTGCGGGTGAAATTCCACTTGCCATTTCACGCGATTACTTCGGAAATGTAAGTATTTCATCGGAAGATAGGTTTGCTAAAATCGTATATACAATTGATAATCAAAAGAAACCATCAAAATATAACTTGCCTATTCCGTTTAGAAAAGGCGGAAAAATAATGGCTTGGTTTGAAGGTAAACCCGATTCCCAAATAACGATGACTTTTGACCGTTTGGAGAACGTGCCTGTGCGGGTAATTTCTGCAAGTAGCGAAGAATCAGGCAGTGGCGATGCACAAAACTTGATTGATGGCAACCCCAGTACCATTTGGCACACGATGTACTCCGTTACGGTGGCGAAATATCCGCATTGGATAGATTTTGATATGAATGAATTGCGTAACATCAAGGGATTCACGTATTTGCCTTATGATAGTTGGAGCAGTAAAATAAAAGAATACAGTTTTTCAATAAGTTCCGATGGGAAAAATTGGACAGAAATCCAAAAAGGCACATTTGACACCAGTGCAGAGCTAAAACGCATACTTTTTGATAAAACCCTGAAAACCCGTTATGTACGGTTTACGGCATTGAGCCAGCATTACAATCAGGATTTCGCTTCGGGAGCCGAGTTTTCAGTGTTGGAAGAATAGGAGCTTTTAAGAATTAAACTAAAAGAAGCTGACCTTTTCGGACAGCTTCTTTTGTGTTATTTAGTGGAATAAAGAACTCTATTGTCAAGAAAAAGAAAAAGGAGGTGTGTTAGGAGTAGTAATCCTGATTTGCTTTTTTTCTTCTTCGCTTAAATGTTTTAAACGAATTTCCACAATTGTTTCTATGAAATTTGAAATGATAAATTCAATATAGACATCACTGTTAAAGGAATTTAAATTCACTTTTTTAGGTGTTTTTACTTCAATGTTATGACGATTAAGTATCAGTTTGTTGTCGTTAGATAGAAATAGGACGGTTTTATAAGATTTATATTTTCCGATTTTAAAATATCCAGCTATAACCAGAGCATTTTCGTAAAAATACAAATCAGCAAGTCTGAAACGATATTTATGCTGACCTCTTCCTGCCCCTCCACCACTTATGAATGTTTCGCATTTTACCGAATAAAGAGTATAATTTAGTTTTAAGCCCAAGTCTTTTATTTTGTTTAGTTTTTTTCTTGCCGTTCTGTCATATATAGCATTTTGAATCCAATACAAAGCTATAAATAATAGAATAAAAAAGAATAGGATATATAAAATTCATTTTTAATGATGCTTTTTTAAGTATTTGTTATTTAATGGTTTATATCATTTTTTATTTGAAGAGGAGCAAAAACAACTATAAGGAAAGGGATAGAGGTGTTTTCATATTTTACTTACTAAAAAGTTGTCGGGAGTATTAAAATTACCCTAACATATTAATATAAATTAACTTGTTAAGTAAAGCTTTGTTAATCAAAGTGATTTTAGTTTTTCGATAATTTTTATAAATTCATCTCCTTCTCCAATTTTCTTTTCTTTTTCGTCAATAAAATTATATGGAATTCCTCCTTCTACATATTGTAAAACACCATTTTTGTCCAAAAATAAATTTAGAGGAAACGACTTTATTCCTAATTGGTTTATTAAATCTTTAGCATCAATTAAATGTTCAAAATCAAAAGAGTGTGATTTTAGGAAATTTTCGACGGTTTCTTTCTTCTCATAGGTAACTGCTATAAAGTTAAAATCATTTTTGTATTTCTCCTTGATTTTATTTAAAACAGGCATTTCGTCGATACAAGGAGCACATTTGGTAAACCAAAAATTTATCATTGTAGGCTTTCCTTTTAGTTGCTCCGAATTGAATTTTACGCCATTCAAGGTGTTCAAACTGAATTTAGGAAGTTCTTTATTTTTATGTTCGGAAAGAGGTCCTGATTTAAAAAGTTCGTTCTGTTCTTTACCACACATATCAAATGAGACCATGACGATGGTTGAATCTTCTTTTATCAGTGTTTCCTTTACTACTAAGCTAGCGTTCATTTTTCTGCTAAATGCTTTTGTCATCTTATCTTCCAAAATGGAAATAACTTCTTTTAATTCGGTTTCGGTCAGCCTATTTTTTCCGTCCGTACTATAGTATTTAGTTTGAGAATAGGAAACTACTGAAACAAAAAGAAGAATTAATAGCAATGTTAATTTTTTCATGGTTTTTTGTGATAATTTTATTAGTGTTTATAAATATGTGAAATATGCGTATTTTCAGCATTAGCAGTCAAATATAGGTAATTCAGGAATTGGTAAGTGTACATAGCACTGGTTTATCATGTTTCTTTAGGTAACATTTACAAATTCATCGAGTTTTCGTTACTGATTTTTTACTTCTCCTGAAAGAAGGGGCATCTTGAGAGTAAAGAGTCGTATCAAAAATTAGGTATAAAAACGGTAATATGGTTTTCATATAATATTGATTTCTACTCTTGAGACGAATGAAAGAAGAAAAAGTTACAAAAAATGTACACTTTCTTAATAACAAATTATCAAAGTGCCTGAAAGAGTTGATTTTACATATCAAAAAAATTAAACTCGTCTGTTGAGTAGTGTTTATTTTCTTTTCGCTTACCCCTTGTGCTACGAAAGATACTTTTTTTTGATAGTGCTAAAAGTTCATTTTTTAAGTCACCTCACAATGATTTTTTTAAATGCTTCATTTGAGAGTTTATTTTAATAACTAAAAAGCTGATTATGCAACCCTTATACAGCTTACAGAAATAAAAATATTATGCGTTTTGCCTAAAAACTTTACTAAAAACTAAGATTTTAGCAAAGTTTTTTTTAGTTTTGCAACTAATTTGGGTAACACTATCATTTTGAAACAATGGAACCAATTTCTATCATTATAATAATCATATGCTTGATTTTATCTGCCTTTTTTTCAGGTTTCGAGATTGCATACGTATCCTCTAATAAAGTGCATATCGAAATCCAAAAAAAGCAAGGAGGATTACTGGCCGATGTGTTGACCAAAATAACGCGTAAACCTTCGAAGTTGATTACAACTATGTTGGTGGGCAATAACATTACATTAGTACTATACGGTTTTGAGATGGGGCGCGTGATGACAGCTACGTTACCTCCTTTTTTTCAAAATGTGTTGTGGCATACCGTAATCTCTACGCTGATCATCCTTATCACGGCAGAGTTCATGCCGAAAGTTTTTTTTCAAATTTACGCCAATCAATTATTAAAAATATTGGCTATTCCAGCTTATTTTTTCTATTGGTTGTTCTCTCCAATATCGAATTTTGTTATTTGGATTTCAGATTTTATACTGAAAACATTCTTTAAAACTAAGGGTGATTATGTCCCGTTATCGTTCACAAAATTAGAACTTGTGGACTATATTTCCGAACAGATGGAAAACGTTCCAGAGAAACAAGAAGTTGATGCTGAGGTACAGATTTTTCAAAATGCATTGGAGTTTTCGGGGGTAAAAGCACGTGAAATTATGGTTCCTCGAACGGAAATTGTGGCAGTTGAAATCAATGAAAAACCAGAGGTTCTCATTGATACATTCGTGTCTTCAGGATTTTCTAAGATATTGGTTTACAACGAAAATATTGATGATATTGTGGGATATGTACATACGTTTGATATGTTCAAAAAACCTAAAGATATTAAAAGTATTTTGATTCCAATTCCGTACATTCCTGAAACTATGCTCATTAACGAAATCCTCAATATGCTCACACGAAAACGGAAAAGTATGGTCGTGGTTTTAGATGAATATGGGGGTACTTCAGGGATGCTCACTCTGGAGGATATAGTCGAGGAACTTTTTGGGGAGATTGAAGATGAACACGATAAAGATGACTTTGTGGAGGAAAGAATATCCGACAATGAATTTGTGTTCTCTGCACGTCTGGAGGTGGAGTATATCAACGAAACTTATAAACTTAATCTGCCTGAAAGTGAGGAATATGAAACTCTTGGCGGGTTGATAGTTTCCTCTAACGAAGGCATTCCCTCACAAGGCGAAATTGTGGAACTTGCTCCATTTGATTTTGTTATTGAAGAATGCTCAGCAAACAAAATTGAGCGTGTACGAGTTTTTATTCAAGAGCGATAGTAAATAAAAATCTCGAGAAAGGGCTTTTCTATTATATGTAATTGTAAATTCATAGCTAAAATGAAATATATCGTAAGTTTATTAATCACATCAGTTATCATATTTCTTTTGGGAAATGTATTGCCAGGAGCGCATATAACTGATTATTTTTCAGCTATTTTAGTAGCTTTTGTCTTGTCAATTCTGAATGTTTTAGTAAAACCTGTGTTGGCAATTATTTCCATTCCCATAACCATTCTTACCTTAGGATTGTTTATGTTCGTGATTAACGCCGTGATTATTCTATTGGCAGCTCAATTGGTTGAAGGCTTCAAAGTAAACGGATTTTTTGGAGCTTTATTATTCAGTTTATGTCTCTCCTTAGTACAATCCGTAGCTCAAAATTTGTTAGACAAGCAAGAGCAAAGGAGATAGGCCAAATGTAGAACTTAGGAGAGTGTAACAACAAATTCCGAATCCTTAAAAATTTAAGAATAAAAAAAATAATCAAATGAAAAAGCACGTCAAAAAATTAGCCATACACGTTGTTTTAGCCTGTATTTTGTTAGTCGTTTTAGGATTTGCATTTTTATCTATACTGAAAGTGTGGACCAATCATGGAGAGTATGTGGTTGTACCTGACCTATCTAAGAAAACGCTGACCGAAGTTGATTTTATGCTTAAAGAAATTGATCTACGTTACGAGGTACTTGACTCGGCTACCTATGATCCTAAATTTCCAAAATATTCGGTAATCAGCCAAAATCCTGAAGCTACGGAGCATGTGAAAGAGGGGCGTAAAATCTACCTGACGATTAATCCATCTGGCTACCGTAAAGTAACCATTCCAAAAGTAATTCAAATTACGAGACGAAGTGCTGAAGCCATACTAAAATCGGTTGGGTTAGAAATTGGAAAAGTTACTTATGTCGATGACATCGGTAAGGACATGGTGTTAGAACTTTCGCATAACGGACAAAAAGTAGAGCCTGGGGATCAACTCATTAAAACTTCAAAGATAGATTTGACATGTGGCAATGGATTTACAGGACAACCTATTGACTCTACAGCGGTTGAAGAGATTGTTATACCTTTGGAAGAATTGGAATAATGGTTACATTTGAGGAAGAAGATATTGAAAAAGGCGATGAGCTTTACGAACATTACAGTTTCAAGGCAGGTAAAGGGCAGGAACCTTTACGAGTGGATAAGTTCTTGATGAATTTTGTAGAAAATGCTACCCGAAACAAGGTACAACAGGCTGCAAAACAAGGAAATATATTCGTTAATGGAATCGCTGTCAAATCGAATTATCGGGTTAAAGCTAACGACGAGGTTAAAGTCATGTTTGCACACCCTCCACATGAGGAGCTACTTACCCCAGAAAATATCCCAATCGACATTCTGTTTGAAGACGATCAGCTATTAGTCGTTAACAAACCCGCAGGAATGGTCGTGCATCCAGGGCATGGAAATTATAGTGGAACACTCATCAATGCTCTCGTATATCATTTTGATAATCTGCCAAATAACAGCAGCAATAGACCAGGGCTGGTGCATCGTATTGACAAAGACACCAGCGGACTTTTAGTCATCGCTAAAACAGAAACAGCGATGGTACATCTGGCTCAACAATTTTTTCACAAAACAACTGAACGTGAGTATGTTGCTTTGGTATGGGGTGACGTTAAAGACGATGAAGGAACGATAGAAGGACACATCGGACGACACCTAAAAGACCGATTGCAAATGGCTGTTTTCCCAGATGGAAACCACGGTAAAGAGGCTATCACACATTACAAAGTTTTGGAACGTTTTGGATATGTAACGCTGATTTCTTGCAGGTTAGAAACTGGACGTACACACCAAATTCGCGTACACCTCAAGCATTTAGGTCACACTCTTTTCAATGACGAACGCT
The DNA here is from genome assembly GCF_043187445.1 of Capnocytophaga canis. Taxonomy (NCBI): domain Bacteria; kingdom Pseudomonadati; phylum Bacteroidota; class Flavobacteriia; order Flavobacteriales; family Flavobacteriaceae; genus Capnocytophaga; species Capnocytophaga canis. Next base: position 1,612,886 of record NZ_CP171121.1, on the reverse strand, counting down.
ATGGAGGTGATAAAATTTTGAAAGGTACTACTTTTGCTAAATACAAACAATTTGTTGAGAATTGCTTCCAAGTGTTGCCCCGTCAGGCATTACACGCAAAGACCTTAGGCTTTGAGCATCCCGTGACAGGCGATATGTTACGTTTTGATTCGGAACTGCCTCAGGATATGGTTGATTGTATCGAAAAGTGGAGAACATATCGTCAGTTTGTGGGAGAATGATTATCAGACGCTAATCTCTGCCCTCTTCGGGATAAAGCAAATCATCCATCACAGTCAATTCTACTGTTTTGTCTTCGTTGATGTAATATTTTATAAGCAATTCCCCCCAAAGTCTGCCATCAGAAAAATCACAAATTGCCCATTTGTGGTTTAAGATTTTGATTTTATTAGTTTGGAAACTCTCATTTTTAGGTGCAAAACGAATCAATGGGTGTTTTCCTTTCACAGTATTGGTTTTCAAAATTTGATTCATCACTAACTCCTGAGGATTATCAATTCCTTGTTCAATAAAATAATCCTTTGCAGTGTTATTGTATTGTAAATCAAAATATTGCAAATCACTATTTTTAATCACTAATGAACGGATTGAGTCCAACAATGATTGTCGGTCACCATCGGCTGTAGCAACCTGTTCAGAGTCCACTTTGGGAACCTCAGCAAATTCGATTTCGTTTCTTTCCGCACGGAATAGGAAGAAAACATTTATTCCCAATGAGATAAGTAGTAAAATTACAAGTAAGGTTTGCTTATTCATAAGATATTGAATTTTGTGTGTTTATTGGTATTATTTTTACTTTATGATTTCGAACGTACGATTGTATGATATGTCTGTTTTTTAATGAATTAGGCAAAGGCGTGATCAAATTCTCCAAGATTTCTACCTGTGATAGTTGATAATTCAAATTAAAAAATCCGTAACCTTTGACGATTCCGTTCACGACCAAAATCACACTCTTCTCATCAAATGTACGTCCTTTGTCAATGATAGCAATGGTTTGATTTACAAAGCCATACTTTTTTATTACCTGCTCGGCACGTTGGTTGTAAATTTCCACAGCTTCTTCATCAATACACGCTCCATTACATTTTTTGATAGTGTAGTTATGACAATTTTTTTTAGCCTCCGAAAGCCGCTGCAGTTTGGGGCATAATCCAAATTCTTCTGTAATCTGATACAGAAAATTTTGAGCCTGGTGAATTGTTTCAAAAGTAGTTATGAACGACGTTTTTTGTGTTTGAAACATCTCGGTTGAAAAACAAAGATATCCACTGCGATTAAAGTGCGAAGTCAAAACATAGTTGATTTTTGTTGTATTTGACTTATTATTTTTGTTGTATTTGGGGTTGTTATGCTCCAACTCGTGTAGCTCCTTCAATCGTGTAATGAGTTCATTTCCTGTTTCTTCGTATGTAATTTTATATGTTTGTTTTTGCAATAAAACATCTCGCTTCAAGGGTGAGGAAAAATGTTGCGTCACTCGTTTTTTGATATTCTTATTCTTTCCGATGTAGATGATTTCTCCCGCTTCATTGTACATATAGTACACTCCCAAACGTTCGGGTAACTCATCCAGCATACGAATATGGCGGACATTTATTGTAGGAGCATTGCTTTTCAAATACGTAGTGATAATCTCTTTTTTGCTGTCTTTTTCTAAGAGATATTTAAAGAGTTTGACTGTGGCAAGTGCATCACCACAAGCTCTATGTCGCTCACTAACTGGAATTCCCAAAGAACGTGCTAACTTACCTAAACTATAAGATTCTTTACCCGGAATTAATCGTTGTGCTAATTCAACTGTACAGAGTGTGGTACGAGAAAAATCGTACCCCAAGCGTCGGTATTCCGTCTGCAAAATGCGATAATCAAAACTTGCATTATGGGCAACAATCACACAATCCTGCGTGATTTCGATAATTCGTTTAGCCACTTCATAAAATTTTGGCGCTTTTCGCAACATTTTGTTGTTAATACCTGTGAGCTTCACTACAAAATCTTGCATTTCGCGTTCAGGATTAATAAGGGTTATGAATTGATCAACAACTTCGTGTCCATCAAAACGATAGATGGCAATTTCAGTGATGCCTTCTTCATTAAATTTCCCGCCCGTGGTCTCAATGTCAAGAATTGCGTACAAGAGAATGTTTTATTTATGTTAGAATAGATAAATTAAGTTTATATCTGAGTGCAAATATATGAATTTTTCCAAAAAATATGGCATACAACTAATCTTAACCGATTTCAGATGAGTAAAAAGAATACCTGAAAATAACATTAATTTTATCTACATTTGTTCTAAATAAAAATAATTTGTTATATTTGCCTCCTATTTATGGATTTCATTTGTTTAAAATCAGTTCATTGAGAAGATACACATAGAAAAAACATCTATCTTAGGTATTATTTTCTCAGTTTAACTCGAGAGGGTTGGCTGGCTACATGTTATCTAAATTTTTATATCTCTGAAAGATGCTGTAGTGATAGATTCCTCGGAAAAACAAACGTTTTTTATATAAGTAACTTATTAACTTTAATACATATTATGATGAAGAAAACAATCAGTTTTATCGTTTTATTCTGCTTGGCAATCACTGCTAAAGCACATACCGTTTGGTTGGAAACCAACACTTCAGGAAAACTCAACAAACAACACGAAGTAAAAATCTTTTTTGGAGAATTAGAGAGTCCAACATTTAGTGAAAAGTGGTTCTCTGATATCAGAGATATTGATGTGAAAGTTACTTATCCGTCAGGCAAAGTTGAAAGTTTACAAAAAACGAAACGTGAAAGTCATTATGTTGCGTTTTTTACTCCTACTGAAAAAGGGACATATACTGTGAGTGTGGCTCATTTGGTGAAAGATGTATTTCGCGAGATGAAAATCACTTATCAATCGGTAGCTTTTGTGAATGTAAATTCTAAGGAAAAAAAGGAGTTACAATTTGGAAATCTGCCTGTACAGCTATCGGCTGAAAATACGGATTTTAAAGTTGGGCAAAAAAATAAAATCAAAATCTTGAAAGAAGGAAATGTGGCAGAAAAAGAGCGTGTGAACATTTCGTATGAAAATGGTTGGGGACAATCATTTCGTTCCAATAACAAAGGTGAAATTTCATTCACATTACCTTGGAAAGGAAAGTACATTGTAGAATATTCATACTCTAAAAAGGAGACAGGAACGCATAACGGAGCTGATTACAAATCGGATTATCAAACAATTACGTATGTAATCTACGCTAAGTAGTATCCATCATGATTTTAGAAACACCATGATTAGAAGGCTGTTGGAAACTTTTTCTAACAGCCTTTCTTGGTTGTTTCAAAAGTAAAAATCGCACATAAAAAATCTTATCTAAAATAATTCTAATTTTATTTTGTGCATATCAAATATATTTTTTAGCTTTGCCGAAAATTTTAGTTTAACAAATAAAAAATAGATTTATGAAAGTATTTTCTACGCTTATTTTATTTCTTTTTTCCTTAATAATATATGCCCAAGAAGGTGTTTTAAAAGGAGTCGTTTCCTCCAACAAAGCTCGGTTAGAATCCGTAACGGTGGTATTGGAAAGTGCAAATCAGAAAAAATGGACGACTTCTGACAAAAATGGTGCTTTTAAACTCTCGGTTCCCAGCGGAGACTATTTACTCAAAGTAAGTTCATTAGGGTTCGTGCCTTTTTCTGAAAAAATTCATATTGTCTCAAACAAAGTTGTTGAAAAAAACATCCAATTACAGGAAGATGTTTTAGGGATTGAAGAGGTAGTTGTTTCAGCAACAAGAACTCATCTAAATCGTAAAGAAGCTCCTGTTTTAGTGAGTGTTACCAGCCAAAAGGATTTAGTAAAAGTACGTGCTACCACGCTGATGGAAGGTTTGGTATTTCAGCCTGGATTGCGAACTGAGGTTAATTGTCAAAATTGTGGATTTTCACAGGTAAGAATCAACGGAATGGAAGGGGCTTATTCACAAATTTTGATTGACAGTCGCCCGATTTTTGGTTCGTTAAACGGAGTTTATGGTTTGGAGCAAATTCCAACAAGTATGATTGAACGCATTGAAGTAATTCGTGGAGGAGGGTCAGCTTTGTTCGGTGCAAGTGCAGTTGCAGGAACAATCAATATTATTACTAAAAATCCAACTGAAAATTCGATGCAAGCAGGAATTACCTCTTCATTGATTGCAGGAAAGTCAGAAGATTTAGTAGCATCATTCAATGCCTCCTTAGTGAGCGATGATTTGCAAAGAGGAATTTCTTTCTATGGGGTAAATCGTTGGAGACAACCTTACGATGCTAATGACGATGGTTTTTCGGAATTAACACGCTTGAGAAATCTGAACGTAGGAGCCAAATTTTTTAATAATATTTCTGAAAGAAAAAAATTAGTTGGAGAGTTAAACATCGGGAATGAAGATCGTCGTGGAGGAAATAAATTCGACATGCCCGAACATATGGCGGACATCGCTGAATCCATCAGAACTAACAACATCGGAGGAAATGCTACGTATGACTATTATTCACCAACGTACAACAACAAATGGTCGGCATTCATTAGTGGACAACGCACAAGAGCAAACAATTACTACGGAGCATACGACGTTGAAAATGATGCCTATGATTTGGAAGGGCTTAACTACGGAATTACCCGTGAAAACATTTGGGTGTTAGGTGGACAACATACCGCTCAATTCTATGTAAATGAAAATAGTTTACAATGGACTTCAGGTGCAGAGTATAAATATGATGAAATCGCAGAAAATCGTCGTAATCCTGAAATCTTAGGGGTAAATCAAGATCAGCATATTTTAGGCGTGTATTCACAAGTGGATTGGAAAATCACACCGAAATTTAAGGTTTTAGCAGGATTGCGTTTGGATAATATCAATTCTAATTTATTAGCAAAATCAGTATCGGCTTTGAATCCAAGAGCAAGTTTACTTTACAATATCACCAAAGAGGTAATTGCACGAGGAACATACTCACGAGGGTTTAGAGCTCCGTTATTCTATTCGGAAGACGTTCACTCTGAATTGATTACAGGAGATGTACGCCGTGTGGAACTTGCTTCGGATCTGAAAAAAGAAACTTCTGATAGCTTCTCGGCTTCGTTAGAATATAACCATTCGCATGATGGACACCAAATAGTAGCGATGCTTGAAGCTTTCTACACCAATTTGGATAATCCATTCCATTATGTTGCGATAGAAGGAGAGGATGAGGATGAACTTTTAGTAAAACAGAAACAAAATGGTAATAGAGCTACTGTAAAAGGAATTAATGTGGAATTCAAATATGCTCCTAACTCCAAATTTGCTTTCCAATTGGGAAGTACTTTCCAAAGTTCAAGATTTAGCAAATCTCAAGTTGTTGCTGAAGAAGAAGATGGAACCGTTATAGCGGAAACCGATAAAATATTGCGTTCGCCATCCATCTATGGAAACTTAACCGCTTCGTACAGACCTACAGAAAAATGGACTCTGAATTTAACAAGCGTTTACACAGGAGCTATGGAACTATTCCACGAAGGTGAAAACGCATTAAAAACTTCTAAAGGAATGTTCGATTTTGGTCTTAACACCGTTTACAATCTTTCTTTCAATGACTTTTTTGATATGGAGCTAAGTGCAGGAGTAAAAAACATCTTTAATGAATATCAAAAAGATTTCGACAAAGGCGTGGAACGTGACCCAACGTACATTTATGGCCCAGCATTGCCAAGAACTATTTTTGCGGGTGTAAAAATCAAAATGTAGTAAAAATAACATACCATAATCAGGCTGTCTTAAAAATTTAGGGCAGCCTCTTTTTTATTACGAAAATCAGCCATAAACCGTGTAGTAACCTATATACTAACCCTTTACAGTGAAGTAAGGATATATGTTAAAATTTTTCGGTTTCTTGTTTTTTGGTATAATGGACAAAAATTAGGCTGTTTTTTAGACGATTGTTTCTAATGGACATTTTTTAGGCTCTAATTTTTTACTAAATTTTGATTTGAATTTAAATAGCATTTTCTTTGTCTGATTGATATTTTTAGAGAGCTTCTATGCCTTTAAAAACTCATCTATAAACCTCATTTTACGCTTTAAGGACAATCCATTATGACTGCGTAATTTATTCTTTAAATCAGCAAAATGACCGTCAATAGCATTAGTTGTATTGGGAATGCCTAATTCATAATTATCATACCAAGTAAACAACCAAGGCAGATTGTTTTTTAAACTTCTGTAAGCACTTCTAAGTTTTTTATGTGTATAGAAACTCTTGTTTGTCAAAATATTAACAGTTCTTTCATTTAGAAAATCTTCCCACTTTTCAAACCATAAACTCAAAGCCCCTTCAAAAGATTCTTTATCAGTAATAACCATCAAATCAACTATTTTCATTAATTCCTTTGCTGCTTCTAATTTTGGCTTTTTGGTCAAATATCTTCTTATAATAGCTGACTGATGAATTTTTAAATCAGCGAATTCCATAAAAAAATAAAAATCTAATGAGCTAAATTGGCACATCTGAACTGGAATTCCGTTAAATGATTGAATAAGCCCCTTCCTTCCATCGCATACAATAGCTTGGATTTGAAAACCTAACGCCTTCAATTTTTCAATTCCTTGTGTATAAATAGCATTGGTTTCATTTCGAACATAATATTTCAGTAAGTTCTCTTTGGTAATAGCATCTTTGAAAAGAGTTACACCAAAGTTTCTGCCCCAATAGGTAGTATCCATCAAAACGATAACCTTTCTTGCAATAGGTTTTTCTACACTGATTTTGACCTTATCAATTCGTCTCTGAATGGTTTTTATTGAACAATTATATTTCTTGGCGAGTTGAGAATAGGTTTGTTTTCCAACGGTATATTCTTCCCATAATAGCTTATTATTTATTCTATTTCCGCCTAAAAATTATTGGTAGTATTTCCCAAAGTATGATACTCAAATCCACCCAAAATTGATGTAGAAAAACACAATTTCAAAGGCTTTTATATGGTTTTTAAACTTTTTTGAAAAACAACAAGTTTTCCTCACGGCTCGGCGTATCCGATGTCTCAAAAGTGTGTTGTTTCCTTCAATATCAGTAGTATGCTTTTTACCTACTTTATGTGTATATTCTTGAAAAACAGACGCAAAAGCTTCCCAATTATATGTACAAATCTCATCAAAACTAACACCCAATTTCTTCAATTTCTCACGAAGTTTTTGGGCTGTTTTTATGTTTCGTTTGCCCCATACCCATGCTACAATTTCCTTTGTTTCAGCAGAATAAGCATAAATCAACCACTTTTTATTCTTCTTTTTTCCTACAAAAATCCAAAGTTCATCAACTTGTAACGATTTGTATTTGTTTTGTTTGGGTTTGATTTCTCGATTGAAATTTACCAAAACCGAAAGCACTTTTTTGATGCTAACTTTTTCAATTTCAGCAATATCACGAATACCTACATTTCTTGCCAAAAGCAAGAGAATTTTCGCAGCAATATGCGAAGCCCAACCTTTGTAGGTCAGATTATGGTCGCCTATAAATTGGCGTTTACAGGTTTTGCAAAGATAGTTTTGTTTTTTGTTCTTTTTATTCCCATTTTTGACTATCTTTGTGCACTGACAATTGGGGCAGTGGAGTTTAATTGTTATTAGCATTCAACAAAAATACAACTTTATTCCCTGATTGTCAAATTTTTATACCATCATACTTTTTAAAACACGACCAAATTATTTGCCACAATGTTGGCATTTATACAATTGGACTCCTTTAACTAGTCCATTTTTCTTGGTAAAATTCTTACCATAGTAAAAGCACTTTTTTTATTCATAACCTTTGATAGCCTACAAAGGTAGTAACAATAAGGGATTCCAGAGTTTGCAGCCTAAAAAATGTCCATTAAGCCTGTTTTTTATTTTGCCAATCCGTATTGTTCTTGAGAGCGAGGATTCAATGAAAATACCAACAAACTTGTACGACAACATATCCCTAAGGGTACTTATTTTGAGGTGTTAATCTTTTTAACTTTTTATTTGGATTTATCCTAAATTAATTTTACTTTTGCGCCTGAAAATTTAATCTAAGTTAAACGTATGCACTATATGTACCGTTATAAGATAAGTTTCTTTCTGTTTTTGTCTGTGTTTGGTAGCATTTTTGCACAAGAGGCTCAGCAGCAAAAGAAAGATTCCATTCAGGAATTACAAGAAGTCATAGTTACTGCTAATCAAATCTTAGGAAGCAAATTCCAAGCTCGAAACCGCACTGGGTCAGCTTATTACATCGCACCGGCGGAAATCCAAAAAATGGGATATACTGACATTAACCGAATGCTCAAAGCCGTACCTGGGGTAAACGTCTATGAGGAAGACGGTTACGGGCTCCGCCCCAACATCAGTCTTCGCGGGACAAAAGCCGAACGCAGCGAAAAAATTACCCTGATGGAAGACGGAATTTTAGCAGCTCCCGCCCCCTATTCGGCTCCTGCGGCATATTATTTCCCAAACGCAGCCCGAATGAGTGCCGTGGAAGTCCTCAAAGGAAGTAGCCAAGTGCAGTACGGACCTTTTACCACAGGTGGGGCTATTAATATGGTGTCCACGCCCATTCCCTCAAAGTTGGCAGGAAAATTAAACGCCTCTTACGGAACAAATCAAACCTTTAAAACGCATTTCAACTTCGGGAATAGTCATAAAAATTTCGGATATTTGGTAGAATATCTGCGTTTTCAGTCCGATGGATTTAAAAAATTGCCCGACAATCAAAAAGCAGCTATCAAACGTAATGATTTTATTGCCAAAATAATAGCAAAAACCGATAAAGAAGAAGGCGTAAACCATTCCTTTGAAGTAAAATTCGGTTATGCCGATGAAGATTCCGATGAAACGTACGTCGGATTGTCCGAAGCCGATTTCAAAAAGACGCCTTTCCTCCGATACGCTGGCTCTCAAATGGACAATATCACCACCAAGCATACCCAATGGGTTGCTACCTACTTGATTAGTATTTCTCCGCGAATGAAAATCACCACGAACGCTTATTACAACACTTTCCATCGTAATTGGTACAAGCTCAATGATATAAAAGCAGGGATAACGTCTGCCGAAAAGCGTTCTATCAATGCCGTTTTGGATGACCCCGAAACAAATCATCTGTATTTCGATATTCTGACAGGAAAAACCGACTACAACGGCGAAGGACTGATTGTAAGGGCCAACAACCGAGGCTATTACTCGCGTGGTTTGCAAACCAAATTCGATTATCATTTCTATATTAACGATATTTTTATGGACGTAGAGGCGGGATTGCGTTATCACGGCGATGCCGAAGACCGATTTCAGTGGGACGATAGCTATGCCATCGAAAACGGAAAAATGAAACTCTTCCTGCCTGCCATTCACGGCTCGCAAGCAAACCGAATCACTTCGGCAACGGCTTTGGCTACCTATTTTTTGTCCAAATTGACGTATCGCGGACTGACCCTGTCGGCGGGTTTGCGTTACGAGGATATACATTTGCATAAGAAAGACTTTACCAAAAACGACGTACGCCGTTCGGGTAAAATTCGTCGTGAAGTGAGTAATCCGGCTCGTGTTTTTATTCCGAGTTTGGGATTACATTACCGAATTGTCCCCGCTTGGTCAGTTTTCTCGGGAATTCACAAAGGTTTTTCGCCTCCAAGTGCGGGAATGAACCAAAAACCTGAAAATAGTATCAATGTGGAGGTGGGAACACGCCTTTCCGTAGGTCAATTAACTGCCGAAGCCATCTTTTTCCGCAATAAATATAGTAATATGTTGGGAAGCGACCTTGCGGCGGCGGGTGGTAGTGGTACGTTGGAGCAATTTGATGTGGGAGAAGCACTTGTGAAAGGTGCGGAAGCGATGTTGCACTTCCAACCCATTCCAAAAGAATACAAATTGAGGCTTCCGTTGCAGCTTTCATACACTTATACGGATACGGAAATGTTGAACTCGTTTGAGGAAAACACTTGGGGACGTGTATTTGTGGGCGATGAAATCCCATACATCAACAAACACAGCTTTAACGCCAGCTTGGGGGCTGAATACAAGGGCTTTGAATTACACATAGGGGTGCGTTACAACGGCGATATGCGAACCACACCAGGTCAAGGGGCACTTGCAGAGCGAAACACAGTCCCTGCACATACCATTATTGATGCTTCGGCAAAGGCTCGTATCAATAAGTATTTGACATTGACGGTGAATGCGGTAAATCTGACCAATAAAACCTATTTGGTATCGCGACATCCCGCAGGCTTGCGTCCTGGTCATCCCTTTGGAGTGTATTCAGGAGTGAATGTGAAATTTTAGTTTGTAAGGCTGATTGATATTGAGTCTGTCAGGCTGAGCGAAGTCGAAGCCTGTATAACGTATAAGTTTTGTAACGATAATTTCTCGACTCCGCTCGAAATGACAGGCGAGAGATTTTAAGATAGACAAGGTTGGTTCTGTCAGACTGGGCGAAGTAGTGTCAGGCTGAGCGAAGTCGAAGCCTATATAACGTATAAGTTTTATAACGATAATTTCTCAACTTCGCTCGAAATGACAGGCGGGAGATTTTAAGATAGACAAGGTTGGTTCTGTCAGACTGGGCGAAATAGTGTCAGGCTGAGCGTAGTCGAAGCCTATATAACGTATAAGTTTTGTAACGATAGTTTCTCGACTCCGCTCGAAATGACAGGCGGGAGATTTTAAGATAGACAAGGTTGGTTCTGTCAGGTTGACCATCGGAACTACCATCATACTTTTTATAACACGACTTAAATATAAATTCGATAATATCAAATAATAAACAACAAAAATTATCATTTATGAATCAATCAATGATAAAGAAACTATTATACACTATATTTTTACTTTGCTCGCAATGGGCAATAGCACAACAAGAAGTAACGGGTACTGTGGTGGACAATCAGGGAATGCCACTATTGGGGGCGACCGTCATCGTAAAGGAAAGAAATGTGGGCGTAACCACCGATATCGACGGGAAATTCACCACAAAAGCCGAAAACGGACAAACCTTAGTGGTAAGTTACATCGGGTTTCAGACCCAACGCGTAAAAATTACCGCTTCCACAATGCATATCGTACTAAAAGAGGACGTGCAGGAGCTTGATGCCGTAGTGGTTACGGGCTATCAGAAGATAAAAAGCCGTGTCTTTACAGGGGCTTCGGCATCGGTAAAGATGGAACAAGTGAAAATGGACGGCGTGGCGGACGTGTCGCGTATGCTCGAAGGTCGTGTAGCAGGACTTTCCATTCAGAACGTAACGGGAACCTTTGGTTCCGCTCCGCGTATTAACATTCGTGGGGGGGCTTCTATCATCGGAAACGTGCAGCCGCTATGGGTCATTGACGGGGCAGTATATGAAGATTTGGTTTCATTAACGCTTGACCAATTGGTATCGGGTGATGCTGTTACGCTTATCAGTTCCGCCATTGCAGGGCTTAACGCTGCCGATATTGAAGATATTCAGGTATTGAAAGATGCTTCGGCGACTTCGGTGTATGGGGCAAGAGCCTTGAACGGCGTGATTGTCGTTACCACCAAAACCGCCAAACGCGATACGCCCAACCGAATAACCTATTCGTACGAACAGAGTTTCCGTCAGATACCTTCTTACAAGGATTACGATTTGCTCAACTCACAGGAAACAATGTCGGTATATCAGGAATTGGCAAACAAAGGCTATTTCAGTTTGCGAGATGCCCTTTATGGCAGACGCAGTGGCATTTATTATCAATGGTACAAAGGCATCAGCACGATTAACCCTAATACAGGAACGTATTATTATGAAAATACGGAAGAAGCCAAACAGGCTTTCTTCAAAGAACGCGAATACGTCAATACCAACTGGTTCAACCATCTATTCACAATTAACCCCATTCAGCAACACACTTTGACTTTTTCGGGCGGAGGAAAAAATACGACTACTTACGCTTCATTAGGATTGTTTAACGACAAAGGTTGGACGATTACTGACCGCGTACAGCGTATCACCGCCAACCTCAAAAGTACGTTTTTCATCACGGACGATTTCAAAACTACGCTTTCCGTACAAGGAAATATGCGAAACCAAAAAGCTCCTGGGACTTTTACCCAACGCAAAAACACGACCATAGGTTCGTTCGAGCGAGATTTCGACATCAATCCGTTTTCGTACGCTTTGGGAACTTCGAGAACCTTACGACCACGCACAAACGATGGCAAGTTGGAATATTATCGCAATAACTGGGCTGCGTTTAATATTTTAAACGAATACGAAAACAATTATCTTGACATCAATCTGTTGGACTTCAAAATACAGGCAGAGGCTTCTTACAAAATCAACAAAGATTTGGAAGCTACGGCGTTGCTTTCCACGCGTCAGGCTTCGACAAGTTCGGCACATTTCATCAAAGAACCTTCCAACGTGGTACAGGCATTCCGTGCCAACGAAACTCCTTGGGTGGCTCAGCAAAACATCTATTTGATAAAAGATAAAGACAATCCGCTGTCGCAACCTAAAATAGGACTTACGCACGGAGGGATTTTCAACAAAACCGAAACCACGCTGAAAAGCTATCAGGCTCGTATGGCGTTGGATTATAACAAATCGTTGGGCGAACACGACATTAAAGCCTTCGGATTTGCCGAAATGCGTTACGCCGACCGCACCGTGAATCCTTTTCAAGGATATGGGATTCAGTACGACAAAGGAAATCAGATATTTACCAATCCGTTGATTTTTCAAAAATTGATTGATGAAGGCAATGATTATTTTGCGTGGTTGGAGCGTTACGACCGAGGGCTTACGTTTTCACTCAGTGGTACTTACGGATATAAGGGCAAGTATATTTTCAATACGGTGCTTAACTACGAGGGGTCGAATACGGCAGGAAAAAACAGCCGTTCGCGTTGGCTACCTACGTGGAATGTCGGCGGAAAATGGAACATTGACCAAGAGGATTTTATGAAAGACCAAAAGTACTTTTCAACCCTTGCTTTCCGACTTAGTTACGGGCTTACCGCCAAGATGAACGAACAGGCAATTAACTCCAATGCGGTATATAAAAACGTGATTCTGAATCGTTTTCATTTCAAAGACCGCGAGAATGCGTTGCGTATTTTGCACTTGGAGAACCGCGACCTTACTTGGGAGAAAATGTACGAACTGAATTTGGGTATTGATACTGGATTTTTCAACAATCGTCTCAATGCTACCATTGATATTTATCAACGAAATTCGTTTGATTTGATAGACCTTATCCGAACTTCGGGCGTGGGTGGGCAGTATTACAAATATGCCAACTTTGGCGATATGCGTACGCGAGGCGTGGAATTGGCTCTCAACTCTAAAAACATCTTGACCGATGATTTCAAATGGACGACCAACTTCACCATAAGTTATATGAATCAGAAGATTACAAGGCTTTTGAACACGCCCAATACGTTCGATATGGTGGCAGGAGCAGGACGCGGAAACATTGTGGGTTTTCCCAAAGGGTCGCTCTTTTCGTTCAACTATCAAGGCTTGAACAATTACGGATTGCCAACGTTTGATTTCGGTTTGTATCCGCTCAATGACAGAGCTTACGGAAACATTGTAGGGGCGGACTTTTTAGACGCTCAATATTCTAAATCGTATCTGATTTATCACGGGTCGATTGAGCCGAATGTCAATGGAGGATTGTCCAATACGTTCCATTACAAGAATTGGGAGTTTTCGTTTTTCGTAACGGCACAGGCGGGGAATAAAATCCGTTTGAATCCGTCTTTCGACCCTGCTTTTGCGGATTTGAACGTATTTTCAACCGAATATTATGACCGATGGATAGCCCCTGGCGACGAATGGCGAACCGAAGTTCCTGCTTTGCCTTCGCAGGATTTAATCCGACTTATTGGTCAGGAAAATATCGAAAAGGCGTATAATACGTATAATTATTCGCAAAACCGAGTAGCCGACGGAAGTTTTGTACGTATGAAAAACATTTCGCTGGGGTATAACGTGCCTGAAAGTGTTGTCAAGCGTTACAAAATGAAGTCGCTGAACGTTCGCGGACAGATAACCAATCCGTTTTTGATATATTCGGATAGTCGCCTCAAAGGACAAGACCCCGAGTATTATCGTTCAGGCGGGGTGTCGCTCCCCACTCCCAAACAATTTACCCTAACGGTGAATGTTGGGTTTTAGGAGGATTGATATAAAAAGAAGAAAGTATGATGCCTTAAAAAAGAGAACATTTCTGTCAGGCTGAGCGAAGTCGAAGCCCTGTTGGGAGGCTTCGACTTCGCTCAGCCTGACAATCGGGGCATATTAATGAAGTGAAATAATTATTTCGATAAAAATAAAAACAATACTATGAAATCAATCATAAAAATAACATTAGTAAGTATGCTTTTGGCATCGTGTCAGGGTTTTTTGGACAAAGACCCCGATTCGTCGCTCAATGTGGCTATTGATTCGGAGGAGAAAATTGCCGAATTGTTGGCGGGGGCTTATCCTGAGGCGAGTTATTTTGCTTTCCTCGAAGCCCGAACCGACAATGTGGCAGAACGCGTCAATGGTGTACATTCTCGACTGAATGAAGCGATGTATTTTTGGGAAGATTATGACCAAGAAGATTTGGACACGCCTCTGAACTACTGGAATGCTTGTTACGCAGGGATTGCACAGGCGAACAAGGCTCTGGAATTGTTGGCTTCGTACCCCAAAACAGAAAGGGTAAAGGCTTTGTACGGAGAGGCTTTTTTGCTTCGGGCGTACTTGCATTTTATGTTGGTCAATATCTGGGCAGAACCCTACGGAACGCAGAAAGCACAGCAAAGCCCTGGTATTCCGTATTTGACCAAACCCGAAAAACACGCTTTGGTGGATTACAAACGAGGCACGGTGGCTGAGGTATATGAAAAAATCGAGAAAGATTTGAAATTGGGCGTATCGTTGGTCAATGACGATTATTACAAAAATCCGAAATTTCACTTTAATAAAAAAGCAGCATATGCCTTTGCTTCAAGGTTTTATCTGATAAAGGGAGAATGGGATTTGGTCATCGAATACGCTAACTATGTGCTGGGTGCCGACTCCAAGCAGGTGCTTCGTAATTGGGCAGCTTATGAGCGAAAAATACGATTCAATCGCAAGGCACTCTACAAAGAATACACGCACACGGAAGACCCTGCCAATCTGTTGCTTACCGCTACCGAATCAAGAATACAACGCAATATATTAAACGAAAAATACGGAGTAACAGGAGCTACGGTACGTAATATTTTCTATTCCAAAGGAATTGACGGTTGTGGTGAGGCGGGTAAAAACCTGAATCTTATAACTACGTATTTATTTTCATCGTCGGAAGATGCCATTACTAACGGATTGTACATCGCTAAGTTTGATGAATTGTCATTGTTCGGAAGCACGGGAACGCGTCCGAAAGGATTGTACGTAACTAACGTGCTGTTTTCCACCGACGAAGTGTTACTAAACCGAATGGAGGCCTACGCAATGAAACGCGAGTACGACAAATCCATAGATGACCTGCTCGACTATTGGAGAGGGAAATACGGGGGAGCGTCTTTGTCCTGTCCCAGAGATGCTTACACTACCGTAGATAGTAAATATTACGAGACTTACACGCCTTTTTATGGTATGACGCTAAAACAATTGGCACTGATCAAAATCATTGTGGATTTCCGTCAGAAGGAGTTTCTGCACGAGGGGTTGCGTTGGTTCGATATTCGCAGGTTTTACATTCCCGTGAGCCGAAGTAGTAAAAACGCAATATATCGTCCGCTTGAAAAGGAAGACCCGCGTAAATTGTTGCAAATCCCTGCCGAAGCCATCAATCGAGGGTTAGAGCCCAATCCAAGATAATATTGTAGGGAAAAGATGTATCTTTTCCGTTTGAAAACATAAATGAATAATAAACATATGATGAAAAAAATATATATCGTAATATCAATGGCGTTGTTGGGGTGTTCCCAAGAAAAACTTTCCGACCAAAGTGTGGTGGAAGCCAATATTGTGCAACGCAACTACACCGAATTGGATACGTGGATACACAATGAACTCACGCTACCGTATGGCATTGAGGTGGATTATCGATGGAACGGAAACACTGCTCAGAAAGGAAGTTATACCTATCCGCCTGAGGCTGAAAATGTTCAAAAGATGTTGGAAGCCATTAAGTTTTTGTGGCTCGAAACCTACACGCTCAACAATGTGGGAGGAAGCCATTTTATGAAGGAGAAAAACCCGATTAAGATTTATATGTACGGCGGAAAAAATTTGGACGCTCACGGTGTGGAACTACTTGCGAATCACACGGGTACTACCGCCGAGATGTTTCTGTACAACGTCAATGATTTCGACCCGAAGGATTACGAAAAAGTATATGTGCTGATGCGTAGCGTACATCATCAGTTTGCCAAACGATTGATGGAATTGCTTCCGTATGAGCGGGATAAGTTCGCATTGATTAGCAGTGGGTATGTGTCTGATTCCAAGGATCTTCCAAGCAAAGAGCCTATCGGAAGATATATCAAAAAAATATCCGATTGTAGTCGTGATAAAGACAATACAGGGTTCACTTACGTGATTTCGTCCGAGCAGGATTACCAACAAGCACGTTTGGGGTTTTTCAGCGTAGGGAAATCCATCCGAACCAACGAAAAGTTGTATAGCTCTGATTGTGAGGTGGCACGTACTTCCGATGTTATCCTAACCGAAGGAGCAATAGCCAATCGCCGCGGATTTTTTACCATTCACTCAATGCTTTCCCCCGAAGATGATTTTGCTGAAATTGTAAGTGCTTATCTCACACATAGTTCTAAGGAAATTACCGATGCCATTACCCTCGGAGGTACTTCCATTAGTGGTACGGCAGACGAAGAGCAAGAGGTTCGTGTAGCCAAGGAACAATTACTTAAAAAACAGGCGTTTGTAGAGGAATATTTTAAAAAAGAAGTAAAAATCAACCTCAAACGGATGCAGCTTTTGAGTGTACAACGTATCAAATCATTCGTAAACAGATAATTTTTTGATATTTTTGAAAGAAAGGAAGTAAAAAAGCGACCGTATGAAGTAAAAAGATGTCGGTACGAAGCAAAAAGATGTCGGTACGAAGCAAAAAGAAGTCGGTACGGAGTAAAAAGGCGACCGTATGGAATAAAAAATAAATAGTATGACGTTTTTTGAGGATTTGAAAATGGAAGGTGATGTAAAAAGTATGATGCCCTTAAAAAAAGAAGTGTTTTTGTCAGGCTGAGCAAAGTCCGTGAAAACGGAGTATGTGACGAAGCCTTATCATTACAGGGCTTCAATGCACATACTCAGCTCCAAGTCTTCGCTGACTTTGCTCAGCCTGACAATCAAAACCAGCATCATACTTTTTATAACACAACCTGAAAATGTTTATTGAATTTTAAAGTTAAGTTTTAATGAAAAGATATTTATTTTTGATAGTTTTGGTGGGAATGATTTCCTGTAAGAAAGAGGAGCCTTCGGAAGTATCGCCTTCTGACAGAAATTTGCAGAACATCAAGGCGTTACGTAAAGAACTGACCGAAGCTCCGTATGGTTGGAAGGTGCTTTATTTTCCGAAAACCGATTCGCTGTTGTTTGCTAACAAAGATGAAATTTTGGAAAAAGACCCTTTGTTTCGTGAGCGTTACGGCTATGGCGGATTTTATTTCCTGATGAAATTTGATGATAAAGGAACCGTGCAAATGCGTGCCGATTATGACAGTAAATCAATGGTGGAAACCAAAGAAAGTGAGTTTGAAATCAAGCAAAACACCTTTACACAGCTTAGTTTCACCACCTTTAATTACATTCATCACTTGGTAAACGACCGATTTTCAGGAAATTCTGATTTTATGTACGCAGGAAGAGATTTTGAAAATAATTTGGTTTTCAAAACAGCTTCGTACATTGAACCAGCTCGGGAGTATGTCGTTTTTGAAAAATTGAAGTCGCCAATTGATTGGGAAGATACTCGCAATACAACCGATAATGCACTTACGGAATCTTACAAAAACCGAAAGATTTTCGAACAGATGAAAAATCCGCAGGTGGTAATCCGCAAAGGAAGTCGTATTTTCTTTCAAAGCGATATGATTGTTCGTAGTACACGTGGAACGCCTCAGTATAACCAATTTCTGAGAGAAATCATCGAAAAACGGTACTATTTGTTTCGTTTCAATAAAAAACCAGACCTTGTAAATCCGCGAATTGCCAAGGAAAGCACCGGATTGGGTTCGGGATACGTGGGAACGGAGCAGGGGCTGACCTTCCGCACGGGGCTTCGTTATACGGAGAAGTATATTTTTCGCGATTTTGAACGTCGGGGTGATAAATTTGTATGCGAATTGGTGAAAGTGTATGACGCGATTCTTAAACGGGAAATGTATGTGAGCAAACATCTTTATCCCGATGGCGAACCCACCTATTTTATAGCGGAAATCACCGATGAAGGAATGTAGGGGTGTTTGGAAAAATAAAGAGGTACTGTAAAGGAAAAGTAGAATACTGCTCGTCAGTTCGAGTGATTTGCGGAGTGGAACGTAGCAAATCGTATCGAGAACTTTTTAGGATATAGGAAATCGTTTCTCGACACAAATTTTATCTCCATTGCATTGCGATAAAATTCACTCGAAGTGACGGAAGTAAGAGTATAGAATAATTAGTTAAATACATTGTTGATTCAAATAAAGAAATACATTTATGGAGAATGTATAAAAAAAGTAAAGCAGAATGTAACTCGTCAGTTCGAGTGATTTGCGAAGCGTAGCGTAGCAAATCGTATCGAGAACTTTTTAGGATATAGGAAATCGTTTCTCGACACAAATTTTATCTCCATTGCATTGCGATAAAATTCACTCGAAGTGACGGAAGTAAGAGTATAGAATAATTAGTTAAATACATTGTTGATTCAAATAAAGAAATACATTTATGGAGAATGTATAAAAAAAGTAAAGCAGAATGTAACTCGTCAGTTCGAGTGATTTGCGAAGCGTAGCGTAGCAAATCGTATCGAGAACTTTTTAGGATATAGGAAATCGTTTCTCGACACAAATTTTATCTCCATTGCATTGCGATAAAATTCACTCGAAGTGACGGAGAGTAGATATAAATGATGTTGGTTTAAGAACTTTTAAAATTGGTAAAATATGGAGTCGTTTGTGTACATTTTATTATGTTCGGATAAAACTTTTTATACGGGAGTTACTTCCAATTTGGGTGAAAGGTTAAAAGAGCATCAATCGGGTAAGTATCCTAATTCGTACACGGCAAGCAGATTACCCGTAGAATTGGTTTACTATGCAACTTTTACGGATATAAATCAAGCTATTGAATTTGAAAAGAAAATTAAGAAATGGTCGCAAAAGAAAAAACAAGCATTGATAGAAGGAAATTATGAAGATTTACCTAATTTAGCTAAGAAAAAATTTAATAGATAAATTAGTCTTTAATTAAACTGTTTAGCACAAAGAGATAATAGAGTTTGTCAGTTCGAGTGATTTGCGAAGCGTAGCGTAGCAAATCGTATTGAGAACTTTAGGATATTAGGAAATCACTTCTCGATACAAATTTTATCTCCATTACATTGCGATAAAATTCACTTGAAGTGACGGAGAGCAAGTATAAATGACGGATTTAAAAGTATATTTATGTAAAAAATGAAGTAGTATTGAGTTTGTCAGTTCGAGTGATTTGCGGAGCGGAGCAAATCGTATCGAGAACTTTTAGAAGGGTAAAACCACTTCTCGATACAAATTTTATCTCCATTGCATTACGATAAAATTCACTCGAAGTGACGGAATCAACTTAAAATGAATATTACACCAAAAAAAAGAAATTTTTAGATAAATGAAGAATATAAAATATGTATTGTTGGCAGGTTTACTCGGATTTTTTTCCTGTAATGTAAAAGACAGCGACCCTGTGGAGGAGGATTACGAAAAGTTGTTTCCCCTCAAACCCATTGAAAAGCCCGAAAACGCCTATGAAGATATGAGGATACGCATTTGCAATCCTGATGAGGCATTGCAAAATTACCGCTATCCAGGGGTAACGCTTGAAAATCAGCGGGAATATGAAATTACCCTCAAATGCAGGTATCGTGAAGAACGGGCTGCTACAAAATCGCGTTACGTGGTGCGGTTTGTTGCAGCGGATAAAAGCATACAAACCGTTGGGAGTGATGCTTCTGATAACTCGTTGAATTTCACTATGGAAAAAGACAAAGAATTTGCATTTACTTACAAAGTGAAGTCTGGTTTTCCGATGTATCTTTCGGTGAATGGGATTGGCGACAGAGGGTCGGGGGTAAACGCCAGTATTACGGCGGTTTCTGATGACGGATTGGTGGTCGTTCCTGTGTTAAGCGTTGAACAGAACCAAAATAGCGAAGGACCTAACAGAATTCCGCAACCTTATTGCGAGTATATTATTCTGCCGTAGTTGATTGATTTTTAGTTTGATTTGTGTAACGGAGGAAAAACAAAACGAAATGCGAAAATATACATTATTTACAATGCTTTTGATGCTCGTCGCTTGTAATAAGGGCGAAGGCGAAACGGTGGAATCGGCATATTTGGAACCGCTTCCGCCTGAATATAAATACAGCTTTTCCCGTAACGGAAGTAGCAGTGTAGATTTGCTTGAATGCAGTTTGCTTAAAGAACCGTTGGACGTGTTGTACAACAGTTATTTGAAAGAAGCAAGAATAATGAATCAGGCAGATTATCAAGTAGTTTTCAGATACTATAACGACGGGATTTACAGCCATTTAAAACCCAAAGAGGAAGTTGCCAAATCGGAATTGCATCGAGCCAATCGGGAAGCGATTCAAAAAGATTTGACCGATTTTATCGAAACTTCTGCCCGAATCGGGGGCTACGGCACAGAAAATCCTTCTGATATTCGGCGACAAGCATTGCGACAAGGGCGAACGGGCTACATTGGCAACAATATCGGCGATGTAAACTTAGCTTTTGCCGATGAAAAAGGAATTGTGGTGGCGGAAGCGTTTCGTTATGCCGTTTTTGGGGCAATTTATTTGGATAAGGTGCTAAATTATCATCTTAATGAAAGTTTTCTCAGCGATGAGACGCTTCGCAAGAAACACGAAGATGTAGTGCTTCCTCCTGGGCGAAATTACACTGAGTTGGAGCATCATTGGGATTTGGCGTACGGATATTACACCTTTTTGCGTCCGTTGGTGCGAGCCGAAGGGATTCCCTTGCTCAAAAACAGCGAAGTACGTATTTTTAACGCATTTGTGCAAGGACGTATCGAATTGGAGCGATACCGTTATGAGGATATGAAACAACATCTTCATATCATTC
Organism: Capnocytophaga canis; assembly: GCF_043187445.1. Lineage (NCBI taxonomy): Bacteria > Pseudomonadati > Bacteroidota > Flavobacteriia > Flavobacteriales > Flavobacteriaceae > Capnocytophaga > Capnocytophaga canis. The sequence goes on along the minus strand of NZ_CP171121.1, from coordinate 1,591,552 downwards.
GGGAGGAACTCTCACGAGCCATTGCCATTCGCACGATGAACATTTTGATTGGGGAGAATACCCTTGCCAATTTAGACGAGAGAGGCGGATACGCATTCCCTTTTATTTCAAGGGCTTATGGGCTTATTTATGCGTTACAATTTGCCCGAAATCCACAGGGAGAACTTTACTATTCTCGGGAGGAAGTACAACGTCTTTTGCAACAGTTTCTACTCGGAAACGGATTGTGGGACAAACAGCGTTTACTTTCTAACGCTCAAACGCAGGGTTCGTTAAAGCACATCGCTACGGAAGTGGGCAAACCTTTTGGCATTTCAATTGAGCAGATTAAGAGGTAAAAGATAGTGTAAATTCAAATGATTTGTAAGGTAAATTAGTATAGGCATTATAAGTGATTGACAATCAGTTAGGACGTGACTCGTCAGTTCGAGTGTTTTTCTGTAGCGTTAGCGAAAGAAAAATGTATCGAGAACTTTCGGGGAATAAAATCACTTCTCGGTACAAATTTTATCTTCGTTGGCACTACGATAAAATTCACTCGAAGTGACGTGTAACGAGGTTTATGAATGATAAAAGATGAAAAATAGAATTAGGGTCGTCAGTTCGAGTGTTTTTCTGTAGCGTTAGCGAAAGAAAAATGTATTGAGAACTTTTGGAGTAAAAATCACTTCTCGATACAAATTTTATCTTCGTTGCACTACGATAAAATTCACTCGAAGTGACGAGGAGGGTCGATTGATTAAAGGAATAAATCATACCAAAGAAAATTTGAATGATAAGGTAAGTATGGAATCATTTGTGTACATTTTACTGTGTTCTGACAAAACTTTTTATACAGGAGTTACTTCCAATTTAGGGGAAAGGCTAAAAGAACATCAATCGGGGAAATATCCTAATTCCTACACAGCGAGTAGATTACCGGTAGAATTGGTTTACTATGCAACTTTTACGGATATAAATCAAGCGATTGAATTTGAAAAGAAAATAAAAAAATGGTCACAAAAGAAAAAACAAGCGTTAATAGACGGAGAGTATGAGAAATTGCCTAATTTAGCAAAGAAAAAATTTTAACCAAATTGAGTGTTCATCGGTTCGAGTGTTTTTCTGTAGCGTTAGCGAAAGAAAAATGTATCGAGAACTTTCAGGGAATAAAATCACTTCTCGATACAAATCTTATCTTCGTTAGCACTACGATAAAATTCACTCGAAGTGACGTGTAACGAGGTTTATGAATGATAAAAGATGAAAAATAGAATTAGGCTCGTCAGTTCGAGTGTTTTTCTGTAGCGTTAGCGAAAGAAAAATGTATCGAGAACTTTCAGGGAATAAAATCACTTCTCGATACAAACTTTATCTTCGTTGGCACTGCGATAAAATTCACTCGAAGTGACGTGTAACAGAAATTACAGAAATACGATAAATATGAAACGAATACTTATAACATTGCTTTTGGGGCTTTCGTGGATTGCCCAAGCACAGGAAAATTTAATCCCTAACGGAGGATTTGAGGAATATACTCCGGGGAAAAAGCCCAAAAATTGGAGTTTTTCAAACAATATATTTTTTAGAAATGATGATTTTGGGAATGAACAGGCACGTTCGGGGCAATATTGTCCTAAATTGTATGCCAATGCAGGTCAATTTTATGTGATTGATGACAATTACAGTTCGGCAGCGATTGATGTTCAAGAGGGAGCAACTTATCTGCTAACGTATTGGTACAAAGGCACAATAAATCGTGAGAATATGGAACTTGTAGTAAGTTGGTATAACAGTTCCAGTGCTTCTCCTATAAAAAGAGATTCCAAAGGAAAAGTAACTCCCAAAGCCTCAGAATGGACAAAACGCGAGGTGGAACTTACTGTACCTATTGGGATTACCAAAATGGGAGTGGCTTTTGTAATGAGTCGTTCCAGTGGAAGCGGTTACATTCTGATTGATGATGTATCGTTGGTATATAAGGGCGAGGCAGGAGGAGGAAATACGCAATTATCTGCTCCAACTCGTTTTCAGGTTCAGACCTTCCAGCGGGAAGCTCTTCTGTCGTGGGATAAGGAAGCTGACCCCCAATTGCAATGGGAAGTTGTGGTAGATGCACAAGCTCCGCAACGTGTCGTTACCAATTCGTTTTTAGTAAGAGGTTTGGAACCAGAAACCAACTACACGTTCAAAGTAAGAGCCGTGAAGGGAGCCAATGCGTCCGAATATACTAACCATATTACCAAAGGAACACAATCAATGCAGTACGGTATCAATGACATTAGGCGTGTTCCGCACTTGCGTACGCTTAACGATGATGGTATTTGTAGGCAAACGATTGATTTGTTTTACAATGATTTGGCTGATGCTTCTGCCAGAATTACCTATTTTGTAAACGGAAAAGAAGTACAACCCAACGGCGACCAGCTTACCTTCCCCCAAAAAGGAAAACAGAAGTTGAAAATCATTATAATTGAAGCCGTTGACCGTCAATGGGAAATAGAATATGATTTGGAAGTTCAGTAATAAATGAAAATAAGAGAGTTATGAAATATACGATTATCATAAGTATTGCCATTTTAAGTCTTTTTGCTTCGTGCGAGAAGGAAAATCACAATGCAATTCCTGAAATAAAAATCGGGCAGGACGAGCAGTCGCTCCGTGAGGTTTCGGTCAATAAACAAACCACGCGATATATTTTGCTTTCGGGCGGAAATGAGAAGTTTGCCGTGAACATCGAAAATTCCAAAGTGGCACAAGCCTCCGTACATCAGGATACGCTCAAAATCAAAGGGTTGTTTGAGGGAGAAACCTTTGCAACGGTAATTTCGCACGACAAGAAAGCACATTTGAAAATCAATGTAGTTCCCCCTCAGGTGAGTATTAGTCAGGAGGTGGTTCGAATTTACCCCAATGAAGAAAGCAAGTTTGTGAGTATAGACGGTGGGGGTGATGAACCTACGTTGGAAGTTGATGACCCCGACGGAATTTTGCTTTACAAATGGAACGGAAATACCAAAATTTTGGAGTTGTTTGCCCGTTATGAAGGGGAAGCCGTTGTTCGTATTTCCGCACAAGGGGTTGAAACTAAGCAGTTAAAGGTAATTGCTGAATCTGGTGGAGATTCACGAGTTTATGGGTATTATGACAATACAAGGCGAACGCTTTCTCGCCAAATTACTCCCAAAATGATAGTCAAACGCAAAGGAGTAGGGGTGTGGATGGCAACAGGAGTTAATCCGTACGGAGAGGTACAGCCACAATCCACTCAACGAGCTTTGAAAATTTCATCTATTCTGAATCCGAAACAAGGGCGACATATTGATGTTCAGATGGAAATATATCCTGTGGAGAGCAGTTATTTTGGAATAACCAACGGAACAAACCGACTATATGTTGAGAAAGTTCGCGGAGAAAGTATCTTACTTCGCGGGAAAGGGTTTAAGTTGGTGATTCCTAAAGAGTAATAAAATATAAAACAATCACTTTATAATATTAAAATAATATCGAAATGAAAAAAATACCTTTTATTTTAGGGCTAATCGTCTTTGGATTAGCATTTTTGTGGTCTTGTGAGAAAGACGATAAAATGTCCAATATTCCAGTAGAGCTTACCCTGGAGGAGAAAATGCTTTCCTTATTTGAGGGAGATAATAAAACCTTAAAAATTCTTACAGGAAACGGAAAATATAAAGTACAATCCTCTGATGTGGGGGTTGCTAAAGTTTCTGTTAATGAAAATTTAATCACCATAAATGTTTTAAAATCAGGGAAAACTGTGATAACTTTGACCGATGCTCAACATAAAAAAACGACTGTGGAGCTAACGGTTTCTCAGGCAGTAAACCTGTCAGAAAACGAGGTCGGTTTAGGAGAGAATTCTGAAACAATGGTAACCATAGCTGACGAAAGCACTTTTTCCGTAGATGTTGAAAATGAAGAGATAGCGACCGCCACTTTGGAGGGAAAAACCATCAAAATAACAGGAAAAAAGGCAGGGAAAACAATTGTTTCGGTAACTAATACCAAGATCAACCGCTCAACAAAAGTTGATGTAACCGTTTATAAAACAGTCTCTTTAGAAAAAAATAAAGTAGAACTTCGCGTAAACGAAGAAGAGGTTATAAAACTTTTGACAGGAGAAGGTCCTTTCAATATTGAGACAGATAATGATGGGGTAAAAGCATTTGAAGAAGATAAAGAGCTGAAAATAACCGCATTGAAACCTGGTAAGTCTGTTGTTAGCGTTATTGACACAAAAACCAATCAGACAGCAACTGTTGAAATTACTGTTTTCAAGTCAATTGAAGTGGAAACAGATAAGGTACAGATGAAAAAGGGAGAAGAAAAAAACATCGCTATTTCACAAGGAGAAGGTCCTTATGAGGTAACATCAAGCAACGATGTGGTACGCGCTACTGTAAAGGAAACCAATGTAAAAATAAGTGCGTTGAAAGGTGGTAAATCCATCATTACAGTTTTAGATACTAAAACAAACCGCACTTTTGCTGTTGAGGTCGTTGTTAATGAGTCTCTGCAATTGGAAAAAACGGATATAGAGTTACATCCTAATGCGGAACACACTATTCTTGCTATTTCGGGGGTAGGACCTTTTATGGCAAGTTCGGAAAATACTGAAATAGCAACTGCTACATCTAATGGAAAAGGGATTAAAATTTCTGCAAAAAAAACAGGTAGAACTCAAATTACGGTTACTGATGTAAAAACACAAGAAAAATCAGTTATCAATGTATTAGTATTTACATTCGTAAATTTATCCCAAAATAAAGTAGTTTTGAAAGAAAAAGCGACCACTTCTGTGAATATAACTTCTGAAGGAAATAAATTTGATATATCTTCTGATAATCAAAATGTTACAGTTATACTGGAAGGAAAAACCATAAAAATCACAGGTGTAAAAGCAGGAAAATCAACAATTACTGTAACGGATGCGGTTTCTAAAAAGTCAACAAATCTTGAGGTGGAAGTAACAGCTTTAGAAAATATTGAGGTAAGCAAAGAAGCGATTTCTTTGAATATAGGAGAAGTTACAAATGTTGTAATTACTTCTGGCGAGGGTCCTTTCCAATTATCTGTAAATAATGACTTTATTACAGCTACTTTAGAAAATCAAAATATAAGAATTGAGGCTAAAAAAGGAGGAAAATCTGAAATTACGATTAGCAATCCACAGACAGGAAAATCGGTAAAAATCTCAGTAATTTCACAGTACGCTGATTTTAAACTATCTACAAATGAAGCTACGCTTAGTGTAAATCAAAATCAACAAGTTGCAATCACTGGAGGTTCTGGGAAATTTTCAGCCACTTCTAATGCAGAAAGTGTGGCAACTGTAAATGTTTCGGGAACGACATTGACTATTAATGGAGCTTCAGGAGGAGATGCTGTTATTACCGTAACTGACACACAATCTAACAAAACCAAAACCATCAATGTGAAAGTTAAGGCAGCAACTGGAAAATTGGACATAGTTCGAAAAAGAGTTGAGCTGATTGTAGGAGGTTTTGGAGATACGCAGGTTATTAGTGGAATGCCTGTGAAGGAACATTGTACGTCAGAAAATCCGAGTATAGCGGTGTTTGACCGAGTAGAAACCAATACGTTTGGGGAGACTTATGCCTACATAAGAGGAGTAGGTAAAGGGACTACAAAAGTAACGATTTCTGATGGTGTAACCTCGTTTCAGGTTACGGCGATAGTAACTAAGGTACCTGAATTCAAATTACTTAAAAATATAATAGACATAAAAGAGGGAGAATCCTCCATTGGTGCAGGAGTACAAGGAAGTGGTAATTTTTCCATAAGTATTCAAAATTCTGATCTTGTAACAGTTTCAGAACCTAATAATTATGGAGGAGGCGATACTTACTTTTTTGGTATTGAGGGTAAAAAAGCAGGGACAACTCAAGTTACAATAACAGATAATGTAACAAAAAGTTCAGGAGTGATACAGGTTACTGTAAGAGAGAAAAATACTGACTTCCAGTTATCTACAAGTAATGTTACACTTAATGAAAATCAAAATCAGCAAGTTACTATCACCGGAGGCTCTGGAGAATTTACAGTCACTTCTAATGCAGAAAGTGTGGCAACTGTAAATGTTTCGGGCACAACATTAACCATCAACGGAGTTTCAGAAGGAGATGCAGTTATCACTGTAACTGACACGCAATCTAATAAAAATAAGACAATTAGTGTAAAAGTTAAGAAAGCAGAAGTATTAGAAATAGGTCGTACAAAAATAAGCGTATTTGTTGGTAAATACGGAACTACGGCTCTCCTTAAGGGGATGCCTATTAAGGAACACTGTGTTTCGGAAGATCCAAATATTGCTGTATTCGACAGAGTAGAAGAATCCGAAACAATATATATAAAAGCTGTAAATGTTGGTAGAACGAATGTTACCATTTCTGATGGTATTACTTCTCATCAGGTTGACGTAGAAGTAAAAAAGCTACCTGATTTCAATTTGGATTTGACAAGATTAATAATGTTTAAAGGCGAAAACTCTTCCGTGGAAATACAAGGAAGTGGTGATTTTGAGATTACTGTTTCAGAACCAGGAAAAATTAATTTTACAAGAACTGAAGAATTGGATGTAAATGGAGTTATATATCTTTATATTACAGCTCTTGAGCTTGGAGAAACCCAGGTTACCATAAAAGATAAACATAGTGGCAAATCTGACGTTCTGACCGTTAAAATCATAGAAGATTTTGATTAGGAATTTTAATCGTAAAAATACTGAAAAGAGGAAGCTGCCTTTTCGGACAGCTTCCCTTTTTATTTGGTGGTTTTCCTAAAGTTTTTGATCGTTCAGCAAAAAGTATGATACTATAAAAAATCGAGCCCTTTGCACGGTAAAAAATGAGAAGAAATCATTTAACCAATTGATTCTTAGTTGATTATTTTATATATTTGCTTCATGAAACGCACCAAAACCCTATCCGCTATGTCCTTTGCTGCTTACGATGTAGAAAGACGCACCCGAAAAGGCTCTTTTTATGCACAAGTCGATACCATTATCGATTGGAAACCTATTTCCGCTATCATCGACGAACACTATTAAAAAGGACTTTCCGCCTCGGGTGAAAAACCTTACGATGGACTCTTGCTGTTCAAAATGCTACTTATCGGGATGTGGAACAACCTCTCGGATGTCAAGGTAGAAGAGCATGTAAATGATAGCCTATCGGCGATGAAATTCTGCGGTATGCAGTTGGAAGATTCTGTACCGAGCTACAGTGTTTTAAGTCAATTTCGCACCGAGCTTACCGAAAAGAAAGCCTTTGATTCTTTGCTTTCTGAAATCAATCATCAGTTGGAAAAACATAGGATCATCATTCATCAAGGCTATTGAGAATCTGAATGGTTAGATTAGAAAATACACCAAAAACAAGCCGTCTTTCCCAACAGATGAAGCCGTTCAAAAGTCGGTTTTCTTAGCACTGAGGGAAGCTACCAAAAAATGGAGTATGCCTATCCAAAATTGGGGTATTGTTTTAAACCAATTTATGCTTATATTTGCAGAAAGGCTCAAGTTATAAAAACTGGTATAATGGACAAAAATTAGGCTGTTTTTTAGACGATTGTTTCTAATGGACATTTTTTAGGCTCTAATTTTTTACTAAATTTTGATTTGAATTTAAATAGCATTTTCTTTGTCTGATTGATATTTTTAGAGAGCTTCTATGCCTTTAAAAACTCATCTATAAACCTCATTTTACGCTTTAAGGACAATCCATTATGATTGCGTAATTTATTCTTTAAATCAGCAAAATGACCGTCAATAGCATTAGTTGTATTGGGAATACCTAATTCATAATTATCATACCAAGTAAACAACCAAGGCAGATTGTTTTTAAACTTCTGTAAGCACTTCTGAGTTTTTTATATGTATAGAAACTTTTGTTTGTCAAAGGATTAATAGTTCTTTCATTTAGAAAATCTTCCCACTTTTCAAGCCATAAACTCAAAGCCCCTTCAAAAGATTCTTTATCAGTAATTATCATCAAATCAACTACTTTCATTAGTTCCTTTGCTGTTTGTAATTTTGGCTTTTTGGTCAAATATCTTCTTATAATAGCTGACTGATGAATTTTTAAATCAGCGAATTCCATAAAAAAATAAAAATCTAATGAGCTAAATTGGCACATCTGAACTGGAATTCCGTTAAATGATTGAATAAGCCCCTTCCTTCCATCGCATACAATAGCCAGGCAGTGAGAAAGAACCTTCCAGTATGTATAGTATGAAATTTGATACTGATCTGGCTATTATCAAAGGGATACAATAAGAACAAAAATAAAAAGAGTAATAATTACTTCTATTAAAACGTATGGTAAAGAATATTTCTTTATAATCGTTGATTCTCAATGAACTATTTAACATTTAAATACAAACATATGAAATCAAAATTATATATTTTTTTAGCTTTAATTGGCTTTGTTGCCTGTAAGAAAGATTCTTCTCTCGAAGAGAAAAAGAAAAGATGTTCCCCCCTCCTGCTGACTTGAGACTAATCATCCAAGAAAATGAAAACCTTCCTTCCAGCTTTTATGACCTTGCCCATCGTAATTTTGGGAAGGATATTTCGATTTTTCTTCAAAAAGACAGTCTTCTTATCAAAGATATTGCAGAGGTAGCTCTTTATAAAGGTAATATAGTGGTATTTGCTTGGGAAAAAAATGTAGTGGAATATATATACACAGGGAAAGAAGTGCGTTTTTTAATCAGACAAGCTGAAAAGACAGACACTTTGAGAATTAAAGGTTATATTGAAAATCATTGTGGTTTTGTGGGAAAACTGAAAGAAATTTACTTTAATGACGTAGAGTTAGCTTTCAAAAAGGAAGGGGATTATATCGTAGCTTTCCCGAAAAAAGATGCGATTTAGGATTTTATTATCATGACAGGAACTTTTTCTTGAGCTACTTTAGTTATAGTTCTATTAGTGAGTGCATTTCTTTTGCGTTTATTTCCTAAAAAATATATCTTTGCACGAACAAAAGGTATCCTCCATGAAAAAAATCTTATTCGCTGTCGTTATTTTATTTTTTATTTCCTGCGGTGATAAAAAAGAACGAGAAATCGCTCAGATTCCTATGGAGTTTGAAACCATCCGCTTCGATTCTTTGTTCTTTTTATCACCCGCTGGGAAATTATCCGAATTAAAAAAAGAATACCCTTATTTGTTTTCTGCCTATACAGAGGACGAAAAATGGGAAGAATACCAAAAAGACACTCTTAATCAAGAGATTGTAAGAGAAATCAACAAGGTTTTTGGTGATTTCTCCAATGAAAAAACAGCAATAAAACACCTGTTCCAACACGTAAAATACTATTTCCCGAAGTTTGTAGCTCCTAAGGTAATTACAGTGACATCGGAGGTGGACTATCACTCCAGAGTCATTTATGCCGATTCTCTTTTATTTATTCAGCTGGATAACTATTTAGGCGAAGAACACTATTTTTACGAAAATATTCAGAAATACATACGTTCGGAGCTCAAAAAAGAACATATTGTTACAGATATAGCCGAAACTTTCGCTGAAAAATTAGTCCCTCGGAATCAACACCTTTCTTTTTTAGATCATATGATTTACGAAGGTAAGAAGCTCTACTTACTATCACAATTACTCCCAAAGAAATCGGATGGTGATTTGTTGAAGTACGATTCGGAAAAAACACAATGGGCTACAGAAAATGAAAGTCAAATATGGCGTTACTTCATTGAAAACGAATTGCTTTACCAAACTAACAAACAGCTACTCAACCGATTCATTTATCCAGCTCCATTCTCCAAATTCTATTTAGAGCTTGACAATGAATCCCCGGGGCAAATCGGACGATACATCGGGTTGCAAATCGTAAAAAGTTATGCTCAAAAAAATAACGGTAAATCGCTCATTGAGCTATTAGCAATGGATGCAGATGAAATTTTTAAACAATCATTTTATAAACCTAAAAAATAATGGCAAACACATCAAAAATTGAATTAACCGTAGCGTTGGACGAAAATAAAATTCCTGAAAAACTTTTTTGGAATGCTCAAGATGGAGGAATTTACAATGAGGAGGCAAAAGCCATCTTCTTGTCGGTTTGGGATTCTAAAAATAAAGAAGCACTACGCATTGATTTATGGACGAAAGAAATGCCTGTTGATGAAATGAAACTTTTCTTTTATCAAACGCTTTCATCGATGGCCGAGACGTTTTACCGTGCTACGGAAGATGAAAAAATGCGGGATACAATGCGGGATTTTTGTGAGTATTTTGCCGAAAAAATGGAACTCAAATAAGTACTTTAATAAAACTTCTAAACTATTTTTATTTCAAATAAGTAGTTCGTACGCTGACTATAAACAAGCCTCAATATTTGGTGAAAATATCAAAATAAAGAGTTTATATTAAAAGTATCAATTGCTATAAACACAAAAGTCTCGACCTGACAAACTACTTTTTAGCCTTTCCTGAGAAAAATTTGAATTTTCAAGAGGAATTTTTCTAAAGCTATTTAAAAAGTATTCATCGGACTCTTTATTGGATAAAACCCATTGGCTCATTTAGGTTTTAGGAAAGCAAAATTTAATCTTTGGAAAAACTGAATGCTTTACGAATGGGGCTAATTGCATTCCCACACGAAATCTTCTACTTTTGATTCCATTTCAGGACGATATTCATAGTGCCACCATTCGGAGTAAATAGACTTGAAGTTGTGTTTATTAAGCGTGGTTTTTAGTAAGTTACGATTTTGTAAAACTTCTTTCGGGAGCTTAGTATAGGTGTGATGTGCTTCTTTTCCAAAGAAGTCAAAAGGTGTACCCATATCCAGTTCATTGCCCTCACTGTCAACCAATGTCAGATCCACTGCTGCTCCTCGATTGTGTTTTGAACCCTTTGCTGGATTAGCAACATAGTTCGTTCCAGGAAGTATATTCCACATTTTTTTTTGAACAGAAAGAGGTCGGTAACAATCGAAGATTTTAATACGATAGCCCAAAGTTTTAAACTCTTCATTAGCATTGTGTAACGCCTGAGCTGTTGCTCTACGTAGAAAACACTCAGGGCAATCGTATACGGCTTGTCCTAAAAAATTATCCTCAGTAGCATATTTTATATCTAAAACAAAATCTCCAGAGAGGCTTTTGATGTTTATAAAATCATCGTAAATAGCTTGTTTTTCTATTTCTAAAGAGTCTTTTTCAGTGGTAACGCCCTCTGGAGTGGTTTTTACTTCGACAATATCAAATCTATTGTCTTCAATACCCTCTGTTTTTGCAATCTCCTCAGGAGCAGAAAGCACTTTCTGTTCGAAGACGATTGTATTTTTTTCGGGATGTTGATTGTTTTTACATGAAACAAGTCCGAATCCTATAAAAAACAATTGCAAAAGAACCGTGATTTTTTGTTTTGAATGCTTCATATTGATTATATGCCTTAAAATTGGTGAATTATAAAACCGTAATTTACTCCAAAAAATATCTCGTAAAATTTCCAGATGTCTCTTGAGCTTGGATTCCCAATTGAGATAGATTGTCAACCATTAAATCTCGAAACCAATAATGCATTTGCCAGTCAAACAACTGGTCATTTGCGTAATGTGAATTTTTGACTGAGATGGGTTTACCCACCACTTCCGACAATTTATACAGAAAATCATATACTGAGATATTATCAGCAGAAAACTGATTATCATCCACTAAAAATTTAGAATTTTTTGTTCCCCAATCAATCTGGTCAGTATTCCAATAGTTGGCGGTAGATTCGGGCAAACGCACTTCTAAAATTTGTCCCGACCGCTCTTCTTTTCGAAGTTTATACCCCAATTCTTTGACGATAGACTCGGCTATCTGCCTTTCTTGCCTTGCTTTGTTTACTGTTTTCTTTATCAATAGCTCATACTGGGCATTTTCACCTTTCATCGTCACTTGGCGACTACTAACTTTAAGCAAATATCCTATGATTTGAGTAATAGAGCCTTTGATTATTGTAATATCTCCATTACGTTCCACTACGGGCGACGACCCCCACGGGTTATTTGCTCGTTGGATCTTGTAATCTCCGTTAAAATCAAGCGTTGTTTCTACTTCATTTTGATAAGAAGCGTACTTTAGGAAATCATAAATCGGAGTAGTTTTCTTGTTTTTTGCCAATTGTTCACGGATTATTTTGGGAGTGAAATCAGCGGGATTTCCCTTCCATAAGATTTTTCCTTCAGCATTGAACAACACCCCGTAAGGCAACGCACGAACATTGTGTTTTTTAAAATTCTGACCATCATAATCAATACTTACCGCCAATTTTGTCGGATGCTTTATCAAAAACGGACGTACAACATCCGAATTTTCCTGAGTAACAGAAACAATGTAAAGCTCTTCGCGAAATTGTTCTTGTACAGTATTCAAATAGGTAGACACATGAATGCATGGCACACACCATGTTGCCCAAAAATCAACAAAAAAAAGTTGTTTGTCCTTCGAAGTAGCTAATTCAGAATACTCAACTCGTTCCGAGAAAGTCATCTGAGCAGAGCTTAACAAATATATAAAAAACGCACAAGTGAAAAACAATCGTTTCATAAAAAATATTTTAATTCAAATAGCTTATCAAAAAGCTTACCAAAACAAACGATTTCCTAAACTACTTGTAAATCACTAATTTTTGCCCTACTCTGATGTTATTTCCCTTAATTTTATTCCAATTTTTAAGGTTTGAAACTGTAACACCGTGTCGGGATGCAATTTTCCCTAACACATCTCCTTTTTTGACTATATAGGTCGTTTTTTTACCTCCACGTACGTAATCCCCTTTCAACAATGCGGGAAGCGGTTTTTCACGTTTGGAAATTTCCTCACTGATGTAGGAATAGATCATATCCTCATTTGCTACGAATTTACCTATTTCTTCAATTGGCAAACGCAACGCATAATTTCGACCTTCCACATACGGCACCACATCTAATTGATAAGAAGGGTTGAAAAATTGAATCTCTTGGATGTCCATTCCTGTCAATTCAGCGATATTTTTGAACGGAACAGCCTGTTTCACTCGCACAGTATCTGTCACAAAATGATGGTTTGCCCGTTTTTGTGGTCTGAATCCGTGTTCTTTGGCGTACTCAAAAATATACAGTGTCGCCAAAAATGCGGGTACATAACCAGCGGTTTCCTGTGGCAGATAAGGACGTAAATTCCAATAATTTTTCTTGCCTCCTGAGCGTCGCATTGCTTTGGTTACGTTGCCTGGCCCCGAATTGTATGCCGCCAACACCAAATCCCAATCACCAAAAATCTTGTAGAGTTCGCTCAAGAAACGAGCTGCCGCTTTGGTGGAACGTACTGGGTCACTACGCTCATCCACATAGTTGCTCACTTCCAAACCATATGCTTTTCCCGTTGTAAACATGAATTGCCACAAACCAGTCGCTCCCATTCGAGAACGTGCTTTAGGATTTAACGCCGACTCTACAATTGCCAAGTATTTCATTTCCAAAGGGATTTTGTGGTTACTCATTTCCTGTTCAAACATAGGAAAGTAGTAGTCACTCAAACTCATTAATCGCTCCAACGAACTGCGTCTATTTTTTAGGAATGATTTAATAACTCGTTCCAAAATAGGATTGTATTCCACGTTAAAAGGCGTTTTCTGATTAAGTTTTTCTAAGCGTTGTTTCAATACTTCGGTAGAAAGTTCCTCGAACATCACATCTTCAATAGGTTCATTGTGAATAACCTCGCTCATCTGAAAAAAAAGATCGGAATTAGATAGCTCTTTCAACCATTTTTTGTCATAACTTTCAGCCTTCGGATGATCTTTAAGAGTTGTTGTTTCTTCACGTATGTAGATGGGAGTTTCTTGCGAATTGTCAAAAATCTCATCAGATTTTTGTTCTATTTTGTTGATAGTGTCATTCGGCACGTTTTGAGGTGTTTGAGCCACCAGATTTCCTACTAACAGACCAAATAAAACACTTAAGCTATATCTCTTCATAAATTTATATTTTTAATACGCATACCATTTCAAGTTACAAAAATCTATATTTACATGAAAAGAAACAAATTTCTGATGTTAAAAGAAGTATAAAAACAAAAAACGTAGCATTCCTAAACAGTCGTATGTTGAGAAGATTCATGTATATCAAAATCCATTATGAGTAAGAAGTACATAAAACTTAAAAACGTCAATTTTTCGTTTTTAATCAGAATTTACATTCATTATCCATAATTACTGATCTGTGAAGAGTTAAGCAAAAAATCACGATAGATGTGTAGAAAAACTATGTAGCGTTATGTGATTTACTTTTAAATCTCTGATTTTTAAAAGAAAAGGTGTTTCATATCACAAAAAAAGCCTTCCTAAACTAGGAAAGCCTCCATTGGTTTATTACCATAAACCTGTGTAAAAAGTTTTTACACAAAACAACACAACTAAATTTTAATTGCGGTCTGGACGGGACTCGAACCCGCGACCCCCTGCGTGACAGGCAGGTATTCTAACCAACTGAACTACCAAACCTCAATGTGAATACGTTGCAAATGTATGTATATTTTTTTTATCATGCAAGTTTTCTATAAAAAAAACAAGTAAACATACCATTTATTTTGTTTAGATACAAAGTTAAATTACTGATAATCAAGGAAATTAAATAGCTATTACTGTAAAGGTATTTCGATAAAAAAACTAACAGCAATTGTTATTAGTCATGTCATTTCGATGTGGTACTGAATTGAGAAACACCACGTTTAGTGCATCCTATTTTGAATGTATTAACCATTCAAATGACATGATATTGTAAGTGTCAATACTCCCCCTAAATATGGGTATTATATTGCAAAACGCCTTACTTGAACTATGATGATCAGAACTAAACATAAAAAATTATCTCTATAGCGAATCTCCGATTTGTAACAAATGTTATCAAGTCGAATTTGGAATGAATACACGTTTTGTCGTTTTAGGAACAATGACTTTCACAAAATTGTAACGCTTTTTTCTCATTATAATAGATGTTCTGAGCGTCATAAAAAGCCACATGCCCTCCGTAATTTGGAGTCTCTAAACACAAAAATTGATGATTTTTAGCAATATCGTATGGAAAACAACTTAGCGAAAGAAACGAATCATTTTTAGCGTTAAGCAACAACGTAGGTACTTGAATGTTTCCTAAATTAGGTAAAGAACTACATTGTTCGTAATAATCATCCGCATCCTTAAAACCATGGGCTTTTGAAGTATACACATTGTCGAAATCTCGTAAATTTCTGATAGATTGTATTTCATCAAGGGTTATTCTTGTAGGGAATCGCTGTTGTTTTTCTTTAATTTTTACAATAAGTGTTCTAAGAAACCGCTTGGCATAAAGCCAATTACGATTACTTAACAACCTAAGCGAAGCCCCTTTCAAGTCACAAGGCACGGACACCCCTACAACGGCTTTTACCTCCGTCGGAAGCGAATGCATTCCTGCATATTTCAATGCAATATTTCCTCCCATACTGAATCCCTTTATGAAAACTTGGGAGTATCCGAGTTGAAGTACTTTTAGTATGACAGCTTCTAAATCATCTGTTTTTCCTGAATGATACGTTGAAAACAGACGATTGGGTTCGCCACCGCACCCGCGAAAATTCATCGCACAGGCATCATATCCATTTTGATTGAATAACTTAGCTGTTGCTAAAACGTAAGGACGCTTTGCTGAACCCTCCAATCCGTGAAGGATAACAATACACCGATTAGTTTTTTCAAAGGCATAGCTCCAATCCAAATCTAAAAAATCACCATCGGGAAGTTCGATACGCTCTCTGGACTGAAAAACGCCTTTTACTTGGCGTATTTTGCCCGAATAAATCGTTGAAATATCCGCTTGACGGAATAACAAAGGAGGATTATAAACTGATGTGATGAGAGGCATACTAAAAAACTATCCGTAAAATTACCTATTTCGCTGACAAGGAGCAAAGATACGCAATCCTACGGATAGTCCAGCTATGGAGTCCTAACAAAATTAATTACTCATTTTAGCTTCTCTTTCTTTAGCTTTTTTGATCCACTCAGGAACTAAAGTATTCAAGAATTCTTTTTTATTAGCACGTTCTTTTTCCATATCCAACCCGATGTAAGCCTGTAGTACTTCTTTTTTGAATTCAGGTAGAGGCACCTCGCCTTCAAATCCAAGCTTAGAAAGCACTTTAGAAAGTCCTAAACGGGCATCACGGGCATATCCTAAACCACTATTTACAATACGTTGTGTTTCCACAGGAGCGTGGAAAGAACCTCCATGCGAAGCTACTGAATAATCCCAACGCCATTGTGCTTTACGGATATTGGCTAAAATTGGAGCCATTTGTGCCTCTGTTGCACCCAAATCCCATGCTTTTTTAGCTTCAATATGAGCGATTGCCACTTGACGAGCTAATTGTGACGTTCCTTCTTGTACTTTTGCTTGACGCTCATAAACATCTCCTATCAAATCATTGGCATTCTCTCTGTGACAAACAAAACAAGAATTTTCAACATTAGCCAACGGTGAACCTATATGGTGATCTGTAAATTTTTGTCCTCCTTCTGATTTGTAAGGCATATGACAGTCGGCACAAGAAACCCCACGTTTTGCGTGAACACTTGTCTTATATATTTCATAATCAGGATGTTGAGCTTTTAACATTTTAGCTTTGCTCAGCGGGTGAACCCAATCATAGAAACCGATTTTGTCATAATACTCTTCAGCTCCTTCCATTGTCATACCATTGTGCCAAGGGAACACCACAAACATAGAGCCTTCCACCTTATTCTTATCGAAATAATACTCTACGTGGCATTGAGCACACACTAAATTACGCATCTCTTGATGAGATTGTTTGTTGATGTCAAATCCCTGCACTTTGAACGCTTCCACCAACGCTGGACGGGTAATCGTCAAATTCATTGTTTTAGGATCGTGACAATCTGCACAACCTATAGAGTTAACCATTTCACTACCCAAATCAGACCATTTTTTGCTGTAATATTCTGGTAGACCAAGCTCTTGCATCATACGAGGCACATCTGGCCCTTTACAATCCCAACAAGCTGAAGGCATCGGACCATCTCCATCAAATTTAGGAGAAGCCGTACGCAAGGTTTTTCTTAAATCTTGAATTGCATAAGCATGTCCACGAGGTTGATTATAGTCTTTACTAAACGCATATCCTGCCCAAAGAATCACCAAATCTGGTTCGTGTTCAAGTGCATCTAAATGACCACTTGAACGGAATGGACTTCTATAGGTAGTATCTGCTGTTTTCATATATGATTGATACTGGCGTGGATAATTCAATCCCCAAATAGAGTCTCGTGGCTCAATTTTGTCCGTTCTAATTTCTACTTTTGGCTTATAGGCAAACTTTGCCTCTGCCTTTCTGTCAGTGATGTTTGAGATTAACCATCCCAGTCCAAACACTACAATTATTGTTACGATAAAAAATACCCAATTTTTCATTGTTGTCAGTTTTAAAATGTTTATTTGCTTTTACTTTCGTTACTCTTTTTAATCCACTCCATCACGCGAACACTATCTCTTCCGTTATCAAACTGAGTAGGTTCAATCTGAAATCCAATGGACGACAGACTTTTGACTGCTCCGTGAGGCACTTCACGATGGCACTCCCAACAGAGTCGGTCAGTGCGACTGTGAATATGATTAGCTACATCGCTTTCCAGCTTAGCATCGGTTACTTGATCGATGTGACAACGCACACAATTCTGATGAATAACCTCCACTGAAGCATCTTTAGCTCGAATGACCTCTGGTTCGTTTCTCGTGGTAAATACATAAGAGTGCCAAAGCCCATCTTTTGCTTTAAAGTAGTACTTACTGAACATATTGTCTTGTGGAACATGACAATCGTTACAGCTTGCTACTTCACGGTGAGAACTTTTATTCCAAGTCATATAATGAGGTGTCATCACATGGCAGTTGATACAGGCTTTGGGATCATCTGACATATAGGATGTAGCCCTACTGAGATACAATGCATAGAACCCTAAACCAAACATCGCTCCTATAACAATCAATGCTGGCAATCGCCACTGGGGTGGTGGGATTAGCGAAAACTTCTTTTTTTCTTTACTTCCAGTTGCCATATCAGTACATTATCTTGTTTTTCGAGGACTAAATTACAACATTAACGCGTAATAAAAAAGAGCTTTTTGTATTAAATAATCAATTTATACCCAATCTAAATATACATATGTTAAACGAAAACGTTGTAGTTTTGCGTATATGACAAAAAAACTGACTTTTATCAGTAAGAATGGTTTTCCATAAATTTTTACTTTATAGAATTTCATACACTTTAAAGCAAAATAGCATGACTATTTTACTAACAAAGTCATTTTAAAACAAAAAAAATACTGTTTAATTTTTTCAAAACATAAAAAACATCCATTTAACAATATTTTTATATTTATTTAACTCATTGGTATAAGATATATTTTAAAAAAGGGAATAAATCATGTTCCAAATCCTATTAAAAACAAAAAACCACATCCATTATCAAATAGATGTGGTTGTGAACTTTCGTTGTCTATAAAATTCTATTTCCCTTGAACAATCATCACGATTTCACCTTTTGGAGATTTCTTCTCGTAGTACGATTTCAATTCTGACAGAGTGCCTCGTTGAGTCTCCTCATGTAATTTAGTTAGTTCCCTCGAAATACTCGCCTTTCGACTTTCTCCAAAAACAGAAATAAAATCACCGATGGTTTTCAATAGCTTATGCGGAGATACGTATAAGACCATAGTTCTTTTCTCTTCTGCCAGTGATTGCAGACGTGTTTGTCTTCCTTTTTTATCGGGCAGAAACCCTTCAAAAATAAAACGATCGTTAGGCAAACCGCTACTAACCAAAGCAGGGACAAAAGCTGTAGCTCCCGGTAAACATTCAACTTCAATACACTGCTCCAAACAAGCCCTTGTCAGGAGAAAACCCGGATCAGAAATCCCTGGTGTTCCAGCATCAGTAATGAGACCCACTGTTTCACCATTTTTTATTCGCTGTACCCAATAGTCTACCACTTTGTGTTCATTATGCATATGATAGCTCTGCATTGGAGTTGCTATATCATAGTGTTTTAACAGTTTAGAACTCGTACGAGTATCCTCTGCTAAAATCATATCAACCTCTTTGAGTAATCGCAATGCGCGTAAAGTAATGTCCTCCAAATTTCCGATAGGCGTAGGAATCAGATATAGTTTACTCATTGGATTTCGAACCGTTTAAGAATCAATTTCAAGAATCGCTCTTCATACTCATCCTTACCCTTCCAATGATTGTAAATTGGTTTGACATTTTGCTCTAAATAGAGTACGATCTCTGACATACTATTCATTTCATTCAATCGTTGCAAAACAGCATTGTACTCACTTTCACTGCCTAAAAACAAATAGCGGATAAATGCTAGGCGGTCGTTCAAACCGATTGGCATATTTTTTCCGAGATGGTCATTCAACGATGGTGGAGTTTTTGCCTCTGTATCCTCTCGTTTTTCAACAACAAATGATTGCGTAGGTGGTGTTTCGAATATCAATTCTCGCGGTTTTTCTTCCTTTTTCTCAAATTCTAATTGTTGAGTTTGAGAGAATATGGAATCTATGACAGACTCGTTTTTACTATCGTTCGTTTCATTCACTGTTGGTAATACAGGCTCTTGCACCACAGGAGTTTCTAAAATTTGCTGAATTTCCTCTTGTCGCTCCCGTTGCTCTGGTTGCACAAAATAGGACTGAAAATCAACCTGTTGTTCTTCCTGCGCTGGTGTTGCCCATTCAATATGGTAATCCTGTGGAGATTCTTCAAACGGAACTTCTGTTGATTGCTCCATCGTTGTAGGATTCGGCTGAACATCTGATTGTTGTGCTGTTTCTACGGGTTTTGCCCAATCAGAATAGTGATCTCGTACGGGCTCTTCCGAAGAAACTTCTTTTGTTTCGGCCACGGATTCTGTTTCAGGAAACTGCGATTGAAATCCTGTATACTGCTCTTCTTCCTCAACGGATTGTTGCAATTGTGGGGGGGGTGCCCATTCGATATGATGGTCTCGCACAGGTTCTTCAGGAGTAAATTCTTGTTTCTCAACAGGCTGTGGTGCCTCTGTCACGTGCGATTGAACATGTGTAGGTTCGTCCTCTTGAAAGCGTTTTCCCCAATCCGCATAATGATCCCGTACAGGCTCTTCAGGAGTAAATTCTTGTTTCTCAACAGGCTGTGGTGCCTCTGTCACGTGCGATTGAACATGTGTAGGTTCGTCCTCTTGAAAGCGTTTTCCCCAATCCGCATAATGATCACGTACAGGTTCCTCTGGAAGAACTTCTTGTGTTTCAACAGGCTCTACCACCTCTGTTTCATGAGGGTGAACGTCCTTAGGTTCGTCCTCTTGAAAGCGTTTTCCCCAATCCGCATAATGATCACGTACAGGCTCCTCGGGAAGAATCTCTTGTGTTTGAACAGGTTGCACTGTCTCAGTCTCATGTGATTGAACATTCGTAAGTTCGTCTTCTTGAAAGCGTTTTGTCCAATCTGTATAATGATCTTTAACAGATTCCTCTGGAAGAACCTCTTGTTTTTCAGATGATTGTACTATTTCGGTAGCGTACGATTGATTCTCTGCGGGTTGTTCATTTGGTTCAGGTTTCGCCCACTCAAGATTCTTACTCCAAACAGGTTCTGCAAATTTATTTTCTTGAGGTTGTATGGCATGTTCTGCGACCGTAGAATCAGACTGAACTTGAACGGGGTCTTCGGTGGGTTGAGTTCTCTCCACTTTCGACGAAGCAGGAGTAGCTATAGGCTCAGAATATTGAGGAGGAACAGCGAAAATATCTTCGTCATCTTGGTGTTCCTCAATGAAATTAGCGACTTTTCGCATCGTATAATCCATTCTACCTTCTGTAACACCTAAGGTAACGTAATATTTTTCAACAAAACTCAATATCGTTATCTTTTCATGCAACTTCTCAGCTTCTTTCTTTAAAAAAACTAAATCCCAACTTCCCACGGAATTAACGATATTTTGAGCGAGTATGCGTATCTCTCTTTCTAATTGCTCCTTCATGGCGTATATTTTTGATCAATTTAAAAAACTTGCTTCAAAGGTACAAATAATATGTGTCATTATCAAATAATATATTCTTAAATGTCCGTTAATCAATTTTTAACTATCTCTATATCAACATCTAATAATCCTATTTTTGTGTCATGTGTAATACTCATCCACGCCTTTTTTGACATATCAAGTTCTCTTCCTTTTGTAAAAGGACCTCGGTCATTAACTACTACATACACCCATTTTCCATTCACTCGATTGGTAACTTTCAATTGCGTCCCGAAAGGCAAATTTCGATGTGCTGTAGTTTGTTTATTATTGTCAAAAATAGCTCCACTTGCTGTTTTTCGACCATTGAACTTGTCGTGATAGTATGCAGCCACCACATTTCGTTTGTAAATTCCTGTCTCCACAGAAGTTTTTGACTTTGGAGTGTGCGAAATTGTTTTACGTTGTGATGCATGAGACGAGTGCTTAGCTCTCTTGGTTCCTCCACAAGATTGAAACAAAAAGGCCACTAGAAGTAAACTGCCTAAAATAACTAAAATACGTTTATTTTTCATTATTGATTATTTTGATTATTATCGCAAAGATAAGAAAATACTAAATTTATCATAAATAAAAATCAATAAAACATCTGTTTATTATACATATTTCACTGAAAAACAAACTTATATTATTTTCCAATTTTCCTTTTTACGAATATTAAAAATTCTAAAAACCGTTGCTTTTTACGAATAAAAACGTATCTTTCGCAAAAAATATTGACCTTATGTCTAAAATATTAATCATTGAAGATGAAGCTGCCATCCGTCGAGTGCTTGGAAAAATACTCATGGAGGAAAGTAAAGACTATGAAATTGAAGAAGCTCCCGACGGATTGGAAGGACTTGAAAAAATAAAAAAAGACGATTTTGATTTGGTCTTATGCGACATTAAGATGCCAAAATTCGATGGTATGGAGGTGCTGACCGAAGCTAAAAAAATAAAACCTGAAATCCCTTTTGTAATGATTTCAGGCCATGGAGATTTGGAAACCGCCGTAAATGCAATGAAGTTGGGGGCTTATGACTATATTTCCAAGCCTCCCGATTTAAATCGCCTACTTAACACTGTTCGAAATGCTTTAGACAAAAAGGAGTTAGTAATTGAAAACAAACGCCTTAAGAAAAAAATTAATAAAAACTACGAGATGATTGGCAAGAGTGATGCCTTAGAACAAATCCGCCAGATTATCGACAAGGTAGCACCCACTGAAGCTCGAGTTCTGATCACTGGATCCAACGGAACAGGAAAAGAACTTGTAGCTCATGCTCTACATGAAAAAAGCGAAAGAAGCGAAGCGCCAATGGTGGAAGTAAACTGCGCTGCCATACCTTCAGAACTTATTGAAAGTGAACTTTTTGGACATATAAAGGGAGCTTTCACATCTGCGGTAAAGGACCGTGCTGGAAAATTTGAGGCTGCCCATAATGGAACTATTTTTCTAGATGAAATTGGTGATATGAGTCTTTCAGCTCAAGCAAAAGTGCTACGTGCATTGCAAGAAAACAAAATTTCACGCGTGGGGAGCGACAAGGATATCAATGTGGATGTTCGTATCATTGCTGCCACAAACAAAGATTTGAAAAAAGAAATTGCCGAAGGTCGCTTCCGCGAGGATTTGTACCATCGATTGGCAGTAATCCTGATCAGAGTACCGTCATTGAACGAACGTCGTGATGACATCCCTCTGCTGGTAGAGCATTTTTCTCAAAAAATTGCCGAAGAACAGGGAATTTCACCTAAAAAATTCAGTACAAAAGCCATCAATTTACTCAAAGAACAAGATTGGACAGGAAACATACGTGAATTGAGAAATGTGGTAGAACGACTTATTATTTTAGGAGGCAAAGAAATCTCAGAAACAGATGTCAAAATTTTTGCAGGAAAGTAGCAACAAACCCAATATAAGAGAATCTAAGTTGATGATGTGATCCGTTATCTCTAATCTTCATAGAAGTTAACAGTTGAGTTATATCTGGCTGTAGGTGAATTGTATTTTTCGAATCATTAGTGTAGAAACGCCTATGATAAAACGTCTATCAATCATGAAAAAAACATTTTCTACATACTTTTCTTCTTTCAAAATAAAAAAAGTACTCGAATGGGTTGTTTTTTCAGCTTTACTACTTTTTTTAGGTATTCTCATGTGTAATACAACTATTGTAAAAAGAACCAAAAACATGACATACAATAACTTAGATGAGATTCCACACAATAAAGTAGGGTTAGTTTTAGGAACAATCCCAAAACTTTCTAACGGAGCCGAGAACCCTTATTTTACATATCGGATTGACGCTACACTAGCCTTATTTGAAGCTAAAAAAATTGATTATATCTTGGTGAGTGGCGATAACAACAACAGTAATTACAATGAACCACAAGCCTTTAAAGAAGCTTTGATTGAAAGAGGAATTCCCGAAGAATGTATTTTTTTAGATTATGCTGGTTTCAGAACCTTGGATTCAGTAGTAAGAGCCAAGATTATCTTTGGACAAGAAAAAATTACCATTATTTCACAAAAATTTCATAATGAACGGGCTATTTATATCGCTCTGAAAAATAATATAGATGCCATTGGATTTAATGCCAAAGATTTGCCTACACATTTAGGTTTTAAAACCCAAATTCGTGAATATTTAGCCAGAACAAAACTCTTCATAGATCTTTTGTTTGGTGTTACACCAAAATTTTTAGGAGAAAAAATTGAAATACCATAAAAATTTACAAGCAATTGTAGAAATTAAACTTTTCGCTTACTTTTGTTGTCCATTCAAAAATTAATGGTGTTACATTCATATTCAACTTAATTAGATGCGTATTCCTGAGCATATACATAAAAAAATAGCGGATAGAAAAGCAGATAATGCCTTTCGGACACTTAAAAACAATTTGTTCACAATAGATTTTTTCTCCAATGACTACATTGGCTTTGCCTCGTCAAAAGCAATTCATGCCGAAGTAGAAAAAATATTAGCTGAACAAAAATGGCAACACGGGGCGACAGGGTCTCGCTTACTGTCAGGGAATCATTCATTGTATGAAGTTGCTGAAAATGAGATTACTAAATTTCATAATTCGGAAAGTGCTTTGTTATTTAATTCGGGTTATGATGCTAATGTTGGTTTTTTCTCATGTATTCCTCAACGGAATGATATTATGTTGTATGACAATTATATACACGCTTCCATTCGTGATGGAATTTCGTTGGGATTGACAAAATCATACAAATTTAAACATAATGATTTATCCGATTTGGAAAAACTCCTCAAGAAATTTTCTTCTTCCAAACAAACTACTTTTGTAGCCACCGAATCTGTTTTTTCAATGGATGGAGATTCTCCTGATTTATTAAAAATGACAGAACTATGTGAGCAGTATGGAGCCTTCCTAATTGTGGATGAGGCTCATGCTTTAGGAGTTTTCGGTCAATTTGGTTGTGGCTTGGTACAACATCTGGGGTTGGAGAATCGAGTATTCGCTCGTATTGTAACCTATGGAAAAGCCTTAGGATGTCACGGAGCTGCTATACTTTCCTCCGGGGTGGTAAAAGATTATTTAATAAATTTCGCCCGTTCACTGATTTATACTACAGCAATGCCTCCACAGAGTGTTGCTCATATTGTAGCAGGATATAGGCAATTAAAAAAAACAACACATATTAAAAAATTACAGGAAAACATTTCTCTTTTCAAAAATACCTTAGAAAAACATAAAAAAATTTATTCATTTATTCATTCTGACTCTTCAATTCAAGCGATGATTGTATCAGGGAATGATTTTGTGAAATCGGTAGCTGAACAACTTCAAAATAAAGGTTTTGGCGTGATGCCTATACTCTCCCCTACCATTCCAAAAGGAGAGGAACGCCTACGAATTTGCCTACATAGTTTTAACACAGAGGAACAAATTCTGAATCTCGTAAACAACATCTTATACTTAAATGAATTGTGTTAGGGTTCCTAGTAAAATGAAAATGAGGCAAATCGAATTCGAGTGCCTCATTTTGCAAATCTTTTAATAGAATATTATAACTTGTAGTTAACTCCTAAACCTAATACTTCACGAACTTGGAATCCTTTTACAGCGTTATCATCATAAATCGCTTGGAAAGTAAAGTTCGCCGATAAATATTTGTTAATAGTCATCACCAAATTAGCAGTGTAGTCTATGTCTATATTTTGTGGTTTGTCTAAATAGTTGCTATACAAATTCAAGATATTCTCCATAGAAACGTTATCCATTAAATTGAATTTAGCATATCCTCCAACAGCAAGACCCAGCTCGTAATTGAAATTTTTACCTCTTTTCACCCCGTAAAAACTATCAACATAATTTGTAAATTGCTTTCTTGCAGAAGTCACTTTTAATGTTGCAGGAGCAAGATTCACTTTTAAATTATCGCTTTTTTTCCACAACATACCAGGCCCTAACTGGAAGTAACCAGGAGATAAAAATCTGTTTATAAGTGTTTTGTCAGAAGCAGAATACTTATATCCATTGCTCAACTGTGTTTTAAAATTCATAAAAAGTGAATAATACCAAAACTCTGATGCTTGTCTACCTAATAATGAATTAATTTCAAAACGGTCATTGATTTTTCTTGCAAATTCATCATTTTTCAACTTTGTGATACCGTAGTCAATGAAGAAGTTGTTATCCCATGTCCATGCATCTTTTTTGTAGTTAACAGCATAGCTGATAGCCAAATTTGCCGCAACGTTGCTTGTTCCTCCTCCTGTCCATTCGTTATTGAATGCAGCTTGGTTAAACATCAAAGAAGCATTACCTCCTCTTTTCCAATTTGACTCTTCGTTTTGTGCAAAAATGCTTAATGAAGATAAGCATAAAACCGATAATAAAAGTTTTTTCATTGTTTGTTATAATTAATTTTAAAAATGTTACATATTTTTTCTCTTGTAAATAGGCACTGCTGAACACGCTTCCCCGAACATGACGCTTCGAGCTATGGGCTGAATACGTTGCACCGCCATGACATATGCTTCTTCGGGGATAGGTTTTTTTGAACAACCCTTCACTATCACAGGCTTGTCGATTAAATAGGAGATATCCACCCCTGCTATAATATCCTGAAAAATAGCTACCTCCAAACTCTGCAAATCACCTTGTACAATTTTCTTTGCATAAGGCTGTAACTTTGATGCGATAAGGATAAACGTCCACGCCGGTAAAATAGCTTCGGTGGAGCAATATATCGCTACATAAGCGTTTTCATACGTTTCCCACGAGTAGCTGTCCAAAGCCTCTCTAAATTCCTTTTCTCTGAGAATAAATCCCTCATGAAGGAATTCCTTAATGTCAAGCAGTAAACGTCTTTCATTTGGGTAATAATCTTCCAAGTCGAAGATTTCCAACGCACTTTTAGTTACTCTATTTACGATTTCTTGTGTCAAATCTTACAAAAATCCTAGTTCTAATTTTGCAACCTCACTCATCATATCCTGATGCCAAGGTGGATCAAAAGTAATTTCCACCTCCACCTCATTGATTTCATCTATACTCTTAACTTTTTCTTGTACCTCCTGAGGTAATACTTCTGCCACAGGACAATTAGGAGTCGTGAGGGTCATCAATATTTTTACATCGTAATTCTCATTGACAAAAACGTCATATATGAGTCCCAATTCATAGATATCAACAGGAATCTCTGGATCATAAATCGTTTTGAGCATATCAACGATTTTTTCGCCTAAGTCTTCGGTATTTATAGTATTTGACATAATTATGATTCTTTTAGTTGATATACAAAAGCATATCGTTTCATTTGCTCAAGCATACTAACCAATCCATTAGCTCGTGTTGGCGAAAGATGCTCTTTTAATCCAATTTTTTCAATAAAATCCAACGGAGCCTCAACAATATCTTTCGGTTTCTGATTTGAAAGAACACGTATTAACAATGCTATGATTCCTTTAGTAATGATTGCATCACTGTCGGCTGTGAATTTTACTTTACTATCCTCAAAATCAGCAAACAGCCACACTTTGCTTTGACATCCTTTAATCAGATAATCATCCGTTTTATATTTCTCATCAATTAAAGGGAGCGACTTTCCAAGCTCAATCATATATTCATAACGTTGCATCCAATCATCGAAAAATGAAAATTCTTCTATAATCTCATTCTGAACTTGCTGAATCGTCATATTTTAAAATTTGGGCAAATGTAAGAAATGTATCTTTATTTTATTCTAAAAAAATCTTAATTTTTTCTTTTCATACAGAAATTGTAAGTAATACCCATTTGTTTTTTAATTTACTGCAATAAAAATCTTTTTATAATATTCAAGATTAAAGCATTTTTTACTTTTTATGTTGGTGATTTTGAAAAACAAATTATGAATCATTATAGTTATATCTTGAAGTTCTGATTCATCTTTACTAATGATAAATCACGTCTTACAAGGATTGGTAAACATCCCCTGTTTCACTTGTTCTACAAATTTAATGATTGATTTTTTGATGGATATCAGCAAAAATGAAAATAAAAAAATCGCAACACTTTCACTATAAAAGTATTACGATTTTTTGATGTACTCGGAGCGGGACAAGACACCTGTATTTTAACTCTTTTCGTATTCTCTTTAAAATCAGCATTATTGTTCTGTAATTCAACTAATTAGCCTTAAAAAATTTGTTGCAAATAATACAAAACAATACAATAAAGTTGAAAGCAAAACAGAAAATGTCGGCTAAATGTCGGCTAAATTTTTAGGGTGTATTTTTTTTCGTACCTTTGCTTTGTTTTAGAAAAGTAACATAATGGCAACGTTAAATTTTATACTCCAAAGTCAAGGGGAAAATATCCCTATTTACCTACGAATGGTTTTAGGTCGAGGTAAAGGCAAAGATATAAAACGCAAAACAGGGCTTTTTGTCAATTCCGAATATTGGAACAAAACAAAGGGGCTACCCAAAGCCAACAACCCCGAAAACAAAAACACCATTGTAACCCTTGAACAACTACGGGCATTCATTCGTGAAAGTGTAAATATTGCTGAAAGGGACGGCAACCCTATCAATGCCGATTGGCTACAAACGCAAATCGATATTTTTTTCAAACGAATAGACGACCCCAACACGGGGCAAAGTGCGTTTATCCTTGACCTTATCGATTACATCATACAAACCGCACACACACGCAAAAACGGACGGGGTACATTGGGACTTTCTCAAAGTAGGGTAAAATCTTATCAAACATTAAAAACCATTTTCAACGCTTATCAATCCAAAACCCGAAAGCATTACAAGGCAAAGGATATAGATTTAAAGTTTGAACGCCTTTTTTTGGATTGGCTAATAAATACAAGACAGCATAAAGATAGTTACGCCCTCAAACTAATGGACAACCTCAAAGCCGTATGCAACGAAGCAAATACATTAGGCATTGAGACAAGCCCCCAACTGCCTAAATTAGCCAAAGGGACACCCGAAAAAGAGTTGCCTATATACCTCAATCCTCAGGAACTCCAACAGATAAGAGACTGCAAAATAACAAACTTACAACTGCACAACGCCCGTAAGTGGCTTTTGTTGGGTTGCCATTTGGGACAACGTGGGGGCGACCTTTTAAAGATAGACCTTTCAAACTTTGCTTATTTGGACAATGGTACTCCTGCAGTTAGAATAAGACAACAAAAAACAGGTAAAATAGTTATCGTTCCTATCATCGAGGGGCTTAACTCTGAAATATTAGAAATAAAAAATGCGGGGCTTCCTTATCCTATCAGTATCCAACGCCTTAACGAATACATTAAAGAAGTATGTAAGTTGGCGGGTATTGATATTCCAATAACACACACAAGGTCGGTGCTGATTGACCGCAACGGCAACGCCATAGAGAAAGACGATAAAGGTAATTACGAGGGCAAAGGCAACAAACGAACCATAAAAGTAACCTTACCAAAATACGAGTTTATAACCTCGCACGTATGTAGGCGGTCGTTTGCAACCAACCTATACGGAAAGTTACCCACGACGATAATTAAGAACGTTACGGGGCATTCCACCGAAGCAATGTTACTAAAATACATCGGTAAAAATGAAGCCGAAACCGCTTTACAAATGGTCGATTTCTTAACTTCCAAACCCGAACTAATCCAAGAACTAAACCAATTGAACGACTTAAATATAAAATAGTTATGAATAACTTCAAAATACCATTTTTACCTCCAACAACCGAAATAGAAACCGCCTCCGTATTACGACAATTAGCAAAATCACACCGACACTTGGCGGAACTTAAAGGCGTGGTTAAAACCATTCCGAACGAGCAAATTTTAATAAACACCCTTGCTCTACAAGAAGCCAAGAGCAGTAGTGAAATAGAAAATATCGTAACCACACACGACGATTTATACAAGGAAAATATTTTGATTGAAACCAAAAACCCCGCCAGCAAAGAGGTGGTTAATTACGCACAAGGGTTAAAATTGGGGTTTCAAATCGTACGAACTGAAAAACTACTACTTAACAAACATATTTTACAAATTCAGGAAACATTAGAGCAAAACAAGGCAGGGTTCAGAACGCAGGCGGGTACAAAATTAATGAACTCACTCGGCGAAACTATCTACACCCCACCGCAAGACAAGGACGAAATTTTAAACCTAATGGCGAACCTTGAAAGGTTTGTCAATGATGATGAATTTTCGGAACTTGACCCCCTTACTAAAATGGCGGTTATACATTATCAGTTTGAAAGTATACACCCTTTTTATGACGGCAACGGGCGTACGGGGCGAATTATCAATATTTTGTATTTGGTATTACAAGGGCTTTTGGATTTGCCCATATTGTACTTAAGTCGTTACATCATTCAGAACAAAACACAATATTACCAAGTATTGCAAGGGGTACGCACCCGTAATGATTGGGAAAGCCTCGTAATGTATTTGCTTAAAGGCGTTGAGGTTACAGCCATACAAACCATTGAATTAGTACAGGAAATAAAACAAGTAATGCAAAGCACCAAACAACGGCTACGCACCGAATTTCCAAAACTATACAGCCAAGATTTATTAAATAACCTATTCAAAAACCCATATACCAAAATAGAGTTTTTGCAAAATGATTTAGGGGTTTCCAAACGTACAGCGTTGAACTATTTAGATACGATTTCACAGGCAGGATTTATGACTAAAATAAAAATAGGAAAATCAAACTATTACATCAATGAAACGTTAATAAGTGTGCTGATGAGGGAAAAAAACAACGTGGAAAAAAATACTGAATTTTTACCACGTTCGTAACCACGTGGAAAAAAAAGGCTAAAATTTACCACGTTCGTAACCACGTTTATACAAAAACGGCATTTCGTATAAATGAAAGAGTAAATGACTACATAAACGCAACATTAACGGGGGGTTCTGTTACGGAAACCCCTTAAAACCAGCCCTAAGGTAATTTTAGGGCGTAAAAACCAATAAATTAAGGGCAAACCTTTTGAAAATAAGAATGTTTTAGAAAAGTTGAGGTATGGAAAAACCCGAAAAAATAGGCGTCACGTATTTGTCTTATAAGGACTTTATAAATAACTACGGCAACGATTTTAAGGAGTGGCAAAAGCACTATCCCGACGGCGTGGAAGTTGATTATTTGGATTTTTTAGAAGATAGTTTGTGCTATCATATGTATTCTAATAGAGATAATATATTCCCTTTTTCTGAATATATCAAAATCAATAGTACAGAAATACACTACTCTGATTTTATCTTTGAAATAGAAAGATGTATAGATGTTTATTCAGAAGAGGTAAAACCTTTTAAGAATATTGAGGAAATAAAAGACACGTTAGACGGTGGAAAATATATATTAGGGAATTATGTAGTACAGAAAATTTTGGATAAAGGATTATATGGAATACCTTACGAAACATTTAAATATTACATTCCTTTCTTAGAAATTAGCGATATTTATGAAGATAGATATACTATATTTTTTGATGATAAAAAATACAAAAACTTTGAAATATCGGCACGTCGTGTTTTAGAGTTCATCGAAGCCCGAAGAGAACAATTAAAGAACCAACCCGTCCCCAATTTTTGGGAAGCCCAACCCGCCCCCGTTGTTTCGGAAGAACCTCAAAATCAAAATATCAAACCCCTACAATGGAAAGGCGAAGTAATAGAATTAGCCGAATTAGTACAGGCGTTAATTGAAAGTAAGTTACTTAACCCTGAATTAACACAAAAAGAAATATATAGCCGTTTTAAAGCCTTTTTTGAAATAGATTTTGACCACGAGGATAAGAAAAAGAAAATGAAAAACCGCACAACTACTCTTACCCCATTCCTTGAAAAACTAATGATTTCCGTAGAGAATTTTATAACAGGAAAGGACTAAAAATATTAAAGTCTCTTAAATTATACAGCACCATCACAGCCACTGGCTCGAATGGTGCTGTTTCTTTTCTATTCCTTTGCCCCATCGAAAAACATAAAAATTTATTCAACGATGGAAGCAGTACAATTTATTCAGATTACCCCCGAGCAACTCAAAGAGCAATTTTCGCAGGTGGTACAATCCCAAATTAACGAACTCAAAAAACATTTTCAACCCAAAGCCCCAACCGAGTATTTAACCCGCCGTGAAGTGGCTAACTTGTTAGGCGTGAACCTTACGACCCTGAACAATTGGACACGCAAAGGCATACTAAAATCATACGGAATTGGTGGACGTGTGTACTACAAACGCCACGAGGTAGAAAGTGCCGTTATCGAACTGAAAGCATAAAAAAGAGGGCAAAAGCCCCCAAGTGTTTTAGAAAAGTTTTGTGCGTACGAACGTGGCAAAGATACGGAAAAAAGTATAAAGTTCAAAGTTACAAGGTTCAAGGTTTCAAGTTCTTGTTACTTGGATTTTGATTACTTGGTACTTGGTTCTTGTCCCTTTATCCTTTATCCTTGTTAAGACTGCCCACCTCAACTAAGTTGCCGTTATCGTCTTTGATATATAGGGGCGTGGTATCGGTTGCGGTTGTCGGTTCGATTAAGTCCCTTACATCGACTTCTAAAACATTTGCGATTTTTAAAAGGGTTTCAATGGTAGGGTTGCCGTTAATAATTCGATTAAGCCCCACACGTGTAACACCCAATTTTTCAGCAAGTTCAATCTGATTTATGCCTTTTTCCTTTAAAACGTCTTTAATTCTTAACATATTGATTTAGTTATAAATTCGGAGCAAAGTTAATACATAAATATACTACATCAAAAAAAATTATATAAAAAAGTTACTTTTTATTTGGTAGATTATATTTTTATATATACATTTGCACCACAGAATAACACTTAAATATATAATATTATGAAATCATTCCGAAGCAAAGTAATTAAGTAACTATTTAAAAATAATAATATGAGAGTTTTAGAAAAACAAACCTTGACAATCAAAAACTACAAAGGCAACCCGCAACAAGAATTAGGTACGTTTATTCCTATAAATGATTTTGGAATGCATACCCAAAAAGACGCCCTCAAATATTCGTTATTGACGTTGGAGGCTATCGAAACCACAAACCGCCTTAACCTTTTCCTGAAAGAGTTTGATAAAAAGCCAATCGATACAGGCATTTTTTACCGCCTTTTGGCTTCGATATTGGAAAGTGGCAAAGACTTTACAGAAGACGACCAAAAGCAATATTTTGAGGTCGTTAAGCAATTGTACAAACTTTCTGAGCCGTTTTATTACGTACACGACAATTTGTACTTCACACCTGATTATGAGTTAGATTGCTATTTATTAGGTTGGTTTAAAGACCCTACAGACGAATACGCACACCTCAACTATTCATTTATGAACGATGAAATAACCTATACCGAATTTATCCAAAAGTTCAAAGAACAGCACCCCACCGAGTAACCACAAGGGGCAAAATGTCAGAAAATTACCGCCCCTAATTCGTTAAATAATCATTCAAAAAATATCAAACAGGCAAAGCCCCCAAGTTTAGGGGCGTGGGGGTCTTTTGCCTTAAAAAAAGGAACAAGGATAAAGTATAAAGTTCAAAGAACCAAGTAAAAAGTAACAAAATCCAAGTAATTTTTTTAATCATTTAATCTTTTAATCATTAAATAAATATGAATAACCTAAACGGAGCAAACATACATCAGTTTGTCAAAATCGAAACATCGGACAAATACAAAGAAGTTACGCACTTTGAAAAGATACATCAAACCGCAAATAGTCGGCATATTTTGGACTTTGCCAATATATCTGTACAACGCAACTTCAATCGTTCGGAAAACGTAGCCTTTTGGTACAAACCCGCACCACGCAAGGCAGACGGCACACGTGCTAAATGGGGCGAAGTACTCACGGGGCTTTTCAGAACCGCACACCCGCAAATCTATTACGGCGATATATCGAGCAAAGACCATTACGGGCGTTATAAAAAACATACGTTGTTATTTTTCGTATTCAATACCGACCGCACCAAATTAGCAATAGTAGAATATCCGAATTATTACCCAATGGATACAACATTAGCAATAACTATGATTTCAGTTCAAATAAAAAGATATTTTGGATTGCAATAGGTTGTAAGCCATAAGCATAAGGCATAAAACATAAAGCAATAAAACTATGGTAGATTATTTTAAAACCCGTATCAGTTACTCCAACCCCGCCAAGTTTAAAGAACTGGTAAATAACGGCACTTTTGCAGTTGCGACCACCGAAACAGAAACCGCAACGGCGGAGGTTACCAAAGAGACGTATTTATTTAAAAATATGGTCATTGAACCGCAAACGGGCGGGGTTTTACTCTATGGAAGTTTGCATAAGTTCCGAAGTCAAATACACAATATCGCAACCCCCGAGCAAATCGCAAAGCACGGCGGGTTTAACGGCGACTTGTTTACATTGGACGAAATTACGCAAACCATTGACACCCTTTGCGAGGCGTTGGACGTTTGCCCCTCCGTGTGTAAGTTGCAAAATATCGAAATCGGACTAAATAACCCCGTTTCCTTTGACCCGAAAGAGTTTTTAACGGGCATACTATACCACCGCAACAATTACGATTATATCGTAAAACACGAGGGTAATTACGTGCAGTTTGACCACAACCAATATTATTTAAAACTCTACAACAAAAGCCGTCAGTATCAAATGGATACACACGTTATCCGTGTAGAGATAAAGGTTCGTAAAATGCAAAAACTACACACGGCAGGAATTGAATTAAAGACGTTGGAGGATATAAACGCCCTTACGTTGTCGCAAACCTTTGAAGTGCTTTACAAGGAGTTTGAAGAATTGGTATACTTTGACAAGACCACCCGCACGCACGACCTCAACGACAAAGGCCAAGCAAAGGCGGTACTATTCCAAAATAAAGAATATTGGAGGGGTTTAAATAAGATACAAAGAGGCAGAAAAAGAAAGCAATTAGAAAAAATGGTACTTGAATTTTCGGAAAATTTAAAAGGGCAAATTCAGTCAAAAATGAACGAAGTTTTTAAGCAAGTTTTAGGCACTGAAAATACAGAAATGTATACTACTTTACCGACCCTTGAAAGTGGTAAAAATGTACACAACTTTACCGACCCTGAAAATACAGAAATGTATACTACTTTACCGACCTCCGAAAAAGGGCAAATGTATACTACTTTACACTTTAAGTATAGGGTAAACTGGTTGCAAAACGCCTTTTCAGAAAATGGCAAAAATTTAGTCTCTGAAAATGCAAAAAACGAGGTTGAAAATTTAGACAAAAAAAGTACTGATTTTGGATTAAAAAACGAGGTTGAAAATTCATCAAAAAATGAGGGCAAAAAAACTAAAAAAGTTTGTGCGGTTACGGGTATAGAATTGACCCACGAAAAGGAGGGTGCGAGGTACATTCGGACGGCAACTTTTTTGCACTTGCGAGAACACGACCCCGAAAGATATATTTTGCTTTGCTCTTACCTTTTGCCTCAAACAGGTTACAAACCCGTAAGAGAAAAAAATATCATAATGCACTTATGCAAACAAGTTCGGAATTTGTACAACAATCCGAACAAAGGCAAAAAAACTAATAAACCGCCTTTGCAAAAGCATTTCAAAAATCAACTTGAATTGTTTTAAAGTTCCAAGAAATCAAAAAACCAAGTTTCAAACCTACGAACGCCCAAACGCAAACAAAGGGCGTTTTTTTGTGTTTTTGCCGTTGAGGTTATAAACACCCACCCGAAGCAAGGAAACCCCGAAAAAACGCCTTCAAACGTTGAACTTTAAACCTTGAACCCTCAAAAACGATTTTAAACAGGCAAAAACTAATTAAAAAGACCTCAATCACACAAATACACGCAAACACCATAAAACCCACGTAAAACAGGTAAAAAAACCGCCTTAAAACGCACGTTTGTTGTTTTTGGTATTTGATAAATTTATTAAAAACCTCATCAGGAAGTAAAAAAATCCCACTACCTTACCGACCTCCAAGAGACAAAAACCAAGTAAAAACCGACCGATAACCTAAAATTGTCGAAAAATTACCGACCTTTGAAAGTATGAAAAAAATTACATTTTTTGTTATAGTTTGATATAAATTCCTTACCTTTGCGAAATGA
The DNA here is from genome assembly GCF_043187445.1 of Capnocytophaga canis. NCBI lineage: Bacteria > Pseudomonadati > Bacteroidota > Flavobacteriia > Flavobacteriales > Flavobacteriaceae > Capnocytophaga > Capnocytophaga canis. Next base: position 1,555,846 of record NZ_CP171121.1, on the reverse strand, counting down.
TAATTTTTTAGTTTTAATCAATGAGAAAAGAATTAGGAAAATTATTACTTGACATAGTGAAGTATGTCGTTACAGCGGTTATCGTTTCGGATATTTTTACAGACATTAAAGGTTCGGAACTATATATAACAGCAAGTATTACAACAACAATTTTGCTTATTTTCGGTCTGTTACTTGTAAGAGACCCAAAAGAAGAGAAAACGCAAAAAAATAAACCTAAAAAACGAAAATAAATATGAGTGGAGCAATTTATATGATGATTTATATTTCACTTGTTGCGGTGGTAGGTTATTTTTATTTTTACATTCGTGATAAAAAACAAAAACACACGCACGACAATGAATAAGATAGACCGCACAAAAATAGACCCCGAAAAAATCGCAAAACTCACAACGGGGCGGGAATTGTTAGCCGAAATGTACGGAGCAGTCGGTACACCCACCCGCAAGGAGTTTACCGCCAAAGCAAAGGCGTGGTATTTTGCTGAACTTCTGAAAGAGGAACGCAAACAACGCAAGATAACACAAAAAGAATTAGCCGAAAAGATAGGCAAAAAACGGGAATACATCGCAAGCCTTGAACGTGGGGAAACCGATATGCAGTTATCCACTTTCATAAGTATTGCAGAGGCGTTGGGGTTGAAGTTCGGGCTAATGTACCAGTAAATCAAAGGGGGCTAATTCAGTCCCTTTTTTATTTCTGAAAATGCACAAATTGCATAAAAAATCGACAAAAAAGAGTTTTTTTGTACCTTTGCAATGTTTCTAAAACTGAAAATATGAAAAGAACCGCAACAAAAACCGACAACCTCAAAGAACGTTTTTTAAAGCACTTTGAAAAGTGTTTAGGCGTTATATCCGTTGCTTGCAGACGTACAGGAATAACACGCCAAACGTACTACAATTGGATAAATTCAGACGATGAATTTAAGGAGCAAGTAAATGATATTCAGGAGGAGCAAAAAGACTATGTAGAAAGCAAGTTAATTGAGAATATCGAAAAGAACGACACTACCGCAATAATCTTTTATTTAAAGACAAAGGCAAAAGATAGAGGATATACCGATAAAACCGAAATAAAAGCCGACTTTGTAGAACAGCCTTTGTTTGTGATTAACCAAAATAACGAATGTATAGGCGTTGAGGTTTGACAAATTAGACACTATAAAAAAACTCCAACCTTCCTAATGCAATTACAAAGCCCCGCAATGGGGTTTACTTTTAATATCTTTTAATATACCTCCGTACTGGTAAGAAAATGATTTTTTGAATTTTTGAAGCCACGCACACGTACGACCCCGCCCGTACAAACCGAACAATCCATAACACGGTTTTTTATAATTTTTAATATGCCACTATAAAAACGGAAATTTTGGTTTTTATGGGACTTTCAATATTATTCAATACTACCCGCTGTACAGACGCAAAATATTTTACTTCGGGAATTATCTAATATACCTAATATCCAACCAACAAAAAAACGTTCGTTAAACCTAAAAAAAACACCTGACAAAATAGCATTTTTGAAAATGTCGGCTAAATGTCGGCTAAATCACAAAATAAAAAATCGCAACACTTTCACTATAAAAGCATTACGATTTTTTGTTGTACTCGGAGCGGGACTTGAACCCGCACAGGCATTGCTGCCCACTGGATTTTAAGTCCAGCGTGTCTACCGATTCCACCATCCGAGCCCTTTATTAAGGCAATAAAAGAGCGAAAAACGGGGTTCGAACCCGCGACCTCAACCTTGGCAAGGTTGCGCTCTACCAACTGAGCTATTTTCGCAAAACAATATTTTTCAAAAGCAACCCCTAACCGATTGCGAGTGCAAAGATAACAACATTTTTTTACTTGGCAAATATTTTCTCTTTTTTTTGAAAAATATTTTTCTATCTAAAAAGCATTTTACATTCTCTCAGGAACTTGTATCCCGAGCATTGCAAAAGCCGATGCAATAATTTCGCTTATTTTTTTACAAAGCGATACCCGAAATTCTCTTTTTGCCACATTTTCTTCTCCTAAAATGGATACATTCTGGTAAAATGAATTAAAGTCTTTCACCAAATCATATACGTAGTTGGCAATGACCGCAGGGCTGTACGAATCTGCTGCGTTTTGAACCACTTCGGGGAAAAGAGCCATATTTTTAAGAAGCGTTTTTTCCTTAGGATGTAATTCAGAAATTGAATAATTTTCTGATTTTGAAACTTCTATTTCGTTGTATTTTCGTAAGATAGATTTAATTCGGGCATAAGTGTATTGCACAAAAGGACCTGTATTCCCTTGGAAGTCAATAGATTCTTTCGGATCAAAAAGAATACGTTTTTTGGGGTCAACTTTCAAAATATAGTACTTCAAAGCTCCCAAACCGATGGTGTGATACAATTCCTTTTTCTGATTATCATCGTATCCGTCCAATTTGCCTAATTCTTGCGAAATTTCTTCAGCTGTTTGCTCCATTTCGGCAATTAAATCGTCGGCATCGACCACAGTTCCTTCACGACTTTTCATCTTTCCGCTCGGTAAATCTACCATTCCATAACTCAAATGATACAGATTTTCAGCCCAATCAAAACCTAATTTTTTCAGAATTAAAAACAAAACCTTGAAATGATAATCTTGCTCATTTCCAACGGTATAAACCATTCCTTTTACGTCAGGATAATCTTTCACACGTTGCGTTGCGGTACCAATATCTTGGGTTATGTAAACGGAAGTCCCGTCGGAGCGAAGTACTAATTTTTCGTCCAAACCATCAGCGGTTAAATCACACCAAACCGAGCCGTCTTCTTTCTTGAAGAAAACGCCTTTTTGTAAGCCTTCTTCGATGATGTCTTTTCCTAATAAATACGTATCACTTTCGTAGTAGTATGAATCGAAATCGACACCTAAATTTTTGTAAGTAGTTGAAAATCCGTTGTAAACCCACTGATTCATTTCTTTCCAAAGGGAAATAACTTGCTCGTCTCCGGCCTCCCATTTTCGAAGCATTTCTTGTGCTTCCAAAAATATAGGAGCTTGTTTTTCAGCTTCTTCTTTGGTTTTTCCTTCTGAAATAAGTTGCTCAATTTCAGATTTATACGCTTTATCGAAAGCTACATAGTAATTCCCGACAAGTTTATCGCCTTTAAGTCCTGAATTTTCAGGTGTTTCGCCATTGCCAAAACGTTGCCAAGCAATCATTGACTTGCAGATGTGTATTCCTCGGTCGTTGATTATCTGAGTTTTATATACTTTATGTCCCGCTGCTTTTAGAATTTCGGCGACTGAATATCCTAACAAGTTGTTGCGAATATGCCCTAAGTGCAAGGGTTTGTTGGTGTTAGGCGACGAATATTCAACCATTATGGTCTTTTTGGAATTGGGCTGAGCCAAACCAAAATTGGTTTCATTTTCTATACTTTTCAGAAAATCAATGTAATAAGAATCCGAAATTACTAAATTCAAAAATCCTTTGATTACATTGAAGCTCTCTACCTCTTTTACATTTTCTTGTAAAAAAGTTCCGATTTGTTGTCCAATTTGTTCAGGATTTCCTTTAATCTGACGTAACATCGGGAAAATTACAACGGTAATGTCTCCCTCAAACTCTTTTTTAGTCTGTTGAAGTTCAATGTTTTCGAGTTGAACACTAAAAAGTTGCTCAACAGCCTTTTGTGTATGTTGTTTTAAAATATCTTGTAGATCTAGCATGGGTGTAAACAAAAATTAATTATGGAGGCAAAGGTAATGATTTTTAAGATATGATGCTTTGCCATATTTATAAAAATTACAATCGGTAGACTGAATGCTCAAAAGCATTTTTTTCACTATTTCTGACTGACAAGGATCATTTTTGTATATTTTGGATGCTTAAACGAAGAAACTAAGATACGGAATTTTAAAAATTCTGTATATTCCAAAACGCATAGATAACTCCGTATAAAAGTAACAGGTGTTTAAATCACTACAAACACAATGAATTAATAATCATATATTTTTTTCTTCTCTATTATTACATTGAAATGATAATAAATTCACTTCTTCGGTTTGCCTGATGTTCTTCTTCTGAACATTTAACACCATTACCACAGTGATTGGTCAATTGAGTTTCTCCATAGCCTTTACCAGTTATACGTGATTTTTTGATACCGTGCTTCACCAACCATTTGATGGTTGATTTGGCTCGTCGGTCCGAGAGTGCCAAATTATACTTATCTGAACCACGACTATCCGTATGCAAACGAACATCAATTTTCATCGTAGGATACTCCTTCATTACATCCACGATTTTTGCCAATTGTTCTGCAGCATCGGGGCGAATATCTGCTTTATCGTAATTGAAGTAAATATTGTCAATCTTCAAAACTTTTGCCAAGTCTGTTCCTTTTTCTATTTTTCGGCGTTCAATAGGTGTTAATGCAATTTCGTAGAATAGCTCGTCTTTTTCCTTAATGATAACTTCCTGTTTCTTAGGTATAAAACCTTGTTTTTCAGCGTTTATATTAAACGTACTTCCATTTGTACAATCAATCTCATATGCAAAAGAGAAATTCCCGTCAACATCAGAAAGCTTAGTTTCAATGGGTTTACCATCAGCATTTCGTAAAACTAGCCCTGCATCTTTGATAATTTCACGTGTAGTAGCATTTCTTACGATTCCTGAAATATTTTTTGTGCAACTGAAAGACACAGGTCTATGTTCTTGAAAAGCATAAATATCATCTTTTCCTTTCCCTCCTACCCGATTGGATGTCAAGAATCCCACTTTTGTATCACTATCAATAACAAAACAGAAATCATCCTTAGAGCTATTTGCTGGTGCACCTATGTTTACGGGTTTTGAAAAAGACCCATCTTCGTTTATTTTTACAGCAAAGATGTCTAACCCTCCTAATCCAGGATATCCATCAGATGAATAATAAAGAATGTTATCCTTACTTACAAAAGGGAAAGATTCCCGACCAGCAGTGTTTACTACATTGCCTAAATTTTCAGGTTTTCCATAGCCTCCTTTTTCAAGGCGTTCTACTCGGTAGATATCCGAAGCGCCGAACGAACCTCGCATATCCGAAGCAAAATAGAGATATTTCTCATCAGGACTCAATGCAGGATGTGCTACATTGTGAATATTGCTGTTGAATGGCATTTCCTTTTCCTTACTCCATTTTCCGTTTTTGTCTTTTGTGGATTTGAATATTTTGAGTAAGACCGTATCATCGCCGTTGGTTTTTATCTTGTTGTTGAGGAAGTTGTTTCGTGTGAAATAGATTGTATTTCCATCTTTGGTAAAAACGGCTGTAGATTCATTGAATCGGGTGTTTATTTTGTTCATTTTTGAAACCTTGGAAACATTCATACAATCCCTCTTGGCCTCATATAAATCGTAGTAAGCATCACCAGTCCATGTCGATTTTCCTTTGAAAAGGCCTGAACTTTTTGAAAATACAATCTTCTTACCGTAGAAAGCCGTTCCATATTCTGAATTTGGGGAATTTATTTTCAATGGTTGTAATTCGAGTCGATTAGAGTTAAGCTCTATGTCTTTTCGATAGCTCCTATTTTTGTTAAAAATGACAGCTCTAGCGTCACTTTTACCAACCATAGCTACAAATTTATCCATTATCTTGTCCGAATCTTCTAACTTTCCAACAGACTTTAGTGTTTGGGCATATCGATAATAATATTCCGATGATTTCTTATATTCCTCCTTAGAGAAAAGTTGTTCATACCAAATATTAGCACTCTCATAATCAGCATTATAGTAGTAAGAATTGCCTAAATTTTGTAATAAATCTTGGTTGACAAACCCCTTTTTAGCAATGCTTTCATATGCCTTTATCGCTCCTACGTAATCATAGTTTTTATAGAGTTTATGAGCTTTTATTAACTCTTTTGTCTGCGAAAACCCAAAAAACAGTGCACCAAAAAACACCAAAAGGGTTTTTAAAAATTTCATCTTCATAGTACTCCTCACAAATTTATTCCATAACTCTCAGGAAATAGCAATGGATATGTAATGCTATTCTTTATCTTCTCCCAACTCTCGCATTAAGTAACTTGAGAATCACCCGCAAATATACGATTTTTTACATACAAATGACTACTAAGTATGCTAAAAACACAAGAAACTGCCCCTATTTACTGAGATTGCTCAGAAAATAAATTAACATTTAGTGTCAGAAATCTTAACAGACGTATAAAATTATGCTTGGTAGCTGAATAAGCGTGTTAAAGTTTGTTATCGTTTTCTTTTTAGTTTAACTTTTCGATAACATATAAACTTGTGTATCAATACAAAAGATGTAATTTTGCCGCCTGAAAATTTTAAGCAGTGTAATTTTACTACAAATTCACGATAAGTCTTAAATAAAATAGACAGAATGATACAAAGTAAAAAGAAGTATTTATTTATGTTATTGGGGATGTTGAGCGTTTTACTAATGACCCTCACCATCATAGAAGTTAGTACTAAAAAAATTAGTATCCACAAAGATTTTATAGTGAAAGAACCTTTATTGGTTGTTATTCCCCCTGAGTCGGAGCTCAAAGAGCAAGTAACCCCTCCTTTTATTGGTAGAACATTTGTCGGATTCAAAGAGGCTTTAGCTTACAGAGAGTCAAGAGGCAATTATTTTGTAGTAAATCCGTTTGGGTATATGGGTAAATACCAATTCGGGAAATCTGCATTACGATTCTACGGAGTTACAGACACTTATGAATTTTTGAATTCTCCTGAGCAACAAGAACGATTGTTCACATTGAGTATAAAAAGAAACAAATGGGTTTTACGCGAAGAAATAGATCTTTTTGTGGGTAAGAAAATAAATGGGATAAACATCACAGAATCTGGGATTTTAGCGGCTGCCCATTTAGCAGGAGCGCAAAGTGTGAAACAATACTTTAAACGTAAAGGTAATTACTCCTTCGCCGATGCTAACGGTACAACGCTACAAAACTATTTACGAAATTTTGCCGATTATGATGTGACAGATATAATTCCAGAGGAAAGACCCAGATTCTGATACATGTCTGCTAAAAATAGAACCATCCTATTTTAGGGTTCAATAGTAATTATATCAATTTGAAGTTGAGTTACAACCATTTATAAAAACAACATAAGGTACAAGAAAACACTTAAAGATGAACAATAAACGTACTCCCCTTACCTACCTGTGATTGAATTTTGATAGAGCCATTTGCAGCTGTGATGATACTTTTGACCATGGCTAAGCCTAAACCTGTACCTCCTGTTTTGGTAGTAAATTGAGGTTCAAAAATTTTTTCTTGGTCAGCGGTTGGAATGCCTACACCATTGTCACTCACCGTAAGTTCTACTTGAAATTCTTTTTTACTCAGAGAAACAACAATCCTTGGATTTTCTTTGTTTTCAGTAGCTTGAATAGCATTTTTGACTAAATTAGTTACCACACGAACCAATTGATCTTTATCAAATAATAAAGAAATATGCTCATCGGTGGTAATGAAAGAAATATGTTTCGAATCAAAAATATCTAAGGTTCGTTTTACCACAGGAACAGCATTGAAAAACTCCTCTTGCTTCGCAGGCATATTAGTTAAGGCTGAAAATGCCGAAGAAATATTACTCAGAATATCAACTTGTTGAACGAGTGATTCGCAAAACTCATTGGTTTTATCCCTTACTTCGGGGTCATTAGGATCAAATCGACGTTGAAAACTCTGTACGGAGAGTCGCATGGGAGTCAGCGGATTTTTGATTTCGTGGGCAACCTGTTTCGCCATTTCACGCCATGCTTGTTCCCGTTCGGATTTTGCCAACAATACCTTACTACGTTCAATTTCGTCAATCATACTATTATAAGCCCCCACCAACTGTCCAATTTCAGTACTCGGTGATTTCAGTATGATTTTTTCATTACGCTCCAGTAATCGAGTCTTCTCCAAACGATTCTCAATCGTTTTTAGGGATTTGGTAATATAACTCGAAATGAAATAAGCAAATCCCAAAGCTAACACCAATAAAGAAAAATAGACTAAAGATATATTATAAAGTGAGCCTTGGAGAGCTTTTTCATTAAAGGTGTCGTCTTCAAAATGAGGAATGCTGAGTACTGCAATGGGTTTGAATTGGAGATCCGTTACATAGGTGTAGGAATTTTGGTATCCCCTCCCATCTTCAAGATAATGATGTTCGGAAAGTCGTTTATTCAAAGTGGAGGCTAACTGTTTCAAAACAGGAGTGGGAATACTGAGCGTATCCTTACTATCAATTACAGCACGGGAACTTTTCAAAAGACTTCCATTAAGGTCGTATAAGTCAAAATTAACATTTAAAATATTGGCAATGTTGTATATAGATTCCCTAAAAATCAACGGAACATAAGCCGTTTCCACCGGATAAGTGGTTTGTGAAAGTACATATTGGATTTGCGTTTTAATTTGATTTTCTTTGTCTATAAGCCGCTCAATATGATATTCTTCCGCCTGTTTTCGGTATTGGAACACCATCACAACCGCAATGGCAGCAAAAGCAATTACAACCAAAAAGGTCATACTCAAAAATATACGAAATCGAAGCGAATCTTTTTTTAACATGCCTAAAAGGAGTTACCTATTTTTTAGGAGACATAACAAAGGCTGCGGGATATACCTTCCTTATCTCAATTAAGTTTTTTTCTGCTTCTAAACGAGTTCTGAAACTTCCTAAACGTACTTTGTAGTTTGGAGTTTCAAAAACTAAGAAAAGTGGCATCTTGTATTGCTCTTTAGCGGACTTCATAGTTTCGTTAGCTCCTGAAATAGTGCCGTTATAGATTTGAATTTGGAAAAGAACTTCGTTTTTTGCGACGTCTTTTTTCAGTTCCATTATTTCAGTAATATTATCATTTTGATTTACAACCACTTGCGAATAAGCAAACGATACAAAAAATGCAAAAACAAACCCTAAAATATTTCTTTTCTGATTCATAATTTCTGTAATATATTTTCCTTTAGTAATATTCAATTTTTTGTTCTGATACGTAAATTTCACGTCCCTCTTTCGAGATAGTTTTCTTTATCCAATTTCCTTTTTTGTCATAAATATAGGAAGAGTTTGTCTGCTCAACCAATTTATTTTCAGCATCATAAGACAAAGAGGACGTTGGGTTATCATGTTTGTCATAGGTGTAGTTTATCTTAGCAACAAATTTACTTCCTCCTTCGAATTGACGTACCTCAGTAACATTTCCTTTTTTATCGTACGAAAATTGTGTTTTGTACACTATATTTCCCTCAGGACTTAAAATAATTTCTTCGGTTTTGTTTCCTTTAGAATCGTACACATATGTTTGTTTTTCAACACACATTTCATCTGTTAGACATAAATTTTTCTCTACCAAATTTCTCTTTTCATCATACAGGTATTTGCCATATTGTACAGGCTGTTCTCCTTCAAAAGTAGTATCTTCAATCTTGTTTCCTTTGGCGTCAAACACAGCAACTAACTTCATGTACATTTTTCCTTCTTCGGAAAAACTGCGAATTTCAGTCTGATTCTTTTTCGAATCATAATCAAACTCTACTCGCATCATCTGTTTATTCTGTGCGTCAAATGCATTAATTTCCTTCACAAAACCCTCGTTTGTGAATGATGTTTTGAACGAAGAAGAAGCCTGACTGTTTTCTATAGAACGTTCAATGGAAATAACCGATTTCACTTTACCTTTAAGTTTCGCAGTCTGCCAATGAGTTTCTTTAGGTTGTGCTAACGCTAAAGCAATTCCGTTGACGAGAAACACCAATAGAAGCGTGATTTTTTTCATAGTTTTTTAGTATTTTAGGCAAAAATACAAATTATTTTCAAATTTGAGATTGTTTTTTTATAAATCTTCAGAGAATAAATATTCTTAAAATTTCATTTGCTTAATGAAATTTTAATTCTCTATTTTTCCAATTGGTGTGGATGTTTCAACCCGTTAAAAGAATCTAAATCAGCTACTAAAGATCCTACACGTAAAGTAGCTTTGATGCGCAATGGAACGCGATTTTTGTCATCCGAAATCCACATTGTGATACTCTCTTCTTCTTTAAACACACGCCCATCTTGAACTAACGGTCTAAAAATCATAGTATTTTGAGTTCCAAATTTAGTTTTTATCTTTTCTTTACCTAAGTAACGTAACTTGAATTTGAACACCTCATCATCATCAAAAATCAAATCCATCGCAATTTCCTCTCCCTTTTGGATATTACTAATCTTTGGATTACTTCGCAACTGATAAAAAGCTGAAATAACATCTTGAATATGTATTGGAACTGAAATTTCAGACAATTCTCCATTCTCCATATTTTTGATTTTCACTTTATTAACATCGTGATTAAAATCCATTTTTAGGTGCTTAGTGTACCCTCCTTCATAAATATTACGAATGAAATGACGAGGTTTTCCATCACTGATACCAAAATAGCTTTCGTAGGTATCATCAACCTTAAAAAACACTCTTGCCAAACCCGTTGTAGCTCCTTTTCCTACAGAATGAAACACCTTTTCTCCGTTGTAATCAGCTTCTTTAAGCAACAGAGTAGCCTCACTGGCGTTAAAAATTCCGTATTTCACCTTAAATTTTAGCCATTCACCTCCTTTGAAAGGCAAATCATTATCTTGTGCAATCACCTGTGTTCCAAAAATAGGAAATAAAAAAAGGATATATAAAATTATTCTTTTCATATTGTATGTTTTTTTTAGTTTTATGTAAATTTATTCTCGACTCATGAACCTTTAACAATCATTATGCCATAAATTACTTCATTTGCAAAGATAGAAAAATATATTAACTCACCACGTACCCCCTAATAAGCAAAAAACTTTTAGTCCGATTTAGCTTACGAAATCCTTTATAATACGTAAATTTTGGAAGAATTTTATCTCTTTTCAATGAAGGTTTTGAAATTCATCGTTATTTTTATTATAAAATAATTGCTTTTTTCCTAAAAAAATATTAATTTTATCCGCGAAAGTGTTTTTTATTTAAAACATTGAAAACCAACAAACATAGAATAAATATTAACCCATTAACCGCCTATGCTTCCGATCCTAAAAACAGACTCTTTGTTACAACGATTTGCCGACAAAATTCAAGCTCGACATTCATATTTTTTGAAAATTTGCCAAAAAATGCGAGGAAATTGCGTCCGCTTGTCTGATAATATAAATTCTCACTTGTTTTACGGATTGCATTTTACGGAAAATGAATGGATTTTAAGAGAATGGGCTCCGAATGCCACAAAAATATATCTACTTTTTGACAAAAACGATTGGCAACCAACTGAAAAATATGCTTTTACAAAAATAGACCACGAAAATTGGGAAATCCGTTTGCCTGCTTCGGAACTTTCGCACGGCGATTTGTACAAATTATATGTGCAGTGGCAGGGTGGCGGAGCGGAAAGGCTTCCTTCGCACGTGCGACGTGTGGTTCAGGACGAATACACCAAAGTTTTTTCGGCACAAGTATGGAAACCAACTCCTTATAAATGGAAAAATACCCGTCCGAGCCACACCGAACCGCCCTTGATTTATGAAGCTCATATCGGTATGTCGTCTGAACTTCGCAAAGTGGCTACCTTTACCGAATTCCGATTGTTTGTCTTGCCACGCATCGCCCATTTGGGTTACAATACCATTCAGCTAATGGCAATTCAGGAGCATCCTTACTACGGCTCGTTTGGTTATCAGGTGGCGAATTTCTTTGCGGTGAGTTCGCGTTTCGGAACGCCCGAAGAACTTAAAGAGTTGATAGACACGGCTCACGGATTGGGAATAAAAGTCATTTTGGACATTGTGCATTCGCATTCGGTGAGCAACGAGTCGGAAGGATTGGGCTTTTTCGACGGCACGGATTATCTGTATTTCCATTCGGGAGAGCGGGGAAAACATCCGCAGTGGGATTCGCGTTTGTTCGACTATGGAAAACCGCAAGTGCTTAATTTTCTGCTTTCTAACTGCAAATATTGGTTGGAAGAATTTCAGTTTGACGGCTTCCGATTTGATGGCGTTACCAGTATGATTTACCTCGACCACGGATTGGGCAAGGCTTTTACCGAATATTCTTTATATTACGATGGAAATCAAGATGTTGATGCGATAACCTATCTTACGTTGGCAAATCGGGTAATTCACGAAGTATATCCGCAGGCCATCACAGTTGCCGAAGAAATGAGCGGAATCCCGGGTTTGGCGTTTCCTATTGAAGGAGGCGGAATGGGCTTTGATTATAAGATGCATATGGGCGTTCCCGACTATTGGATTAAACTTTTGGAAGATTACAAGGATGAAGATTGGCACGTGGGCGATATTTATTACGAACTGACTAACAAACGTTTGGAAGAACGCACCATCAGTTACGCCGAAAGCCACGACCAAGCCTTAGTGGGCGACAAAACGATTTTTTTCCGTTTGGCGGATAAGGAGATTTACACGGGAATGAGTGTTTTCGACCAGAATATGGTCATTGACAGAGCCATCGCCCTGCATAAAATGATTCGTTTGCTGACCATTTCCACCGCAGGAGGCGGCTATTTGGCGTTTATGGGCAACGAATGGGGACACCCCGAATGGATTGATTTTCCGCGTGAAGGAAACCATTGGAGCTATGACCACGCCCGTCGCCTGTGGAGTTTACTTGATGATGAAAACTTGAAATTCAAGTATTTGAATAATTTTGACAAAGCGATGATTCATTTCGTTAGGGAAAATGATTTGTTGGAGAAAACGCCTACTATTTTGGTTCGGGATAATGAACGACAGATTTTGGCTTTTGAGCGGGGCGGCTATTTGTTTGTTTTTAATTTCAATCCGTTAGAGTCGTTTAATAATTATGAATTTGAGGTAGAAGCAGGAAAATACACCTATGTTTTAAATTCAGATAATCCGAACTTTGGAGGTCAAAATCGTGTCGATGAAAATGTCGAGCATTTTACGCAGTATAAGCACGAGAAGAATTTAATCAGTTTGTATATTCCATCAAGGTTAGCTATTGTTTTGAAAATGAATGAGTAGTTTTTTAATTGTAGAGTTATTATACAATTAAAAAGATAATGAATAATCAAAATTAAATGATAAATGAAATAAAAATATTTACCACCGATGACGAGAAAGTTTCATTACAGGTTTCCTTGGAAAAGGAAACAGTGTGGCTTACTCTTGACCAAATGGCTAAGTTGTTTGACAGGGATAAATCTGTTATTTCAAGGCATATAAAAAATGTATTTAACGAAAAAGAATTAGACTATCTTTCAGTTGTTGCAAATTTTGCAACAACTGCCTCCGATGGCAAAATTTATCAAGTGGATTATTATAATCTTGATGTAATCATATCTGTTGGATATCGTGTGAAATCACAAAGAGGAGTACAATTCCGCAAATGGGCGACACAAACCCTAAAACAACACTTGGTTCAAGGTTATACTATTAATGAGCAACGCTTAAAAGAGCGAGGTATCGAATTTAATGAAGTCCTTTCGTTGTTGAGTTCCACTTTGGAAAATCAAACTTTGATAAACGATGAAGGTGTTGCGGTACTGAAAGTTGTGCAAGAATATGCAAAAAGTTGGAGTTTATTACAAGCTTACGACCAACAGAGCCTACCTAAAAGTTCTTTAAAAAACCAAGAAATGAACGCTTTGCCGTATGAAGACGTTTTAAAAGCCATTGACCAACTCAAAAAATCACTCGTTGAAAAGGGGGAGGCTAGTGAACTTTTCGGACAAATACGCAGTAGCGGACTTGAGTCGGCATTGGCTACCATTGAGCAAGGTTTCGGTGAGGAATATTTTTACCCTAATGTAGCAAGTAGAGCGGCTCATTTACTCTATTTCATCATAAAAAATCATCCGTTTGCCGATGGAAACAAACGTACGGGAGCATTTTTGTTTTTGTGGTATTTGCGTATCAATCAACATCTTTTGCAAAAACCTGTGGAAAACTTAATCAACGACAATACATTGGTTGCTTTAGCTTTATTAGTTGCTGAAAGTAAACCTGAACAAAAAGAATTAATAATACGTTTAACAGAACATTTCATTAACGTCTGAATAAAAAAATAAGATAATGAGTTATTTAACATTCAAAAAGAAAGAATTAATCAACTTGGAGTATTCTCTTGACAGAGAGCTTCTTGGCACCAATCGCGGGGGCGGATACAGCTCCTCTACCCTTGTTTTTTGCAACACCCGAAAATATCACGGACTTTTAGTCGTTCCGCTTGAAAATTGCAGAGGATTGAATCACGTTTTGCTTTCTTCGCTCGATGAAACCATCATTCAGCACGGACGCGAATTCAATTTTGCGGTGCATCAATATCCCGAAACTTACGAACCTCGCGGACACAAATATATCGTGGACGTTTCCTACGAAAAAGCCTTTACGGTCATTTATCAGGTGGGAGGCGTAACGCTCAAAAAGGAAATCTTGATGGTACATAATGAACCTCAGGTTTTGGTTCGTTACACTTTGCTCGAAGCCCACTCCCCTACTAAGTTGAGGTTGAATCCGTTATTAGCATTTCGGGACATTCATTCGCTTAGTAAAGCCAACGATTTGGCAAATAAAAACATTGAAAAAATAGAAGGAGGCATCAAAACCAAACTCTATCCCGATTTTCCGTATTTGCATTTGCAATTAAGCCAAGAGGCTGATTTTGAATATAATCCGAATTGGAATTACAATATTTTCTATAAGAAAGAAAAAGAACGCGGATACGATTATACGGAAGATTTGCTTACGCTCGGCTATTTCGAGTTGAGCATCAAAAAAGGCGAAAGTGTTGTATTTTCGGCAAGTACGGAGGAAAATAACAGCAAGCAACTCAAACAAAAATTCACCCGACTTATCAATCAGCGACGTGAACGAAATTCCTTTGAGGAATGCCTCCACTACTCTGCCTCGCAGTTTTTGATTCAAAAAGCGGGTGAAATTCGCGTAAAAGAAGGCTATCATTGGTATAACAGCAACACGCGTGACACGTTCATCGCCTTGCCGGGAATTGCCTTGGCGGAAAATACTCAAAAAACGTTTGAAGACGTACTTACATCAACCAAGAAATATTTTTCCAACGGGCTTTTTGAAAAAACGATAAGCACGCACGTAGCTCATCCTCAGTATGATGCCGATACGTCTTTGTGGTTTTTCTGGACGATTCAGCAGTACGAAAAATACACCAAAAAAACGGCAAAACAGCTTTGGAAAGAATTTGGCGAAATGATGCAAACCATTTTGGAAACCTATCGAAATGGGCAACACAAAACCATACGAATGGACAGCAACGGACTCATTTGGTCGGAAGATATTAGCCGTCCGCTTACGTGGGTCGATGCTCAGTTTGACGGCGGTGCGATTGTTCCGCGAAATGGTTACGTGGTGGAGGTTAATGCTTTGTGGTACAACGCCGTATGTTACGCATTGGCTTTGGCAGAAGCCTCAAAGGATAAAGATTTTCTGAAAGAATGGAGCGATTTACCTACGATGATTGCTGAAAATTTCAATCAAACCTTTTGGATTGCTGACAAAAAATACTTGGCAGATTATGTGAATTATGCTCATCAAAATCGTGATGTTCGCCCCAATCAGTTGATAACTTGTGCGTTGGCGTATTCTCCTTTGGATGAGCGAAGTAAGAAACGCGTTTTGGACATTGTCAGACAAGAATTGCTCACACCACGAGGATTGCGTTCGTTATCACCTAAAAATAAAAGTTACGAAAGCGTAAGTATTGGCAACGTGTACGACCGTGACCGAGCTACATTTAACGGGTCGGTACATCCTTGGTTTATAGGATTTTATATAGAAGCTCATTTAAAAATTTATGGAAAAACCTATATCCCTGATGCAGAAGCAATTTTAGCTGATTTCGAGGAAGAATTAAGCGGACACGGCGTAAGTACCATTTCGGCAATTTATGATGGAAATCCGCCATTTCGTTCGCGAGGTTGCATTTCTAAAGCCCGAAATGTAGCCGAAATCCTTCGAGCCAAACAGCTGACAATGAATTATGAGTTGTAAAATGTAAGGGTGAAATATTTTTCGTCCCTGCGGAAAATACAATCCATAAACGATTAAGAAATGAAAAAAGATACGAAACCATTGAACAAAAATTTACTTTCGGAGCTTTCCGTCTTAATAGAAAACGGTCAGCAACAGATAGTTTATTATGCCAACAGCACCCTTACCCTTGTCTTTTGGCAGGTTGGAAAGCGTATCAATGAAGATGTATTAAATAATGAACGAGCTACTTACGGAAAACGGATTGTACCAATGATTGCCAATGAGTTGGAATCTAAATACGGACGTAATTTTACGGAAAAAAATATCCGAAGAATGATGCAGTTTGCAGAGGTATTTCCTGATTTTCAAATTGTCGTTCCACTGGCACGACAATTGAGTTGGTCGCATTTTTTGATACTTATCCCCCTTAAAAATCACGAAGCAAGAATGTTTTATGCTGAGTTGGCAGTATCTGAAAATTTAGGAAAACGAGAACTTCGTAAGCAAATCACTACCAAAGCCTTTGAGAGAATGCAAATTGCTAATTTACAGGTTCAACAATCGGAAATTATTCCTATAAATACTTTCAAAGACCCCTATCTATTGGATTTTTTAGGACTTCGAAGTGATTATTTGGAAAAAGATATTGAAACAGCTATTTTACATAAATTAGAGTCCTTTATTTTAGAACTTGGAAAAGGATTTGCCTTTGTAGAACGCCAAAAACGAATGATTATTGATGGAGAAGATTTCTATTTAGACCTTTTGTTTTTCCATAGAAAATTAAAGCGATTGATTGCCATTGAGCTAAAAATCGGTAAATTCCAAGCCAAACACAAAGGACAAATGGAACTTTACCTCAAATGGTTAAATAAATACGAACGTCAGGAGGGCGAAGAAGCTCCTATCGGACTGATTTTGTGTGCTGAAAATAGCAAGGAACAAGTAGAACTTTTGGAAATTCATAAAGATGGTATTATGGTTGCCGAGTATTGGACAGAGTTACCTCCTAAAAAACAATTGGAAAAAAAATTACACGAAGCCTTCATTGAAGCACGTGAGCAGTTTGAAAACAAGGGGTTATTGAATAAATAAAAACGAAATCGGTAAATATGTACGTTACGAAAAAGCGTGTAAATGTTCAGGAAAGAAAACCTTTTTATAAGTAAATATAAATGATAATAACAAAAAATAAAACAGATAATACGTAGAATCTTTATCTTCATAAGAAGAAAATACTTCTACACGTGAAGAAACAAAATCTTCTGATGAAGAAAATGTTTCTTCTTATGGATAATATAATGCTACTGATGAATTATTTAATTCTTCATTAGAATATAAAAGTTCTACTAAAGAAGATTTTAATTCTACATCTGTTTTATTGTAAAATCAATAAGAATAACTATTTTTATAATATAAAAGACAAATTAAGATGAGAAAAAGGTCATTTGCCGAAATCATCACATCGGCACAACTATTAGTAAAAGCCCTCACCGAACGAGGTGAAAATTTGCCTGTGGGTGTTACCGCTCAAATGCGTGACAAACTAAACACTGCCTACCAAAAAGCAGCAGAAGTCAATGTAGAACAGGAAAAACTCAAAGCCCAACTCAAAGAAAAAACCGCCGAGTTAGAAAAACATATTGCCGAAACGGAAGAGGTATATGCCTTTTTGAAAAAATACATCAAAATGGGCGAACCGCAAGAACGTTGGCGAGAATTTGGTTTTGAGGATAAACGATAGGCGGTAAGATTGCACAATGTAGGGAGGGGATATATCCCTTCCGCAGTTACGAAACGTATCAATGTGAGGGCGTGTGTGAAGTTGTTATTGTAATATTTTCGAAATGAATCACAAGTAATAGGTATTTTCAGTAATAGCACTGAAATTCAATAAGATGAAGTTATTAAACAATGAAGTTATTTACCGATATAAAAGACATTATTTTACAGGCTCGTGAAAAGGCGGTACGCTCAGTCAATAACGCACGTACGCTGATGTATTGGCATATTGGTAAACGTATTTTTGAGGAAGAACAGCAAGGTAAAAAACGAGCAGATTACGGAAGTTACCTCATTAAGGAGCTTTCTGCCAAGTTAGAACCCGACTTCGGGAGTCTTTGTTCATTTCGACAACTGAACTTATATAGGCAATTTTACAAAACTTTCCCAATTGTGAACGCACTGCATTCACAATTGAATTGGACTCAGTATAAGATACTTATGCGAATAGATGACCAACATAAACGAGAGTTTTACATCGCCGAAACAACAAAAAATAATTGGACTTCTCGGCAGTTGGAACGACAAATAAACGCTTCTTTGTACGAAAGACTTTTGCTTTCGAACGATAAAGAAAGCGTACTTGCCGTTGCTCGAAATGAAAGGCAACCTTCTGACCCAAAGGAAATAATCAAAGACCCTATGGTTTTGGAGTTTTTGGGTTTGAAACAACAAAGTACCTATTATGAAAAGGATTTAGAAACTAAAATGCTTTCTCATTTACAAGAATTTTTGTTGGAATTAGGCAACGGATTTTCGTTTGTAGCTCGGCAAAAACACATTCATATTGAGGGAGATGAGTTTTTCGTAGATTTAGTGTTTTACAATCGTTTGTTACAAAGTTTTGTGATTATCGAAATCAAAACCGATAAACTTACCCATCAGGATATAGGGCAGTTACAGATGTACGTCAATTATTATGACCGCACACAGAAACTCAGCCACGAAAACCCAACTATTGGCATTTTACTTTGTGCCGACAAAAATGACGCTGTGGTAAAATATACTCTTCCTGAGAATCAAAAGCATATTATAACAAGTAAATACCAATTGTATTTGCCAACAGAAAAACAACTTTTAGATGAAATACGTAAAGAAATTGAAAATTTTGAAATAAATGAAGAAGATGAAAAACCTGATGAAGTACAATAAAAATCTTTCATCATAAACAAGAAAAACAGCTTAATTCAGCTTGAAAATAGAAAAAATTATCAAAATCAATAGAATTTTAAATAGAAACACCAAATAAATAAGAGTGATATGAGTGTAAAAGTACTAATGTTCGGTTGGGAATTTCCGCCCCATATCAGTGGCGGACTTGGCACGGCTTGTTACGGCATCGCCAAAGGATTGGCAAAACACAACGTAAATGTCTTATTCGTGATGCCAAAGGCAGGAGGCGATGAAGATAGTTCGGTTGCTGACATCATTAACGCAAGTGATGTGGAAATGCTTCAAAATATGGAAAACATTGAAGAATTCTGGAAGAACATCAACTTTATGGAAATCGGCTCGAATCTGGTTCCGTATTTAGACCCCGAAACCTTTGCCCGCGAACGCGAAGCTTATCTGAAAACGGGCGAAAGTAAGGAGAAAATTTCTTTCAGAAATAAATTCCAATTCTCGGGAAAGTACGGCGCAAACCTGATGGAGGAAGTCTATCGGTATGCTTTGGTTGCCGGAACAGTGGCAAAGAATCATCAGTTTGATGTTATTCACGCCCACGATTGGCTCACGTACAGTGCGGGGATAGTTGCTAAGAAACTATCGGGAAAACCGCTTGTTGTTCACGTGCACGCTACGGAATATGACAGAGGCGGGGAACACAATCGAAATACATTAGTTTACGACATCGAAAAACGAGGAATGGAAGCCGCCGACATTGTGGTTACGGTGAGTAACTGGACGCGCAACATCGTGGTAGAGAAGTACGGCATCAATCCGGAAAAGGTTATCACGGTGCATAATGCGGTTGATTTTTCTGCTGAAACTACCGAAAAGGAAGAACGAGGGGTTAAGGAGAAAATCGTAACTTTCTTAGGAAGAATTACCCTGCAAAAAGGTCCGGAATACTTCGTTGAAGCCGCCGCAAAGGTGTTAAAACGAACGCCCAATGTGCGTTTTGTAATGGCAGGAAGCGGCGAAAAGATGAATCCGCTTGTCCGACGAGTGGCACAGCTGGGCATCGGAACAAAATTCCATTTCACGGGCTTTCTCAAAGGAGGCGAAGTGCAAAGAATGTTCCGCTATAGCGATGTTTATGTGATGCCTTCGGTTTCAGAGCCTTTCGGGATTTCACCTTTGGAAGCGATGCGTTCGGGTGTGCCTACTATTATTTCGAAGCAATCGGGTGTGGCTGAGGTTTTAGATCACGCCATCAAGGTCGATTATTGGGACATTGATGCCTTGGCAGATGCCATTCACGGAATCCTCTCCTATCCTACTCTTGCCGAATATATGTCACGCGAAGGTTACGATGAGGTAAATCAGCTCAAATGGGAAAACGCCTCTTTGAAACTCAAAACCATTTACGAAAAGCTTGTGAAATAAGGAAAGATAAAAAATTGATGCATATATAAATATGATAGAGAGAAAGATAAGTAGTTTATCATACGAACAGAGTTGAAAACCTTTAATTATTAAATTTCGATTCCAGACTCTTCAACATATCCAAAATTATTTTTCAGATAACTTTAGGTTTAAGTAATGAAATTTAGGCTTATTCTAAGAATTCATCCTCTAAGAATAAGCCTAAAATATTTTATTATATTTAAAAAATACTGAATTTTATGCAAGAATAAAAAGCAAAAAATTAACATTTTTATTTTTAAAACCATTTTTTATTAGTTAAAAATTTATCAACAATTTAATTTTATCTGAAATATTCTATGAAATATATTATTAAAAAATAAAAATAATAGCATTTTTTTTGCTAAAAAAACTTGTTTTTGTAAAAACATAATAATATATTTGCTACGTACTTTCATTTTGCGCAAGATGTAGTATGTATCATATTATAAATCTATTATTAATTTAAAATTAAAGTTTATGTTAAGAAAAATTATTCATTCAGTGGTTGTTTTGGGATTATTGTTTTCTTGTTCAAAAGAAAAAGAGAATAATCATGAAGGGGTTAATGGTTTAATTGATGCCAAAGTTTATAAGGCATATAAAAAGGCTTCTAATCCACAAAACCCTTGGGAACATTATGGACTAATTCATAATGATATTTTAGACGAACTTAAAGCTAAGAAAATTAAAGATTTTAAAAAAAATCCTGATTTATTTGGAAAAAGTGTAAAAAGCGATGAGAATTTAGATTATGCCCTAAATAGACTAAATGAAAAATATGGAAGGGAAGGTGTTGACTTAGGGGGAGAATCAACAAAAGATGAGATTAAACACATCCTTAATGACAGTGATAATTTCTACGCGAACATATTGGAAGAATATACAGGAAATAACGTAAATGTAAATATTGCTGTTAAAGACCTTTTTAGACTAATAGAAGATTTTTCCAAACAAGATGAAGTACAGTACGAATCTATAAAGGATGAAATTGTTAAGTTTGAATCTAAAATATTAGACAATACCTATTCTTTAAATTCAGAGGATAAAGATTTCGTTTTAAAAATGACTTCCGTTGCTCGGTATTCGTTCTATTTTTGGAGTAATCAATCACAACCTTCTTCTAAAACTGGAAAAAGACCTTGGTGGAAATGGGTTGTAGTAGGAGCTGCTGATGTTGCTGGGGGAGTTACAGGTAATGTTGCTGGAGCACTGGGAGCTAGTGTGTCGGCTTCTGTTTTAGTAGATTGGGTAGCTCCAGAAAAAGAAGAAAAAGAAACTACAGAAGCTCCTAAGTAACTAAGAGACCAATAGACTGTCCGAAAAGTCAAATTTTAGCGATTTCACAAAAATTAATATATTGAAAATAAGCATTTTATTTTTAAAATTTTGCTCAAAACAACCCTTTTCGGACAACCTATTTAATATTAAATGAAATACATATGAAATACTTTTTAGCAATTTTATGTTTGTTTTGTTTTTGTGTAATATACAGTCAGAATGAAAGTTTACAAAAGTCGAAGTGGAAAGGTGAAATCTCTTTTGGATTAGGTTCAGCAGAACTCAAAGGAGAAGCCTTTGAAATCACAGGAAATGTAAACAATATAAACACTTTATTATTTTACAAACTCTCTTCAAAAGGAGGTATATTAACTGGTGTTGGAGTTACTCATTTCAACAATGGAGCGCTACTTCCCGATGGTTATAGTCGTGTAAAAGCTACATTCATAGAAATTCCTTTTAAATTAAGAGGATACGTATGGAATTTTGAACAAACAAATATAAAATTTACACTTAGTGCGGGTTTTCAGTTCAATAAAGCGATAAAATACCATCAAAAAATCAACAGTGTAACTTTTGAACCTCCTAAAACAGACTGGTACGTTGATTTTCCGTTAGAAATTGGTGTAGAAATTCCATTAGGAAAAGATTGTAGCTTTGGTATTTATTCACAGAATAATTATTTTGTAGGAAATAAAACCAAAAAATACATAATGAAAAATTATAATCTATTGAAATTGTCTTTAATATATAATTTTTAAAAAAACTAAAAAGTCAATAGTAAAGCCCAGATTACATTTCATTGTAATCTGGGCTTTCTATTTCAGTAAAATATAATTTCTTTTTTTGTTAATCTCTTGCTTTAATCATTAAAAATTTATAATTTTGAGCGTTGAATGACAAAATCAAAAACCAATCTGATAAGACTAACTTTTTAGCATAAAAATCAGTGTAAACAGCAAAAAACAACTTTATTTATGAAAAAGTCAATCTGTATTTATTTCCAAATACATCACCCCGAACGACTTAGAAAATATCATTTTTTTGATATAGGAAAGAAACATAATTATTTTGACAATTACGCCAATCGTTCTGAATTGGAAGAACTTGCCGAAAATTGCTACCTCCCAACCAATGCATTGCTGTTGGATTTAATCAAAAAATACAACGGAAAGTTCAAGGTTGCCTTTTCGATTTCGGGTTCGGCAATCGACCAATTAAATATGCATACTCCTGAGGTTATTCGCTCGTTTCAAGAACTTGCTGAAACTGGCAATGTGGAATTTCTGGCGGAAACCTATTCGCATTCATTGGCTTCTCTTTCAGAGGATTCGGACGAGTTTGAACAACAAGTAAAACGCCACGTAAATGTGGTAAAAAGTCTTTTCGGGAAGAAGCCCGTAACGTTCCGAAATACGTCTTTGATTTATTCTGACAGAATCGGAGAACGGGTAGCCAAACTTGGTTTCAAAACAATGCTTACCGACGGAGCAAAACACGTTTTGGGTTGGAAAAGTCCGAACTTTGTGTATAAAAATCCGATAGATGAAAATCTAAATTTATTACTGAAAAACAGTAAGTTAAGTGACGATATTGCCATTCGATTTTCTGACAGACAATGGGGCGAATATCCGCTTACTTCCGAGAAATATGCTTCGTGGGTAAAACATAGTTTGGCAGAAACCGAAGTGCTTAATCTGTTTATGAATTACGATGTTATCGGTCATTACAATCGCAAAGAAAGTGGCATTTTCGACTTTTTGGAGTATTTTGTAAAAAATATGATGGAAGACGATGATTATCAGTTTCTTATTCCAAAAGAAGTTGTTAAAAAACATACTGCGAAAGATGTTTTGCCCGTTCCTTTCCCAATTTCGTGGACAGACGAAGAACGTGATATTACTTCGTGGCTTGGAAATGAATTACAGAAAGAGGCGTTCAACCAATTATTTAGGATTCAGTCTATTGTAAAGAAGAAAAAGAACGCAGAATTGTCCGACGATTACGGACGATTACAAGCGAGTGAACATTTTTATCATATGCGGACTAAACTCTTCTCTACTTCGGATTATCATAAGTATTTCACTCCGTATGATTCTCCGTATGAGGCGTTTATCAACTATATGAACGTTTTGAGTGATTTTGAGGTACGTTTGGAAGAAAAGTAATATAATAAACTGCTGTGGTTGTGAACGCTATGGCAGTTTTTTTTACAATAAATTTATATACTAATGATCGCGATAGTTATTTTAAGTTTATGCTATATTGTCGTAGCTTTTTTAGTTACAGAAAAGAATGCTGAACAAACCCTTTCAGGCTACAATACAATTTCAGAAGAAGAACGCAAAAGAGTGGATATAAGGACTTATATTCCATTTTTTAAGAGATTTCATCTGTTTTTGGGAATTTCATCGTTCATTGGTGGAACAATGATTCTTTATTTTATAAACGAACATTGGGGTATACTTTTCACTGTATTTTACCCTCTTGTAATTTACCCTTATTTTATTTGGAAAGGAAAAAAGTCCGATAATAATACCGGACTTTTCCATTAACCAACCAAAACTTTAAATTATGAAAACTATTATTTGAAGTTTTGCAATGAGCTACCACCCTCATTGCATTGCAAAGGTACAAATAATTTTCAATACACAATAGTTAATTTCAACTTTAACAAAAGTTTATTACCTCACAAACGTTTTCGTTGTCTATTTTTTGAGAATATTAAGATTTTATTTAATAATTAGCAATTTTATTTTGCTGACAAAAATAAAATTTAGACGTTCCATTTTTACTTCTAAAAACAAAATGACAAACAACTCTATTTGAAGTATTTTTATAAATCAATCTATTCTTTCTTAATTTGTGCAACATCCATCAAAACATCAGTAAAATGATGTCCTGTATGTGCTCCGAAGAAACTTCCCGTCAAGCGGACGTTTTTGTCAATATAATTTGTAAATTTAATATCCGAAGTTGAGGTTAATTGAACTTCTAAAATATTAGTTTGTGCAGGATTAAACCCGTCATCTTCTTCGTCTGCAACAAGATTTATAGGGTTTCTGAGTTCTAATATAAATACCTCCTCCTTTGCATCTACCTCTGGACTTTCACCATACCCCGGAGGTCCGAAAAATGTTTTGATCTTTATAATACCAGAAATTACCGATATAGAGGGTTCATAGAAATATTCCTTGTAGCCTTCCGCATTTTTTTTGATATTTTCATCCGGTTTATGAAAGTCGGATGCAATATTGCTTTGTACATTCTGTTGGGTAGCTTGTTGCTTCGAGTTGTCTTTACAACCTACAAAGGAAAGCACCAGTCCGATAAGTCCCAGAAAAATTAGATTATTACTTTTCATAATACAATATTTTTAGTTTTTGCTGAAAATCAGCACAAAGTTACAAAATAATTATTAAGTTGAAAATATGAAAAAAGGTGCGTGTTTACGCACCTTAAAACATTATTTACTCCTTTCCTCAATCCACTTTCGTGCATTTACAAAAGCCTCTAACCAAGGTGAAACTTCATCGTGCCGGTTTTCGGGGTAATTTGCCCAATTCCATTGGAAAATAGAGCGTTCGATATGTGGCATCGTTACTAAATGACGTCCAGTTTTATCACAAAGCATTGCCGTATTATAATCTGAACCATTAGGATTCGCAGGATAACCCTCATAGGCATATTTTGCTACAATATTATACTCATTTTCAGCCATTGGCAAGGAGAATTTTCCTTCTCCGTGCGAAATCCAAACGCCTAATGTTGTCCCTTCCAACGAAGAAAGCATCACGGAATTATTTTTCTGAACGGTTACTGAAGTAAATCCACTTTCGTGTTTTCCACTATCGTTGTGAATCATCTTTCCGTGTGTTTTGTGCTCAGGATTGATAACCTCTAATTCCATAAATAACTGACAACCATTACAAATTCCTACCGAAAGCGTATCTTCTCTCTTGAAGAAATTCTCCAAAGCCGTTTTTGCTTTTTCGTTATAGAGAAAAGCTCCTGCCCAACCTTTGGCACTTCCCAACACGTCCGAATTTGAAAATCCGCCCACAGCTCCGATAAATTGCACATCTTCTAACGTTTCTCTTCCTGAAATAAGGTCAGTCATATGCACATCCTTCACATCAAAACCTGCCAAATACATTGCATTTGCCATTTCACGTTCAGAGTTACTTCCTTTTTCACGAATTACAGCTGCTTTTGGTCGTTTCACACTCGAAAGTTTAGGTTTTTGACCTGTAAAATGCTTCGGAAATACAAAATTTAGTGGTTGTTCAGAATAATTTTGATATCTTTCTGTTGCTTTATCGTTTTTAGTTTGTTTTTTGTCTAACAAATAAGATGTTAAAAACCAAATATCACGGAATTCTGAAATATTAAACGATAATTCTGTATCAAAATTCTTAACATTCAGGATATCAGAATTTGTTACCGTTCCAATTTTGAAAACTTCAATCCCTTCTGATTTCAGATAATTTTCTGCTTCTGTATCTCCCTGAAAAACAAGACCAATATTTTCATTAAATAATAATTTTGCTGTGTCTTCTTCTTTAAAAACTGAAAAATCAAAATCAGCTCCCAAATCATTTTCAGCAAAACACATTTCTAACAGAGTAGTAATGAGTCCTCCACTTCCTATATCGTGTCCCGCTTGTATTTGTCCTTGATTTACAAGATATTGAATAGCGCTGAATGCCTTTTTGAAATATTCAGCATCTTTAATAGTCGGAGCTTCTTTTCCAATTTTATTTAAAATTTGAGCAAATGAAGAACCTCCTAATTTGAATCTATCTTGTGAGAGATTGATATAATAAATCGCTCCGCCGTTTCGTTTCAAAACGGGTTCTACTACTTTGGTAATATCCGTGCAATTCGCAACAGATGAAATGATTACCGTACCAGGGGCAATCACGTCTCCATTAGGATATTTTTGCTTCATTGAGAGTGAATCTTTCCCTGTTGGAATATTGATTCCCAATTCAATAGCAAAATCCGAACAGCCCTTTACAGCTTCGTACAGACGAGCATCTTCTCCCTTATTTTTACAAGCCCACATCCAATTAGCTGAAAGCGAGACTCCCTTGATTCCATTTTTAAGCGGAGCCCACACAATATTAGACAGAGCTTCTGCAACTGCATTTCGGCTTCCTGCCACAGGGTCAATCAATGCTGTAAGAGGCGAGTGCCCTATGGTTGTCGCAATTCCCTCTTTGCCTTGATAATCAAGAGCCATAACTCCCACATTATTAAGTGGTAACTGCAAAGCTCCTACACATTGCTGCTTCGCTACACGCCCACCCACGCATCGGTCAACTTTATTAGTAAGCCAATCTTTACAAGCAACAGCTTCAAGTTGTAAAACTTGTTCTAAATATGATTTTATATTACTTTGATAGTACACTAAATCTTCATATTCTGTTTTGACAGAAGTGTCCTCCATTATGGTTTTTGGAGAACTTCCAAACATATCCGACAGATGGAAATCCAAAGGCTTCGTGTTTTTCTTTTTAGAAGTTATTGAAAAACGCTTATCAGAAGTTACCTCTCCTACCTCATACATTGGGCTTCGTTCACGTTCAGCTATGGTTTTTAATTTTTCAATATGTTTGTTTCCAATAACCAATCCCATACGTTCCTGCGATTCGTTCCCGATGATCTCCTTATCAGAAAGCGTTGGGTCGCCCACAGGAAGTTTGTCCAAATTAATTTTTCCACCTGTTTCTTCAATAAGCTCAGAAAGGCAATTCAGATGTCCACCTGCCCCGTGGTCGTGAATGGAGACTATCGGATTTTCATCAGCCTCTACCATTGCTCGGATGGCGTTGGCAGCTCGTTTTTGCATTTCAGGATTAGAACGCTGAATTGCATTTAGTTCAATTCCAGAACCAAACGCTCCTGTATCAGCACTTGAAACAGCAGCCCCTCCCATACCAATGCGATAATTTTCTCCACCTAAAATTACGATTTTATCTCCTTCTTTTGGCTGATGTTTTATAGCTTGTGATTTCTTTCCATATCCTACACCACCAGCTAACATAATTACCTTATCGAATCCCAACTTCTTCGCATCTTCCTCGTGTTCAAAGGTTAAGAGCGAACCTGCGATGAGTGGCTGTCCGAATTTGTTTCCAAAATCAGAAGCTCCGTTTGAAGCTTTGATAAGAATATCCATCGGAGTTTGATACAACCATTTGCGTTCGTCTATCGCCTTTTCCCACGGGCGATTTTCTTCCAATCGAGAATACGAAGTCATATACACCGCTGTTCCTGCAAGTGGCAATGAGCCTTGCCCTCCTGCCAAGCGGTCGCGAATTTCCCCACCAGAACCTGTCGCAGCTCCATTAAATGGTTCAACGGTCGTTGGAAAATTATGCGTTTCTGCTTTGAGCGAAATAACAGACTCAAATTTTTTAGTTTCAAAAAAGTCAGGTTTATCAGCAGTTTTGGGAGCAAATTGCTCTACCACAGGACCTTGAATGAAAGCAACATTATCTTTGTAAGCAGAAACAATTTCGTTGGGATTTGTTTCAGAAGTTTTCTTAATTAGCTTGAAAAGAGAACTTGGTTTTTCTTCTCCATCAATGATAAAAGTTCCGTTAAAAATCTTATGACGACAATGTTCCGAATTAATTTGAGAAAACCCAAAAACCTCAGAATCAGTGAGTTTTCTATCTAACTTCTTTGATAAATTGTTAAGATATTCTACTTCTTCAGCGCTTAACGATAATCCTTCTTTTTGATTGTATTCCTCGATATTATTAATTTCTAAAACAGGTTCGGGTGTAATATTTATGGTAAAAATATTCTGATTAAGTCCGTTATATTTTTGGAAGAGCATTGGGTCAAAATCAGTAAAATCCTCGGATACTTCGTTAAATTCTTCTATGCGAATAATTCCTTGGATATCCATATTTTGGGTAATTTCGACAGCGTTTGTACTCCAAGGGGTAATCATTGCTGCACGGGGACCTACAAAAAATCCTTTAAGAACTTCCTGCTCAATTTTCTTAGCTCCACCAAAAAGCCAATTTAGTTTAGAAATCGTTTGTTCGGATAAGTTTTCGGTAGTTTGCACCGCATATAAATTCTGCTTCGGATTTTTAAAGAAATGTATCATTTGATTTATGGATTTAAACGACAAATTTAGACAAAAAAAACGAATTGCGAAACGAGGGAGAATGAAAAATTTGTGCCAATATTCGTAATTCACATTACAAAGAAATACTTCTGTTAAAAATTTGTGATAGGTGATCTTTTTAGAAGTAAATTACAGAATCGTTTTTAAAACCAAAAGTTAATCAAAATATTTGCCTGGTGTAATAAGAGTTGTTTTATTAAAAAATGGCATTAGTAAAATTTTTGTGGTGACCTTTCAAAAAAATAGTCCTTATAATTTTAGTGATTTTAGTTTATTGAAAGCATATTTGTGAAAATTTGTGTGTATTTGTGGTTTGAATTTGACCACAAATGTACAGAATGAACACAAATTTTTAAAAATCAAAAAATACAGATTTAATAATCTTCACAAAAATTTTAGTATAGCCATTAAAATATAGCTCAAAACAATTGTTTATTTATTCGATTTTTATAACGTCGGAAAATGTTGAACCAAAAAGCTTAGGAAATGGTATTTTTAATATTTCTATCAAACGTATTATTAAACGGAGATATGTTTTAATACTAATTTCCGAAGTTTCTACCTGATAACCAACCTTCCTCATAAAGAAACAAAAAAGGCTGCCATTTGGCAACCTTTTTTATAGTCTATTTTATCAAATTATTTTACTAAGTTGATTTCAACACGACGGTTTAAAGCTCTTCCTTTAGCATTTTTGTTGCTTGCGATTGGTTTCTCAACTCCGTATCCTTTTGAAGATAAACGTGTATCAGAAATACCTCTTTGAACCAAGTAAAGTTTTACTGAATCAGCTCTTTCTTGTGAAAGTGTAAGGTTTTTAGCTTTGTTACCTGTGCTGTCAGTATGTCCTTCAATTGTAAATTTAGAGTTAGGATATTGGTTCAATACGCTAACGATTTGCTCTAATACTGCAGCTGACTG
Source organism: Capnocytophaga canis (assembly GCF_043187445.1). Taxonomy (NCBI): domain Bacteria; kingdom Pseudomonadati; phylum Bacteroidota; class Flavobacteriia; order Flavobacteriales; family Flavobacteriaceae; genus Capnocytophaga; species Capnocytophaga canis. The sequence goes on along the minus strand of NZ_CP171121.1, from coordinate 1,526,160 downwards.
AGGTTTGATAGAAGCTTTACCTGTTTCGAACAAGATAGTTTTAGCATACTCATTCAATGTTTTTTGTACTTCTTCAGTAACCTCTGGGCAACCTTTGTTAGATGCAGGACCAGCTACTTGCGGACACTCATCATCTTTGTCATAAACACCATCTTTATCAGTGTCTGGCCAAGGACAACCTTTGTTTTCTTTTGGACCAGCTACTTTTGGACAAGCGTCATCTTTATCAGCTACACCGTCTCCATCTGAATCAGGACATCCGTTCAATGATCTTGGACCAGCTTGGTTTGGACAAGCGTCATCTTTATCGGCGATTCCGTCTCCGTCTGAATCAGGACATCCGTTGAAATCTTTTGAACCTGCATCGTTTGGACAAGCGTCATCTTTATCAGCGATTCCGTCTCCGTCTGAATCAGGACATCCGTTTAATTCTTTTGGACCAGCTACTTCTGGACACTCATCTTTCTCATCAATGATTCCGTCTCCGTCAGTGTCTTTGCTACCAAATTTGATAGTAACACCTAAAGAGTGTTGAGCATAGTCTAAACCTACTTCACCTTTTGGCATGTGGTTGTAAGTAGTCTGAGCATTCAAACCGATATTTTGAGTAAACCAGAAGTTAGCTCCAGCACCTCCTAAAAATTTGAATTCTCCTTCTTTGTCGATGTTAGCGTAACCTACCCCTACTTGTGCATAAGGATCAAACCATCTTGCTCCTTCCCACAACGTATTTATGTGATATTTACCTCTTGCGTCGATAGCCCAGAAAGACTTGTCTACTTTTTGTCCTCCTTTGTGATATCCGAAACCTTTTTCGATTTTGTTCAAAGATCCTGAAACTTCAACAGAAACACCACTTCCGATATATCTACCTACTGAAAGGCGAGATACAGCTGGAAGAACGTTGATGTCGCTTGGTCCTGCCCAATCTTTCAATAGTTCTCCAAAAGTACTTGGTGTACGGATATCTACTGAGTTAACTCCAAATCCTATTTGCCAAGGATTGCTTTCATCTTGTGCCTGAACACCTACCGAAAAAACAGCTGCTAAGGCAATTAAAGTTACTTTGATTTTCTTCATACTTAAAAATGAATTTTGATTACTACTTTATTTTGGGTGCAAATATAACTATATTTTTTTATTTTTTATGCTTTTCACGAATTTTTTTTGCTTTTTTCGATATTTAAATTACTCCCAAAGACTTCCCTACCTCTGTAAAGGCCTCTATTGCTTTGTCTAAGTGTGATTTAGAGTGTGCTGCTGAGAGTTGTACACGTATACGAGCCTTTCCTTTTGGAACTACCGGATAGAAAAATCCAATCACATAAATTCCTTTTTTTAGCAATTCATCTGCCATAATTTGAGACACTTGAGCATCGTAAAGCATCACTGGTACTATTGCACTGTCGCCTTCCACAATGTCGAATCCTGCTGCTTTCATCCCTTTTTTGAAATAGTTAGTATTCCATTCCAACTTATCGCGAAGCGATGTGTCTTTAGAAATCAAATCAAAAACCTTGATAGAAGCTCCCACAATAGCTGGTGCTAATGAGTTGGAAAATAAATACGGACGCGAACGTTGACGTAAAATTTCAATAATTTCTTTTTTACCTGTGGTGTAACCTCCCATCGCACCGCCTAAGGCTTTTCCTAACGTACCTGTAATAATATCGACTCTACCTAAAGCGTTTTTAGCTTCCATAGTTCCTTTCCCTGTAGCTCCGATAAAACCTGCTGCATGACATTCATCTACCATTACCAAAGCATCGTATTTATCAGCCAAATCACAAATCTCATTTAGAGGTGCAACCACACCATCCATCGAAAAAACCCCATCGGTAACTATAATTTTAAATCTCGCTCCTGCTGCATTTGCTTCCTGAAGTTTAGCTTCTAAATCTTGCATGTTACTATTTTCGTAGCGGAAACGTTTTGCTTTGCACAAGCGAACACCATCAATGATAGATGCGTGATTTAAGGCATCAGAAATAATTGCATCTTCTTCGGTGAATAAAGGTTCAAACACCCCCCCGTTAGCATCGAAAGCTGCAGCATACAATATGGTATCTTCAGTTCCGTAAAAGTCTGCTATTTTTTTTTCTAATTCTTTGTGGATATCCTGAGTTCCACAAATGAAACGGACGGAAGACATACCAAAGCCATGTGAATCTAAAGCATCTTTGGCAGCTTGAATTACTTCGGGATGTGAGGAAAGTCCTAAATAGTTATTAGCACAAAAGTTAATCACCTCCTCTCCCGTTGAAATCTTGATTTCAGCACCTTGTTTTGATGTAATAATGCGTTCTTTCTTGTAAAGACCCGCTTCTTTAATTGATTCTATTTCAGTTTGTAAATGCTTTTTTATTTCTCCGTACATAATTGAAAAATGGTTTGATTGTTCTTTAGACTACAAAGGTAGTTATTTATTCATTGACTACAAAAATATTCTTGTAAAAATACGTGGGCAGATTGTGTCATGAAATTATGGTTTTTATTCTCTTTGTATCACTACCTATCTTTATACAATTCCACAGGGGGACGATAATTCACTCCTTGCTTCAACAGATAGTCCAGTTGAAAATCTAATTTTTTGACAAAATTTTCCCAGCTACGATTTGGCATTTCTGTCCAACCTGCTTCTGCCATAGCAAATGCTCGGGGGAATGTCATATAAAACGCTCTGAACAAATCCTTTACACTTTCTCCCCAAAGGGTGGCTTCCACACCAAAGATGTACTGCTTTTCTTCCTCTTTATTTAAAGAAAATGACGGATTGAACTCATATACGCGTTGCAAAGTCAAAGTAGGCATCCAACCAACATTAGGCAGGTCATTTTTCCATTGTGGATAATCGAAATATGCATATTCACCAGGGGAGCAAATGACTTTGAAGCCATCTTTTTTAGCTCTTTCTAAAACTTCAGGTGTTGTGTTATAACGCCATAAATACATAATGCTGTTTTTTGGATATTCAGGTGTTTCTAACTCTAACCATACTAAAGGTTGTTTTTCATTTTTGACTAATGACTCATTGACTCTTGAAAAGAAATAGCTAACCAATTGGTGGTTATCTGTAACTTGTAATCTTTTCTTTAACTCTTGTACCGATGGGGTTTCAATCCATTTATCAAGCGGTGCTTCATCCCCTCCAATGTGGAAATACGGACACGGAAACACATCCGAAAGTTCCGTAATCACATCATCAATAAACCTAAAAACGTTTTCTTTGGACACACAAAGCAGATTTTTAGAAACCCCTGCAACGTTACGTACTTTAATGATCGTATCATTACAGCTTAACTCCGGATAGGCTGCAATAGCGGCATCACTATGACCTGGAACGTCAAATTCTGGGATAATTTGAACATTGCGTTGCAATGCATATTGCACTAATTCTCTCATTTGATCTTGTGTGTAATACCCTTCGTTATTGCGTTTATCTCCCTCGAAATCTGTTCTTTTAGACCCAATCTCTGTCAATTTCGGATATTTTTTAATTTCAATACGCCACCCTTGATCATCCGTAAGATGTAAATGCAGAAAATTAAATTTGTATTGAGCCATTGCATCAATGTATTTTTTCAGATCTTCCATCTTCCAATAATGTCGTGCAGGATCAACCATCAATGCTCGATAAGCAAAACGAGGTGCGTCATTGATTTTCATACAGGTTATGAAATTTGACCGATTGTATTTTGACTGTGCTACCAATTGCTTCAAAGTCTGAATTGCATAGAAAGCACCTGCCTTTTCTTTGGACTTAATAATAATCACTTTAGGTTGAATATCAAGAATATAACCTTCTTGATTGTTGATAGAATGATCTTGCTTAACAGAAACTTTTAGAGTAGATTTAGAAGAATTATAATCTGTTGGGAAAAGAAGAGATAGTTCTTCTTGTAATGAATCAAAAGTCTTGTCGATTTCAAAAATGACAGTCTTATCCAAACGACACTTCTCTTTTCGAAAAAAAACCTCGTTTGGTTGAGGAACTACTGAAATCTGTTGAGCATTTGCTCCTACCATAAATACAAAAAAGAATAGACCAAATAACTTCATTATATAGATTTTTTTCATATACAATACTCTGATTATCAGTTTTATAAAAACAAGTGACAACTTCGTTATTTTACTTTATGAATTTATTACAACCATTCTAGGTTGCGTTTCGAATAAGTTTTACGGTAAAAATAGCTTCAATGGTGGTTAGAATAAAATATGGTACCATAAGAAATATAACATCTGTGATTGGAGTTTGCTCCACAGCTTTAGCTAAAGGTAATACGAAAGCAACCATGGTTCCCATACGCAGAAAAGCTGTCCCCAAAAAAGCAAAAGAAGTATATTTTGGACGTAGCCTGTGTACAGTATAAATAATGGTTAATACCCCTAATGATAATATCAAGTGAAACAAACAAATTTTCTCAACAGAAGAAAAAAGATTCAAAGCATACTGCTTGATCAGTAAATCCATAAGAAACTGGGTCAGTGCGATTACTACACAGACTGTCAGAAAAAAACGTACAAAATTCTTCATAGGTTAGTCTTCAGAAAAATTCTTCACTTGCCTAATCACAGAATAAATAGCAACAAAAACTCCCAAAAGAGAGAAAAGCACAGTAAAAAGAGGTTGTAAACTCACGTACTTTTCATCCAACCAAACTCCTAAAAAACAACAAGCAACAATAGTTACTGCCATTTGCAACCCCGTTTGGGAGAATCGTATCCACTTATTTAATTGCTTTGTCGGTAGTCGGTTTTTCATTTAAACTAGTTGGTCTATTACTTCCTTTCATGGTGCATGATACATTAAACACTGCTCCAGGCTCTATGGAAAGTTTGTCAACGGTTACATCTCCTTCAATAACAGCAGTTGATTTTAAAGTTAAAACACTATTCACTCGAAGCGTTCCTTCTATTCTTCCCTCAACATCTGCATTTTCACAAATCACTGTACCTTTGATTATTCCCGTTTTTCCTACTACCAATTTTCCACTGGTTTGGAAATTTCCTTCCACCTCCCCGTCAATTCTAAAATCGGTTTTAGATACTATCTCTCCTTTAAATTTTGTATCCGTAACTATTCTGTTACTACTTGCTGCTGTATTCTCTGCCATAACCTTCTTATTTTCTTTGAACATAATCTATTTCTTTTAAAAGATTAAAAAATCACTTCCCAAAGTTAATGCTTTTTTATTACATACAAAATGTTTTACTCAATTTTTTAAGTCATAGGCTCAAGAAAATTGCTCAAAAAAAGAAGTTCTTATTTTATCAAAAGTATTGATATAGATAAATATCTGATTTTTAATTATTTATTTCCAAAACTTCCGATAACGGACTACGTCCATTTCTTTGAGCAATTCAGTTTGTTCAAAAACAGTTTGATAAAGTGCTTTCGCTACATACGGAGCGTTCATTACCCCGCGTGTGCCAAGTCCATTGAGGATCCACATATTGTCATGCTTTGGATGCTTTCCTACTAAAGGTCTTCTGTCCGAAACTGTCGGACGTACGGAGGCTTCCTGTTCAATAATTTCATAACTACACGAAATCAGTTTTTCTAATTTATCAACCAATTCCTTACGACCTTTTTCAGTGATGGTATCACTCAGGTCATCCCATTCGTATGTAGCTCCTATTTTGTAGACCCCCTCCCCTATTGGTATAATTACACCATCTCCTTTTAGAATTTCATTCAAATCCAAATCAGGGGCGTAAAAAGTCAAAGTTTCTCCTTTACATGGTTTCATAGGTAAATATTGAAAAAACGGATTTTTAAGTACTCCATAACCCTCACAAAAAACAATATGCCTTGCCGAAATGGTTTGATAGTAAACAACATCGTCCTCAATATGTAAATCCTCATAGAAAAAATTTCTATGGTGATATATATTTTCATCCCTCCATCGATTGATAGATTCAGTCAAATATGTTTTCACATCAAGCCTTCCCGTGTATTGAACCTTTCCAAACCCAAAGGGAGCTTTAATATGTGTATTATTCTCTGGTAAAATACTTGGATTCAAATATCTTGACAAAATTGGTTTATCAGAAGCGTGAAACCAATTATTTTGTTCTTCAATTGAATTAAATTTTCTAAGTATAGATTGCTCAATACGTATTTTTTTGCTCAACTTTTGTTCCATTTGGTCATAAAAATCGTGTAACAAATCTACCTGTTCATCGGCTTTCCATATAGGAGTAAAGCGCTTTAAAACAACTGGATTATACACCCCTGCTGCCACCAAACTCGCCAATTGTGAATGATTGTTGATAATACAAAACGTCTTGTTCTCATTTTCTAACATATGGGCAAAAGAAACACCTGCCAACCCAGCTCCAACAACAATAAAATCAAACATACAATAATCGAATTTATCCTCAATAGAAAAAACTGTTCCGAAACAACTCAGTGCTTCAAAACAGTTTTTTATAAAATTTATTTTTTAATATTAGTTTGCCCACATATCGTGCTCTCTACTTCTGATTTTCTCTTTTATTTTATCAGATTCTAAGAGCTGGAATAACGAATTACCCGGTAAATACTCGTTGATTGGTCTGTCACCATAAACGTTTGCTTCCTTATATATAACTCCGCTAAACATCCTTGCATTTAGCAAATGATCAAAGGAAATTGGTTTAGCATCATTCTTTCTGTTGAAAGTCTTAGCCTCATGCAGAATCTCTCTTGCTTGTGGGTAGAATATCCAAAACAATTCAATCAAAGAAGCCTGAGCATCTTCTGAATCAATAAAGTTGACATCTGGAGCCACTGGTGCAATTGCTAAAATCCGATATTTGAGCTCTCCTTGACGTTTGTCAAAGTACCACCAACCTCTCACGCGGTATTGAGCAATATCACCCGCAGTTAAATCACGACGAATTTTATACTCCTCAGAAACCTGTTCACCTGCGTTCAATTGGTCGTAACCCGCATCCATCAAATCCTCTTTAGTTAAACTGGCTTTGATACTCTCCAATGTTATCTTCTCAGCAAAATGAGAATCTCTGTAGATGTCTAACTTACCATTCTTAACGTTTTTCATAATAACATCAAACAACGGACGACGATAAGTACTTACATCCAAGGTATCTATTGGGAAAAGTAACGGAAAATTTACTCGTTCGTTCAGGTCTATAATTTCCCAAGTTTCCACAGACCAAAGAATATCTCTCTCATCGACATACCCGTAAGGTAATGGTTTATCATTGTCTGCATCAATTTGAGCTTCTGTTTTCTTACCAATATCTTCCACCTTTTTAGCATTAAGCAAATTCGCCTGAGCTGAAGAAAGATTAGCAATTAAAACAAACGCTACAAAAAGAACTACGTTTTTTGATTGAAATTTCATTAATTGTTATTTTAGTTTGTTATTTCAACTGAAATCGGAGCTGGTGGTCGTGGTACATATCCAGCTGCACCTTGAATATTTGCCTTAACATCAAAAATTTGAATAATATCTCCTTTTCTTGCTCTACCGATTGCAGCCCTAGCTTGTTCATTCATTCTATCTCCATTCACTTGAACAGAAGGTTGTCCTGGAACAGAAACTTTAAATGACGTAACCGTATACTTCAATTCAAAATCAAAATCCTCAATGGTTGCTCCCACAGGCATTGCTGCTAAGTTCGCCTTAGGCATTTTAACAGTTCCTGATTGTCCAGCAAGTACGGTTACCGCACGAGGAACGTCTTTAATTCTGAACTGACGTGATGAAGAGAATTTTTGTCCATCAATTTCTCCCACTACATTAATTGTTACCTCCCGTCCTTGTCCTGGTTTCAGAACGTAACTTGTACCTGACTTTCTAGATAATCCAGGTGCTGAAGCCGTAACTTTGTTATCAGCAACCCCAGGCATTGAAATTGTAATTGGATTCTCCAACGGACGATACACTACGTTCATCTTATCAGCAGAAATTACAGCTGCATTAGGTTTTGGAATTGTTGAAAATGTTTGATCTACAGGAACAGAAATACGTTTTCCATCTTGATCAAAGTGTAAATTACCTGTAATTCTATGTTCTCCAGCATTTCCTGCATTCACTTTCAACTTCACTTTTCCATCCTGAATATCAAACTCATTTGCTGATAATTTTCTACCATCCAATGACAACTCTACTTCATTTGGCTTTGTTGAAGCATCTTTTCTTCCCAAAACAATAGCTCCATCAAAAGTTTCTCCTTGATAGTACGCCCCTTTTCCTTGTTCCAGTAAAGTGGTATAGTTAGTCATCGAAATCTGAGCTTTCAAATTACCTTCTAACATCATACCATAGAACTCTTGTCCATTAGATCTGATATCAGATTGCATCATCGAAAGTTTTGCTAATGTTGCGATGTAAGGAAACCCTTTATAGTGGTAATCCAACCATTTTTCTATCGTTCCATCTGCTTTTTTAACGCTTTCGGTATTAAAATTTGCTTTAATTTTTGCAACAAGTTCAGCGTATCGAGGATCATCTCCTAAAAGAGCCAAGGCTTTTTCTCTGTAACTGTCAATTTTATCAACAAATTCCTGTCCCTTAGCATTATAACCCTCGCCTTTGAAAAACAAATCGTCCGTGTACTCGGATTTATCCATTGCTTGATAATCTTTTTCCATGACACCCTTGTCCTCTTGTCCAATCTCTTTGTTCAATCCGTCTTTAATTTCTTGAACAAAACTGTACAATTCGTCAGACAATTCACGCATTTGTTTTGCTTTTTCGTACACTTCTCCGTACTGCTCAGGATTTTCTCTTGCACTATTTCCTAGCGTCTCTATAGCTGCAATGTTCGCTGCGTTTGCTCTAACATTCGATGCCTCAAATTTCTCGTTAACTAATCCAAATGCATTTAAAACTTCCTTACCCATGTTCAATGCCAACATAGCTATGAAAACTAAATACATAAGGTTAATCATCCTTTGTCTGGGGGTTAATTTTCCTCCTGCCATAAGTTATTAATTTTTAATTAGTTAGTTAACAATTATTTACCCATAGCAGATAACATTCCTCCATAAACTTTATTCAAGGATTTCAAATTATCTTGGAATGATACCATTTGTTGATTCAATGAATTGAGATTATCAACAACACCAGCCTGAGCTGCTACCTGATTCTCTGTTCTTTCTAATTGTAATTTGTATAAACTGTTTAATGATTCTAAATGAGATGCAGCAATTGAAAGCTCTTCACCATATTTATGAGTAGCTGTCATTGAAGTAGTTACAGGAGCTATTTCTTTAGCTGCACCCGCGAAATTTTCAATTGATTTACCTAATGATTGCATCAAATTCGCATCAATTTTAGCCTCTGCCAAAATACCATCTAGTTTCTCAGAAAGAGATTCTTTCAAAGCCTTGTCTTCTTTAGTGACTACTTGAGCAGTAGCTAAGTTTTGACGAGGAGCTCCTCCTGACAATTCAGGATAAACCAAAGACCAATCCACCTCTTCCTCAACAGGCTCAAATGCTGCTATGAAGAAAATTAAAGCCTCTGTACCTAATCCAAGTGCCAATAATATGGTACCATTAAGTGGACCTATCGTCCAGTGTGTCAACTTAAACAACGCTCCGATGATCACGACAGCAGCACCTAAGCTGTAAACCATATTAAAGATTTTTTTTCTAGTTGAATTTCCTTTTGCCATAAGATAAAATTTTTAAATGTTGATTAGTTTGTTTTATTGATAATTTATTGATTCCTATCTAAATCCACGAGCTGTTTTAGCTTGTTGCCCTTCAGAAACACCCATAAAATCCTGCACTGTTCTGAAACCTATGTAACTACGAGCAGAATCTTGATATTCGAAATCGCGTGTATTTACTTGCAACATGTAGGCAGTATCTTTCCAAGAACCTCCTCTGATAACTTTACGTCTATTCTTCTCATCAATTACGTTGGGGTTCATGGTTGACATATACTCATAGGAATTTGGATCGTAAGTGGTGTTTGTCCACTCTGAAACGTTTCCTGCCATGTTGTAGAGATTGTATCCATTAGGCTCATATGACCTTGCCTCGACTGTATAAAGCGCGTTATCGGATGCGTAGTCACCTCGTAATGGCTTAAAGTTCGCTAAGAAACATGCTCTATCGTCCGTTGTATAAGGACCTCCCCAAGGATAAGTAGCTCCTTCCAGACCTCCACGAGCAGCGTATTCCCACTCTGACTCAATGGGTAAACGAAATGAATTTATCTCATCATCTCCTTTAGCTTTTAAATATGAGTTTTTATTAAGGGTTCTCCATTCGCAAAAAGCCTTTGCTTGCATCCATGTAACCCCAACAACTGGATATTCTCCGTAGGCTTCATGCCAAAAATATTGATTGTGCATTGGTTCATTATAAGAGTACGCAAAGTCTCGAATCCAAACTGTTGTGTCAGGATATACCTTGACTAGTTCTTCCTTGACAAAATCTTTACGATTTCCTTTTGCACGAGCTGATTTTTCCATATCCAACCATTGATATTTGAATACGAATTTCTCAACATCCATGATACGCTTTCCGTTATAAGACTCCTCTATCGGGAGGTACATTTTATCCATAACTTCTGAATAGTACTCATCGGGAAACTTGTTTGTATCCCAAATCAATTGTACTTTTCTATTAAGTTTCTTTGTCTGCTGGTCTCCATATGTGTTATACATATATTGCTGATACGCATTCATGTTTTCTGTATTTGTATTTAGATATGCGTACTCACCAACACCCCCATTACCTTGCGTTTGACCTACTTGATCTGCTAATTCGGCGAGATTTGTTCTAATGATAGAATCGCGAACCCAATTGACAAACTGACGATATTCACTATTTGTAATCTCAGTTTCGTCCATATAGAAAGACCCAACACTCACAGTCTTAACAGGTGCATTTAGACTACCTGTTTTATCATCGTCAGAGCTACCCATAATAAAAGAACCACTTGGAACCAAGGTCATTCCATAAGGTCTCGGTTGTTTCCAACTTTTTCCTTTAACGCCAACAAGCTCTCCTTTATGATCTCCTCCTCCACGTTTGCAGGAATAGACTAAGGTGAGTATCGTTAACATTATTAATAATCTTCTTGCCATAAACATTGTTTAAATTAACTTTACAGTTTGGACTGCAAACGTAGACAATAATTTTCAAACTCACAACATTATTTTTAGTTTATTGAATGTTGAATTTGAAGTTTAACACTATATTTACAAATGTTTAATAATATCTACTTTACACCAAAAAAAAGTATTTATTTAAGAAATATCATATTTTCTTTAGTCAAATCACCAATTATAATATCTATTTTCAAAAAAAATATATTTTTTTTATATTGTATTTATACGAAAAAAATACGTTATTTTTACAGATTCAAAAATTGTTTTTTAACTATTTATCCATTAGGATAAAACTCCCTTTTCAGAAAAAAATCTTCTAAAAACGATCCTAAAGAGGAAGTTTTATGGTTCTCTAGTATTATATTTAGAGTTAATTCCCCACTGATTTGATATCTTTCACTCCAACATTCCACAGAATGAAGGACTGTACATCAGCTGCTTGTTCAATGATTTTACTAACAGGAGTTCCCGCACCATGTCCTGCGTTGGTTTCAATGCGAATAAGTACTGGGTTTGTCCCTTTTTGTTTAGCTTGTAGCTCTGCTGCGAACTTGTAGCTGTGTGCTGGTACCACGCGATCATCATGATCACCGGTAGTGACCATAGTGGCTGGATATTCCACTCCTGATTTAACGTTATGCACTGGTGAATAGCTTCTTAAATAATCAAACATTTCTTTGCTGTCATTTGCTGTTCCATAATCATATGCCCAACCTGCCCCTGCAGTAAAGGTATGGTAACGCAACATATCTAACACACCTACCGCTGGTAATGCTACTCGAAACAAATCTGGACGTTGAGTCATGGTTGCTCCTACTAGCAACCCTCCGTTTGAACCTCCACTGATTGCTAAATGATTAGCTGATGTATACTGCTCGGTAATTAAATAGTTAGCTGCAGCTATAAAATCGTCAAACACATTTTGTTTCTGCATTTTGGTTCCTGCATCATGCCATTTTTTTCCATATTCACCACCTCCACGCAAATTGGCAACAGCATAAACTCCTCCATTTTCAAGCCATACGGCATTGGAAATATTGAAATTAGGTGTTAAACTTACATTGAATCCTCCGTAACCGTACAGTATGGTAGGATTTTTCCCGTCAAGTTTGATTCCTTTCTTATAGGTGATAATCATCGGAACTTTTGTACCATCTTTGGAGATATAAAACACTTGCTTGGATTCGAAATTATCGGAATTAAAGTCTATTTTAGGCTCCCAGTATAATTGATAATCTCCTGAATCTAAATTCATTTTATAAATTTTACCTGGTGTGTTGTAGTTTGTGAAAGAAAAATAAGTTTCTTTTTCATCTTTTTTAGCGTTGAATCCTCCTGCTGAACCCACACCTGGCAATTTTATCTCACGGATAAGTTTTCCTTCATAATCATATTGTTTTACTTTAGAAACTGCATCTACAATATAACGAGCGAAGATATAATCTCCTGCTAATGAAACTGATAGTACATTATCAATTTCTGGGATGATATCTTTCCAATTCTCAGGTTTTGGATCAGAAATATCCACACTTACCAAACGTTTGTTAGGAGCATTTAAGTTTGTAACCAAATAAAGTTTTGAACCCTTGTTGTTAATTACTTGGGTATCATTATCGAAATTTTCAGTAATTGCTACAAAAGTCGATTTTGGATTTTTTAAATCTTTAACAAACAATTTGTTCCCTGAAGTTGAATTTGCTCCAGACACGAACAAATAGTTCCCATCATCAGACACATAGCCAGAAATATAACGGTATTTTTGGTCTGCAGTGCCACCAAAAATAAGTTTATCTTCCTTTTGTGGTGTATTTAGTTTATGGTAAAACAGTTTATGTGTATCGGTCTTCGCTGAGAGCTCACTTCCTTTGGGTTTGTCATAACTTGAATAATAGAATCCCTCTTTTCCATTCCAAGAAATGCCACTGAATTTTACATCCACCAAGGTGTCACCAATAATTTCCCGAGTTACAGCATTCATGACGATAAGTTTTCGCCAATCACTACCTCCTTCGGAAATTTGGTACGCTAGAAGTGTTCCATCTTCAGTAAAACTAAGATTTGCCAAAGAAGTTGTTCCATCTTTTGAAAACTCATTAGGATTCAAGAAAACTTCTTCTTTGCCGTCTTTATCCTTGCGATAAAGAACACTTTGGTTTTGAAGTCCGTCATTTTTGTAGTAATAGATATAATCTCCCTCTTGGAACGGAGCTCCAACTTTCTCATAGTTCCAAAGTTTTTCTAAACGTTGCTTAATCGTTTTTCTATATGGTATTTTCTCTAAATAACCAAAGGTAACCTCATTCTGAGCCTTTACCCAATTGGCAGTCTCTTCACTGCGATCATCTTCGAGCCAACGGTAAGGATCCTCAATTTTTGTATCGAAATAAACATCAACGGTATCTACCTTTTTGGTTTGTGGATAGTTAATCTTAACTTCTTGTTCTTTAACCTTTTCAGAACAAGATACTGCCAAAAGCACACATCCTAAGGGAATGATTCTTTTATACATATTTTTGAATTTACTAATAGACAGGCGAAAGGTAGTTATTTTTTCGTTTTCTTCCAAATTTTTTTTATCACAGTTAATCTTAGATTCAACCTCCAAGTACAAGTACAATTACATTAAATACAAGTAAAAAAAAACTGCTCGAAAAAAATCGAACAGTTTTTTTGTAATTACGTTTTAAAAATTTTATTGTTTTTTATCCCACCATATTCTTCCTTCGGTGTGGTTTTCTTGTGCACCATAGGCAGGGTCCTTTTTGAGTTCCTCAACAGTCGCATTGAAATTATCAATATTCTCGGTATTGGGTGTAGGTAAAACTCCTCGTCTGGGTATTACCAAATCACTTCCTGCTTTGGTTACTTTTTCGAAATAGGCAACACCTTGGGTTGGTACAGGGTCTTCTTTAAAAGCAGGTAAGCCTGTACGTTTCCATGTAGCCCACATTTCTTCAGGTCTCATAAATAGATTTACCCATTGTTGCGAGATGATTTTTTCGAGTGTAACCGATTGAAATTCAGGTCGAGCCAAATAGGCATTAATCTTATCTTCTGTGATAGGATTATAGTTATCACTATCGGCATTCATCGCCGAAGGAACTGCCATTTTTGTAGCCCAAGTTTGGTATTGTTGCATTGAGGCTCTGATTCCCTCTTTAAACCAATCCAAATCAGTTTTTCCGCCTTTTGCTCCTCCTGCTTTGTGGGCAATTTCAGCCATCATAAAGCAAGTTTCAGAATAAGTGATTAGAGGTGTAAACAAACTGATACTGGTTTGTGGTGCATCATATTTGGCGTCTTCTTTGTCACGAGCGGTTATCGAGTGAGATACTTTTCCTCCGTTTTTTATGTAAAATCGACTTTCGATTTGGCTATTATGACGTATGTTTAATACAACATCTACTCCTGCGTCATTTTTGTATTTAAACTCAAAATAAGAATGTCTTGACCAAGCTGTACTTGAACTATCAGGATTTGCTGAAATCCCAAAATACCGCTCTGAGAATTTAGGGTATTTCGTTGGATAATCAGGGAAATGCTTTTCTAATGATTTAGCATTGTCGTCATTTATTTTGTTATTATTCCCTAAACCAAATCCGTTTCTACGAATAAGCAAAGGCAAACGAGGGTCATCGTATGCTTTTAAGAAATTAACAAAAGCCCTTGAAGCACAATACTCTGAGGTCAATTTTTGCATATCATCGGTGTTGTTATTATGGTCATTTGGATGGTTATACACACACGATTCATCATTGTTAGCGATAATCCCCCCTGCACTAGCCAAAGCATCGTCAATCGTTTTTTTATAGAACTCCGTATCTGCCAACTCAACACGCTGTGCCATTTTAATACGTAACGTATTACCAAATTTTATCCAGTTATCAATGTTTCCTTTATAGAAATAATCATTGTTACCCAATTCGTGTTGGTCTTTCAATTTACTTTGCAGAACAGCCACATTTTCTTTGACTTTCTTATCGAAGAATTTATACATAGGTTCTCCGTCAATACCTTTTTGGTATAAATCATATTTAGGCTTTACAATATCGTGAGTACTTCTCATAAAAGCCTGATGATAAGGTGCTGCACCATTCACATCAAAAACCAACCAAGCCTCATACACCTCCAAGATGTTAGCGATGGCTGCCAAATTTTGATACTTGGTTTTTTCCGTATTGTTAGGAATAACGGTATTTGTTAAATACCTTAAATTCAACCCAATAGTTCGGTAATAATCATCATAGTAGGGCGTAAAAATGGAAGGGCGATTTGTTGCAGAAGACTCAAAATAAAGCCCTTCACGACCTCCTGACGATGACACAATATACTGCATAATTTGTAACACACCATCATATTTATTCAATAGGTGAGCACGTGTGCTGTTATTGAAATTCTCCGTAGCCCCTGTAAACACATTGCGAGGATCAACAGAGGTCAATTCTTCATTATTGGTGTTTAATTCTTGAAAATCTTTCAAACACCCCGTGAGTATTGTAGCAACAAATACCCCAGTAAATATATTTCTTATGGTTCTCATTTTTATACTTTTTTAGAATCTAGCGGTTAAATTAAACGAAAACGTTCTTGAATAGGGAACGCCTCCCAAAACCATAGGTGTTAACGGATTGTTACTTGAAATAGATTCAGGATTTAGCCCATCGCGTAACTTAGACATCAAAACTCCTAAATTACGAGCCGTTAAACCTACGCGCAAATAATTCGCACCTAATTTTTTGCATACTTCATCATCAAAACGGTAGCCCACCGAAATCTCACGAAGCATCAACCAAGTGTTTTCTTGTAGATGCAACTCATTGGGTGACCCCCAACCCATATTGTATGCATAGTGTGTAGTTGCCATCATAGGAGCTATACCCTTATCAAGAGCCTCTCGATAAGTAAGCCCTCCTACATCAATTCTTTGGTTTGGATCACTAGCCAAAGGTGCCTTAACATCTTCATCAAAAACGGCATCTAAATTGATCGCATCATATACAGTTTCTCCTTTGTAATTAACGCGTGGCAACCCTCCGTGTTCGGCATCACGCCCTTGTAGAGTGGATTCTAACGCTCCTGCACCAGTAGCATATACAGAAGCATTTGAATGAAAATTTCCTCCAAAACGTCCATCAATCAACGCATACAAATCAAAGTTTTTATAAGCAATAGAAGTATTAATATTCAAATAGAAATCGGCTTCCACTTTCCCCAATACAACACGATCTTTAATACCTTTCTGATTGTTGGTTACGTATGAATAAACATATGCTTTATTAGGAGAACCTCCTGCACCTCTGTAATAGATGACAGGTTTTCCGTTACGCGGGTCGTTAGCATTATCGGGGTTATTAAAGCGGTATATTGAAGAACCATAAGGCGAGTTGTACGATGTAGCAAGTACACCATAATCACCACCTTCATATGCCCAAATTTCTGGACCTCCATCATATTGCCACATCAATTGCCATTCTTTTACATTGGGGTGAAGATCTATGATTTTTCCTTTGTTTTTGGTGATATTAGTTCCAATGGTCCATCTAAAATTATCTGTTTTTATTGGAGTACCTTCAATTTGAAGCTCAATTCCCTGATTTTGAATATTTCCTGCATTGATTAGCTGTGTAGATGCACCCGATTCAATAGAAGCTCCTACCGACAAAATTTGGTTTCGTGTATTGGTTTTGTAATAAGCAAAATCAACATTCAGCCGTTCGTTAAAGAAACGTAAATCAGTACCTAACTCTATGGAACTCTGAATTTCAGGTTTCAAATCGTTATTCCAAGCTGTTCCTAAATTGGGTCGGGCAACCAATACGCTGTTTCTTTGAGCATCGAACTGTGACTCTTGTCTAAAAATTCCGTATCCTTTGGATGTAGCATAAGCACCTGTTCCCATACCTACCTCTGCCCAAGAAGCTCTTATTTTTCCGAACGAGAACCAATCAGGCATTTGGAAAGTTTCGGTAAAAACCCACGAAGAGTTTACTGATGGATAGAACACCGAATAATTATTTTTCCCGCCTATCATATAGTTCGGGTACGTTAAAGAAGAAAGCCAATCATTACGCCCTGTAACTTCCAAAAATAGTTGATCGCGCCATCCCAAATTTAAGATTCCTGAAACCCCGAATACTTTATTGTTAGCGGGGGTGTATCCGAATGTAGGAATAATAGTTTCCGCCGAGTTCGAAAAGGCAAACAAAGCAGGAACTACCAATCCGCCTTTTGTTGCTTTATGCCAAGAGTGAGATTCTAAATTGCCATATAGTTCGGTGGCAACGATAGCGTCTAAGGTAATTTCTTCTCCTGCAATATTGATTTTATTATCATTGGATTGCAGCATACCTAAGAAGTTATAGGAACCATAAACCTCACCCCCTCGGGAGTATCCTCCTGTTTTTGTAGGTCCATAAAAAGCTCCTGCTCCATACCATTTTTCCATCTTTGAAATACCATAATAGTTGTAATTCCCTTTTACACTGGCAGTTAGCCAAGGAGCAATGTTCGCTCGTAGAGTCAGATTGGTCAGTAATGAATTTTCGTTTCTTTGATTTAGATTTAAATCTCGTCTGTGTAGATATCCTCTCAATCTGCCCCAAGGCGTTTCTGTTTCAACGGCTTGGGTTTCTTTATCACGATAGTTTTCTACGAAAGCATCCATATCAAAGTTACGTGGTGTCCATAAGGTGCTTAACATAGACAGGTTATTGTCCCAATCCCAACCTCCTTGGTTAGCTCCGTTTTGTGCTTTTGAAAAAGCGTAGTTAACCCCTGCTTCCATTGAAAAAATGTCGTTTAATTTCATCAAACCTCTAAAAGCAACGGTATTACGATTGAAGTTATTACGCTTAAAAACTCCATTATTATCCATATAGGAGTATGACAAACGGAATGATGAATTTTCACTTCCGCCATTGATAGCTAC
Organism: Capnocytophaga canis; assembly: GCF_043187445.1. Taxonomy (NCBI): domain Bacteria; kingdom Pseudomonadati; phylum Bacteroidota; class Flavobacteriia; order Flavobacteriales; family Flavobacteriaceae; genus Capnocytophaga; species Capnocytophaga canis. Next base: position 1,508,147 of record NZ_CP171121.1, on the reverse strand, counting down.
GTTATAGGTCTGATTAAACGGATTTTGGTATAAGGTTTGCCAGTTGTCAGGATGTGCAACAAAAGGAGTTTGTTGTCCACCTGGCATATACTGATTTACGAGTTGCCCCTCCATTTTAGGACCGAAGCTATTGGGAGTGTTTTGTAGGGAGCCATCGCCTAAAAAACCGCCCTCATATCCGTTCAGAGGATGTCCTGCTCCGTAAACGTTTTGAAGTTTCATAGGAGAGCGATAAATATTTGCTGTTTCAATGGATTGAGAAAACTCAACTCCCAACCCTTGTTTTCCAAATTTACCTCCTTTTGAAACAATTACGATAGCACCATTAGCTCCACGCGACCCATAAAGAGCGGTAGCGGCAGCTCCTTTTAGTACAGTAATACTTTCATAATCAGCAGGATTCAAATTTTTTAATTGAGACCCCCAGTCAGTTCCATCGGTAGGACTTGTTAAACGTTCTTGGATGATCATTCCATCAATTACGAAGATGGGAGAGTTGTTTTTGTCGAGCGACTTCGCCCCACGAATGGTGATCCCTGCACTTGATGTTACCCCTGAGGCACCTGTAGTATTGATGGCAACCCCTGCCACCTTTCCTTGTAGAGCGTTTACTGGGTTGATAACGTTTAGCCTCTCAATCTCTGCGGTTGCAACTTTGGTGGTTGCATATCCAACCGAACGGGCCTGTTTATTAACCCCCAAGGCCGTAACTACAACTTCTCCAAGCTGCTCTGCTTCTTCAACAAGTAATACGTTGATAGTCTGTGAACTACCTGCTCCCACTGTTTTTTCTTGTGTTACGAAGCCTAAGTAACTGAATACAAGCACATCTCCTCGATTTGCTTTGATTTCGTACTTACCATCAAAATCGGTAGCTACTCCACGAGTAGTGTTTTTGATCAAAACACTTACGCCTGGTAGTGGCACTTTACCCTCGTCAGTAACGGTTCCTTTTACTGACACCATTTGTGCAGAAAGTGTTAAACACCAACTGAACACAAACGCGAACAATGTTAAAAATTTTAATTTCATAAGCTGTTTGATTAATTATAATTCGAGGCGTAAAGGTACAATTTTTTTCGTTTTGATACAAAGCTATTTTCTTTTTTTTATCTTTTTAAAAAATACATCCTAAGAAAGAAAAGAATATCAATTAGTTATGACATGAAAAAATATGCATTTTTTTAACATAGTATGTGTTTTTAGTAACGATTCTTTGTATAAGTAATCAAAATAAAACTGTACCTTTGCCTTTAGTTTAAAACATTAAACCACATGAATGTAAACATAAAAAACATATCAAACAATCCATTGCCAAATTATCAGACGGAAGAAGCTGCAGGAATGGACATTCACGCTTTTGTAACCACTCCTATCACAATACTTCCACTGGAACGAGTGATTGTGAAAACAGGATTGTTTTTAGAATTGCCAAAAGGATACGAAGCACAAATCCGCCCGCGAAGCGGACTTGCCGCCAAACACGGTATCACGGTTTTGAACGCTCCAGGAACCATTGATTCGGATTATCGAGGAGAAATTGGAGTTATCTTGGTAAATCTTTCCAATGAGCCTTTCGTAATTGAAAACGGCGAACGCATTGCACAAATGGTTTTTGCTAAATATGAAAAAGCAACACTTACTGAGGTTCAAGAACTTTCGGAAACAATTCGTGGTACAGGAGGCTTCGGAAGTACTGGTAAAAAATAAATACGAATGAGAAAAATAGTTTTTTTAGTAGCATTAGGTCTATTGACTTTTGCTTGTAAATCAAAGAAAAGTACCGTTTCAGCAGGTGAAGTTGACCGAAAAATGAAGGTCGGAACCCTGATTCAACATCATAGTAATGCCTTTCCTAAATTCGTTACAGTGAACGGCAGTATTTCTTTGGCTCACGGTAGTGAAGGAAATATGTCATCGCTCCCCGCTTTGAGTTTTCGTATGCAAAAAGATAAAGCTATTTGGTTTTCAGCTCCTTTGGGAGTTGCTAAAGTTTTTGTCACTCCCGAAAAAGCGAGTTACTACAACCGCTTAGAAAATACACACTTTGATGGCGATTTTTCACATATCAGCGATTTGTTAGGTTTTGAAGTGAATTTTGAAAACTTACAACGATTGCTATTGGGACAATATATCTATGATCAAGATACTTCAAACACTAAAATAATACTTATTGATTCTCAAAACTATATTTTACAGTCCGAAAACATAAACACCCTAAAAACCATTTACGGAATCACTCCGAAAACATATCGCATTGGTTTCCTTGAAATTACAAATACTGAGAATCCAAAAGAAAAATCTGAAGTGACTTATACATATCAGAAAGTAGACAATGTCTTGTTTCCTGATACTATTAAAATCAACGTACGAAGAATGGTGGATGGAGAATTACAAAAAACCGAAATAGAACTATCATTTAAAAGCATTCGTTTGAATGAAAAAGTAAATTTTCCTTTTAAAATTCCATCAGGAACGAAATCAATCTTGTAAGTAAAATTACCAATTTCAAATTACGAATTACGCTTATAGCTTTCATAATTTGTAATTCGTAATTTGTAATTCGTAATTTTTTTAATATGTTTTTGCGTAATAAAAATAAAACGTATATTAGCAGTTTGTAAGAAAATATATAAATATGGCAAAGAAAGATACAAAGGAATTGAGTGCAGCAGAAGCAAAAGCAAATGCTTTGAAACTGACACTTGAAAAATTAGATAAAACCTTCGGGAAAGGGGCAGTGATGCAATTGGGAAATGCTCCTATTGAGGAGATTGAAACTTTCTCGACAGGTTCCGTAGGTTTGGATGTTGCTTTAGGTGTTGGAGGATATCCAAAAGGGCGAGTTATTGAGATTTTTGGGCCTGAATCGTCTGGTAAAACCACTTTAACGCTACACGCTATTGCAGAAGTACAGAAAGCTGGGGGAACAGCTGCATTTATTGATGCAGAACACGCTTTTGACCGTATTTACGCTCAGAAATTGGGAGTAGACATCAATAATCTGATTGTTTCACAGCCTGACCACGGTGAACAGGCTTTGGAAATAGCCGATGCGTTAATTCGTTCGAATGCGGTAGACCTGATCGTAGTGGATTCAGTCGCTGCTTTAACACCGAAAAGTGAGATCGAAGGCGATATGGGAGACTCTAAGATGGGAGTTCACGCTCGATTGATGTCACAGGCATTGCGAAAAATTACAGGAAGTATTAATAAAGCAAATTGTATTGTAATATTTATCAACCAATTACGTGACAAAATTGGAATCACATTCGGAAATCCAGAAACCACAACAGGGGGGAATGCATTGAAGTTTTATGCCTCTGTTCGTTTGGACATCCGTAAAGCGGGTGGAGGAGGCATCAAGGATTCAAATGGTGAGATAGTCGGAAATCGTACCCGCGTTAAGGTAGTTAAAAACAAAGTTGCTCCTCCGTTTAAATCTGCTGAGTTCGACATCATTTTCGGGGAAGGAATTTCAAAAATAGGGGAAATTATTGATATTGGTGTAGATGCTGACATCATCACCAAAAGCGGTTCTTGGTTCAGTTACCAAGGTACAAAACTTGGACAAGGGCGGGATACTGTAAAAACTCTACTGAAAGACAATCCTGAACTGACCGAAGAACTGGAGAATAAAATCAAAGAGTTCCTGAAAAATAATGATGAAATTATTCCTAAAAAAGGAAAAAAGGGGAAATCAAAAGCAGATATAGAAACTCAAAACTCCGATGATGACTCTTTTGATGAAGATGAATTAAACGAAGAAGAAGAATAGTTGATTTAAAACAACTTACGTTCTTTTATATACAATCGGGACAATACAATTCGGAAGTGTTGTGAAAAGTATGATACCTTTAATAAAGTGGATATTTCTGTCAGGCTGAGCGTAGTCGAAGCCTCGTAATTACAGGGCTTCGACTACGCTCAGCCTGACAATCAAAACTACCATCATACTTTTTATAACACAACCTACAATTCTATGGATTTTACATTCAGCAGAATTATATTGCCCCGATTGTTTTTTATGTCATCACGTCTTTCTAATTCGTAATTTGAAATTCGTAATTCATACTTGGTAGTAAGTCTATTTGATTTCCTTGATACTCACAGCATACCCACCGCCTTCTTTAGCTACGAGGGTAAGAGTGGTGTTGGCATCTACTTTTCTTTTGGTAATAGTGTACGCTTTAGGATTGTTTTTATAGTGTGCGTTTTTGGCATCGGCATAGATGGTGGCTTCATATTTCTTGTTTTTATCTAAGAAATTGAGTTTTAGTTTCGATGTATGCCCGTTTTCATTGGCTGTGCAACCGATGTACCAATCGTTACTATGCTTATCTTTACGAGCCACGGTAATATATCTGCCAGGTTCTGCCTCTAAATAGATACTTTTTTGCCAATCTACAGGAACGTCTTTAATAAATTGAAAGGCATCTAAATATTTACTGTAATTTTCAGGCAAATCAGCTGCCATTTGTAGCGGACTATACATTGTGAGGTATAGAGCCAATTGCTTTGCCAAGGTACTACGTGCATAGCTTCCGTTGTCAGGATTTACGTTCCAAATTTGGGTTTCAAAAATTCCTGGAGTGTAATCCATTGGCCCGCCTTGCAAACGTGTAAACGGAAGTATGGTGGTATGGAAGGGTTTATTTCCTCCGAAAGATTCAAATTCGGTTCCACGAGCCGACTCATTTCCGATAAGGTTCGGATAAGTACGACAAAGCCCCGTAGGACGCACTGCCTCGTGTGCGTTAACCATAATTTTGTATTTAGCTGCCTCGGTTACGGCATACAAATAATGATTTACAAGCCATTGCCCATAATGATGTTCGCCTCGTGGCACAATATCACCTACATAGCCACTCTTTACAGCATTATAACCGTAGTCATTCATAAGCTGATACGCTTTATGCATATGTCGTTCGTAATTTCTTACAGAAGAAGAGGTTTCGTGATGCATCATCAGTTTTACTCCTTTGGAATGGGCATATTCGTTCAAGGCTTTGAGGTCAAAATCAGGATAAGGAGTTACAAAATCAAACACGTAATCCTTTTTATGTCCAAACCAATCTTCCCAACCTACATTCCAACCTTCTACTAACACTTGGTCGAAGCCGTGTTGTGCTGCAAAGTCGATGTACTTACGTACGTTTTGGTTATTTGCGGCGTGTTTTCCGTTAGTCTTTAATTTTGTATAATCTACTTTATCAAGTTGAATAGAAGGTAACTCATCGGTGTATGCCCACGAAGATTTTCCTGAAATCATTTCCCACCAAACACCGATGTATTTCACAGGTTTTATCCACGAAGTGTCTTCGTACGCACAAGGGTCATTTAGATTCAAAATCAGTCGTGAAGCCAAAATATTACGAGCATCATCACTAACCATAATGGTACGCCAAGGGGTGTGGCAAGGAGCTTGTAGATGCGCTTTATCGCCCGTAGCATCGGGAGTCAAATGCGATTGGAACACGAAATTAGAATCATTGAGGTTCAAGTGCATACACGAGTAATCTACCAAAGCTGCTTCGTGTAGATTGATATAAAGTCCGCTATCAGTTTTCATCATTAGAGAAGTTTGCACTCCTGTGCGTGAAAACGGTGTTTGTGAGGCGTTATGATTGATGGCTCCTTGATTTAATAGGCGTATCTGAGAGAGTTTTGACTCGGTATAGTCGTACTCTTGGGTATCGTAATCGCCTACTATCCACCACGCTGTGTGGTCGCCCGTCATTGCAAACTCCGTCCATTCCTCTACCACCGTAAAATAGGTCAGATGCTTCTGCTCAGGAAACTCATAACGGAAACCTACACCATCATTATACACTCGAAAACGAATATTCATAAAACGATCTGAAGTCTTTTGATGAAGCGACACCAAAAGCTCGTTATAATGATTACGAATATGGCTTTCTTCGCCCCAAACAGGTTGCCACGTTTCATCAAAAGTAGATTTTTCTTCCTTAATAACCTTAAAATCAGCAATTAAATCAGTAGTGTTTTTAAGCTCCAAGCCCATATAACTTTGCTTGATTACTTCCTGATTCTTGTACCAAATCTTATAAAAAGGTTTTCCTGACGGATTTAGCTCAAAGGTAACTTTTACATTACCATCAGGCGAAATTTGTGTGTTTTGTGCTTGAGATTGCCACCCCAAAAGGCAACAAAGGATAATAGATATTTTTTTCATTACAACTTTTTTTATTTAATTATGAACTACGGTAATCAATTACGAATTACGGCTCTAACTTTCGTAATTCGTAATTCGAAATTTGTAATTTAAAATTCGCAATTCATTATTATGCTTTTAGTTTATTTTTAATTGTTATTTGTATTTTTCCAATGATTTTAGCTATTTCTTTGGCGTCGTTTAGTAAACTGATACTTTGTTCTTCTGTGAGAAAATCGGTTGCTTCTAATAATCGTAGCCAATATATCGTTTCTCGAGTTTCTTTATAAGCAATACTTATCTTTGATAAAAAATCTGGTTGTGTTATAAAAAGTATGATGGTAGTTTTGATTGTCAGGCTGAGCGTAGTCGAAGCCTCGTAATTACAGGGCTTCGACTACGCTCAGCCTGACAGAAATATCCATTTTATTAAAGGTATCATACTTTTTACAACACTTCCAAAAATCTTTATCAGACTGTGCTCCAATTGCTTCTTCAACATTTGCCCCAATCGATGTGCCACACCTCAACAATTGTTTGGATAAAACCCGTTCATTATGTTCTGAAACCATGTAACGATATACATTCACAATCCGAACTGCAAAAGCAAACGTTTTCTCTTGAATGATATTGTCTTTCCTCATCTTAACACTTAAATTAATTACGAATTACGAGAATTAATTACGAATTACGAGATTAATTACGAATTACGAGAATCAATTACGAATTACGAGAATCAATTACGAATTACGGATTCAATTACGAATTACGGATTCAATTACGAATTACGGATTCAATTACGAATTACGAGAACCAATTACGAATTACGGAACCAATTACGAATTACGGAACCAATTACGAATTACGGAACCAATTACGAATTACGAGAACCAATTACGAATTACGAGAATTAATTACGAATTACGGCTCTAACTTTCGTAATTTGTAATTCGAAATTTGTAATTTAAAAATCGAAATCCGTAATTATTTTGAAATTGACCAAACCCCATAGCTATTTGCTCCCACCGTGATGGTTACCTTTCCGTTAGCATCGGTGACAGGACGTGTGGCACTCTGTTGGGTATAATCTATCAAAGTTTTGTTTTTCCAATGTGTAGGAATGGTACGCGTAGCAGGGGCATTTCCACTGTTGAGGAAAAGCATCAATCCGGGGCTGTTTTCATCGCCTAAACGGAAATCAATAAATTCGGTATCGGAAGCCAAATAGAATTTCTCCTCGCCTACGGCTAAACTACGGTGAATGAGTAACAGATTCTGTATTTTAGCTTTGAACTCATCATTTTCGTAATCCGAAATAAAAATAGTTGGATAGCCGCTATGGGTGAGCATATAGGCATACGCCAAGAGTTTTCGTTCTTTACTGATTACATTATCAAGATTTTTGTCTTTCTCGGTATCGTGATTAGCAACGAAAGTAACCGCCTTATCAGGATAGATGGTTCGAAGCATTTGGTTGCCCATTAAGTGTCGCATATCATTTTTGTCCAAAGCCTGTTCCAATTTATAGAAACACGCAAAGTCAAAAGCCGGAACTCCTCCGCTTTCATCTACCCAATTTTTGAGCTTTTGAGCGTCGCCGTCCCAATATTCTCCTACGGCAAAACCTCCTACCGAAGCCATCCAATCTTTTACTACCCAAGCGCCAAAACTTTTAACATAGTCAAAACGCCATCCGTCGAATTTCATCGTGTTTTTATAGTATTTCGCTACAGACTCATCCGATTTCCAAAGCCAATTCTGTACATATTCCTTATGATGGCAAAGGTCTTGTTCCGAAAAGAAATCAGCGGCTTCGTCGCAACAATGGTAATCGTTCGGATGAAAATCCAAATGACTGCGGTTGAATTTTCCCGAAGCATTGCCGTGTTGCTCGTTGAACATCGTGTAAGTGTCTTTCCCACGCGTGATGTTATGTTCCAATCCACCTCCTGAATTATGCCCCAATACCATATCGGCGATAACTTCTAAGCCGTTGTCGTGGGCTTTTTTTATTAGATTTTCCAATTCGGCACGCGAGCCAAAACGGGTCTCTACGGTGCCGTGTTGGTTATATTCGCCAAAATCAAAGTAATCCGACGGGTCATACCCCATTGAATACCCTCCTGATTGCCCCTTGGTGGCAGGTGGCAACCAAATTCGGTTTACGCCATTAGCTTTCCAATCGGTGAGTTTGGTAGCTGTCAAATTCCACCAATCGCCACGAGGTTCTACATCCCAATAAAAAGTCTGCATCATTACCCGATTGCCGTTATCCATTGCCGAGAGATTCAGCGGAGTAACCTCCTGTGGCGGTGTGGGAGCATCGTTATTATCCTTTTTACCGCATTGAAACAGTAGCAGACTAACGAAAACCATTGTTAAAATATTTTTTTTCATAAGTATGAAATCAATTACGAATTACGAGTTACAAATTACGAATTACGAGAATCAATTACGAATTACGAGTTACAAATTACGAATTACGAGAATCAATTACGAATTACGAGAATCAATTACGAATTACGAGTTACAAATTACGAATTACGGTTCTTGCCCCTTGTTACTTTTTCCTTGTTTCTTGAAACTTGGAACTTGAAACTTGAAACTTGGAACTTGGAACTTGGAACTTGAAACTTTATCCTTTATCCTTTTAACTTTATCCTTGATTCTTGAAACTTGAAACTTTTCCCTTGACTATTGAGTTACTTTTTTTATCTCTTCATTGATAGAATTTACCAAATTTTGATATGCTTGTATTCCTTTTACGATGGTCAAACCATTGATTAGAGTAATAAGTTTGGTAAATGTTGTTTGCATTTGGGCACGAGTGGTTTGAGTTTTGCCCACCTCAACGGCTCCTTGCTCTTGGGTGCGGTCGGTGTGAAGTGAAGCAAAGGCTTCATTAACTTGTGCAAGTTGCTCAATCCATTGCTCGGCTCCGATGAGCGTTACCATAGCTTTTACTTGAGTAGCGGCTAAATCATCGAGCAGATTACGAATGATAGCCGTTTCTTCACGGAAGGATTGCTTCTGTGGTGATTTACCATATTTTTCGTTGATTAGTACCAATTTTTTAGCAGCTTCAGCTTTCTCTTTCACCGGAAAATTCACAAATAACTTACAATGCCCAATGTAGCCCATCAGTAGTATATCGCGCTGATTGTCCAATTCGGTGATTCGTTGCGTGTACTCGCTCTTTCGTACGGGCTTTAACGAGGCTTCAAAGGCATTAAAATCTCGGTCAAAATCCGTTTTAATAGCCGTAAGTTCCAAATTAGCAAGGTCTTCTTTCTCTAAAAAGTTTTTTACATTCGCCATCACTTGGGCAAATTCCATCAGGCGAACTCTTGATAAATTATGCTTCGAAATCATATTTTTATATTTTTTTATGTTTTTACTTGATGTTTATAGGTAAGTTTATATAATTTGTCTTCTACTTCTGTTCTTTTTAAAGTAATTTTTCTCTTTTTATTTATTACAATAGTACAAAACCTACCGATTTTATGTTTTTGTACCCTTACAAAAGCGGAAATCTGCCCGATTTTATACCCTTGTTGGCTTACAACAGAGTAAAACCCACCGATTTTGTGCTTTTGTACCCTTACAAAAATGCAAATCTGTCTGATTTTATAGATTTGTATCCTTACAAAAAGATAAAATCTCAGGATTTAGAAAGACATAAACATTACATACAGACCCCGAAGTTACATATTTTTAAAACACAAAGCAAACATTTACCTGATTTTTAACATATTACCTCTTCCTCATCGTATAAAAAAACTTCGACTCTCTGCCCTGCGTATTAACAAAATTGCTTAGCCTAAGAGTCGAAGTTTGTCATTATAAAACCTATTTGATGGAATATGTAGGCGGTGTTACTGAGAAATCGACCGTAATGGTATATGTTCCTGCGGTAACGGGAATGTTAGCCCCTCCGGCTTCTAATACGCCATCAGCTTTATCATCTCCGTAGTTAGTATCCCAAGCATTATTCAAGCGAAATTTTATTTCACCATTGACAAGGGTAACTGTTTTCTTCCAAGTATTGGTAGTTCCGTCATATTCTAATGGAATATCATCGTTATCTCCCCATCCTTTGGCTCCGTGTCCAATAATTCCCCACGTATATTTCTCAATGGTGTAGGTGTTTTCGTTAATGTTCCAAACGATTTTGTATATCCCTGCAGTAACAGGAATGTTAGCCCCTCCGTTTTCAAGACTTCCATTTTTCCCGTCATCACCATAATTTTCTGCCCAAGCATTGTTTTTACGGAATTTGATTTCGCCGTCTTTCAAAGCCACATAAGCTATCCTTTCATTGCTATTGGTCGGGTTTTTCCAAAATGGAAGATCGGGACCATCCCACCCATTAGGTGTTGCGTGTCCTACAATACCCCATTCAGTGGGCTCGATAAGGTCAGCATAAGGTGTTATTTTAATCGTTTTTGCTTGGGTAGGAATACTATACGTATTACTAATGGCATCTTTAAGCGTTACTTTTACTTCTGCCTCTGTTCCTGCGGCAAGCTCTAAGTTGGCAAGTAAAATTTTGTTAAGTTCAACGTGAGAAAAACTATATGGCGATTTGGTTACGGATACCTCTTTGCTTTTTCCGTTGCTTTCCAACAAAATGCTGTACGAATGCCCCAAATTTAGGTTCAGCTGTTGCGTTTCCCACGAAACGCTAAGTGCTGTTTCACTTCCTTTCTCTTTGTCCAAAGCCAACGTATTGGCAGACAAGCTCATTTCTATTTTAGCTTCGGCATTAAGCACCGCTTTCTCTTCATCTTTCTCACACGATGTGGCGACAAATAGCAGCCCGAATAATGTCCCTGCTTTGAATATATTTTTCATACCCATTTATTTTTACAATTAATATCCCGTGTTTTGTTTTAAGTTCGGATTTGCCAATAGTACACTTGCCGGTATGGGGAAGATATTTCTGTGCTCACCTGTACCTACCCCTGTGATGGCGCCTCCTTTGAATGTCCATAGATAGTCGGCTGTGGTGAATTTTCCGTAGCGAATCAAATCGGTACGACGCAATCCTTCCCAATACAACTCACGAGCACGTTCATCTAAGATAAAATCGGCGGTAAGTTCTGCTTCGGTAATAGGGGTTGCTCCTGCACGTGTGCGTAGTTGATTTACATAGCCTACCGCAGTTGCTTTGCTTCCACCTCCGCCACGTACTACAGCCTCAGCATAGTTCAAATAAATCTCTGCCAAACGAATGATAGGCAAATCTGTATCAGGGTGTTTCCCTGACGGGTCTTTTCCTTTGCCTCCTTTTGAAGTACGATTGGTAAACTTAGGCAGTGCATAACCTTCGGTGAATTTACTAATATCGCTGATTTCGTAGGACTGCCCATCGGTATAAAACATTGCTCGTTGGTCGTTCCACGCTGTTGGCTCTCCGTTGGCATTGGTGGTTTTGGTCTCAAATTTAGAGACAAATTCTTTGGTTGTTCTGTATCCGTTCCAACCCTCGACAACTCCGTAATTCTCCGGTTTCATTGAGCCTACGATAGACCCAAGCAACAAGTTAGTAACACCTCCCCACGTATTGGCTTGGATGCCATCGTAGTTCAACACAAAAATAAATTCGTTTTGAGCTCCGTTGGTATCGTTATCTGCCATAAACAATTGTCTGTAATCATTATGCAAGGCATATCCTGAGTTGATTACTTTTTCGGCATACGCCACACAATCAGCATAACGCTCGGTGCCTACCCACGTTTTTGCATTCAGATACAAACGGCTCAATAGTGCTTGTGCAGCGGCAGCATCTACACGACCGTACTCGTTGGATTTGGTAGCTTTCAACTCGCCCTCAATGGCTTTCAATTCGCTTTCTACAAATTGGAATATTTCCTGACGGTTGCTTTGCGTAGGTAAAGTAGCTTGTACTTTGGTAGCTAATGGCACGTTGGCGAACAAATCCATCAAGCAATAGTACGAATAGGCACGTAAGAAACGAGCCTCAGCAATGAATGTTCTCACCTGAGCATCGGAGCTTAACGCTTCTGCATTGGTAATAAATGAATTGGCAAAGGAAATTTGTTGCCCCAAGCGGTTGTACAATCCGTTAAGAAACATATCGGAAGAAGACCAAGATAACGCGTGGAAATCTCTAATGGTTTGGTCAGCCCACCCCACTACAGCGGTTTCTGTAGTAAGCTCTTGAGCGGCGAAATAAAGCCGAGAAAATTGTGAATATCCTTCATCTATTCCTGTTATATCACTCTGTCCTTGAGGTCCTTGTTGTCCGGTTAAGGCATAGGAGGCATAGACCTTAGCCAAAGCACTTTTGGCTTCTGTTGGATTGGCAAACACTTGCACTTGTGTAAAGCTATCGGGGTCAATAGGCGACTGATCAAGGTCTTTCATACAGCCCGTTAGCGACAAGGCTAAAGCCAATCCGAATATCTTATATGTGGTATATCTTTTCATTTTTCAAAAATTTTATTCGTTGTATTTTGACTAAAAATTCACGCTCAAACCTACCAAATAGGTTTTCGGACGAGGATAGAAGTTTGTATCAATTCCTCCAAATACCTCAGGGTCTAAGCCTTTGTACTTAGTAAGCGTCAATACATTTTGCATTGTTCCGTACAGGCGAATATTGTATTTTGTAGTTGGGAATGTGTATCCTAAAGTGATGTTATCCAACTTAAAGAAGGAAGCATTCTCTACAAAATAATCACTTATTACACCCAATCCGCTAAGTTTTGTGAACTTGGTGTCGTTATAATTTGATATTAAGTTACGCAAGTACTGTCCATCAACAGCTGTTTCAAACTGACTTAAAGAAGATTGCGTGTTGTTGTACACATAGTTACCGATATTGGCACGTGTAATAATGTTCAAATCCCAATTTTTGTAGTTGAAATCCATCGTTAATCCCATTGTTACAGGAGCAAATGGTGATTTGTACAAGTAGCGGTCGTCGTTATTGATAACTCCATCGCTGTTTCTATCAACGAATACGTTTTCAATAGGCTTACCATTAGCATCATACACTTGTTGGAATACGAAGAATGCAAATGGAGTTTGCCCCTCTTGGTGGCGTTGAACTTCATTATCAGTTCCTCCTGAGACACCTCCAACGTCTTCTACTTTCGGAAGTTTCTTCAATGTATTTTCGTTGTAGGCAACATTGTAATTGATTGTCCAACGGAAATCATCGGTACGGAAAGGCGTGTAACCAATGCCGAACTCAATTCCTCGGTTTTCCATATTACCGATGTTCGCTTTTACTTCGTTACCGAAATTGGTGAAGGCATCCACAGTGCTTGGTGCAATCAAATCTTTGGTCAGTTTACGATATACATCAATAGTTCCTGTTAAGCGATTTTGCCAAAAACCAAAATCAATACCTGCATTGATCGTATTACCGATTTCCCAACGCAAGTCGGTGTTTACTACACTTGGTCGGTAGGTTTGGTAGAAGTTATCGCCAAACTGATAAGAAGCTCCGTTTGTACTACGTGTATAGTTGGTTAAGAAAATATAATCTCCTAATCCGTTAACGTTACCCACTTCACCATATCCTAAACGTAATTTCAACTCATTAACCGTTTCATTTTCTTTTAGGAAATTCTCATTAGCGATGTTCCACGCCAATGCTACCGATGGGAAATATCCCCAACGATGCTCTTTTGCTAATTTAGATGAGGCATCAGCACGAAGTGTTGCTGTGAGCAAATATTTATCTTTGTAGCTGTAATTGGCACGACCAAAGAATGACATCAACACGTTTTTGCTCTTATCAATTTTTGGTGTTTCTTTATTATCCCCCGGATTCACAAAGGTTTCATAAAAGGTTTCGTGATTGTCAAATTCAAAAGATTGATAAGAATGCCCTACCATCAAACCGATGTTGTGATTATTTACCTCCTTGTTGTAATTCAAATAAGCATCGAATAACTTGTTAGTGGTTTTGTTATCATAAACTTTATGATTTCCTGCAAAGTTGCTTGACGAATTGGGATAGCGAGGGTCGATGATTCTATCACCTTTACCGTTGCTGTGGTCTAACCCTACATTCACCGTAGCGATTATCTCAGGAAAGAAAGGTAATTTGTAATCGGCTTTTAAATTTCCGATGAAGTTATACACTTTGGAGTTGTCATCAGTAAGGAATAACATCGCCATTGGGTTAAGCGGGGCTAAACCTCCGAGAAGCCCTGTTGCCGAGTCTGACCACGCACTATAACCTGCATAACGTGAAGTTGGGTCATAAACCGGTTTGGTTGGGTCATAGCCTACGGCTGCACCAATAGCACCCTTTTCAGCAAAGCGGTTTTTCATAAATGTTCCGTTAGCATTCAGCTCTAATTTTAGGTGATTGTCCAACAAACTTGGTGTCAATGTTACTTTGGCAGTAGTACGTTGGAAGTTATCGGTACGAAGTACGCCATCGGCATACGAATGCCCCACAGAAACACGGTAAGGCACTACCCCACCTGCCGAAACACTCAAAGTGCTGTTACTCATTGGTGCTGTCTGATAGATTTGTTTTTGCCAATGGGTATCAGCCGTTCCTAAACGAGCTATCAGATTGGCTTTTCCGGTGCTTGTAATGAGGTCTCTGTACTGAGAAGCGCTCATCACATCTACATAATCACTTACGTTTTGTAAAGATAAGCTCGTATTGAAATTGATTTTCATATCCTGACCTGCTTTTCCTTTTTTAGTGGTAATCATAATTACCCCATTGGCGGCACGTGATCCGAAAATAGCTGTTGATGAAGCGTCTTTAAGTACCGTCATACTTTCAATATCTTCAGGGTTTACCAAATTAAAGATACTACGTGATCCTCCAACGCCTCCGTCATTCATAGGCACGCCATCAATTACAATAAGCGGATTTGAAGATAAGGATAACGAACCATTACCACGTACACGGATGGTTTGCCCCTCACCTACAGCACCCCCTGCTGAGGTCATTTGTACTCCTGCTACTTTACCCTGCAACAATTGATCGGCATTTACCGCCGGTGCTTTGTTAAAATCTTTCTCATTTACCAAATTTACCGAACCGGTAACATCTTTTTTCTTAGCAACACCGTAACCAATAACTACAACGTCATCGAGTTGTTGAGCATCTTCTTGGAGCGTTACGTTTAAAACAGTTCCGTTCACGGTAATTTCTCGACTTCTAAAACCTATGGAGGAGAAGACCAATACTTCGCCACGATCGGCTTTCAATTCATAATTTCCGTCAAAGTCGGTAGCTGTTCCACGTGAAGTCCCTTTAACGACTACCGTAACTCCCAACAGCGGATCGCCTGTGGTTGCGTCTTTGACAGTTCCTTTTACGATTTGTTGAGCATACATCCCTACAGAAACGAAAAGAAACAAAAGCAAAATACGTAGTTTTAACGATTTCATAAATATTTCTTTAATAGTTAAACGATTTTATATAACAATTTTTACTTCTCGGCTGTAAAACTACAACTTTTTTTGTTACGAAAAATTTCTTGACGAAATAAACCGAAACGAAAACGATGGAGTGTGGATAACTTTTCGAAATTTACTGACAAAAGTCAGTAAAATCAGATGTTTTTTATGGAAATATTTTGTTTTTATTTTCTCAAAATAAACTCAACAAGGATTTCGCTTTTTAATTTGAAATGTTTGTTAGACAATCAAATTTAAGGTTTTTTGAAAAAAACTTTTTGAGTTCCTCTATATTTTCATATTTTTGTAACTCATAAAATCAGTTAGTTATGGAAATTTTTAAAGGTCAAAATCTTTTAGAATTCCCTTAACGCTTCAAAACTGACTTGGATTGTGAAAAATATTTAGCTCATTGCAAGTGGGAAAAAGGCTTCGTATGTCGTAGATGTGGGCATACAAAAAGCTAAATTCGTAAGGATTTTTCAAGAACTTGTAACATTCGTTCTGATACAGAAAGCCCTACGGCAGGAACACTTTTTCACAAAGTAAAATTCGGACTTCGTAATGCTTTTTTATTTGTTTTGAAATCGAAGATTCGACGAAGTCAAATGCGTGCAACCACTGTATTACAAATGTCTGTTCGTTACGCAATTACCGAAGATACGGCTCAATTGTTTATGCACAAAGTTCGTGAAGCGATGAAATCCAATGAATTACATAAAATGAAAGGTAAAGTTCAAGTGGAGGAAAAGAAGAAGGCAAACAAGGACAAAGCTACGACTCAAAGAAAAAGAAGATAGTTTGTGGGATCGAACTGACCGATGACAGAAAGGTTAAACGATTATATGCCAACAAAATAGAAGATTATTCTGCTAAATTATTGCGAACTATTTTTAATAAATATATTGACAAATCAGCCCAAGTAACCACTGATGATTGGAAAGGTTACAGACCTATTAAAGATTTCAATATCAAACAAATACCGAGTAATAAAGGGATGAATTTTCCTATTTTACATACCATAATATACCAAGTAAAAAGTTGGTTGAGAGCCATTTATTGCCGAGTTTCAGATTTCAATATGGATAGATATTTGACTGAATTTTCATACCAAATTAATCGTTCTGAATCCAAAAATAATATATTCAACAACCTCATCAAACGAATGATTGACACCGAGCCTGTCTATCATAGAAATTTGATATGTAGTTAAGTATGGAACTCAAAAAAATATAAATAGCTTTTTCCTAAAATTTATATTTATGAAAAAATTTATTGTATTTATTTCGTTGATAATATTAATTTCTTGTAGTGATCAAAACAATTCCATTGCGGAACAAATTAAAACAAATAGTTCAGTTTTAATTCTAAAAAAATTTCATCCAACAGAAAAATATTATTTTAGTAAATACCATTACACATTGACTTTGGATGCTCCTGTTGAAGTGATTAATCCTAATTCATTTATCAGGCAAAAATATACAAATTTTAAAGGTGATTCAGATACAATATCAATAACTAACGAAAGTAAAGTAATGATTGCTAAGGTAACACATTCACCTTTTATAAGTAATACCTATTACTTAAAAGCAGGAGATACACTTGTTGTTGATTTTTCAAATTTACGTAACATCAAAGAATATTATCAAAGCAAAAATGCCTTACAAGGTGATATAGAACCGATTTATGTTAAAGATTCTATTGACATACAAGTAATGTTTTCAAATGATAAACAACAAAGAAAAGCAAATCACTTAAAGGATAGTTTACGCTTAGTAGAAAACGAACGAAAATTAGATTCTTTATTTGCTCAAAATCTGGTAACCTCTTTTATTTATGATGCAAGAAAATTGTCTTATTTCTATTCACATAAAACAAAAAATATTGACATCAATGATGAAAGTCATCTAAAACACGATTCAATTATAGGAATTAGAGCTTACCAATCTTATGTAAAATCTTTTACAGCAAAGAAATTTACCATTAAACTCACATCAAGTGATTATGAGGTGTTCTATGAACCTTTGTCTATGTTTGATGCGGTTTACGATTCTAATTTCTACGGAGAAAACGTAAAAGAGTTTTTGCTTTATGAGTCTTTAAAAAATATGCAACATAAAACCTCATTTACTGACATTAAACTTCGATTGGATAAATTCAATAAGGTCACAAAAGATTCGTTGCTAATCACAGAATTAAAAAATAGTTTTTTACTTGATTTTGATGAGTTAATTACAGATAAAAATAACATACATTTCATTGATTATCAAAAACAAACAACCACTCTATCTAAACTTTTAGAAGCCAATCAAGGGAAAGTAGTGTACGTGGATTTTTGGGCGAGTTGGTGTATCCCCTGTCGAAAACAAATGCCTTTTTCTAAAAAATTGCATCACAAATATGGTGATAAAGTGGTTTTTGTTTATATTTCCATTGACACAGATTTTGACAAATGGCAAAAAGTAGTAGCCGAAGAACAATTGGCAATAGACGGAAATAATCTGTTTGCAGTGAATTATCCAAAAGCTAATTTTTATAAAGAGTTGAATCTGCGTTCCATACCACGTTATTTGCTTTTCGACAAACAAGGAAAGTTAGTACACAAAAACGCTCCACAACCTGATTCACAAGAAATTCAAAAAGAGTTGGAGGAATTGTTGGAATAAGTAAAAATAAGAAGTTTAACAATGAAATATATATTAACAATTTTTCTAATCGCTATTTTTCCAAATATTAACGCTCAAACTCAAGTGTTGGACAAGAAAAATGGGCAACCAATAGCCGATACTTATGTATTGCTTCAAGTCGATGGAAAAAACATCGCCACCGCCAAAACCGATGAAAATGGATATTTTAACTTGCAGATTCCAAGTAGTTTATCCAAAACCAAGTTGATTTTCACCCATTTAGGGTATATTGATTTTCAAATCGAAAATGTGTCAGAAAAGAAATATTTTTTGGAAAGAAAAGTTTACAAACTGGACGATGTTACAGTAACTCACAATGAAAAAAAAGAATGGCTACCATTTGGGTTTAGCACAAACCTCAACATGAATAGCTATGCGGTAACGTTCATTCCTGCGACCTTTAAAAATAAAAGAAAGAAAATCACAAAATTAAAATACAGATTAGCTGATTTTAATGGAGTTAAAGGATTAAAATATCAACCTTTTAAAGCCAATTTACATTCGGTGGATACGCTAACGAGTTTGCCCTATAAAGTCATTTTCCAAAGTGAGGTCATTCGTAGGAAAGATAACAAAAAATGGACAATTATTGACATTAGCAACGAAAACATCACAATGCCAAAAGAGGGAATTTATGTGGTTTTGGAAACCTTGGACAAATCATATTATGACAAAAATTTGTATTACACCCGTAGCGGTTCGGTAATAGAGCCTGTACCAACATTAAAAATGGAACCTTCCAAAGGTGGAAAAAAATCATTCCTAAGCAGGAATATCCATAGCAAGGTACGTTGGGAAAAACAACCTTACATTTTCTGTATGGATATAGAAACCGAAAAATAAACCGTATGAAAAAAATCTATCTTTTGTTTTTAATTTTCGTAAACATCAGTTTTTCACAAGAATACACGCTTTTGGACAAACAAGGGATTGCTGTTTCTTATGCTCATTTATTCTTAGATGATGTATTTTTTGCCTATTCAGATGAAAAAGGGAAGTTTAATATACCACAAAAACCGTTTGAAAAATTAGAAATTCAGCATATTTCTTTTCAAACAAAAACCTTAAAAAGGATTGAACTCCCAGAAAATAAACAAATCGTATTAGAAGAAAATACCTTTGTATTGAGTGAAGTGGAAGTTTCAAGCCCTAAAAAGCGAAAGAGAAAAACATTGTTGCCAGAAAAATCACTTTTGAATACAATTATGGAAAAAGCTGATATACAATTGATTTACACACATGGTTCAAATCGCATTGAATATTCATTTCTTCCAACGGTGTATGAATCGAAAGCTGTATATATACCAAATGAAAAACCTAATAAAAAAGCCTTTATAAAAAAAATTATTTTAGAATCTCGTGATAAACAAATAGAAGGAGATACGCTATATATTCCATTTCGTGTTAATTTAATGAGTTATGATACAATAGCTAATCTACCAAATGAAAAAATCCGAACAGAAGATTGGGTGGTAGGTAAACGAGTTGGTGAACGTGTTGAAATTGAAGTGGATAAGTCCATGATTCTTGAATTTCCAAAAGAAGGAATTTGTGTGATGGTTTCGGTCTATGCTACCGAATTTTATATAGCAAAACGAATAAACCCTCCACGATTTGATGCGGTTGCTATTAGAAAATCATCTAAATTTCGTGAATACAGTTATGATTTCGACAAATATTGTAATACGTGGAGAGAGATGTTTTATAGCGAAATCCGTGAACAATGCTTTAACTTTGGAATAGAAATAGAATATCAAGATTAAACCGTATAAAATCAAATGTCAAAATTCCCTTTTTATAAACAAGATGTAGTGCTATACTTTCTGAAAAATTACACCGAATAATCATTCTTTTTAAACTAAAAAAATAGGCACATTGGTGAAATACAACTTTTGAAAGAAAAAATGTGGTTTATTTTTGTGTATCCATAAAAAAACTATTACATTTGCCTCAACAATTCATACTTCTCAAAAAAACTATATTAGAGTTTAATTACAAATTACGATGGTTAATTACAAATTACGGGGAATATTCGTAAATCGTA
This sequence comes from Capnocytophaga canis, assembly GCF_043187445.1. Taxonomy (NCBI): domain Bacteria; kingdom Pseudomonadati; phylum Bacteroidota; class Flavobacteriia; order Flavobacteriales; family Flavobacteriaceae; genus Capnocytophaga; species Capnocytophaga canis. The sequence goes on along the minus strand of NZ_CP171121.1, from coordinate 1,487,836 downwards.
ATTTTAAATTCGTAATTGACTCTGTAAGAGGTTAATTACAAATTACGATAGTTAATTACGAATTACGGGGAATGTTCGTAAATCGTAATTTTAAATTCGTAATTGACTCTGTAAGAGATTAATTACAAATTACGATAGTTAATTACGAATTACGGGGAATATTCGTAAATCGTAATTTTAAATTCGTAATTGACTCTGTAAGAGGTTAATTACAAATTACCAGAAATGTTCGTAAGTCGTAATTTCAAATTCGTAATTGACTCTGTAAGAGATTAATTACAAATTACGGGAAATATTCGTAAATCGTAATTTTAAATTCGTAATTTGCAATTATCTCCGTAATTAACTTCATAAGTAAACATTTTTTTCACAATGGAAAAACGAAGATTAAGTTTTTGGGAAATATGGAATATGAGTTTTGGTTTTTTGGGTATCCAATTTGGGTTTGCCTTACAGAATGCCAATACATCTCGTATTTTTGAAACGTTAGGAGCCAAAGTTGAAGATATCCCAATTTTGTGGATTGCTGCTCCCGTTACTGGGCTAATTATTCAGCCTATTATTGGATATATGAGCGATCGAACGTGGACGCGATTGGGTCGCCGTCGTCCGTATTTTTTAATCGGTGCGATTCTCTCTTCTATCGCATTGTGTATTATGCCGAATTCGCCTTCATTGTGGATTGCCGCTGGAACGCTCTGGATTATGGATGCCTCCATCAATATTTCAATGGAACCTTTCCGTGCTTTCGTAGGGGATAATCTGCCTGATGAACAGCGTACTACTGGATTCGCAATGCAAAGTTTCTTCATCGGAGTGGGAGCGGTGGTAGGTTCAGCCTTGCCTTATATTTATACGAATTATCTGGGAATCAGCAATACAGCTCCCGAAGGGGTCATTCCCGATTCGGTAAAATGGTCATTCTATGCAGGAGCTATCGTTTTTCTGGTGGCCGTACTATGGACGGTTTTCTCTTCTAAAGAATATTCTCCTGCCGAGCTGGAAGCCTTTGAAAAAAAAGATGTCAATACCTACAAAAACGAAGTTTCTTCTGAAGAAAAAGCAAAAAAACTAAACTTTTACGGAGCAATTTTTGCTGTTGTGGGGGTTATTTCAACAGTTTTTCTTTATTTTTTCAAAATGGAAAAAGAGTTGTACATTTTGGCTATCGGACTGGCAATGTTAGGATTTTCGTTCTTATTTACGTCTTATTTACATAAAAGAAAGGTGAAAGAGAATGGCTTTATTTCTATCACTACCGATATGCTTTATATGCCCAAAACGATGAAGCAACTGGCTTTGGTTCAGTTCTTTTCGTGGTTTTCGCTTTTTGCAATGTGGATTTACACTACGGCAACAGTAACGGGGCGTATCTATGGAACTACGGATACTTCATCACCTTTGTACAACGAAGGGGCAGATTGGGTTACGTTGCTTTTCGCTGTGTACAACGGGGTAGCGGCATTGGTGGCATTTTTACTCCCTGTTTTGGCAAAAGCTACTAGCCGTAAGGTTGCTCACTTTATCTGCTTGTTATTGGGAGGATTAGGGCTTATTTCGGTGTATTTTATAAGTGACCCGAATATGCTTATCGTTTCGATGGTTGGTGTAGGAATTGCTTGGGCGAGTATCCTTTCAATGCCGTACGCAATTCTTTCTGGGGCATTGCCTTCGGATAAAATGGGGTATTATATGGGGGTATTTAACTTTTTTATTGTACTTCCACAGATAGTTGCCGCAACAATTTTGGGAGTTATCGTACACAATTTGTTTAACAACGAACCTGTATATGCGTTAGTTGTAGGAGGTGTAGCGATGATTTTATCAGGATTTTTGACTCTTGGAGTGAAAGATTCTATAAAGTAGGCAATAGAAAATAGGCAATAGGGATTAGTGATTAGTAAATAGTGGTTAGTAGTTAGCAAATAGTGATTAGCAATTAGCAGATAGTACTTGTAACTTGTTTTTTTGTACTTTATACTTTATCCTTGTAACTCGGTACTTGTTTCTTAAAACTTTTAAATTTATACTTAAAATGAAAGCATATATATTTGATTTAGATGGCGTTATTGTCGATACAGCAAAATTTCACTTTATAGCGTGGAAGAAAATTGGACAAGAATTTGGGTTTGAACTCACACACGAACTCAACGAACAGCTTAAGGGCGTAAGCCGTGTTGATTCGCTTCAAAAAATATTGAATTGGGCAGGTGTTTCTGTTTCCGAAGAAAAATTTAACGAGTTAGCAACACGTAAAAATGAAGACTATTTAAGCTACGTAGCTCAAATGAACGAAAACGATATCTTACCTGGGGTAAAAACATTTTTGGAACAGGCGAAGCAAAAAAATATAAAGATTGCTTTGGGATCGGCAAGTAAAAATGCTCGTCCGATTTTGCAAAAGCTCGGAATCATTTCGTATTTTGATGCCATTGTTGATGGAAATGACGTTAGCAAAGCCAAACCCGACCCCGAAGTTTTTGTGATTGCAGCTCAAAAATTAGGTGTGCAAAATGAAGATTGCGTGGTTTTTGAAGATTCGGAAGCAGGAGTTCAAGCGGCCAAAACGGCAGGAATGAAAGCTATCGGAATTGGAAGTGCAGACGTGCTACATCAAGCCGATGAGGTTTTTTCTGGTTTTGATGCGATTTTAAATCAATAAGGAAATGATAAGTTTCTTTTCCTTCTGCTAAATAATGATTTCATAATTGACAGAAAGTAATATCGTTTGGCAAATTATGAGTTCATAACAGATAGAAAGTAACATCGTTTTGCAAATTATGAGTTCATAATTGATAGAAAGTAACATCGTTTGGTAAGTTATGACTTCATAACAGATAGAAAGTAACATCGTTTAGCAAATTATGACTTCATAACTGATAAAAAATAATATTGTGCTTAATGAGTTTTGTTTAGAAATTTTGTGAATGTACGTTTGTGATGATTATTTCTAAATAGAAAATAATAAAATATTTATTTTTATGGAAGAAGTAATAAATATACGTCCGATGAATCCGAGTGAGTATTCATTATTGCAGGATTTTTTGTACGAAGCCATATTTTTACCTGAAGGCGTTGCACCGCCACCGCGTGACATTGTCTTTCACCCCGAACTACGCATCTATTTTGCTGATTTTGGCTCACAAAAAGGTGATGTAGCCGTAGTAGCAACAGCTTCGGAACGGATAATTGGTGCGGCGTGGGCAAGAATTATCAACGATTACGGACATATTGACGACCAAACGCCCTCACTTTCTATTTCGCTTTATTCGGAATATCGAAGTCAAGGAATTGGAACAAAATTGTTTAGATATTTGTTGGATAAACTCGCAACCGAAGGTTATAAAAAAGCCTCTCTTTCGGTACAAAAAGCTAATTACGCCTCCGAAATGTACTTAAAAATGGGTTTTCGTATTGTTAAAGAAAACGAGGAGGAATACATTATGGTATTTGATTTGGGATAAACACAGATTTATTTCTCAAAAAATTATCATTCCATAATTGATAGAAGTAGTGGAAAATAATAAATTATAGTCATCTTTTTTACAATATTAAAAAAATAAAATCATACATAGAATGAATCAAGATTATATCGTGCCGGATAATTGGTGCATCATAGAAGAAGGATTTGAAAAAGACCGCGTTATGCAGTCCGAGAGTTTGTTCAGTTTGGGTAACGGAGCGATGGGGCAACGTGCTAATTTCGAGGAACATTACTCAGGAAAAACCTTTCAAGGAAGTTATATCGGAGGTATCTATTATCCCGACAAAACCAAAGTAGGTTGGTGGAAAAACGGCTATCCGGAGTATTTTGCCAAAGTGTTAAACGCTCCAAGTTGGATAGGTATTCGTGTGAAAGTCAACGGAGAGGAATTGGATTTGAATACGTGCAAATCGGTCAGAAATTTCAAACGCGTACTAAATATGAAAGAGGGTGTTTACACGCGTTCGTTTGTGGCGACACTCCCAAGCGGAATGGAAATTCAGGTCAACGTAACTCGTTTTCTTTCATTGCAATACGATGAAGTGGGTGTAATTCGTTATGAGGTTACTTCTCTTACCGAAAAAGCTACTATTACGTTTGAGTCGTATTTGGATAGCTCTATTGAAAATCACGATACAAACTGGGAAGAAAAATTCTGGAATACACTCGATGTCAAGCAAGTAGGAAACAGAGGTTTTATCGTAGCGGAAACCAAGAAGACAGCCTTTCGTGTTTGTACCTTTATGGAAAATCGGTTGGAAGTAAATGGCGTAGTTTCTAACATTCAAAAGGTAAATCAAAAAGAGAACTACATCGGTTTCGTATATGAAACTTCGGCAGAGAAGAATCAAACCGCTCAATTTGAAAAGTACGCAGGATATGTAACTTCATTTAATCACCCGAAAGAAAAATTGATTGAAGAAACGGAACAATTATTGCTGAAAATTACTGCTTTAGGCTTCAACGAATTATTGAAAAAACAGAAAGAAGATTGGGCTGAGGTTTGGCAAATGGCGGATATCACTATCGAAGGCGATGTAAAAGCACAACAAGCAATTCGTTTCAATATTTTCCAATTGAATCAAACGTATTCGGGTAAAGATGCTCGTTTGAATATTGGTCCGAAAGGATTTACAGGTGAAAAATATGGAGGAAGTACCTATTGGGATACCGAAGCCTATTGTTTGCCTTTCTATATGGCGACTAAAAACGCCGAAGTGGCTCGTAATTTGTTGAAATATAGATATGACCAATTGGGGAAAGCTATCGAAAATGCTGAAAAATTAGGTTTCAAAAACGGAGCAGCACTCTACCCAATGGTAACGATGAATGGCGAAGAATGTCATAACGAATGGGAAATCACCTTTGAGGAAATCCACCGCAACGGAGCTATTGCGTTTGCGATTTACAATTATGTGCGTTACACGAATGACTTTGCGTACGTTCCTGAAATGGGCTTGGAAGTACTTATCGGAATTGCACGTTTCTGGCACCAAAGAGCGACCTTTTCAAAGGATAAGAATAAATACGTAATTCTCGGAGTAACAGGGCCTAATGAATACGAAAATAATATCAATAACAATTTCTATACGAACTACATCGCTCAATGGTGTATCAAATATGCTAAGGAATGTTTGGATAAAGTGAAAACTTCTTATAGTGATGATTTTGAGCGAGTTTGGAAGAAAACCAATCTTTCCGAAAACGAAATAGAGCAATGGTTAGCGGTTGCCGAAAATATGTATTATCCGTATTCGGAAGAATTGAATATTTATCTGCAACAAGATGGCTTTTTGGATAAAGAACTCATCACAGTGGCAGAGTTGGATAAAAAAGAACGTCCTATCAATCAGCATTGGTCGTGGGACAGGATTTTGCGTTCACCTTACATCAAACAAGCTGATACATTGCAAGGATTCTATTTCTTTGAAGACCATTTCACGAAGGAAGAATTGGCTCGTCATTACGATTTTTACGAACCTTTCACGGTACACGAATCGTCACTTTCTCCGTGCGTACATAGCATTTTGGCGGCTTCTTTGGGAAGAATGGAACACGCTTACACGTTCTATTTGCGTACTTCTCGCCTCGATTTGGACGATTACAACAAAGAAGTTCACGAAGGATTGCACATTACCTCAATGGCAGGAACGTGGATGAGCATCGTGGAAGGCTTTGGCGGTTTGCGTATGCGAAACGGAATGTTACATCTGAATCCGCAAATTCCATCGCAATGGAAAAGTTATTCGTTTAAAGTGAATTTCCGAGGACAAATCCTTAAAGTTTCAGTGTCACCAAAAGAAACAAAACTTTCGCTCGAAGGAACATCTTTACAACTGAACATCAACGGAAAAGATGTGGTTGTTAATGACGAATTAACAATTAAGAACTGATTGTCTCGTCCTAAGATTATTTTCAAAAGTACTTTGCCAAAGTCTTAAAAACTTTGGCAAAGTACCAAAAGACATAAACCTAACAGACTGAAAAATTGTTCACCCTATCATGATATAAAAATTCACTAAAAAGAGAAATATATTAACTTTTGTTAACAAAATGCATGAACGGTTCAAAATCGTGTATGAACGGTCATTTTTTGCTAAAAAGAATTAATTTTAGATGGTTTTTAATACTGAAATTTAACTAATAATTAACGTTTATCCATTTCTTAACTTATTTCAAATACAAAAACATATATCACCAACCACTGACCACATATTCCCTAATTACTAACCATCACTCACTAAAACAACTCATCCCGTAAAAATTTTGAACGAAGCCAAAGATATGTTTAACGAAGTTTCGTAAACAAAATAAAATTTTCTAATTTTACACCAAAAATTTACAATCAATGAAATATTTTGCAACGGTGGTTTCTTTTTTGTTCCACCCGATATGGTTTCCAGCATATGGAAGTATTATTTTTTTCCTTACTACTTCCATCTATCAACCTGCTGATGAAATTAAATCCATGTGGACAATGTTGGTTTCCGTTTCTTTGGTAGCTCCCACATTAGTATATGCAATCATTTATATGTTTAATTGGATAAAATCTCCTTTCAAAATTGAAAATGAAAACAGAAAATGGATGCTCTACGGATACATAAGTATTTTATTAGTCATAGCTCTAAAAATCACCACATTAGATTCTTTTCCAATGTTGTATTTTTATATGATGCAACTCTCTATAAGCTGTTTTTTAGTAGTTTTATTACATTTTTTTAAATTTATAATTAGTATTTTCACCACTCTAATCGGCGGAATTACAGGTTTTACGGTATTTCTAAGTATTTTTTACCAAATGGATTTAACATACCTGATCATTTTATGGGTAATTATCAGTGGTTTTGTAGCCTCTTCACGTATGTACTTGACCGCACAAACACTTTTGAGTTCATTGATAGGTTGGCTTATCGGGTTTACTTCACAAATGATGTTATTTCTTCTGCTAAATAATGTGCATCATATTGATTAATAAATAGTAATTGGAAAAGAAATCTGTAAAAATGAGCCTTTCAACAGATTTTAATAGAATTGTTAGTCATTTTTCAAAAAACATTGATAATGAAAGAGCTAAAAAATTCTTAAATGTGAATAACTTTTAGAACAAAAATCAATTATAAAATTTGCTTTTTTGCACAAGTTGTATATACAGCTATACCACCCAAAAAAACAAATTTATTTGTAGAAAAAATATGCATACTTTTCCTATAGTTATCAACAATTTTTGAATCTGAAACTTATCAAAAAAAGGTTGTTTATTTCAAAAATGAGTTATTAACAATAATATATAAATAGCTGATTTTAAATATAATTAAATAAATAAAAGTTGTTAATAACTATTTATAAACTACTAATACTCGAAAAAGCAAATATTAGATATTTTATTTTTTCAGCATTTCAACAGGATAATAATAATAACCCATTTTTTATTTAAAAAAAATATTTTTTTATTCTTTAAATTGAATTGTTGAAAACATCAAAAAAAAATAAAATTCAGAATATGTTAAAGATAACTTCAAAATTGTAGTTTCTATTTTTATTTTTATCTTTGGAATCAATTCTGTTTAAAACACAGAACGTAATTTTATAAAGAGCAAAATTATTGATTATTTATGTCTAAACAAAAAAAGAAAACAGCTAAAGCTAAAAAACACGACCTTACAAAAGGTATTTTTTCCGTATTGGAAACCAATCAGAATGAGAGTTTTAACTACAAACAAATTGCAGCAAAATTGAACATTACTGATGCTTCCGGACGTAATCTACTCATAAAAAGATTAGTACAACTCAAAGAAAAAAAGAAAATCCTTGAAGTTGAACGCGGAAAATACAAAGCCATTCCAAGTCAGAATTACTATACAGGAACGGTAGATATTACCTCTCGAGGAAATGCCTATGTTATTGTAGATGAGTTAGAAACAGATGTGTTTGTTCCTTCCAATATGCTCAACAAAGCTCTTCACGGGGATTTGGTGGAAGTTTATATTTTTCCTCGATTCCGAAAAGGAAATAAATTGGAAGGCGAGGTTACAAAAATTATTGAACGCAAAAAAATGCGTTTTGTGGGTGTGGTACAAATGCAGAAAAATTTTGCTTTCGTCTTGCCAACCGACCACCGAATGTACACTGATATTTTTGTGTCGAAAAATGACATTAACGGAGCTGAAAACGGCGATAAAGTCATCGTTCGTATCGAAAAATGGGAAGGAAAATCCAATTCGCCTTTCGGGGTGATTGAGCAAATTCTTGGAAAACCTGGTGAACAATCCACCGAAATGCATTCCATTTTGGCAGAATATGGTTTGCCTTACGAGTTTCCGCACGAAGTGGAAGCCTTTGCAAAACAATTGGATACCTCCATCACCGCTGAGGAAATTGCCAAACGCCGTGATATGCGTAACGTGCTGACTTTCACTATTGATCCGAAAGATGCCAAAGATTTTGATGATGCACTTTCGTTCCAAATTTTGGAAAACGGAAATTACGAAATTGGCGTACACATTGCCGACGTGTCGCATTATGTCCAAGAAGGAACTATTTTAGATGAAGAAGCCTACAATCGAGCCACTTCCGTGTATTTGGTGGATAGAGTAGTGCCGATGCTTCCCGAAGTGCTTTCTAATTTTGCGTGTTCGTTACGTCCGAATGAAGAAAAGTACACATTTTCAGCGGTTTTTGAGATGAACAAAAAGGCGGAAATTTTAAACACGTGGTTCGGACGAACTGTAACGCTTTCCGGCCATCGTTTTGCGTATGAGGAAGCTCAAGAAATCATCGAAAATTTTGCAGGAGTAGGAGAGAAGCAAGAAAAAGTAGAAATATCTGATTTTCAAATGCCTTCTGAAATTTCAATTCGTAAAGAAGGAAGTTATTCTGTTCCAAAAGATGTAGTTCAAGCCATTTTACTTATGGACGATTTGGCTAAAAAACTGCGTACCAAACGAATGCGATTAGGAGCGATTTCTTTTGACAAAATTGAAGTAAAATTCCATTTAGATGAAAACGATAATCCAACGCACGTATATTTCAAAGAAAGTAAAGATGCCAACAAACTCATTGAAGAATTTATGCTTTTGGCAAACCGAAAAGTAGCCGAATTCATCGCCAAACAGAAAAAAACTTTTGTGTATCGTGTTCACGATGAGCCTGATGACGAAAAATTGATGCAGCTCAATGGCGTGATTTCTCGTTTCGGTTATGGCATCAATATGAAGGATAAGAAAAGCATTACCCACTCGCTGAATTCGCTTTTGGAAGAAGTAAAAGGCAAAAAGGAACAGAATTTGGTGGATACACTTGCCATTCGTTCTATGGCAAAAGCCTCATATTCAACGGATAATATTGGTCATTATGGTTTGGCGTTTGATTTCTATACGCATTTTACTTCGCCCATTCGTCGTTATCCTGATGTGATGGTACACCGATTGTTGCAGAAGTATTTGGACAATCAACCTTCTGAAAAACAGGAACTTTACGAAACGAAATGCAAACATTCTTCCCAAATGGAGAATTTGGCTTCGTCTGCCGAGCGTGATTCGATTAAGTATATGCAGGTGAAATATATGGAAAATCATAAGAATCAGCATTTTGCGGGTGTTATTTCGGGCGTTACCGAATGGGGAATTTATGTGGAAATTGTGGAAAACAAATGCGAAGGTTTGGTCAGAACCCGTGATATTAAGGACGATTATTATATTTTCGATGAGAAGCAATACGCTTTGGTAGGGGAGGTTACCAAAAATATGTATCAACTTGGAGATGAAGTAGTTGTACGCGTTAAAAATACTGATTTACTCAAAAAACAATTGGATTTTGAGTTGGTGCAGTAAGTTTTTTGACTAAGGAATTAATTAATAATAAAAATTGCGAGATTTTACGATAATCTCGCAATTTTTATTATTTTTGTACTTTATTAAAGGCAGATTATGTTAGAGAAACCACCTTTTTTTGATGTAGAAAACACAGATATAGAAATAATCTATTTAATGTTAAAGGCTGAAAATGAAGATATTTTACAAAAAATACAAGACGATTATCTGTATTGGGACAAAGTAAAATATAAAAAGACAAATTTACCGGCTGAAAAACTTTGGGAGCTTGTCAAGAGACATCGTTTTATCAAGTCGAAATTTGTAAAATTTGGAAACTATCAATTTTCGTATGTTATTACTGATTACATACAAAAAAATTTGCATTTTTTTGATATGTATTTTGGTGGAATATTGGGTAGTAACATAGGTATAGCCGATACCGATAAAAATAAATTTATTATTTCTTCGCTTATTGAAGAATCCATTTCAAGTAGCCAAATGGAGGGAGCTAATACCACCCGACAAAAAGCAAAGGAAATGATTCAGCAACAGAAAAAACCAAAAAATAAATCTGAACAGATGATTTTTAATAACTTTTTGGCTATGAAGTATATCGTTTCCAATAAGGAACAAGAAATTTCATTAGAAAATTTTTTGTACCTGCATAAGTTGTTAACAAACGATACATTAGATAATGAATTGTATGAAGGAAAATTAAGAGATACTAATGATATTTACGTGGTCAATTATTCTAACTCTGAAGTAGTTCATACACCTCCTTTTTTTACAGAAATTCCTAATTTACTTGATGATTTGTTTACTTTTTTTAATAAAGAGGATAAAAATTTCATTCATCCTATTTTGAAGGCTTGTATTTTACATTTTATGTTAGGGTGGATTCATCCTTTTGTTGACGGAAACGGACGAACCGCAAGAGCTATTTTCTATTGGTATATGCTAAAAAAAGGGTATTGGCTTACAGAATATCTCACCATCTCAAAGGTAATAAAAAATACGAAAAATCAATATGAAAAGGCATACTTATATACCGAAATAGATAATAATGATTTAAGTTATTTTATAACTTATCACATAAAGGCAATGGAAAAATCTTTTGAGGAATTGAAGCAATATATTGCTAAAAAACAGAGACAAGTGATGCAATCTGCTCAATTTTTGAAAATAGATGGTGTTAATGAGCGAATGGCAGAAATTTTAAAAATATTCAATGATGATTCAGACAGAATAATGACTATCAAAGAAGTAGAATCAAGATTTCAGGTTTCTAATTACACTGCACGAACTGATTTAAAACTTTTGTCTGAAATGGGATTTTTAACAGTTATTCAAGTTAATAAAAAGAAACAAAATTTTATTAAATCAGATAATTTTGATTTGATTCTCAAAGAATTATTATCTAAAAAATAAATAATAAAAATTGCGAGATTTTACGATAATCTCGCAATTTTTTTTACCTTTGTCTTTACTTTCTGAAAAAATTTACTTATGAACGATTTAGTAACTATCAACCAAATTCCTGATTATGAGCAAATATCATTAACTAATCTACATTCCGACTATAAAAAAATAGCTCGGATGAATGCTTTTATTTTTGGAGTGATTGGATTAGCATTTTTATTGGGAATATTTTTCATTTTCGATACGGTAGAAAAATACTACATTTTTGCTGCTGTTTTTCTAATTTTTTTATTTTTAATAATTTATATTTCAATAAGTTATAAATATAAAAAATATGCTTTTCGTCAGCACGATGCTATTTATAAATCTGGCATTGTTTTTCAGGCAACACAGATAATTCCTTATGTTCGTTTGCAACACATTACTATCAAGCAGGGTTGGTATGCTAAACGCTTGGGAATGGCTACTTTATGTCTGTATACGGCTTCTTCCAATGGTGATATTTCTATCCCTGGATTGTCTTTACAGGAAGCTGAACGCTGGAAGAGTTTTTTGTTAAATCGTATAGAAGCTATTGAAAATGAATCAGATGAATTATGATTTTTCAATTCCGAATAAACTTTCACAAAAGGCTTTTTGGTTGGCTTTGGTAAAAGCTTTTTGGAGTAATTTCAAAATCTTTTGGGGAGTTTTCGCCATATTTCTTTTCAAAAAAGGGAATAATTCTGATGATAAATTTCAATTTTTCTTAATTTTTTTAGGTATATTTTTAGTAATCAGTGTTTTTATCTTCATTTTTCAATATATAAAATACAAATATTTCTCGTATCAAATTATTGGAGATGAATTGATTATCCGTGAAGGTTGGTTGAACAAATCGGAAACGGTGGTTAAATTTGATAAAATTCACGAAGTACATCTAAATCAGAAGTTTATACATAAAATTGTAGGACTTTACAAAGTGGATATAGACACGGCAGGAAGTGATAAAGTAGAAATATCGATTAATGGTATAGATTATCATAAGGCTTTGGTTATCAAGGATATTTTGACAGAAAAGCAAATTCTTTCCGAAATTAGAAAAGATAGAGTTACTGATGAAAATTTAGAAACAAATGAAAATTTTACTTCACTGAGAATAAGTATTTTAACTTTATTTAAAATTGGAATTACACAAAATTATTTATACACATTGTCGTTAATGTTTGCTTTTTCATATCAGATAATTGATTTTATTACTGATATATTTTACGAAAAACGTTCCGATTTTTTCAATCAAATATCTGAATTTTCAAATACAATTTCAGCCACATTTTTTTGGATTTTTTTCTTGTTTATTTTGATACTTTTTGTTATTGTTTTTAATTTAATTCGCACATTATTAACGTATTATAATTACAAAATAGAAATTAAAAACAACCGATTGTTAGCTTCATACGGACTTTTAAACTCACACATTGTAGCAGTTCCGCCGAAAAAAGTGCAGATGATTCATTTTCAGCAGAATTATTTTCAAAAGTTGATGAATTTGTTTGAGGTACGAATTTCACAGATTGATTCTTCCAAAAACAAAGAGAAAAAGACACAAGGTTTACTGATTCCTGGTATCAATGCTTTGGAAATGAGAAAATTATTTCGATTTATATACGATAAGGATTTTGAAGAAGTAAAAGAATTTTATCGCCCAAGTTTTCGGAAAGTTATCATTCGGGCAATGTATTTGTTTTTTGCTCTTTTGATGATTATTTTAACTATGTATTTTATTGATATATTGCATTTTACTTATATTCCAATATTTCTATTTTTTGTTGTTTTGTTGCTCATTTATATTTCATACAGAAATGAAAAACTTTTCCTGAAAGATGATTTTATTATACTCAAAAGTGGTATTTGGGATTTGACAACCACCTATTTACAAGTAGATAAAATTCAGGAAGTAAAAATAAAACAATCGTATTTTCAAAAACGTAGAAGATTGGTTTCCATTAGGTTATCAACGGCATCGGAAAGTTTACGACTTAATTTTTATGACGAAAAATTACTTAAAAATTTGGTAAATGAATCTGTTTATAAAATTGAGTTCGTTATTTAAAAATATATGAATCAGAATTTTATAGTTTTTTTTTCAGAAATATGTATAAAAATTTTGTTATTTGAATTTTTTTGTTATAATTTTGCGAGTGTATCGTCATTTTAGATATATTCACTTGAATTTCAATAATTAATTTTTACCATTATGGAAACAAGAAATGAGTTGATAAGAAAGAAATTTGGATTGTCTTTTTTGATATTCTACTTGGCTACCTTTTTGATTTGGTTCATTTTTCCAGACCAATTGGTGGGGAATATCTATGTTTTGATGGGATATTTGGTAGGAAATTTAATTTTTCTTTACGTTTTGTATAAATACAAACGAAGTCTGAATAAAGTTGAATAATTCGAAATGGAATAGGGGAGAAGCTACAAAGTTTTTCCCTTATTTTTTTGCTTTTTCTTCTTTTTTCTTTATTTTTGTTAGTCGTTTTGTATGTTAAAATGTTTTTCCTTGATTTTCAAGGAGCTAATCAAAAATAATTCTCAAAAAATTAAATGTTTTCAGATGTATTACTTGCTTTGCCTTTGGGTGTGATATTAGCTTTTACCATTGGTCCTGTTTTCTTTGTTTTGCTGGAAACGGCTATAACTAAGGGATTTAGAGCTGCTGTAGCTTTTGATGGAGGCGTCATTTTGGCTGATATAGTTTTTATTTTGGTTGCTTATTTTACTACCAGTGGTTTGCTTCAGCGAGTGAAAGATGACCCACTTTTGTTTATTATCGGTGGGCTCATTATGATTTCCTATGGATTAATTTCTTATATAAAACTCAAAAAAGATTTTCATCAAAAAAATAAAATAGAGAGTACGGATAATAACTTGTCTATCAAGAGAGTGAATTATTTAGCTCTTTTCATGAAAGGATTTTTGTTGAATTTCATAAATATTGGTGTACTCGGTTTTTGGCTTGGAATTATCATCGTATTTGCTCCTCAATTGGATATGGATACTAATAGAATTTTAGTGTTTTTTACTTCTATTGTAGTAATTTATTTTATAATAGATATTCTTAAAATATTGATAGCAAAACAATTAAAAAATAAACTTACTGCTTTTCACATCTATAAAATTAAAAGAACGATAAGTATCATTTTATTAGTCTTTGGAGTTTTTTTGTTGGCACAAGGTATTTTTCCAGAGAGCAAAGAAAAATTAAACGAAATATTTACTGAAAATCAGTGATTTTTTAAACCACATTACTGATGTTATAAAACAAAAAATGCTGTCAAAACACTAAATTTTTGGTAGCATTTTTTCTTATTTGAAATATACTTGAAAATAATTTGTGTATTTTCAAAAAAAATGCTATCTATGCACCTCAATTACGGTACATAAAAGCGTTAGCTTACTATTCTATTTTAGGAGAATCTGGTAAATTCAACAATACATTAGGATAAGTAGCAAAAACGCTCACGCTATATGGCGTGGGCTTTTTTCTCTTATTTATATGTTATTGGCTTACCAGAGGCTTCCTAAAAATAAATAAGAGTTAAGAAAGTCCTCGCTTTTTTATTTCATAAAGTTTTGAATTTCTTTTTTGCTATAAGCTATTGTTAGATATAGATAGAAGAACCGATGATCTGGAAAATAATGAGAGATGATAGAAATTGAAAATCCTAATTATTGCGTTCTTTAAAAAGGCTCGGAATTTTCTGAGCCTTTCTTATTTTTAAAAATCGTCTTTTTTTTGATATGAACGAAAAATGATTAAAATTTTTATACTATAGATTTTAATTATAATAAATTCTAAAATTATAGATTTTTTCTATAAAAATCGACTTTCAGAAACCTATCAAAAATTCATTTTCTTTTAAAAGTGATATGAATATACCTTTTGTATACTGAAATGCTATAAAATAGCTTTAAAATGATTTTTTGCATTTTTTGAGTATATAAATGTGTGAAGAATACTCATTTTTGGTCATTCCGTAATAATTTGAATATAATCCATTCAAAAAACCTTTGATAAAATTTTTCTTTCCTGTTTTGTATTTTTCTGAAAGTATTGATACGTAAAAGGAATCGTAAAGCATTGGTTTTATTTTCAGCAATTCGAAGCCTTTTGCAGTGAAAATTTTTTGAATACTTGTTTTTGAGAAATGCCACAAATGGCGAGGTACGTCATATGCTGCCCAGAAATTCTTATAGTGTTTTGCATCCCATGAATTGAAATTAGGTACAGCTATTATTAAAATTCCATTTTCTTTTAGTAGTAAGTTTATAAGGTTGATTTGCTTTTCCAAATCAGGAATATGTTCTAACACATGCCAAAGAGTAACTACATCAAATGAATTTTCTTCAAATGAATCGTAGTTTTCAAATAAATTTATTCCCTTTTGCATTGCTAATTTTCGAGCTTTTTCATTAGGTTCGATGCCATCAACATTCCATTTTTTAATCTTTTTACAAGCTAAAATAAAATCTGCTGTTCCTGCACCTATATCTAATAAGCGTATATTTTCGTTTTTATAATCTGAAATCACATTAATTTTACTCCGCAAGTTTATTATTTTTACATACTGATATAACTTGTCAAACCACGTTTTTTTACTATCCGTATGTGAAATATACTCTTGACTTTCGTAGTACTTAGCAAGATTTTCAGGAGTAGGGGAGGTTTTAAAAAGTTGCAATTCCGGATTGTAAATTAACTGAAATTCTTCTTCTGAAACACTGTAATCTTTGACTTTTAGAATATTCATTTTAAATTAAACCTATTAACTCACAAAGGTACTATTTATTGATTTAGAAAATATATTTTTTCTAAAAAATCTTTATATTTTATTGTATATTATTAATAATCAAATAGTTATGGTATTTTTATGTATATTTTTTAGTTTTACTATAATTCATCATAATATGTTCCACGTGGAACATTGTTATTATTCTTTTTATTTTTCTATAATAAACTAATTATATTAATTAAACTTCTTGAGAAGTACTAAAATACTGTATACTAAAAAATAGTGATTCGTTATATTGGTGTGTAGCTTTTATATATGTTTATGTAGATATTGTTATTTCTTTATTTCTACGGAGATTGATAAAATTGCAATACTTCATTTCTAAAATTTAAAGTAGTATAGTAGATGTATTTTATTGTAAAATGTTCCACGTGGAACAATTTTATTAATTACTATTTATATAAATCAGAATATTTTATAAAATGATAAATGTATATATGTTATAAAATTCAGTTTTTAAAAATATAAGATGTATTTTATTTAATAATTTATTCGTATTGTAATTGATTATTGTTATTTTATTAAGAAATTGTATACAGAATCAGCTTTTAAAACGGTTTGTTTTTGTATTCTTTATAAAAATCAGGTACAGTATTGTATTTTTTTAAAAAAAATGTTCCACGTGGAACTATTTTTTGAAATAAGATTTGATAATTCAAGAAGATAATAAATATGATTATTTCATGTTTAGATTTTGTACTAGATGGTTTTAAATCGAAATATTGAAACAAAATATTTCCGAAATTCTAAATAAAAGTGTATTTGTATTATTTGCGATTTAAAGTAATATTTTTTAAGAGCATATTATATATAAAATTCATAAATCATGAATTTTTTAAAGATTAATAATACTCCTATGCTTATATAAAATATAACGATATTTTTAAATTACAATTAATCTATCGGTTTATGTAAATAGTGATTACTATTTTAAGCTGAACTATGGGAGTTTATTTTTAGTTATTGTATAATTTATTTTCTAAAGTCACTGTAATGAAATTTATTTAAATAATTACATTTTTCTGAAAACTTCTCAATGTTTCGGCAATTTTTTAAAGGAAATAATCTTTACTAATTTTCTTTTCTTGTTAAATTTATTTTCACCAAAAAATATCGACTAATAAATCCAGGGAAATTTGTTCAAATGCCATCATCACTACTTGTAGTGGAATATTCTTAGCATAGTATTCACTAGAAGATACTACTTCTTACTTGTAGTAGATAAATGTTTTATACATAGAGATTAAAATTTCAAATTTAAATTATATCGTTGATTATTTATTCTTCGTTGTTATCCATGATGAGGTTAATGTTTTTATTTTTCCGTTTTTAAACTATTTTGAATACATAAATTTTACCCATTACGGTTTTTTTTCTCTGTTGAATTTTAAATGTATTTATAGATTTCTCAGAAATTAAAAGTAGTTTTTTTATACTTTTTATGTTTATTGAAAAATAGCAGTATTTTTAGGTTGTAGTTGATACGAAAAATCTAACTCTTGAATACTTTTTGGAGGGAAATTGGTATTTTGTTAATATTTTTCTTTTGTATGTTAAACTCTTTTTTACGAAAATAGCTATATATTTTCGTTCATGCAGGAATTTTACAAGATTATTTAATTAATTTAAATTACATTATTTTCGGTTAAATTATATTTATGAAAAATAAGATTCTTTGCTGCTGTTTTTGGTAAAAAATGGAAGTCTATTGTTTGATTTTTCAGTAAATTGCTACTTTCCTATATCATTCAAATAATAATTTTATGATATGTTTAATCTGCTGAATTTTATTAGGTTGATGTATGAAATTTATCAATTTTTAATTCGTTTACTTGAGTTATTCTTAAGCCTTGAAAGTTAACTAAGAAACATAAATTTTCCGTAAATTAAGTTTTAAATTACATAGAAATGTGAAGTTTATTTTACGTTTCTATGTGTTTTAATAACAGCTATAATTTTTTTCGTGTATTCAGCCTACAACAACTCCGCTATTAATTTTCAAAACTTTAGAATCACATCCAGTTCATAAATTATTCTGCAATAAATACTGCTTAGTAGAAGAAATTTATACAGGTTTAATCGTTAAAATATTGTTTTGAGTTTTGTCAGATAATCTTATTTTTCTGTATATAAAAATCTATTTCTCAAAAACTTATCAACAAAGTGGGAAAAAGTGGTGGAATGTGGGAAAAAATTTCTATTTTTGTCGAAAAATAATTTTAAAAATATTTCGTTGAAAATTCTTATAGGGACATATGAATGTAAGATTGACGCTAAAGGACGAGTAGTATTACCAGCTCCTCTCAAAAAACAATTGGGAGATTTGGAAGTTGGTTTTGTACTGAAACGCTCCGATTTTCAGCGTTGTATTGACTTTTATACTACTGAGGAGTGGAATAATGAAATGCTAAAAATCAGAAGTTTGAACCGATATGTGAAAGAAAATGATGATTTCATCAGAAAATTTATGTCGGGAGTGAAACTTGTTGAAACTGACGCCGTTGGTAGAATATTAATTCCTAAAGATTTGCTTGATTTTGCTCAGATCAACAAAGAAATTGTCTTTTCAGCCCTTGGAAGTCGAGTTGAAATTTGGGACAAAAATGCCTACGAAAGAGCAATCGATACAACGACAGAGGATTTTTCACAATTGGCTGAGAAAGTTATGGGAGGACTTAGAAATGACAGCAACTAATTCATATCACAAACCCGTTTTACTAACCGAAAGTATTGATGCACTCAATATTAAAGAGGAAGGAATCTATGTTGATGTTACCTTTGGAGGAGGTGGTCATTCGCGTGAAATTCTCAATCGTTTAGGAAAAAAAGGACGACTCTATGCTTTTGACCAAGATGAGGATGCTATTAAAAATAGTATTGATGATGAACGATTTACGCTCATAAACCAAAATTTCAGATATATTGCCCGATTTTTAAAATTCTACGGAGTTAAAAAAGTAGATGGTATTTTGGGCGACTTTGGTGTGTCATCACATCAGTTTGATGTTCCGGAACGTGGATTTTCTACTCGTTTTGATGGTGTTTTGGATATGCGTATGAATCAAAATGGAGGTGTTTCAGCTCAAAATATCGTAAATGAATATGATGAAAATCAGCTGTATAGGTTGTTTTACAATTATGGCGAATTGAAAAATGCTAAGGCTATTGCCAAAGCTATTGTTGCGGCACGAGTCAATACACCTATCAGAACAGGAAGTGAATTGCAAGAGATTTTAAAGCCATTTTTACAGAAATTCAAGGAAAATAAAACTTTAGCACAGATTTATCAAGCCATACGCATTGAGGTAAATGAAGAAATGCAAGTTTTAGAAGATTTTTTGTTACAATTACCTGATATTGTTTCAGTTGGTGGGCGTATTAGCTTCATAAGTTACCATTCATTAGAAGATAGATTGGTTAAGAGATTCATTCGTGATGGCAAATTTGATGGAGCTGCCGAGAAAGATTTTTATGGGAATACTTTCGTACCATTTAAAAAAATAGGAGGAATGATAACCCCAACCGATGAAGAAATCAAAGAAAATAATCGTGCAAGAAGTGCCAAGTTACGAATTGCCGAACGAATCTGATAACTAATGGGAAAGGCAACTAATGAAATAAAAAATTTTATTCGTGGAAAATTTTTAGTAGAGGGAAAAAATGCTATTAAAAATTGGACAGTCATTGCTTTTTTGTTTGTACTGAGCGTGATAATGATTACGAGTGCTCACAATGCCGATCGCAAGGTACACGAAATTGCACAACTTAATAGGGAGGTTAATGAATTGAAGAGCGAATTTGTTTATGTTCGGTCGAAATTGCAAAAAGTCAAGTTAGAATCAGCATTGTTGGACAAATTACGAAGCAAAGGACTTAAACAACCTGAACGCCCTCCTCACAAGATAAAAGTGATTGTAAGTAATTGATTTTTACAGATCATTCGGTATTTCGATTGCTAATTGATGAATCTTTAAGGAAAATATAAACGAAGTTTGAAGCAATTATTGATATTTTGTTTCCATACGAAGTTTGCATGGCTAGATATGCGATCCAAGAATAGATTAGAACATTAAGAATCCTATATCCTAATAAAAATGAAAACTCAAAAAGAAAACAAAATTCGAGGACGTGCCTATATGGTGGCTTTTATGCTATTCATATTAGCTGTTGTCATATCGGTTAAACTCATAAACATTCAAATTAACGGAAAAGACTATCGAGAAGACTCCGACAAAAGGTATTTGCGTGAGGCAGATATTGAGCCTAATCAAGGAAATCTTTATTCCGATGACGGAAGTTTACTTGCAACCTCAGTGACCCGTTACGATATCCGATGGGATGCGGTGGCCTCTATCAAGAATGAGGATTTTAATAAACATATCCGAGCTTTGAGTGATTCGTTGGGAAAAATGTTTAAAAAACCAAGTTCTTACTATCAAAATTTACTCCGTAAGGAACGTAATCTAAAAAATCGTTATCTATTGATTGGAAAGAATTTAGGCTATGGAGAATATGTTCGAATTAAAAAATTTCCACTTTTTAATTTGGGTGCTAACAAAGGCGGAATTATTGTTGAACCAATCATCAAACGCGAGTATCCCTTAGGAGGAATTGCTCATCGAAGTATAGGATATTCACGTGTTGGGGAAGATGGATACGTCAATCGAATAGGGTTGGAGGGAGCTTATTCCAATTACCTCGTAGGTACGAAGGGTAAACGCATGGAACAAAAGATAGCAAAAGGACAATGGAAACTTGCCAGTGGGTTTAATATCATTGAGCCTAAGGATGGATATGATGTAGTTTCAACCATAAATGTTAATATTCAGGACATTGCACATCACGCTTTGCTTTCGCAACTCCAGAAATATAAAGCTCATCACGGGTGCGTGGTCGTAATGGAAGTTAGTACAGGTGAAATCAAGGCTATTTCAAATTTAGAACTAAATCCAAAAAACAATACTTATTCCGAGCGATATAATTATGCCGTAGGAGAAACACACGAACCAGGTTCCATTTTTAAGCTTATGGCAGTAGTTGCTTCCATGGAAGAAAGTGGTATAGATACAACTTATGTAGTTGATATTAAACAAGGTAAAGCAGAGTACTATAAAGAAACAGTAGAAGATTCACAAAGAAGTTTCAGAGGAAAAATCAATATAGCAAAGGCCTTTGCCATATCATCAAACGTAGGGATGACTGAAATGGTACATCATTTATTTGCTAAAAATCCGAAAGATTTCACCGATAAATTAAGTGAAATGAATTTAGACAAACCTTTGGGATTGCCTATTTTGGGTGAAGGAATACCTTACATTCCTAAGCCTAAGGATAAGAATTGGAGTGGAATATCACTCGAATGGATGTCCTTTGGTTATGGACTAAAACTTACACCTTTACAAAGTTTAACTTTTTATAATGCTATTGCTAACGAAGGTGTTATGGTACGTCCACGTCTGATTAAGGAAGTTAAAGAATGGAATAAAACCATCGAAAAATTTAATGTGGAAATTATCGATAGGCGTATTTGTTCTAAAGAAACTGCTCGAAAAACCAAAGGATTACTTGCTGATGTGGTTGAAAAATCCTACGGTACGGGGCATAAACTCTATTCTCCAAATTTTTCGATGGCAGGAAAAACGGGAACCGCCCGAAAAGATTATGGAAGTAACCAAAAGGGTAGGGGATTTAATTATATTTCATCTTTTGCAGGATTTTTTCCTGTTGATAAACCGAAGTATTCGTGTATCGTAGTTATTCATGAGCCAGACAAAAGTGTTGGATACTACGGAGCTGATGTGTCTGGGCCTGTATTCAAAAGTATTGCACAAAAAATACATACTAACTCATTGTTAATAAATACTATAGAAGACGTTCAAAATTCATCGCTTCAAACAGAAAAGGAATATGATTTGTACTACACAAAGGCTCAAAAATACAAAACAGTTATGCCTAATCTATTCGGAATGAATGCAATGGATGCTATTGCTCTTCTTGAAAATATGGGAGTTCGTGTCAAGTTGGTAGGAGAAGGAAAAGTCAGAGGGCAGTCTCTGCCAAGCGGACAAAAAATAAGAAAAAACGAAAATGTGATTTTGACATTAGGAACCTAATTTAATAGTTTATCAATATGAAAAAGCATTGGTTAAAAGTATCTTTTTTTTGTTTACTGACATTCGTTTTATCCTGTAAGTCAACTGAAAAAAAAGGAAAGACTGTTTTTCCCAACGTAATTTTAATTTACGCTGATGATTTGGGCTATGGTGATTTAAGTAGCTATGGAGGAAAAATTGCTACTCCTCACATTGATCGTTTGGCAGACCACGGAATTTTACACTGTAATGCTTACGCTGCCGCATCGACTTGTACTCCGTCTCGTTATACATTGCTCACCGGAGAATATGCTTGGAGAGAAAAAGGACGTGGAGTAATTAACGGAAATGAAAAAGCACTTATCCCAAGCGGAAGACAAACTGTGGCGAGTGTATTCAAAAAAGCAGGATATACTACTGCCGTTATCGGTAAATGGCATTTAGGATTAGGTGATGAAAATGGAATTGATTGGAACACTCAAATAAGTAACATTCCTGAGGATATTGGTTTTGATGAGAGTTTTATTATGCCTGCCACTTCCGACAGAGTTCCTTGTGTGTATGTAAGTAATGGAAAAGTTCTAAACCTCGATCCAACAGATACGTTGGCTGTAAGTTATCAGAAAAAAATAGGCAATTTACCCACAGGAAAAGAAAATCCTGAATTGTTAAAACTGAAATATTCACACGGGCATGATATGACAATTGTCAACGGAATAAGCAGAATTGGATATCAATCAGGAGGAATGAGTGCCGTTTGGAAAGATGAAAATATTGCTGATGATTTTGTACGTGAATCAAAAAAATTCATCATCAAAAATAAACAAAAACCGTTCTTTTTATACTTAGCAACAAACAACATACATGTGCCGAGAATGCCTCATCCACGTTTTCAAGGGAAAACATCACAAGGATTGCGAGGCGATGCTATTTTAGAGTTAGATGATATGGTTGGTTCTATTTCAAAAACCTTGGATAGCTTACAAATTGCTGAAAATACTATAATTATATTTTCGAGTGATAATGGAGCTGTACTTGATGATGGTTATGCAGATCAAGCCATTGAAAAGTCAGGAGAACACAATCCTTTCGGGGCTCTTAGAGGTGCAAAATACAGTGTTTACGAAGCAGGAACTCGAATCCCAATGATTGTTTCATGGAAAGGAAATATAAAAAAGCAAACCTCACAAGCTCTTGTTAGTCAGACTGATTTTATTGCATCAGTTGGAGCAATGTTAAACGTTCGAATTGATTCTAACCAAGCCTTTGATGCTAAAAACCAATGGGATTCTTGGATAGGAAAAGATAAAAAAGGACGCTCAGAAATTGTACAAGAAGCTATACAAAATACGTTGTCGATAGTTGAGGGTGATTACAAATATATAGAACCTTCAAAAAGTAAAATGAAAGTGGCTTGGCAAACAGGAATAGAAACAGGATTTTCCGACAAACCACAGTTGTACAACTTAAAGCAAGATCCAGCGGAAAAAGTAAATCTTGCTGAGCAACAACCACAATTAGTGATTGATTTAGCAAAAAAATTAGATTCTATAAAGAATCAGCATAAGGGTAAGTAAAGCAACCCTAACGTTCTTTGACATAATGGGATTTTTTAAAATATTGTAGAGGATTTTCATTGTAAAAAGTTCGTTGGGAAACGAACGCAAATTAAGTTTATACACAAAGAAATTGATTATCAAACTGCGGTTAGCGATTATCTAACCGCAGTTAATCAATTTCAAGGCTAAAAAATCATTTCCAAATCATAAAAAACTACTTCTAAAAGACACAGAAAAACAATCTTACATATTAAATGTAAAAAATAATAAGCTATGACCCAAAAACAATTACAAAACATTCAAGAAATGGAGGAAATCCTCAATAAAATAGAAGATTTCACCCCGAAAGCGGAAGAATTTCTCAAACAATGGCAGGAATTACTTCCCGAAGTGCAAAAACTTAACGCCTATTACGGAAGCGACCAATGGCAAAAAGATTATGACGCTTCCAATCGTGGTGAAATTCCCGAAGGAATGCCCCACGGAGTACTCTCGGAAGACTTGGCATACAATGCTTTGGGCGACCAATACTTCTTGGCTGTGGATTTTTTAAAATTGGTTACCAAAATCATTTCAAGAGAAGAATAGATATGCAAGAAATTTATTTACTTTCCGAAAACCACAACGATTACCACCTCGGTTTTGAGGTGCAATCACCTGAAAAACAATTTATTTCGTGGGACGCTACCTACGAGGAAGTTATCGCATCGCCTTTGGTGGAATGGGACAGCCCTTTTGATTTGGATTATGAGGTGTATGAGTATTACTATTTTAAATATCCGGTGCGGGTGGGCAATTTGCTATTTTCCAAATTTGAATTTCGCATTCATAACACCCAGCGTAGGGATATAGCCGTACGAGAATACTATGCCAATGGAGACACACAGGTAGAGGAATTTGATTTTTGGCAAGTGCATCAGCAACTAGAAAAACATTTGCCTCTCAATGAACACTATAAAACTCGTGAAGACCTCTATTCATTTTTTCAGAAAGACGGAATGACATTTCTTAGCGTTTATTACGGAGAACCTCAGCATCAATATGTGTTTTTTAATATTATCAATGCCCGTAAATATCCCGAATTAATCACTCCAATTGAAAATGAGGAGAATATACAACTTACCGATTGGGTGTTATTTCCGAAAGAATACATCCGAATAGAGACCAACTATCAAGAAAACGAAATCGTAAAACGCCGTCCACCTTTACTAACGGAAAGGTTTGGCGACCAAGCCGTATTGTGGCGAGATGAAGTAAATAAACAACTCGGGGTAAGTGTGGGTGAATTTTGCAATATTTTTCCGCTATCGAATATTAAAAAAGTGTACATCGAGCGTATGCTTCCTGCCAAAGGCAGTGGTGCCGATACCCTGCGAGTGTATTACAAAAAACAAAAATACCCAATGCTAATTTTCGGTGCCAAAGAATATGATTTGGATAATTATCTGCCCCAATTGGAAAAATTCTTCGGTATGCGTATTGAAGTAACAGGGTTTTATTATAATTGTTAATGGTTAATTATCAATTATTAAGGATTTTCCAATATAGGTTTCGTAATATTGTAGGGCAAATCAATATTTGCCCTATAATAAAGGCGAAAAATGTTTCGCCCCAATAATAGATTGATTATGAAAAAATACAATCCCGATAAACACAAAAGGCGTTCTATTCGTCTGAAAGGATATGATTACAGCCGTGAAGGGTTGTATTTCATCACGATTTGTTGCCAAAACAGAGCACATTATTTTGGGGAAATCATCAATGAGGAAATGCAATTAAATGAAATAGGAGAAATTGCCCAAAAATGTTGGAGAGACATTCCCAATCATTTTAAAAATGTTTTGTTGCATACATTTGTGGTGATGCCCAATCACATTCATGGCATAATAGAAATTGTAACCCCCGTAGGGGCAAATCAACATTTGCCCCATAATGAAACGGCAAATTACCATTTGCCCTATAATAAGGGCGAAAAATATTTCGCCCCAACAAATCAACATTTGCCCGATGATAATAGAGCGAAAGATATTTCGCCCCTACGGGGGACATCAAACACCATTGGTTCCATCGTGCGTGGTTTTAAAATTGGTGTAACCAAATGGGTGCGTTCCAATACAAATATCCATCAAATTTGGCAACGCAATTATTACGAACATATTATCCGAAATGAGGCATCGTATTTCAGAATTCACGAATACATCGAAAATAATCCTGCAAAATGGACAGAAGATTGTTTTCACAAATAACCCCGTAGGGGCAAATCAACATTTGCCCAAATGTTGAACATATTACCAATTGTAGAAACGCAATGTGTTTGCGTCTTTACCAAGATTGTATTGCACTTCTACGGAATTGAAGCGATAAGAAAATAAACAATATGAAAGAAATGGACGAAGATTTACAACAAATGACCCGAGAGCAACTCATTTCGGAGGTCGAAAAATTACGCAATGCCATTCGTAAGCACCGTGATTGCAGCGAACACGATTTGTGTTGGTTTCATCCTGATTTATGGAATTTACTCCCTGAAAAATATGAGGTGGATATATCTGTTCCGCAGTGGGATAAGTTTATGCAAGGATGTATCCAGTATCGAAAATCATTAGACAAACAATTGCCCAATGCACCCAGAACTACTACTGATTTTGATGAAGCTGAAAAAAGGCATACCCAAGCCATTAACAGCATAGACATAGAAAACATATTAAAAGAAACCCCCGAGGCATATGCCGTGTTTCAAAAACTGAGTCCGTCTCACAAAAACGAGTATATCCAATGGATAAATGAAGCCCAAAAGCAAGAAACCAAAGAAAGGCGTTTGGAGAAAATGATAAGTATGTTACTAAACAAAAAGGAAAACCAATGAAAAAACTCATCGTTATTTCGGATTTATGGGGTGTAAAACAATCACAATGGTGGCAATATTACACCGAAACCTTATCCAAACATTTTGAGGTTATCTTTTATGACGCTTGTCAGTTAGGGCAGATAGATGTAAGTCAATATACCGAGGTGGCACTGCATCAGCAATTTATGGACGGTGGCGTTCTACAATCTGTACAAAACTTAGCCTACAAAGAAAAAGAAACCTTCGCCATACTAGGTTTTAGCATAGGTGGCTATATTGCTTGGAGAGCCTTACACAGCGGATTAAAAGCCCAACATTTGGTAGCCGTATCCTCCACCCGATTGCGGTATGAAACAATACCTCCAAAAGCTCAGCTTCACCTATTTTATGGTAAAAAAGACCATCATCTGCCCAGTACTGCGTGGTATGATACAATGAAAACATCGCCATACCTGTTTGATGAGGCGTATCACAACTTTTACCAAAAAAAATACATCGCACAGCAAATCTGCGAGTACATCGAAAATAAGATGCTATAAGCCCTGATAATTCAAAGATATAAAAATGAAAATCAATGCCGTATAATGCTTAAAAATATTATATTTGTTAGCCATAGGACATACAAGGTATTCCAATATAAGAGTAAAAAATATTTTGCCCCAATAAGTAAAAATATGAAACATACAACAAAACTTTGGCTATATTTTATCATCACAATGTCGGTGTATTTGTTGATGGTTTTTATTACCATACCCACACTGAATCGCCTTGCCAACGGACTGAAAATCATTGATGTACTACCTTTTTACGATGATGAATATGTCGTGCGTCTTTTGGAATATTTAGAAAGCGAGGGCAGACATTACTATCTGTACAGGCAATTACCCATTGATATGATATACCCGCTACTTTATGCCTTTACTTACAGACAGATATTAAAGCATTTCATTGATAAATTGAACTTTAAAAGGGTAAGATGGGTGGTCTTTTTACCCATTTTGGCGGCAGTGTTTGACTACTTGGAAAATATCGGTATCGGCATATCGCTTTACCGCTTTCCGTCGCTTTCGGATGCTGTTTTATCCGTATTGCCTTTTTTCAGTTTGCTGAAAAATCTCTTTGTAGTACTGTATCTGTTAGCATTTTTCGGATTGGGAATTATGGTTTTGGTGAGAAGAAAGAAAATATAAAACTTAAAAACAAATATTATGACACACGCATTTAAAATCATCGGCATCGCGGTACGAACGACCAATGCCAACGGACAAGCCGCAACAGATTTGGGCAAACTTTGGGGGCAATTTATGAGCGACACCATTTCAAAAATCCCGAATACCATTTCGGAGGAAATTATCGCCATTTACACCGATTATGAAAGTGATTATCAAGGAGCTTATACCGCGATTATCGGAAAGAAAGTCAATTCGTTAGACGAAATTCCAAACGGAATGATTGGGCGAGAATTTCCTGCTACAAAATTTCAGAAGTTCATTGCCAAAGGAGAAATGCCCAATGCCGTTATGCAGACTTGGAAAACCATTTGGGAACAAGATGAAGTGCTGAATCGTGCCTACCAGTACGATTTTGAAGTCTATGGCGAAAAATCCCAAAACGGCGACCAATCCGAAGTGGAGGTTTTCGTTTCGGTGAAGTAAAATAAGCTGAGTAACAAAAATTGTTTTTTTCAAAATAGGAGACCTAAAAATATGAAAAAACATCAATATCAATCCACTATATTATGGACAGGAAATCA
Source organism: Capnocytophaga canis (assembly GCF_043187445.1). Taxonomy (NCBI): domain Bacteria; kingdom Pseudomonadati; phylum Bacteroidota; class Flavobacteriia; order Flavobacteriales; family Flavobacteriaceae; genus Capnocytophaga; species Capnocytophaga canis. The sequence goes on along the minus strand of NZ_CP171121.1, from coordinate 1,459,532 downwards.
AGGGCAAGGCACCAAAACTTATACCACCTATGAAAGAAGTTATCTTATTGAAGCTGAAGGGAAATCGGCAATCCAAGGGTCTTCTGACCCTGCTTTTCGTGGCGACAAAACAAAGCATAATCCTGAGGATTTATTGATAAGTGCGGTGGCTTCGTGTCATATGCTTTGGTATCTGCATCTTTGCTCGGAAAACAATGTGATTGTAGAAGAATATTCTGATACGCCACAAGGGATTATGATAGAGGAAAAAAGTGGAAAAGGATATTTTGAGGAAATAACTTTAAATCCTATCGTGGTGGTTTCTGATAAAGAAATGGTAGAAAAAGCAATTGACCTACACGAAAAAGCTCACGAATTTTGTTTTATTGCTAATTCTGTTAATTTCCCTATTGGACTTAATCCGATAATAAACAACTCAAAAATAAACACCTACATCGCACTCATTAGACACTTTATAGTAAAAAGAGCCTTCTCCTATGGGGTATATACATCGTTTAATTTTTAAAAGGAAATAATATGACGCACGAAATACAAAACCGTAAAGGGGCAACCAAACTTGAAAACATTCCAGAACAAGTACTAAAATTATTGAACGAAGGTACAATAGAAAGCGTTAATTTAACCGAGTGGCTTGCTGTAAATCATACGGATTTGGTGGCTACAGTGTTCCCCAAAATAGGGATTTCAAATGCGTATATTTCTGAAATTCAAGAGCTCATAAAAAATCAAAAAAAGCCATCAACGATGAATACCATTAAATTGATTGGAGCATTTCTTTATGAAAAATACGCAAAATCAACGGATTATTTAGCCGTTTTTGAAAAATTAGCCACACATTTGTCTGATTCGGTACGTTGTTATGCCACTTATTTTATGGCTCTGAATAGCGATTTTTCGCTTGAAAAAAAGCTCGGTTTGTTACAGCCGTTGGTGGCAGACAAGCATTTTGGGGTGCGTGAAGTGGTTTGGATGGCACTCAGACCTGAATTGAGCCAAAATTTGGCATTTTCAATTGATTTTCTATCGGTTTGGGCAGAAAATAAAGATGAAAATATCCGTCGTTTTTCTTCGGAAGCCTTGCGTCCGCGTGGGGTGTGGTGTTCGCATATCGAGACCTTGAAAAATTCACCTGAATTGGCATTGCCTATTTTGGAGAAATTAAAATCGGATTCGGCTAAATATGTGCAAGATAGCGTAGGCAATTGGCTGAATGATGCAAGTAAATCTCGCCCCGACTTTGTACAGGAGTTGTGCAAGCGTTGGGAAAAAGAAAGCCTTACAAAATCAACGCAATATATTATTAAAAAAGCTTTAAGAACACTTTCAAAATAGAAAGGTAAAATATTGTAAGAGCGTATTGCGTACGCTCGATAATGTAAGGGCAAAAAATATTTTGCCCCAACAATGAAATAGTAAATGGTAAAAAACCAAAAATATGAATACCTATATCGTCCTTTTGCGTGGTGTGATGCCCACAGGGAAAAACAAAATTCCGAGTATGGCTTTTCTGAAAGAAATTTTGGAAAAAGGCGGATTTGCGAATGTGAAAACCTATATTCAAAGTGGAAATATCGTCTTACAAACGGAGCTTTCTCCTGTGGAAGTGAGCGGGAAGGTACATCAAATTATCAAGGAAAACATTGGTGCAGAACTCCCTGTGATTGTAAAAACCGCTGATGAAATTCAGCAAGTTTTAAGCGAAAATCCATTTACCGAGAATCACGACAGCAAACGCGTTTTCTTTACGCTTTTTAATGATGAATTATCGCTGTCATTGGCAAAGGAACTCAAAAAGCAGGATTTTGGCGAGGAAAAATTTGATTTTAGCGAAAAAGCATTGTATATGTATTTACCCAAAGATGCCAGTCGTAGCAAACTCAGTAACAATTTTTTAGAAAAGAAACTTAACATCATCGCCACCACACGCAATTTCAATACATTAACGAAGTTGGTAGCGTTGGCGGAGGAAATGGAAAATTAATTCGTAATATTGTGAGATTGGATATATCCGCTTCGATGATAACAAAAATGAAAAAATGGATTTTTATAAATATCAAAAACCTGTCGGAAAAATAGAAGATATTTCTGCATTACGCGATGAATTCATCACAATTTTCGACACCAAAAATCGTCAGGAAATTGTGCTATTCTGTCTGTCATTAGCACAACATCTCATAGATTTTACAAAGTTTGAGCCTTGCGATGAAATGTTATTGGCTTTTGAGGCGATGAAAGAATGGCTTGATGGAAAAACCAATTATCATAAAGCAAGAAACATAAGTTTCCAAATCAGCAGATTAGCAAAAGAAGAAAGTGATGTAGCAAAAGTAAAATTTTACCGAACGATGGCTCAAATTGCTGCAAGTCCGCACACCAAATTTCACGGATTATGGGCAACAGATTTCGCAATAACTCTTATCAACAAACTGTTTCCCAACGATATGGAAGCAGTTAGAACAGAAAGAGAAAAACACATCGCTTTATTGAAAGTATCTTGTTTCAGCAACGACAAGGTTTTGAAAAGTTAGATTTTTTATTACACAAGACTATGAATCTAAAAGACAAAATTCTCGTATTTTTCGTGGGAATGGCAACAGTTGTCTTCTCTCAAATTCCGAATACAAGTTGGGAAAACAACCTCATCGGAAAGGTAAAACTCGTTACCGAAATCACCCACGACAACGGTTCACTTGTGTCGGCTGAAACTACCAGAACTTACACTTATGATTCTTTGGGATATTTGTCAAAATATACGTTCAAAAGCAAAAATTCTTCTTCCGAAAGTTTTTATACTTATGACGAAAACGGAAATGAAATCGAAAAGAAAGATTGTGATTTGTACGGTTCTCGTTGCTTATACACTAAACATATATACAATAGTTTAGATAAACTTGTTGAATATCAGAAAGAATGGAGAAGATACACTGAAAGAACACGTTACGAATACAACAACGAAGGAGTTAAAGAAAAAGAAATTTTATATACAGATAATGCCCTTAAAAGTAAAAATGTATTTGTTTATGATGACAAAGGGAGAAAATCACGAATATTTGCATACAGTACTGATAATGAACTTAAAGGAATCGCTTATTTCAATTATAAAGAAAAGTGGTACGACAAAAAGCAATTTACGGAAACACGCATCGAAACCTATCCAACTTCTTGGGAAGTGATAGTCAAAGTAGTTAGAAAATATGGCAAGAGAAAAAACGTAAAAAAGGAATTTTCAAATAAGAATCGCTATACCGATATTTCAGTAGAAAAATTTAACCGAAAAGGGAAATTGCGTAAAAAAATATACATCACAAAACGAGATTATAGAGAACGAAAAAAGAACCAAAAGAAAGAACTGGCAAACGTTGTGTCTTCCAATCATTACGTACCTGCACTTTCTGTAAAGAAATCAAAAAGTAAAATGGTTTATAAATATGACCGCAAAGGAAATCTGACGATGCTAAAAAACAGAAGTACTGGCATTCGAGAAAAAAGCAAGTATGTATATGATAATCAAGGGAATTGGACAAAAAGAATTACCACTCAAAAAAATGGCAAAGCCGAAATTACAGAACGAACAATAGCATATTATCCTTAATCACAAATAACCTAATGAACCTAAAAAAATTATTACAAAACATAGAAATCATTTCCCTTTCGGGGGAAACCAACCGCGAAGTGGGCAATATCGTGCAGGATTCAAGAGCCGTAAAACCCAACGACCTGTTTATCGCCATCAAAGGAACTGCCTCTGACGGACATTTATTTATCAATAAAGCCATTGAAAACGGAGCGAAAATCGTGGTATCCTCTCCCCCCGCCCTCTCCCAAGGAGAGGGAGTCTGTGAGAGCGGAAAAAACACCACACAAACAGCTGAGTCCAAAAGCCCCTCCCCTTGGGGGAGGAAGTCCGCGAAAGCGGAGTATGTGAGGGGAGGGGATTGTACTGTGATAGAAGTCTCCGATACCACTGCGGCATTAGCAACGATGGCTTCCAATTTTTACGACAATCCGTCCGAAAAACTCCAATTGGTGGGCATTACAGGTACGAACGGAAAAACCACCACCACGTCTTTGCTGTATCAGTTGTTTCGAAAAGTGGGCTACAAGGTGGGACTGATTTCCACCATTGCCATTTATGTCGATGACCAAAAATTCGAGACGAAAAACACCACGCCCGACATCTTGACCCTGAATAAGTATCTGAAAATGATGGTCGATGCAGGTTGTCAGTATTGCTTTATGGAAGTGAGTTCGCACGGTGTGGAGCAACGACGCATCGAAGGCTTACAATTTGCAGGGGGCGTGTTTACGAATCTAACACACGACCATTTGGACTATCACCAAACCTTTGCCAATTACCGTGATGCTAAAAAGAAGTTTTTCGACCAATTGCCAAAGACAGCCTTTGCTCTTACCAATATCGACGACAAAAATGGCGGTGTAATGTTGCAAAATACCAAAGCACAAAAGAAGTCGTACGCTCTGAAATCGTTTGCAGATTATCGCTTGCAGATATTGGAAAATCAATTTTCGGGCTTGGTGCTGAAAATAGACGGACAGGAAGTTTGGACAAACCTTATCGGGCAGTTCAATGCTTATAATCTGTTGGCGGTCTATGCCGTTGCCGATTTGCTCGGACTTGATAAAATGCAAAATCTAACCGCTTTGAGTACGTTGCAATCGGTGGGCGGACGTTTTCAATATTTTGTTTCCAAAGACAAAATTACCGCCATTGTGGATTATGCCCACACGCCCGATGCCCTGCAAAACGTGTTGGATACGATTAACAACATTCGTACCAAAAATGAACAACTTATCACGGTGGTGGGTTGTGGAGGCAATCGCGACAAGAGCAAACGCCCTGTAATGGCGGATATTTCCACGAAGGAAAGTTCGCGAGTGATTTTTACCTCCGACAATCCGCGAGACGAAGACCCACAAACGATTTTAGAAGAAATGGAAGCAGGAGTCCAAGCAGAATATTACAAAAAGTTCGTAACCATAGCCGACCGTCGTCAGGCAATAAAAACCGCTTGTCAGTTTGCTCAATCGGGAGATATTATCCTCATTGCAGGAAAAGGACACGAAACCTATCAGGAAGTAAAAGGCGAACGCACCCATTTTGATGATATGGAAGAAGTGAAGAAAATATTGAACGTGTAGGGGCGTATGGAATATGCCCAATGATGAACATTGCATACGCCCAAACAAAACGAAAAGGGCGTAAGCTCACATACTCCGTTTTCACGGACTTTGCCCCTACGACAACAAAATACAAATCAAAAATGATAAAAATTTTAGCTGAATCTTTTTTACAAATAGCTCTGTTGCTTCCTTTTGCAATTTTATTTCTGAAAGAAAAAAGCAAAATCAGTTTCATACGATTATTGATTTTTGTAGGTTGCTATGTGGCATATCAGTTATTTCTCGTGCTTCCGAGCATCAATGCAGTGTTCGATGTAATAGAAAGTCGTTGGAATTGGGAAGGAAAAGCATTGGGAATCATTTGTGGAATAAGCTGTTATTTCATTTTTAGAAGATATTTTCACGAAAATGATTTTTTCACTTTAAAACAAAATAGAGAAAACTTAAAACCAACTCTCATTGTAGCGGTGGGAGTGGTATTATTATCTGTTGTGGTTTGGTTTTTATTGGGTAAATCCGAATTTGATATGGAAACATTGGCTTTTCAAATATCCTTGCCGGGCGTTGATGAAGAGATAATGTTTCGCGGAATTCTACTCGGACTTTTGGCTTCTTCATTGAAAGAAAAAACAACTTTTGTAGGAAATCCAAGCGTTTTACTAACGGCGATTCTATTCGGACTTATGCATAGTTTGACTCTTGATAAAAACTATGCGATTGATTTTGAATCTATTTATTTTATACAAACCACTTTTGCAGGATACCTTTGGGGGTGGATAACCCTAAAAAGTCGAAGTATATTGTTAGCGATTTTGTCCCATAATTTCAGTAATTTTTTCGGGACATTAGCTACAATGATTAAATAATCCATTCATTAGAAACAAAATATGAAACTAATCATAAACGAAAAATTATATCTCGAATTGGTACAATTATCTGATGCTGAGACCATTTTCAGTACAATAGACACACAGAGAAAATATTTGGGCGAGTGGCTTCCGTTCGTTTCTTTTATAAAAAATCTTGCTGATGAAGAAAATTTTATAAAATCAGCTTTGGAAACGATGGAACAGACCAAAGAATACATCTTTTGCATTCGAAAAGAAGGCGAATTCGTCGGGCTTATCAGTTTTATCAAAACAGACAAACTCAATCAGAAAACTGAAATCGGTTATTGGATTTCAGAAACATACCAAAAACAAGGCATCACAACCCAAGCCACTAAGCGAATATGCGAATTTGCCTTTACCGAAATGGGAATGAACCGCGTACAAATCCGTTGTGCTGTTGGTAATTTACCAAGCAAAAACATTCCAAAGCGATTGGGATTTACCTTTGAAGGCGTCGAACGGCAAGGCGAACGCGTTTCGGAAAATGTATTCCGAGATTTGGAAATTTACAGCAAACTGAAAGAGGAATTTTTAATACCGTAAGGGCGTAATGCTTACGCCCTTACTACGAAAAAAAACAAATCAAAAATGAAAAAATACAACTCCGACATACACAAGAGGCGTTCGATTCGTCTGAAAGGATATGATTACAGTCGTGAAGGGTTATATTTCATTACGATTTGTTGTCAAAACAGAGAACATTATTTTGGTGAAATTGTAGATGGTAAAATGCAATTGAATGAAATAGGAAAAATTGCCTATAATGAATGGATAAATACGGAAACAATTCGCAAAAATGTGGTATTACATTCATTTGTGGTGATGCCAAATCATTTTCACGCCATTATAGAAATCACCCACCAATGTAGGGGTGTATTGCATACGCCCAATGATATAACATTGCATACACCCAATGATAATGAAAAAGGCGTATGCAATACGCCCCTACGGTCACCATCGCAAACATTAGGTGCAATTGTTCGCGGTTACAAATCGGCGGTGTCTAAAAAAATAGGATTTTCCGTTTGGCAACGGAATTATTACGAACACATTATCCGAAATGAGGAATCGTATTTTAAAATTCACGAATATATCGAAAACAATCCCGCAAAATGGGAAGAGGATTGTTTTTATTAATAAAACAATGTAGAGGCGTTTGCGTACGTCCAAACAAATAATTTTAATAAAAAAATAATCATAAGGGCGTAAGCATTACGCCCCTACAACAACAAAAACAATTTAAAAATGTTATATTATCTATTTGATTACTTAGAAAAAGAATACAATTTGGCGGGAGCAGGATTGTTTCAATACCTTTCGTTCCGTGCGGGGATTGCGGCGATTCTCTCACTTTTAATTGCGACCATCTTCGGTAAGAAAATTATCCGTAGGCTGTACGCACTTCAGGTGGGAGAAACCATTCGTGATTTAGGTCTGCAAGGACAAAACGAAAAAGCAGGAACACCTACAATGGGAGGCGTGATTATCATCTTGGCAACGCTCGTACCGGTACTTCTGTTTGCTGAACTGGCAAACGTGTACATCATTTTACTTGTAGTTTCAATGATTTGGATGGGAATCATTGGGTTTGCGGACGACTACATCAAGGTTTTTAGAAAGAACAAAGACGGACTTAAAGGCAAATTCAAAGTTTTGGGACAAATAGGTCTCGGACTTTTTGTCGGAGCGATGCTTTATTTCAACCCTAATGTAACCGTGAAGAACGAAAGCACAAAAGCAAGTACAGTAACCGAAGTTCAAATTCAGCAGGAAGAAATAAAATCTACCAAAACCACTATTCCGTTTATGAAAAACAACGAATTTGACTATGCCGACCTGATTTCGTGGGCAGGTGAAGGAAGTAAAGACTGGGTTTGGGTGGTTTTTATTCCGATAGTTATTTTAATTGTGACGGCAGTCTCCAACGGAGCTAACCTCACCGACGGAATTGACGGATTGGCAGCAGGAAGTTCGGCAATCATTGTGCTAACACTTGGGATTTTCGCTTGGGTATCGGGGAATATCATTTTTTCGCAGTACCTCAACATAATGTACATCCCCAATGTAGGAGAAATGACCATCTTCATCGCTGCATTTGCTGGGGCTCTCATCGGATTTTTGTGGTATAACACCTATCCTGCTCAGGTTTTTATGGGCGATACAGGTAGCCTGACCATTGGGGGCGTAATTGCCGTGATTGCTATTTCAGTTCGTAAGGAATTGCTCATTCCATTGCTGTGTGGTATCTTCCTGATTGAAAATCTATCGGTTATGATGCAAGTTTCTTACTTCAAATACACAAAAAAGAAGTATGGCGAGGGCAAACGCATCTTCCTGATGTCACCTTTGCATCATCATTATCAGAAAAAAGGCTATCACGAGAGTAAAATTGTGATGCGATTCTTAATTGTGGGCATCATTCTGGCAATAATGTCCTTCGTGACCTTAAAAATTAGGTAATCGAAGTTCAGAAAGAAAATCAAACTGACAATTAATAATAAAATTCAGAGCAAAATGGATATTTTCGAGGAGTATCTGCAACAAGGAGAACCCAATAAGCGCGAAAAAGCAAACGCTTGGAATACTGCTATTGGTTTACAAGAGGTTGATGGCATAAAACCATCGGACTATCTGATAAAAACAGCAAAGCAGAATATTGAAGGAAATATATCTATCGAAGAAGCGAAGCAACAAATAAACAACTACTATCAGCAGCAAAACTCTAAAAATGAAGAAAATCGCACAGAAGAAGCTGATAAAGTTTCTGTTCGCATTGCGGAAATATTAGGCGAAAATACTTTTTCATTCTCGCCCATAGAATATATCAGTATTCACCGTCGATTGTTTGAAGGGATTTATCCACACGCGGGGAAAATCCGTACCTACAACATTACCAAAGCCGAATGGGTGTTAAATGGAGAAACCGTGATTTATGCAAGTGCCGAAAATTTAAAACAAACTTTAGATTATGACTTTGCTCAGGAAAAAATATTTAGCTACAAAGGGTTAAACAAGCAACAGATTGTTGAGCATATCGCACATTTCATTTCTTATCTGTGGCAAATACACATTTTTGGAGAAGGAAATACGCGGACTACGGCTGTTTTTCTTATAAAATACCTTCGAAAATTAGGATTTAAACAAATAAATAATGATATGTTCGCTCGTCATTCGTGGTTTTTTCGTAATGCTCTTGTTAGAGCTAATTATGAAGACTTGTCACAAGGAATACATAAAACCGATGTTTTTTTAATCCGATTTCTATCGAATTTACTTTTAGGAGAAAATCATATGCTTAGAAATCGAGAAATGCACGTTCACTTTGAACCTGTAAACACACAAAATGAACCTGTAAATGACCCTCTATTGTTGCTCATTCAAAAGCAGCCAAATATTACTATCAAGCAAATAAGTGAAATTTTAAAAATAAGTATTAGTACAGCGAAAAGACGTATCCAAGCATTTAAAGAAAAAGGAGTTATCTATCGCGTGGGGAGTGACAAAACAGGTATTTGGAAATTAAAGTAAAAACGATTAATTATTTTAACATAAAAGAAAAAATGAAACAAAAAATACTATTTATCATACTTTGTGCAAACATTTTTGCCTCGTGTGAGAACGTCAATCAATTGGTAAATAACATCAGTAACGAAATATCGGAAAGCTCTGAACGCATTGAGACAGAAATTTCTAAAAGTACAAACCAAATTAAAGACGAAGTTTTAAAAAACGTCAATTTGGAAGCCATCACCAACGAGTTACTGAACGTAAAACATTTGGAAAGTATCGAAAATGTAGCTTTAAAGGTAGTTGAATATCAAAATATTGCCGAGAGAATTTCTCTTCTGCAAGAAAACATCACTGAAGGAGAGTTAGGAGCATTGGAAATACTCGCAATCACACAATTTACTAAAAATGCTCAGCAAGAACTTATGAAATTAAAGGAAGGAAATACCTCAATTGAAACCAAAAAGAAGATAGATTCTCTTTTAATTAACTATGAAAATGTTTTAAACAACTATTCTCAGCAAAATATGAGGAGAAATAATGAGTTTAATAATCGTTTTCAGGAAGATATGGAAGAAGACGAAGACTTTGATAACTAACTTAACAATCAATGTATGAAAAATGACATCGATTTATAGTTCAAAATATAAAAAATGAAAAAATTAGTAATTTTAGGAGGAGGCGAAAGCGGTGTTGGAGCTGCAATTCTTGGTAAAAAGAAGCATTGGGATGTATTTCTGTCTGACAAAGGCAAGGTAGCAACCAAATATGCTGAGGTACTCAATCAACATATCATTCGATGGGAGGAAAATAAGCATACCGAAAGTGAAATCCTCTCGGCAGATTGTATCATAAAGAGTCCAGGAATTCCTGATACGGTAGAAATCATCAAAAAAGCAAAGGAAAAACATATCGAAATCATTTCTGAAATTGAATTTGCCTATCGCTATACCAAAGGGAAGATTATTGCCATCACGGGTAGCAACGGAAAGACCACCACAACCAGCCTAACGTATCACATTCTGAAAGAAAGCGGACTGAATGTGGGCGTAGCAGGGAACATCGGGAAGAGTTTTGCTCAAATGGTAGCGGAAGATGATAAAGAATATTATGTTTTGGAAATCAGCAGTTTTCAACTGGACGGAATTACGAGTTTTAAGCCGCACATTGCCATTTTACTGAACATCACCCCCGACCATCTGGACAGGTATGATTACAAAATGGAGAATTATATCGCATCGAAATTCAGAATTACTGAAAATCAGACCGAAGATGATTATTTCATTTACGATGCTGATGATCCAGTGATAGAGCAATGGCTTGAAAAAAATCCCATTAAAGCAAAAAAATTGCCTTTTTCATTGGAAAAAGAAATTAAACAGGGTTCTTATAATCACAAAAATACAATAATAATTACGATTAATAATCATATGGTAGAGATGAATACAGAAGAAATTGCAATTAAAGGAAAACACAACGTGAAAAACTCAATGGCAAGTTCCGTTGCCTCACATCTTTTAAAAGTTCGTAAAGAAAAAATTCGCGAAAGCCTAAAAGGTTTTATTGGTGAACCACATCGTTTGGAGTTCGTTAAAACTGTAGAGGGTATAACTTACATAAATGACTCTAAAGCTACTAATGTAAACTCCGTTTTCTTTGCTTTGGACACAATGAAAACGCCCGTAGTGTGGATTGTAGGTGGTGTGGACAAAGGGAATGATTATTCTCCTTTATTGCCTTACGTTCACGAGAAAGTAAAGGCTATTGTATGCTTAGGAATTGACAATAATGCCATTTTACAATCTTTTGGCAACATTATTCCCAACATAGTGGAAACAAAAAGTATGGAGGAAGCCGTAAAATACGCTCGTAGATTTGCCACTGTAGGAGATACAGTGTTATTAGCTCCCGCTTGTGCAAGTTTTGACCTATTTGAGAACTATCAAGACCGCGGAAATACGTTTAGAAAAGAAGTAGAAAAACTATAAATAAATTCAAATGCAAAAGTGGATAGCACAAAACATTAAAGGAGATAAGGTTGTATGGGCTATCATATTGGTATTCACATTACTATCTTTCTTGGCGGTCTATAGTGCCAGTACTAATTTGGTTTATGTTGTGGGCAAAGGAACAACCTTTGGACATTTCATAAAACACGGATTTTTGATGGGAGTTGGATTCGTGATCATCTATTTGGTACACAAGGTTCCTTATCGATTTTCACGACCTATTTCTAAAATTGGAATTGTCTTGGCAGCCATATTTTTGGTTTTTGCGGCTGTGAAAGGAACAGTCATTGCGGGAGCTAATGCGAGTCGTTGGATTGAGGTTCCATTCGTGGGAGTATCGTTTCAGCCTTCAACCTTTGCTTTCGTTATGATTATGATTTATGTGGCTTCATATTTAGCAGAAAATTTCGAGAAAAAACCTACATTTTCAGATAGTTTTTGGCCCTTATGGATGCCTGTTGGTGTTACTATAATACTCATTGTTCCATCAAATCTTTCCACTTCGCTGTTGGTTGCTTTTTCTGTGATTATACTTACTTTCATCGGGAAACTTCCTATGCGAAATATTTTAAATTTTCTATCAATTTGTGCCGTAGGTGTTGTTATGTTCTATATAACAGCAAAAGCTTTTCCAGAACTGCTTCCGAGCCGAGCCTCCACGTGGGTTAGTCGTATTGACTCATTTACCGATAGCAATGAAAATAGTAGTGGAAGATTTCAAATTGAACGAGCCAAAATGGCAATTGCTAAAGGAGGTTTTTTAGGCGAAGGAGCAGGAAAGAGTACCATGAAAAACTTTTTACCACAGAGTTCATCCGATTTTATTTATGCAATCATTACGGAAGAATATGGCTCTTTCGGAGCTTTGATAGTGTTGTTGCTCTATATGTTACTACTATTCCGAATTATGGTGATTTCCATGAACGCACGGACGGTTTTTGGTCAGTTGTTAGTTTTGGGGATGGGATTACCCATTATTTTTCAGGCGTTTATTAATATGGGTGTTGCCGTTGAAATATTCCCTGTTACGGGGCAAAATCTTCCTCTTATCAGTAGCGGGGGTACTTCAATTTGGATGACTTGTCTTGCCTTAGGGTTAATTCTTTCCGTGAGTACATCAAAACGCAATAAGGAAGACAATCTTGAAAAAGATAAAAACATTGAAGATGTAGAAGAAGAATTAGCTGAGGGCATCATCAAAGGAATTCATAAAGGAAATGCTGAAAAGTAGTTTTTTTAGGATACAAATAAAAATTTTTTTCTCCATTTGTCTTCCAAACCTCTATGGATAGAGTAATGTTTTATTAAAAAATTACAAGATTAAATAACAAACAAAACAATTGATAATGAAAAAAATAGCAACAATCGTAACATTTTTACTCTCCTTACAAGGGTTTTCACAAACCATCATTTCGCAAACGTATTACGAAGGCACTATCGGAACGGACTTGAAAGTAGGGCTTTACCTCGCCATTAAAGAAACGGGATGTCCAAACACCTATGCCGAAGCCTATTACAAATACGAAAAATCCAACGAACGCATTTTGTTAGAGTCTTTTATGGACCACAAAGAAGAAAGATTTACTTTCGTAGAATTCGGAAATACAGGCATTTTAATACTCCATCGCAGAAGCGAAACTTTGGAAGGACTTTGGATAGCCCCTGACGGAAAAAAACAACTCCAAGTAAAGCTCAAAGCCTTACCACAATCCCAAAAAAGTTACGAGCGTATGGAAGACCATTACGAGCGACTCCATTACGAATCACACGATTGTTAATCAACTGAATTTATGAAAAATATATTATTTCTATTGCTGTTATTACTTTGTTCTTGCGATTTTTCTTCAAATAAAAAACAAAAAAGCAAAGAGAGCGTTTCAAATGATGAAATGTATGACAATGAGACTTCTAAAAATGATTCAATAACAGAGGTAACGTATATCAAATCATTTTTTAATGAAGATTTACCTCTTGAAATTCGTCAAATAAGCGAAAAGGAATTTCATACCGCTCAATCCAAAGCACGAAAAGGAGATTCAATCCCTAAAATTACAAACTTTGCTCAGGCGGAAAAACACCTGAAAGACATTGTAACATTTAGAAAAGATAGGGAATGGACGCTCTTTCCGCAGGAAATCCGTTTTCGTAACGGAACCAAGCTCGACACCATTTATGATTTGTTGAACGAAATTGGTTTTGTGGCTTATTTTCCTACCGAAGACATCGTACTTTTCGAGGGAGGGCATAGCTCTGATGTAAGTTTTAATCTCTCCAATGGCAAACAAACCGAAGAGGTCGGCAACCCTGAATTTGTGATAGCTTCGCCGAATAATAAAGCTCGGTTAAATGGTTTCTACGGAGGGCAAGAATGCGTGTTTTATTTCATTCAGCAGTACAAAAATGGTCAGTGGCAAAAAACCATCAACTTAGACCATATTTTTGAAAAAATTACAACAAAAATGCTTTGTAATCTCAGCGCTTTTTGGGCAGATGACACTACCTTGTATCTTGCACATCCCAATTATGACGAGCAGGGAACATTAGGATTTATCCATTATAAAATCATTCTAAAACCTACCGTTTCTGATGTGGCGTGGTCTGATTTTCCGGCCGTTTCTTTTCCTAAAAAGGAACAAACCAACGCCGATAATTACGATTCGTTACCTGCATTAAGTGCTAATCAAGCTCGGTTATTGCTTTCGGGATTGTTCCCTGATGCAGAAAATTTTAAACGCGTTTATAGCGTACCTTTCTCGGACGATTTTACTTCCGTAGTGGTGGCTTTTCAGCAGGGAGAACATCAATTTTCAACGATACTTTTTAATTTGGATAAAAACAATCAAATTATTGATTATCTTTTGATTGCTTATGATGAAATTGCCGAAAGTGCTGTATTTACAGAATCCGTTTTACACAAAAATTCGATTGTTGTAAGAAAAGAATTTTACGAAAATGTGATAACATTTACCTATGAAATCAGTCCGAAAGGGGAATTTGTTTTGAAAAAAATAGAATAAAATGATACGCAAAAAACGTATGATCATATGGAAGAGCATTAAAATAACTCAATTATGAAACATATAGCTAATCCTCTTTAAATTGTCGTTCTTTTCAAGAGTGAGTTTATGACCTTGGAGACGAAGCGTTAAAAAAATCAATGAATGGAGCGTGGAAAATATCCATTGTTTGAGCGAAGCGAGTTTGGAGATTTTCAGTGAAATTCATCTGATTTTTAGCGAAGTATCCAAAGTCTTGAATTTTTGGTTCTTTTGTTTCAAGACAAAAGAACAGAAAAAAAGACAAATTATATAGAGTTAGCTATACAATAAAACACCTCACAATGAAAAAAATAATCACACTCGCACTAATTTTCCTAAACGGAATGCTCTTGGCACAGCAATACAGACCGCTCTCCGAACAGAAAAACGGACTGATACTCTCAAAATTAGATTGGCAAAACGACCTACAATCCGAAAACCTCAAAGGAAAAATAAAATCAATCGAAACTTATTTTTATAACGAAGGTTCGCTTTCTCCGCAGGGGAAAGAATTTATGAAGCAGGAAAAACGATTTTTTGAATTGTTTAACTACAACCCACACGGAAACCTCACTGAACACTATCCCCCACACGATTCTATTCCCGTGGTTTGGAAGTATAACCCAAACCATCAGCCGATTGCGGTGAGCAGTCGTTGGGCAAATATTCAATATTTTTATGAAAACGGACTACTTGTGGGAGCTGTTTTAAAGACAGAAAATACCGTTACCGAAAGTAAAATTATTCTTAATGAGAAGGGAAACGTCATAAAACAAACGCTTTCCCGAAAAAAAATATCAGTAGGAGAGCATAATTTGGAATATGATGAAAACGGTTATCTTTCTAAAATTCAAGAAGTAAGTCCGCTCGGAATTTTGGATATTCTTTACACCAACGATTC
The DNA here is from genome assembly GCF_043187445.1 of Capnocytophaga canis. Taxonomy (NCBI): domain Bacteria; kingdom Pseudomonadati; phylum Bacteroidota; class Flavobacteriia; order Flavobacteriales; family Flavobacteriaceae; genus Capnocytophaga; species Capnocytophaga canis. Next base: position 1,444,045 of record NZ_CP171121.1, on the reverse strand, counting down.
GCACGGAAGGGTTTTAAAGGAAACGATACTTGAAAACGATGCTGTTGTAAAAACAAAAACGATGCAGTACAACCCCAACGGCGATTTGATACAAGAAATAGACGGAGCATATACCAAAACATTTTCGTATGAGTATGATAATCAAGGTAATTGGATGCTTCGATATGAATACATTAACGATAAACGAACGGGCATTACCGAAAGAGTCATTACCTATTATGAATAACGCCTTTTTGGAAACCTTCAACGGAAGCGGTTACATTGTTAAACGGGAGCGTACCTGTTAGTAAATAGGTACGCTCCCGTTAATCAATAGATACGTATCGGTTGAGACAATTCGGCGGAAGCATTAAAATAATATCAACTTTTTAGCATAGAAAAATGATGAACAAAAAACTAAAAATTCAGCATTTACTGAAATTATTTGTCGCTTTGGCGATGTATTCTTGTAGTAACGGACAAACGCCAACTGCGTACCACATCGGAAAAATTCCTCAATTGGAACGATTTGAAACGCTGACTAAAAACGAAATCCGTTTGGATTCTTTGAAAGACAAGCACCAAAAAGAAGAACTACAAATGATGCTCGACGGCAAAGCCTTTATCGAGGGAACGCCCCAAGAGTTTGTTCAAAAAATGATTGAAAAACATAAAATCACTGCTCTGCGATACAAAGACAACCGCAGCCGATATTTTGTTAAAACTTTAGCAAAGGGCAAGGAATATCCGTTTTTAAGCACGGAAGAGGAGCCTTTCACTACCGATTGTACTTGTGTGTTGGACAACGATACCATCAAAATACGAATGGGAATTTGGGTTTTCGGAGGTTTTCAGTTTAATATCAATCTGAGTAAGAACGATTTCCAAACCCTTTATTGGGAAGATACGCACGAGCGAAACACTTATAAACAAACTCTTTCCGATACACTGACGGACAATATCACTCTTGAAATGCAACAGCAAAAACTTATCTTGGCACAAAAGCCCACTTTTACTCTCGGAGAGGAATTGTTGGGGCATCTTACCTTCAAAACGAATGAATTTTATCAACAGGCAGAAGAAATTGATGCGGAAAACAGCCAAGATATGCTAAAAGTTGCTAAGGCGGGAGAGCTTTATTTCCGTTGCCAAGTACGGCAAAAAACGGAGGACGACAAATAATGGTATTGTTGGGGCTTATCGGAATCAGTTATAAACAAATGACGATGTAGTCGCAGGAAATTAGTAAAAAGTTTAAAAAATACAATGATGAATATTATAAAAGAAATAGAGATAAATAATTATCCTGAGGATAACACACCCGTTATCAATGTGTTTGATAATGGTACGAGTTTTTTGTTGTTTGAAGAATTTCCTATGGATGAAGAGGAAAATTATTTTTCGGAAGAGGAAAGTGACAATTTTGAGCAGATTTTATCCGAACTTATTGGGGTTAAAGTTGCTCAAGAAGACAGAGGGTGTTTTGTTTTAATGACCAATGACCTGCAAAAAATACAACAGGTAAAAGATTATTTAGAGGGGAAAAAGGTTGTCAAGAACAAAGTACGGAAGAATCTGAGAGCAAAAGAAATAAACACAATTATTCAAGAGCAAACCGAAGCGTTTTTTAAACAAGAAGGGTTTAAATATGTAAAAAAAGATATGGCGTATGTAAAAAAGACCGATACTTATCGCATTGAATACGGTTTTACTTATCTTGAATATCACCCTGAATATATGTATGATATTGTACTTTTTGTACAGCTTACAGAAGTAGAAAAAATATTCGGTAAAATAGATGGATTTGGGATTTTAGGACATACCTTCGTTTTTCCATTATCTTATTTTTTAAACATAGAATATTGGATAAATAACAATCCTATATGGTCTATAAGAGCAGAGGAAGATATTCCAGCTTTTAGTCAGGCGCTAATAGATTCTTATACTAAATATGTAAAAGATTTTATTCCCTTTATTACCCAGCCCCAAAATATGCTCAATTTTTTATTAGAGCAGATAGCTACAGGGGCAAGATATGCTAATACTGAGAATGTTTTTATAAGGGCTTTAATTTTGATGAAATTTTTAAATTATCCGATAGAAGAGATACAAAAAAGATTAGCAGAATTTAAGTCTAAATTGATTAAGTATGATGAAGATTTAAAAAAAATATATTATAAACAAATGGACAATGTAGTTGCGGGAAATTGGTATGAATGACAGTATTTTTAAAGACAACTCATACTCCCCATACGATATGGTGCATTAGCAAGGGTAAATTAAAATAAAAACATTATGGAATTTTCACAAACAGAACAAAAGCTCACCTTGGCGGATATGGATGATTTTGAAAGAAAAATCGGACTAAAACTTCCGCAAGATTTTAAAGCACACTATCTAAAATTCAACGGAGGCTATCCTTCTTTTGAGTATGTAAAAGGGCTGAGAAATATTTTTACGATAAATAGTTTTGATTCCATTAAATATGGAGCACTTCCCATAGAAAAACTGATAGACGACTTTCAAGAAAGTGGCGTGGATTTTAATAATAAAATTCCTTTTGCAAATGATAATGGCGATAATATCTTCTTAATTTCATTAGATGATTCAGATTATGGTAAGATTTATATCATTGAAGCCGAATTTTTAGAGGATAAAAATTATATTTTGGTTTCCGAATCTTTTACGGATTTTCTAAATTCTTTCTTTAATGAGTGATTTTTTTTGCATAATATCATTAAAAAGTTTATAACTTTGACATTACAGACAACATCGGTTCAAAAATAAAGTAGCTATAAAAATGGAAAAATTCACTGTTAAAGAATTAGAAGATAAGTTTGAAAACTTTATTTTCAATATAGATGATTATTTGGAAAGTATTCAGAATAAAGCAAAATCGCAAGGTTTAGACTTTAATTTGAGTATCAAAAGTGTAGATTTGATAGAAAAATATATCGTAAATAACGATATTACTATTGAAAACGATGATTACAACGATTTATCGGCATATTTAGGAGAAGTGGTCAGAAAAAATTTTAAAAATGCACAATGGAAATGCAATTTGGACAAAGTAAATAACTCGCTTTACTACGGTTTTCCTGTGATAGAAGGACACTCAACAGAAGGGATATTGCTGTCTCCTTTTCATCTGATAAAAGCATTTATTTTACGCAAAAAAGAAAGGCTATTATTGGGAGCTATTGAAAACCAAATAAATCCTGAATTGATAGATTGGTCTGATTTCCCAACCGAAAAACAAATTGACCCAATATGTAAAAAAAGAAATATTATGAGCTACACACAAGATAATTTCCAAGATTGGATTTTTTATATTGATGATAAAATGGACGATTTTACCCAAAATTTCGCCCAACAACATCATCTTACATTGGATTATAGTATCCAATCTTTGGATGATTTGGAACAATGGATATTTACCAACTTTGAGAATAATACGTTGTTGATAGAAAATGCAAAGCTATTAGATTTATTAACGATATATATCGGAGAAACATTTAGAAAACATATCGGCGGAAAATGGGTTATGGATACCGAAAATAAAAAAAACGCTTACTATATGTTGCCTGTTTTAACAGATAAAAAATATAAAGTAGAAAAATATGTTGCTCCTTCAACATTTGCTACCGCTTGTATTTCCAGAAAAAAAGGAAATTATATCAGCACGATTTTAAAAAATAATATGGCAGATATGGGAATTGCAATTGAGGAGTGATTTTTTAATGAGTAAATATTTTTTTAGAACAATGAAACCAAGTCAATATCAAATTAATTTATTTAAAAAATTGTCCCCAATACTTGGGACACAGCCAAAAGTAGAGCTTTATGGTGACGAAACAGGGAATTTTTCTATAAGGATACTCTCTTGTCCTGACCCTGTCGATAAAAAAGTACTTTTTTATAGTACATTAGGGTTATCTGAATTAGCTTCTGAAAATAATCATACAGAAATATTAGCAGCTTCTTATGTTCAGTTTAAAGATTTTTCTAATGTATTAAGCTCTATTGCTTTTTTTATTTTGAAAGATAAATGGAAATCAGTAGAAGGAGCTGTTTTCCAAACTTTAATAGAAATGTATTATCCAAATATAGAAATGAAGCATATTTACTTTACTTCCCCTTTCTTGTGGGAAGATAAATTGGAGGAATTTTCTATAAATGAAGTTAATATTAATTTTTTATTAGCAATTCCCATTTCTAATAATGAGTTAGAGTATTTAACTCAATATGGAAAAGATGCTTTGGAAGATTTATTTGAGCAAAAGAATATTGATATTTTTGATATTGAAAGGGAATCTGTATTATAAATTGCGTTGAAAAGAAATAAAAAACCACGTGTGGTTTTATCTAAAACCTAATGTGGTTTTGTTCAAAACATAGCTATATTTTATTGAAATGTAGTTATGTTTTTTTATAAACATAGCGGTTTTGCCCTCATTACCAAAAAGTTTATAACTTTGACATCGCCGATAATGAAAATTATTATGAACAGCGTAAAAAGTACTTATCCCGTATCTAAATCGGAAAATTTAGAAAAATTGACTGCATTTGAACAAGCATATTTTAATATTCCTAATGATTTTAGGGAATATTTGATTAGCTATAATGTTGCCAAACCAAGAAAAACCTATTATAAAGATAGGGTGGAATTTGACTTGAACTACTTGTTCGGTTTTTCTAAGAATGCTTACGAAGATTTTTTGGAAACGATAAAAACCTATACCAATAGAACAGATAAAAATTTATTCCCTATTGGTAGTGTGGATGGTGGCGATTTGCTTTGTATGGATAAAAATACACAGGAAATATACTATTGGAACCACGAAATAAATGATCAAGGTTTAGAGGGAAATAATACGCCTGCAACTAAAATTTCGGCTAATCTTGATGAGTTTTTGGAAAGTCTTACTATTTCTTCAGAGCCAACAGAGTATGAAATACAACAGGCTATTAAAAATAGCGAAGTACTTTATACTTCGGATGATTTTGATGAACTATTTGCAGAATATTTAATTGATGACTCAGATGATGAATAAAACTTTTTCCTTATAAAAGGCTCAGCATCAAGAAAGAAATGGGTTTGTGATTGAATTTATAATTTTATCTTAAATGAACAATGAAAAATATTTTAGAAAAAATAGAAAGCAAATTTGAAAATCAAAAACCTTATGCTTTTGTTATTGAAGCTACTAAAGTTAATTTAGAATTACCTTCCTTTTTAAGAAAATTATGTAAGAGTGCCTATATTGCACATCTACAGGGTAATATTGAGTTTTGTGAGGAAATTTTATCATTAATAATTGATATACCTTTTGCGGGGAATTATGATATATGGACTTGGGTTGAATCTAGCATAGGTCTAAAAATGTTCATTTCTCTAGAAAATAATCAAAGAGATGTTTATGATAGATTAAAGAAAATAATCTATGATCAATTTGAGTATACAGGCTTACCCGAATCCACAAGAAGAATAAATTTAAAAGTCTTTAAAAGAAGAATGACGGGATCATCTTTGCAGACTATTAGAGAAAAAATAAATAAATACAATCACGAGAAGGACTTTCAATTTGAATTTATGTATTTAATTGGTTATTATTCTGATCTTATCCTTATTTATGCTATCAATGAGGGAAATGTAGAGGAGCATATAAAAAATGAGTTAGATTTTACCAAAAATAGGATTTTAGAGATAATCAATCACTATCAATCTAATCCATAATAACTTAAAAAGATGCGAGTTAAGTATGGTTTCACTCAAAATATAACTATATTTTATTGAAATGCAGTTATGTTTTTTGAAAAAAACTGAAAAATAACTATTATATATAGCAAACAGAGATTTATAAAAATGAAAAACAGATTTTACCATTTCATAATGTTCGGTTTTCCCTTATTGGTTACCATTTTTTTTGTATCCGTTATAAAGAAAACAGATTCTAATTTAGAGCCTGTAAGAGAAGTGGTAGTTACTGAAAAATTGCAAACAAATAAAATAACAATTGATAAACACGCCAGTAAAAGAAGGGTTTATTTTTTTGTTGAAAAACAAAATCAAAAAATAAAATTTGAAAGAAAATATAATGGCTTGGTTACCAATTGGGCAAAAGTAGCAGAATATAAAAAATATGAAAATAGCGAGACGCAATATTTCTATATAGAAAAAAATACACAATTTAACCCAAAAGAAAATATTCCCTTTTTTGGACTCAATCAATCTGAAAAAAATCTTACTTATTATTTTGATATTTTTCTTTTCTTTAGAGAGAAATATTTTTTTGCATTGCTATCATTATTTATTGGATTTATCTTTGGCGGTGGTTATATCATTGATATCTCTGGCGGAATTTCTTCAAATAAATCGTTGAGTATTATGTTCTTCTTAAATATTGTTTATTTGTTGTTTTTAATTATTTGGTGATTTAAAAGTCAAAAATACAATTTATATATCCTGTAATAAATCATTTTGCATAAGTAAATCAAAGATAAAAACTGCAAATAATGGAGGATTTTTTTGGGATTTTATATTTCCCCACTTATTTCCTCGCTTTCGTTCATATCTTTCAAAGGGGGAATTGGTACGAAAAAATATTTTGGCTTAGCGGTAAAAAATGCGACAATTAGTAAAAATGAAAATGAATAAAAAATATTTGGTTGCGATTATAGGTTTTTTGGCAGGTGTAATTTTCTATCTGTTTGGCGTAATGGTATCTAATTCAGAAGTTTCTTCGGTAGCTCCTACGCTCAGAGAACTATTGCGAAACGTGGACTACGTTTTTTTGTTTTTATACGGAATTATAGGATTTATAATGCTGTATATTGTGATAAAGATGTTTAATAAACTCACTAAATAGACAAAGCAAGACGCTCAAATTTACCAAATTATACATTGTAATACCCTTAAAAAACTAATGATAACTGTAAGAAGATGAAATTATTAATATCACCGCAAGAAAAAGAAAATTGGAAAATAAATAAGGAAAAATTTATATCTCAACTGAAAGATATTTTTGAAGATATAGAAATTACAGAAATAAAAGATGAAAAAAGAAATTTTTGTTACGAATGGAAAATAGAATCTTCAAATAGTTTTTTTTATGGCTTATTGGATAAACAGTTAAATGGGGTATATTTTGAATCTAATTCTATATCTATCATTCATAAATTTTCAAATTTTGTTAGAAAATTTATGCCAGCAGAATCTGAAATTTTAATGTATGATGAAGATTTTACAACTTATACGGTACTTCCTTATACAGGAATAGAAATATCTGAAATAATGATTTTTAAGAAATAAAACATCTTTTAGAAATATAAAAAATTCTATTTTTGTCTTTTAAAAAGGTATTAATTTGGCAAATGAAATATGAAAACCATTAAAAGTTTAATCCCATTATTTACAGTTGCCCTTATGATGTATAGTTGCTCATCTCCCAAGCTCGGAAAAGACCGTTTGGATTTGGAAAAGTTCGACTTGAATTTCGATGTTGATGCTTTTTATACCGATGAAATTAAGAAAGGCAAAGAAAATATGAAAGAATTGGAGAAACTCGAGCAAAAAAGAGAAAAGGAAGGGTTTTCTGAAAAGGCAAGAAAAGAATTGGTCAAAAAAGCTTGGAAACTTCTCAATTTTAAGAGTATTCGAAAAGATACAATTTTTAACGCCCAATTTTACGAGTACGAACGAAGTCCGATAGCGTATCGATATGATATGTGGGGCTGGAATTCTGCTGACAGTTTGGCGAATTATCATAAGATGCACTTTCATAAAATAAATATGGCAACAAGCCTTAAAGGTGATTTTATGGCGTTAGTCGCCCAAAGCCAAGGCGAAGGTACGGACGATTTTGAAGCCTTACTCCGTTATTTGGAGCAAAAACACGGTAAGGTAACGGTAAAAGAAAAAAACTTCTTCCGAAATTTTCCTATTTATTATTGGGAGTTGGATGACCGCCTATTGGCAATGATTTCTAAACAACAAAAACAGGCAAATCTAATACTGAAATTAAGTAAAGAAGCTACTGAAAACAATCCAACGACAGATACCATTAGATTTAATACAACCCATTTGTTTATACTCAATAACCAATACAAATACGATAGTATCATTAGTAATTTTCGCTCTGGCGATTGGATAGATTTTAATGCAGTTCTCAAAAAGTGATTTTCTGTATTTTAATAATGTAATTGTTTAATTTTTAAATATTTATAAAAGTATGAAAGCCATTAAAAGTTTAACCTTATTCTTTATTTTTATCCTTATGTTGCATAGTTGTTCGTCTCCCAAGCTCGGAAAAAATCGATTGGATTTGGAAAAATTCGATCTAAATTTTGATGTAGCCGCTTTTTATACCGATGAAATCGAAAAAGCTGAAAAAAATATGAAAGAATCCGAGAAAATTTTGGAAAAAAGAAACAAGGAAAATCTTTCCGAAAAGGAAAGAGAAAAATTGACTGAGAAAATTTGGGAACTTTTGCGTTTTCACGTCATTCAAATAGACACCGTTTTTAAAGGTGAATTTACGAAAGAAAAAACTCCGATGGCGTATCGATACGATATGCGAAGTTGGAGTACTCGTGATAGCTTGGCATATTTTCAGAAAATGCACTTTTGCAAAATCAATATGGCAACTAGTCTTAAAGGCGATTTTATGGCGTTAGTTGCTGAAAGTGAAAGCAAAGGTACGGACGATTTTAAAGCCTTACTTGATTATTTAGAACAAAAACACGGCAAACCAACGGTAAAAGAAAATAGTTTTTATAACGATTCATTTACCTATCATTGGGAGTTGGACGACCGCCTACTGGCAATTTTTTCTCGTTACGATAACAAAGAAAGCACCCTAAAATTGGGCATCGAAGTTACCGAAGATGGCGTAAAAGCAGACACTACCAAACAGCCCACCCACGTAACGCGTTTGTTTATACTCAAAAATCAATACAAGCAAGATAATATTTTAAGGCGTTTTACTCGTGGCGATTGGATTTCTTTTAACGACATACTTAGCGATGATAGATAAATTTTCTGGAGATACGTTTGTTAAACATAAAAATATTACTTTTGCATTTTAATCAGATTATTAACCATTTAATAAAAATTCCCTTTCTTTTGGAGAGGGTTGCGGAGAGAAATGAACTACAACCATAAAGACATTGAAGCCAAATGGCAAAAATATTGGGCAGAAAACCAAACTTTTAAAACAGAAAACAATTCGGAAAAGCCGAAATTTTATGTATTAGATATGTTTCCGTATCCGTCGGGGGCAGGATTGCACGTGGGGCATCCGCTGGGGTACATTGCGTCGGATATTTTCGCACGATACAAACGCCACAAAGGCTTCAATGTGTTGCATCCGCAGGGGTACGACAGTTTCGGACTTCCTGCCGAGCAATACGCCATACAAACCGGGCAACATCCTGAAAAAACCACTCGTGAAAACATAGCTCGTTACCGCGAACAGCTCGATAAAATCGGGTTTTCGTTCGATTGGAGTAGAGAAGTAAGGACTTCAAATGCTGATTATTACAAATGGACGCAATGGATTTTCATTCAGTTGTTCCACTCGTGGTACAATAACCACACGGACAAGGCGGAAGATATTCAGACGCTCGTTCAGCATTTCGAGCAATTCGGAACGGAAAACCTAAATGCGGCTCAGACCGAAGAGCTTCACTTTACCGCCGAGCAATGGAAAAATTACAGCGAAGAAGAAAAACAAAACATTCTACTCAATTATCGTTTGGCGTTTCGTGCCGAAACTACCGTTAATTGGTGTCCGGCTTTGGGAACGGTTTTAGCGAACGATGAGGTGGTAAATGGCGTTTCGGAACGAGGCGGATATCCTGTTTTTCAAAAGAAAATGACGCAATGGAGTATGCGTATTACCGCTTATTCCGAGCGATTGTTGCAAGGCTTAGAATCGGTGGATTGGAGTGAATCTGTAAAAGAAAGCCAACGCAATTGGATAGGAAAATCAAAAGGGGCGTTAATCAAGTTTAAAGTTCTAAGTTCAAAGTCCCAAGACGTTGAACCTGAAACTTCAAACGTTGAACATATTACCGTTTTTACAACAAGACCCGACACCATTTTCGGCGTAACTTATCTCACTTTGGCTCCTGAACACGAATTGGTTTTACAAATTACAACCGAAGCACAAAAACAAGCCGTTTTGGATTATATCGAAGCGACTTCTAAGCGTTCGGAAAGAGATAGAATGGCGGATACCAAAACTATTTCGGGCGTATTTACGGGAGCGTATGCCGAGCATCCGATTACCAAACAATCCATTCCGATTTGGATAGGCGACTATGTGTTAGCAGGTTACGGCACTGGGGCGGTGATGGCGGTTCCTGCCGGGGACGAACGTGATTATGCCTTTGCAAAACATTTTGCAGGTGCGGAAGGAATGCCTGAAATCATCAATATTTTTGATAAAGATATTTCGCAAGGAGCTTACACGGAAAAGGGTGGTTTCAAATTGCAAAATTCGGATTTTCTTAACGGAATGGATTACGAAGAAGCCACCGAAAAAATCCTTGAAGAATTGGAAAAAACGGGAGTAGGCAAGGCTAAAATCAACTACCGACAAAGAGATGCTATTTTCTCGCGTCAGCGGTATTGGGGCGAACCTGTGCCTGTTTATTATAAAAACGGAATGCCTTACACGTTGCCGCTTTCAGCCTTGCCGTTGGAACTTCCTGAAGTGGAAAAATACCTCCCAACCGAGGATGGCGACCCACCATTAGGAAACGCAAAAGAATACGCTTGGAACGAAGCCGAAGAAAAAATTGTAAGTACTGATTTGATTGATAATCAATCGGTTTTTCCTTTGGAACTTTCTACGATGCCGGGTTGGGCGGGGTCGTCTTGGTATTGGCTTCGCTATATGGACGCACACAACGAAAAGGAATTTGCCTCGCAAGAGAGCCTAAATTATTGGCAAAATGTAGATTTGTACATTGGTGGAAGCGAACACGCCACAGGGCATTTATTATATTCTCGTTTTTGGAATAAATTCCTCAAAGACAGAGGATTTATACAAGCCGAAGAGCCTTTTCAAAAAATGATAAATCAAGGAATGATTTTAGGAACAAGTGCGTTTGTGTATCGATTGGAAGGTACAAATACGTTCATTTCGAAAGGGCAAATTGGCGATAAAAAAGTACAAGCCATTCACGCAGATGTGTCATTAGTAAACAATGCTTCGGAATTGGATATTGAAGGCTTTAAACAATGGCGACCTGATTTTAAAAATGCTGAATTTATTTTGGAGAATGGAATCCCCCTAACCCCCGAAGGGGGAACTAAGGGCGTAAATGCTACAAATAGTTTACCATCAATAGGTTCAAAAGCTCCTTCTCCTTCGGAGAGGGCGGGGGGAGAGGCTTATATCGTTGGTCACGAAGTAGAAAAAATGTCGAAATCCAAATACAATGTCGTGAATCCTGATGATATTTGTGAGCAATACGGAGCAGATACATTGCGTTTGTACGAAATGTTTTTAGGTCCGTTGGAACAGGCAAAACCTTGGAACACGGCAGGAATCACAGGCGTTTCAGGCTTCTTGAAGAAGTTTTACAACCTGTATTTCGATGGCGATGCGGTTTCGATTTCCAACGAAGAACCAACCAAAGAAGAATACAAAATCTTGCATACGCTCATCAAAAAAGTGGCGTACGACATTGAGAATTTCTCGTTCAATACTTCGGTATCGGCGTTTATGATTGCCGTGAATGAACTCCAAAAACTAAAATGCAACAAACGAGCGATTTTAGAACCGATGGCAGTGCTGATTTCGCCGTATGCACCGCACATTGCCGAAGAATTGTGGGAAGTTTTAGGACACAACGAAAGCATCAGCCAAGTGCCGTTCCCAACTTTTGAAGAGAAATATTTGGTAGAAAGCACCAAAGAATATCCGGTGTCGTTCAACGGAAAAGTGCGTTTCAAAATCGAATTGCCTTTGGATTTATCTAACGAAGAGGTAGAGAAAATAATCTTAGCAGACGAACGCACCCAAGCCCAACTCGGTGGCAACCCTCCGAAGAAAATCATCGTAGTAAAAGGGAAAATCGTGAATGTGGTGGGGTAGGGACGAGATATAATAAATTTGAGTAAATGAATATTTATAAAAAAATAACATCAAATAGTGGTTTGGTTTCCTTTGGGAATACGGGAGCAAGACTAAGCGACCCAAGAGCGATTTATGTAAAAATTTTATCTGCACTTGTTGAATTTAGAAAGCAAAATGCAAATTGGGAAAATGCAGACCAAATAGATTTTGGTAAGTTACTTACTGAACTTGATATTTTCGATATAAAAACCAATAATGTTGTAAGTTCAGATAAAGATGTTAGAGTAAAAACAAGTTTCATTTCGCAATTGGGTTTTACAACGGAAGAACGAGTTGTAACAAATATAGGAAGAGAATTGATAGAAAATTCACAATCCTATGATATTAATAACTTTGAAATATCAAAAGATAGTTATACCTACTTAAAGCAATTCTTAAAATATCAACAGAATGATTTTAAAATTCTTCCTTTATTATCATTAATTTATTCGGTGATCGAATTTGAAAATAAGTTGCCAATTGATTTTGTAACTTATATTTGGGCAAGTTCACAAACGAAGGAAGAACTTGTCCAAAACATTGAAAATTATAAATTAAATTCTGATTATCGTGAGGTAGTTTATAAAGCCATTGCAAATTCTGAAAGTACAAAAACGGCACAGGAAAATATTGAATTATTTTTTAATTCTTTTGATGTTTCTCACACAGAGAATTTATCAGAACTTTTGTATGAAATTTTTCCTCACGGAAAGGGTAACAGCTTTAAAGATAAAACAATAGGATTATTTTACGACATTTATTTGTATTGGAAAAATAAGAATCAATGGAATAAGACAGAGAAAAGAAATTTTATTCAAAACAGACTAAAATCACGCTATAAAGATATTTCAAGCAAAAAACCAAGTTTTTACTTAGAAATATTATTTGATACAACATTATTAAATAATTCTTCGGATTGGAACACTATAATTTCATTTTTTGAAAAAACATCTTTAATTGCATCTAAAACAGAAAAAGATTTTATACTGAATTTTCATATTCTGTATATGTATATTAAAAAATTATCTGTTTGTGAGGAATATAGAGATTTGAATACAAGACATTTGAAATTATTAGATATTTTTATTTTTGAGTATGATAACATCAAACTTGATATTGTCTTTTGGTATTTATTTAAATCGGTAAAAAATAATTTTCTGAGTATAGAACCTATTTCATCAAATTTAGAATATAGAAAACATTTAGAGACCAATCATAAAGAAATAGGAGATGTATATGATTTTCTAAAAATAAATTTTAAAGATTTATCAGCTCAAATAGCTACCGATTTTCCTGAAATTAAAAAACTTGGGTTACAGAATTTTACTCAAAAGAAAAAGGAAGAACGATTATTAAATTTAATCAACAATATATTTACAAAAGAAAATATTATTACTATTTTTGAGAATATTTATCCGAGAAATGACAAAAAAATAAGGGATTTTATCAAGGATAAATATCAAGAATACGAAGCAACAATTCCTGCTTTATTTGAGTATTTATTGGGAATATCTTTTTATTGGCTTTCAGGAAAAGAAGTTAAATTATCCAACATTCTTAATTCGAATTTGGACGCAAATCTTTTGCCCAAAACGCATATGGGAGGAGGACAAGCTGATGTTATTGTTAGTTATAAAGATAAGGATTATTTGATTGAAGCGACATTGAGTGATAACGATGGACAAAGGAAAATGGAAGCAGAACCAGTTCCACGACATTTGGCTAAACATATATCAGAAGTAAATCCTAATAGTTTGGCTTTATTTGTGGCAGGGCAACTTGATAGAAATAATTTAGTAGTATTAAGAAATTATAAATTTTCTCCCTGGTACTATTCTGATGAATATTTTGTAGATTCAATGGATATACTGCCATTATCAGTTTCAAATATGATTTATCTCTTGAAAAATGAAAATAATTTTGAATTACTTCAAGACAAGTTTACAAAATTGTTAAATTCCGATACAAGAGATGGTTTTAAATGGTACAAAGAAGAAGTAGATAAGATTTTTACGAATGGAAATTAATAAAATATACAAAGGAGATTGCGTAGAAATCCTTAAAAATCAAATAGATGAAAATTCTATAAATTTGATTTTTGCAGATCCACCTTATAATCTTTCAGGAAATACATTAAATCTTGAAAATAATAAAACGGGGGGAGCGTTTTACAAAGTGAATGAAGAGTGGGATACATTTGATGATGATGATTATGTACAATTCACAACTAATTGGCTAAAAGGATGCCGTAGAGTACTAAAAGACAATGGAAGTCTTTATATTTCTTGTACCCAACATAATATAGGAGAAATTTTAGTTGAAGCAAAAAAAATGGGTTTTAAACTCAATAATGTACTAACTTGGTATAAAACTAATGCTATGCCAAATATTACTAAACGAACTTACACGCATTCGACGGAGTTTGTTTGTTGGTTTGTAAAGGGCAAAAATTGGGTTTTTAATTATGATGAAGTTAAGAAATTTAATCCAAATAAGACGAAGGAAGGAAAAGACAAGCAAATGCGTGATTTTTTGGATTTTATAGAATTACCTATTGTTCAAGGTAAAGAACGATTAAGAGGAGATAATGGAAGAGCGTTACACCCAACTCAAAAACCCGAAAAACTTTTGGAACTTATCATTAAGGCTTCATCAAATGAGAATGATATTGTTCTTGACCCTTTTTTTGGTACAGGAACAACAGGTTTTGTTGCTCAAAAATTGAATCGAAATTGGATTGGAATAGAAAATAATCCTAAATATATCGAAATAGCAAAACAAAGATTAATATTAGAATAATGACTATATCTGAAACTACAATAAATTTACAATTGGGAAATTGTATAGAACTTTTGAAAAAAATCCCATCAGGAAGTATTGATCAAATTTTTGCAGACCCACCTTACAATTTGTCAGGAGCAACATTTCAAACGGTTCAAAGTGGAAAAATGGTTACTTGTGATAAGGGGGAATGGGATATAATAGAAGATATAGATAAGTTTAATGAGCTGTGGATTAAGGAGTGTATTCGTGTTCTTAGTGATAATGGAACTATTTGGATTTCAGGTACATTGCATAATCACCCATCAGTTGGCGTAATTTTAAAAAAACTTAATTTATGGGTTATTAATGATGTTATTTGGTTTAAAAGAAATGCAGCTCCTTTGCTATCAAAAAATCGCCTTGCTCCATCAACAGAACTCATTTGGGTAGCCAGTAAATCCAAAAAGTATTACTTTGATTACGAAATGGCTAAAATGATAAATGGAGGAAAACAAATGCGAAATCTTTGGGAAATCAATGCAGAAAGACACAAAACCTCGCATCCCACAGAAAAACCTGAAACACTTTTAGAGAGAATTCTATTGTTAGGGAGCCAAGAGGGAGATATTATTCTTGATCCATTTACAGGAAGCGGAACAACAGGCGTAGTAGCAAAACGATTAAAAAGAAATTTTATTGGTTTTGAAATTAGTCCAGAATATTTTGAAATTGCTAAAAACAGGATTGATAGTATAAAAGATTGCAATAAGGCAATCTATTCGGAAAAATTACTACAACAAAACACTCAATTGGAAATATTTTTAAAACAAAAATATTTTTAAATCCGTCAAATCGTGAATGTGGTGGTGTAGGGAGATATCCGTCCATTAAAAAGTAATAAAACTGTATGAGGTAATTTTTTTACATCGTACAAAAAACGATAGGAACAATGGAAAAATTAATCATTAAAAATTTTGGTCCAATTTCCGAAGTAGAAATTGAAATAAAAAAATACACACTCTTGATAGGCGATACTTCTACAGGGAAAAGTATCATAGCCAAACTGATTTGTATTTTTAAGAAGATTATGCAAGAGGGTATTGAGAAGATAGAAGATTTTAATTCATTATTAAAAAACTACAATATTGATTTCTTGAAAGATGATTCTGAGATAGAGTATTATTTGGATAATTATTTTGTAAAAATTAAAGGAGAAAATTTAATAAAGCTAAGCGACGAATTACTTAATATATATCGTATTAAAGAAATAATGCAGAAAATATCATTTGATGATATAATAAAAAAAATTGGAAAAGACATTGAATTATTAAAGAATGATATAGATAAAGAAAAGTTAGATACAATCGAATCTCAATATGAAAAAGCAAAACAACAGATAGATGAACTTCGCAAAGAAAGTTCTTTTATAAAAAGATATTCCAAAATTATCTACATCCCCGCAGAAAGAATGTTTTTTTCAATGTTAGGAAAAAGTATCTCAGGATTATGGGCAAATAATGTTAGCGTGTCTAAATCTTATTTAGATTTTGCGGGATATTATGAAGTAGCTAAGAAAAATAGTTCGAAAGTAAATTATTCGGATTTAGGATTTACTTACCATAATAATGATGATAAAGAATACATTGAATACAAAGGGCAAAAATTGGATATACAATATACATCAAGTGGTGTTCAAGCTATATTGCCTTTAATCGTTGTATTGAATTATTTAGCAGAGACCAAAAAAGATTTGGAAGATTCTGACCAAATGATTTGTGTAGAAGAGCCCGAAATTAGTTTGTTTCCTCAACGACAGAAAGAACTTGTTGAGCATATTGTTTCTATCGTCAATAGAATTAACTCTCGGTTGGTAATAACCACCCACAGTCCTTATGTACTTTCAGCGTTTAATAATATGATGTTAGCAAGTAACACGGCAATAGAAAAAGAAGAGAGAAAAGAGGAGATTAAAAACATCATTTCGGAAGATAAATGGATTCGATACGAAGATGTATCAGCTTATGAAGTAAAAGACGGTAAAGTGATTTCACTTTTAGATGAAGAATTTAAAGGTTTAGATGTTAATGCAATCGACAAAGTTTCAGACATTATCACCGAGCAGGTAGATCAACTAATAAGTATTCGATATGAAGAGTAGCATCCAAACAATCATCGAAAATTTTCCTAAATGTTGCGATGCTAAAAGTAATAAGGTCGCCAAGGAAAATGGTAAACGATTTGAGATTCAATGTGCAAAGAATTACTATCTGAAAATTCGTGTGGATGACTGTTTAAATGCTGATAAAACAACAAAGAAATGTGATTATCTCTTTATAAGAGATTATGAATGTAAATCTGATGAAACCGAATTTTATTTTGTGGAACTCAAAGGAAGTGAAATAGACAAGGCATTTGAACAGATAGACAATACTATACAGCATATTGACACTATCCCTCTAAGTGTGTAAGTTAAAAAGTTGGGGTTAAGTTTTTATAGTTTGAGTCTTTGTGCAAATATAAGCATAAATTGGTTCAAGACAATCCCCCAATTTTGGATAGGCATACTCCACTTTTTGGTAGCTTCTCTCAAAGCCAAGAAAACGGACTTTTGCACAGCTTCGTCTGTTGGGAAAGACAGCTTGTTTTTGGTGTATTTCCGAATCTTACCATTCAGATTCTCAATAAGATTGGTTGTGTAAATAATTTTTCTTATCTCTAACGGAAAATCGAAAAATACGGTCAATTCGTCCCAATTGTCATACCAAGATTTGATAGCATAGCCGTATTTTGACTCCCATTTTTGGGCAAAATCCTCCAAAGCAACCTTGGCAGCTTCCTTGTTAGGGGCAGTATAAATGTGTTTCATATCGGCTGTAAATTCTTTTCTGTCTTTGTAAACCACATACTTACAAGCATTCCTAATCTGATGAACCACACATATTTGCGTTTGTGATTGGGGAAAAACCGTGCGAATGGTTTGCGTAAATCCGTTTAAATTATCGGTGGCAGTAATGAGAATATCTTCCACTCCACGAGCCTTTAAATCAGTGAGAACGCTCATCCAAAAGGCGGAACTTTCATTCTTTCCGAGCCACATTCCTAAAACTTCCTTTTTTCCCTCTCGATTCAAGCCCACAGCAAGGTAAATGGTTTTGTTGACAACTTTTGAGTTCTCACGAACTTTAAAAACGATGCCGTCCATCCAAACAATCAGATACAGCTCGTCCAACGGGCGGTTCTGCCAAGCGACCATTTCATTGGTAACCGCATTGGTAATCCTTGATATTGTGGAAGTTGATACTTCAAAGCCGTACATTTCTTGGATTTGTTCTTCGATGTCGCTCACGCTCATTCCTTTGGCATAGAACGATACGATGATGTTTTCCAAACCATCGATAACGTTCTTGCGTTTAGGGACTAACATTGGGTTAAAACTACCGTCTCTATCCCTAGGAACTTGGATTTGTTCTTCGCCAAAGGAAGTTTTTATCTTCTTGGAAGTGTGTCCGTTACGATAATTTCCATCTTTAGTTTTGTCGTGTTTTTCGTTGTCCAAGTGAACGTCGAGTTCGGCATTGAGCATATGTTCCACCGCTTTTTTGTGGAGCTCTTTAAAGAAACCTGTCAAGTCCTCAGCAGTCTTAAATGACTTGTAAAATTCTTTGCTGTTGAGCAATTCTTCCTTGTTAATCATATCTGTTTAAATTATGGGTCAAAAATAGTTAAAAAGTTATTTCCGAAATTTTTTTTGAGCTTTTAAGGGCTCAAAAAATTTCAGAATAACTTTTCAACTTACACAGATTATGGGATACTCCTAGCATATTAAAACTCGAATACCTTCTTTAACCAAAGAAAAGATATTAGGTTTTATCGCTTGTTCAAGATTTCCAAAATTCAAGCCCAACAATTACCAAATTACAACAAGGATTTTATAAAAAATATGGGAAATTTCCCATAATAAGTGCAAGTGGAATAATATATAAACCAACTTGATGAGCGAGATGCACAACTTTCCTTTCTAATAAAACATAAGGCTGCCTAAAAAGTTTTTAGATAGCCTTATGTTGTTTTACAGAAATATTAAAAATATTCTCTATATTTGGCAATCACTATAGTGAAAAAGCAAAACGGAAAACAAAACGACCTTTTCACTGTTGTGAAAACATTCAACGGTAAGCTTAACGATTTTTTCATTGCAGTGAAATCGTTCACCGAGAAACCAAACATTCCTTTCACTCCATTGAAAAGCCTCACCGAAAGACAAAACACCCTTTTCACTGCGATGAAACATTCAGACATAAACATTTAACAAATATTATTATGAAGCCATTAAATTATCAATCCAGAATTACCGAAGTGGGCGATGTTGCCAACCGATTGGCGGTTCTTTACAAAGGTACTGCTACTTTGCAGGACGATGCGTTTTTGAAAAACCTTCTTTCGGAAATACAAACCCAAGGCGATGCCATTACCGAAGCCATAAAAAAAGACAAAGCTGTATCGAAACTCGAAGATGCTGATGCCGAGCGTGACGAAGCTATTCGTGTGTTGGACAAAATGCTCAAAGCCTATGAGGTGTTTCCGGTGGAAAATACCAAAGCTCACGGGCAGAAAATCGCTCTCATTTTCAAGAAATACGGCGTAAAAATTACCGAAGAGAACTATTCCAGCGAGTCGAACCTGATTGATTCGTTGCTCAAAGACTTGTCGGTGGCTGAGATTCAGGCATCTGTGACGGCACTTTCGGGAGTGAGCGAGGCGATTACACAAATCCGCACCACGCAGGAGGAATTTGCCAGATTACGTCTGCAATACGAAGAAGCATTCACCGAAAACCTTTCAAAAGTTAGTGCTAGTAGCCTTCGCAAACCGCTTTTGGGATTGATAAACAAAAAGTTGATTCCGTATTTGGTGGCGATGACCCTTGTCGATGGGGCAAAATACACCGCTTTTGCCGACAAAGTAGCTAAAATCATCGACGATATGAACGAGGTAGTCAAAAGTAGAGCCAAGAAAAAATAATTTCATATAATCAACCGTTCATTTGACCTGTTTTTGCCTTTTGAGAGGTAGAAAAGTTTTAAACCACACAGAAATATAGAATAAAATCTATGTATCTATGTGGTTTAGCTATAAATAGTACCCAAAATAATATTTAACGTGTTTAACTTTTTCCGCTCATAATTTTCTTCTTTACATCATAATTTTGCAAGTACAGCTTTTCCGTGTAAATTTGTCGAGGCTAAAAGATAAGCACTTTGTCCAAAGTCTAATTTTTTGATAAAGTACAAAAAAATATGATAGTGTAATGAAAGTAAAACAATTTCAATACGAAACGCAATCTTATCAGGAAGATTGTATCCATAATATTGTACAGATTTTTGAAAATTTGCACGAGCAAGATTCTTTTGAAAAAACGCTTACCGAACATAAAAATAAAAATCAGTACACTTTCCCTGTACAAGATGCTAAAAACATTGATATTATGATGGAAACAGGTACAGGAAAAACCTTTACTTTCATCAAAACTATTTTTGAACTCAACCGAAACTTTGGCTACCAAAAATTCATCATTCTCATTCCCACCGTGCCGATTCGCGAGGGAACAAAAACCAATTTGGAAGATACCAAAGACTATTTCAAAGGATTGTATGCCAACGAGAAGGAGAAAGAAATAGAAGTTTTTACCTACGAGGGTGGGAATATTTCGGCGGTCAATAGTTTTATTCATTCGCAACATTTGTCGGTGTTGATAATGACGCCAAGTTCGTTTTCGAGCAAGGATAATATTCTGAACAGACCTTTGGAACGCGAAATTAATCTTTTTACGATAGATAAAGACCACTTTGAAACTCCGAAAACCTATTTGGAATGCCTCAAACAGCTCAATCCGATTGTGATAATGGACGAACCGCACCGATTTGACGGCGATGCATTTAAAAAGTATTTCGAAGGATTTAATAATTACTACCTGCGTTTTGGGGCTACTTTTCCACAAAAAAAAGACAGCGTACAGCTCTCTAATGTGGCGTATGTATTGGATAGTATTTCGTCTTTCCGCCAAAATTTGGTAAAGAAAATTGTGGTTTATACCCAAGATATCGTGGAAAGTGTGGATACGCTTGTGGGTATTGAGAAAAAAGGCTCAAAAAACATTGCTTTGATTGACACGCTTAGCAACGGAACCATCGTGCGAAGAGAAGTAAGCGTAGGCGGAAAATTTAACGAAGTAGCCATCAAAAAAATAAATAAAGATACGATTGTATTGGAAAATGACTTCATCGAAAAGGTAGATTATAACCTCTCTGATGAGTCGCTTCGTGCGATGATAGCCCAAACGATTGATATTCATTTCCAAAAAGAACAGATGCTTTTTGAGCAGGGTATCAAAGCCTTGTCGTTGTTTTTTATGGAGAGCGACACGAGCCTTTTCCGTGGCGAAAATCCGAAAATTAAAACCTTTTTTGAAGAAGAATTTAAAAAGAAATATGATGAGGTTATCGCTGCCCTTGATGTAAATTCTGACTACTATCACTATCTGAAAAACAGCTTTGATACGGACGGAAATCTGCAAGTGCATAAAGGGTATTTTTCCGGCGATAAAGGAAATGCCGACCAAAAAGTAAAAGACGGCGTGGACGAAATCCTCAAAGACAAGAAAAAACTTTTGTCTTTTGAGAGTCCTACGCGTTTTATTTTCTCCATTTGGGCGTTGCAAGAGGGGTGGGATAACCCCAATGTATTTACCATTTGCAAACTCTCTAACCAAGGAAGCGAAATCTCTAAGCTGCAACAAATTGGGCGTGGTTTGCGTATCTGTGTAGATCAAAATCTGCAACGAAAAACTTTTAAGAATTTAGGCAATAATCAAGAAGAATTTTGGAAAATCAATAATTTGGATGTCGTAGTTTCGAGCAAAGAACAAGGCTTTGTAGAGAGCATTCAAAATGAAATTTTAAGTAATTCGTTCCTTGTGTCTAAAAGTTTTACCGAAAAAGAAATTAAAAATATTTTACAAGAAAAAACAAATCTTGATGTCAATACCATTCGTCAATTATTCCGCAAGTTGGAAAATGCAGAAATGATTGTATTTAAAGAAATGATTAACGGAGAAGAGATTTTCGAAAAAGCTGATAACTTCGTTTCGCTACTGAAAGAACAAAATCTTCCTGCCGAGCAAGAAAAAGCCTTGCTGGATGTATTTGTGTCGCCTTCGGAAATCAATACTTTCATTCAAAAAGCCCATAAAGTAAAAGAAAAGAAAAAAATATTTATCAAACAAAGCCATCTGCAAGAGTTTAAAGACCTTTGGAATACGATAAATCAAAACGCTTTTTATGTATTGGATACTTTGGGCGAAGAAAAACAACAGCAACTCATCGAAAACATCAAAACCGATATAGAAAACTTGCAAATCGATGAAGTATTCCTACAAACCAAACGAGAAACACTCAATGTAAATAAAATCGACCGAAAAGATGCCATTACTACCGAGATTGTGAGTACGCAACAGCGAAAAAAAGAACTCAATATTTTGGAAATGGTGCAATTCCTGGCAAATAAAACCAAAACACCACTTGCTTTTATAGTAAAGATTTTCAATGCGTTAAGCAAAGAGTTTAAGGCGGAAAACCTTGCCAATAATCCTGCACAAGCCCAAAAGGAAATAGAGAAAATCATCAATAAAAATCTCATCAATACCCTAAAAGCCCATATCCGATACGATGGCATCAGTGGAAAAGTCCTTGCCAATGTTTTCAAAACGGAAAACGACAAAACCTATCTCAAAGAAGGTAGCGTGGGCAAATTCCAAAAGGACATCGATACGGATTTTGCCCTGAAAGAAAAATGGATTTTTGAAGAAGTTATTGAGTACGATAGTGATTTTGAATTACAAATCATCGAGAAAGACCCCAATATTTCGGAAATTGCCATTTTTGGGAAGTTGCCACAACTCAAAATCAAAACCCCAATAGGTGAGTACAACCCCGATTTTTGCTACGCCATCAAAGGGGAGCAAGGCAATAAAGTGTTTTTGGTAGTAGAAGCCAAAGGGTATGATACATTGGGTGATGTTTCCGATAGCGAACGAGCCAAAATTGATTTTGCCAAAAAATATTTCCAAACCCTTAATGAATATTACAGAGCCCAAAACCAAAATATAAAAATATCCTTTAAAGAACGCATTAACCGAACGCAGTTGTCGGCGTTGGTAAAGGGGTAAGTTTTGGCACTTTGTCAAAGTCTGAAAAATAGTAAAAAGAAAATGGAAAACCAAAATAAACAAATCATCATCTACCAAACCACCGAAGATAACCAACTGAAAGTCCGTTTGGAAGACGAAAATATTTGGCTCACACAACAGCAATTAGTAGAGCTTTACCAAACAAGTAAATCGAATGTAAGTGAGCATATTAGTCATATCTTTGAGGAAGGAGAATTGCAGGAAAATTCAGTTGTTCGGAAATTCCGAACAACTGCCACCGATGGCAAAACCTACAATGTAGTGCATTACAACCTCGATATGATTATCTCCTTAGGCTATCGTATCAAATCGCACATTGCTACTAAATTCCGTATTTGGGCTACAGAGCGTCTCAAAGAATACATCGTAAAAGGCTTTACCCTCAATGACGAACGCCTGAAAAACCTCGGCGGTGGCAATCATTGGAAAGAACTTTTAGACAGAATCCGCGATATTCGTTCGTCCGAAAAAGTAATGTATCGGCAAGTACTGGACTTGTACGCCACCGCTACCGACTACGACCCCAAGAGCAAAGTGAGTCAAGATTTTTTCAAAATCGTGCAGAACAAACTCCACTACGCCGCACACGGCAACACCGCAAGCGAAGTGATTTATTATCGCGTGGATAGCAACAAACCCTTTGCTGGGCTAATGAATTTCAAAGGCTCACAACCCACACAAGCCGAAGCAATGATTGCCAAAAATTACCTCAAAGAGCAAGAACTCAAAGTACTCAACAATTTGGTAGCGGCGTATTTTGATTTGGCAGAGCTCAACGCCATCGAAGAGCGAGAAATGAAAATGGCAGATTATGTACGAGAGCTAGACAATATCCTCTCCTCTACAGGGCGAAAAATCCTGACCGATGCAGGAAAAATCTCCACCGATAAAGCCAAAGAAAAAGCCCTCACCGAATACCGAAAGTACAACGCCAAAACGCTTTCTAGCGTAGAGGAAAGCTATCTAGAAACCCTCCATCAATTGGAAAAACAAGCCAAAAAAGAAAGCAGGAAGAAATAATTGAGTAACCTTTTAAAACATTAAAACAATGCAAGAAATAAAACTATTTGAAACCAAAAAAGTCCGTAGCCATTACAACGAACAAGAGGAAGTATGGTATTTCTCAATCATTGATATTGTAGGAATACTTACTGACCAGCCACATTATCAAGGGGCGAGGAATTATTGGAAAGTGCTAAAAAATAGACTTATAAAAGAAGGAAACGAAACGGTTACAAATTGTAACCAGTTGAAATTGGAAGCTGAAGATGGCAAGATGCGTAAGACCGATGTAGGCAATGTAGAGCAAATTTTCCGCCTTATTCAGTCTATACCCAGCCCCAAAGCAGAACCCTTTAAACAATGGTTGGCAAAAGTGGGGTACGAACGCCTTCAAGAAATTCAAGACCCCAGCCAAAGCATAGACCGAGCCAGAGAAAATTGGCAAAAAATGGGGCGTTCCGAAAAGTGGATTCAACAGCGAATGACAGGGCAAGAAACCCGCAACAAGCTCACCGATTATTGGAAGGAATCAGGCATAGAAGAAAAGAAAGATTTTGCGTATTTGACTAACATTATACACCAAGAATGGACAGGGCTAAGTGTGAAAAAACACAAAGAACTCAAAGGACTTAAAAGTCAAAACTTACGAGACCATATGAGTGAGGCAGAGCTACTTTTTACCGCTTTGGCTGAACTTTCTACGAGGCAAATTGCTGAAAGTGAAAACGCAAAGGGAGTAAACCAAAACGCCCAAGCCAGTAAAAAAGGTGGAGCAATTGCCAAAAATGCACGAAAAGAACTAGAACAAAAAACAGGAAAAAGCGTAATAACAGGTGAAAATTTTCTACCACCGAAAAAAGAAAAAAAATGAACGATAAACAAACATTCATACAACAAGGTTTTTCTGTATTAGACACAGAAAACAAGGAAAATAAATTGATAGATTTTATAAAAGAACACTATCCACAAGTACTGAAAGACGGCGAACTCAATTTTACTGAATTCAAAGCCATTTTAGGATTGCCCATTGACGAAAAAGTAAATGGCTACGGGCTGAACTTTGTAGGGCGTGGCGTGGCGCGTGCCAAATACGCACAAGAAACTCAAAAAGAATTGTTGCTCAACCGAACACTAAGCAAGAATATCGACACTACCCAAAATATGGTACTCAAAGGCGATAACCTCGATAGCCTAAAACTGCTAAAACCCCATTATAGCGGTAAGATAAAGTGCATCTATATAGACCCGCCCTACAATACCAGTAGCGATGAGTTTGTTTACCCCGATAAGTTTGACCGCCACGAAGCCGAAGTATTGGGCATTGCCGAAAGCCTTTCTGATGAGGATTTTGACCGTATGGAATTTAGCTTTAAAACCAAAAAAAGCCACAACGGATGGCTCGCCTTTATGTACCCACGCCTCCTATTGGCACGCGACCTACTCGCAAAAGACGGCGTGATTTTTATCTCTATTGACGACAACGAACAAGCCAACCTCAAAATCCTTTGCGATGAAATCTTTGGGGAAGAAAATTTTGTGGCGGATTTTATTCGTAAAACAAAGTCCACAACAAATGACGCAAAAACTGGCGTAAATTATCAACACGAATTTTTACTATGTTATGCTAAAAATATCGAAAAAATAGACCGTCTGAAGGGAGGTCTTAAAGATACTACAAAATATACCAATCCAGACAATGACCCTAATGGCAGGTGGGCTGTTACTGACCCATCAGCCAAGTCTGGGAACTTTCAAAATGGTTATTTCCCAGTAATTAACCCTTATACAGGTAAGGAAGATTATCCACCAAAAGGAATGTTTTGGAGGTTTTCTAAAAACACGATTCAAAAACACATAGATGAAGGACGTATCTGTTTTAAAAAAGAACATAAACCCGATGAAAGAGGATTTATCTATAAAAGATATTTAAAGGACCTTAAAACTTTGGATAGTACATTGGATAGTTTGAACTTTACAGATAACAAGTATATGAACCAAGTAGCCACCAAAGAATTAAAAGAAATGGAATTGGTAGAGTATTTTTCTTATCCAAAGGGAGTTAAATTTGTATACGATATTATAAGTTCTTGTACCCAAGACAATGATATCATCCTTGATTTTTTCGCAGGTTCGGGCACCACGGGACACGCCGTAATGGCACTTAATGCCGAAGATGGGGGTAACCGCAAGTTTATCCTTTGTCAGATAGACGAGCCTATCGCCGAGGGTAAGCCTGCCTATCAGTTTTGTATAGACAACGACCTACCGCCTGTAATATCCAGCATCACCATCGAGCGTTTGAGGAGAGTATCCTCCCTAAATCCCTCCGAAGGAGGGACTTCTAATAAAGGAAAAGCTCCCTCTCTTTCGGAGAGGGTGGGGGGAGAGGAATTGGGCGAGGACTACGGCTTTAAAGTCTTTGACCATACCAACGCCCCAAAACTCACCCAAGACAAAAACGGACAAATCGTGTTGCCCACCCTACACAACGATGCCCTTTCGCGTATCTATACAATGATTTTCAAAGTAGGTTTAGACGAGCCAAGCCAAGTGCCACAGGAGGTTTTAAAGGATTGTATATACAAAATCGGTCATTATTATTACATTACCAACAGTCAACGCATTAGTGAAGATTATTTTACTAACGTCATTAAAGATATTTCCAAAAATAACGGTAAAATCTTTGTAGATGGGTGGACGACAAGTCTTAACGCTACGCTACAATACTACAAAGAAGAAATACAAATTGTATTTTAGTTAGAGATGAGACACGTCTCTTTTTTACCAACGCCAGAAGAGTTGAATTTTTTATGATTAGTGGAGGTTATAAATAATCTTCAAAATTTCGATGTTCCTTTTTAAGAAGTTCTTCTTTAGGTAATGATTTGAAGTAGTTATACGTCCGTAGCATCCCTTCTTTTCGGCTTATACGAGGTTCCCAGCCCAGAATTTCCCGTGCTTTGCTAATATCGGGTTGTCGTTGTAGAGGATCATTTTCTGGTAGAGGTAGATAAGTGATTTTCTGTTGAGTTTGAGTAATTTCTAAAATTTCTTGAGCGAACTGATTGATAGAAATTTCTTCTGGATTACCGATGTTTATAGGATAAATATAGTCGCTCATCAGTAATCGAAAAATACCTTCAATTTGGTCACTTACGTAACAGAAAGAACGTGTTTGCTCTCCATTGCCAAAAATGGTAAGGTCTTCACCTCGAAGCACTTGTCCGATAAAGGCAGGTATTACGCGTCCATCATTCAGTCGCATACGTTCCCCATACGTGTTGAAAATCCGCGCGATACGTGTTTCCAATCCGTAAGAACGATGGTATGCCATAGTGATGGATTCCATGAAACGTTTGGCTTCGTCATATACTCCACGAGGCCCAATAGTGCTTACATTTCCGTAGTATTCCTCCGATTGCGGATGCACCAAGGGGTCTCCATAAACTTCAGAGGTCGAAGCTATTAGGATACGAGCTTTTTTATTTTTGGCCAATTCCAATAAATTGTATGTGCCGATAGAACCTACTTTGAGCGTGTGTATAGGTATTTTGAGATAATCAATTGGACTTGCAGGAGAGGCAAAATGTAGGATATAATCTAAATTTCCCGGAACGTGTACAAATTTGGTTACGTCGTAATGTTGAAATTCGAAGTTAGGGTCAGGTAACAGATGCTCTATGTTTTTGATGTCTCCGGTGATTAAATTATCCATAGCGATGACATAAAAACCCTCTGTAAGGAAACGTTCGCATAGATGCGAACCTAAAAAACCTGCTCCGCCCGTGATAAGTACTTTTTTCATTGCTTTATTTTTTCACGAAGGCAAAGATACGGAAAACAAATTATTTTAAATTCACTACACATATAAACTTTCAGCAAACCAAAGAAGGAATGGCGAATCAAAATTCTCAACATGAAAAACTTGTAAGTCATATTCTCAAATTATATTTCTTCAATGAAATATTCTAAAAAATAATCAAAAAAGGTAATTTGAGACGTTTTTATGAGAATATTTTATTCATTCAATTGTAAAAAATGTTAATTTTACTATAAAATTCGCTATAATATGTGGATTGATAAAAAATAACACTATCTTTGCAACGAAAAATTAAAGTTAATTTAAAATCTCCTTGTAAGAAATTCTTTCTGCAAAAGTCTAAAGAGATGATTACAGAAATTTAGATGTTTGAATATGAAAAAATAAACGAAAGATTTCAAACAGGAGATTTTTTTTAAAAGTCGTTAAATGGCTTTGCCATCATTAACTTCTCTATAATCCTTCTCAAAATATCCAGTACACGCATCTATAACACAATCAATCGTAGGCTTCTTGGCAATAACTACGTTTTTTGTGTATTTCGATGCCTCATTAGCTGTGGTTGTCCCAATACAAAAGCAAATTTGATCCGAAATGAGGTTTTTCTGCATATAACTTATCACACCTGAGGGACTAAAGAATAGAATAGCTTTGATAGGAATTTCAATTTGACGAGAACAAAAATTTGTGCGATATACTTCGTATTCTTTATGTGTTATATTGTTGTTTTTTAATATATTAGGTAGTACATCTCTACGCAGATTTCCACAGAAAAATGTGATGTTATCTTCAGTGTGATTTTGCAGTATATAGTCTCCTAATTCCGTTGCATATTCTCTATAACAAAGTACTTTCCAACCATTTCTTGTCAATAAATCAGCTGTTTTTTCACCTACACAGATTGTTGTAATTTGCTTCAGAGAGTCAATGTTTCTGTTTCTGAGTATACTCTTCACGGCGTTTTGACTTGTAAAAAGCAAAAGATTTCCTATTCTGTCCAATTGAATATCAATATATTCAGTAGTAATAAAATCCCATTCTACCAACTGATACCCCTTGTTTAATAATCTATTTTGTTGGTCAAGATTTAATTTTTTTGTTGATAAAACAGGTGTAAGCATATAATAATCAGAGTTTTATGTTGTGACTTGAAACGAAAATTACACCGTTCAAAATAGTAATGTAATTTTACCTCCAATTCAATATTTTATTGTCAGAAGGAGTTGCTAAAAGCTGAGGTTTTACGTTTCTATTTTGAAAAATTGCTTATTTTTTGAATTATATAATCGTAATCTTCCTTATTTTTGACAAAATCCAAGCACGTAATGTCAATAATAAGTGTATTTTCCATATTACTTTGTTGAATAAACGATAAATACTCTTCCTGAATACGTTTTAGATAGTCCGCAGATATGTTTTTCTCATAAGATCGTCCTCTTTTTGCGATATTTTCAATCAATCTGTCTGTATTTTGGTATAAATATACGTATAAATCGGGTTTTATAATTTGATTATGCAGTATGTAAAACAATTTTCTGTATAGAATAAATTCATCTTCGGTTAGGGTGACTTTTGAGAAAATTAAAGATTTAAAAATATCGTAGTCAGATACCACAAATTGCTTGAATAGATCCAACTGCATCAATTGTTCAGAAACGGCCTGATACCTTTCCGTAAGAAAGGACATTTCAAGAGTGAACCCATAACGTTTTGGGTTTTCATAAAACTTTGGTAAAAACGGATTGTCGGAAAAGCGTTCTAAAATGAGTTTTGCGTTGAAATCTTCTGCAATTTTGGTTGCTAAGGTTGTCTTTCCTGCTCCAATGTTTCCTTCAATGGCAATATAATTGTAGTTCGCAAAAGGCGAATTGAATCTTGGAGAGATAAGTTTTTCAGTTATTTTTTGGATATCCGAAGTGTCGGATGTCTCATCTTTTAGCGTTGCGATGCTCTTCTGAATTACAGGATGTTTTTTTTCTGAAGCAATTTCTGCTAACGGAAACAAAACAAATTTACGATTTGGAAGCTGTGGGTGTGGAATAGTCAATTCGTTCGTATTCAATGTGATGTCATCGAAAAGTAATATATCCAGATCGATGCATCGCGATTGATACCCCTTTTTTAAGCTCGACCGAACTCTTCCGAGCTGTCTCTCAATATTCAAAAGTTCTGTCAAAACCTCGGTAGGTGTCAACCAAGTTTTTAACAATAAGCATACATTGAAAAACGCTTCACCTTCAAAACCCCATGAAGGCGTTTCATAAATTGATGAAATATTCCTTACGCTTCCTATTTTTTCATTTATAGCGTTTACAGCATCTTGCAGAAATCTTTTCCTGTCGCCAATATTACTTCCTAATGATATGTAAACCTCGTGCATCATACGAGGGCAAAGTTACGAAATTTGACCGTAACATAAATTTAAACGAGGATGTTTTTTATTCGGTTGGAACTGTACTTGTAAATCTCTTCTCTTGATTGTATGTAAGGTTGTAAAAAAGAAACTGTTCGAAAATTTTCGAACAGTTTCCCTCTTTAATTTTACGTTTAAAAATATTTAGAATTATTGTCCTGCTTCTTTTTGAGCTTGTTCCTTCATTTTTTCGTTTGGAACAATTACCACATTCACACGTCTATTTTTAGCACGACCTTCAGCAGTAGAGTTGTCGTGTGTCGGTTGTTCTTCTCCAAACCATTTTGTAGTGAAACGATCTGATTTTAAACCTTGTTTAATGAAGTAATCTGTCACAGATTTTGCTCTTCTTTCGGATAATTTCATGTTATAAGTATCACTTCCTGAGCTATCTGTGTGTCCGATAATAATTACATTAGTCTCAACATACTCTTTAAGTACATCGACTAACTTGTTCAATGTTTCTTGTGAAGCCACATTCACATCCGATTTGTTAGTGTCGAAATAAACACCACTGTTTTCATCAAACGTTACGATGATTCCATCATCAACACGTTTTACTTCAGCTCCAGGAATTTCTTCTTCAATCTTTTTAGCTTGTTTATCCATCTGGTTTCCGATAACAGCTCCTGCTGCACCACCAACCACCGTTCCGATAACGGCTCCGATTTCACTGCTACCTCCTTTGACATTATTTCCTAAGATAGCTCCCAATAAAGCTCCTCCGGCTGCTCCTATTACTGCTGCACGTTGTGTTTTGTTCGAGTTATTGTAGGCATCACACCCCATTAACATAGTTGCAGAAAGCAACACGATTCCTATTTTTTTCATCTGTTTAAAAGTCTATTTAAGTTTTTTAGCTATTTTACAAAGTTCATCGAAATAACAAAAGGCTTACCATCAACGCGTAAGGTCTGTTCCCAAGTCATTTTATCGTCAGAAAGATATGCCAAGTGCATACGAATCCCCTGATTCGTTTCCGACTGATATTTTTCATTGGTTGGTTTCAGTAAAAAATCGTAATAGCCTGATGACTTATCAATTTCTTGTACTGTGAAAACGAAGTTACGTTGTCCCGTTGAACAATCTCCATTCTCAATCGAATATGTTCCACGATTGTTGTTCGGAACGAATTTCCATTTACTTCCCTCGAAACATTCTTTGGAAGTGTCGTTCAACAAAGTGATGTCATATTTTCCTGTTTGGTTGTAGGTTACGGATTCCAATATCCACTCCCCTTTAATTGTTTTGTTTGCGACTCTTGATTCCTTGGGTTTGTTCCCTCCACAAGCAACCAAAAGCATGGCAAACAATAGAAATGTAAATTTCTTCATCTTTTTTTCGTGTTATATTAGTGAGGCAAAGATAAGCATTGTTTTTTAGTTCGTAGAATAATTAACGAAAAATTAACTGATTAGAGAATTAATTTCTCATTTTCTTCCAAAAAAATACAGAAAAAATCTCAGCGTAAGACAAAATACATATCTTTGCAAAATATTTCTTACTAACATTTGAGTACCCTATGGAGTTGATTATCAATTACACCCTTGTTGCGATTTACACAGTGGCATTAATACTGATTTTTTTGTATAGCCTCTCAATGCTTAATCTATTATTCAACTATCTGAAACACAGAAAACAAAATGATGAGTCACCCAAATTCAATCTGCTCGATCCTAAGGAAATACCGTATGTAACGATTCAGTTACCTTTGTACAATGAAAAATATGTAGTAAAACGGTTGTTGGAAAATATCGCCCAATTGGAGTACCCAAAAAATAAATTGGAAATACAGGTGCTGGATGATTCTACGGATGAGTCTGTGATTGAAACAGCAGCTATTGTGGAAGATCTTCAAAAAACAGGGTTAGATATTCAGCATATTCGCCGAGCCAATCGCCAAGGCTTTAAAGCAGGAGCTTTGAAAGAAGGAACGGCTATAGCCAAAGGAGATTTCATTGCTATTTTTGATGCGGATTTTATGCCACAGCCCGATTGGCTAAAAAAAACAATCATTTACTTCAAGGATCCTGAAATAGGCGTAGTTCAAACTCGTTGGGGGCATTTAAACCGAAACTACTCCATCCTAACTAGGATTCAAGCCTTGGCCTTAGATGTTCATTTTACATTGGAACAAGTAGGTCGAAGCTCAAAAGGACATTTCATAAACTTCAACGGAACGGCGGGTATTTGGAGGAAGGAATGTATTTATGATGCGGGAAATTGGGAAGGCGACACCCTAACCGAAGACTTAGACCTCAGCTATCGCGCACAACTTAAAAATTGGAAATTCAAATATTTAGAAGATGTTGAAACTCCTGCTGAGTTGCCTGTGGTTATTTCAGCAGCTCGTTCGCAACAGTTCCGTTGGAACAAAGGAGGAGCTGAAAATTTCAGAAAATCGATGATGCGAGTGCTGTCTTCAAAAAATATTGGTTGGAAAACCAAATTCCATGGAGTGATGCATTTGCTTAATAGCTCAATGTTTCTGTGGGTATTCATCGTTTCGATACTCAGTATTCCCGTACTTTACATCAAAAATACCTATGGGCATTTGGATTGGCTATTTCAAATAACCAGTTTCTTTATTCTAAGTACCATTATCCTTTTTATTTGCTATTGGGTAACCTATAAAAATCTGCAAGGCAAAACCTTCGACGATTTCCTGAGTTATGTCACACTATTTTTTACATTTTTCTCAGTAGCATTAGGATTTTCATTCCACAACACTATTGCTGTTTTGGAAGGGCATACTGGTAAAAAAAGTGAGTTTGTGAGAACTCCTAAGTTTAATATCAGTTCACTTTCCGATAGTTGGAAAAACAACAAATATATCAATACAAAACTGTCTCCAAACATGATTTTTGAATTCATGCTGATGATATATTTCATTTTCGGATTGTACAGTGCCGTTCGATTGAATGATTTCGGGATGTTCCCTTTCCATTGTATGCTAACATTAGGATTTGGGTTTGTTTTTTTCAAGTCGTTGACTTCAAAAGCATAATACATCCTACCTAAGGGTTGTTGCGAACGGAATCACTTTGTGATTTCTGACTTATAGGATCTGTCTTTAGTTTTCTTTCACACAGAGTTTTTAGGGTTGCCTCAATCAAAAGAGGTACGAAAACCCCGTGGTTACAAAAAAGTCCGCTGAAGAACTGAACAAAGCACGTCCAAAAGCAACATCTATCTGAAATTTAGGGTTCAACATATATAAAACTCCTGTGTCAATGTTGTGTGAAGGGAGTGTTTCTGCATTGAAAACAGCAAAATATTCTACAAAAAGATATACTTCTTTCAAAGGAGCATATCCTACTTGGAATGTGGTGGTTAGGTTCTGAAACTTTTCTGCTGTCCCGATATTGTATGCCAGTAAAAATTGTTCTGATAAGGTGTTTTCAAAGGCTAAACATACATCGGGTTTAAAGGTTTTGTCTCTGAAATCATATCCTCCATATCCAACCAAGGTGATTGATGGAATCCATTCATTTTCAGATAATAGATGTTGTTTTACGCTTACAAAAAGATTGCCAACTTGCCACTTTTCACTCTTTATTTTTGAAATATCCGTGGAAAAACGTACTTCTGTTCCTTGCCATAAACCATAGCGTAGCATCAAATTATCCGCAAAAGAATTCTCTGCGAACGTAAATCCGTTCTCAAACTGTAATTTCTTGTGAGATAGTGTATAGACCCCTTCACTCTGGTCTGGTCGATCGGTATTGATTTCGTCCAAATCTTGTGCTAAAATAGGTATACTACTGATAATTAGTATAATAAAAAATAATTGTTTCATTCTTATATGGAATTTATTATTTTGAGGCGTGGAGTGAAAGTAGTAACGGGGGCAAAGCTAGTATTTAAAAATCAAGTAAACAAAATTCCAGAATTTTTGGGGTGAAAATATTCTATTGTGCTGATTAAATGCTATTACCCTTTATGCAGAAACTTATTATTTTACCAATTTGAAACTGATTACGTTGAAGATAGTACCTCCGTTGACGATGCTGTGATCAATTTCCTTACATGAAGGTGTGACAGATTGATAACCCGAAGGTAATTCACAACAGATTTTGTACACATAGGTGTCATTTTGGATTGTATAGTTAAACTCTCCTTTATGATTGGTACGAATCGTCTCATAGTTCGAATATCTCGTCGCAGCGTAATGCCCTATCTTCCCACGTAAAATTTGAATCTTGACATTTGATATTCCTTCTCCAGATTCGTTCGACACTTTTCCTGATACGTATATTCGTAAATCTTGTTCTTTACTGCTACAGCCTAAAATGGCACAACAGATTGCTAATAAAAAGAATCTCATGTTTTTAATAATCTTTTTTGTAATAAAAATGTGTTGATAAAGTATTATCAAGTTCTCAGTTCAATTGTAAACTTAATCGTAACTGATTTTTTTGAATCAGTTTTTAAGTTTTTACCTCATAAACATTCCTTACTTTTGGCAAAGAAAACAAAAAACAAGATAGAAACAAAGTGAAAATTAATTTTTGTTATCATTTGCGCATAGAATAAACGATAAAACTACTTTATTTTAAACAAGGACAACAATTACGTTTTTCCTTAACATTTCCTTAAACTTTTGATTACTTGTCAGTAATAATTTCGTGATGTTTTTATAATATACTCATTACGTTCATTTTACATTTACACTGTAGTTTTGCCACAGAAAAAAATGATAATAGTATGAACAAAATTTTATGCGTTTTTTCCATGTTTTTGGTTACTATGCTCAGTGCTCAAACCAAAACAGGAGTGGCAGGAGTAGTGACCGATCAAGAAATGGACGGAGAGCCATTGTCATTTGCCAGTGTGATTGTTAAGGGTACAAGTAGAGGAACAACTACTGACCTTCACGGAAAGTTTGATTTGAATTTAGAGGCTGGGGATTATACGCTATTGGTAAGTTTTATGGGGTATGAAGAAAAAGAAATTCCGGTGAAGGTAGAGACAGGAAAGAGACTACAAATCGAAGTCGGTTTAAACTCTGCAGGAGTTGGTTTGGAAGAGGTCGTAGTACAATGGAATGTTAATAGAGAGGCGGAAAGCGTACTTTTGGTTGAGCAGAAAAATGCTGTTTTGATGAAACAAGCTATTGGAGCTCAAGAACTTTCCAGAAAGGGAGTTAGTGATGCGGAAGGTGCGGTTACAAAAATATCGGGAATTTCAAAGCAAGAAGGAGTAAAAAGTGTATTTGTCAGAGGCTTAGGAGATAGATACAACGCGACCACTTTAAATGGATTCCCAATTCCTTCGGAAGATCCTGAATATAAGAATATTTCATTGGATTTCTTTACTGCGGATATTATCCAAAGTATTGGTATAGACAAAGTTTTTGGAGTGGGAACCTTATCAGACGTAGGAGGGGCTACCATAAACATAACGTCAAAAGAATTGGTAAATGACAGCGAATTGAAAATGGATCTTTCCCTTGGGATGAACACTCAGGTTATGAGGTCAGATACTTTTCTTGAACAACAAGGAATCAATTCATTAGGATTTTCTAACAGAAAAAAACCTTCTACAAACTTGAATGTATATGAATTTGCAAATAGTTTAGATCCTTCGCAATCTAAATTCCTGATAAATACAGGTATTGGATTTTCAGGTGGAAAAAAAATGATGCTTGGACACCATCCGCTGTCAATTTATGGAGTGTTTTCACACAGCAGTGACTATTCCTTTACGGAAGAAATCATACGAAATACAACCACCGAAGGAACTATTTTCCTTGATCAAAAAGGTAAAAAGTATTCAAAGAAAATCAATCAATTAGGGCTTTTAAATGCTAATTATACGATAGATAATCTTCAGTTAAGATATAATCTTATGTTGGTTCACGCTAATAATCAGTATGTTGGGATTTATGAAGGCAAAAATTCAGAGCGATACCAAGATGCGTACGATGATACCTATTTGGGTTATTTAGTCCGACAACAAAATAATGATAATATGTTGATAACAAATCAATTACTATCTGACTGGAAACTGAATGAAAAATCTGTTATTAATCTCGGAATTGCGCATAATTCTCTAAAAGGATTGGAGCCCGACAGACGGATAAATAATTTTTCAAAAATTTCTGATTCAAACCATTACAAACTTACAGGCAGCACAGGGCGACAACAACGTTATTTCATTGAATTGAAAGAAAATGATTTGAATACAAAGTTAGAATATACTTATAGATTTAATTCACAAGAAAAGGTCTCTAATTGGAAAATTGGATATAATGGACGATTCTTAGCAACTGATTTCGAAGCAATTGAGTACGATTTGTCATCACAACAATTATTAAACATTAATTCTTATAAATTAGATCAATTATATAATCAAGCGAACTTAAATGCAGGTTTATTCCAATTGGATAGAAATTTTGACCGATATGATGTAAGTAAATTTATCCATTCGTTTTATAGCGAGTTTACCTATCAGATTGATCCAAAAATTGTCCTAAATGCAGGATTGAAAGGAGAAAATGTGGATATGAAAGTGAGTTATAACGTAAACCGCGGAGGCACTAAAGGGGATACTGAAATAACTAAATTATATATTCTTCCTGCGCTGAACTTGAAATATGACATACACTCAAAACATGCACTACGTTTTGGGGTTAGCAAAACATACACGATGCCACAGTCGAAAGAAATCTCCCCCTATGTGTATATCGATGTTAGTTTTAAAAGTCAAGGAAATAAAGACTTAAAACCTTCGGACAATTACAATGTGGATTTGAAATGGGATTATTATATCAATGGAAATGAATTGTTCTCGTTATCAGGGTTTTATAAATATGTTGTTAGTCCCATTGCTCGGGTTGAAGAAGGAGGCTCAGGAGGCTATTTGACTTATAGAAATATTAGTGACTACGCTACTTTCGCAGGAATAGAACTTGAACTAAGGAAGAATTTGTTTCAAACTGAAAGCGAACTCTCTAACCAAAAATGGTCTTTTGGATGGAATGCTTCATTGATTTTCACCGAGTTAAACATAAATGTTGCTAATACACAAGCTCGTAAAACTCAATTGGAAGGAGCAGCTCCTTTTATTACAAATGCTGATCTGACATACAGTTTGCAGAAGAATAATAAGAACTTTACTGCTTCAATGGTATTCAATTATTTTAGTGATAGAATCTATACCATTGGAACCTTACAGTACAAAGATATTATCGAAAAGGGAGTACCTACAATGGATTTTGTTGCTTCTTTAGACCTTACAGAACGACTTTCATTGAAATTAAAAACCAAGAACATATTCAATTCAAAAAGAGAACTAAGTAGAAAAGCCACCAATAATGATGGAAACATCATCCTAAATACATACCAACGCGGTGTTGACTTTAATCTTGGGTTATCGTACAAATTTTAACCATATACTGATGGGGAACCAAATTTGTTCAGATAATAAACGAGGTATTTATGCCAAATAAAAACATTTTAAACATCATAAAAATAGTATAATTAATAAACATAACAATGAAAACAAAAACTTTCAAAATTGGAACTTTAATTGCCTTAACAGGTTTAACACTAATTTCGTGTAACAAGAGTGATAAAGAGGAGGAAACACCCCTTGAAAACACGTATTTAAAAGGCGAAGTAACCCAAAACCGCACGTTAGATGCTTCCAAAACTTATATTTTGGATGGATCACTGATTGTTAAAGATGGAGCGGTGCTTAATATTCCTGCTGGAACGGTCATCAAAGCAAATAAGGGGTTTGATAAATATATCTTAGTATTGCAGGGTGGAAAATTGAACATACAAGGAACCGCCGAAAACCCTGTGAAAATGACCGCGAATGCTCCGCAAGGAACTGCCAAAGCGGGGTATTGGGGAGGGTTGATAATCAATGGAAAAGCAAGGCTTTCTGGCGATTGGACTGCAGGTGTTCCTCAGGGAAGCACTGAAATTGATAGCAGTATTCCTTACGGTGGAACGATGGATAATGACAATTCAGGAACGATTCAGTATCTGATTTTGGAATATACGGGAGCTCGTTCAAACGCTGATGTAGAACATAATGGATTGACACTTAACGGAGTAGGTTCAGGGACAACTGTTGAAAATGTATATGTCTATGAATGTGCCGATGACGGAATAGAATTTTTCGGAGGTTCGGTGAGTGTTAAAAACTTACTTTGTGTCAATACGGATGATGACATGTTTGACATGACTCAAGGTTGGAATGGAACTTTAGAGAATTGTTACGGTTTGTGGCAAGGGGATTTTTCGAGTTCAGAGTCGGATCCTCGTGGCGTAGAGGCCGATGGAAATTTGGATGGAGCAAACCCAACGCATACACATCAGTCTGATTTTACAATTAAAAACATGACTATCGACCTCAAAATCGCTAAAAGTACAGATGTAGCTAAAGTAATGCAAGATGTCATCAAAGTACGTCGTGGAGCAAAAGCTACGATTGATAACGTGCTTGTTAAAGGAACAGGGCAGGTAATCGACCTTGTTGATTTGAAAGACGGAAAAGGGGGCGGTGTTGCTATGGTTTCATTGACAAACTCTTTAACAACAGCTATTTCAGGAAAGGAATCTAATATGGATGCAGATAACATCAATTCTCAAATCACAATTAAAGACTCAAACAAAGGTTGTTCAACATCTATTTTTGGTTGGACAAGATATAACTTTTAAGGTTGCTTCAAGTTAATTTTCCTTCATAAGCGTGAACAACAATCCCACACGGATTGTTGTTCTTTTTATAATTCTAATTGATAGTTAGTTATACTGTTTGCTTTTGAGTTACTATAAAACGTATCTCTTAAAATTTGAAATATAGAAAGCAATTAATAACCCGATTGTTTTTGTTAAACTTATTTGTTTTGGGGTGTATTTCAGAAAGATTTTTATAGTTAGAAAAGTAGCTTTCATATCGACAAAAAATTATATTTCTCAAAAGGATTTTATTCAAATAATTTGTACTTTTGTGGCTTTATTTCCGATAAATTTACATTATGGGAAGTTCTTCTGAATTAACCGCTCAAAAATAAAACTATGACCTCTAACTTTATATTTCTACGAGAAGACCATAATTTACTATACAATATCGCCTATTTATCTGAAAAAAATCTCTATTCCGACCCCAATACTTGTATGTTCAAACTTCGGCAGTTTAGCGAGGTGATGATTAATGAAATTTATCAGATTGAGCATATTCAGTTGCCGTATGAGGGAAATCAGGCTACTAAAATCAATACGCTCAAAAAAGAAGGCATTATAGAGCCTATCATTGCCGATCTTTTTCATCAACTTCGACTCAAAGGAAATGATGCTGTACATTCGGTGTACGCCTCGCAAGAAGCCGCCGAAACTTTGCTTAGAATGGCTTACCAATTGGCTCGTTGGTTTGCTTTGTCGTATGGCGAGGGTACCAAAGGGCATTCAGAATTTGTATTGCCTGAAAAAAATACCATTTCCGTAGAAGATTTGAAAGCGGAAAAAGAAGCCCAAGAAAAACAGATTGAGACCCTTCAAAAGCAATTATTTGAACTCCAAAAACAAAAAGATTATTTAGAAGAAAGCCAATCCAAAGAATTTCTGTCGGCACAAAAAGAACGCGTGAAACAATCGAAAAAATACGCGAGTCAGCTCAATCTTTCTGAAGAGGAAACGCGAAAAATCATTGACGCTCAACTGCAAGAAGCGGGTTGGCAAGCCGATTCTATCCACCTTAAATATTCCCAAGGCACTCGCCCTGAAAAAGGAAAAAATATTGCCATTGCCGAATTTCCCACCGATAAAGGCAACGCCGATTACGCCCTATTTGCAGGTTTGAAATTAGTCGGAATTGTAGAAGCCAAACCCGAATACAAAGATATTTCCGCCATCATCGCCAATCAGTGTAAGGATTACGCAACACACATCAAATCAGAACATTCTGAATACATTATTTCTCAATGGGGAGCTTATCAAGTGCCTTTTGTCTTTGCTACCAACGGCAGAAAATATTTAAAGCAATTAGAAACCAAATCGGGTATTTGGTTTTTGGACACGCGTAGAAACGATAATATTCCCAAGGCGTTACAAAGTTGGAAAAGTCCGCAAGGTTTATTGGAAGATTTGGAAAAAGACATCGAAAAAGCGAACCAAAAACTCGCCGAAACGCCTTACGATTTATTGAGAGACAAAGACGGACTCAACTTGCGTGAGTACCAAATAAGAGCCGTAGAAACCACTGAAAGAGAATTACTTAAAGGCAAACAATCCATCTTACTTTCAATGGCGACAGGCACAGGGAAAACGCGTACCATTTTGGCGATGATGTATCGTTTTTTGAAAACCCAACGCTTCAAACGCATTTTGTTTTTGGTGGATAGAACCTCGCTTGGCGAACAAGCACACGATGTATTCAAAGAAGTGCGATTGGAGGATTTGCAAACTTTGGATAACATTTACAA
This sequence comes from Capnocytophaga canis, assembly GCF_043187445.1. Classification (NCBI taxonomy): domain Bacteria; kingdom Pseudomonadati; phylum Bacteroidota; class Flavobacteriia; order Flavobacteriales; family Flavobacteriaceae; genus Capnocytophaga; species Capnocytophaga canis. Next base: position 1,403,257 of record NZ_CP171121.1, on the reverse strand, counting down.
TATCAAAGGCTTGGAAGACAAAAACATCGAGCGAGAAACCAAAATTCATTTGAGTACGGTACAGGCGATGGTCAAACGGATTTTGTACAACGAAGGCGAATATATCCCGTCAGTTTCCGATTATGATTTGATTATCATCGACGAAGCCCATCGAGGCTATACCCTTGATAAAGAGATGGCAGACGATGAATTGGAGTTCCGCAATCAGGACGATTTTATCAGCAAATACCGAAGCGTAATTGATTATTTCGATGCCGTGAAAATCGCCGTTACTGCCACTCCTGCCCTCCATACCACCGAAATTTTCGGAAAACCCGTGTTTGAATACTCGTATCGTGAGGCGGTTTTGGACGGATTTTTAGTGGATTATAATCTTCCACACCAAATCATTACGCAGTTGCGAAAAGAAGGCATTCATTACCAAAAAGGAGATACCATTCAAATTTTTGACCCTGAAAAAAATGAAATTACCGATTTTTCAGAAATTGAAGACGAACTTGATTTTGACATCGAACAATTTAATAAAAAAATCATTGTAGAAGATTTTAACCGAGTGGTACTCAACGAAATTGCCCAAGACCTCGACCCCGAAGGACAAGGAAAAACGCTGATTTTTGCCGTAGATGACCAACACGCCGACCTCATCGTAAAAATTCTCAAAGAAATTTACGCCGAGCAAGGCATTGATAATGATGCGGTGAAGAAAATCACAGGAAGCATTGGCGATAAAAAACGCGTTTCGGAAGCCATCAAGCAATTCAAGAACGAAAGATATCCGAACATTGCCATTACGGTGGATTTACTTACCGCAGGAATTGATGTACCTGAAATCACCTCGTTGGTGTTTTTACGCCGTGTGAAATCAAGGATTTTGTTTGAACAAATGTTAGGGAGAGCCACGCGTCTTTGTCCGAAAATCAACAAAGAAAATTTTGAAATTTACGACCCTGTAGGCGTTTTTGAAAGCATTGTAGATTTTACAAAAATGACGCCCGTAGCTGCCAATCCGTCCGCCTCTTTTGAGGATATTATCGATGGAATTAACCACAACGGCGAAACTTCTTCGGTGAAAAAATATGTAAATCAGCTCATCGGACGATTGCAAAGACGAGTAAAAAATATTGTAAAACAAGATGAAGATTATTTCCTTAATTTACAGAAAATAACACCACAAGAGTTTATCCGAGAACTGAAAGAACAACCCATTGATGAGGTAAAAACTTTTATCCAAAACCATAGAAAAGCCATTGAATTCTTGTTTCATTCCAAATCAAAATCAAATCATTACAAAATCATCAGCGATAAAACCGACCAAGTTGCCGAACGCTACCAAGGATACGGCGGAACGGAACAACGCCCCGAGGATTATATCGAAGCCTTCAGAACTTTTATCACAGAAAATCAAAACCGAATAGCCGCTCTCAACATCCTTTGCACCCGACCGAAAGAGCTGACACGCAACGAACTGAAAAGCCTCCGATTGGAAATGGAGCAGGAGGGCTATTCCATCAAGGAAATCAACCACGCTTGGAACAAAGCCAAAAATGTGGACATCACCACGGATATTATCGGCATCGTTCGTACTTTGGCGTTGGGCAGTGCTTTGGTAGATTATTCCGTTCGCTTGGAAAATGCGTTCAAAAAACTCAAAACCCATCGTCAATTCACGAAAATTGAAGAAAAATGGCTCGATCGCATCGAAAAATACCTCATCAAAGAACAATTTATCGACCACGAAAGTTTTAACACGGGAGCATTCAAAAACGAAGGTGGCTACGAAAAAATCAACAAAGCTTTTAAAAATCAGTTAGATGAAATTGTAGATGAGTTGAAGGAGTATCTTTTTGTTGTTTAATGGTTAATTGTTAATGATTAATGTTCAATGTTTAATGATTAAAGAAAATATCGTAGAGTAAAAAGGATTTGTAAATTTGTGGGTAGTTAAAAAGAATTTGTATAATGGAAGATAAAAAAGTTTTTAAAATACTGAGTATAGATGGAGGAGGTATAAAAGGACTATACTCTGCAAAAATATTGGAAAGGTTTGAAAAAAAGTTTAATTGTAAAACATCTGATTGTTTTGATATGATTTGTGGAACATCTACAGGTGGATTGATTGCATTGGCATTAACAAGCTATATTTCAGCAGAAGATATTTGTAAATTTTACGAAGAAAAAGGAGAGAAAATTTTCCCGCAATCTAAAAAATTCCCAATTTCTCTCTTAGGAATGAAAAGTAGGAGGGATATTAAACAAATATTTTGGAAAGGAAAATATTCTAATAAAGGTTTAAAAGCCGCTTTGGAGGAAATTTTTGGAAATAAAAAAATAGGAGAAGCTAATAATTTACTGTGCATTCCAAGTTATTCTGTGACTCAAGCACAAACTAAGGTTTTTAAATTTGATCATAAGGAAGGTAATTTATCAAGAGATAATGGATTGAAAATGATAGATGTTGCTTTAGCTACTTCTGCTGCTCCCACATTTTTGCCTATGGCAGAGTTAAAATGTTTTAATAATGAGCAATTTATAGATGGAGGTGTTTGGGCTAATAATCCCACTATGGTTGGGCTATTAGAGGCATTAGATTATTTTGTTGGAGATGGAAAAGAATATGATAGTGTTAAAATCTTATCCTTGAGTAGTTTAAATTTAACAGGCGGGAATCCAATGGGATTGAAAAACGAAAGAGCATTTGTCAATTGGAAAGATGAATTATTCGAAACTTCTATGAATGGACAATCTTTCTTTACTCATTTTTTTCTTTCAAAAATAAAGAAAATTTCAGATATTAAAATAGGCTATTTGAGAATTCCGTCTATTGAGATTTCTAAAAAACAAGAAGCTGATATACAATTAGATGTTGCAAATATAAAAGCTTATAACTTGATGAAAAATATGGCAAATAAACAGGCTGATATTTTTGAAAAAAAATCAGAAATAAAATATTATTTTACAACTAAAAAAACATATATAACAAATGGCTAATTTACATTCCACATTTTTAGAGTTTGATGATATCATCAAACTAGAACAGAACAAAAAAGAATCACTAAGAAAATCCAGAAACTCTATTAGAGATGATATAAGAGATTATTTTGAAAAAAATAGAGATAAACATTCTGTAAATTTTAAAGGTCAAGGTTCTTTTATGATGAATACAACTATTCAACCTATATCAAATGAATACGATTTGGATGATGGTGTTTATATTTTTGGAAAAGAGGAAGATAGACCATCTCCTCAAACTGCTCATAATTGGATATATGAAGCAGTAAAAGATAGAACTAAAACTGATCCAAAAGATAAAAACACTTGTGTAAGAGTAATTTACAAAGGAGATTATCATATTGATTTACCTATCTATTATATGGTAGAAAAATCAGATGACGAATATTCGTTAGATGGAGAAATACCTGAATTAGCACATTTATCAAAAGGATGGGTTGAGAGTGACCCCTATGCTTTTAAAAAATGGTTTGACGGACAAGCAAAAGGAAAACCTCAATTAAAAAGAATCGTTAGGTATTTAAAAGCTTGGTCAGATAAAAAAAATAATGATAATTCGTCATTAAGATTTCCAAGTGGTATGATTTTTACGATTCTAGCGTCAAATAATTTTGTTACAGATGAAAGAGACGATGTCTCTCTACTTGAAACACTAAAAGCTATCCAAAAAGAAATAGATGACACTCGTTTCCCTTGGTCAGCTAGTTACGCTTGCTATCGTCCAACCCCCAATGAAGATGAAAATCTATTAGATAAATATTCTGCTCCAACGACTAAAAAATCTTTTTTAGATGCATTAGGTTCATTTATCAAGTCGGGTGAACAAGCTATCAATTTGACTAATAAGAAAGATGCTTGTGCAAAATGGCAAAAACATTTAGGGGATCGTTTTCCTTGTAAAGCAATCAAAGAAGAAGATTCTAGTTCAGAGGCGAAAACATTTTCAAGTCCTGATCAAATAAAATATGATAATAAATCAGCATAAAAAATGATTCAAAAGGTTTGTGATATTATTTCTAAAACAGAAACAGCTAATATTGTATATACGAAAGATTTAAAAGGGAATGAAAAACTAAAAAAATACAAACAAGTGATTTCTGTTGAAACTGAATTATCCTTAAATGATGGATTAAGGATAATTCAGTTGTATGTAGTAGTCAAAGAACCGATATCAGTTTATTTGCCAAAGATTTACATAGATGAATATTCTTATGAAGATATAAAATATATTCCCCATATCAATGAAGATTTAAGTATATGTATTATAGACGAAAACAGCAATTTTCTTATTGAAGAAGATAAATATGCGGAGTTTATTATAGAATTACTTGGTGATGCGAAAAAGATAATCAGAGGAATTGATGATGTTGAATACATAAATAAAGAGTTTGAAAGAGAGTTCCAAGCCTATTGGGATATTGCATACTCTAAGAGAGACAAAACGAAAGTATTAGGATTAAGTTTAATCAATGTAGAAGGATTTAATAACTTAAAAGGAATTCGATTTATTGATAAGTTTAGTGCCTATGATTTTTTAGTTTATAACGACGAAGATAAGTTTCAATTATTTGATAAGTATTTAAAAATAAAACAAATAAAGTATGTTGAAATCGAAGTCTTTCAGATAGATTATAAAAATGTTATACCTCCTTTCGATTTTTCATTAAAGCATTCAGTAGATTTATTAACAAAAAATGAAGAGTTTAGAAAAAGAATTAACAAGCTATCATATAATGATTTTATTGTTGTTTTTAAAAACAACTACAATGAGCTTTTTGGTTGGAGATATCCTTTCATAAACAAAATAACAAATGGATATAGAATAAAAACAAATTGGCAATATCTACATTCTGAGTTAGCTCAAAATAATAATGTTGAACGGATATCTTTTTCAAATATTTCTCCTAAAAGATTAGATTTTAGAACGAGTGGAAAGGAAGTTGAAAGAAGTATAAAAATAGGAATTGTAGGATTAGGTAGTGTAGGTTCTAATTTATTATTTTATTTGCTTAAATATCCTATTTCCGATTTTTGTCTTATAGATCCTGATATATTGAAGGTTGAGAATGTTTTCAGAAACAAATTTGGATTCAATTATATAAATAATCCTAAGGTAAATATTGCTAAATATGAAATTTTATCTAAAAATCCTTTTACAAATGTATTGAGTTTTAACAGAGATGTTATTGATGTCTTCAAAAGTAATCCTGCGGTTTTAGAACAATTTGATTATCGATTTATTATTGTTGGTGTTTCAAGGATTGAAGAATATATACTTAATCATCTGGTGGATATAGAATCTACTAAACCAATAATTTTGATTTGGGTGGAACCATATCTTGCTAGTGGTCAATTTGTTTTTCTGCAACCAGAAGATTTTGAAAAAGGGAAAGATTTGTTGAAAAATTATCCTTATCATATATTGAAGAGTGGGGAAGATTTATCTATGAGAGAAGGCTCTTGCCAAACGGGATATATGCCATATTCCGATTTGTATTTAAATATGTTTTTAAGTGCGATAAACAGTATTTTGCATAAAATCATATTGAAAGATGAAGTTAATAAATCGACTATTTTTACTTGGATAGGGGATATTGATTACATCAAAAATATTAATTTAGAGTTAGTTCGTGAATATACATTGAAAGATAGTTTTAAAATTATAGAAAATGGAATTTGAAGTAAATGAAACACAGTTTAAAATTGATAATTCTGTTTTTAAAATCTTTAAAAAGTATATACAAGATGATAATAAAAAAGAAGAATCAGGTGGAGTATTAGTAGGTAAAGTTTATGATAACCATATTGAAATTTTGGATTGTTCAGAACCCACGAAATTCGATAAGAGATCAAGATATGATTTTAATAGATCATTCAAATCAGCACAAGAGTTTATAGATATGAAATTTAAAAGTTCTCAAGGAAAAGAAATATATTTGGGAGAATGGCACACCCATCCCGAAAATAATCCGAAGCCTTCTATGCCTGATTTGAAAAATTTTGAGAAATCACTAAAAAATAATATATTAAATTCTAATACTCATTTTATGATAATTGTAGGTATCACATCAATCTATATTGGGGTATATGTTGATAAAAAACAAGTAGATAATTTGAGTATTAGTAATGAGATAGTCTATATGAAAGTAAATTTCTAATAAATATCTATTTATCCAAAAATTTAACAAACACATCAAACCTTAAATACAATAAATACAATTAACCATTAATAATTAACAATTACCCCCGTGAACAACCAAGAAATCGTATCGAAGCTGTGGGCTTTATGTAATGTATTAAGAGATGATGGCATTACCTATCATCAGTATGTAACGGAACTGACTTACATTCTGTTCCTAAAAATGGCAAAGGAAACCAACACAGAAAAGGAAATTCCCGAGCAGTATCGTTGGGACAAACTCGTAAAACAGGACGGAATCAATCTGAAAAAGTTTTACAAAGAACTCTTGGAGCATCTGGGCGAGGAATGCACAGGACGCGTACGCGAAATTTATGCAGGGGCAAAATCCAACATCGAAGAACCGAAAAACCTTGAAAAAATCATCAAAACCATTGATGAATTGGATTGGTATTCGGCTAAGGAAGAAGGATTGGGCAACTTGTACGAAGGACTTTTGGAGAAAAATGCCAACGAAAAGAAATCGGGAGCAGGGCAATATTTCACCCCGCGTGTGCTGATTGATGTCATTACGGAGTTGATTAATCCCAAAGCGGGCGAACGCTGCAACGACCCTGCCTGCGGAACTTTCGGTTTTATGATTGCTGCCGACCGACACATCAAAAAGCAAACCGATGACCTTTTTGATTTATCGGAAGAGGAGCAACTTTTCCAAGAAAACGAGGCGTTTACAGGGGGCGAACTCGTACACGAAACGCACCGTTTGGCACTGATGAATGCAATGCTCCACGACATCAAGGGCGATATAAAACTGGGCGATACGCTCTCTTCCGAAGGAAAAAAAATGACAGGTTTTGATGTGGTGCTGACCAATCCGCCGTTTGGTACAAAAAAAGGAGGCGAAAGAGCCACGCGAGACGATTTAACCTTTCCGACTTCCAACAAACAGCTCAATTTCTTGCAACACATCTACCGAAGTTTGAATGTAAATGGTCGTGCGGGGGTGGTATTGCCTGATAATGTTTTGTTTGTGGACAACGACGGCGAAAAAATCCGTAAAGACTTGATGGACAAGTGCAATTTGCACACCATTTTGCGTCTTCCGACAGGGATTTTCTATGCTCAAGGCGTGAAAACCAATGTACTATTTTTCACCAAAGGTAAAATCGAAAAAAACAATACCAAAGAAGTTTGGCTTTACGACCTGCGAAGCAATATGCCAAATTTTGGGAAAACCAATCCTTTGAAATACGAACATTTTCAGGAGTTTATCGAATGCTATTGCGAAGACGATTTCAGCAAGCGAAAAGAAACCTATTCGGCTGAAAATCCAAAAGGACGATGGCGAAAATACACCATCGAAGAAATTATGGCACGCGATAAAACTAGCTTGGACATCTCTTGGCTCAAACAAGGCGAAGAAACCGAAGACATTCCCCTTGATGAACTGCTCGAAAACATCGAAGAAAAAGCTAATAAAATTATGAACGCCGTGGAAAAACTGAAATTAATGATTAATGGTTAATTGTTAATTGAAAATTAAAAACATTCATCAAAAAAAATGAATAAAAAATTACAAATACGAAATAGTACGGCAGAATTTTTAATATTCACATCACAATATCAAAAAGATGGTATTGAAGTGAGATTTGAAAAAGAAACAATATGGCTTTCTCAAAAATTGATGGCTATTTTGTTTGATTGTAGTACAGATAATATATCTCTTCATCTTAAAAATATCTTCAAATCAGGAGAATTGGAAGAAAAATCAGTTACCGAGGATTTCTCGACAACTGCCTCTGATGGGAAAAATTATAAAACCAAACACTACAATCTTGATGCTGTAATTTCTGTAGGTTATCGTGTCAATTCTACAAAAGCTACACAGTTTAGGCAGTGGGCTACCGCTGTACTAAGAGATTTTGCTGTGCGTGGCTATGTATTAGATAAAGAACGACTGAAAAATGGATCATTTTTAAATCAAGATTATTTTGATAATTTAATTGCCGAAATAAGAGAAATACGGGCAAGTGAAAGGCGTTTTTATCAAAAAATTACTGATATCTATGCCACTGCCATAGATTATTCGGTAGATTCTGAATTTACTAAAACATTTTTTGCCTCGGTTCAAAACAAATTGCATTTTGCCATTCACGGACATACAGCCGCTGAGGTTATTGTAGAAAGAGCCAATAATGAAAAAGAAAATATGGGACTTACTTCGTGGAAAAATGCTCCTGATGGGAAAATCATCAAAACAGATGTTTCAATTGCTAAAAATTATCTCACAGAAAAAGAATTAAAGCAATTAGAGCGTTTTGTTACAATGTATTTAGACTATGCAGAAACTCAAGCAGAACAAAATATTCCGATGACAATGCAAGATTGGTCAGAAAAACTCAATGTTTTTCTGCAATTCAATCAAAAAGAAATTTTGCAAGACACAGGAAAAGTGACCAATGCCATAGCCAAAGCGTTTGCAGAACAAGAATTTGAAAAATTCCGCATTAAACAAGATCAAAATTATTTATCGGATTTTGATAAACATATTTTGGAGTAATGGTTCATTGTTAATGATTTATAATAGATGTTATGAGTAAAGAACTGACAAATACTACGGAATATCGCGAGATACTGAGCCAAGCCATTAGCCAAATTCACACCACACGCACCATTATTGCTCAGCAGGTAAATAGTGCTGCCAATTCGGTGTATTGGAATTTGGGAAAAATCTTATCGGAAAGGCAATTGGCAGAAGGCTATGGCAGTGCCGTGGTGAAACAACTCTCAGTTGATTTAAAAAACGAATTTCCTGATATGGGATTTTCGCCACGAAACTTATGGGATATGAAACGCTTCTATGAGCGTTATTATCAGGCAGATGAAAAACTGCGACGCTCTGTCGCAGTTTTGCCTTGGGGACATAATTTACTGCTTTTAAGTAAGGTAGAATCCTTAGAAGCTGTGGCATTTTACGCTAATGAAGTGATTACAAAAGGATGGTCGAGAGATTTGTTGCTCAATGCTATAAAAATGGACACCTATACACATACAACAAAACAATTGCCTACCAACAATTTTGCTACCACACTTCCTAAAATAAGTGCCGAATATGCCAATGAAGTATTTAAAAGCTCCTACAATTTAGCATTTTTAGGAATTACCGAACCCATAAAAGAGCAAGAATTAGAAAAAAGATTGACCGAAAAAATTCGTTCTTTTATATTAGAATTAGGCAAAGGGTTTTCGTTTATAGGCAATCAATATCGATTGGAATACAACCAAAAGGAATATTTTGTAGATATGCTTTTTTTCCATAGAGGATTGCAATCTTTGGTAGCGATAGAGCTAAAAATAGGAAGTTTCAGACCCGAATATGTAGGGAAAATGAATTTTTATCTTTCTCTTTTAGATAGATTAGAAAAAGGCGAAAACGAAAATCCTTCCATTGGCATTATCCTTTGTGCAGATAAAGACCATCTGGATGTGGAAATAGCCTTGCAAGACATTACCAAGCCCATAGGCGTTTCGGACTATCAATTTTTATTGCCAAAAGAAGACTTACAACATTTGGTAATGAATGAAATGAAAAATAATGGTTAATGATTAAATGAACAATTAAAAAAGGTTATGGAACAACAAAATATCATCATTTACAAGACCCAAGACGGTAAGGCTAAATTAGCACTTTATGCCCGAGATGGTTCGGTGTGGATGAATCAAAGTCAAATTGCAGAACTTTTTGACACCTCTAAGCAAACAATAAGTTATCATATACTTAACATATTGGAAGAAAATGAATTAAATGAAAATTCAGTTGTCAAAAATTATTTGACAACTGCTTCTGACGGAAAAAATTATGAGGTAACTTTTTATAGTTTAGATATGATTTTAGCTATCGGCTTTCGAGTGCGAAGCAAACGCGGTACGCAGTTCCGACAATGGGCAAACCGAAACCTCAAAGAATATTTAATAAAAGGTTTTGTGATGGATGATGACCGACTGAAAAATCCTGATGAACGCCCCGATTATTTTGATGAATTATTGGCTCGTATTCGCGATATTCGTGCCTCTGAAAAACGATTTTACCAAAAAGTGCGTGATTTGTTTAAATTGAGCAACGATTATGATAAAACCGATAAATCTACGCAAATGTTTTTTGCCGAAACCCAAAACAAGCTCCTTTATGCCGTAACACACCAAACCACAGCCGAAATTGTGGTAAGCCGAGCCAATACCGAAAAACCCAATATGGGGCTTACCTCTTGGAAAGGAAGTATCGTGCGAAAAGGAGATATTTTCACGGCGAAAAACAGTCGATGCTGAGCAAGCCGATTTGGAAGACCTCAAACAAATAGAACTATTGGAAAAACAAGTAAAAAACAACAAATAATTTATTAATGGTTAATTATAAATGATGAATTAACTATTTACAATTAATAATTAGCAATTTAGAAAAGTGAACACCCAGCAGCTCAGACAAAAAATACTTGACCTTGCCATTCGTGGGCAACTTGTACCGCAAGACGGAAAAGATGAACTAGCATCGGTATTATTGGAAAAAATCCGTGCAGAAAAACAACAACTCATCGAACAGAAAAAAATAAAAAAAGATAAAAAATCATCTTATATAACTTCTGAAAAATCCCCTTATCGGAAGTACACCGAACACTTCGCTGATGGCACTACCAAAGACATTACCGAAGAAATTCCTTTTGATATTCCCGAAAATTGGGCGTGGTGCAATCTTGAACAAATTTGTGAATTTATAACGGACGGAACCCATCAAACCCCAAAATATTCAGAATCTGGATACATATTTCTTTCTTCAAAAAATGTTACGACAGGAAAAATCAATTGGGAGGATGTAAAATATGTGGGAGAAGAATTACATAACATTTTATATAAAAGAATAGCTCCTAAATTGGATGATATTCTTTTGGCTAAAAACGGGACAACAGGAATAGCAGCGATAGTAGATAGAGATATTATTTTTGATATATATGTAAGTTTAGCGATTTTGAGACCTTTTAATAAATACATAAATTCTAAATATTTACTGCATATTATAAATAGTAGCACTACTAAAAGTCAATTTGATAAAGGGTTAAAAGGAATAGGTGTGCCAAATTTACATTTGGAGCAAATTAGAAAAGTCCTCATTCCCCTTCCTCCCCTTTCCGAACAAAAAAGAATCGTTGCCAAAGTAGAAGAATTGTTAGCCTTGGTAGAGGATTTGGAAACCAACAAAACCGACCTAAAAAGCACCATTCAACAAACCAAAGCCAAAGTATTGGATATGGCAATTCGTGGAGAGCTTGTACCACAAAATCCTGACGATGAACCTGCTTCGGTACTTTTAGAACGCATCAGAAACGAGCAACAATCTGCAAAATCTAAAAAGAAAAATACGGTACATAATACACACTATGACAATGATAAATTGTTAGTGGTTAATGATGAATTACCCTTTGAAATCCCTGAAAATTGGGCGTGGTGTAGGTTGGGGGAGATTGGGGAAGTTATTATGGGACAATCACCTAAAAGTGAAAATATTTCAGGAAAAGGAAATTTAGAGTTTCATCAAGGAAAAATATTTTTTACTTCCAAGTATATTAAACCTTCAAACTTTTATACAAATGAAATAACAAAAGTTGCACCTGCAAATAGTGTTTTAATTTGTGTGAGAGCTCCGGTAGGCGAAGTAAATATTACTAATAGAAGGTTATGTATAGGTAGAGGTCTATGCTGTATAGTTCCATTACAGAGAATGAGTGAAAAATTTATATATTATTGGACTAAAACACTAAAACGAAAGTTTATTCAAAAAGCTACAGGTTCTACATTTTCCTCTATATCAATGGATGTGATAAAAAATGAAATCGTTCCTCTCCCGCCCCTTTCCGAGCAGAAAAGAATTGTTCAGAAAATAGAGGAAATTTTCACAGAATTAGATAATATTGAGGAAAATCTAACTTAATGATGAATGGTTAATTATCAATTCATCATCAATAATTAACCATTGATTTCTACCAAGTTACGATTTTATCTACAATTTGTTGCTGTTCTGTGGAAGTTCTGCGGAGATAAATTCGGGTAGTTTCTATGCTTTCGTGCCCCATAAGGTCGGCAAGAAAGGCAATATCGTTGAACTTGTCCAAGAAATTCTTAGCAAAACGATGCCGAAACGAATGCGGATAAATCACTTTAGGGTTCAGTTCATATTTTTCGGCAAAATATTTCAGTTGCCCCGCAATACCTCGGGTAGTAATTTTGTTTCCGAACTTATTTAGGAAGATGTATCCCGAAGAGATGTCTTTTTCTTTGAGCCATTTTTGAGCCTCGTTTCTGAGTTTTTTTGGAATATAAAGCCTTCTGATTTTGCCTCCTTTGGTGTATAAATCCAAATATCCTAGTGCAATATGCTCCGCTTTGATTTGTGTGAGTTCGCTCACCCTTGCCCCCGTAGCTCCTAAGAACCACACCACAAAATACCAATCTTGGTAGCCGTCTTTTTTCAGTTGTTCTTTCAGGAAAAGATAATCAGCATTGCTGATAACATTTTCCAAAAAGTTTTTCTGCTGAACCCTTACAAATTTCATTTTCAGGCGGTCTTTCTTCTTAAACTCTAAAAATTTGTTGATGGCTTGCAGACGAAGATTGACCGTTTGAGGTTTGAAATGCTCTATGAGATACCCTTTGTACGCTTGTAAATTTTCCTTATTCAGCGTTTGATAATTCCTTTGGAAATACTCAACTGTCCAAACATACGAGCTCATCGTATTAGGAGATAGCTCCTGCTTTGCCAAAAAGGCTTCAAATTGTTTTTGCATATTTCTATTATTTTAAAATGAATAGAAAACATAAACAATTCTTGATTATCAATTATACATAATCATTTACAATTAACTTAAAATTTCTTCCAATTCATCTAAAACCGAAAATATATGCTCGATTTTTTCCACAATTCGCCGTTGTTCTGCTAATGGTGGGAGGGGAAAGAGAATTTTTCCAAATTCTGTCCCTGATAACTCTTTAAAAGTTGTCCCTGATGCTTTCAGAGAAATATTCTCTTTTTCTGCTAATAAAAAATAATAAATATAATGTTCTGAATTCTCAATATATGGAGAAATAGATTTAAATCCTTGATTTGTTGAAACTTCCTTTTCAGAAATAGCAACATAACCTATTGGAGCCCTACTCGAAAACAAAACACTTCCTCTACGAATTATTTTTGCTGAAGAATTTTCTAAACCTTCCATCGAAATATTTCTTTTTCCACGACTAATGTATTTTTCTTTGTAATTGCTTAAATCAGCGGGAGTTATCCAAGAAACGTCACCATTCCAATAATTTTCATTCGATGTTTGAGGAGTCCCTCCACTTATAACTTCCCCAATTTCTCCCAACCTACACCATACCCAATTTTCAGGGATTTCAAAAGGAGCTTCCTCCTCATAGTGTGTATTATGTGCCGTGTTTCTTTTTTTAGATTTTGCAGATTGTTGTTCATTTTTGACGCGTTCTAAAAGCACCGAAGCGGGCTCATCGTCAGGGTTTTGTGGCACGAGTTGCCCACGAATTGCCATATCCAACACCTTGGCTTTGGCTTTTTGAATGGTGCTTCTTAGGTCGGTTTTGTTGGTTTCCAACTCCTCTACCAAAACTAGCAATTCTTCTACTTTGGCAACGATTCTTTTTTGTTCAGCAAGGGGTGGGAGGGGGAAGAATAATCCTTTTAGTGAAGCTAAATATATTCCTTTTTGAGCAGTTCCTTTACTATTATTAATCATTGTGTTATATAAAAAATCTGTCTGCAACATATAATGAATATATTCAGAATTTACCATAACTGGTTTAATTACAGCAACACTTCTCTGTAAAGCAAATTTTTTATCGGATTTAACAACGGCTGTTCTTCCTATCGTTCCTACAATAGTTAATAAAACATCATCTATTTCAATTTCTGTTCTTTTGTTTTCAAATTCCCATTCTTCTTCTAAAACCCAACGAGAACTTGTATCATAATTAATTTTATCATCAAAAATATTGGTTGCACTTAGCATAGGAATTCCACTATATCGATTTGGAGGAGGATTATGAGAACCATCTGTTATTTTAGAAGAAATTTCCCCCAATCTACACCACGCCCAATTTTCAGGGATACTGAAAGGTATTTCTTCGGTAATGTCTTTGGTAGTGCCATCAGCGAAGTGTTCGGTGTACTTCCGATAAGGGGATATATCCTAAGAGATTCTGATGTATTATGAAAATTTAAAGTTTTCAATCATAGTCTTTTATTTACAGTTTTAAAAGTAGTTAGGTCACGATTTAGTAAACTAACTTTGTTTGTATCTGCCATATTACGTTACATATTAATTTTTAATATTTTTTAAAAGATAAAGTAAATGTCTTATTATGAGTAAATTATATTTTTATGTTTACTTTTTTGATTTAATTCTTACTTGAAAAAAACATCAATTCACAATTAATTCCTATCTTTGCTCAAACTAAATATTCATCAATATGTATTCAACGTTCCTTCAGGTTCATTCCCTTTTTGCGTATGTTGTTTTAGCAACAGTTTTGATAGCAACTATCAATGCAGCAATAGGTTTTTTTGTTAAACGTGAGTATGGCTCTAAAGATTTGAGAATAGGGCTTTTTGCGTTGATTTTTTCACATCTCCAGTTGCTTTTAGGATTAATTCTGTACGTAGTAACTCCCTTAATCGAAAATTGGAAAGCTGGTGGTGTTATGAAAAATTCGTACATACGCCAACTATTATTGGAGCACCCGATGATGGTTATCATTGGAGTTGTGTTCATTACCATTGGGTGGTCATTACACAAAAAACAGAAAACAAGCAATCGAGCTTTTGGTAAAATAGCTCTTTTCTATGCGTTAGGGCTTGTCTGCTTTTTGTCAAGAATTCCTTGGAGTAAGTGGTTAGCTTAGTATAAATAATTTACGAAAGATTAAGAAAAAACTATCCGAAAAAGAGTGGTTTTTCAGATAGTTTTTCTTTATTCCTTATGGAAAACGGTTGTCGTGCCTCTTTGTTTTATTATAAATTGATATTCGTTGGGGACGAATTCTATTTCGATATTGGCAGGTTGAAAAGTAAATATATCTTTTGTTTTTTCAGTTAGCGGAAAAGCTAATTGTCCTGTAGCTTGAGCCATTAACTGTCCGTCTTTCTTGAATATGGTTATTTTCAGAGGTGTCTCGGCAGAGGTATAAACTCCTTCATAGCCTACTTCTATGTTTTTGTCTGATATTTTTTTTGTGAAATCGGGAATTTTAAAATCTTTGCCGAAAACAGCACTAAGTGCCGCTATATCAATGTCATTAGCAGTCATAGTTATTCCGTTTAAAACTCTCGCATAAGCTATCTTCGTTTCGGGGAAATATATCATAACAGACACGAATTTATCGATACCTCCCGAATGTCCATATCCTGTATGCTCATAAAACGGATAGGTAAATAGTCCTAATCCAAAGCCTCTTTCTATAGTTTGCATCTGTTTCAGGCTTTCTTTTGAGAGTAATTTTCCGTCAAATAGAGATTCGGCAAATGTTATCAAATCAGTGGGAGTAGAAATCAAAGCTCCTGCTCCTGAAACAAATGATAGGTGTGTTTCAGGTTCTTTAACCCATTCTTTTACGAATTGATACGACGTAGCTTCACCGTCATTAGTTTTAGCTTCGCCGCCCAAGTATGTGTTTTTCAACTTCAATGGTTTTACAATTTCAGACTCAATGATTAATGCCAATGGTTTTTTGTAGATCTCTTCTAAAATATAACTCAATAATACGTAGTTAGAGTTGCTATATTCCGTTCTACTGCCTGGTGTAAAAGCAGGTTCAAACAAAGCAATTCTTTCTAACATATGCTCTTTTGTCTGTTGTGTGGTATGCCAATTGAAATAATCTTCAGCCGATGTGAAATTGAAAATACCGCTTTGATGTGAAAGTAATTGTCGGATGGTTATGATATTTGCGTTAGGTATGTTCGGAAAGAAGTCAGACAAACGTTGCTCTATAGCTAATTTCTTATTTTCAATAGCTTTAAGAACTAATACGGAAGTGAATGTTTTAGTGATAGATCCAACTCGATAACGCGTATAGTTCGTTGCTTTCTGTTGTGTGTTGACATTAGCAAGACCTATGGATCTTTCGTAAATAATTTTACTATTTTTAGAAATAGCAAAACTTCCCATTGCCTTGTTATGTTGCTCCAAAGTTGTTAGGTAAGTATCCAACTTTTGTTTGTTGAATTGCTGTGCTACTGTGATTTGGCAAACAAATAGCAGAAAAATCTTTAATGGTGTTTTCATTTCCTTTTGAATTTTATTCCGTTAGTATTTAAATATGAAATTTGTTACAAAAATTGGATGATTATGAATGTAATTTATTTACAACTAATGTTTTACTAAAAATTCGGCTCTGTTTCATTTTTGAAACAAAGCCGAAAATTATTATAAAAATACAAATATATTTAGAATGAAACCGTTACTCCAGCCAAGAAATTTCTTTCGGCTTGTGGATAAAAACCTGTGGCTTCAATGGTTTTGATAACTCCAACCGTAGTCCAATCATCATCGTAAGTGTAATAATATCCATTAGAAATATATTCCTCATTGAGGATATTATTAACCAATAAGCTAAAGGTTACAGATTTTGCCCATTTTTTCATTGGAATTTGGTAATTTATGCTGAGGTCATTGATCAAATAAGAATTTAATTTTGATTTATCAGCATCCGTGTTACTCATAAATTGTTCTCCAACGTATTTGCTGAATAAGCTTAATTGTAGTCCTTCCAAAGGGTTGAATGTTAATCCATTTCCAGCCACTATGTTTGGCGAATATGAAATATTCGTATTTCCCAAATTCACTAACTTTCCGTCAAAGTTGGTGTAAAAATCAATATTTTTGTTTTGGCTAAGCGTTACTGACGGTTGAATTTGCCATTTTCCGAGTTTTACAACCGCGTCAATTTCTACGCCCAATCGATAGCTTTTTCCACTATTTTCACGCACTGGAGCTCCTACATCGTTCAAAGCTCCTGTTAGTACCAATTGGTCTTGATATTGCATGTAGTATCCATTGATATTCAATGCTATATTTTCAGATTTGAATCGCCATCCTCCTTCAAAATCGTTTAGTTTTTCTGGGCGTGGATTGCCGTTTTCGTAGTCGTCACGATTCGGTTCGCGTTGAGCTTTCGCATACGAAATGTATAGTTGATTTTGAGTGTTTAATGAATATGTTACGCCTGCCTTCGGATTGAAAAAATCAAACGAGTCATTTACCAAACCTGTATCCTCACTGTTAGCTTTGTAATTTACGTTTCTAAGTTGCAAATCTCCAAAGAAAATCCATTTGCCAATAGAGTAAGTCGCTTTTAAAAAATTGTTTGCCTCTGTTTTAATAGCATCATCGCGGTAGTATTCCTGCTTGAAATTATATTTTGCAGGTTTTCTAACCCATAGAATCTCTCCAAAGTGATCGCCCACGTAACGATTGGCACTACTTCCGAAGGTAAAATCTAAATTTTTATTTTTGTAGTTCAATGAAAACACTGCTCCGTAAAAATCGTTATCCAAATATTTTCTGCGAATTAAATCTGATTTTGAAGATGTTACGCCTCCTGACTCAATTGGCTTGATGCCATGTTTGGATAGTTTTTGGTCTTTTTTATAGTTTTCATAATATCCGAAACCTTTGGTGTAGTGCAACGCAAAATTAGTGTTCCACATATTACTCCAACGTTGATTCCAATGTAGCTGAGCGTGATCCTGTTTGTAGTTGTCGGTTTCGTTATCATAGAAAACAGTGTTTCCGTTGTTGTCCTTATGTTTCCCTGAAGGATTGTAACGGCGACCGTATTTTTTCATTTCCTCTTCATCAACGCCATTCCACGCCTGATAGGTTTTTTCGTTTCCACCAAATACCAATCCTTTGATAAGAGTTCCTTTATCAACAAAGGCTCCTTGTAAGAAGTAAGAATTTAATTTTGAGGAAGCACGATCAATATATCCATCAGAATATAATTTTGACAAACGTCCTGAAAGTTCAAAGGTGTTATTCATCAACCCTGTAGAGAATTTCGCTGTGTGCTTTTGAGTGTTGTAGCTTCCGTAAGAAGTTGATAGTAAAGCATTTGATTCATAAGAAGATGCGTCTGTAAGCATGTTCAAACTTGCTCCAAACGCTCCTGAACCGTTGGTGGACGTGCCAACTCCACGTTGTAATTGAATGTTTTCTACGCTGGATGCAAAATCTGGCATATTCACCCAAAACGTGCCGTGTGACTCCGAGTCGTTGTAGGGTATGCCGTTGATAGTTACGTTCACACGTGTAGCGTCACTTCCTCTAACTCGTATTCCAGTGTACCCTACGCCATTACCTGCATCACTGGTAGTTACTACCGAAGGCATAAAATTAAGTAAAATAGGAATGTCTTGTCCTAAATTGCGTTTAGCTAACTCTTTTTTGTTGATAGAAGAAAATGCAATAGGCGTTTTTCTGTCAGCCCGGACAGCAGAAACTAAAACCTCATCCAATTGGATTACATCCTGATTGATAGAATCTTTTTCAGACTCAATTGTTTGAGCATAAGCCGAAGTAATAAGGCTCATCGCTCCCATAAAAAATAATTTTTTCATCAGTAAAATGAAATTTTTACAAAATAAAAGAGGTAATTATTTTATGGAATGAATAAAAAAAGCTTGTTTCTGCTACCCAAAAAGCAAAAACAAGCCACTTATTATTGACTTCGTTTCCTTAGACTGCATTACCAGCCCAAGTTCTATGGGTATAATCTCAGCCGCAAACGCAGCACCCCTTTGAGACGGTCGCAAAAGTATAAAAAAAAGTTAATATATACAACAGAGGTTGTGATTAGCGTTTGGTCAACAGCATCAGTGATTGGCGTATAGTAGTTAATTCTAATTGCTTTCTTCCAATTAAAAAAAACATTTTCTTTGTAACAAATTTGATTTACCAAATACTAACCAAACAGAAATCAAAAAAAGATGAAGGCATTAGAAAAAGAATTTTTGGAACGGGTGCAGAAGCACAAGAGTGTACTTTTCAAAATTGCCAAGATGTATATGAATGACCCTGACGACCAAAAAGATCTGTTCCAAGAAATTACGTATCAGCTCTGGAAATCCTACCCAACTTTCCAAGAAAAGAGTTCTTTTTCCACGTGGATGTATCGCGTGGCTTTGAATACTGCCATCGTATTTTTGAAATCAGAAAAAAAACGAGGATTTATTTCCAATAACGAAAATTGGGAACAAATCAAAATTGTTGAGGAAGATTCCTCTGAAAAAGAACAACAAATAAAACAATTGTATGAAGCTATACAAAAACTAAATCCAATTGATAAAGCTCTTATTTTCTATTACTTAGAAGATTATTCTGGCAGAGAAATAGCAATGCAACTGGGGATTTCTGAAGGAAATGTCCGTGTGAAACTCAACCGAGCTAAGGCTAAACTTACCGAATTGGTCAATAAATCTTAATTAAATATCTAATACCTTTTAAAAATGAATATTGAAAACATTAAAAACCTTTGGAGCGAAGAAAAAGTAAGTCAAACTCCTGAAATTTCTATTGAAAAACAACAACAATTGCGTACACCTTTGGAGAAAATCCGGGCTAATATGGAAAAAGAATTTTGGTTTTCCGTATTCACATTAGCCGTAGTTGCAGGATTACTCTTCCTCTGTGAAACCTCAGAACAATTGTTCGTTTTTGGCGGATTGTATCTTATTTTAATATTAATTACAGCCTACTATTTCCGTAAGTTTTATTCGCTTTACAAAAGAATCAACACTCAGAGCTTCAGTACGTATCACAATTTATTGAACCTCAGATATGAATTGGTTTTAAACACGGAATTGTACAAATCGTACTACATTTCCTCCATCCCGATAGCTTTCTGTTTTTATTGGGCAATGAGTCCTACATTTTTAAATGGTAATATCCCTCATCTGATGTTGGTAGCTTGTTGTATGGTTGTTTTTGTTATAGCATTGTATATTATTGGAAAAATGTGGCTCAAGGAAATGTACGGAAAATACATTGTTGAAATTTCAGATTTAGTAACCTCAATGAGCGATGAAAATGATGAATTTCAATTCGGTAGAGACTCATTGAATTCCGAAATAAGTTATATTTGGTACACATTGAGCAGGGGGTATTTCGAAAAAAAATTTGGTAAGGCGGGGAAAATAATTAATGGTATCCTTTGGGTATCGCTAATCTTGTTAGCCTTATTTATCGCGAGCTTTTGCGTAGGTTTTATTATTGGTTTTGCAGTAGCCTGGTGGGAAGGATAGTCCCACCAAGCATCTCTCATATAATTATTTTTCCCAAGCAAATGGGAACAATGCTGAGCGTTGGTGAGCTTGTTCCATCATTTTAGCTATTTTTTTTACTATCCTTGGATGATTCTTAGCAATGTTATTTTCCTCTGAAGGGTCTTTTTCAAGATCGTACAGTTCAATAGAACCATTCTTGTCTTTATTCACATTCAAACGGACGCCTTTCCATTTTCCATAACGAACAGCTTGTCGCCCACCAAGTTCGTGAAATTCCCAGTAGAGATATTTATGTTGCTTTTGTTTTTTATCCTTTCCTAATAAGGTTGGCAAAATCGAAACTTCACTTCCAGTTTTAGTATATGGAACCCCCGCAATATCCGCAAAGGTAGGCATCAAATCCCAAAAAGCTCCCACAAAGTTGCTCGTAGTCTGTTGTTTAACTTTCCCTTTCCAATAAACAATAAATGGAGTGCGTATGCCACCTTCATATAGATCACGTTTTAAACCTCGTAAAATACCTGATGATTTGAAAAAATCAGGGTCGGCACCACCTTCAAAATGAGCTCCATTGTCACTGGCAAAAATGATTATGGTGTTATCATCTAAGTTTTTACGTTTCAGTAGTTTACGAACATCTCCCAGATACTTATCCAAACGAGAGACCATAGCGGCATGTGTAGCATGAGCTTTAGGTTGGCTCATATATCCTCCAATAATTGTTTTCTCACCGTTGTAATCAATTCCTTTGTATGGCTTTTCAGGAAGATGTGAGTAAGACTCTAAGATGCTGTCCTGTGGCACTACGAGTTCGGCATGTGGCAAGGTGTAGGCAAGCATTGCAAAGAAAGGTTTCTCAGAGGATTGTTTTTCTAAGTAGTCTAGTGCCTTTTCATGTATAACATCTTCAGAATAAACGATTTGATGTTCGTAATTTCCATTTTCAGTAAGGTAATAACGTTCGTTGTCCTGCCACAAAAAAGGAGGGAATCGGCGATGGGCTCGAAGCTGGGAATTATATCCGAAAAAAGTATCAAAACCATGTAAGAGTGGGTTTCCTGTTGAGGCTACCGTACCTAATCCCCATTTTCCGAAAATAGCCGTGTTGTAACCTGCTGATTTTAGTATTTTGCCTATGGAGCGTGAGTTTTCGGGAATAGGAGCTTGACCATCAATGGGTTCTGAAACTTCTTTGTTTCCACGAATATGTGTTACCCCTGTAGTTTCGCCAGTAATAATTGATGCTCTGGAGGGAGCGCACACAGATGCACCAGCATAGAATTGCGTGAACTTCATACCTTCCTCCGCCAATTTGTTCAGATGTGGCGTTTTGATGATTTGCTGTCCGTAAGGCTCGGTGTCGCCATAGCCCAAATCATCTGCCAAAATGAAGATAATGTTTGGTTTCTTCTCCATTTGTGCCACTGCTGGAATAGCACACAGAAGCAGTAAAAAACTAAAAATTTGTTTCATAAAATTAATTATTAAAATTTCATTCATACGGATTTTTAACTCAGAAGACAATTTAGAAATCACAAAATTATCAACTACATGTTTCGAAAAGTTGTGTTCTTGGCATTTCTAACCGATATTTGATATCTATATATTCTTACGGATGTCATAACTCTTAAGTTAAGTTCAAACCACGAAGGTACGACTTTATGAAGAACATTTCAAGAGGAAAAGTCAGCATATCAATTAAGTTTATTAGAATTCCAATTCGGTTTGTAGCCCATCCGATTCATCGGATGAGTCAGTGATTTCGTCATCGCCAAGTTCCTCTTCCAAGTTTTCTTCCATTTCGTTCTCCTGGTGTGGAGGGAGCGATTCTATGGTTATTATTTCTTTTACTTTTTCAGTAGAAAGCTGATTACCAAGGGCTTTTATGCCTTTTATAGATATGAATTCTTCCAGATTTACTATTAGATTTTCCTTCTCGGATTTTCCTTTTTCTTTGGCAAAAACTACTTCTGCCATTGGTCTCCAATCCGATGAAACGAACAATAGCTGTGACTTTGGATGTTCTGTAATCACAAGTTCTTCTTTGTTTTCGTTCTCAATGACAAAACGTTTTACGTAATAACGTTCTTTCTCGCCGTCATAATATATCACAGAAATAGGCTTTTGAGGAATCCACTTTTCCATGATTAAAATATTGTTCTCGAAGTGTAAATTTAAGTCTGGAATTACAGTTTTTACGCTACCGTCTTTCGTGATCAATAACAATCGATCGTCGCCTTTGAATGCACCGAGTAGATTTCCTCTTTCGTCTGTATTTAAGCGTTTTACGATATCGTCAAACCAAATTTTTCGAGGTTTGAGAGTCGAAACGCCTTTTTCTTTAAGTTCAATGCGCTTAATAGCAAATTTCGACACTAAATTACCTTTGACTCCGCGTCCTTTTATAATGGTATCGGCAAAATCCACGTCCCATTTTAATTTACGAATGCTTCCTACTTGGCGTAAATTAATGGTTACTACTTCGGCTTCTCCATTTGGATTAGGGGTGAAATACAGTATTTTTGAGTCTTTATGTTTCGGTATCAGTTCGTATTCTTTGTCGCGGATAATTCCCGTGACGTTAAAGCGTTTGATGTAAGAAAAACCGGTATGTCCGTCCTTATAGATAACGTTGTAGATGGTACGTTTGTCATCTTTTTTAAAAACAGCTGCATGGATGATGTTTTTCTCGATATACGTTTTCTCGCTGACTTTTACCACTTTCATCATTCCACTCTCGGTGAAGACGATCACATCGTCAATATCACTACAATCGCCGATATATTCATCTTTTTTGAGTGATGTACCCACAAAACCTTCTCCTTTATTGACATATAATTTGATGTTCCTCACTACCACTTTTGTAGCCTCGATATTGTCAAACGGACGTATTTCAGTTTTGCGTTCTTTGCCTTTTCCGTAGGTCTCTTTCAAGCGTTTGAAATGATTTATGGCATAATCAATTAGGTTTGCTAAGTGATTTTTTATCTCTTCGATATCGGCTTCAATTTTGAGCAAATTTTCATCTGCCTTGAAAGTGTCGAACTTGGTGATACGAATCATCGGGATTTGCGTTAAGCGCTGCAGATGTTCGTCCGTAATTTCTTTGATAAGTTGTTCTTTGAAAGGCTCAAAGCGATCGCGTAAGTATTGGTAAAGAGTTTCTCTTTCCGAGTACAATTTAAAGTCAATATACATTTCTTCGCGAATAAATATCTTTTCCAAAGTAGAGAAGTGTTGTTTTTCTTCTAATTCGGCCAAGTCGTATTCCAATTCACTTTTGAGCAGCTGTACCGTGTTATCTGTAGATCGCCTTAGTATTTCCGATACGGTCAGAAAAAGAGGCGTATTGTTCTCAATGATACACGCCAGTGGAGCAATTGAAGTTTCACAAGCCGTAAAAGCGTAGAGAGCATCAATGGTTTTATCGGGCGATATTCCTGAAGGTAAATGTATTATAATATCTACATTTTCAGCGGTATTATCTTCTACTTTTTTGATTTTTATTTTTCCTTTTTCATTGGCTTTCAGTATGGATTCGATAAGTGAATCGGTGGTAGTTGAAAACGGGATTTCGGTAATGCGGAGCGTACTTTTATCCACTTGCGATATTTTAGCTCGTACACGAATGCGTCCGCCACGTTGTCCATCGTTGTAGTTACTTGCATCCATTACTCCTGCCGTAGGAAAATCAGGGTATAACTCAAAAGGTTTTCCTTTCAGATGAGCGATTGATGCGTCGAGCAATTCCACGAAGTTATGAGGTAATATTTTGGTTGATAATCCCACTGCAATCCCTTCTGTGCCTTGAGCCAAGAGTAGCGGAAATTTTACGGGTAGGTGTACGGGTTCTTTCTTGCGTCCGTCATAGCTCATTTGCCACTGCGTTACCTTGGGGCTAAACACCACATCTAAAGCGAATTTCGAGAGTCGAGCCTCAATATAACGGGAGGCTGCTGCACGGTCACCCGTAAGAATGTTTCCCCAGTTACCTTGCATATCGATGAGTAAATCTTTTTGTCCAATTTGTACAATGGCATCGGAAATACTCGCGTCTCCATGCGGATGATACTGCATCGTATGTCCCACAACGTTAGCAACTTTGTTGTATCTTCCGTCTTCCAATTCTTTGAGAGAGTGCATAATACGTCGTTGAACAGGTTTGAATCCATCTTCAATAACAGGGACGGCACGTTCCAGAATAACGTACGAGGCATAGTCCAAAAACCAGTTTTGGTACATTCCTGTAACTTTAATGATACTCTCGCCTGAGGGTTGCTCTTGTGGTGTGTTCTCTTCCATACGATAAATAGAGTTATGAATAGAAATTCAATGTCCGCAAATATAGAAAATATTTTTCAGTCGAAAGTCTCAACGAGTGATTTTTGTAGTTTCTTTTGTGAGGCTTTTTTTATTCTTTATAATGCCTAAAAATACCTGTATCCGTTGGAGTCCATAGGGCTGCTTTTTGTCCCGCTACTTTTAGTCCATCATTTACCCAAGTGTTACAAGTTCGAGTGAGGTTATACTTTCCCTTAGCATCGTAAAAGGCATCATTTTCTCCATAGACCGCATCAGTTTTAATAAAAATAAAATTGCCTTTTTCGTCTTGGTCGAACTGATTTTGGATAAAGTTCACCAAATCCTGATATTGTTGTTCGGTGAGCATTATTTTTTTACAATCTTCGTTTTCTATAATTTTGTCGTAAAAAGTACAATGCATAGCAGACTCACTCAGCCAGAAAGCAGCTTTTAGAGCAGTAGAAATTTTTAGGTCTGCCCAAGTGGGGGTTTCTAGATAAAATCCTTTGTCTCCCCAACCGATTCCAACATATTGATAATCAGTTTTTTTCGATAGACTGTTCTCGAATAGAATTTTTTGACTCCAATCTATGATTTCTGTTTTGATAGGAACTACCAAATCAGTGTGCATTCCGTTGGTATAGATGTATATAGGCATGTTTTTTGGTTCAGAAACTTCCTTTTCTGCAATTTGAACAAAGGGAAGTACAACACCTAAAAGAATGTATAAAACGATAAATCCTATAATAGTCCCAATAGTTTTTAAAAGTAAAATAAAAAATTTTTTCATCTGATTATGATATTAAATCTTTAAATTATCAATAAAGTTAATGTTTTTGTTTGTACACAACCATTTAATAATCAATAAAATTTCAGCAAAAATACAATAAAAAATGGATTGTTACCTATTTTGAGCGTAGAAAAATAGTTTATATTTTTGCATGGTCTGAGTTAGGCTTATAGCTACAACACTGCTGATTTTTCTACCTTTGAATAGAATAAAAAATAGAATAAAAATATGTTTGAAGAGTTAAGTTTAAGTATTACAGCTATTTGTAATCAAGAAGATGCATCTCGTGATGAGAAAATGCAAACCATTTGTGACTTGTTGCAATCCAGAGTAGAGCATTACGATTGGGTAGGATTTTACTTTGCCAATCACCAAACGAGAACTTTGCATTTAGGAGCTTTTGCAGGAGAACCTACCGATCACACTGAAATTCCGTTCGGGAAAGGAATTTGTGGACAAGTAGCAGTCTCCAATCAAAACTTTGTAGTTCCCGATGTCAAAGCACAGGACAACTACATAGCTTGTAGTCTTACTGTGAAGTCTGAAATCGTTATTCCTCTGTTTGTCAATGGCGTAAATATCGGACAAATTGATATAGATTCTCATCAATTGAATCCTTTTTCGCAAGAGGATGTTCGTTTTTTAGAATTCGTAAATACGCAGGTAGCCAAGCTATTTGACTAAAATAAGTTTCTTTTAAATTAGTATTTCACGAATACGAACTATTTGTATTTGAAAAAACATTGTAATAAATCTTCGATGGCTCAGCTGACACGTTAATTGTTCAGCTGAGCATTGTCGGAGAGTGAGCCGAACGTCTGTTTCGAATTATCTTTAAGTCTCTGCCAAGAGTATATTTTTGCCTGATTTTAAGTTTCTTATCTCATATGCTTCTTGTAATAGTGTCGGGTTATTAATAATTTTAAGAAAAATATTTGTTACTCGTTTGTTATTTGTATTCGTAAATTGCACTCAGTGAAAAACATAGCGAAATCTTATGCTTGATTTTTACAAATCAAAGGAATGTTAATGCAGAGTTTTTACAATTCTTTCTTACGTTTCTACAAGTGTTTTTAGAACGTAACATTTTACCTTTGTCCTGAAAATAAAAAGGAAAATGTTATGAAAAAAATTGGTATTTATGTAGTTACGTTACTTTTTGTAATGGCTACGGCATGTATTCCAGAAGAGAAAATAGAAAAACTAACCCTCAATAAGCAAGAGCTTGTAGCTACTTTCACGGGGGATGCTTCTAAGGACTTCAACGAGACTATTGAGATTGCCACAGGGAATGGTCAATATGAAATTACTTCAGAAAATGAAAAAATTGCCACAGCACGTGTTGTTAAGAATGTCATTTCCATCAGATTTAACTCATCGGGAGAAACCCGTATTTCAATAAAAGATAAAGTTAGTGGGGAAGAGTTAAAAATTAAAGTGGTAGTCAATCTTCCATTTTCTGTAGCTACTACGGAAACTACCTTGCATGTAGGAGCTTCCAAATCAATAGCTATCACATCCGGAAACGGTTCTTACGAGGTGGTCGGTGGCGATGAGAAGATTGTTGCAACAACCTTTTCTTCAACCACATCCACAACTACAGCAATTGTTTTCAAGGGAAAAGAGGAAGGATCTACAACTGTAAAAATAAAAGATAAAACATCACAAGAGGTGGTAGAGGTTAAAGTAGTTGTTCAACTTCTTAAATTGGAATTTAGTATTAAAGAAGAAGTGTTTGAGTTCGCTCCGAATTGTTCTGAATCGTCATTCCAAATCTTTGGTTCGGGAGAATATGAACTCATGATGGACAACCCTAATATTGATGCTTCACTTGCTGTTGACGAAATAGGTACAAAAATAATCTTTAATGCAAAAGGCAAAACTGAAGGTAAACTTACGGTTCGAGACTTAGAAACTAATTTTGAAAAATCCATCAAAATAAAATCGTTAGAAGATTTTGTTGTCAATATAGGAACGGATAAGACAGAAATAAAAACGTGGAGTAAGGTTACATACAAAGTAGCAAAAGGATATGATTATCCGATTAAAGTCCTTAAAGGAAGTGGAAATTATGAAATTTCTACATCGAACTCTACCGTTGCTGAGGTTTCAAATGACAATAATGGAATGAAGTTTACAACAAAAGATTTGGGACAGGTAAATATCGTAATGATTGATAAAGCCAATCCGTGTTTGAAAATTGAAATCGGAATAGAGGTTGTTAATATGGATAAAAAATTGCAGTTAGAAACAGATAAAATTCAAATTCAGGAAGGATATCTTTCATTCATTCGCATAATATCAGGGAATGGAAACTATGCTGTAGAATCAACCAACCCTTCTATTGTTTCGGCTTCTGTTGAGGAAGATTTTATTCAAATTGAAACCAATGCTGTCGGAAAAGCAACACTTACCGTCACAGACCTCAAAACAAACGAGAAAAAAACATTGGAAATTGATGTAATAAAGGCATTAAAACCTCTGATTCTTGAGCCTTCAAGCATAAGTGTTCATAAAGGAAAAACTGAAGAAGCGATCATCTTGTCAGGGAATGATTCCTATAGTGTTTCATCCGTAAATCCATCAGTAGCAACAGCGAATATTTCAGGACAGAAGGTTGTCGTTACTGGAAATGCTAAAGGAAATACAACCATCAAAGTTGTGGATAATGAAACTAAGCACGAGTTTGCAATTGCTGTCAGCGTTATTGAAGTGATTCCCGATGTTAAATTCTCAGTCAGAGAATTTAATATTAAAAAAGGGAAAACAGAATCTACCGTTCAAATTGTTTCAGGAAGTGGATTCTACAGTATAGCTTCAAGTAATCCTGACATTGCTCGTGCTTCACAATCAAGAGGAGTGCTTTACATCCATTCGTCTTACAGAGAAGGGGAAGCAGTCCTAACAGTTACCGACACGCGAACAGGAAAAACAGATACGCTACGTGTGATTGTTTCCGATGGAGAGCGATTGGCATTGGATAAAACAGAAGTTACAGTGCTAAAAGGACAGGAAGTAGCGGTAGTCATTACCTCAGGAAGTGGAGATTATTCATTTAGCATTCAACACGCATATGCCAGTGCAGAAATTAATGGTAATCTACTCACTATCAAAGGAAGTCAGAGAGGAAATACTACAATTACTGTTACAGATCGTCGAACTCACATAAAAGCAGAAATAAAAGTAACAGTACTCAATCAAATAGGGGATGTTAAATTCTCAGCCAGAGAGCTTCGATTGAAAAAGGGTGAAACAAATTCTTCGGTTTCCGTACACTCTGGTAGTGGTGCCTACAGTTTTGGAACCAGTGATTCAAAAGTGGCTTATAGTTTCCGCTCCCGAGGAGTTCTTTACATCTATGCTGCCAATTCAGGAAGAGCAACTATTACAGTTACCGATGCCCAAACTGGAAAAACGGATGTTTTGAATGTTATTGTTGATGGAGCACCTGATTTGGTTTTGTCAACAGGAATTATTTCTATTGAATATCCTAAATCGGCTAATGTTTTGATAATTAGTGGTTCTGGTTCATATCGAGTTACTGAATCAAATGGAAGGATTGTTTCAGCAGCCCTTATAGGTAGTACATTGAATCTCAAAACATATGCTGCGGGAGAATCTTTT
Source organism: Capnocytophaga canis (assembly GCF_043187445.1). Lineage (NCBI taxonomy): Bacteria > Pseudomonadati > Bacteroidota > Flavobacteriia > Flavobacteriales > Flavobacteriaceae > Capnocytophaga > Capnocytophaga canis. The sequence continues at coordinate 1,374,055 of NZ_CP171121.1, read as the reverse complement.
GTAACTGTTGAGGACACAGTGACAAAACAAACCAAAGTGGTACGAGTAAACGTAACAGAACCTGTGGTTGATGTTCCTTTTGAGCTGTCCCACAATCAACTGTTTATATGGGGTACAGTAGGTTCGAACTATGTCAATGAAGATACTGTTGCGTGGATTTCAATTACTTCAGGAAGTGGTGATTACGAAATAATTAAAAATGAATTAGGAGATCTGATTACCGTTAAAATTGTGCAGAATAGTATCCGAATAGAATCTACAAGAAATGAAACTAAAGAGGGTGTTATAACTATTAGAGATAAAAAAACGAAAAAGACAGCATCAATAGATGTAAGAGTAGGGATGGTTGTAAATTAAAGCAATACTATATCCTTTAAAACTCAGCTTCGGCTTCACTTGCGTCGGATTAAATATCCGTTAAACTAAGTGAAGTCGGAGTTTTTTTAAGGCTGAAACAAAGCAAACCTACAAAATACTCAAACTGATAATAACTCTAATAAAAAAAGGACTGCCATTAGCGACAGTCCTTTGTAGTTTATTAAATACCGTTTTCGGTGAGTAGCTCAATGAGTTTAGGGTCTGATGGACGAGGAGCATCTGCACTGATGATGTTTCCTTGTGTATCAAGCAATATAAAATGCGGAATTCCGGTGATTACATAATCTTTAACGAATGGAGTCTCCCACGCATTGTCAGCAAAGAGTTGTGTGCCTACCAATTCTCTTTCTGTTACGAAGTTTTTCCATTTATCGTAATCTCTTTTATCATCTACTGAAATGCTCACGAATTCAATATTCTTTCCGTGGTATTTTTTCTCTACTTCTTTTAGATGTGGAATTTCTTGCAAACAAGGTCCGCACCAAGTTGCCCAAACATCAATATATACCAATTTGCCTTTTAGGTCAGCCAAAGCAGTTTTTCCACCTTTATGATTCTCAAAATTGAAGGTAGGTGAGGGGTTTCCTTTTGCCAAAGCCTTAACTTTGTTATAGCTTTCGGTGAATTTCCCTTTCAGAGTTTCATCAGTTACGTTAGCCATAAGCTCTTGATAAACCTTTTCTGTTAGAGGACTTTCCGGTGAAATGTAGTGTTCTAAGAATCTTTTTGCGATGGCATTACGAACGTTGTCACTTTTTATCTTTTTGAAATTAGTCAAAATAACACCTAAGTATTTTTCTTTATCATATTCCTGTCCGAATTGTTCATTGTATGCATTATCGTTATTTTTTTGGAATAATTCATTTACCAAACTTCGGTAGGTTCTTGAAAAGCGAAAATCTTCAGCGTTATCAAGGTCAGTAGTATTTAGTTTAGGGAAATTTTCAGAAACTTTAAACCCTTCCTTTTGTGCAAAGTAAGAATGATAATTTTCATATCGATTTAATAGGAAATCAGCTTCATAAGCGATGGTTTTTTCTTCCAAAGCTTTAAATCCTTTCACGTTGAAATTGGTTTTATTGAGTAATTCTTTTTGTTTTGTACTATATTCATTTACTTTTGCAATAAAATCAGCCTCTTCTAATTTATAAAAGTCTGTTTTATCTTTACCTAATACCTCTTGTGAGAGTTTTACTTTACTCAAAAGATAGTTGTTTTCAGGAGCTAAACTGCCCGAAAATTTGTTTTCCTGCGGATTTTTAAAATCCATATCAACGTTCAAATCTTTGCCTTTTTGCAAGTAGATATCAGTACGAGCAAGGGTATAGCCTCCGTCGTGGGCTAACATCAACGTATCGATAAATGATTTGTCGGCGTTGAGCATAATTTCCTTTTCAAAACCATCTCCAACTAATATGATTTTCTCAAAATCATAGTTACTTACCTTACCCGATAGCACGGTGTACTCGGGGGCTTTGTCTGTACAGGACGCCAATACTGCACATCCTAAAACGGGGATAATAAATCTTTTCATAAAATAATAAAATTTGTTAGTGTTACAAAAGTAAAATAAAAATTGAAATGTCCTAATTTTTAGAGCATAAAATTCAATAAAGGGGAAAGTTCTCTTCTTTCAGCCCATTGAAAAGTTGAGTTATTGCCAACCTCCTCCGAGGGCTTTGTAGAGCATAATTCCGTACTGCATCTTATTAAACTCGGCATTGGCTACGCTTAGTTCGGCATTAAGTCGATTTACCTCTGCTGAAATCACCTCCAAATAACTTGCCATACCACTATTGAAAAGTTCTTGCGAATATTCGGTAGCTTTTTGGTAAGCCTCCATTTCTTTGGTTTTTAGCAGGATATACTCGTGTTGCGAATGATAATTTTGCAAAGCGTCTGATACTTCTTTACCTGCGGTAAGCATTGTTTTTTTGAATTTGAGCAGTGCTGTTTCGCGGTTAGCTTGGCTAATTTCGTACTGCGAACGAATTTGCCGTTTGTTGAGCAGAGGTTGTACCAATCCGCCCATGAAATTAGCAAATATGGATTTGGTATCCAACCAATTTTCAAAGGTTTGACTGCTGAATCCTCCACGTGCTGTAATGGTAAATGTAGGGTAGAAAGCTGCCCGAGCTACGTTAGTCAGTTCAAAGGCTTGGATTAAATCGAGTTCCGCTTTGCGTACATCAGGGCGATTTTCTAATAAACTCACTGCATATCCTTGATTAAAATCCGTGGGGAAGGATTGTCCTTCTAATGAATTACGTGCTATGGGTTGCGAGGGAATACCTAAAAGGATACAAATGCTATTTTCTAAAGCGTGAATGTTGTTTTCAATACCAACAAGCTGTGCTTGTGCATTGTAGTAAAGGGCTTGGGTTTGTTGTACAGCCACTTCGGTGGTGCTTCCGGCTTGTTTTAGGGCTTGTGTAGTTTCCAAACTTTTAAGGCGAAGGCTGATGGTGGCTTCCAAAATCTGTTGTTGTTTGTCCAACATCAGCAGCTGATAGTAAGCTGTAGCCAATGTAGCTACCACTTCCGATTGTATGGCTTGGTGCGAAGCAATACTTGATAATGCTCCTGCGTAATTGACTTTTTTTTGGGCATTGATTTTTCCCCAAACATCGGCTTCCCACGCTGTGGTAGCTGTCAAATCCCATTGACGCAGGTGGGTTCTTTCCCCTGAAAAGTTTCCTGAGGGGGTGTTTAAAGAAGGACTTGTATAGGTGTAACTTGGGTTCAGACTTAAAGTAGGCAGAAAAACATATTTACTTTGTAGCAATTGTGCTTTTGATTTCTCCATATTTTGCCACGCTATGCGTATGTCCAAATTATGTTCAAGGGCTTGTTCAATGTAGCCTTGCAGTTTGTCATCGGTGAAGATAGTTCGCCACGATACGCTACCGGTACTGATGCTATCGGTGGGTAGTTGGTCGGTACGATAAAGGTTTTCTGTAGGCAATTCGGTACGTATGTAGGGTTTTCTACCGGCACACGATGCCAAAATGAGAAGCCCTCCTAAGGCAATTATCCCCTTTTTTATCTGTTGTTTCATAAGGCTAAATAGTATTAAATACGATGTTTTTTTAATATTTATGGGTTTTACATCTTTCTAACTCTCTTAAAAGTGGGAATTTTGTGATTTCTCACTTTCTTAAATCCTCCTTTGAAGGAGGTGTCCGTAGGACGGAGGATGTTTTTAACCCTTGTAATTCAAAATTATTCAATAGGTTTTATAAGGCTTTGACTTCGCTCAGCGCGATAAAGGCGTTCTCAAGCTGAGTGACATCGAAACTTTTATAAAAGCAAATGGTTTCTAACATTTCTAAAATATTGTTTTTTAGGGCTTAGGGTAGGATAGTGGGGTAAATAATAGAAATTATTTTTAACTCCATTTAGGGTTTAAAATCACAAAAACAAAATATGCTGTAAGTCCATTACAGCATATTGGAAGATGAAGCATAAAAATTCGCTACATAAGTAAAAGCAAACGTATTGAAAAAAGCATCACTTTGTCATTTTTCTGAATTTTCAGTGGCTTTTAATTGGTATTCATTCCGTCTTTACGCACCTTTTGTCCTTGCCGTAGCTTGTAGGCGATGGTGGTATCGGTAATGAGTTTGTTTATGGAATGCACAAACGTTTTGTTTTCTTCCGATGGCGAAGCTACCGAACTGACAAAAGCCTTGGTGATGAGGTAATCATAAATCTGATTGGTTTCCTTACGCAATTGCCCAATACGGATTTGAGGAACTGAAATTTGACTATCAGCCCGATTGGCAAGTAGTTTTTTGTACTTGACATTCAGAGCGTTTAGTTTTTCAACGGCTTCTTTAATCCCTAAAGTATTCAAGTGAGGTAAGTTTGCCTCTTTGGTAAGGTCTGTAATTAAGCCCTCAATGTTTTGTGTCTTCTGTCGGATAGGCAAACTCTTAATTTTGCTGTAAGGTTTGGTAGCATTGTAGAGTTCGGTACCTGCTTTACGCCGTTTTTCAATGGGGTTTTTCAGTTCCGAACGGAAATTCATTAGCAAAAATGCGAGGATTTCATTACGTTGCTTATCAATCTCTGAAAGCTCTTTGGTTTCACTACTGATGCGACTCTGATGAGCGGCATCGGTAAGCAGTTCGATGTTGCTTTTAAATTGCTCAAAAGCGGTGTCGGCTATGCCAAGCTGTTCCAAACCTGCCTTTTCAATCAATTCCTTAGTAAAACTTAAAAACTGAGTGTACTCTGCGTTGTTGAATTTTCCAAGGTTTACCTCCTTAATTTTTAAAATCATTTCCATAGTTATGTGTTTTTAAAATAGTTAAATATACTTTGCCTTCCGTGTATTTGAGTTGGAAGGTGTTACAAATTTAGCTAAAAAAACGATTGCTTAGCATTAACGAAAAGTTAAATTTTGAGTAGCTACTCATTTTTAACGTTTTGTTATAAAATGATTTAGCTTCTGTTTAAGTAACTATGGTTTTTGCTTGAACTATTCTTTTATAAGTGCTAACTAAGGCTGTTTTTATGTTTTTAAAATCTGCCCAATAAGCCCAATAAACAGTATTTTAAAGAACGTATGAGGTGTTGTTTTGTGTCTGTATGGTAGTTCGTACCGATATAAATCTGTTTTATGCTTGGCTTTCGTGTTGTTTTTCTACGGATTTAATCCCTACTATTTTTTCTTGTAGGTGTTGGAAAACCACGAAAAGTACCGGAATGACAATCAGCCCGATGAATGTACCTAACAAAAGCCCTGTTACCGCACCTGTGGCTACCGAGCGGTTACCTGCTGCCCCCACGCCACCGGCAAATACTAAAGGTAGTAAGCCCACGATAAAGGCAAATGAGGTCATCAAAATGGGTCTGAGCCTTGCCATAGCGGCATTGATTGCCGATTTGGATAGGCTCTCGCCGTGATGCCTACGTTGTACGGCAAATTCTACGATTAAGATGGCATTCTTAGCCAACAAACCGACCAACATAATGAGCGATATCTGAAAGTAAATATTGTTTTCCAAGCCCATTGCCCATTGCCCCAAATAAGCCCCCATAATTCCGAACGGAAGTGAGCAGATTACCGCCAAGGGTAACAGATAACTTTCATACTGAGCCGATAGAATGAAATAGGTGAAAATCAGCGAAAGTGCAAAAATGACAAGGGTTTGCGTACCTGCACGTTGCTCTTCGCGAGTAAGCCCCGTATAGTCAATACCATAATTACTATTTAAAGTTTCCGATGCCACCTCCTTTACTGCATTTAAGGCATCGCCGGTACTGTATCCTTCAGCATTAGCTCCGGTTAAGGCTACCGAAGTAAACAGATTATAGCGGTTCACACTCTGCGGACCAAAGGTACGTTTGAGCGTAACGAATTGCGAAATAGGTGCCATCTGCCCGTTGGAGGTACGTACGGTAAGTCCGTCAAGGCTTTGAATGCTTTTTCGGTCATCAGGAAGTGCTTGTACCATCACTCGGAATTGTTTTCCGTACTTGGTAAAGTCTGTTGCATAGAGTCCACCGATGTAATTTTGTAGCACCGAAAGGATATGCGTAACGCTAATGCCCGATTGTGCAGCACGTTCTACGTTTATTTCCAACTGATACTGCGGATAATTTACGTTGAAAGAGGTTTGCACATACTGAATTTCAGGGCGTTGGTTAAGGGCTTGAAGGAATTGCTGTGTGGTGTTGTTAAGTTCGCTGATTTCGCCCCCTGTTTTGTCCAACAAAACCATTGAAAACCCTGAACTCATACCGAAACCGGGTACGGCAGGTGGCTGAAAGAAAATGACTTTGGCATCGGCAATACCTGAAACTGCCCCAAAAGCCTGACCTACGATAGCTTGTATGCTTTGCCTTGGGTCAGCTTGTCGCTCGGCGAAGGGTTTCAATCGTAAAAAACCCATTCCGTAGTTGCTTCCGGCACCTGAGATAAAACTTCTACCTGAAATTCCTGTTACCGAATGCACTCCGGGTATTTTACGAACTCGCTCCTGTACCTCTTGCAGTACGTTTGCCGTACGCTCCATCGAAGCACCGGGGATAAGCTCTACGTTCATCATCAGCATACCGTTATCTTCCGTAGGAACGAATCCTGTTTTCATTTTCTCGTTACTGTAATAAAGCACACCTCCTGCCACTACAAAGAGGATAAGCGTTACCCATTTGTGGCGTAAAAAGAAGGTAAAGGTTTTTCCGTACCGCTTGGTGGCTGCCTCGAAAGCAAGGTTAAACTTGTGGAAAAACTTGCCCATAAATGATTTATCTTGATAGGCTTTATCCGGATGAGGTTTCAGTAGTAAAGCACATAGTACGGGGCTAAGCGTAAGGGCATTTACTGCCGAAATAGCAATAGCAATGATAAGTGTAATCCCGAATTGTTTGTAAAATACGCCTGTAGTTCCGCCAATGAACGTTACCGGAATGAATACCGCAGCCATTACTAAGGTTACCGAAATAATTGCACCTGTTATCTCGTGCATAGCCGATAGGGTAGAAGCCTTGGCTTTGTCGCGAGTTTGCTCCATTTTGGCGTGTACAGCTTCCACTACAATAATAGCATCGTCCACTACAATACCAATGGCAAGTACCAAAGCGAATAGCGTAAGCATATTTATAGAGTATCCGAATAGGTTCAAGAAGAAGAATGTACCTACTATTGATACCGGAACTGCTATGGCAGGAATTAGTGTGGAGCGGAAATCTTGTAGGAATAAGTAAACTACTAAGAAAACAAGTAGAAAGGCTTCGAGTAAAGTGGTTAAAACTTTGGAAATGGAAGCGTCTAAGAACTCATTAGAGTCCATATTTATGGTGTATCCGATACCTTCAGGAAGGGCTAACTCGGCTTCTTTGAGGTATTTTTTTACATCGTTGATAATATCACGTGCGTTAGAGCCCGGCGTTTGATAGACTCCCATTGAAACGGCAGGGTTTCCGTTATTACGTGCAAATCCTGTGTAAGACAAAGCCCCCAATTCAATATCAGCTACGTCTTTCAATCGGAGTATCTGACCGTTGTTCATTGCCTTTATCACAATGTTCTCATATTCTTGAACCTCATTATATTTTCCTTTATACTTGATTACGTATTCGTAAGAGCTACCGCTGTTCTGACCGAGTGTACCTGCTGCAGCCTCACGACTTTGGTCGGTAATGGCGGCGGTAACTTCAGCAGGGTTTAAACCATAAGCGGCTAACTTTTCAGGACGTAACCAAATTCGCATAGCGTAATCCTTCCCACCGAATACATTAGCATCACCCACACCATTGATACGCTTTATGGCAGGAATGATATTGATGTTTAAGTAATTCTGTATAAAGATGTCGTTAATCTTATCATTGGTGGAGTAAAACGTCATAAACATCAAAGCCCCTGTGTTTTGCTTTTGAGTAACCACCCCTGCGCGAGTAACTTCGGCAGGTAAAATGGAGTTGGCACGAGCCACACGATTCTGTACGTTAACTACAGCAATATCAGGATTAGTTCCTTGCTTAAAATAAACGTTTATCGATGCCGAACCATTGTTCGTAGCAGTAGAGGTGATATAATCCATATTTTCTACCCCATTGATTTGCTCCTCTAACGGAATTACTACCGATTTCAAAACGGTTTCCGCATTAGCGCCGGTATAATTTGCCGATACTTGAACCGTCACCGGAGCAATATCAGGGTATTGCGAAATGGGTAAGCCTACAATACCCAATATACCGAGTATTACAATGAGTATGGAAATCACTGTTGACATTACAGGTCTGTCGATAAATAGTTTTACCATATTTGTTTTATTTTGATTTTTTATGGTTTTATATACGGATAAACATATAAATACGATGAATTGAATGAGTTTATCTGATTTATAAAACTTATTTTTCTATAAATGATTATTGTTTGTTATTCGTTGTAACCTATCTTTATAACGGACTTACCTAGTTTTATACTTTTAAAAACTGATATAATTTTCCAAGAAATAGCTTTTTCACTTCTGAAAACGACTATATTTTTCAGATATGTCGTTTTTCACTTGTAAAAAACTTCTATAATTTTCCAAGAAATAGCTTTTTCACTTCTGAAAATGATTATATTTTTCAGATATGACGTTTCTCAATTGTAAAGAACTACTATAATTTTCGAAGAAATCGCTTTTTCACTTTTGAAAACGACTATATTTTTCAGATATGGCGTTTTTCACTTGTAAAAAACCGATATAATTTTCGGATATAGCATTTTTAATTATTGATAAACTTAAAAAATAGATTGCTTTTATCCTTTTTATATAAAAATTATCTGAAAGCAGGTTTGATGGCTTGTACTAAACTATCCATAGAAACGGGTTTCGTTTGGATTTTCATACCTGTTCGGATACCATTAAGTCCTTGCACGACCAAAATATCGCCTTTTTGCAGTCCGTCAGATACTACGGCTAAGTTATTATTTCGGTTTTTAAGGGTAATGATGACTTGTTTTACAGTGTCTTGCTCTACTTTATAGGCGAAAACCAAGCCTTGTTGCTCAAAGGTGGCTACCTCCGGAATTACTAAACTATTTGCGTGTACCTCCGGAATAAGTATGGTACCGCTGTTACCATTAGTAAGCAGTCCTTCCGCATTGGGGAATGTAGCTCGAAACCGAATGCTTCCGGTGTTTTTATCAACTTGACCCGTTACGGTACTGATGGTTCCTTGGTGCGGATAGCGTTCGCCATTGGCTAAAACTAATGTAATCTTAGGTAAATTACTGATTTTTTCATTCAAGGACTTGCCTTTGGCAACCTCTAAGAAGGTAATATAGTCTTTCTCATTCATAGAAAAGTAAGCATATACCTCTTTCACATCTGAAACGGTAGTCAAAACCGTGTTATTGGCACTAACCAAAGCACCTTCACGTAAGGGAATGCTACCCACTACACCCGTTACAGGGGCTCTGACTATGGCATAATCGATGTTGGCATTCACTTCGGCGTAACTTGCCTTTATCCGAGCTAAGTTGGCTTTGGCAGTTTCTAACTGTACGGAACTGATAATATTTTTGGCGACAAGAGGTTCAAGGCGGTTGACTTCCACCTGCGCTGCATCTACTGCCGATTTGGCGGCTTGAGAGCTTTGGTTAAGCGCTTGAGTTTCCAATCTAAAAAGAGGTTGACCTTTGGTTACTTGCTGACCTTCATCAACCAACACTTGTGTAATATATCCCGATATTCGCGCTTGTACAGGGCTATTCACTTTTCCTTCAATGTTCACCGGATAAGAAAGGTGATACGTACTGCTTTGTTCCCCCACCGTGATTACCGGAAGCGTTTTTACACCTTGTTGAACTTGTTTTGGGGTGTTGTTACAGGCTGTCATTAGGCTCAAACCTGCCAAAATGAAGAATATTCTCATACGTTTTCTATTTTAAAAAGGGTTTCTTTAAATGCTTCTATACCTTGTTGTAAAAATTCTTGATGGATTTGTTTGCGTTTTAGTAAGGTCTTAGGAGTATTGGGGTGCTTTTTCGATAGGTTATTAACACGTTGTACTACGCTAAGGGTGTATTCCATCCGCTCGATGGATTGTTTTAACCATAGTATAATATAGTCTTGATTGTAAACGAAGTAGGTTTTTCTCTCGTTGAACTTGTTAATTTCTAAAATAATCCCTTTATCGATGAGTTTACGTAGGTTCATCGAGATGGAACCCTTACTTACCCCCAAGGCTTGTTGAAGTTGGTCGAAGGTAGCACCATTTCCTTCGAAGTCCAATTTCAGATAAGCACAAATTTTTGCCATAATAGGGCTTAGCCCAAAATGGTTGGTGTACAAGGTAATCAAATCTTGTAGTAAAGTATGGTCTGTGTTTTTTATCATTTTTGTGAAAAAATCATTTCGGGGCAAAAGTAGAAAAAAAGTTTAATTAGTTCAATGTGTATTGAACTTTTTAGATGTTTTTAACTGTTAGAGGTGTGAAAAAGACGATTAAAGATGTTCATGGGTTTGTATTTTAATTTTTTTTTATATGTTTGCTTCGCTTTAATTAAAACTTATTTTCATGAAAAAAATCATTGCTACCATGTTTATGGTATTAGGACTGAATGCAGTTTATGCACAACATGTAAGTGTAGAGAAAGATCTTGTAGGCTTTCAAGCAGGATTATTGGGGGTAAATATTTACAATGAACACCGGCTTTCCGATGCTATAACTTTGCGTTCTGATGCAAGTTTACATGGAGGTTTTTGGACAGGAGCTATTTATGACAAAACGGGCTTTTTACTTGCTCCTGCTATTTCCATAGAGCCAAAGTGGTACTATGGATTGAACCGCCGTGTAAAAAAAGGAAAAAATATTAGCAATAATTCAGGAAATTATTTTTCACTTAGGACAGAATTTTCTCCTAATTGGTTTGTAATCTCTAATGATAGTAATGTAAGCAACGACTATAATGCGATTAGTGTTATACCTGTTTTTGGGATTCGCCGTAGCTTTAGCCGAAATTTTAATTACGAATTTAATGTTGGTTACGGTTATTCGACCACACTTGGAAGAACACCTAATAGCAAAGGAGGTACTTTTTGGATTAGTTTTAAAATTGGTTACGATTTCTTTAAACGTTAGTTTTCGTTGTAAAATGCGTATCCGATAGAGTTGAATTTCCTTAACAACAAATGTCGAGTTTAAAGGCTCCGAACTTAAAGAAAAGTCTATGGAAAAATATTTTGAAATTATCAATGGATATGTTTGGTCGTATGCCTTAATTGGTTTATGTATCTTTTCGGGAGTGTATTTCACCATTCGCACAGGTTTTTTGCAGTTTCGTTATCTAAAAAGTATGGTTCGTTTGCTTTTTAGCGGAGGTAATTCGGCACAAGGTATATCGCCATTTCAAGCGTTTTCGTTGGCCATTTCAGGACGTGTAGGTACGGGGAATATTATCGGAGTTGCATCGGCAATCTCTTTTGGTGGGCCAGGGGCAGTTTTTTGGATGTGGGTGATTGCTCTTTTGGGTGCTACTTCAGCATTTGCAGAGGCTACGCTTGGTCAGGTTTACAAACAAGAAATCAAAGGACAATACCGTGGAGGCCCTGCTTACTATATCGAAAAAGGATTGGGAATCAAGTGGTATGCTGTGTTTTTTGCTTTGGTGGCAATTCTCAGTTGTGGTTTTTTGTTACCAGGTATTCAAAGTAATAGTATTGTAACCTCGCTGAATCAATCTGTACAGATTCCAAATGTAAACATAGCTGGATATGAAGTTCATACAGTAGGCGTGGCAATCATTATTCTGGTTTCGATTATTATCTTTGGAGGTGTGAAACGTTTGGGTAAAGTAACGCAAATCATAGTCCCTTTTATGGCGGTTAGTTACATTGTGATGGTTTTGATCATTATAGGTATGCATTTCTCACAAATTCCCGATGTTTTTATGTTAATAATTGATGCTGCATTCAGTAGCGAGTCTATTTACGCAGGTATAACAGGTTCGGCAATAGCATGGGGTGTAAAGCGTGGTATTTATTCTAATGAAGCAGGACAGGGAACAGCACCACACGCCGCAGCTGCATCCGAAGTAAAACACCCTGTGGAACAAGGATTGGTACAGGCATTTTCCGTTTACGTTGATACGCTTTTCATTTGTACTGCAACTGCTTTTATGATACTTTTCACAGGAAAGTACAACGTAATTAATGAAAAAACAGAAATAGCCATCGTCGAAAAGATTCCTTCTGTGGAATATAGTTTTTTTACGCAAGAGGCGTTGAATATTCATTTTCCAGTTATCGGAAGTCATTTTGTGGCACTTGCACTCTTCTTTTTTGCTTTTACTACTATTTTGGCATACTATTACTATGCTGAAACTAATATCGCTTACATTTTCAAAGGGAAACGAAATGCTCAACTTTATATTTGGATTTTGCGTATCGGTTTCCTCTATGGAGTGTATATGGGAGCAATTAAAGAAGCTAAATTGGCATGGACTGTTGGGGATATTGGTGTAGGGCTCATGGCATGGGTCAATGTAGTTGCTATTTTGCTACTCAGCGGTGTGGTTATCCGCGTTTGGAAAGATTATGTTTCTCAAAGGAAAAAAGGCATAAAAAATCCAATTTTTGATCCTAAAAAATCTAATATAAAGAACAGTGATTTCTGGAATCCGTAGATTAGAAATATTTAGAATGGTGTGAGTTGGTAAATGTCGGTTATTCACCGACTTGTCAGCTACTTAATTTATTGACTATTAAGGATACTGCCCCGTCACCAGTAACGTTACAAGCAGTCCCGAAACTATCCATAGCAATGTACAGGGCGATCATCAGTGCTTGTTGCTGAGCATCGAAACCAAGTATTGATTGTAGTATAGCTAAAGCAGCCATAATAGCACCGCCTGGAACGCCAGGGGCGGCAACCATAATAACTCCCAACATCATAATGAATCCCGCGAATAGATCAATACTAACCGTTTGTCCATTCATCAACATTAATGCCATGGCACAGGCTGTGATTTTCATGGTGCTTCCCGAAAGGTGAATAGCGGCACACAAAGGCACAACAAAACCAGCTATTCGTTCCGAAACCCCCAATTTGATTACTTGTTGTAAAGTTACAGGAATGGTTGCTGCTGATGATTGTGTTCCTAATGCTGTGGCATATGCAGGCATCATGGTCAATAAAGCCTTCAATGGATTTTTTTTAGAGATAATTCCCGCTAGTAAAAATTGAAGTAGCAACAAAGCAATGTGCATCACAAAAATGATTCCGATGATTTTAAAAAATAGCCCCATTACAGAAGCAACCTTCTCGCTGTAGGCTATTTCAGAAAATATACTCATGATATAGATCGGTAATAATGGAATAATCACTTTTTCAATTACCAGTACAATGATGTCTTTAAAATCTTTAAGTACACCCCCTAACGTTGAGTTACTTTTTAGTGATAACCCAATTCCGATCATAAAAGCCAGTACCAAAGCACTCATCACATCCAGAATTGGCGGAATGTCGAGCGTGAAAAAAGGAGTTAATGTACGCTCAACAACTTCTGTATTTACGGTTGGACTTTCTCCTGATAGTTTTGGAAAGACTATTTTCCCTACAAAAAAAGTAGAAAATCCTGAAAATAAAGTAAATGAGTAGGCTATGATTACTGTCATAAAGAGCAGTCGTCCTGCATTTTTACCCAATTCAGCAATAGCAGGCATTACCAATCCCATGATAATAAGAGGAATAGAAAATCCTAAGAAACTTCCGAATAGCTTGTTGAATGTCACAAACAAACGATTATACCATTCAGGGGCATATGAGCCTACAAGAATACCAATGATAATGGCAATAAACACTCTAAATAGAAGATTATTAAATAGTTTCATTTGATTTCGGTTTATGTGAGAAATACATCTGCTACAAAAATAGTAGATCCTTTCAAAAAAGACAAAATAATTTTCAATTTAATTCAAATATATTTAGTATCTTTACACGAAATAAGGTTTAATCATTTCTAATGTTAATCGTTTTTCTTAGGTACAAAAGCAAATCGGTACGCTTATTTCTTTTTGATAATCAATCTTTTTAGGAAAAGATTTTTTAACAACAAAATATTTAAGATTATTTGCAACCATTGGTAGAATAGATGATTGCATAAAATAAAAGTGAAGCACTCGAAGTTATAGATACATGAAATTTCAAAAAAATAGATTAATAAAAAAATAAGAAAATATGTCAAAATTTAGAACTGAATCTGATTTGTTAGGTGATTTACAAGTGCCTTTTGATGCCTATTATGGGGTACAAACTCAACGAGCTATTGACAATTTCCATATTTCAGGAAGTAAAATGAGTGATTTTCCGGAGTTTGTCCGTGCCATTGCTTATGTGAAACTGGCAGCTGCACAAACCAATCACGAGTTAGGATTGTTAAGTGACTCGTTGTTGAACGTCATTTCTCAAGCGTGTAATGAATTAATCGAAGGCAAGATGCACGATCAGTTCCCTGTGGATATGATTCAAGGAGGGGCTGGTACATCTGTGAATATGAATGCGAATGAAGTAATAGCAAACCGAGCTTTACAGATTATGGGACATGGGTTGGGAGACTATCAGCATTGCTCTCCTAATGACCATATAAATTTATCACAATCAACCAACGATGCCTACCCAACTACCATAAAATTGGCAATTATCCGAATGAATCAAACCTTGATTGAGCATTTGAGATTATTGATAGCTTCATTCCGTAAAAAGGGAGTAGAATTTGCCGATGTGATCAAAATGGGACGAACCCAGTTGCAAGATGCTGTGCCGATGACTTTAGGACAAGAGTTTGAAGCTTTTGCCGCAACGTTGGAGGAGGAAATCACTCGTTTGCAATACAATGCTAATTTGTTTTTAGAAATTAATATGGGAGGAACTGCCATCGGTACGGGTATCAATGCACCCAAAGAATTTCCTGCTGTATGTGCTAAAAAATTAGCAGATTTGACAGGAGAAGCATTCGTAGCTGCGTCGAATTTAGTTGAAGCCACTCCCGATACTGGATCGTACGTAATCTACTCATCTGCATTGAAGCGTATGGCAGTTAAATTATCTAAAATATGTAACGATTTGCGTTTACTTTCTTCTGGTCCACGTGCTGGATTAAACGAAATTAACTTACCCCCGATGCAACCTGGTTCATCTATTATGCCAGGGAAAGTAAATCCTGTTATCCCCGAGGTCGTTAACCAAGTGTGTTACAAGATTATCGGAAATGACCTTACGGTTACTTTTGCCGCTGAAGCTGGTCAATTGCAATTGAATGTAATGGAACCTGTTATATGTCAATCGATTATAGAATCTATTGTTTTTGTGCAACGAGCTATAGAGACCCTCAGAACCAAGTGCATTGATGGCATTACAGCCAATCGTGAAGTATGTTTAAATATGGTAAAAAATAGTATCGGTATCGTTACTGCGTTGAATCCACATATAGGTTACAAAAACAGCACGAAAATTGCCAAAGAAGCCTTAGAAACAGGTAAATCAGTCTATGATTTGGTTTTAGAAAAAGGATTGCTTTCGCAAGAGCAGTTGGATACAATCTTAGATCCTAAAAATATGTTGGGAATATAAACTTTTCTAAGCAATGATATTTTGGATCTACCGTAAAAGTTAAAATGAATATTTTAACTTTTACGGTAGATTTTTTCTATTTGCTTGTCTATCAATTGTTTCTGTGAGGTGTTAATAGGTAAAAAAAAATACGTATCTTTGCCAATATAAAATAAATACGTAGGATGTCACTAAAATCGTTTGGAGCCAAACTATTTGCGTCTATTGTTAAGAGAAAAATAGACAAATGGGCAAAAAGGCCTATTGAAACGCAGCAAAACGTCTTTGAGGAACTTATTCGTAGGGCAAAACATACTGCTTTTGGCAAAGATCATGATTTTGAAAATATAAAAAACCATGCCGATTTCGTTAAAAAGGTGCCTGTTCGAGATTATGAAGACTTAAAACCTTATATTCAGCGTTTGATATCGGGCGAGAGAGATGTGCTTTGGAGAGGAAAACCACTTTATTTTGCTAAAACTTCGGGTACAACCAGCGGAACTAAGTATATTCCAATCACAAAAGAATCTATGCCCTATCAAGTACAAGCTGCACGAGATGCTTTTTTGTGTTATATTCACGAAACCAAAAAAGCTAATTTCGTTAACGGTAAAATGATTTTCTTACAAGGAAGTCCTGTTTTAGAGGAAAAAAATGGTATCAAAATAGGTAGGCTATCAGGGATTTCGGCACATTATGTGCCTCAATATCTACAAAAGAACCGTGTTCCATCATGGGAGACCAACTGTATCGAAGATTGGGAAACCAAAGTAGATGCTATTGTTGAGGAAACTATTAGCGAAAATATGACCCTCATTAGCGGTATTCCTCCTTGGGTACAGATGTATTTCGAGCGACTTAAAGCAAAATCAGGTAAAAATATAGGTGATTTGTTTAAGAATTTTTCACTTTTTGTATATGGAGGGGTTAATTACGAGCCGTATCGCAAAAAGTTTGAACATCTTATCGGAAGAAAGGTCGATAGTATTGAGCTTTTTCCTGCCAGCGAAGGCTTTTTTGCTTTTCAAGATACGCAAACTGAGAGAGGAATGCTTTTGTTGCTCAATTCAGGTATATTTTATGAATTTATCAAGTCTGACGATTTTTTTTCAGAAAACCCAAAACGTCTGACCTTAGCTGAGGTAGAACTGAATGTAAATTATGTGATGATTATTTCCACCAATGCTGGGCTTTGGGCATATAATATTGGTGATACTGTGCAGTTTACAAGTTTAAATCCGTATCGAATAATTGTTTCGGGACGTATAAAACATTTTATTTCGGCTTTTGGAGAACATGTCATCGCTAGTGAAATTGAAGAAGCTATGATTCAATCTATTCAAGGTACGGAGGTGCGGGTGTCCGAATTTACGGTAGCTCCACAGGTAAATCCTTCCGAAAATCAGTTGCCTTATCACGAATGGTTTGTCGAATTTGAAAAAGAACCTGATAATATGGCAGATTTCGCCTCGAAATTAGACAATTTCCTACAGCAAAAGAATTCATATTACTTCGATTTGATTCAAGGAAAGGTACTACAACCTTTGAAAATAACTAAAGTTGCCAAAGATGGATTCGTACGTTATATGAAACAAAGTGGTAAATTTGGAGGACAAAACAAAGTACAACGTTTGGCTAATGACCGAAAGATTGTTGAGCAACTAGAGCTTGAAAATTTAAAATAAAAACTTTGACAGGAGTCCTACGGTTTGTCATAAAATTTCTATAAAGCACGAAAAAGCATTTTTCTATCTACTTTTTTAATTTTGATTTCGATCCAAAGCAGTTCCAAAGACAAAAGCTATTAAGGATGGTAATAACCATTCTAAGCTATATTCCTGTAATGGTAAATAGGATTTTAGAGTGCTTAACAACTCTTTTTGCATATCCAAATTGATTCCTACGGAAATTAAAGAAACGATAGCGGTAGTAATGATACTTGCTACGTAGGGTTGTCGTATTTTTACGTATCGACCAAAAAGTAATAAATATAGTATTAATGCAAAGACAATCGGGTAGATGAACAATAATATGTTCACAGCATATTTTATAATAGCATCTACTCCGTTAATGGATAAGACTACCGAAATCAGTGTGCAAAGAATAACGCTCAAACGATAAGGTATTTTCCCGTGTGATATTTTTTCAAAAATGCTTCCAGTGGCCGTAGTCAATGCAATTGCCGTGGTTAAACACGCGAAAGCAATAGCAATAGCTACTACGAAAGTTCCTTTTTCTCCCAAGATGGAGGAGGAAATGTGCAATAGCAATTGCGTACGGGTACTGTTATCTTGCATTGGAAAATCGGTTGTAGCTCCCAAGTAAATTAATCCTCCATAGATGAGAAGCAATGAAATAGTAGACACCAGTCCTGCGGCAAGTGTTATCCTACTTCGTTCATTCTCAGAAGAGAACCCTTTGTCAATAACAGCTTCAATTATGACTCCTGCAAAAATTACCGATGCTAGTACATCTAATGTTTGGTAACCTTCAACAAATCCGAAAGAAAAAACCTCGGTTGCGGTCATTGTGCTTTCAGTAATGACATCAGGAGGGTTTATGACTCCCAGAACTACTAACACTACCAACGATAGTAATAAAAAAGGGGTCAGAAACTTACCGATAATATCCACTGTTTTGGTTTTTGAAATTGATAATAGAAATACTGTTCCAAAAAATAGAATAGCGAAAACAACATTGCTAAATGAAGGAAAAGACGGTTGCACTCCAATTTCAAATACAGTGGCTCCTGTGCGTGGGATTGCTACTAACGGCCCGATACACAAGATGATTAGTATTGCCAACACATTGATTAACTTTGGATGAGTTCTATATCCCAAATCCGTAAACGAAAGTCCTGATTTTGAAATAACAAGTACACCAAGAAAAGGAGCTAAAATGGCTGTTAGGAAAAATCCTACCAATGCCATTAGCCATTCATCACCTGATTGAAGTCCTATGAAAGGAGGTAAAATCAAGTTTCCAGCTCCAAAAAACATAGCAAATAAGGCAAATCCAACAGTGGTTATAGTAAGAGTTTTATTTTTGTGTGTTTTCATTCTTTAAGGTATAAAAGGTACTTATGTTTCTGCAAAAGTAAAAATAAAAAGGGTCTTTTGAAATTTTTGTGATGTAAACTTCTTAAATTCCATTAGTAAGTGCAATTTTTTGGGATAGTTTTTCTCTCTTTTTCTTTGGTCTAGCCCAAAGAAAAAAGAGAGAAAGTAAAAAAACTTTCTCCCTTCAAAACAAAAGATTTTCTATTTAGGGAACTCAAAATTGAATTCACAGAAAAATTACTAAAGCCATTTCATTTGGTCTGTGAACAATTGCAACTTACAGCTTTCCAACCTGCAATAAATCGTTTAATAGCATCAATTCCTTTTATGGCAAAAAGGATAGTTACTAAAATGACAAAAATTCTTTTAATAACAGACGCTTATTTTTCATTACCTTCATAATTCTGAAAAACTTTTTCGTAAAAGTAAAAATTGCGAGATTATCGTAAAATCTCGCAATTCCATGAATGGGATTAATTATAAAAAGTAGACGAAATTAATAACACTATGGTTATCAGGTTAATAATAAATATAAGTCTAAAGCTATTATCTTTTTTTATTACTTTTATTAAACTAAAAGTAAACATAAATAAAAGAAATAAAATCAATGGAATAGTCAGTAGTTCACCGAAAAAGCTAACAGAACTAACCATTATTTCATTATTTAGTGAATGATAGTTAATTAACAGTAAAAATACAAAGTAACAAAAACAGAAAATACTTCCTGCCAAAAACCATCTTTGAGAATTTGTTTTCATATAAAAGTATGCTATAAATTCACAACTATCCGAAACTTTTAAAATAAAAGTTGCCTGAGAATGTCGTATATTTGAAAAATTCCCATTTTTTTTTCAATTATGGCACTCTTCAGGCGAAGCAAAAATACAAATAAACCCGTAATCAGACAAATTTTAGATCTCATTCCTGCGCATATTTTAAGAGCGGAAATCGCTAAACATCAGTCCGATAAGGGAAAGTCTACCTATAAAACTCGCGACCAATTGGTGGCACTAACTTTCGGACAGCTGAATAAATGCTATACGCTATCCGACATAAGTTGCGGATTATCAGTAAGTAGCACTTTCCTAAGCGATCTCCAACTCAAACAAAGTCCCGCAAAATCAACAATGAGTGATGGAAACAAAGTAAGACATTATGCAGTATTTAAAGATTTGTATTCTAGTCTTTTAAAGTATTACAAACACTCTTTAAAAGCCAAACATCAAAGTCATATCATCGATGAAATCCAAAACCACAAAATAAAAATCATTGACAGTACTACCATTAGCCTGTGTTTAAGTCTTTTCAACTGGGCAAAATTTATTCACAAAATTTTATTTGTTTCAAAGGTGTTCATGATACGCTTCGCTTGATTCGGACAGCTAAAGGCGGACTCAAAATTCACACCGTTTGGGACGATCAACTTGGATTGCCTGAAATGGTCAATATCACCGAAGCTAAAACACACGATAGCAAAGGATTACAACAAAATATCTATCCGAAAAACACCATCATTGTTGAGGATAGAGGCTATTTTGATTTTAGTTTGATGCTCGGCAGAATCCATTGCCAAAATACTTTTGTTACGCGAATTAAGTCCAACACGCTCTACCAAAGTTTTGAAGAACGAGACCTGCCTGATGAAAAAGACCACGACATCCTCAAAGATGAAATCATCGTTTTGACCTCAAAAAAGGCTATGAAGCAAAATTTACAGATAAAAACTTTTCTTGGCACGAGTGAAAATGCGGTGAAATCACAGATTTATGTATCTTTGATTTGCTATCTTCTGTTGGAGTTGATAAAGCGATTTTATAGCGATAAAAAGACGGCATTTAGTAATTTTTGCGAGAAAATAAGGGTGTGTCTTATGCACTATCTGACGCTGAATTATGTTTGCAACGAACTGAAACCTATCGTAAAAAAAGTGAAAAAACCACCTGAAAACACACTCTTTGACAGAGATAATTCCGCACAACAAACAAGTCTGCCCTTATAAATAAAGGGTTGACAAGGAATTTTATGAGTTTTCAAAAAACTTTCGGACGGCTGTGCTATAAATTAGTTATTTCACTGATTTTTTGAAGATTTGTTATTCACTTATGGAGATATATCAACAATGAGATTTTAGTATATCATATTTTTGCACTATTTTCCTATGAAGAAACTTCTCGTAGCTTAGAAATCTGTCATAAAAAACCTTTAAATGACATTTATCTTCGTATGATTTTTGCTAAGATAATGTTTTTTGCTGTAATAGGAAAATTATTTTTGTAAAATGTTTTACAAAACAATAAATAATTGATTATTAGAAATTTTAAAAAATCATAAAGTTTTGAAAATAGGATAATTATATGTTGTACAGGAATGCGTTACAAAAAATGGGGTACAGTTTGTCGGTGTTAAAAATATATTTATATTTGCAACGAGTTTTAAAATTATTGTTCATAAGTATTGTTAATTTTACTCTTTTTAAAACAAGAAGCAAAGATTTTGGTTTCATAAAGAAACTGCTCAAAAACCGTGTTGATATTGGTCAGCGTATACTAAGAACTACCCAAAAAATATTTTTTTTGTTTACAGTTTATAAGCATACAGAAATGGACATTTATCTTTCCTCCGGTAAGGACATAGTGAGTCAATTTAAGTTTATTATAGGAATAATTTGAGAATCTACTTGAATTACTTCTCTGAACATGTACTATATGAAAAAATCAATTACATATTTGCTTATTATATGCGGTTTTTGCCTTTCAACAGCACAAAATACCGTAGAAAATGACACTATTTTTCTTAGTGAAGTCGTGGTAACACAATTTCAAAAAGAAAAATTAAATAAAATGGCTACTAAGGGAAGAAAAAATTACAGCATAGGAAGCTATTATAATACGTTTTTTGCTAATGAAATTAAAGTAGATAAGTGTTTTATAATCAAGAAAATAGTATTCTTTATAGAAAAAATAGAGAAAAATTACGACACGAAAGCAACCTTTGAATTAGCATTTTTTTCAGTAGGTGAAAACGGACTTCCTGATAAAAAATTGCATAGTCAAACACTATTATTTGAGTCTGTTAGGAAAAATAAATTGGAAATAAATATCGAAGATTTATCACCTAAATTCTGTGAAAATTTCTTTGTTGCACTGAAAAAAACTGAAGATACAAACAAAAAATCAACAAATTACAGGATTTTAGGACACATGAACAAACGAAAGGAAATATACCTAAATCCAGAAAATAAAGGTTGGCACAAACTCGAAGGAGGTAATTTAGCAATAGAAATTTATTATATAGAAGAGAAATAAAATTGCGAGATTATAGTAAAATCTCGCAATTTAAATTCAAAAAAACGTTTTCTTTCCGAAAATATATCTAAAATAGTAGTACACATCGGCAAAAGGTACCCAAATATAAAACGATTTGTTTGTAATATTCTTATTATAAACCAAGTGAACGCGGACTTTATACTTTACGAACACAATAAAGCCTAACAAAAGTAATATTGATATTCCAAATAAAATAGGTAGTGTTTCCATAGTTAAAAATTTTATCGTACCACTTAAACATGAACACAACCAATCCTATGATTTTAATTTAATGTACTGATTTTTAGAACGTTATATTTGCACTATTTTCCTATGAAGAAATTTCTCGTAGCTTAGAAATCTGTCAGAAAAAAAACTTTAAATGACATTTATCTTCGTATGATTTTCGCTAAGATAATGTTTTTTGCTGTAATAGGAAAATAATTTTTGTAAAATGTTTTTAGAAATAATATAAATCACTGAAAATAAAAAAGTTAATTGTTTGATGTGTCTCTAAAGTTACAAAAAAAATATAATCAATATTAAAGAGAAATATAGGATAGAACTCTATGTTACTATGTGGTTTTAATCATAATAAATTCTAAAAAATATTTCAGGAGTTTAACCTAATTAAAATACCCTAAAATTAAGTTTGTTTTTTCAAAATAAAGAACGACTTTTGCAGTTGCAATCCATTAATTTTGCAGTTATGACAATGAATAAAAATACTATTTTAGGATATGCCACTTTGATTATGGTTGTTATGGGGTTGATTCTCATTGGTTTGGGCATTTTTAAATACAACGAAGTAGCAGGAATAGGTTTTGCTACTGTAGGGATAGGTTTTTTAGCCATCGCATGGGTGTTTAACTCGCTAAAAGGCAGAGTGTGATGCTTTAAATTATTAAACAGATTAATATAGAATGAAAAAATTTAGAGAAATTCCTGAAGAGTTTCGTGTTGATCCTTTGCATCAAGATATTTATTTGGCAAATGGGGAATTACGCAAATGGGAAGGAGCCATGACAGATGTTTACTCCACCATTTCATCGACCGAAAACTATGAGCCCACATTTTTGGGGAGTGTTCCCAATATGGGAGAAGAAGAGGCTTTAGAGCTATTGTATTCATCATGCGAGGCTTACAACAAAGGGAAAGGTTTGTGGCCAACCATGAAAGTGAAAGACCGAATTCAATTTATGGAAAAATTTGTCAAGCAGATGGCAACCAAACGCGATGAGGTCGTGAAACTAATGATGTGGGAGATTGGGAAAAGTTTGGAAGATTCTCGCAAAGAGTTTGATAGGACGATACAGTATATTTATGACACTATAGAGGAATATAAAAACCTCGATCGAGATTCCTCTCGTTTTGAAAAAAGAGATGGTATTTATGCTCATATTCGTCGTGGGCCTTTGGGAGTGGTGTTTTGTTTAGGGCCTTACAACTATCCGCTGAACGAAACTTTTGCGTTGCTGATTCCTGCTGTGATTATGGGTAACACCGTTATTTTCAAACCAGCAAAACATGGAGTTTTGTTATTTGCTCCGTTGTTAGAGGCTTTCAAAAACAGTTTTCCTCGTGGAGTTATAAACATCTTGTACGGACGCGGTAGAACTGTAGCTCCGCCCATTATGCGAAGTGGTCGTGTGGATGTGTTAGCACTTATTGGAAATAGTAAAACTGCTATCGCACTACAAGATTTACACCCTAATAAAAACCGATTGCGATTAGTGTTTGGGTTGGAAGCAAAAAACCCAGGAGTAGTGTTACCTGATGCTAATTTAGAATTAGCCGTTGAAGAATGTGTGAAGGGAGCTTTGTCTTTCAATGGGCAACGTTGTACTGCTTTGAAAATCATATATGTACACAAGAAAATTAAAGATAAATTCATCAAAGAATTTTCTAAAAAAGTGGATGAGTTGGTCTATGGAAATCCTTGGGATAAAGATGTAACTCTTACTCCATTGCCTGAGAAGGAAAAACCTGCCTACATCCAAGAACTGATAGATGATGCTATTTCAAAAGGAGCTAAGATTGTTAATCAAAGAGGAGGAGAACGCTCTGAAAATTATATTTTCCCTGCAGTTTTATACCCCGTTTCAACCGATATGCGTGTGTTTTCAGAGGAACAATTCGGCCCATTAGTGCCAATCAAATCTTTTTCGCACATCAACGAAATTTTAGATGAGATTGCTAATTCAAAATACGGACAGCAAATCAGTCTTTTCGGGGAGGATGCTTATGAGCTTTCACCTTTGATTGACAATTTAGTGAATTTGGTTTGTCGTGTGAATATCAATAGTCTGTGTCAGCGAGGTCCAGATGTTTTTCCGTTTACGGGTCGTAAGGATTCTGCAGTAGGAACTTTGAGTGTTCACGATGCATTGCGTTCATTTTCAATACGTACTTTTGTAGCATCACGGGATGATGACTATAACAATAAGATTGTAGAAAATCTCTTACGAACAGGGGTTTCAAACTTTATGAACACGGATTATATTTTGTAGATTTTATTGGGTTCAATTGAAGAACACGCCGAGATGAGGCATTTGCCTCATCTCGGCGTGTTTTTAAAACATGCTACCCCAATTTGATGTTTATATCCTATAAAAAACCGAGAGTTCTTATTTTACAGGTATAATACGATAAGAATAACTGTAAGGTCTGTGTAAATAAAGCAGATACTGTGCCATTGGTAAATTACCCCAGCTGTTATCGCCTCCTACACCTAACTGCTGATAATCAACGTCTAAATGTATGTGTTGATCTTTTTCCAATTCTTCGGAATGTGTTTGTTGTTTTTCTTCTCCAGGGTAAAGTGATGCAGGACTATAGGGTAATGCATTGATATTCATGAATTTTTCTTCGCTTTGGACAAGAATTCCACTGCCATCTTTACGCAGTAATTTTGCATGTCGCACTTGGGTTTTATTCCCCGATTCTTGTGGTCGTACATACGGGTGGTATTGTTCGTCAATACTTCCTTTGTAAAGTCCTACAAAAGCCGAGGTCTGACGATCTTCATAGCTTTCCCAAGGTCCTCGTCCGTACCATTCCAGATTTGTAAAATCTTTTGAAAGAGTAACATGGTTTCCTATTTTGAAAGTTAATCTGTCGCTTTCCTTCAAAGGAACAAATGTATTTTCTACTAAAACGCTTCCTTTTCCGTCAAAAGTCAATGTTTGAGTGAATTTAATGCTGTTTTCTATCAAAAATTTATATATTTTCACTTGCTTTTGTCCGTTTTCAGCGTCCGAAAGCGTTATTTTTTCAATTTTTGCATCTTTATCAGCATATCTTAAGTCTTTTAACTTTTTTTGTAAACCAGCTCCAAAATCATTGTCAGTAGCAGGTCGCCACAGGTTTAGGTAAAGCCCTTCCCCTGAAATGTTTTCTTTTCCATTAGTTTGGTGATATACCAATCTTCCTTTTTCTTTAGAAATGGTTGCTTTGAAATTTCTGTTTGATAGTGTTATTTCTTTGTCTGTTTGTTCGGTAGTAATGATGTTATTATCTACTTGATATACAGGTTTTTTGTAGGTATTTAATGGAAATTCGGCAAAAGCCAATGAGGTGTTGGCAGTTAAAATACCTTCATCAGATTTCAATTTAGCTTCGATCTGCAAGTAGTATTCATTCTCTGGGTCATTTTTTACGATTTCGGATACTAATCTGTTAATTTCCTGTGTGTTTTTCCCTTTTTTTGTCAATTTTTCTCTGATTACCAACGGGAAAACTCCTTTTTGTCGTGGTAGTACGTTAATGTTATCTAATTTGCCTTGGTTTATAGGAGTTCCATTTCTTAAAAGAGTCCAGCTGAATTCGAAGTTCGATAAATCACGGAAAAAATATTTGTTTTGAACCATTAATTTATCTTTTTCAAAGGAAAATCCAATTTCTTGGTACACCTTTCTGACCTCATAACTATGAGGATGAAAGGTTCTGTCCGATGCGATTACTCCATTAATCAAGAAGTTATTGTCGCTGGGTGTGTTTTTATCACCAAAGTCGCCGCCATATGCCAAGATGGTTTTTCCTGAAGCATTTTTCTTGTAAATACCTTGATCCATCCAATCCCAGATATAGCCACCTTGCAAACCGGGATAGCTCTCAAAAACATCCCAATATTCTTTAAAATTCCCAATGCTGTTACCCATTGCGTGAGCGTATTCGCAGAGTAGAAATGGCTTTTTTGGGTGAGACAAACCGTAGTCAATCAGGAATGGGATACGACGATACATTCGTGATTCTATGTCAGTATTCCAATCATAGTGAGCTAGTTCGTGGTGTATAGGTCTTTGAGGATCAAGGGCTTTTAGCATTTTATAAGCTTGGTAGAAATTCCAACCGTTCCCTGCCTCGTTGCCTAAACTCCAAATAATAATGCTTGGGTGGTTTTTGTCTCGTTGATACATTCGTATAATTCGCTGTTTATGAGCTTCTTCCCATGCGGTGTTAGTGGCAAGTGTTCGTTCTGGTTTGTAACCCATACCATGGCTTTCTACGTTGGCTTCGTCCATCACATAAAGCCCGTATTTATCACATAATTCATAGAAATAAGGGTCGTTAGGATAGTGTGAAGTACGTACACTGTTGACATTCAATTGCTTCATCAGTAGGATGTCTTTTTCCATACTTTCTCGACTGATAACCTGTCCTGTTACAGGATCGGTATCGTGACGATTTACTCCTTTGATGAATATTCGTTTTCCATTCACCAGTAAGTCGCTACCTTTGATTTCGATACTTCTAAATCCGATGTGCATACTTACTGCTTCGCTGATTTGATTTTTATCGTCCCTAAGTAGAACTTCCAAGCGGTACAAGTTTGGTATTTCGGCACTCCATTGCTTTACCAGAGGTAAGTTAGCTGAAAAATAAAGCTCTGTTTTGCTGTTTTTTCGTTGAATTTGGGTAATGCTTTTAGTTTCTTGCCATATTTTTTGGTTTTTATCGTCGAAAATAGCAGTTTCTAACTGATAATTACCTTTGTTTTCATCAGTTTCATTCCAAATTTGTACTAGCAAATCCAATTTTCCGTCGGTATATCCATTCGAAAGTCCTGTTTTAGCGTCAATATCGTAGAGATGTACTTTCGGACGTGCATACACATAGCAATCGCGAGTGATACCTGAAAGTCGCCACATGTCCTGAGCTTCTAAAAAACTTCCATCTGTCCATCGGCGAACTTCCATCGCAATTTGATTTTTCCCCGCTGAAACGTAGTCAGTTATGTCGAACTCTGAAGCTAATTTACTGTCTTTACCTACACCTACAAATTTCCCATTTACATATAATTTGAAAGCTGATTTTACGGCTCCCAAGTGAAGATAAACCTTTTCATTTTTCCAATCCGAAGGTATTGAAAATTCTTTACGATAAAGTCCCGCAGGTTGATTGATTCCATCTGGGACATCTGGTGGATTTGGGTTTTTTATTGCAAATTCGAACTTTTCATTTACATAAATTGCTGTTCCATAGCCGTTCAATTCCCAAACGGAAGGCACTTGTATTTTGTCCCAAGAACTGTCGTTGTAATCGGTTTTAAAGAAGTTCGTTGGTAATTGTTTGTAATCTTCTTTCCAAAGGAAATTCCATTTCCCGTTCAGGTCAATGTACCGGTTGGAGGCTTTGTAGTTTTTCTTTTCAGCCTTTTCTGAGGATTCAAAAGGCAGGTAGTGACTACGCATGGGCATACGGTTAATTTCCTGAACCGCTGGATTTTCAAAAATAGGGTCTAAAAAGGGTTGATCTTGTGCATGTAAGTTTGCTGAAAAGCAGGATAACAACAAAGTCGATGCAAAAAATTTTACAACTGTGGTCATAAGTATTTATGGTATTGGTTATATTATTCTGTTGATTTTTAAGGTTTTCTATGTCAAATCATGAAAATGTATTTGTTGTTTAAGGTTCTATATATACCATTTCTTGAAACGGAACTACTGTTGAAAATCCTTTTTTGTGGAAATAATCGAATACGTAGTTTCGTTCGCCCACGGCCAAGACAAAATCCCCTCCCCATGCTCCTAAACTTTTGATACTTCCTGAAAAATCTCGAAAAAGAGTTTCTTTGACCGTGGGGATTTTGAGAAAATCGGCTATTATTTGCTCGTGATTATCAATCAATTGGCAAAAATCGGATAGGGAAGTCACTCGGACAATGTCTTCTGTAATTTCAGTGATGCGACTTACCAAATTTTTCTTACTCCGTTTGATGGTTTTATAAAGGGCAATACCTTCCTTACTGTTTTGTTTTTTATTCAAATATACGAAAAACAACTGGTCGGTCTGTGGCAGTAAAAATTGTAACGGATAGGCGCTGGGGCGATTTTCCGTCAGTTTGTACAGTATGGGGGTTTTATGCATGGCACAAGCGATGTCATAGCCACTGCCTCCAAAACTTTTGAATAACAACTCAAATGGGTTTACTCCTGCCCATTGAGCGATATTGTTAATTAAGGTGGAAGAAGTACCTAAGCCCCATTCTCGCTCAAACTCTAAATGAGTTTCTATTTGACAGTGAATTAGTTGAGTAGCGAATGTAGGATTCAGCTCCACGGCCGTATTTAAGATATTTAGCAAAGTTTCAGCCGTTGTTGAAAGCGTTGTATTTTGCTCGAAATCACTGAATGTTAATTCCTGATGTTCAAACCAAATCTTTTTGTGAATGTCAAAACTTTTCCACGAAAATCCTTGATTTGTTTCCGAAATACATAAGGATTGTCCCAAACGCGTAGGGAAAGCTAAACTCAACGCTCCATCCAAAACGGCATATTCTCCCGTGAGTAATAGTTTGCCTCTACTGTGAAAAAATTTTGTCATATCTTGTCGCTGAATATTTTTTTCGTACATTTGTTTCTTGTGTTGCAAAGGTAAAAAATATTACGGATAAATGTCCTATTTTTTTGGGATAAGCACTCAAATATGTGTTTGAATTTGTAAACATCTTATGTTAAAAATATTAAAAATGAATGCAGAGAAAGTTACTAATCATATAGTACATTGGCTAAAGACCTATGCCGAAAATGCAAAGGTAAAAGGCTTTGTCATTGGAATTTCAGGAGGAATTGATTCAGCAGTTGTTTCCACACTTTGTGCCGAGACGGGCGTGCCGACACTTTGTTTGGAATTGCCCATACATCAGGCAGAAAATCACGTGAGTAGAGCTAAAGAACATATCGCTTTTTTGAAAGAAAAATACAGTAACGTCACTGATTTGCAAGTAGATTTGACACCCGTTTTTGACCAGTTTGTAAAGCAAATTCCTACTACCGATCAACATTCCTATGAAATGGCATTGGCAAATACGCGTTCTCGACTTCGCATGACTACGCTGTACTATTTTGCAGGTTTGGACGGACGCTTGGTTGTTGGGACAGGTAATAAAATTGAAGATTTTGGAGTAGGATTTTTTACTAAATATGGCGATGGGGGAGTAGATATTAGTCCTATTGCCGATTTGATGAAGAGTGAAGTCTATCAGTTGGCGCGTTATTTAGGTGTTCCTGAATCCATTGTAATGGCGAAACCTTCCGACGGGCTTTTTGGCGATGACCGAAGTGATGAAGACCAACTCAAAGCGAATTATGACGAACTCGAATGGGCAATGTTGCAACACGAAAACGGCAAAACTGCCAATGATTTTTCAGACAGACAAAAAGAGGTTTTCGAGATTTATCAACGGCTAAACCGAGCTAATCAGCATAAAATGAATCCCATACCTATTTGTAAAGTTGAGAATAGCGTGAAAAAGGGTTAGATTAGAAGTATATTGAAGAATACAGTCGTTTTTTCTGAAGAATAAATGAGAATTATATTGTTATTTATCATAAGTTTTTCGATGTATAGCCAAACATTGGAAGGCTTTGTTATTGATTCTCTGACCCAAGAACCGCTTCCGTATGCAAATATTTCTTTTTTGGATAGAAATATTGGAGTTTCAGCAGATGAAAATGGATTTTTTAAGTTGGATATATCAAAAAAAGAGTCTGAAAGTGTATTAATATCGTTTGTAGGTTATGAAAGTAAGATTATTTCATTAGAAAAGTATGTTGAAAACAGAAAATATACGCAAAAAATAAACTTATTGCCCACAACCGAAGTTTTAGAAGAAGTCGTTTTAGTAGAAAAACAATTGCAAAAGGCAAAAAAAACGAATGTAGGGACGTTCCATAAAAAGGGTGTTTTTCTGAATTCTGTTCCATTCGGATATGAAAAAGCGGTTTTTATTGAGAATAAAACACGAAAATCGGGACAAATAACCGCTGTTACGCTCTATTTTAAGTCAGAAACGAACGAGCTTTATGAACAACTTGAAGCCTTTTTCAGATTGAATTTTTACAACGTGGACGACAGAGGTTTTCCAAAAGAAACGCTTTCAAAGGAGTTATTTTTGATAAAACCTGGCGTAAAACAGCAAAAAATTAGGGTAGATTTATCAAATTATGGATTACCTTTTCCGGAAAAAGGGATTTTTGTTGGAGTAGAAGTGATTAATCCGACAGAAAAACAACCAAAAAGGAGTTTGTACGTGACAAAGCCGAGTTTAGTCCATACGCATACGGATAAAAACATCGTAATAACACGATTTCGAGGTAAGGAATGGTATAAAAATAGTAAAAAATCGACTTTTAAAAAGGAATATTACGCCGTTCCGAGAGTGAAAATGGAAGTTTTATTGCCAAATCGTGAATGATACAAATTTATGTGTGAAACAAAAATAATAAAAACATATAGACAATGAACATATTAATTTTAGGTTCGGGTGGACGCGAGCATGCTTTTGCCTTGAAAATCAGTCAAAGTCAACTTTGTAAGAATTTGTATGTAGCTCCGGGCAATGGTGGAACGCATCAAGTGGCTACCAACGTGAGTATTTCTCCTACTGATTTTCAATCGGTTAAGAAATTTGTTTTGGACAATCAGATTACTATGCTTGTGGTAGGCCCTGAAGATCCTTTGGTACACGGAGTTTATGATTTCTTCAAAAATGACTCTGATTTACAGCATGTCCAAGTAGTAGGGCCTTCAAAGGAAGGAGCAAAACTCGAAGGTAGCAAGGAGTTTGCCAAACAATTTATGCAACGTCACGGCATACCTACGGCAAAATATGAAAGTTTTACAAAAGAAACTGTTGAACGGGGTTGCCAATTCCTATCCACGATGCAACCTCCATATGTTTTGAAAGCTGATGGACTGGCAGCAGGAAAAGGGGTGTTGATTATCAATGATTTGTCTCAGGCACAATCTGAATTGAGAAATATGTTACTGAACGAAAAGTTTGGAAGTGCAAGTCAAAAGGTGGTTGTGGAAGAGTTTTTGGATGGTATCGAATTGAGTTGTTTTGTACTGACTGACGGTAAAAATTACAAAATTTTACCTACAGCTAAGGATTACAAACGAATAGGGGAGAATGACCAAGGACTTAACACAGGAGGTATGGGAGCCGTTTCGCCTGTGCCATTTGCGGATGCGGATTTTATGCAAAAGATTGAGGAACGCATCGTTCAACCGACAATCGCAGGGCTCAAAAAAGATTCCATTGAATATCAAGGATTTGTGTTTATAGGATTAATAAAAGTTAAGGGAGAACCTTATGTGATTGAGTACAACGTACGCATGGGCGACCCTGAAACAGAAGTCGTACTACCTCGTATTGAAAGTGATTTAGTAGCTGTTTTTCAGTCCCTTAAAAGTCAAACATTGGATGAATTAACCCTGCAAATCAATCCAGAAAGTGCTACTACAGTGATGATGGTCTCTGGAGGATATCCCGAAGACTATGAAAAAGGAAAGATCATTACAGGCGTAGAAAACGTTTCAGGAAGTATCGTTTTTCACGCAGGAACAGCGCGTAAGGGTGATGATTTAGTGACTTCAGGAGGTCGCGTATTGGCGGTGACATCTTTTGGAAAAGATTTTAAAGAAGCCTTAAAAAAATCGTATGAGAATATCGAAAAAATTCATTTCGATAAGATGTATTTCAGAAAAGATATAGGGTTTGATTTGTAAATAATCGATTGTATATCACTTTAAATGTAACACAAGAGAAATGAGACTACCCGAAGAGTTTGGTTTTTAGCAATACTACATTGAAAACCAACTTTTTCAGGTGGTCTCTTATTCTTTTCTTTCCTTTTTCATTTAGATTTAACAGAACTAAAATTGTTGATAAAAATTGATTTTCAGTAATTTGTGATATTTTACAAACAGAATATGCCAAAAAATACTTGAGTTACATAAAAACCACCCGAAAGCCAACGAAGATTTGCCCCAATGCATTGCGATTATCTCTTCTTGCTATGCGTATATTCATTTTTTGCTGATTGTAATGCCCTCCACGTGTAACTTTATCCTCTGGATACGAGTGGTTGCTTGGTGTCTTACTCATTATTGCCATAAAAAACGCACTGAAAACTGAAGGTTTTTCTTTTTTCTCTTCTGTATTCCCGAGTTTATAGTCATACGACGTGAAATCATCTTCGCACCACTCTGAAACATTGCCATTCATATCATAAATGCCGAGTTCATTAGGTTTTTTCTTACCAACTGGCTGAAGATAATCTGTATTTTGCCGATGCCAAGCTACTTCATCAAGCGTATTACTCCCCGCATAAGTGTACTTTTGAGTTTTATTTCCTCCACGAGCTGCATATTCCCATTGTTCTTCCGTAGGTAATTTGCCTCCAACCCATTGAGCGTACGCATTTGCTCCGTACCACGATACCAATACCACAGGATGCTGTTCATATCCCTTTTTGGCGATGTACTTGCCGTTTACTTTTTCAATCTGGCTCCAACCTTCTTTTAGTTCTATGTAAGGAATGTCGCCATTCATCTGATTGCCTTTTGCATTTAGGAATTCGGCATATTGTGCATTAGTGATTTCGTATTTGCTTATCTTAAAAGTTTGTAAAAATACCTTATGTTGCGGGTGCTCAATGGTTTCTCCTTCCGATTTTGGACTTCCCATCAGGAAAAAACCTCCTTCTATTAAGACCTTATCCTTTTCTGGGTAAGTTTCTTTTATTTGTGCTTTTGTCATTGTCGCAAATGAAACAAGAAAAATAAAAAATGCTTTGTGATACATAAATTATTATCGGTTTTTTACAGAAAATAATTACTTCTTTATAAAAAAGTAGAAAGGACAAGTTAGTTCTTGCCCTTTAATTATTTTTCCAAAATTAGTTCTATTTTTGAAAATAGTTCCCTGACACATTCTTCTATGGTTTTATGCGAAGTATCAATCTGTATTCTATTTTCAGTCCAATTTTCGTAATGATATTCTGATATAGCTTCCCAATTGGGTAATTTCAAATTTTCTATTTCAGATATTCGATTAAAAACTCGCCTATGGTGTTCCTCTTTATCTGAACACACAATTTCAATGTTAATTAGAAAAGAATTTGTGTTATGAGCTATATTTCTCCATTCATCACGAGTTAAGGCGATTGGGTTGCAACAATCAGCAACTACATTCATTCCCAATAGTAAATTGTCTTTGGCGATTCGATATGCCATTCGATATCCTTCTCCTTCTACATTAACATTACACAAGTCACGAAGCCCTTGCTCAATGGTATCTATACGAAGATACACTGCAATAAATTTTGATACTATCCATTTGGAGAGTGTTGATTTTCCAGAAGCAGGAAGTCCCGAAAAGACAAATAAAATAGGACGCATAACTCACCAAATTAGTACGCTCTATCTTTCTTTCCTTCGTAATAGTTGATAAAAGCTCGGTTCACTACCCTATTTCCGCCGTTGGTAGGATAATCGCCTGTGAAATACCAATCGCCCAAGTTCTGCGGACAAGCTTGGTGTAGATTTTCAACGCTTTGGAAAAGTATTTCTACCTCTGGCATAAAGTTATCAGGTAATAGCATCTGTGTGATTTTTCGAGTAATTTCTTCATCGGTAAATGGTGCATAAATTTCTTTTACATGATTAATTACCTTATCGTCACTCAAATTTACTTGGGAAATACATTTCTTATACGTCTCATCAACAATGTTGTATGTTCCTCGTTCGCGATGTAGTGCTAACGCAGCCTCAAAAGCAATCAATTCTTCCATACGAGCCATGTCAATTCCGTAACAATCGGGATAACGAATTTGAGGAGCGGAGGAAACTACCACGATTTTCTTTGGATGTAGGCGACCAAGTATACTCAAAATGCTCTTTTTTAGAGTTGTTCCACGTACGATACTATCATCAACAATAACTAGATTATCTCCTTTTTCTACCGAACCGTAGGTGATGTCATAGACGTGAGCCACTAAATCATCACGCGAACTATCCTCAGTGATGAATGTGCGCAGCTTAGCATCTTTGATAGCGACTTTTTCCTTACGGATTTTTTCAGAAAGGATTTCATTCAATCGCTCGGGAGTTATGTTTTTCTCTGCTAAAATGAGTTGTTGTTTCAGTTGGTTGAGGTAGGTGTTAGCTTCTTCCACCAATCCTAAATAAGAGGTTTCTGCCGTATTGGGAATGTAGGCAAATACGGTGTTTTTCAAGTCATTATCAATTGATTTTAAAACATCAGGCAGTAATAAAGCTCCTAATTTCTTACGTTCTCGATAAATTTCCTTGTCGCTTCCTCGTGAGAAATAAATCCGCTCAAACGAACATGCTTTTCGTTCCAACGGTTCTACGATTTGCTCAATACTGAGGTCTCCATTTTTTTTGATAATAATTCCTGAGCCTGGTTCAAGTTCGTGGATTTGGTCGAATTCCAAATTGAAGGCCGTCTGAATTACAGGTCGTTCCGAAGCTATAACTACAACCTCTTCATCTTTATAATAGTATGCTGGACGGATACCTGCTGGGTCACGAACCACAAACGCATCACCGTGTCCGAGAATCCCTGCCATTGCATATCCGCCATCCCATCGCCGTGCTGATTTTCGCAAGATTTTCGCCACGTCCAGTTCCTCAGCAATGCGTTTGGAGGCTTCTATCTTTGAAAGTCCTTCGTCCTTAAATTTACGGTAAAGATTTTCTACTTCGGTGTCCAAAAAATGTCCGATACGCTCCATAACCGTAACGGTATCAGTGTTTTCTTTCGGATGTTGACCGAGTTCTACCAAACGTTGGAAGAGTTCTTTGGCATTGGTCATGTTGAAATTTCCTGCCACAATCAAGTTGCGCGATTGCCAGTTGTTTTGTCTTAAAAATGGGTGTACACTCTCTATGCTGTTCTTCCCGAAAGTTCCGTACCGAACGTGTCCTAAATAAATCTCACCCAGATAAGGCAACATGCGACGTTGTTCCTGTACATCGTTTTTTAGTTCTGGATATTCTTTTAGCAAATTACTAATCCGAGTGTTAATTTGCTTGAAGATGTCTTGAATCGGTTGTGATTCGTTTGACCGTACTCGACTGATGTAGCGTTCACCTGCCTGCATGTCAAATTTGACACTCGCCAAACCCGCTCCATCCTGTCCGCGATTGTGTTGTTTTTCCATCAACAGGTACATTTTGTTGATAGCATAAAAAAGGGTTCCGTACTTTTCTTTGTAGTACTCTAAAGGTTTTAGCAGTCGCACCATCGCGATACCGCATTCGTGTTTTAAATTGTCACTCATTGTCTTTTTCTCCTATCCCTCTAAATAAGAAAGTTTTTTGTTTTGAAATTGTCGGGCAAAAATACAAAAAAGAAAGCAAATCACACATCTGCTTTCTTTTGTAATGTTATTTTTATGGTGTATCTATCTCAAATTTTGTCAGTTCTTTAAACTGTAGTAAACGTTGTGAGAATTCATTTTTGCTTAGGTTGAGAACTCGTTCAGTACCAAATTTTTCCACGCAGAACGAGGCCAAAACAGCACCGTAGACGATGGCGTTTTTGATGCTTTCGAAAGAATAATCTTCAGCGTTAGTCAAAAAGCCAACCATTCCACCAGCAAACGTGTCACCTGCACCTGTGGGGTCAAAGACTTCTTCCAAAGGTAGGGCAGGAGCAAAAAACACTTTGTCTTGGTGAAACAATAATGCCCCGTGTTCTCCTTTTTTGATAACTACATATTTGACTCCCATTTTCATAATCCGTTGTGCAGCTTTTACCAACGAGTATTCTCCCGTAAGCTGACGTGCTTCTTGGTCGTTGATGGTAATCAGGTCTACCTTTTGGATAACTTCCATCAGTAAATCCCATGTGTGAATCATCCAATAGTCCATTGTGTCAAGAACCACCAAACTTGGTTTCTGCTGCATCTGTTCCAACACATCCAATTGAATCCTTGGGTGCAAATTCCCTAACATCAGCACATCTGCTTTTTTATATTCTTCAGGAACTACAGGCTTAAAATCAGCAAGAACGTTCAGTTGGGTTTCGAGTGTATCACGTTTGTTCATATCATGATGATATTTACCTCTCCAAAAGAATGATTTGCCTCCTTTAACAATTTCAATACCTGAAGTTTTGATGTTTCTATCGTTAAGAAGTTGTAAATATTCGGAAGGATAATCTTCACCTACAATTGAAACGACCGCCGATTCTCCACAACAGTGCGATGCTGCCAAAGCAATATAGTTTGCAGCACCTCCCATAATACAGTCTGTTTTTCCGAAAGGCATTTCAATTGCATCAAAGGCTACGGTTCCAACGATTAAAAGTTTTCCCATTATAAATCAGATATGAACAAAAAACTATAAAATATTTTATCCTATAATGAAAGTATTATTTTTTCTTTAAGCTAAACAAATAACGTAGTCCTGCATAGGCTTGTATACCTTGAACAGGGTAATACGCCCATTGGTTGTAGTTGTTTGATAATAAATTGTTTACTTTAGCAAAAAGCATAAATTGTTTGTTGATCGTATAATCAACGTGGAAGTTGAGGTCGAAATATCCATCAACAGTTAAAGTTTGGGTGGAGTAGTTTAAGTCATACCGATTCCCTACATAAAAAGCATCTACTCCAGCAAAGAGGTTTTCTATGATTTTAACATCCGTAAACAAAGATGCTTTGGTTTCTGGTAAGTTCCATACCTGAGTTTGGATGTCGGGTGTGAAGCGGTTGTATTGAGCTTCAAAATCAAAGAAAAATCGTTCTGCGATGCTACCCTCCATACCTGCTGTTAGGTTGAACATATTGACTTTGTCATAGACCAAACTGAAAGCATTATTATGTTGATATCCAAGGTTTCCTGTTTCTGTGTGGGTTATGAACATTGGCAAGTTCTCACATTGCTTGTAACCAGCTTTAATTTTGTAGTACAATCCTGTACCCACCTCTCCCTTGACTCCTCCGAAAGCATCAATGCCAATATTTGTAGGTGCAATATGCTGTATTGGGGCTAAAAAAGGATTGTTTTTAGAGAGTTTCTCAAAGGTATTTTGCTGCATCATCCCACGAACACCTCCGTGAAAAATAGTATTCCCTTCCAAAAGTTTATACGAAATTTCTACGTCGGGGTAAGCCTTGAATCGACTTTCATTGGTTTGATTTCCTCCCAAATAAGCTATAGCAAGTCCTACTTTCAAATCCAGGTTATCCATGGTTAAATTATACGATGGATTAGCACCAAAAATTAACCATTTATTTTCAATTGCACTTGGAGTAAGAGCGGTAGCCCGATTGAATTTACTATTGTAGTAATCCAATAAGACTCCAAAATGTATTTTTTGTTCTTCACTGCTGATAGGTAGCTCAAAAGAAGGTGATGTTTTCACGTTTATTTCGCTAGTGTCAAACGCATCTGATAATCCACTAAACTCAAAATCAAGTTCTTTAAAGTATGGGTTTGCGAGTTTTATGTAAGCATTTACACCATAATCGATATAGGTTTGCTTTAATCCCGTAAGGGCTTTTAGCTGTTCTTCGGAAGCGTAGAATCCTTTTTGGATTCCGTACCAATTGTTCGATCTTCTCCCGAAATCGGCAGCTATACCGAAGTTGTAATCACTATTCAAAAAGTCGTATCGCAATTGAGCTGTTGTTTTCGCATAGTTGTTATCTGGAATCACTCCTTTTATGTCACCATTGGAAGACAGATGTTCAGCTATGAAAGCCAAATTACTTTCGTTATTTACGGGTAAGGTTATGGACGCATCACCATATAA
This sequence comes from Capnocytophaga canis, assembly GCF_043187445.1. Taxonomy (NCBI): domain Bacteria; kingdom Pseudomonadati; phylum Bacteroidota; class Flavobacteriia; order Flavobacteriales; family Flavobacteriaceae; genus Capnocytophaga; species Capnocytophaga canis. The sequence goes on along the minus strand of NZ_CP171121.1, from coordinate 1,336,187 downwards.
CGTGTTTGCATTTCCAAAAGCTCCTCCTATGTATGAATCCAAGTAACGTTCTCTTTTTATGTTGGTTCTCATGGCACTTGCCTTTCCCTTTTCAGGTACGAAAGTTGATGCCACAGGTACAGAGTAAATAGAGTAATTGATTTGTCGTTTAGCTATTGACAACGAATCGGCTTTGAGATTAGCATCTTCACGTTTTTTGTAAGCATCGGCAATTGAGGCTGTGTAGGAACGAACTACGTCTACTACTTTGGTGCTTAAACTGTCACGTTTAGTTTGACCCGTAACTATTCCAAAAGTTGATAACGCAATTATCAATAGGGATTTACGGTAGGATATATGTTTATTCATTGTTCTTTTTTTTAGAAATATACCATTAATATATTTTGTTTTTGTTCACTTGGCTTTGAATTGTCTTCAAACAAATCAATTACATTTTCACAGAAGAATTACTCTTCGCTGCTTCTGCCTTCACTACAGCCAATTCTTTTTTAGCTTCTGCAACCACTTCGGGGTAATCCTTGAAATTATTTATCACGTTCTCAAGGATATAAGTGGCTTGATAGGAGTCTTTCAGTCCGTAGTAGTTCTTTGCCATTACTACCAACCCTTTGGAAGCGAATTCTTTATGTCCTCCGTATTCTTTTGCTAACTGTTGTACTACGTCGTTCGATTCTTTGAACTTGCCGTCTTTATGTTTGAAGTAAGCATCATAGTACATAGCTTCGGCAGCCAAACTTCCTGTGGCGGTTTTTGCTACTTCTTGGTATGCTTTGCGAGCCTCTGCCTCATTTTCTGTTTTGATGTAGGAGCGTGCTAAAACGCTGTAAGCGTCGTTTTTAATGCGTGTGTCGACCGATTTTTCGGCTAATACCTTTTGAGCATACTGGATAGCGTTGCTGTACAATTTTTCGGTATAGCAAACTCGCATTAAGTTTGATTGTGCATAGACCTTATTCTGTGCGATGGTGGCTGTTTTTTCCAACTGCTCCAAATGAGGTTTTGCTTTCAGATAGCTCCCCGCATCCAACAAAATCTGTGTTAATCGCACTAATGACTGTTCTGAATATTCTTCTGAACCACTGTTGATTACGTTTTCGTATAAAGTTACAGCTTTTGATTTTTGGTTTGAAGCGTTGTAAAGTTGTGCTAAATGGAATTGAGCGTTTGTAATCCGCATTCCGTTAGGGAATTCTTTGATGTATTTTTCAAATCCTGCAATAGCTTCTTTTTCATTTTGTTGAATGTGTTGTCGTTCGGCAGCTTCATAGGTGGCATTTTCTAACTCCAAATCTGACACTTCAACATAGCCTAAACTTTTTGCCCAAGAAGCGTATTCGTTCACTTGTCCCATGTCCATATAAATTTGTTTTGCAGATGCAATGGATTGAATTGCTTCGTTTGAGTTTGGATATTGTTTTGCGATGTCTTTAAAAAGTTGCAACGCTTTTTGATTTTCATTTTTGTTGTAGTAAACCAATCCTTCGCGAAGCATGGCACGAGGAACTAAATTACTATTCTTGTATTCGGTTTGTACCTGTTTGTACAGTTTTGTGCCTTTTTCGGAATTTCCTGCGGACACATAACTGTTTCCTAATTCGAATAACGCGTTTGGGCGTAGATTTGAGTTGCGATATGTTTTCACGAACTTTTCTAAGTCTTCAATTTTGCGTTGTGGTCTGTCCACAAATCCGTAGCTCATAGCTTTTTGATAGGCGGCATAATCCTCGTCGGCTGATTTTAAGTCAATTAATTTATTGTAACGTTCCATGGCAGGCCAATATTTTCCCTGTACGAAATAGGAGTCTGCTAAACGCAATAAAGCATCGTTTGTCCAAGAATTTGCTTTCGGATTTTGTTTCAAATATGCCTCAAAATTATCTACAGCTCCTCCGTAATTTTTTAAATTAAAATCACTGTACGCCAAGCTGTAATGAATATTTTTGTATTCATAGGTTGATTTTGCATTCGGATGGTTGATAAATTCGGTGTAATATTTTTTAGAACTTTCAAAATCATGTAGTTGATAAGCCGATTCACCACTCCAAAACAGAGCACGAGCCGATAGTTTAGGGTCGCCACCAACGGCTTTTTGTAAAAACATCAATGCTTCGGCGTATTGCAATTCATTAAATAGTTCTAACCCTCGGTAGAAGGCTACTTTTTTGTAAATCTGTTGATCTTTTGGGTCATTTGATTTTTCTAAAAGATTAATCGCAGCTTGGTAGCTACGCGAAGAAATGTACGAATCCACCAACAAGGCTTGGATTTCTTGCTGATTGTCGTTTGGATAATTTTTGGAATAGTCCAACAACACACCAGGCACACTTTCGTATGGGTTTCCAATATCATAACTCAAACGAGCGTAGTTCAGATGAGCATCCTTTTGAATTTGTGGCTCATAGTTCATCTGATATGCATTACGAAAAGCGTTCAAAGCCTGTGGTTTCTGTCCTGTTTTCAGATAGCATTCCGCTAAATGATAGTAAGCATTTTGTGCTACGGCATCGCGTCCGTCAATGATTTTGTTGAACTGGTCGATGGCATTGGCATAGTCTTTATTTTTGTAGTAAGCATATCCTAAATAATAATAATCAGTATTTGAGAACTTTCCTCTTTTTCCTTTGTATTCCTTCAAATACGGGATAGCTTCATCGTATTTTCCTAAATTGAAATAACTTTCCCCAATGATTTTGTTGATTTCCGATAAGTCTTGTGCGTTTTTAGTTTTGGATTTTTGTTTTAAACCTTCGTCTATAGCCTCTTGGAAAAGCCCTTGCTTAAAGTTCATATTTGCTTGAAAATATGACACACTTGGGTCGTCTTGTACTTGACTGAAGTAAGTAGATGCTTTTTCATAATCATCGGAGTCGTAAGCGATATATCCTAAATAGTAGTTAGCATCCGTGCTGTAGTCGGGATGATTTTTTACAAAGTTGAAATATTTTTCCGATTCTGCCTTTTTGTTCGTAGCAAACAAAGCATATCCTTTTTGGAAGTAATATTTGGAGCGTTCACTTTTGCTGATGCCACTTTCTTTGACCTGATCATACCATTTTAGAGCTTCTTTGTAATTTCCTTGTTGAAAATAAAGATCGGCCATACGTAAAAAGGCTCCTGAAGCCAATGGTGATTCGGGATGTTCTTCAATAAAATTTCGCATTAAGGATTCTGCCCCTGGCTCTCCTAAAATGACAGCAATTGAAGCTACGTAAAACTTTGATTTTGTCCGTAAATCACTATCAGTAGTTTCAGCGATTTCTTTTAGAAACAAATGCTGAGCAGGTTTGTACAAATTTCGGTTGTACAAAAACATTGCTTTTTCAAAATTTACCAACGAATTGGTGTGTGTTTCAGTGCTTTGAGCCATCAAAAACGGGCAAAAAACACTTAAAAGAATAGTAACAAAAAATGCTCTTATCATAAAAAAAGTTTTAATGGACAAACTTACGTATTTTTACCGAACTAAAAAAGAAAAGTGTTTTTTAGTTGAGAGCTTAGATTCAATCTCAAGTATAATAATTCGATTGAATCTTTTTAACGCAAAATAATATCCTTATTAATAGTTATAGATTCTCATTTCTCTCTCAAAAACCTACTGAATCAATACTAAAGGTGTCAATTTTAGTGTTTAAACTTTCACGTAAAATTACAAGTTATCTGATTTTGTTTGTTTTGAATTTTTGCTATGTAAAATGAACAAAAACTTACAAATAATACCCCAATAGAAGCATTCCTACGGACAGTACCAAAAGCATTAGCAACAAAGGTGACACGAATTTTAACCATTGTTTATAATTCAAATTCACCATCGCTAAAGAAGGTAGGATAAGCCCTGTGGGGGTAATGAAACTCATCAAACCCATTCCAAACAGATAAGCATTTACAACGTGTTGCCCTTCGATACCTACTACCGTTGCTAATGACCCCATGATGGGCATCGTTACTACAGCCATTCCCGATGAGGAAGAAATAAACAATGTTAATAATCCGAATACACACATCAATACAGGCAAGAAAAGAATGGGCGACATACCTTCCACTAAGTTTGTTGAATAATGTAAAATAGTGTCCGAAATTTGTCCGTCATTAAGGATAAAAGTTACTCCACGAGCAATCCCAATGATGAAAGCTACCCCAAGCAAATCTTTTGCTCCTGCGATAAAATCAGCGATGAATTGCTCTTCACTCATTCGTAAGAACAAGGCAATACATACGGATGCTACCAAAAACAAGGCAGTCATCTCCTCAAACCACCATCCCCAACGAGCTACCCCTATAATCATTATCAAAAACGACAAAGCGAAAACAAGAAGTAACCATTTGCTTGACAATTTCAATCTTTCAACAGGAGCTACCTTTTGCGAAGTCAGTGAATCAGGTAGTGGTGTTTGGTATGCAATTGACAGTTGTGGGTTTCTTTTTACTCTCTCCGCATAACGTATGACATACGCAATGGTGATAGTCAAAGAGGCAATAAGCATAATGACACGAATGGTTGTTCCTGTAGTCCAGTCCACACCTGCTGCGTCAGAAGCTATAATGACTGAGAACGGATTGATGGTCGCCGCCATCGTTCCTATAGAGGAACCTAAATAAATAACCGCTAACGGAACCATCAGGTCATAACCTGCGGCTAAAAAGACAGGAATCAAAATCGGATAAAAAGCCAAAGTTTCTTCGGCAAGTCCAAAAGAAGTTCCTCCCAAAGCAATGAGTGTACACACGATGATAATCAATATACCTTCACGTCCTTTGAGTTTATGAGACAAATAACCTACCCCTTCGTTTAACGTTCCTGAATTGTTAAAAACTCCAATGAATCCCCCCAGAATCAGTACAAATAAGATGATGTCTATAGTCTCATAAATTCCTCTTATGGGAGCGAATAAAACTTCTTTAACTCCTTGAGGGTGAGGAGATGTTTCTGTGTAGGTATTTGGAATTGATACAGGCTTTTTAATTTTCCCTTCCTTAAATTTAGCAATATTGATAGCTATGGATTTTTCGTCCAAAGTCTGTTGCGTAGCTGGGAGAGTTTTGGTTATTTCCTTCGATTTTAACACAAAAACATCTTGAGTAGCGTCATAGGTTAGAGTGTCATACGAACCCGATGGCAACAAATAAGTTAGCAATGCGGCAAACATAATCACTATCATCAGAACCGTATAAGGGGTTGGGAATTTTAAAAATCGTTTCATTTTTTTGTTTTATCGAAAATGTTTTATTTATTGTTAAACGTATTCATGGTTATGTTGATACCGGACAAACCAAAAGAAAGTACCGCTTGAACACATTTTTCCAATCGTTCGGGTAAGGCCGTGTTTTCTTCGTCGCTCCATTCCCCTAATACGTAGTCCACCTGTTTTCCTTTAGCAAAATCATTACTGATTCCAAAACGGAGCCGTGCGTAATTGGTACTATTCAATTGGGCTTGTGTGTCTTTCAGTCCGTTATGACCTCCATCACTCCCTTTGGATTTGATGCGAATTGTTCCAAAAGGCAGGTTTAAGTCATCAGTAATTACTAACAGATTTTCCATGGGAATATTTTCCTTTTCCAACCAATAGCGAATGGCTTTTCCGCTCAGATTCATATAGGTAGATGGTTTCAATAGAATAAAGGTTCTTCCTTTGTGCTTTACCTCAGCCAAATCCCCTAATCTTTGTGTAGAAAAAGTTGTAGTATGTTGAGATGCTAAAAAATCAACCACTTTAAAACCAATATTATGACGTGTGTTTTTGTATTCCTCGCCAATATTTCCCAGTCCTACGATCAGATATTTTTTCATTTTATGACTGCTTAAAAAGAGATTAATATTCGGTCGTGTTGTAAAAAGTATAGTGAAAGTTCTGGTTGTCAGGCTGAGCGAAGTCGAAGCCCTATAATAGCAGGGCTTCGACTTCGCTCAGCCTGACAAGAATACTCTCTTTTTTAGATATCATACTTTTATATTACCTCCGAAAGTTTATCTTTCAAATTTCTTTAAAGTGCTGATAATGATTTTAATACACTCTTTCAATTGTTCTTCATTGATTACCAAAGGAGGAGCGAAACGAATGATGTTTCCGTGAGTAGGCTTTGCTAACAGACCTTTATCGCGCATACGTAAACATATATTCCATGCGGTGTCGCTTTCTTCTGTATCGTTGATAACTACCGCATTAAGCAATCCTTTTCCACGCACTGCTGTAGCGATATTTGAGTTTTCGATATACGCACCGATTTCCTTACGGAAGATTTCACCCATTTTTTGTGCATTTTCGGACAGTTTTTCGTCTTTTACCACTTGTAGCGCTTCGATAGCTACGGCTGCGGCTATAGGATTTCCGCCAAAGGTACTTCCATGTTGCCCTGGCTTGATCACGTGCATTACCTCATCATCTGCTAAAACCGCACTCACTGGATAAGTTCCTCCACTCAAAGCCTTTCCTAACACCAAAATATCTGGCTTTACGTTTTCATGATCAACAGCTAAACGTTTTCCTGTACGAGCAACTCCTGTCTGTACCTCATCGGCGATAAACAGTACATTGTATTTTTCACAAATAGCTTTGGCTCCACTCAAAAATCCATCCGAAGGAACGTATACACCTGCTTCCCCTTGAATAGGCTCCACCAAAAATCCTGCAACATTCGGATTTTCAGCCAAAAAAGACTCCAAAGCTCTCAAATCATTGTACGGAATGCTTACGAATCCCGGTGTGTAAGGTCCAAAGTTTTTACGTGCGTTTTTGTCCGAAGAAAAAGAAACGACTGTAGTAGTACGTCCGTGGAAATTTTGCTCACAAACCACGATAATCGCTTGGCTCTCAGGGAGATTTTTTCGTTCGTACGCCCATTTTCGGCATATTTTGATAGCTGTTTCTACTGCCTCAGCACCAGTGTTCATCGGTAACATCTTTTCAAATCCGAAATATTCGGTAATATATTTCTCATATACCCCTAACTTATCGTTGTAAAACGCGCGTGAGGTCAACGTTAAAGTTTGTGCCTGTTTAGTCATCGCTTCGATAATTCTAGGGTGGCAATGCCCTTGATTCACAGCTGAATATGCGGAAAGAAAGTCAAAATATTTCTTCCCCTCCAAATCCCACACGTACACACCTTCGCCTTTGCTGAGTACTACAGGTAGTGGATGATAATTATGGGCTCCATATTTGTCTTCAAGCTCCATCGCTTGTTGTGAAGATAATTTTTCTGTTTTCATATCTAAAAAAGTATAAATCGTTAAAAAGTTTGGCAATATACGAAATAGATTTCTCTTTGCAAAGAAAAATTACCTTTATAAGTTGGATGTAGCGTCAACAAAAACACCTTAACCATTTTTAATTTTCTAAAATTATGTTTTATTTTGCATTTTCGTACGATGAATTCCTTTTGATAGAAGGCTGAAAACTATTAAACTTCACCTTTTATTTTCTTGATTTGTACTAATATCATTTAATAACCAACACATATTATATAATGAATCTTTCGTTATTTGGAAAAATTATATCCAGCGGACTTAAATATTTCGCTTATTTCTTTTTATTTTTTCTCGCTAATCGTTTCCTATTTTTATACGTATATGGTAATTATGAGCAACTGTCCTCTCATAAAACAGATTTGTTTCAAGCCTTCTTAATGGGAGCTCGATTTGATGTATCTGTCATTTGCTATGGGTTTTTACCTTTAGCTCTCTTTTGGCTAAGTTCATTATGTATTCGAAAATCTTTCAGTAGAAAATTTGAAAATGCTTATTTGATTTTTAGTAAATATTACCTTTTGTTTGTTTTATTGGTTTTTACAAGTTTGCAGATTATTGATTTCTTTTTCTATCAATTCTTCCAATCACATATCAATATTCTCTTTTTTGGTATATTTAATGATGATACGTCTGCCGTTCTTCACTCCGTTTGGACAGACTATCCCATATTTAAGATTTTACTGGTTTTAGCTTTCATTTTTATAAGTTTCATAGTTGTTCATAAGTATATCTATCGTGGTTTTCTTGAAAATACAAATCAAATTTCAAAAAAAGCAAGTATGCTTTTACTGATAATATTTCCTTTATTTGTTATCGGTATGCGTGGAAGTTTAGGCGTTTTTACGCTTCGTCGTGAGCATACAAACGTCAGCACTAATCTTTTTATCAATTCACTTTGTTATAATGCTCCGTATGCTTTGCAGTTTGCTAACGTTGAACTTAAAGAGAACTACCTAAATCCTAATATTGAAAGAACCTTACAGGACAACGGATTTGAAAGTGTCGAACAAGTAAAAGAAGCGTATCAACAGCCTGATAGCAACTTGTTTAATTCAGAAATGTATTCGACAACTCAGGAAAATGATTTCTTGGAAAAGAATCCACCAAACGTTATTTTCTTTTTGATGGAAAGTATGAGTAATCATTATTTTGAGCTTCATTCCAAAGAATTAAACCTATTGGGTGATTTATCTCCAATGCTCTCTGATTTATATTACTTTAAGAATTGCTTGTCTTCTCATAATGGAACTATCAATTCCTTAGAGAATTTATTGATAAACACCCCTAAGGGTATCGTTTCTCAGTCGCCTTACTTTGATGTTTCATACTCATCATCAGTAGCAAAGCCTTTTAAGGAACAAGGATATGAAACGATGTTTATTACCGGAGCGAACCTCTCGTGGAGAAATGTGGACAATTTCATCAAGCATCAATATTTTGATGTTATTGAAGGAAGCTCACATATTTTGGATAAAATCCCTAGTGCCGAAACCTTTGCTTGGGGGGTTCACGACGGATATCTCTTTGATTATATTGCTGAACGATTAAGTGCTCCTTCGCAAAAGCCACGTTTTATCTTTTCATTAACTGTAAGCAATCATACGCCTTACCAAGTACCTTCACACTACACCCCCTATCCGATTGATATAAAAGGTCTTGAAGAAACCATTAGAGTGGACAAGCAAATGGCTTCAGATAACTTTTATGCTCATCAGTATGCTGCTTCGCAATTGGCAAAATTTATTGCATTTATTAAAAATTCTCCTTTGGGAAAAAATACAATTATTGCAGTAACTGGCGACCATAATATCCGACAAGTTTTTGAATACGATAGTGAGAATGCTTTTCTCCAGCGAAGTGTTCCGATACTTTTCTACGTTCCAGAAGATTATAAACCCCTGTTCTTTGATGCAAACGTTATGGCTTCGCACAAAGATATTTTCCCTACGTTATTTCATTTGAGCCTTTCCAATCAAAAATATATGTATTCGGGAGATGATTTATTTTCAAAATCTTTAAATTATCGCTTTGGTATAAATGATTATAACTTCATTGCAGATTCTCTCGGAGTACTTTTCAAAGGAAACCAAAAGCCCTTATATTTTACGTGGAAAGACAGCACAAAACGGAAACTTGCTCCTAACAATTCTGATAGTCCACACGCAGAATTTCTGTCAAACAAACTGAAAAATTTCGAAACTTTACAGACAATCCAAATTTATTCCGACATCAAAAATCAGAAAAAAAACTAACGGATTGGGTTTAGTAACAACAGTATCCCATAAAAAACCAACGCAAATTCGTGACAAAAGAAAAGACGTAGCTTTTTAAATGTAAAACTACTAAGGTGAAATTCTGCTATTTCGCTCAAATTGGCATACCGTTTGTTTTACTAAGTGGAACCGAAGCATCAGTGATGATTACAGTAAATTCAATAATGATTTGAAGGGTTCCTACACTTGTTTTACAATGAGAAATTCACAAAGGCTAACGTCTTTTTTAGAAGAATCCTTCCTTTGCTTTGTTGTATAAATAGTTTGTTTATTCTATATTTGCGAGGGACTCTTAATGCTGAAATTCTTTTTATTCAATTAAAAATCAGCAATAAAAAGTGAACTTTCTTTTTTAAAAAAGAGAAAAAAGAGAAGTTTTCAGCAAAGGACGATATTCTCTTTTTCATCAAAACCTCAAAACCTTACACGATGAACTACGACCGCATTAACGAAAAACTAACCATACTTGCCGATGCCGCCAAGTACGATGTTTCCTGTTCTTCAAGCGGAGGCAACCGAAAAAATACTCATAAAGGCTTAGGAAATTCGGCACCCTCGGGCATATGCCACACCTACACCGAAGACGGACGCTGTGTGTCTCTGCTCAAAATATTACTCACCAACCACTGTATTTACGATTGTATCTACTGCGTATCCCGAAAAAGCAACGACATTAAACGAGCTGCTTTTACTGTAGATGAAGTGGTGGATTTGACCATCAACTTTTACCGTCGTAACTACATCGAAGGGCTATTCCTCAGCTCGGGAATTTTCAAAAATGCCGACTACACGATGGAACGCCTGATTCTTATCGCCAAAAAATTAAGAACCGAGCATCGTTTCAATGGGTATATTCACCTGAAAACCATTCCAAATGCCTCGCCAGAGCTTTTGCAAGAAGCCGGTTTGTGGGCTGACCGACTCAGCATCAATATGGAAATTCCTACCGTTTCGGGCTTAAAACTATTGGCTCCCGACAAAAGCCACGAGCAGATGATTCAACCAATGAACCATATAAAAAACAGCATCGTACAAGCTCAATCGGAACGAAAAATCATAAAATCAACTCCCAAATACGCTCCTGCCGGACAAAGTACACAGTTTATCATCGGTGCAGCGGGCGAAAACGACGTACAAATTATCCTCAGTGCCGACCATTTTTACAAGCAATTTCAACTCAAAAGGGTATATTATTCGGGCTATGTTCCTGTTACGGCCGATAGCAGACTACCCGCACTTACCACGCCTGTTCCCACGATTCGGGAAAATCGGCTTTATCAGGCAGATTGGCTGATGCGCTTCTACGGATTTGAAGCACGCGAAATTTTAACGCCTCAAAATCCTTTTTTGGATTTAGAGATAGACCCAAAACTAGCTTGGGCACTTAGAAATCCGCAACTTTTTCCCGTGAATTTACAAACAGCAGCCTATGAAATGATTTTGCGTGTTCCAGGCATTGGGCGAACTTCAGCTTACAAAATCGTGAATTCCAGAAGATTTCAGACCATTACAATGGAACACCTCAAAAAAATGGGGGTTACCGTAAATCGAGCTAAATTCTTCATTGATTTGGCAGAAAAGAATCCGTTTCTAAAATATTTAGACCAACTTGAACTTAGGCAATTGGTTATCAGTAGTATGAAATCTAAATATAAAAATCATTTTTCCCAGCAATTGAGTTTATTTTGATGATACGTTTGGTCTATGATGGCAGTTTCGAGGGATTGCTTACGGCTGTTTTCGAAGTTTTTGAATACCACTATGCGGATGTTGAGATTGTATGTAGTACTCATACCCTTGGTGCACTTTTTTCGGAAGAACAAGAGGTGGTAACCCATTTCGAAAAAGCAGAACGCGTAGTGAAAGGCATTGAAAAATATGCCGATAAATCCGCAGTAAACCAACTTCTGAAAGTATTTCTATCGGAAGACCCTCAGCGAGAGGCTTTGATTCTGTATGCCGTACGCTATTTAGTAAATACCAAGGAAAATATTTTCGAAAATTATGCCGATGCTCAAATGATGCGCATTGCTCGTTTGGTAAAGTCGGTTCAAAGGGAATCTCACAGAATGAAGGCCTTTGTGCGTTTCCAAAAACTGCAAGATGAGAGTTTTTTCGCTCAAATAGCTCCCGATTTTGATGTTCTACCTTTAATCATCAAGCATTTTAAAGACCGATATGCCGACCAAAAGTGGATGATTTACGACCTCAAACGCGGTTATGGTATTTATTATGACTTAGAAGAAGTACTTCCCGTAGTTCCCGATGCTGCTACCAAGCAAAAACTTAAAAATCCTGAGGCTTTTTTCCACGAGGAGGAGCGCCCCTACGAAACGCTTTGGAAAAACTACTTTCAAAGTGTGAATATCAAGGAGCGATACAACCCAAAACTCCACCGACAATACGTTCCTAAACGCTATTGGAAGTATTTGGTAGAGAAATAGAAAGTAGTTTATACCTTTTATGAACTTTGAAAGAATGACTTTTTTGGGCATCCTCGAAAGTTTATAAGTCAACAAAGCGAGGCTTAAGAATTTATATTTTTGAGCATTTCTGTAAATATAAGGGCTACTTAGTTGATTGCATTGTTATTTTATAAATACTTTTATTAGAAGTATATTTTAATGAAAAAATGATTTTTTGTAAAAATATATTTTACTAATTGTTTTTTTATGCATACTTTTGCAGCCTTAATCTATAAAAGATCGCAATGTCAACTGATAAGCAACCTTCCATTATTTCAATTTTACCTCTTTTAATTTTCGTAGGTATATTCCTATGGAGTGGTATTTACTTCAATAATTTTTACTCTATTCCTTCTCCACTGATTGCTTTGGCAGGTGTGGTAGTGGCTCTATTGATTTACAAATCGACTTTAAAAGAAAAAATACAGATTTTTTTCACAGGAGCAGGAAACAGTAATGTATTAGCAATGTGTGTCATAAGTTTACTTGCAGGAGGGTTTTCATTCGTAACAAAAGCCTCGGGAAGTGTCGATTCGATTGTAAATTTAGGAACGTACTACATCTCTCCTGCGTATCTGCCGTTGGGTGTATTCCTCGTGTCATCCTTTTTGTCCTTTGCCACAGGGACATCCGTAGGAACCATTATGACTTTGGGTACTATAGTTATTGATTTGGCTACGCAATCACAGTCCAACATATCATTGGTGGGAGCCTGTTTGCTTTCGGGAGCCATGTTTGGTGATAACCTATCCTTGATTTCAGATACTACCATTACTTCTACACAAACGATGGGAGCCGAAATGAGCGACAAGATGAAAGCAAATAGTAAGATAGCTATACCAGCCGCTATATTGACAATGATTATTCTAATTTTCATAGGAAATTCGGACGTGCAACCAGCTGTAAGTAAAGCTACTGCTGACTTTGATGTGGTACTTATTTTACCGTATATTGCCGTAGTTGTACTTTCTTTGTTGGGAGTAAACGTATTCGCCTCGTTATTCACAGGAATTATTTTTGCTGGAACTCTGGGTATCATCTACGGAAAGTTTGATTTTCTTGGTTTTACAACTAATGTCTATGAAGGTTTTATGAGTATGTCTGAAGTATTTTTACTGTTTTTCTTCACTGGAGGATTAGCAACTTTAGTTGAATATTTCGGAGGTATTCGTTTTCTTATGAATGGTATTCAAAAATACATAAAATCCTATAAAACAGCACTTTTAGGAACAGGAGCTTTGGTGAGTTCTGCGAATTTGTGCGTAGCAAACAATACAGTTTCAATCCTAATTGTATCGAAAATCAGTCGAAAAATCAGCACAAAATTCAATATCGCACCTCGCAATGGAGCTTCAGTTTTGGACATTTTTTCATGCTACGTGCAAGGAATCATCCCCTACGGAGCCCAGGTTTTAGGACTTATCTATTTGAGTAAAAACACTATAAATTATCCCGAATTGGTACTATATGCTGTTTATTTACACTTGTTGCTATTGCTAACTTTGGGATACATTATTTTTCAAAGTAAAAAAACTTTGCTCGAAAAATAGTTTTTTAGTATTGAATATCGTAATTTTGTGCGCATATGTAAAAACAATCTTATGAATTTTATAGAATTAGCACAAAACCGATATACAACAAAAGCATATAATAACAAGAAAATTGACCAAAATCTCATTTGCGAACTGAAAGAGATTTTGCGTTTAAGTCCTTCATCAATCAATTCACAGCCTTGGCGCTTTATCATTGTTTCAGACGAAAAGACAAAACGGGCCTTAGCTGATGTTTCTCATTTTAACAAGAGTAAAATCAACGAAGCTAGTCATTTAGTAGTTTTTTTAGGTTTTAAAGACCTTCGTAAATTTGAAAAACAAATCACTGATTTTCTCCCAGAAGGTGCGGTGAACTACTATCACCAAGTACTAAAACCCAAAGGCGATGAACAAGTTCATATATGGCTAAACAAACAAGTATACATTTCATTAGGATTCTTTTTAAGTGCTTGTGCATCAATGAACATTGATTCTACGGCTATGGAGGGCATCCAAAATGAGAAATACGATGAAATCTTACAAGAAGAAGGTTATCAAACTTTATTTGCGGTCGCTATCGGTTATCGCCATGAAGATGACGCAAACCAGCCAGACCGAAATCCAAAATTACGGTTACCCTTAGAACAGGTTGTAAAAGAGATATAGAAATATTTCAGTTGTATAAATCTACGCTTGTATCGAGTCCGAATAGCACCTCTCTCTTGATTTCGAGAGGTGTATTCCTGTGATGGATGGTGACTAATCTAGCAAAACAATACACCTTGACTGAGGAGTGTTGTCCTACGCTATCAGACTACCACCTGAATTTACGTAAAATTTTCTTGAATAGTGATTTATTCTTTTGATTCTTAGCCCCGTAACCATAACCATAGTTATAACCATAATAGGGTGTCATATTTCCTAAAGAAACATCGTTGAGAATCACTGCCATATTAGGTAGCCTCTTGTCATCGTACAATCTTTGAACGGGCTCAAGCATTCGCTTATCAGAAAAATTCTCACGAATTACATAAACACAAGCGTCCGCATGTTTAGCTATCAATAGAGTGTCGGCAACCACATTAACAGGAGCTGTATCAACGATAATGTAATCAAATTCTTGCTTAAGTTGTTCAAACATTTTTGTTATTTTTGAACTGGTTAGCAATTCTGCTGGATTTGGAGGTACTACCTTGGTTGGCAACACATAAAACTCCCTGAAATTAGGGATTTTCACTATCACCGACGACAGATCGATATCCGAAGCCAAATAGTTAGTAAGACCAACCGAGCGTAAATTTAATTGCTCCCCTATTTTTGGATTTCGGATATCCATTCCTATAAGTAGTGTTTTTTTTCCAGAAACAGCAAATGTAGCCGCCAAATTGACTGATACGAATGTTTTACCTTCTTCTGGAAATGAGGAGGTAACAAGAATCGTTTTGCTTTGTCCTTGAGGGATGTCGTTCAAAACAAAATCCATATTAGTACAAACCATTTGGAACCCCTCTGCCAAAGGAGAAAGAGTATCTAATGTTACTATTTGCTGAGTATCATCCGTATGTGGAATTTGCCCAACAAAAGGTACTGACAATCGCTCTTCGACATCTGATTTACTTCGCACTTTTATGTTAAATAATTCCATTATGTAGATAACCAAAAACGGAATTATACAACCTAGAACAATTGCTCCCAAGAGTATGATCATCGGGCGGGGCGAGATGGGGGTAGCCCCTCCTAAAGCTCTATCTATAACTTTAGCTTTGGGAGCTAAAGCCGCCATAGAAATCTCTGCTTCCTCTCGTTTTTCTAATAGATACAGAAATAAGGATTCTTTTACGCTTTGTTGCCGAGTTATTTCTCGCAATTCTTTTTCTAAAGTAGGAATGGTGCGTACACGTCCACTCAAAGAAGCTTGTTTTTTGCTGATCTCATTTTTCTGAATCAACAAATTCGATTTCATAAGCAATAGATTCTCTTTAATGGTTATTTTAAGAGCTTCGATTTCTTCTTCTATTTGCTTAAGCATAATGTTTCCTTCTCCTGCATTGAGAGCTATTTGATTTCGATGAATCGTCTTTTTGTTATGTTCCTCAATAGCTGCAGATAGCACTTGATTTGATGTAAAAACATCCAAAAGAGGAAAGGTTTTTCCCGTGCTTTTCACATCAATAAACCCTTTTATGGTGTTTTCTATAAGTTCAATTTGAGTGGTTGCTTCTACGTATTTTCTGTCAAATAAGTTTGCATTTTCTAAATTGAACTGAGCATCTGTTTGAATATTAGTAACTCTGTTTTCTTTTTTGAATATTTCGGCATGTTTTTCAACCTCATGTAACTCTTTGGTGAGGACTTCCAAACGCTTTGTAAGAAAATCAGAAGTATTCTGTGATATAAATCGCTGGTCAGTAATGGTTTCTGTATTGTATATTTCGACGAGAGTATTCAGATAATCCTCCGCTTTCTTTTTATTTTGATGGCTCACGGACAATTCTAACACAGATGTGTTTTTCCCAACTAATTTAATATTTAAACTACTTCTGTAGCCTGAAGCCACTCTAATAGGATCTTCAATATCAATCCCTATTGAGTATGGAAATTTTGTATTTTCTGTTGATTTATGTATAGAGAACTGCCCAATGTGATTTTGGATTATCTCTCCATAGCGAAACGTTCCTAACGGTTGTTCATCTTCAAATAGTGTAAATTCATTTTCCTCGCCGACGACCTTCAATTTGACGGATGACCGAGCCAAAGTTTCGATGGATATAAAAGCAGGTGTATTGTTATAAACATCAAATGTCTTTACTTTTCCCTCAGAAATGTAAGATATATGAAGATTTAGTTTCTGTACGACCTTTTCAGATAAAGTCCGTGATTTCAGTACTTCTATCTGATTTTCAATATTATCCTTAATATCTTTGAGTATGTCCAAATCCGACAAAGCAGAAAGTTCATTCACTACTCCTCCTTTTTTGTCGTCTTTAAGCATTACAGTAGTTGTTGCTCTGTAAATAGAGGGAGCGTATCGCAGGTAGGCATAAGCAAAAATCAAAGCTACGACCACACTAATAGCAAACCACAGCCAACGAGAAAGGTAAGGCTGAATTATTTTTGAAAAATCTATCTTCTCGTCTTTTTCATTAAAGGATAACTGATTTTCCATAACCTAAAATTTTAGTAATAAGGCAATTACAGTAATTGTTACCGAAATAGCAGATAAGATAGTACTTGTATCTAAACCTAATACGGAAGAATTTATTCGTGTTTTATTAGGTTCAACATACACCACATCGTTCTGAGCTAAGTAGTAGAAATCGGAGTTCATAAATTCAGAGGAAGACATATCCACCACATTAAAAGTTCTTTGCCCATCCTGTTCACGAATGACAACAACATGACTACGCTTACCATAGATGGTCATATCTTCCGCCATACTCAACGCTTGTAATAATGTAATACGCTCCGATTCAATAGTAAACGTACCAGGCTTTCGTACCTCCCCTTGCACAGTTACCTTGAAATTAGCGATTCGCAGATTCACAGTTGCATCCTTGATAAAAGTGCGAACCGCTTTGGTCAATACATCAATCGCTTCATTACGAGTCAGACCTCCTAATTTAATATTTCCAATAACTGGATAAGTGATATATCCATCCTTATCAATCAAGTAGGTTTGTAGTGGTGAAGATCCTTCCGCAGCTATGCCTGTATTTTGAGTTTTATTAAAATCCGAAAGTAGCTCCTCCGTTTGTGAATTAATAATTATTTTTAATAAATCATCAGGTTGGAGCCTAATTTCATAGGATTTTAAAATCTCTGTTTTATTGTTTTCAATATCCGAAAAGTACGCAACATTCTTTCTTGAGGTACAAGAAAAAAGTATTGAAACTAAACATATTATTACGGATATTTTTTTCATTTTCATGTTATTTTAGTTCTCTTTGTACTTTTTCAACTACCTCCTTGAACTGAGCATCAGTGAGCGAGACCTTGTGCCCAAAAGTCATTTCTTTCATCTCATTGATAGGAATAAGATGTACGTGTACGTGAGGTACTTCCAACCCTATGACAGCCACCCCTACACGATTACAAGGAATAGCTCGTTCCAAGGCTTGAGCAACTTTTCGCGAAAATGTCATTAGTTCGTTGTAGGTGGTTTCATCCAGGTCAAACAATTTATCTGCCTCCTTTTTGGGAACACAAAGGGTATGCCCTATCGCATTGGGATTGATATCTAAAAACGCAATAAAATCCTCATTTTCAGCGATTTTATACGCAGGAATTTCTCCTTGAATGATTTTTGTGAAAATACTCGCCATTGGTCAGTTGTTTTTTAGATGATTTATCGACTAATTTCTAAAATTTCCATCTTCAATATGCCATTAGGCACTTGAATTTCAGCAATTTCACCAACAGCTTTGCCCAACAAGCCTTTCCCAATAGGAGAACTTACCGAGATTTTACCTGTTTTCAAATCCGCTTCACTTTCAGCAACTAAGGTATATGTCATTTGCATATTGTTGCTTAAGTTCTTGATTTTCACTGTTGAAAGCACCAACACTTTTGAGGTATCTAATTGAGACTCATCAATCAAACGTGCATTCGCTAACAATTGCTCCAATTTAGCGATTTTCATCTCTAAAAGCCCTTGTGCTTCCTTCGCTGCGTCATATTCAGCGTTTTCCGACAAATCTCCTTTATCTCTCGCTTCAGCAATTGCCTGTGATGCTTTCGGACGTTCAACGTCTTTGAGTTGGTTTAATTCATCTCTTAATTTTTTTAATCCCTCAGCTGTATAATACGATATATTATTCATAGTTTATGTAAATTTAAAAAAAACGAAAAATCCTCATTGGTTTGAGGATTCGGTGCAAAGATACAAATATTTTTTTGTTTTATTACCAATTATAGATTATTTAACGAATCATTCAATGGTCTAATTTTCAATTCTATAACGGATAATTCAGATTTTCTTCCTTCATATTGTAAAGCACTTCTTCAAGATATTTCTTTGCCTCAAACTTTGCCATTGGTAAATTGTTGTTGTAAAAGTTACCACATTCTAAGGCTGATGCTCCTGGGATTTCTCCTTCAAAATGAGTCATGTATTCAAACAATCGCGTGATAAGTGGCAGAATATCCTCTGAAGTGTAATCCCCTGCTAAAATAAGATAATTCCCTGTCATACAGCCCATCGGCCCCCAGTAAATGATTTTATCTTTCCAATCGCTATTTCGCAACCAAGTAGCTGCTAAGTGTTCAATAGTATGAATTTCAGCACCTCCCAACACAGGCTCACGATAAGGCAATTTCATGCGAATGTCAAACGAAGTAATTACTTCATTGCCAACAAAATCCTTACGCGAAACAAAAATACCACGTTGCAATTTCAAATGATCTATACAAAAACTGGCTATCCTTTCCATATGATTAAAAATTTCCGCAAATATACTCCTTTTTCATTTATAAGCAAAAATACGACGCTATGCTAGCAGTCAGTTCTCATAAAGGCAAAAGCATACAACAAAATCTTCCATAATACCACATCGAATTGAATTTTTGGCAAGCTATAATGGATAAAACTCAATGTGCTATGTAGCTTTAAAACATTGAATTGAAAACACAAAAGGCATTAGAGTTTAAGTCGGATTATGCACCAGTAAAAATATCTAAAGGAAGATGTATTAATTATCAGAAGAGATTGAAGCTGTTAAAAAAACAATTGAGTTCATTATTTATTTTTATACATCGTTCTTTTCCTTAGATGAAAAGAAGCAAAAATCAAGGCTTTCGATATTTGCCTAAAAATCAGACTCATGTCGCTAAAATTTTCCAAACTTGCTTCCTACGGTCGTTTCGAACAATGGAAAATTTTCCACATACTAAGCTCCAAGTTTTCGCTTACTTTGCTTTATTCGTTGATTTTCTTAACGCCAAATTTCCAATGCCGATGAAAAGCGGTCAAAATGCTGAAAAATCAGCATTTAACCATTAAAAAATAAATGCAATTAAGTAGTGAACTCAAAAAAAACAAATTGTGCTTGTGGTATATTCTAATTTCTGCATTAAGTAAAATTGCAAAAAGTGTCCCACATAGACTTTGGATTACACCACAAACACAATGAAAGGTATTTAAAAATAAAAAAAACTAACCTAAGATTCCGTCAAGAGCTTCTGTGTATGTTTTTTTAGGGGCAACACCCACTTGTCTACCTACCACCTCTCCATTTTGGAATACTAATACTGTTGGAATGTTTCGCACTCCATACTTAGAAGCAAATTCTTGGTTGTTGTCTACGTCCACTTTTCCTACAACCACTCTTCCTTCATATTCCTTTGAGATTTCCTCAACCACAGGAGCTAACATACGACAAGGTCCACACCAAACTGCCCAAAAATCTACCAATACGGGTTTATCACTCTTCAAAACCACTTCTTCGAAAGTAGCATCTGTTATTTCTAAAGCCATTTTTAAATTGTTTTAAGTGTTAATGGAGGCAAAGGTAATAAATCAAATTCAATATACACAGTCTGTTATATAAATTTTAACTATATCCGTATCGATTTTGTTTATTTAAATAGGATTAAAATAAAAAAGCTACCCATTGTAGGGTAGCTTTTGTTGGCTCACAAGGACTCGAACCTTGAATAACAGAACCAAAATCTGCTGTGTTACCATTACACCATGAGCCAATCGTTATTTTTGCGGTGCAAAGATACGTAAGTTTTTTAAACTTCCAAATAAAATAACGATAAAAATATTTTTATTATCTGATTAACCTATTTAATTAACTAAATATCAAGATGTTAACTCTTAAATATTTTTTGATTATTTTATTAAAGTTATTAAAATAACTCCATTTTTTCCTTTTTCACCATATGCTTCAAGAGCTTTTTTGTCTTTCAACACTACTATGGATTGAATATTTTCAGCGCCAAGATCGGCTAATTTTGTATATTCCATTTCTTTTCCGTCAACTAATAACAAAGGGTCATTTGCCTTTTTTCCATTCATTTTAAAGGCTGTTACTTTTTGTGTTACTTGAACTTCCTTAACGTCAACAACTTTTGAATCAGACATGAGGGTATCGGACTCTTGTTTTAGTTTTAGAACGGTCATATTACCACTTGTAACTGGGGCTTTTCCCGAGGATTTTGAAAGTTTAAACGTCTTTTTGTCTTTTGCTTTTTTTGCAAATTCCTCTGGAACATTTCCTTGGGTGTAGATTTCAACAACGCCATTTTTACCTTTTTCGCCATACATTTTTGTCGCTTTTTCATCTTTGAGTACGTTTATCCATCCAATGTTGTCCGCAGGTATTCCTGAAATTGCTTCCTTTGTTGCCTCTTTCCCGTCAATGAAAAACAACGGTTGCGGATTTTTATCATCAGTGACATAGCCTAAAACTACTATCTGAGGCTCTTTTTCTTGTGCTTGTATCGTTTCTGTTGAAGTTAACGACATGGTTAAAGTGGTAGCCAACGCCAGAGCTACATAGCCCCATTTGGCTTTTGCGGTTGATTTGTTTTTCATTGTCATATAAATACGTTTTTTTAGGTTACTTGTTTCAAAATTATGTGCCATAGCTATTCGTTCAGCTCCTACACATAGGTGAATGAGTTGCTTTCGGTACTCGTTAGGATGGGTGGTTTGTTCAATTACTCGCTGATCAGCTTGAAATTCGTGTACAGTAATTAGGTGATTTTTAAGCAACCACACAAATGGATTCCACCAAAAGGCTAAGCAATAAAGCTGTGCAAAAAGTAAGTCCCACGAATGCCCAAATTCAACATGTGCCAACTCGTGTTTGATAATATTATCAGCTCCTTTTGTCATATCTTCTTCAGAAATAACTACATAACCAAACCAACTAAATGGAGATACCTTTTTCTTGGTCACATATATATTCTTGTTATTTGTTGTTTTTTCAAGTGTGGCTCTGCTAACAATTCGACCAATGAATATAATTCCGATAAGATATCGAAGTAAAAAGAGCAAAATACCTACCACATAAACAATCCATAGGAGAGTTGTAAGGCTATAGCTATTATCACTTCCTGTTGCTACGATTGACTCTGTTTGAGTCTCTGAAGAGGATAGCTCAAATGCAACTATTTGTTTTTCAGCGAATATACTATCATAAGGAAGTGGAATATTTACTAAAGGACACATCATTCCTATTGCAAGAATCAGCAATAGGGTGATTCTATTAGTTCTATGAAAAGTGTTACCACTGACAAACAAACGATAGCCTCCCCATAATATCCCCATAAAAACAAAATGTTTGAGCAGGTACAATACTAAATTTTCCATACTTTATTGTTTTTTTTCAATATCATCCAACAATTGTCGAATTTCTTCAATGGATAATTTTTCGGATTTTATGAACGTATTGACTACATTCAAGTACGAATTCTGAAAATATTTTGCTACAATATTTTTTAACGTTCGGTTGTTGTATTCCTCTTTGGAAATCAGTGGATAATATTGGTAAGAGGTGCCAAACGGCTCATGTGCCAGAAACCCCTTCTCTTCAAGCATACGTACATATGTAGATATGGTATTGAAATGTGGTTTTGGATCAGGATACTGCTCTACGATTTGCTTAACAAAGAGTTTATTATGTTTCCAAAAAAATGTCATTATCTCTTCTTCTTTTGCTGTCAATTCTTTCATTTTTTTGTGTTTTATTTATTGATTTTACTTATTTATCTGATTGTTTCTATAAACTTTCATTTCGCCTCTTTCTTACCAGAAGATAGCTTTATTAATTCACAGTGCAAATGTAAACTAAAAAATTTAGTTACGCAACTATTTTTTATAGTTTATCTAAAACCATTTATTCTTAAAGGCTCTGAAAAGCTATTCGATATTTGAAATTCTGCTTTTAAAACAGCTAATACATATTTTGCAAAGTTTATTAGAAATCGTATTTTTGCAAGAAAAAATAAGTGAAACTAAACGATATTCTTCTCAAAATAAGTGAAAATCCGATATTTATTGAGCTAAACTCAAAAATTAAAGCAGGAATATCCTCTCTGCAAATCAATCATTTATCAGGAGCTTCATTATCATTTGTCATTGCCAATCTTTTCCGAAATACGAAACGAAATTTGTTTGTGATGCTTTCGGATAAAGAAGAAGCAGCCTATTTTCTGAATGATTTGGAAAGCCTGTTGGGCGATGAGCACGTAATATTTTTCCCCGATAGCTACCGCCGTCCTTATCAGATTGAAGACACGGATAACGCCAATGTTTTGCTTCGTGCCGAAGTGTTAAACCGATTGGGTTCACATCAAACGCCTTTGATTGTGGTGAGTTATCCTGAGGCTCTTTTTGAAAAGGTAATCACTCGCAAACAACTCGAAAAGAACACCTTAAAAATTAAAAAAGGAGACTCTTTATCTTTGGATTTCCTCAATGAAATGCTTTTTACTTACAATTTCAACCGAACAGATTTTGTCACCGAACCTGGGGAGTTTTCAGTGCGTGGTGGTATTGTCGATGTTTTTTCTTTCTCGAACAACGAACCTTATCGCATTGAGTTTTTCGGCAATGAAATCGAAAGTATCCGAACTTTTGATGTTGAAACACAGCTTTCTACACAACAATTATCCAAAATCACGATTATTCCAAACATCGAAAATAAGGAAAATGAAGAAGTAAGGCAATCCATTTTGGAATACATTTCGGAAGAAACACTTTTTATCGCGAAGGATATTGATAGTTTTCCTCAAAAAATCGATAAATTATTCAATAAATCCGTCGAAATTTACGAAAAACTATCAAACGAAGTCAAACATATCGCTCCCGAAGTACTTTTCTGTCAAAGTAATGAACTTTTGGAACGTATCAGCTCCTTTCAATCCATTTTTACGGGAACAAACTTATTATTTTCTTCAGAAAAAATCGTTTTTAGAACTAATCCGCAACCTGCATTCAATAAGCAATTTGAACTATTAATCAGCTATTTAAACGAAAAACACGAAGAAGGTTTCACCAATTACATTATTTGTTCCACCGAGCAACAAGCAAAGCGTTTTGACGATATTTTCAAGGAAATGGAACAAAAAGTGCATTATCAAACCGCCATTTTATCGCTACACAGCGGGTTTGTAGATCCGGACAATAAAATCAACGTCTTTACCGACCATCAAATTTTTGAACGCTATCATAAGTTCCACCTAAAAAATGGATATGCTAAAAAACAAGCCATTACGCTTAAAGAACTCACTCAACTTACTGTTGGTGATTATGTTACGCATATCGACCACGGCATCGGAAAGTTTGCAGGATTACAAAAAATTGAAGTAGAAGGCAAAATGCAGGAAGCCATCAAACTTATCTATGGTGACCGCGATGTACTTTTTGTCAGCATTCATTCCTTACATAAAATTACGAAATACAACGGCAAAGACGGCAAGCCCCCGAAGATTTACAAACTGGGTTCGGGAGCGTGGAAAGCCCTGAAACAGAAGACAAAAGCTCGGGTTAAAGAAATCGCCTTCAACCTTATTCAATTGTATGCCAAACGGAAAGAATCTAGCGGTTTTGCCTTTGCTCACGATAGTTATCTGCAAAACGAATTGGAAGCCTCATTTCTTTATGAAGATACACCCGACCAAAGCAAAGCTACTGCCGAGGTCAAAGCCGATATGGAAAGCCCCAAACCGATGGACAGGCTCGTGTGCGGTGATGTCGGTTTTGGGAAAACGGAGGTCGCCATTCGGGCTGCCTTCAAAGCGGTTGATAACGGAAAGCAAGTGGCTGTGCTTGTGCCAACTACCATTTTAGCTTTCCAACATTATCAGACGTTTGGCAACCGAATGAAAGATTTTCCCGTACGGATTGATTACCTGAATCGTTTTCGTACAGCCAAAGAAAAAAAACAAATTTTGGAAGACTTGGCAAAGGGTTCGATTGATATTATCATCGGAACACATCAGATTGTAAATGAAAGCGTGAAATACAAGGATTTAGGACTTCTAATCGTCGATGAGGAGCAGAAATTTGGCGTGGGCGTGAAAGATAAACTCAAAACATTAAAAGAAAACCTTGATGTACTGACACTTACGGCAACGCCTATTCCGCGTACGCTTCAATTCAGCTTGATGGCGGCTCGTGACCTTTCGGTTATAAACACGCCTCCGCCAAATCGTTATCCTATTGATAGCCAAGTGATTCATTTTAATGAGGAAATCATTCGCGATGCGGTTTTATATGAAATTCAGCGGGGCGGACAGGTTTTTTTCATCAATAATCGGGTGGAAAATATCCGTGAAGTGGCAGGAATGCTACAACGACTCGTTCCTGATGCCAAAATAGCCGTAGGTCACGGACAAATGGACGGCAAAAAACTCGAGGAAACGATGCTTGCCTTTATGGACGGAGCTTATGACGTTTTGGTAGCAACGACCATCATCGAGAGTGGTTTAGATGTGCCAAATGCCAACACCATTTTCATCAACAACGCTCATAATTTTGGCTTGTCCGACCTACATCAAATGCGTGGACGTGTGGGGCGAAGCAACAAAAAAGCCTTCTGTTATTTCATCACACCTCCGTTTGTAGCAATGAGCGATGATGCTCGTAAACGGATACAAGCCATTGCTCAGTTTTCGGACTTGGGAAGCGGATTCAATATCGCGATGAAGGATTTGGAAATACGAGGAGCGGGTGATTTGCTCGGCGGAGAGCAAAGTGGTTTCATTAACGAAATCGGATTTGAAACCTATCAGAAGATTTTGCAAGAAGCCATCGTAGAGTTGAAAGAAAACGAGTTTTCGGAATTGTATCAAACGAAGGAAGAAGACAAATCATATCTGAATGATACACAAATTGATAGTGATTTTGAGCTTTTATTTCCGGATACTTATGTAAACCGAGTTGCGGAACGATTAAACCTTTACAATGAGCTAAGTAACATCAGTTCGGAAGCCGATTTACTAACCTACGAAAAGAATCTGATTGACCGCTTTGGGCAATTGCCTCCTCAGGCTGTCGATTTGCTCAATAGCGTACGTCTGAAATGGTTTGCGACCAAAATGGGAATCGAAAAATTAGTAATGAAAAACGGAAAAATGACAGGATATTTTATTTCTGACCAAGAAAGTCCGTTTTATCAAAGTTCTCGTTTTCAAAAAGTATTGCAATTCGTACAACGCCATCCCGACCGATGCAGAATGCAAGAAAAAGAAACCCGCAACGGACTACGGTTGTTGCTTCACTTCAATAGTATCAATACTATTCATCAAGCCTTAAAAGTGATGCAATTGGTTTTCAACGAACAACACTCCTTTTAAAGATAAATACTAGAAATTAAATTTAAAACCATATAGAAACATAGAAAAATGCTATGTTTTTATATGGTTTTTATTTATAGAAACTATCCTTACAAAGTAAAGAATCAAGATGAGTTTGGTAATTCACACACTTGTATTCACGATTTTTTGAAAACTATTTGAACGTTACTTTTTTAATATTTTATAAATTAGTATCTTTGCCTTTCATTCAATGTAAACCAATGAAACAAACCATTTTTACAGAAACCTACAAAGTACGAAGTACACAACTCAACGTAAACAATCAGTTAGGGCTTTACGGAGTGTTGGGCATATTGCAAGATATCGCCGCCGAACACGCTGAAAATTTAGGCTTTGGCTACGAACAATTAGTCAAGGAAGGCTTCTTTTGGGTGCTTACTCAGCAAAAACTAAAAATGAAACGTTGGCCCAAATGGAATGAAAGAATTACAGTAAAAACGTGGTCGTTACCTGTAATGGGGGTTTATGCTTTCCGTGAGTTTGAAATCCTTTCGGAAAAAGGAGAAGTCATTGGGAGTTGTTCCAGTACTTGGATTACTTTGGATATCGCATCACGCAAACCCATTGACCTATCGGATAGGCAAGAACTTTTCTATGCGCGTACCGATGGAGCGTTGGACTTCAAAACCGAACGTATTGACCTACCCTCAGATTTAGAACTGATAAAAAAATTCAACGTACGCATTTCGGACTTGGATGTCAATCTTCACGTGAACAACATAAAATATTCGCAATGGGTACTTGATATGCTTTCTTTGAAAAATCATAAGAATTATGTCATCAAAGAATATGACATCAATTTCTTGTCGGAAACCTTTTACAATGATGAAATTCAAGGCTATTCAAGTACGCCTACGTTCGAAACCGACGGAAATATTACCGTTTTTTTCTGCGGTAAAAAGTCCGAACAAATCAAACCTGCCTTTATCGCTAAATTGGTTGCCGAACCCATAAAAAAGAACCTTTAAAACAATCAAACACATTATAAAATGATGAAACTTTTTACAAAACAATCAAAAAAAATTCTGTTTTTGTCGCTTTTCGTTGGAGCGTTAGGATATGCTCAGCAAAAAAAAGTGCACAATACCATAAAAATCGAAGAAAACGACTCAAAAGAGGTCATTATCGAAAAAGCCTCAAGAGTGGTGCCT
This sequence comes from Capnocytophaga canis, assembly GCF_043187445.1. Lineage (NCBI taxonomy): Bacteria > Pseudomonadati > Bacteroidota > Flavobacteriia > Flavobacteriales > Flavobacteriaceae > Capnocytophaga > Capnocytophaga canis. Next base: position 1,309,193 of record NZ_CP171121.1, on the reverse strand, counting down.
AACCAAAACCAATGGGAAGCCCTAAGCAATGAATACATCGCCTTTGTACATTTTGGGCCGAACACCTTTACCCGTATGGAATGGGGCAGCGGAAAGGAAGATCCTAAAATATTCGATTTAAAAACCTTAGATACCGACCAATGGTGTAAAGCAATGCACGATTCAGGAATGAAAATGGTTATTCTAACGGTAAAACATCACGATGGATTCGTGCTTTGGCAAAGCCGATATACCAATCACGGAGTTATGTCTACAGATTTTCGAGGTGGAAAAGGCGATATTTTGAAAGACCTTTCGGAATCTTGTCAAAAATACGGTCTGAAATTAGGCGTATACTTATCTCCTGCTGACCTCTATCAAATAGAACACCCCGAAGGATTATATGGTAATTTAAGCAAATACACTAAAAGAACCATTCCGCGAGAGGTGCCAGGCAGACCTTTTGCAAACAAAACCACTTTTGAATTTGAGGTTGACGATTATAACGAGTATTTCCTCAACCAACTTTTTGAAATACTCACCGAATACGGCCCTGTACACGAAGTATGGTTCGATGGGGCGCATCCTAAAACCAAGGGCGGTCAACAGTACAACTACACCGCTTGGAAGCAACTTATCCGCACGTTGGCTCCCAAAGCGGTTATCTTCGGAAGAGAAGATATCCGTTGGGGAGGAAACGAATCCGGAGCCACCCGAGAAACCGAATGGAATGTAATTCCTATGCCGATGAATCCTGCAACGGCTCAACGCTTCCCCGATATGACCGGAAAAGATTTGGGTTCACGCGAAAAGCTCTATAATGCCAAATACCTACACTATCAACAAGCTGAAATCAACACTTCCATTCGTGAAGGTTGGTTCTACCGAGATGATACCTTCCAAAAAGTACGTAGTGCTGATGATGTTTTTGATATTTACGAACGAACCGTTGGCGGAAATACCACCTTCTTATTGAATATTCCACCCAATCGGGAAGGAAAATTTCCACAAACCGATGTTGATGTACTTAAAGAAGTAGGACAACGCATACGAGAAACTTATGATAACAATTTGCTTTACAGAGCCAAAGGATGTAAAAAAGTATTGGATAATAACCCCGACACTTACTTGACTTTGAACAAAAAAAATCAGGAGATTATTATTTCTTCCAAAAAGCCGATAACCTTCAACCGAATTGTTTTACAAGAAGCCATTCGCACTCACGGAGAACGCGTAGAAAAACACAGTGTAGAGGCTTGGATTAACAATCAATGGCAAGAAATTGCCTCGGCAACCAACATCGGTTATAAACGTATTTTACGTTTTCCGGAAGTAACCACCTCTAAAATTCGTTTTCGAGTGTTGGAATCGCGTAATACTCCTGCAATCAGTCACATTTCGGCGCATTATTACAAAACTCGTCCGCCTCAGCTTTCTTTTTTCAGAAACTTGGACGGAATGGTAACCATTGCACCAATGCAAACCCAATTCAATTGGAAACCCCACGGACAAAATGCCTCGGAAAACTTAAATACAGGTTATGAAATTTTCTATACCTTAGATGGTTCAGAACCTAATGAAAACAGTACCAAATACACCGAGCCTTTTTTCGTAGAAAATAAACAACTCAAAGCCGTTTCTTTCAATAAAGGAATGAAAGGTGCAGTACGCTCAGAAGATTTAGGAATTCTAAAAAAACAATGGAAAGTACTCAATTTCAGTTCTGAACAAAATGATAGAAAAACCACTATGGCTTTTGATGCCCGACCCAATACCTATTGGCAATCACAAAAAAGCTCTGAAAAACCATTCATAGCCATTGATTTAGGCAAAATACAGACCTTAAAGGCTTTGGTCTATACACCACAAACTTTCCATAGTAAAGGTATGTTAGCCAAGGGGTTAATTCAAGTGAGTAATGATGGTAAAACTTGGCAAACCGTAGCCAATTTTGAATTCGGAAACCTAATTAACGACCCAACCCCCAGAACTTTCTATTTTCCAGAAAGTGTTACCAGTCGTTACGTACGTATCGAAGCCTCTGAAATTGCAGAAAACGGAGATATTTTAACCATTGCAGAATTGGATTTTTTATAATATAAATTACATATCCATATAAGAGCATTACAGTATACACCCAAAAGGATATACTGTAATGCTCTTCCTTTTATCAAAATTCTCTAAATAGACATTTTGCTGGTTTTCAAATAGTTGCAATCTCAAAAAATAAACAAATTATTTTTATATTCGCCTACAAACAAAAACTTCATACTTCATAAAGATATTTTTTGTTTTCCATACGTTTTCCCCTTGTTTTTTTACTATCTTTGTGCTGACCCAAAATTTCGTGTGCTTGAGCAATTGAAAATTTTATGCTATTTCACTAACTTTGTACCCAAGTATGAACTTTTTAAGAGCGTTTAATATCATTTTTATTTTCGTCCTTTCCTTTTTGGCGATACACCCCCTGTCTGCACAACAATGTGGCACAGGCACACAGGTGGGTGGCGTTGTTACGCCCTATTGGAAAGAACAAAACGGAGAAACCGAAGAAAACAAAGGAGTGCCTATTCCCGATGGTACAAGTAGAAATCGATATGCTTTAATCAATGTCATAAAAGGAGTGCAGTATGAGATAAACGCCAGTCTCATAAGTGTTTGCAATGGAACACAAGAAATTCCCTTATCTAATAACTATGGTGGTTGGTTTAATCCGAAAAGAAGTTTTACTTCCCCTATTTCGGGTCAAGTTCGCGTATATTACACAGGTGGGGGAAGTGGTGTGCGAATAAAAATAATCGGTGGGGCAAACAATATCGACAATCAAAATTCATATAATTCGAACAATAAATGGCGAACCCATTTTTACAGAGAGATGAACAATTTTACCAATTATTTGGGATATAAAGACTATAACAGCCATTCATTTGACGAACAAAGAGACCCAAGTGGCAACAGCACCCCCATAGAGGTTCGTTCGCAAGGAGCTATGAGAGCGGGAATATTACGCTATTTTTCAGCACGTTCCTTGATGAAAAACACATCTTTGAAGGGGTTTTATTACGTAAAATTAGGCTCCGATGACGGAACACGACTTTTTATAAACGACGAAAAGGTATATGACCGATGGAATCCTGCGGAGGACTATTTCGTGAAAACACAGGTTATTAAACTCACTGGCAACAACGACCAACTGAAATACGAATACTTCAACAATAATATTCCTTTGCGATATATTTTTCAGATAGACCCTACCGCCGATAAAATCATCGAAAATACGAACCTAACATCTTCCAACGGAACAAAGATTTGTATGGGTAGCTCCACCACCCTTGATGGTGATGACTTTGCGGCGGCTTTGCCCAATACCTTTACCAACCCTACTTTTCAATGGCACTACGCCACAAGCCCCACAGGGACGAAACACCCCATCATCGGGGGGAATACAAGGCACTATGTGGTCAATACCAACGTGCCTCCTTTTAATAATCCCGCAGAAGGAAGTTATTACTTTTTCCGAGAAGCGAAAATCACTATCAATAACATAGGCGTACCCTCTAAACCAGAGAGCATTATGTCCGACCCCATACGAATAGATGTTATAAAGAAACTAAATATCAGCGTAAGCCCTAATAAAAAATCGTTTTGCCAAGGGGAAAGCGGTGCAGAAATTCAAGTGCAGATAGCAAACCCTGCACAGCCTCCTTTTGTTTTTACTTACAAAATTAACGGCGTTGAGTATCAACACACTTCGAATGTTAGGAATTTTAATATTCCCATTAACACGAACCAAGCGGGAACACTTGAATATGAATACGTTTCCGTTACTGATGGTTATGGTTGCACGACCCAAATTCATCAAGCGGATAATATCAATATAATAGCACCGCCTACTGCTACATTTACAGAACTGAATACTACGTTGTGCCAAGTCCATCCGTCAATAAATGTTATGCTTATTTCCAATATTACGGGTGGTCAGCCTCCGTTTATGGTATCTGTAAAAATAACAAACTTACAAAATTCGCAAGAAAGTACCCGTATCTTTCAGAGCAGTCCACCTCATCATCAAAGCATAAATATATACCATCACACTTCTGATATAGGTTCTTTTAAATACGAAATCACGGGGCTTCGCAATCGAAATAATTGTTGGACAACTTATACCGATAAAAGTTTCATTGTTACCGTAACCGCCCCGTCCATCGTTCCACCCGAAAACATTACGTTATGTTTGCCCGATGTGGTAACGGCGGTTTATGATGAGGGTAGCGGAAATACGAACGTAGCAGAAAATAGTTACGTATTGCCCACAGGGGATACAGCACTTGACGTAACCATAAACTCCGTGCCTTGTTGCCCAAACCCCGTTTTGAAATGGACTATCAATAACAATTTGAGCAACGTACGAACAGGGCAACCCTCTACCCATACGGGTATTTCTTTTGAAAACGATACTTCCACCGATAAAACGTATAATATTAACTATTGGCTGGAATGTAACGGACAAAAATACAACTATGTAACCCGACAAGTACGGATTACACCACGACCCGTTTTGCAATTTGAATGATTTTGAGAATTGATTTAAAAAAGTATGATACATAGAAAAACAAATAATTTTTTGATTGTGTTATAAGAAGTATGATGAAAGTATCTTTGTCAGGCTGAGCAAAGTCCGTGAAAACGGAGTATGTGTCGAAGCCTTTTAGTGATGAGGCTTCGACTTCGCTCAGCCTGACAACCAGAATTTTATAACACAAGTAATTTTTAACGTAAACAATTAAATATAAATATTCATTTTTTAAATTTTTATTATTATGAGAAAGTTAGTATTAAGTATGGCTTTTGCCATCGTATCGGCAGGTGCTTATGCACAAACGACACCTTGTACCGCTGACCAAAACAAACCTCAAATAGGTACTACTTACACGTATGAGGTAAATACCACAAACAATGGGTTTACAGGAAATGGTAAATATCACTGGTATATTACCCAACAAGCAGACTTACTTAACGGAACAAAAGAGAGTGCTACAAACAATTTTTTTGATGTTGTTGCTGGTGACGCAACTTATGACGATGCAGACAACGCTAACAAACGATTAAAATTAACTTGGAAACCCGATGCCTTAACCAGTGGGAATCCCTTTTATTTGGTTATTAAATATACAGAAACCAAAAATAATTGTGAGTCCAACAATATGAAAGCTATGAGAATAAAGCCGTTAAATAATTTCAAGTTAAAGGTAACACCTGTTAAAGACGCTGACGGGGCTGCGTTTAATGCAGGAGAAGAAAAAGTATGTGCGGCAGGTATCTCTTCTGCTCAGGTTCTTGCTAACGGAAAAGTGAAATACGAGTACGGAAAAACAACACTCTACTATAAGGTAGAAATGAGTGGATATGTAGGTAATTGGAAACCTACGATTTCACTTCCCGAACTTCAAGGAAAAACAGGAACAGACGCTGAGTTTGTAGGAAGAAAATACGAATCCGTAGAGTGGAAAGCAGGAGGAAGTACTTTTGAAACTTTTAGCGATGATTTTGTAGCAGGAGCTTCTGTAACAAATCTATTGGCAAAAACGGCTACCACGCAAAGTTCGTTTATATTAAAAATAGTGGTAAATAACGGGACATACGAGGGGCTTACAGATGAGAATATATCCTTGTCAACCAAAGGTAATATGATTCTTGCAAACAATAGTTTAGGAGCGAGAGACGTTAAGGACGATTGTTCTGATATAACAAATGACAGCGACAATAGAAAAGGAACACAAGTCATTTTAGCAAGACCTGAAATTCAAGCTCAATCAGGAGGGTTTATCATCCAAATTCAATAAAAACTTAAAAAACTTTCTCTATACAAGGTATAATTTCCCGAAAGCTGAAAACGTTCGGAAAATGGAAGTGTTGTAAAAAGTATGATACCTTTAATAAAGTGGGTATTTCTGTCAGGCTGAGCAAAGTCAGCGAAGACTTGGAGCTGAGTATGTGAGTCGAAGCCCTGTAATTACGAGGCTTCGACTACGCTCAGCCTGACAATCAGAATCTCCATCATACTTTGTACAACACGACCCGGGAAATTATATCCTTTGTATAAACAATATGTATCGGCATAACAGACATAGCGTTTCGTTGCTGTTGTGGTTTTGCTTATGGCTTTGTTTTTGGGGCGGTGTTTCGGCTCAAAACACAGGCTTGGTAGGGCAAACCACCACATTGTCAATAAGTGATGTACCTAATGGTACATACACGTGGGAACTCTATGTGCCTACGCCGAACCTTGATTTTACTAAAACGGCAGGAAACTGCCCGCCGTCAAAAGCCGTGTTTGTGGGTGGCAATAGCAGTCCGCAAGTGCAAGTACAATGGCTTGAAGCGGGGACGTATTACTACAAAGTAAACGTCAATGATGGGTGTAGTAACAACACCAAAATAGGGGTTATTACCATAATGGGTGAGGTTACTCCTCCTAAAATACAAATTACGTACGATTGCCATAAGGGTACTGCCCAACTAAACGCCTCTGGATATACTGGGGCTTTGGTTTGGAGTACGGGCGAGACCACCTCGTCTATTAGCGTTAATACCAAAGATATTCCACAAGGGCAATCGGTTACTTATTGGGTGCGTCAGACGCTTAACGGAGTACAAAGCGAACCTACTTCGGTGGCTATTGAACGAAATACGCCGCCTAATCTGCCCAATGCGTCCAATTTCCCAGCCCGAATTTATTTGGGGCAATCGGTAAGTTTGGCAAGTGTGTCTTGCGGTAACGATAAAGTACAATGGTTTACCGATTCGGCTCTTACGCAGGAAATTACGGCTTCGGAAATCCATCCTACCCGAAATACGACTTATTATGTGGTTTGTAAAACCGATACAGGTTGCCAAAGCGATGTGGTAAGCCTACTATTAGAGGTGGTAGCAAAACCGCCTTGCGATGATTTATTTGATAAGATGTTTATCCCCAATGCTATTTCGCCTAATCAAGATGGTGCTAACGACACTTGGGAGGTGGAAGACCTTAAAAAATATTACGAAAGTTGCAAACAGAAAAACGTGGTGCGTATCTTCAACCGATGGGGCGTAAAAGTATATGAAAAAGAAAATTATATGCTTGACAACCAGCGATTTGGAGGTCGTTCAGAGCATTCAAGAACCCTTGGCAAAACTCATTTGCCTGATGGTACTTATTTCTTTGTAATTACCTTTGAAGATGGAAAACAAAAAACAGGGTATCTATACGTAAAAGGACCTGGTTTTGAGTTTTAACATCTGTAAGCTATTTTTCATCATGAAAATATCCTAACGAAAGAAATGCGTTTTTTTAAATAGTCCGTATGCTTAAAGCATTTAGTAAACGCTATATCTAAAAAGCAACTATTTGATTAACAACACTTTATCTCTCAAATAGCTATTTTATAGGCTTTTGTTTTTTTAAGATTGCTTCTTCTGAAAAAATACGTTATCTTTGTGACCAAATAAAAAATGGGAAGTGATGTAAAAAGTATGATACCTTAAAAAAAGAGGACATTTCTGTCAGGCTGAGCGAAGTCGAAGCCCTGTAATGATAAGGCTTCGACTTCGCTCAGCCTGACAATCAGAACTTCCATCATACTTTTTACAACACGACCAAAAAATGATATGAAAAAGCGAGGTATATTTATTTTGGTTTTTCTTCTGAACTTTGTTTGGGTGGGTTGCTTGAAAAATGAAGCAGAAGATGTTGAGACGATAGTTGAATTGACAATCTATCCGCAGACACAAAGCGGCAAACACGTGCTTTCTGATATTTGGACAGAAGCCATCGTTTATTCTGATAATGAGGATAATAGAAAACAAGATGCTTTCCATACCATCATTGAAGGAAAAGATAAACTATCATACGAACGAGGATTTCAATATACATTCAAAGCCAAGAAAACTTGGATGAAAAAAAATCCTCCGCAAGATGTTATTCCCATCAAATATGAACTTTTAGAACTTCTAAAAAAAGAAAAAATAATCACCCAAGACACTTCCGAAGAAATAGAGTTGGTGGTAAACCCGCAGAAAGTGAAATTTTATAAATCGTATCCTATTGAGTTAGACGCCAACGGAAAACCTGTATTATATGACGCTCTTTTCTGTCTGGACAACCAAACGAAAAAGCCCGTCATACTCCAAGAAATCAAAAATTTTGAGTTTGAAACGGGCTATCATTATCTTTTAAAGGTAAATAAACTTACAAAAGCCACTCCTTTTTCCGTTTCTTACGAACTTATAGAAATAAAATCAAAGAAATTACCATAAAATCATTCATTTTCTTATGAAAAATATATTTTTATCAACCATTTTAGTGGGAATGAGTTCCCTGAGCCTTGCACAAACCACGCAGACGCTCGAAAAAAACTGGAAATTTACGCGTGAGGACAACAAAAACTTCTCGCAAGTAGCTGTGAACGATAAAAAATGGCAAAATGTAGTTGTGCCTCACGATTGGGCTATTTATGGTCCGTTCGATATTGAAAATGACGTACAACGCACTGCCATCAAGCAAGACGGACAGGTAGCTCCCATCGAGCATTCGGGGCGTACAGGCGGACTTCCGTTCGTAGGTGTGGGTTGGTACCGAACCTCGTTTGATGTGGCGGATTTCAACGCCGACAAAAAAGTTTTCATCAAGTTCGATGGAGCAATGTCCAACGCCGAAGTATTCGTCAACGGGCAAAAAGCAGGGCAGTGGCATCACGGATACAACACTTTTTTCCTCGATGTTACTCCTTTTGTGAAAGCCAAAAACAATACGTTGGCGGTTCGTTTGGAGAATTTGACCCAGCAATCGCGTTGGTACCCAGGTGCAGGACTCTACCGAAATGTACACGTCATTACCAAAAACAAAACGCACATTCCTATTTGGGGAATTCAGCTAACAACTCCTGAAATTGAGAAGAATTTCGCTAAAATTCAACTAAAAACCGAGATAGAAAGTCAAAATCCGTCTAACATTGAAGTAGAAACCGAAATTTTCAATCCGAAAGGAGAAAAAATCGCTTCCGACAGAAAAAAATACAATGAATTTGTAATCAATAACAAAATTCAACAAGATATTTATGTGAAAAATCCTGTTTTGTGGGACATTCAGCAACCTAATTTGTATAAAGCAATTACAAAAATATATGAAAACGGAACGCTGAAAGACACCGAAACAACCACTTTTGGTATCCGAAAAATCGAAATAAAACCCAATGACGGATTGTATCTTAACGGAAGAAAAATCAAGTTTCAAGGCGTGTGTATGCACCACGATTTGGGAGCGATTGGGGCAGCAGTCAATGAAGCGGCTATCCGTCGTCAAATACGAATTATGCAAGATATGGGCGTAAATGCCATTCGTACGGCTCATAATATGCCAGCTCCTGAATATGTGCGTATTGCCGATGAAATGGGAATGATGTTGGCTTTGGAGAGTTTCGACGAATGGGCAATTCCGAAGGTAGAAAATGGCTACAATCGTTATTTTAAAGATTGGGCAGAAAAAGATTTAACCAATTTGGTACGTCATTTTCGTAACAACCCAAGTGTAGTGATGTGGTTCATCGGTAACGAAGTAGAAGAACAAAGCGTTCAGGAAGGAGCCAAAGTAGCACGTTGGTTGCAGGATATTATCCACAAGCACGATGGAACGCGACCTGTTTCCAACGGAATGGACAGACCCGACCACGTTTTCAAAAACAATATGGCGGCAACTATGCAGGTAGCAGGTTTCAACTATCGTCCGTTCCGTTATCAAGAAGCCTACAAATTGTTACCTCAACAGATTATTTTGGGAAGTGAAACCGCTTCAACTATCAGTTCACGAGGCGTTTACAAGTTCCCTGTGGAAAGAAAATCAATGCCAAAATATGAAGACCAACAAACCTCTTCCTATGATGTAGAACATTGCGGTTGGTCAAATTTGCCAGAAGATGATTGGATTCAACACGAAGATTTACCCTACACCATAGGTGAATTTATTTGGACAGGCTTTGATTATTTGGGCGAACCTACTCCATACTATGTAGAATGGCCAGCTCACAGCTCATACTTTGGTGCGGTGGATTTGGCAGGACTTCCAAAAGATAGATTTTACCTTTACAGAAGCCATTGGAACAAAGAAGCCGAAACGCTACACGTTCTACCACATTGGAATTGGGAAGGACGTGAAGGACAAGTAACTCCGATTTTCGTTTATACAAATTATCCTTCGGCGGAGGTTTTCATTAATGGGAAAAGTCAAGGGAAACGTAGCAAAGATTTGAATATTCCGCTTGACGGAAGTTACACCAAAGAAGCGCAGCAATCGTTTGAGCGTCAGAAACGTTATCGCCTAATGTGGCTCGACACCAAATACGAGGCAGGAGAGGTAAAAGTGGTTGCTTACGACAAAAACGGAAAAGCCGTAGCTGAAAAAATTGTAAAAACCGCAGGAAAACCTCATTCACTTCGCCTTACTGCCGACAGAAATGTAATTACTGCCGATGGAAAAGACCTTTCGTTCATTACCATAGAAGCGGTGGACAAAGACGGAAATCTATGTCCTAATGTAAATGATTTGGTTACTTTTAAAGTGAGTGGAGCAGGAACATATCGTGCGGCAGCCAATGGCGATGCCACCTCAACCGACCAATTCCATTTGCCAAAAATGCATCTTTTCAACGGAAAATTGGTAGCCATCGTACAATCAAGCGAAAAAGCAGGAGAAATCACTTTCGAAGCTAAAAGCAAAGGATTGAAAACTGCTGTAATTAAAGTAAAAACCAAATAGAAATAACTTTCCACAGGTAACACGGATTTTGTTTTTCTTCTGTGTTTTTGGTACTTTGCCAAAGTCTTAAAACTTTGGCAAAGTGCTTTGAATAGAAAGCCTACGGGGTTTTTAAATCCAATTTATGGAAATGATATGTTTTCTTTTCGACCTTGAAAGATCGAAAAACGGTTCAAATAAACGAATCAGAGGCTGATAATTTTCCTGCGTTTCACCTAAAGAAATCACATAAAATATTCCTGTTTTCAAAAATAATACGTAACTTTGCGAAAGTAATCATTTAGTCAAACGTATTTTAAACCAATTTACAAGCCTTGCTGAATTCTGTTTGTGGCAAGAGTGTTGGTTTTGAGTAACGGTTTTTTTGTTATGGAGAAACAACAATTGACCATTCGCTACACAACTTACGAACATATTTCTGAACTTCCGGAAGAGGTGCAAACCCTTATGGCTGAGGCTGTAAAGGCAAGGGAAAATGCGTATGCGGTTTACTCCAACTTTAAGGTTGGTGCGGCTGTTCGGTTGGAGAATGGTGCCATTTGCATAGGCTCCAACCAAGAGAATGCGGCTTATCCGTCGGGCTTGTGTGCCGAGCGTGTGGCAATTTATCAAGCATCGACTCAGTTTCCAAACGAAACGATTCAAGCCATTGCCATTTCCGGTACGGCGAAAGCACCCACCGACCAACCCGTGTCGCCTTGTGGTGCGTGTAGGCAATCACTTTCGGAGTACGAAATACGACAAAAAAAAGCCATTCCCGTTTATTTTATGGGAGCCTGTGGAAAAATCATTCAAACGGATTCCATTAAGGATTTACTACCTTTTTTGTTTGACGGTAGCCTTTTGTAGAAATACGGTTGTTTTGTTGCGTTATTCTGAAAATGACGTAAAAAAGGCGTATTAAAAATTAGAGTAAAAAGCTGAAATCCTCATATCTTTGCGAAAAATAGGAAAACTATGAATATTGAAAAGCTATCACAAAAAATTAAGGAATTACGAAAAATGAAATGTCTTTCGCAAGAGGAATTAGCAACCCAAGCAGGAGTTTCTCTCCGAACTATTCAGCGTGTGGAAAAAGCAGAAACCACTCCCTCAGGAGAAACTTTAAAACGTATACTAACCACTTTGGGTACTTCATACGAAACACTTATTGCTGAGACTATAACCGAAAAACCCTTACGAACCCTACAAGGTGTAAAAGAGTATCTGCATATTTTTAGCGATAAACTGATAATCAATAGGTCTGTTACTCCTGAAAATATCACAAAAACTTACGAAAAATCTATTTCGTATTTGTTTAAAACGTTGGGTGTTGTATTTATTGGAACATTATTATTTTCTATAATAGCCGTTGTATTTTTCTTTTTAGACAACACTGATTTGGCTATTTTTGCAGCAAGTTTAGCAATCACATTTCTCATCACTGCCTTCCTTATGATGCGATTTTCTTCAGGAATTCCATATATTGAACGTAAACGTATTGTAGCAACAAAAATTGAAAAGATGAGCTTAGGCTCTGCTAACTTCATCGTGATTTATAGAGACGGGAAACGTATTAAAGAAAGAGTCATCGCTTTCGAAACTCGTGATTTAATGTATATTCAAGAAGGATTAATTTCTGAGAATCTTTTAGAAAATGATAAAGTAGGTCGGAACTATGACACTTTAATTATTATATTCTCCATACCTATATTATCTTCCTTAGCAAGATTTTCTGATAAATTTGATTTTCCTGTAATTATTACTCTATGGAGCTTAACTGGTATTGTTTGTATAGCAATGAAAGTCATCATAAAATCAATTCGAAATAACAAAAAATACGCCCAATCACTTTAATTTTTTAAAACACAAAACGCACCAAATAGTTCAATTTATTTGGTGCGTTTTTTACATTTATAAAATCGTTTTACTCCATCATATAGGTAGCATCAATGAGTGTATTTTGCTGGTTTTTAGATTGTAATGCATAGTTAAATCCTTTACGAACACAAAATGCCCCAATTTCACCACTTTTACTTAAAGCGATAAATCCTACTTGCAAATGCTCCAATTCGGGGGTATTTTTATACAAATCATAAATGCGTTTGGTCACGATTTCACAAGCCTCTTGCGGAGATTTTCCGTGTCGCATCAGCTCTACCACCATCGCACTACCTGCCGTACGGATAACCGCTTCGCCCAAACCCGTTGCTGCGGCTGCTCCTACTTCGTTGTCCAAGAACAGCCCTCCGCCGATGATGGGTGAATCTCCCACTCTACCTGCCATTTTCCAAGCCATTCCGCTGGTAGTACAAGCCCCTGAAAGATTTCCGTTTTCGTCCAATGCCAACATACTAATCGTGTCGTGGTTTTCAATATTGATAATAGGCTTATATTGAGAGGTTTTTAGCCATTCTTCATAAGCCTTCTTTGACTTTTCAGTAAGTAAATCTTCTTCTTTAAACCCTTGTGAAAGAGCAAATTGCTTAGCTCCGTCACCCACGAGCATTACGTGAGGTGTTTTTTCCATCACCAAACGAGCCACCGAAATGGGGTGTTTGATATTTTTCAAACAAGCTACCGAACCCGCATTGTTTTGGCTGTCCATAATACAGGCATCGAGCGTCACGTTTCCTTCTCGGTCTGGATATCCGCCATAACCTACCGATGTTTCTTCGGGGTCGGCTTCGGCAGTCATCACGCCTTTTTCAACCGCATCTAAGGCACTTCCGCCCGAGGCGAGGATTTTCCAAGCAGCATCGTTGGCAGGTAATCCGTGATTCCAAGTACTGATAACCACAGGTTTAACAATAGTTTTTTCCTCTGTATTTTTCGTAACCGTTTGATTACAAGCTGATAGAAGAACGCATAAACTTACAAAATACGCTTTTTTCATTTTATTTTATGGTTTTTGGTTTTATTTTTCGTGTTTCATTTCAAAACAGTCATTTCTTGCTAAAATCGCTCTGTTTTTCAAAAAAACAATCTGTTCTATCTGATTTGAGTAAAGAAAAATTCCACTTCCTTTCGGAAAATATCAATGTCATACGAATGTTGCATTGTATTAGTGAAATGAATATTAATATTTTGATTTTCAGATATATCCTCTTTTATAATTTCGATAGATTCCCACGCTGAGATAATTTTATCTTGTCCTCCAACTACAATTTGCATATACTCTTTATAGTTCTTGTTGAACGCGGTGGGTATAGGCATTTCGGCTCTGAATGTCAATGCTGGGTTGAATAATAGACATGGTTTTTGTAAATATTGAGCCAAGTAATACGCCACCAATCCTCCCGCACTCGACCCTATGATAGCTTCGATGTCAGCATAATTTTGTTGGAGTTTTTGAAACAAATTAGGCGTGTTTCTATAGTCAATGGTAGGGCCTTCGATCATTCCATAGGTTTGTAAAACAGCTCTTCGGTCGTCCTGCAATAGGCTGTCCAATCCGTGTAAGTATAGAAGTCTGTTTGTCATATTAAAATTAAGTTTTGACAACCAAGTTCAGAGATGCAATATATTAGCCTTTACATTCCTTGTGAAGTTTTATCTAATTGCTTTCTATTCAACACTTTGATTCGTTTTGCTTTGGTTTCTATCCATCCGTTTTTGGTAAATTCAGATAGCATCCTGATGAGAGATTCAGTGGCAGAGCCTATCATTGTTCCGATTTCTTCTCTTGAAAGTTGCATATTGATATATCCATCATGGTCTTTTCCAAAGATTTCTTCCAAAAACATAAGGGTATGTGCAAGTCTCTGTTTAACAGTTTTTTGTGCTAAGTCGAGGATAGCATCGTCGGCTTGTTTGAGTTCATCGCATATATTTTTAAAGAGTTCCGATGAAAAAAAGTGATTTTCGGCAAAAGAGTTTTGAAAGTCTTCTTTTGGAATCAAACACGCCTGTACGTCGGTTAACGCTGTTGCGGTAAGACTTACGGGACGTTTGGTAATAATACTTTTTTGCCCTAAGATATCACCTTTGGTAACAAATCGCACTATTTGGTTTTTTCCTCCAAAACTCAACTTAGTAAGTTTACAAAAGCCTTCGCTGATGCAATAGACCCCCGGTAGCATATCACCTTCCTCAAAAATAACCTCTCCCTTTTTTATGACTATGGATGTCTTATGTTCTGATATACAGCAAAGTTGCCCTTCGTTTAAGGTTTTTAACGCATTCTGATTCCTAACAGAACATTTCTCACAGCGAGTCGGCATAAGCAGATTTGATTTTGTTTAGTTTCGCAAAGATATAAAATTAGTAATAGAAGTCATAATTTTTTTGTAACTTTGCCACTTTATATAGTAGGTAATGTGCCCGAAAGAAAATTAGCGAAAGGAGAATTACAAGGTTTTTCTCAATCTTAATCCGTGAGAGCTATTTCCTAACCTCTAATGTAATTTATGTCGAATACTTGTTATCATTGTGGCAATGAATGCGATAGTCGTCCGTTGGAACTTGACGATAAGATTTTCTGTTGCTTAGGCTGTAAAACGGTCTATGAACTGTTATCAGAAAATAATTTAACTTCCTACTACGACCTTGAAAAAACCCCAGGAGCCCGTCCGGAGGCTTCTTCGGAAAAATATGCTTTCTTGGACAATGAAAAAATTGTAGATAAACTACTGGAATTTAACGACGGCAACGTTCAAGTTGTCAGTTTGTATATTCCTCATATTCATTGTAGTTCATGTATTTGGGTTCTTGAGAACTTGGATCGTTTGCACAAAGGAGTAACCACAGCTTTGGTAAATTTCCCTAAGAAAACAGTACGCATCACTTATAACGCTGACATGCTAACCCTTAAAGAGTTAGTACTTCTGTTAGCTCATATTGGTTATTCACCTTACATCAGTTTGGATGATTATCAATCCAAAAAAAACAATCCAAATCGCGATATTTACTACAAATTAGGGGTGGCAGCTTTTGCTTTTGGAAACGTGATGTTACTGTCCTTTCCCGAGTATTTTGAGGCTGATGAATTTTGGATTGAACAGTACAAACCTTTTTTCCGTTGGCTGATGTTTTTTCTTTCATTACCCGTGATGTTTTACTCGGCTTCGGATTATTTTATTTCAGCGTATAAGGGTGTCAGAAGTGGTTTTTTGAATATTGACATCCCTTTAGCTTTAGGAATTTTAGCAATGTTCGTCCGTAGTTGCTACGACATATTAACAGATTCGGGGCAAGGATTTTTCGATAGCCTTAACAGCTTGGTTTTCCTATTGTTAATAGGCAAGTTTTTTCAACAACGCACTTATGACTTTCTCTCCTTTGAGCGCGACTACAAAAGTTATTTTCCGATTGGAATAACCAAAATTCACCCCGATGGAAAGGAAGAAAGCGTTCAGGTTTACGACATTCAACAAGGCGATAGGCTACTGATTCGCAATCAAGAACTTATCCCAGTGGACGCAATTCTGATCCGTGGTGAAGGACATATCGATTACAGTTTCGTAACCGGTGAAGCTGATCCGATGCAGAAACTCAGTGGAGATAAACTTTTTGCAGGTGGAAAACAAACGCAAGGAGCCATTGAAATAGAAGCTCTTAAAGGAATTTCACAAAGCTATTTGACCCAACTTTGGAGCAATGATGTATTCAACAAAGACAAAGATGATGATTTTAAATCTTTAACAGATAAAGTTAGTAAATACTTTACCATCATCATTTTGTCCATTTCGTTAATTTCGTTACTCGTTTGGATTTTACGTGCTTACTGGGGAATTTCAGCTCCTGTGATGGCACTAAACGTATTTACAGCAGTACTCATCATTGCTTGTCCGTGTGCATTAGCCATTTCAGCTCCGTTTACTTTGGGAAATATGCTTCGGATTTTTGGTCAGCGTAAATTATACCTCAAAAACAGTAAAGTAATCGAAAAAATGGCAAAAATTGACACCATTATTTTCGACAAAACAGGAACTATCACCACAGCTAATAAATCTGATTTAACCTACGAAGGTATTAGCTTAACCCCTAATGAACAGCGAGTTGTAAAGAATACATTGCGAAATTCTAATCATCCGTTGAGCCGTCAGGTCTATGACTTTTTGGAGGTTTCGGACAACTCCAAACTTATTGATAATTTCGAAGAAATTACAGGAAAAGGAATCCAAGCTACGGTTGAAGGTATTGCTGTGAAAATTGGATCAGCGAGTTTTGTAGGGAAACACGTAGAACACAACAACTTGAAGACCAGCGTACACGTGTCCTTAGATAATGTTTATAAAGGATGTTTTGTGTTCCACAATTCCTATCGCGATGGGATTTCGGAGTTGTTTACATCATTATCATCTGATTATGAAATTGTTATTCTCTCAGGTGATAATGAAAGCGAACAGATGAACTTGGAAAAAATATTACCTAAGGGTTCTATTCTTCTTTTTAATCAAAAACCTGAAGATAAATTGCTTTACATTAAACATTTGCAAGAAAAAGGTAAAAAAGTGATGATGGTAGGCGATGGATTGAATGATGCAGGAGCTTTAAAACAAAGTGATGTAGGCATCGCTCTCTCTGAAAATGTAAATGTATTCTCACCTGCTTGTGATGGCATTATGGACGCTTCAAAAATCAAGCAATTGAATGTTTTTATGGCACTTACGAAAAAATCAATGCAAATCATTAAAGGTAGTTTTGTGCTATCATTCCTCTATAATATGGTGGGAATAACCTTTGCTGTTCTGGGATTGCTTTCGCCCTTGGTGGCAGCCATCTTGATGCCTTTAAGTTCAATAACCATTGTTCTTTTTACTACTATTAGTGCTAATGTAGCCTCTGTCAAAAGATTAGGGAAGTAAAATGCTTTGTGATTATTCTTTACAAAATAAAAACATAAGTATTTCAATATTTCATATGTAATATATTAAAAATAAACCACATAGATATATAGTTTTTTCTATGTGGTTTATTTGAAATTTTCGGTAGTTTTCGGATAATGAATGCTTTTACATTTCTCTTTCCACGTCTTTATCTCCTCTTCCTGACAGATTTACGATTGAAAGGCTGTTTTTGTTTTTCAATAGTTTTACGGCCAATGCCACCGCATGAGACGATTCAATGGCGGGAATGATACCTTCCAATCGGGCAAGGAGTTTGAAGGATTCGATTGCCTCCTCATCGGTCACGGAAAAATAGGAAGCTCTTTGGCTGTCTTTCAGGTAGGCATGTTGTGGACTAATTCCGGGGTAATCCAATCCTGCTGCTATTGATTTTGAAGCGATTGGATTTTTGTCCGTATCAGTTAAGCAGTAGGAGTACGTTCCTTGGAAAACGATTGGAGTTCCATAATTGAGCGTAGCGGCGGTGTTGTTAGCTATGTTTTTTCCTCCGCCTTCGGCTCCGTACATTTTGACCTGAGGATCGTCAATAAAAGCTGAAAACAGACCAATAGCATTTGACCCTCCACCAAGACAGGCGATAACGCTATCGGGCAAACGTCCCTCTTTGTTTAGAATTTGTTGCCGAGCCTCGTTGCCAATCACGCTTTGGAAATATCCCACCATTTTAGGATACGGATGAGGCCCTACTTGTGAGCCTAACAAATAAAAACTATCTGGATGATTGATGTAATAGTCCAAAGCGGAGTCTACAGCATCCTTAAGTGTTTGATTTCCTGTGGTTGCAGCTACGATTTCAGCTCCCAATAGTCGCATTCGTCGAACGTTGAGAGCTTGGCGTTCCATGTCCACAGCCCCCATGAATATTTTACAAGGCAATCCCAAAAAAGCACAAGCCGTTGCGGTTGCCACGCCGTGTTGTCCTGCACCTGTTTCGGCAATAATTTCTTTAGCACCCATTTTTTTAGCCAACAAAATTTGTCCAACGGCATTGTTAATTTTATGGGAGCCAGTGTGATTCAGGTCTTCACGCTTCAAATAGATTTTTGACCCCACATATGCACTCAGGTTTTTAGCATAGTAAAGAGACGATGGCCTACCCACAAAATCTTTTAACACATCGATAAATTCGGTTCTGAACTCATCCGTTTGGGTGATCTGATCAAAAAAGTTACTGAGTTTTTTCAGTTGAGTTTCCAAAACAGGAGGCACAAACGCCCCGCCATAAACGCCATAAGTTCCGTTATTTTCCAACATTTTAGCCACAGGCGAAACCTCTGTTTGTGGCTGTTTTTTGAATTGATTTTCCATTTTAAATATGTTTTAATTGTTAATTTCTTTATTTTTGGCAACAAAAAAAGCCGTTAGGAAGACCTAACGACTTTTGTTTGTTCTTAACTTTAATTATGTGAGCGATATGATTACAATACAAAAACCCAATTACCTTCCCTTGTTGAGATTGTAATTGTTCCACCAATTTTTATATGTAAATGTATAAATCATTCCTTCGATTCAAATAACTTGCGCAAATGTACGAAAAAACATTTTATTCTTCCAAATAAAATTGTATTTTTTTTTCGAAAAATTGAATTTTTAGGATTTTTCGCGTATTTTTGGTTACTTTGAATCGGTTATCAAGACGTCTACCAACCACCCAAACGATGTCCGCTCCCGAGCAAAGTAGCCATTGTTGTTCCTTTTCTATCAAAGAATATTTTTCGTCCTTAAAAAATTTGCTGAGTTTCTTTTTTCCGACCATCCCAAATGGGTAGAAATAATCTCCATCTTTTTTGTGACGAATCACCAAGGGATAGTTTATCAAATCGGCATCTACAAAAATTTGATTGTCGGAAAACTCACCAACTTCCTCAACAAAATCAAAATGCAACCTTATCGGAAAATCAATGGATTCGGAAAATTCTTTGATTTGATAAATTTCTTCAGAAATTTCGGTTTTAGATTCTAAAATCCATTGATTCCGATTTTTTAGCAGACGATGAGACGAAGAGAATAATTGCTTCCCCGATTCGGATTCTAACAATTGTTTCAAATCCTGAAGATTTGAAAATCCATACGGATAAAACAACTTATGCAACACAAAATCAATGTTTTGGAGTTGTTTCAATACTTCCAAATCCACGAAGATACGATTATTTTCCTCAGTAAATATGTTTTTTTTGAGTTCAGAGATATGAAAATCAACGAAATCCGCCGTTTGTTTCAAATGAAAGAGAGTTTGTTGAAAATTTTGAATAAACGTAGGGTGTAGTTCTTTCAATTTTGGCGAAATATGATGCCGGATATTGTTTCTCAAATACACATCGGAAGCATTGGAGCTATCCTCTCGCCAAGAAAGCTGATTTTCAATAGCATATCGATACAATTCATCACGAGAAAAAGCCAATAACGGACGGATAATTTTACCGTTTTTCGGAGGTATTCCCAGCAATCCGTCTAAGCCCGTGCCTCGCGAAAGATGGATGATGAAAGTTTCCAAATTATCATCCGCATGATGTGCTACGGCAATGTAATCACACTGCTTTTCGGTAGCAACAGTTTCAAACCATTCATAGCGGAGTTTCCGAGCAGCTAACTGTGTATTTGTTTGATTTTCAGATATATATTTTTTTGTATCGAATCGCTTCACCAAGGTTTCAATGTTGAGTTTATCTCCAAAATCAACAACAAACTGTTGGTCGGCATCGCTCTCCGCACCTCGCAACTGAAAATTGCAATGAGCCAAAATAATATCAACCCCCAACCGATATAAACAATGCGTAAGCACAACGCTGTCAAGTCCTCCACTAATGGCGACCAACACTCGTTTGCTTAGCAACGAGTAACGGGTAATATGATTCTCTAAATCTAACATCTGTTGTTCGATTTTTACACCTCCAAAGAACCTGTAAATTAACGGTAAAACCTCATTTTCAGTATTGTAGGAAACAAAACTGATTATTTTTCCGAATTATTGCTAACGACAATCTGTACCGTGTTTTTTAGCACTTGCTTTAACAATACATTCTTGTTGTTTTCAACCTCACCGATAGCCTCTTCCGTAGCGTGTCGGATGGTGTAAAGATCCACGTTTTCCGCTACCGATACTCTGAATTTGGCTTCTAACTTTTCCAACAGATGAGTGAGCGTGTCGAATTTATTATCCACGCAAACGGAAAAGCTAATAGCTGAGTTCTGGATAACGCTCACTTTCATTTTAGCATCATGCAGTTGCTTGAAAATGTAGCTTATGTGATCTTCCATAATGAACGAAAAATCCAGTGACGAAAGGGAAATCATCACTTGTCCTTTTTTCAAGATGAAACACGGCACCTTTGGTTCCAGTTCCGCTACATTGCAAACAGCACTTCCTGTAGCCGTTGGGTTTATGAATGATTTAACGTATAGCGGTATCTCCTTCTGTTGCAAAGGCTGTAAGGTTTTCGGGTGAATTACCGAAGCTCCATAGAACGCCAATTCGATAGCCTCTTTATACGGGATTTTGTGCAACAATTGTGTTTTTTCGAAATAGCGTGGGTCAGCATTCAACACCCCTGGAACGTCCTTCCAGATGGTCACACTGCTTGCGTTCAGGCAATAGGCAAAAATAGCGGCTGTATAGTCCGATCCTTCGCGTCCTAACGTGGTGGTAAAAAAGTTAGCATCACTCCCTAAAAACCCTTGAGTAATGTTCAATAATGATTTGTTGACGCTGTTGGTAATGTTCTCTTGGGTTTCTTCCCAATTCACACTACCATCACGATAGTTACTATCGGTTTTTATGAGATTTCTCACATCAATCCAGGTGTTTTTTATGCCAGTGTCATTCAAATATTGACTGATAATGGTTGTAGAAAGTAATTCCCCAAAACTTACCACTTGGTCGTACACAAAACTGTGTTTTGGAGACTTGTTTCTTTCCAAAAAAGATTCTAATTCGGCAAAAAGCCCATCTACTTTCCAATAAACGGGATGATTTTCATTCGAAAAAAGTTCTTTTATGATGTTATAATGAAAATCTTTTATGACTTTAATGGTGTCATTAAGGATGTATTTATCCTTAAAATAAGCGTAAATGACATCTTCCAATGCATTGGTAGTCTTCCCCATTGCGGAAATCACGATGAGGGTGTCAGAATATCCAACCTGTTCCAAAATTGAGGCTACATTGCGAACCCCAGCGGCATCTTTGACAGATGCCCCTCCGAATTTGAATATTTGCATAAAAAATTATTTGTTTTGATTTCGTTGCAAAAGTACATAAAATCGAAATACGAAAAAGAATTTTCTGTGAATTATTCAATAAAATAACTTTTTGTTTTTATTGTAACATTTTGTGACAAAACACTTTTTTTGGATCTCATAAGACAGAAAGAGGCGTACTTACAGTACGCCCCTACTCACTATTCCCTAATTCGTAAATAGCAACTCGCGATATTTTGTCAATGTCCACAGTTCATCATCAACCATTATCTCAAGCTTGTCACAGTGATAACGTATCTGATCGAAAAACGGTTTCACCTCGTTGCAGTAAATTTTAGCGGTTTCCTCTGCGTTTTTGGCTTTGTTAGCTTTTTTACGAGCCTCTATCATATCATCTACTTTACTGTGAATCACTTTGATATGTTCAGAAATTCGCTTAATAAGCTCTACCTGCTCTGAAGCAACGTCCATATAACCATCTCCAAAAATTTCTTTTAACCCACGGACGTTTTCGATAAGTGTGTTCTGATATTTGACTGCGGTGGGAACTACGTGATTTCGAGCAATATCCCCGATCAAACGTCCTTCAATTTGGATGTTTTTAGCATATTCTTCCAACTCAATCTCATAACGAGCTTCCAATTCAACTCTTGTCATAACGTTCATGGATTCAAAAAGTTGTATTGTTTTTTCTGAGACATTAGCTTTCAAGGCTTCGGGCGTAGTTTTATTGTTGCTTAGCCCACGTCGCATCGCCTCCTCTTCCCATTCTTGACTGTATCCGTCTCCTTCGAAACGTATTTTTTTGGATTGTTTGATATACTCACGTAGCACGTTGAAGATTGCATCGTCCTTTTTCAATCCTTTTTCCTCGATTAAAACATCCACCTCTTTTTTGAAGTCAATCAATTGTTTTGCTACGATGGTGTTGATGATTGTTACAGGTTTTCCGCAGTTTGCTTTTGAGCCTACGGCACGAAACTCGAATTTGTTTCCAGTGAAAGCAAATGACGAGGTTCGGTTTCTGTCCGTATTGTCTAAAAATAAATCCGGGATTTTTCCTACAACATTGAGTTTTAGGTCTGTTTTTTCTTCGGGAGATAGCTTTCCTGTGGAAACATCTTCCAATTCGTCCAGCACTTTAGTCAACTGCTGCCCGATAAATACCGAAACGATAGCCGGAGGAGCTTCATTTGCTCCCAAACGATGGTCATTACTTGCTGAGGCTACCGAAGCTCGTAATAATTCTTCATATTCACATACCGCTTTGATCGTACAGATGAAAAAGGTCAAGAATTGTAGATTTTTCATAGGTGTTTTTCCTGGAGCTAATAGGTTTACTCCTGTGTCCGTTGCCAATGACCAGTTGTTGTGCTTCCCTGAACCGTTAATTCCTGCAAATGGTTTTTCGTGAAATAAAACTATAAAATCATGTCGCTCAGCAACTTTGTTCATCACATCCATCAAAAGGGAATTCTGATCTACCGCTAAATTGGCTTCCTCAAAAATTGGAGCTAACTCAAATTGATTAGGAGCCACCTCATTATGACGTGTTTTGACAGGAATACCCAGCAATAGACATTCTTGCTCTAAATCACGCATATAGCTTAAAACACGACCTGGTATTGACCCAAAATAATGGTCATCCAACTGTTGTCCTTTGGCAGGGGTATGTCCCAACAAAGTACGTCCTGCAATCATCAAATCAGGACGCGTACTTGCCAAGTCTTTGTCAATCAAAAAGTACTCTTGCTCCCATCCTAAGGTTGAGATAACTTTGGTTACGTTTTTATCAAAATATTTAGCTACTTCGGTCGCCGCTTGGTCAATCGCCGTTAGGGCTTTCAATAGGGGAGTTTTATTATCAAGGGCTTCACCCGTATAAGAAATAAAAATCGTTGGGATACAAAGTGCTGTTCCATAGATAAATACAGGAGATGTTGGATCCCAAGCCGTATATCCACGAGCTTCAAAAGTGTCGCGAATTCCTCCATTTGGAAAACTCGACGCATCTGACTCTTGTTGCACTAACTGACCTCCACCAAATTTTTCAATAGCTCTACCTCTTCCTATCGGTTCAAAAAAAGCATCGTGTTTTTCAGCCGTTGAACCTGTTAAAGGCTGAAACCAATGGCTGTAATGAGTAGCTCCTTTTGAAATAGCCCAATCACGCATGGCTGTAGCAACTTGATCGGCAATTTTGCGGTCTATTTTTGCTCCATACTGAATGGCGTTCATCACGCTTTCAAAGGCTTCCTTAGTCATATACTGACGCATGGTTTCCTCATTGAAAACATTTTCCCCAAAAAGTTCGGAGCGTTTTCCTTTTTCTGTAATAACAACGGGCTTTCTTTTGCCCACTTCTTTCAAGGCATGAAATCGTAAATTTGGCATAGTTGTATGATTTTTATGGGGCAAAATTACAAAAAGAAGATGAAAATACAACATACACCCCTCAAAAAAATAGGGGTGTGTAAATTAATATTCAAATTCAGGTGTTAGATTTCAAAAAAACACCCTTCAAATTTCTTTTGAAATCTGACTTAAAGAAAATATGGCGAAATGTTTTTTTTCTAAAACTTGTAACATTCTCTTTTTTTTAGCATCTTTATACCAAAAAACAGATTTGACCACCGAATTTTCAGACATACTAAAAGGTTGTAAGCGGGGAGACCCTAAAGCACAGACTGCACTCTATCGGCAGTACGTAAAGGCGATGTACAACACTGCCTTTCGGATATTGCAACAGAGCGACAAAGCAGAAGATGTTGTGCAGGAGTCGTTTATAAAAGCCTTTGAAATGTTGGATTCGTACCGAGCAGAAAGTACTTTCGGGAGTTGGCTTAAGAGAATTGTAGTTAACGAGTCATTGATGTTATTGCGAAAAGAAAAGGTATCAATTTCTTTGGATACGATTCCCTACGAAGCGATAGACGATAATCCGCAAGAAATTTGGGATTTTCAACAAGAAGAAGTACAAATTTTATTAAAATGTTTAGGTAATCTGCCCGAAAAACAACGTGTTATATTGAATTTATCTCTAATCGAAGGGTATGACAATGAGGAAATTTGTGAAATTTTGAATGTTACTGACCAAAATTGCCGAACAATGCTTTCGAGAGCTAAAAAATTATTACGAGAAACCATAATACAGATGAAACATGATCGAAAATAAATTTGACATATACGAACCTTTAGACGGACACGAAGAGCGTTTCTTGCAAAAGCTATCGGAAAGAAATATTACTAAAAAAACAAAGAGAAGATCGCTTATTCGTAAAATTGTCTATACAAACATAGCTGCAGCAGTGCTGATCTTCGTAGCTTTCACATGGAATTACAATGCTGGTGATCGGCTTGAAATAGCCTCTCAAGTTGCTTACGAATCGGAGCAGTATTACCTACCGATGATTGAGGAAAATATTGAAATTATCAAAAATTCAAACAACGAACTATTAGCAAAAGACGCTCTAAATCAACTAAATAAAATGAAAACCGACTACGAACGATTGCGAAATGAAATCATTGCTCAAGGAGAAAATGAGTTCTTGATAACTGCCATTCACACCAATTTTGACACACAATTGCAGTTTTCCAATCGCGTGATAACGATGATAAATCCTTTACAGGGAGCAGAAAATGAAACTTAAAATAATAGTAAACAGAAAATAAATTTTAGAAACTATGAAAGATATTATGATTAAAATAAAAAACAATATGTTCCTAAATTTACTTGAGAATAGGAATTGGGGAGTGGCGATTCTGCTTTTGTTCTCGCTGTCCATCTGGGCAAACGAACCTTATTTTAAAGAACAAAAACATACCGAAATTCAAAAAATCAGCAAAGAGTTTCAGGTGAGTAGTTCGCCGAGTTTGTATGTGTCCAATAGATATGGGGATATTACGTTGCTGACCGATAAAAATCTAAAAGATAAAATCAAAATAGAGGTCGAAATCAAAGTAAGTGCTAATGATCCGAGTGTTGCTCAAAGTAGAATCAAAGAAATTTCGGTCAATTTTAGCCAAAATGCTTCGGACGTATGGGCTAAAACACAAATTGCTGAAAGTAACAGCTTTTTTGGATTAAGAGGCAGAAAATCATCGGTGCAAATGAAGATAAATTACAAAGTTTTGTTACCTGTGAAAACACATCTTACACTCGAAAATAAGTACGGAAACATTTTCTTAAACAGAATTGAACACGATGTGAAAATTGACGCTCAGTACGGCAACCTACAATTGGGAGAGGTATTGGCTAATGCAAAACTTGATTTGGAATATATCTCAAAAGCAAATATGGAATCAATAAAATATATTGATATGGACGCCTCATATTCAAACATTTTTGTTGAAAAAGCTGATAAGGTAGACTTGGAAGCAAGTTATACGAACTTAAAACTGGGTAGCATAAAACAACTCCAAGCTGACGTTTCTTACGGAAATTTTGACATTAATGAAGCTGATTTTCTGAGCTTGGAAAGTGATTACACCAACGTTTCTATAGGAAAAATTAGCAACCAACTTTCGGTCGATTCTGATTACGGAAGGGTTATTGTTAAGGAGGTTTTACCTACAACAAAATCGGTAAGCATGAAAAGTAGCTACGCTAGTATTTCTGTTAACTATCATCGGAATTGGTCGTTCAATTATTATTTTTCAACTTCGTACGCAAGTTTGAGAACCCCTGATAATCTTCCATTTACTGAAAGAGACCATCGGCAAACGAGCAAATACGTCAAAGGAAGCAAAGGAAAGGCAAACAATCTGTTTCGGATTGAATCTGACTATGGTGGTGTTTCCATTACAGAAGAATAAAAAAACATATAAATTTCTAATAATCAAATAAATAACAGATAAATCATGAAAAACATTTTTACATTTTTGTTTATCGCTTTTTCAGCGACAAGCTATGGTCAATTCTTTTTGAAAGAAACTATCAAAGATAACGGAAACGTTAAGGTAGAAAATCGCACCACGGAGGCATACACCAAGGTTAGCAATATCGGGAATCTGTACGTAGTACTCACAGAGGGTAAGGTTGGAAGCATTCGTGTGGAGGCTTCGGATAATATTCTGCAGTATATCCTCACTAAAGTTGAAAATGGGGAACTCAGCATCAGGCTTGATCCGAAAAATAATTACACCCTGAAACACAAAGTTGTAGTGTATGTTCCCGTTGATCAATCGCTACAAAAAATATTACAGAAAGGTTCGGGAGATGTAGAGCTAAAAGACCTTTTGAAAGTAGAACAACTCTCTTGTGAATTGGCGGGTTCGGGAGATTTAAAAATCAACGTTAAAGCAAAACAATTATCCCTAAGTGTTGTCGGTTCAGGAGATCTTGAAGCCAAAGGTTCTGTTACAGAACTTCAAGCCGAATTGACGGGTTCGGGAGATTTGGATGCAGAAAAACTTACTGCTACGAACGCAAAAGTTACAGTGAATGGCTCTGGCGACATCACAACTTTTGTGACAGAAAACGTTGAAGCTCGGGTTTCAGGTTCGGGAGATATTGCCATAAAAGGAAATCCAAAAAAGAGAGACTCAAAAGTAATGGGCAGTGGCGATATTCGATTTATACCCTAAACGCTAATTTGAGAAATCAGAAAAAACATCGTTCAAATACTTTAAAGCAAAATTGTATTAACTTCTCAGAAGCCTCCCAAGTTGAGCTTCTGAGAAGTTTTTAATGTATAAAATTTATGTATCTATGTAGTTAAAACAGTAAATTTGAGATAAAAAAATAGTATAAACTATCTCTTAACATTCGACACGATGGAAATTCCTTTTTGTAACAAAAGATTGTTAGGTAAACATATTTCCTCATCTTCAGAGGTTCTCAATAAAGTATAAAAAGATTTAATATCCAAGATTTCGCCTTCAATAGGAAATTCTTTGTCAATAAACTTAATCTTATCACCTATTTTAAACGGAAACGAAAAGAAAATTATCACCCCCGCAGTGATATTACTCAAAATAGACCACTGAGCGAAAAAAGCCACTCCAATAACTGTCAATACAGAGGAAAGAAATAAAAATAATTTATCACGCTCAATTCCCCAAACCGAAATCAATAAGATAACGATAAATGTGAAAATCAGATAGCTGATGTATCGCTTAACTAAATTGGTACGATTTTCAAGAAAACTTGCTTTTCTAGCTACGCGTTCCACAATTGAGAAAGAAATACTTCGGACGATCACTAAAATCACGATGGATACAACAGAAGCTATTATTTGATTGGTGTAGGCTTCTAAAAAATTAAGGACAAACATACGTTTTATATTTTTGGTTTTGCAAAGATATGAAATAAAGAACAACTACGGATGAAATGTTCTACATATCCTAATCAATTGTTCTTACTCTGTTGTATACGCTTATAAGTTCTTGATAAACAGAGTTGTCTGTAAATTTCTGAGCGTGTTTAAATCCTTTTTCAATCATCTGTAAGCGTTTTTCATCATCTGAAGTAATTGCAATAATCGCCCGTTTGATTTCTTCAGTAGCATTGTTGAGATTGATGTAAATACTATCCTCTCCTCCAGCCTCTGAAAAGCAACTTCCTTGTGAAGTAATCACTGGCACTTTTGAAAACAAAGCCTCCACAATTGGTATTCCAAATCCTTCAAAAATAGACGGATAGCAAAAGATGGTGGATAGCTGATAAATTACAGCTAATTCTTCCATAGAAACATTTTTAAGTGCTATCACTCGATTTTTCATTTGGTGTTTACGACAATAAGCTTCAATCTGATCGTAGTATTTTGTTTTTTTACCAACTAATACCAAAGCGATGTCTAAATCCTTGATGGCTTTGACTATTTCTAAGGCATTTTTGCGAGGTTCGATGGCTCCCACATAAAGTACGAAACGCTCGGGAAGAGCAAATTTTTTACGCGTATGTTTTTTAATTTCAGGAGAGTATTTTTTTTTAAAAGCTTCATGACATCCCTGATATACGACAGAGATTTTTTCAGAGGGTACTCCAAGAAACTCAACGATATCGCGTTTAGTTTGTTCACTAATGGCGATGATGTGATGCGACTTTTGAGCTGCTTGACGGAATTTCCAAAAATACATCTTCCTGTCAAAAAATGAATACCACTGCGGATAACGAACGAAAATCAAATCATGAATGGTTACGATTGTTCGAGTGTGTTTTTGGATTCCAAACGGAATTTCTCCGGAAAGTCCATGATACAAATCTAAAGACTCTGTCTGTGCCAATCGGCTTATTTTTAGCATACGCCAAAGGCTTTTCATTTTTTTCCAAAAAAACGATTTGGGAGTGATAACTTTCGTGTGTCCATCAATCCTAACACCAGAGTGTACTTTGGGTTTCGGGTTGAATAGAACCAATTCAAACATTTGTTGTTCTTGAAGTATGCGAATCAAATCACGACTGTAATTCCCTAATCCCCGCATGTTGTGAAACGCTCTTTTAGCATCGAAGCCTATTTTCATACCTAACCAATCATTTTCATTTGCCTACAAAAGTACGTCTTTTTTTTATCTTCAAAAAAAAATTCCTTATTTTTTTTTAATCATTTTTGTTTTTTCAAAATTATTTTCTAAATTTGTCCCATAATTTATTTAAAACAGATATAACATGAAAACACTGAAAAAACTTGGAACACTAATGGTTGTTCTTTTTGCGACTTCTGTAGCAACAGCTCAGCACAAAATCCTTACTTTGGAGCAACTACCAGCTAAGGCACAAACTTTACTTAAAGAAAATTTTGGAGGTTTAGACATCGCAGCAATTTGGGAAGAAACTGAATATTTTTCTCAAAAAGAATACAATGTGACGTTCAACGATGGCTCAGAAATTGAATTCCGTTCTAATGGTGATTGGAAAGAGGTGAAATCGAGAACAGGAAATGTTCCCGCAAACATCATTCCTGTAGCTATAAGCCAACATATTACCAAGTATTTTCAAAATACGACTGTTAGAGAAATCAAACGTCGTAAGTCTGGAGGGTACGAAGTGGAGCTTTCAAACGGTTTGGATTTAGAGTTCAATAGCAAAGGAAGATTTGTTAGAATTGATGACTAACCAGACTTTTCTCTGTGTGTAAATCTAATTGAAGTTGATTTAACATACTTTTCAATCGGTTACCAACACAGAGACTTGATTAGAAGAAGTTTCTTGTCTACAAAACAGTTAATGAAAAGAAGCTGTCCGAAGAGGACGGCTTCTTTTTTTGGCAATGTGCTAAAAAATGGTGTTTTTTTATTTGCTTAAATAGTTGTAAACTCAGTGCGTTGATTGGAAGAGGAAGCAAGTTCTGCTGAGGAGCAACTTGTTATCAATACAATCGATGTTCAAGATGATAGTTTTAGAAGTTGTCCGAAAAGTTTAATTTTGATAAAATTCTAAAAAGAATAAATGATTGATAATCACTGTTTTTTTATAAGATTCTGTTTGAAGTTTATTTTTCGGGTAGCTTCGCTTTTATTATTTTAAACACGTCGAATTTAATTAACTTTTAAACAAGTTCGTTTTCATTTTTCTTGCGGTAACTATTAAAGAAAAAAACGCATAAAACGAAATAAAAAAGACATATTAACCACATTTTTAAATACATATCGTGAATGTCAGTAAGCGCAACGCCTCCTTGCGTTAGTGATACAAACCCTTTGATAGCGGTTGTGCTGGGGATAAATTGCGATAAAAATTGTAATAATTTGGGCAATGATTCCACAGGCCAAGAGATACCGCTGAGTATCAAAAAGGGGATAGAGGTGAACGAAATGGTCATTACGGCATCTTCACGATGTTTAAAAAACCGAATTAAGAATAAGCCCATAAAGGCAACACTTAGGAAAAACGGTAGCATAAACAAATATACGTCTATTAGCTTAGCTCGTTGAGGTATATCGAAAAAAGGCATAATAATTCCCAGTACGATGGTAATGTACAGTAACGCTATAGTTAAGTAGCTTCCTGCTTTTCCGAGTAAAGTTGCAATGACTCCACGGATGGTTCTGACGGTGTAATGATTTTGCAAAAACTCTTTCTTTTCGCGTTGTGTTCCTCCGAGAAGTCCAATTCCTGTGAGTAAAAGAGTTTGAATAATAAGTAGATACACCATCGGCATTGCAAAGGTTGCATATCCTCCGTTAGGGTTAAAAAGCGTTACAGTCTGTGCATTGATTGCTTTAATTGTATTCATCGCTTGGTGATTTGAAATCCCTTGTGCCGTAAGTCCCTTTAGTTCAATACCTGCATTCATATAAGCGATGGAGGTAGCTACAGCTTTATATACTTGTTTGTAGTAAATAAAATAGGCTACATCGTAATACCCCGAAACAGAGGGGCGCATTTTTTTATAAATCTTTTCAGAGAAATCACGTGGGATGACAACTATACCGTGAACTTTCCCTTGGTAGAACAGTTCTCGAGCTGCATCAAAATCCGATGGACTTTCACTTACCGAAACCTGCTCAGTAGCATTTATCATTCGTATTAGCTGTCTGCTTTCGCTAGTTCTACACTCGTCTACTACAGCTATATGAACGTCATTGGTCACCTCGTATGAGTACACATAGGTATATGCCCAAGCAACGATTATTGAAATGATAAAAAACGACACCCATACGGCAGAATCTGAAATAATCCGCTTCATTTCCTGCATATAAGCATATGTCACTCTGCTAATTCTTCTCATAGCCGTTTTGTTTAATAAGTTTTACAAATTTAGGGAAAGAAATAGTTATTGTGCTGATAAACAAGCAAAAAGCTAGAATGTTTTCCCAAGAATAATAGAACGAAAGACCACGTATGGCGGTATTTATGTAACTTTGTAGAAAGTGTGTGAAAGGAAAAATTTTAGCTACATATTGTATAAAAACAGGCATCGCTTCTAACGGGAAGGTATATCCTGAAAAAGAAAAAGCAATCGCCGTAAAGCCTCCACCAAAGGTTAGTGCCATTCGTAAATCTTTAAAAAAGGATACGAAAAATACAGCTAACACCTGATTAACAATAACTAAAAGCAATGAAAGCAAAATCGTAGCTCCTGCATAATTTGCCTTTGCAGGAATGCCAATTACTTTAAATAGGTAAATATCCATACATAACGCTAAAACCACAAAAACAATGGTGTAGGGGAGTAACTTGCCGATTAATAGAATCCACGCATTTTGCCCTGCTTCTTCGAAATGTATTTCAGCTGTACGATACTTAAACATTTGCCCCAAAGCAAAAATGGAAACAATCATTACTACCATTTGAAACATCATGGGAATGAACCCTAAACTCAAAAAATAATTATAGTTTTTGTAAGGGTTATAAAGTGAGTGGGTATCGTTTTTTATGGATTGAACTTCGGCAAAGGCTTGCTGGTAGGAAGCTCCTTTTTTAGTTCGTTTATTCAGATTAATCCCAGCAGAAAGCGTCGATACGGTGTTGATAAAAGCTGACTGTATGAACCCCGAAGGAAGTAAATACGCTCCGTTAGTATAACAAATAGCTTGAGTGGTTTTATTCTGCAAAATATCTTTTTCAAATCCTGAAGGAATTATTATGTAGGCATAGACCTCTCCTTTTCGCAGTTGATTTTCAGCGTTTTTAGGGCTTTCTGCCTGTTCTGAAATTTGCATAATACTGGTTGCGTCAAGCCATCGTATCAGTTGCCTTGACATTGCCGATTGGTCATAATCAGTTACTAATACAGGCAAATCTTTTGGCGTGTCTTCTTGAAAAGCGTATCCAAAGAAGCCGAAAATCAAAACTGGAAGCCCTAAAGCCATCATCAACCGTTTGGGCGATGTCAATAATTGTTTAGCTTCTTTTATAAAAATTGTACGTAATCCCATTTTGTAGCATTTAGTTTCTTCCTCTTATAGATTTTTATTTTATTCCTTCGGAAGAAAAGTTCATTTTATGAAAATATCACTCGGGTTTTAGAAAACTTGTTATCAAATACTTTCTGTTCACTATATCTCCTGATTTACTTTGAATACTTTCGGTGTGAATTTGAGTTTTCAGGTGTTTAAACCCTGACTTTAGAGCAAACTCAATGACCTCTTCTTGGTCATATAGTGTAAAACCAAATCTTGAAAAGGGCAACGTTGTCATAAATATTTTTTCGGCAAAAGTGACATTCAGTATACCAAAACGACGTAACACTCGGAAAAGTTCATCAAACATCCGTGGCGTGTCATTCCAAAAATAAATGGTATTCACACTAAATATTTTTTCAAAAGATTCTTTAGCAAAAGGCAGAACTCCCCCTCCATACTTATGGAAAAAGGCTTTTCCTAATTTTATGTACTCCTGATTGATTCTTTTAGCTTCAATATGCATTAAATCAGACACCTCCAATCCATGGTATTTTATATCCGTTTCTCTTTCAAAAATATTTTTCAAATGCTGACAATTGCCGTGCCCTAATTCCAAAAGCAAATCATCAGGACGAAGGTTTAACAAATCCACTGTATTGAGTGTCATTGCCGTATTGGTGTCGCTCATCATTTGAGCTACCTGTAGTCCTTTCTCTCCAAAAGGATTCTTCAATTGTTTGGCAAGTTCTTCAAATTTTTCCTCTTGATTCATTGTTTTTGTGAAAATGCATAGACGTTTCAAAAGTAATTAAAATACGGGAGGTGATGTAAAAAGTATGATGCCTTAAAAAAGAAAGTGTCTTTGTCAGGCTGAGCGTAGTCGAAGCCTTGTAATTATAGGGCTTCGACTACGCTCAGCCTGACAATCAGGACTTTCATCATACTTTTTATAACACGACCAAAATACGAATGTATCTGAAACATTTTCATTATTTTGCATAATAGTTTTTGAAAATAAAACAGTATAATATATTTGCAAACAAAAAGTTATCGTTCCCTCTTCATTACGACTCTTCCACAGTCATCATTGTCATCTCTCTATGAACTTTTGTTCTAAAATTTAGAAGTCGTTCCCTCTTCATTCCGATACTTTTTGTTACTTTTGGTTATTGTTTAACTAAAACAGACATTCCGGGTAACAATCCCTCTACTTTTTCTACTGGATATGCTTTGATTTCAAAGGTTTTCCGGTCGAAATCGCCTTGTGATTTGGTTGCTGTCCATGTAGCGAAATCAGCCATTACGGCAATGTGTTTAACCTCAAGGGTAATTTCTCGATTGTCCAAAGCAGGAACAAAAGCGTTGAATTTAGTCCCTTTTTGGAAACGACCCATAAAATCTTCACGAATGTTCAAAACTACCCAAATATCTGATAAATCAACCAAGGTAATAATGGGATAGCCTGTATTGACCAATTCTCCTTCGTTGGGTATAATCTTTTGAATTTCAGCAGATAAAGGGGCGTACAGATTCGATTCGTTTTTGTAGGAAGTAACTTCGTTTATGGCTCCTTGAGCTTTGTCAACCAAAGCTTTAGCTGCTTGTTTATCTTCTTGTTGAGCTCCTGCCAAAGCCAAGTCGTATTGTGATTTTGCCGCATTGGCTTGTTGTATGGCTGCTTGGTATTTGGTGTAGACCTCATCTCTTTTTTGAGCAGAAACCAATTGTTCTTTGAACATATTTTCAACTCTTTTGTATGAAGTTTCTGCAAAATCAGCAGCAACTTTGGCTTGTTGCCAAAGACTGTACGCACCTTGTATTTGCTGACTTCTAGCTCCTGCGTTAGCTTTGTTAAGTTGAGCTTGAGCAGCGTTGTGAGCAGCATTGGCTTGTTCTAATTTTGCATTAATTTCAGGAGTTTCAATGCTTAAAAGCAAATCTCCTTTTTTAACGGATTGTCCTTCTTGAACTACAATCTTATCAACACGTCCTGGAATTTTTGGAGCTACATTAATTTGTTTTGCTTCTGCTTGACCTTGCCAATAATGCTCTTCTGCTCGGAATAATGAACTTATGGCAATAATAGCAATGACGATAATGATTATGATTGGTATTAATTTAAAAATTCTTTTTCCTTTCATTTTAATTATTTTTTTATAATTCTTAATCTCTATTTTTTTTAGGTTGTATGGGATATTTGACTATTTATCCTTACGAGTTTTATTGTACGGAATAGTTGCTTAAAGTACCTGTGGTTTTTAACATTTCCATGGCTGCTTGACGTTGTTGCTGAATACCTTGTATTTGCTCAATTACTACCTTGTAATATTCATTTTCAACTTCCAATCGGTCTGAAATATCAATCAAACCTTCCGTATATTGCCTTATAGCAGTGTCCAAACTGTTCTTAGCAACGACTACTTTCTGTTGATTAATGTGCATTTTTTCATTTGCGATACGATAATTAACCATGTTTTTATCAAGTAATAGCGAAAGTTTGTCATGAGCATCAGTCAATTTACTTTTTGTGGTTGCAATGTCTAACTTGGTTTGCTTGATTTTATTAATTCGGCTCATTCCACCGAATAACTCCCACTTCACGCCAACTCCAACAAACCATGTTGGTGAGAAAGTGATTTCGTTTACGCCGATGTGTATGTGTTTTTTTGTTAAGGGTGACATTCCTAAGTCAAGATTAGCATCGAATAAAGATGTATAACGAACTCCTCCCATAGCCATCATTTGTGGTAAGAAAGAACCTTTTTCTTTTTTAAGCAACCATTCTTGAGCTTCTATGAAAGATTGTAAAGCTTTTATTTCGTGTTTGTTTTCAATAGATAAATTTGTATTGTCAATGATAATAAAAGGCTCAAAATCATTTACAACAGATTCGATTTGTGCCGAATCAAGTCCTGTTAAGTAATTGATTTTTTTGTAGATAAGGCTTTTGTTTCCGTCAAGTTCAGCTTGTTTCGAGGCTAATTCTAACTGAGCCAATTTTATCTTATCTCTATCAAAAGGAATAGCTAATCCTTGTTCAATACCTTTTTCAACTCGTTTGGCTTCGTTTTCTAATCGTTTTGCACTGTCGTCAATGAGTTTTTGAATCGCTTCCAATACTTTGATTTGGTCAAAACTCGTTACTATTTCTTGTATTAATTCGTCGGCTACAATTTTTCCTAAATATTCAGTTCCTATTCGTTTGCTTTCCAAAGCTTTAGCTCCATATGGGATTTGCAAACCACTGAAAAGAACCATTTTAGCTGTAACGCCCCCCATCATAACATTTCCGTATGACTCGGAATGTTTTGTTGTATTAAAAATCGTATTAAAAAGAGGTAGCTTCAATAAGGGTAGATGTTGAGTTTCCAATTCCATCTTTGTATTGCTATCGGTATACAGATAGGCTCCCGAAGCTTCCACTCTGGGGATGTATTTCTGTAATACATCCTTACGTTCTAACGCTAACTTTTCCTGTTCAATTTCCTTTTGTTTTAAAGTTTCATTTTTTTTCAATCCTGAACGTATGGCTTGGTCAAGAGATTGAGAAACAATGACCTGTGCTTTTGAGCATATGGATAAAAGAGTAGCTCCGATTATTAAAAATGATTTTTTTGCATTCATTATCAAATATGATTTAATGGCTAATAAAATTCGGTGCAAAAGTAAGTTTTTTTTTAATGCTAATGTGACACAAATGTGTCATAATCATTCCTTGTTGAGGATGTTTTTTCGGATTCGTGTTAAAGCCTGCCTACTGATACCTAAATATGAACACAGGTGGGAAACAGATACGCGATTTACCAATTCGGGATTCTCTTTCATCAAATCCAAGTAGCGTGTTTCAGCATCATTAAACAGAAAGCTTTCTACGCGCCTGTACACTCTTTTGAAAGCATTTTCAGCAACCAGACGCATATAGCGTTCAAAAAAAGGGATTTTGTCAGAGCATTTACGTAAATGTTCGTATGAATGGTTGATAATAGTCGTTTTTTCGAGACATTGGAAGTAAAACCGACTTCTTCGAGGAGAGTCCAAGGTGGTGTAATCGGCTACGAAAATTTCCTCTTGATGGAAACTTACGGTAATGTCATTGCCTTGTTCGTCTATGTAGAAACCTCGTAGCAAACCTTCTGCTACAAAACCAATTTGGTTTTGCTCTTCATCCGCTTTAATATAAAAATCTTTCAAATGAAGCGTTTCTATTGAAAGCCCTTTTGCAAAATAACATAAATCCTCCTCAGTAAGTTTTGGGCAAAGTGTTTTTACAAAACTGAGGTATTTTATCATAACATCTTGCATAGAAAACGTTTTCAGGCAAAGATATAAAATCAAATGTGAATAGCAAATTATGATTTGGGTTTTTCAGAGTCAATCGAATTGTTTAGCAAAGCGGCGTGTTTTGGTGGTATGAATTTGTAGAAAAGTACAACGACATAAATAATTATAATTTCTACTTTTTAATTTTTAGGAGTACGCTTTAAGGTTAAATTTTTTTCAATAGAGGTTCATTTTCTATGAGGTTAGACGTACGAAATCATATTTCTAGAGCTATTGTAATACATAGGGACTTTGTGGATATGTAGTTTATTTTTAATGAATTACGAAAAAAAAGTTATTTTTACCAACCATACATAAATATAGGATATGTTTTATGTTTCAATATGGCTTAAACTCTAATTTACTGAAACTTTATACTTTCACTTACTTTTAAGTTTAAAATGGTTGAAATAAACGAATTAAATCCTGAAAAATTTCATGCGTTCAATTTAATTTTTGTTGAATTGGTATAAGAATTTCGTAAGTAGTAAAATTGTACTTGGGGTTGAATCTAAGTTGCGTGAAAAAATGTAACTAAAATCCTTTATTTTTCTCAATTTCTTTGTACCTTTGTTCCCAAATATCAATAGAGCAAATAAAGAATTCAATTATGAAGAATTATGGTGTTGTAGTGCGACATAGGGTTCGCATATTTATGGCTGTAGTAATGTTTTTTACTACAATGTTAGGTTTTTCGCAAGATTCTACTCCTGTGTTGGACGCTCAATCCAATCCACCACAGCTTGGTGCATGTGGTGATGCGGCCACTTTTACAGTGACTTTGAATTTGGGAACTACAGCTTATCCTAATGCACAGTTGGAAATTACTATTCCTAATGATTTTGAGTATGTTAATGGAGAGCAGACCAATGTAGGTGCCGTAAACTTTGTTTCCCAAACGGGTAATAAAGTAACCCTCAACTTGAACATACCTGCCCATACAGCAACTCAGCCACAGATGCACGTAACATTTAAGGCTAAAGCCCTTTGTGGTAGTATTGCAACAACAGCAGTGGGAGCAACAAAACCTCGAATGCGTTACAAGCTCACTGGCGCAGGAGCTGAGCAACTCAAAGAAGGTAAGGATATTAACGTATTGTATGCAGCACTAAAAACAAGTGTTACACCTCCCACTTCAACGATGGCATCAGGAGAACAGGTTGTACGTAATATTACTATTACTAATGGAGGTAATGGAGCTATAAAAAGTTTCAAGCTAACTACCACAATGGGAGCTGGTTTGCAAATAGTAAATTCCGACACTTCACTAGCTACAGGTTGGACTGTGAATCATAACGGGGCTGGAGAATACGAATTTTCGGGTTCTACGCTGGATCCTGGACAATCGGTCACAATCAAACAAACTGTAAGTTTACAAGGATGTTCTGATTTTACGAGTTCATATACGGCAAGTTACGGATGTGGAGGTGCCCTCTCGTGTGACTATCCAAAGAAAGAAGAAGCAACTGCTAATCCTACTGCTAATTTTGACCCTACGAAAAAACCTAATTTGGAGGTTACAAACGTAAAGGCTGACGGAACTTTTGACGCAATTGTAACTCCTGGTGAGTTGTGTTTGAACACGGATATTACCCATCATATAAGAATACATAATAAAGGAGGAGCGTTGGCTAAAAATCCTATTATTACTTTAGAAACTTCTCGTGGTGAACGCTTTGGTTCTACTCATTTATTGGACGGACAATATGAAATGTCTTTTGATCCTAATTTTATCACAGTTCAGATACCAACAGTAAAGCATTCTACTCCCATAAATTCGACTTATGGAGCACGTTTTGGTACAGCAGGAAAAACGGAATTAGTTGAACTTAATTTGAGTGACATTCCTGCGGGGCAGTCTTTGTATCTACGTTTTAAATCGCGTAATAACGCTCCAGTAGGGGATTGTACTAATCGCCCTGATACCGAAATTGCTTTTGGTTATATTGTAGATAAAGTAAAGTACAGCGATTCAAGTGTTTGTAATCCTGATCCAGATAGATATACTTCTAATCACGTTATTAGTGAGGGGATGCAAATTGAGGCAAGTGGATCAAACGTAATGGGAGCTCTCACGGTATCCAACGGAGAGATATATGACGGAAATTTTACGTTGCACAGGCTTTTAGCTTCACCAGCAGGATTGAAAGCAGGAGATTATTTTGATGTAGTTTTAGAACTTTCGCCGTCATTAACAGTTGAAGATGAAAATACACTAAAAATTAAAAATTCGGAGGGGAATCCATATACCGTTACACCTATTCAAGATGGCAATAAATGGCGTTTTCGTTTCAAATTTAATGAAATTTTTATTGGTACAGCTAAGTGGACTTCTACTTTCCAAGCATTCTCAGCACTACTTGAATTTAAAGCTAGGTATCAATGTGGTTCGGGTACGAGCGGAGCACCTGCGTGGTATAAAGTTAATATGGAGTTGAAGCGAGAAATCTCTTGTAGTACTTCCGATATAATGTCAACACGTTGTACTCAAGTAGATCTACAGCCTCTGGGATGCACCTCTGGTTGTACTGATGGTTTAGTTCGTCAAACTCCTAAAATACAAAGACTTACTTATGGAAATAAACCAACTAATCCTGACAATGCAGGGAAGCCTTTGTATCCTTTAACACCGATAGATGATTTTTCTAATATAGCTACTTCATCATATCACGCAGGAGATCGTATTCGTTTTGAACAAAGTGGTGTAGTGCAAAAAACTATTGCTACCGAAGTTTGGACGGAAGGGCAATTTTCAGTAGAAATTCCTGATATTTATGCTTTGGGAACTGCTCCAAAAAGCATTATTCATAATGAAACCTTGAAATTGGTACTTGAAAGAGGTGGTAATACCTACACCGCCACGGGGCTGAGCTATACGGGAGGGGATAATGCCGCTACGGCTACCATAACTGTCCATTTTGATATGAATACCTTACATACAAAGGGATTTCCTAATACAATTACCGATTTTCAGAACTCTGATAAACTGACCATTTCCTTTGAGATGACCCCTAATAATTATGGTGTTACCAATTCAGGAGGTAAAGTAATTGTGAAAGGGCAGAAGATATTTAGACCAAATTTTAAATTGACATATGGTGGAAATGATAGAGTTTGCGGACCTTCTGGGCTTGCTAACAGTTATTATGCTCTAACAAGATTTGCTATCTATATTGGCGGAAATTCGGTGGAGTCCTATCGTCGTATTACAGAATGCCAAACTACGGGTAATGTATATTTTTATTATGATGCACTTGTCAATGAACAACGTATATCGAATACCTTGTTTCCTAACGAACATCGAACGTTTTTAACACCTAAAAAAGCGGTTTTCAATGTGCCAAAAGGACTTCTTTTAACAGAAATTTACTTTACTTTAGAAGGGCAAGGCACATCAAGTTTTGGAGGAGTTAATGGTCGATATGTACTTCCTACTCCCATAACAAATAATCCTAACTTTGAATTTGATCTGAAAGAATATTTAAGTAATAAGTTAGGTACACCTACTTTAAATTTAGATGAAGGATATCGTTTTTTCATCAATCCTGTGCTAAAACCAACTTGCCACGCAGGAGATTCCGAAGAATTAAAAATGAGTTTATTCTTGGAGGGTACTGGGCAGTCCGTTCATAGTCCACGATTGGTTTATAACAACAATGATAACATACCTGTTCCTACACAAACAATTACTTATTTGATTGATAACAATAAAATTACCTCTTTTGTGGCACAACCTATCCATACGGGTAATACTGATGAGGTAAGTTGGGTAGTACAAGTGGCTAACTCATCTATTTTCCATAAATTTACTAATTTATGGATAGGTGCTACGGATATGAATATCACTTCGGTACAAGAGGTTACCAACGCAACAGGAGACACCCCTATTGGATCTGTATTAGCCAAAGAGGCCTCGGGTATTTTTAAATTAGGAGAATTAGCTACTACTGAGACGCGTTTCTTCTTGGTAAAATCCAATATATCTGATTGTGGACAAGGAGATAGGACTATTTTGTTTGGACAAGGTTGTGAGGGCTATCCGAATGCTATTGATGCAGACTCGCCCTGTGTGAAGAAGTTACCTGTAAAATACGCAAAAACGGAAGCCGCATTTCAAGTGAAAATTATAAGCCAACCACCGGCAGATTATCGCCCGAATTTGTGTGATCAAATTGAATACGATATTGAGATTAACAATTCCGGAGCAGGTTTGGCAAAGGATATTCATTTAGATATCCCCTTAGGAACTGATCAAGGATTATTCTTTGTTTCTGGAAGTGCCTATATTTCTCAAAAGTATACAACAGGAACACAAAGTACTACTGGAAGTTGGGCAAATGCTAACGTAACAAGTGCTAATGATATTATTTCTATTGGACTGGCAACCAATACATTGTCTATTGGAGAGAAAATCCGAGTACGTTTCAAGGTACAAACCACGAGTGATTGTAGATTTACAAGTCATCAAAAATTACAATTTATTCCGAAA
Source organism: Capnocytophaga canis (assembly GCF_043187445.1). Classification (NCBI taxonomy): domain Bacteria; kingdom Pseudomonadati; phylum Bacteroidota; class Flavobacteriia; order Flavobacteriales; family Flavobacteriaceae; genus Capnocytophaga; species Capnocytophaga canis. The sequence continues at coordinate 1,267,798 of NZ_CP171121.1, read as the reverse complement.
GGAAGAAATTTCTGTGGTAGCGATATAATTGATATTAATAGTGCTACCAGTGATAACATCATTATCCAAGGAGATAATTCTAACAGACCTATCGTAGTTATAGAAAAAGCAACAGCAACCGTGACTTTCGCTGAAATAGGGGCTACGGGATCTCCAATGGCTAAATATGAGGTGAAATTTGTTAATAAGGGAAGTGATATTAACTCTGATGCTATAAATGCCAATGCTAAGTTTGCTGTTAAATTACCGACAGGCTGGACGTTTGTTAATCAACAAGAAATAGCAACTAAATCGGGTGGCAAATTACAGTATGAGAGCTTGGAGGATGGTTTCTATGTATATAAATTACTGACCTCAATGCCTAAAGGTGAGGCTCTGGAAATAAACGATATTTCGATGGAGTTTACAGGTGCCATGAATTGCGATAATGCAGGGGAGGTACAAACACAATTGTATTACGTGGTGGATGTAGGAACTTTTGGTTCTAACTGTAGCGTTGCACCAACGTGTAATTTGAAAACAGTTATTGTAGACCGTAAACAGCTATTAGTAAATAAAGTACCAAAGGCTAAATTGAAAACGGATGCAAATACTGATTTGTGTGGCACTAAAACTATAGCCGATTTAAATACTTTGGTTACAGGAAATGCAAACTTAGTTTGGTATGCTACGCAAACAGGAGGAGTTCCTTTGGCAACTAACGTTCAAATTCCTACCGGAACAACAAGCTATTATTTAGCACTTAAAGATGCCCTTACGGATTGCGAAAGTGCAGAGCGATTAGTTGTCACGGTTACTGTGAAAGAAATCTCAGAAAGAGGTCGTATTAGTAGAAGACAATTCTGTGATATTTCTTCGCTGACAGTTCAAAAATTAAAAGAAACTATAAACCTTGATGAAGAAGGCCTTATTAAAGTCTATGATAATGGGGGAGGTACGGCTAAGTTAGACACTGATATTTTAACCCCAGGTGTATTATATCAGTACACTCGTACTCAAGCTGGGAAATGCGAGAGTGATCGTAGAGATATTACGCTTATTATAGGAAAAACACCGACACCTGTATTATCAGAAGTTCTTTGTGGACAGATGACCGTTGATCAGTTAAAAGCCAAATTCCCAACACCTTCAACTATCAAAGTATATAATGGAACTTCTGAGGTTACATCGGGTAGTTTAGGCGTAGGAAACTATCAGATTACCAATACCGAAAACGGTAAATGCGAAAGCGATAAGTTGAATATAACCATTTATGAATCACCTGTACTAAATATAGCTAAAACGGATGCTTCTTGTGGTGTAGCACCATCTGTAAAAATTAATGGATATAATACAGCTTTTACATATACCATAACACCGAATTTGACCATAGCAACGGATGGTACAATTACAGGATATACATACGGAACCTCGTATGAAGTAAAAGTAACCAATGGAGGTTGTAGTGCTATACAAAATTTCGTAGTAAACAACACTTGTACAATTGACGCTGTTGATGATTTGCTTATAGAGGTTGATGCACTTAGTCCTTTGCGTACGTCTACAACGACGATATTGTCGAATGATACTTTAGGAACTGCATCGGCAACGTCTACCAATGTAACTATTACACAAATAGCCACTACCGACCCGCGTGTAACAATTGACACGGCAACGGGTAAAGTACAAGTGAACAGTGATTCTGTTCCTACAGGAATATATACGATTACTTATCGTATCTGTGAAAGAGTAAATGATATGCCTTGTGATACGGCGACGGTAACGGTAAAAGTAATAAACATCAATACAGGAGATGATGAATTTACGTATGAAAACGGATCTCTTTCAGGAAGTGGAAATATATTGGATAATGATAAGTATAACGGAACGATTCCAAGCATACCTGTAGAGGTAGATCTGACAACATCAGCACTTCCAGAAGGCATAACGGTAAGTCCAACGGGAGATATTCTTGTAAGTAACGCTAAAAGTGGAATATATACCTTTACGTATCAGCTTTGTTCGAAAGTATTTACGGACGTTTGTGATTCGGCGACTGTAACTATAACAGTAAAAAATAGGATAGAAGCCAATGATGACGACAATGGAGATTCTGTAAACGGTTATAATTTAGTACCTAACAGTACGATAGATATTTTTGCTAATGATAGGTTAGACGGAAAAGGAGTGAGTTCACAAACTGTCACCATAACCACACATACGTCATTGCCTGTTGGAGTAACTATTGATGTTAACGGAAAAGTAACCATTGGTAGTGATACCCCTACGGGATTACATTCGTTTACTTACACTCTTTGTGAAAAAGGCGTCACACCAGCGAACTGTGATACAGCAAAAGTTATTTTCACTGTTAAAAATATCGACGCTGTTGATGATGATTTTGGAGTTCAAACTGTAGGAACGACCACGAAGACAGTGTTTGAAAACGACAAGTTGAATGGAGTATCACCAACGAGTGCGACGGTAAGTGTGACATCTGCGAATTTACCAATTGGAGTAACACTTAATTCGGATGGTACGTTAACGATAGGAAATACAGCTTCATCGGGTACACATACGTTTACTTATACTATTTGTGATAAGGCAAATACAGGTATTTGCGATACAGCTACAGCTACGATTACGATTAAGAAAGTGACAGCTACTGATGATTCTTATTTGGTAACGAACACAACGGCAACCCAAACGGTAGGTAACGTATTGGATAATGACAAGGTAGGAACGCAAACGGCTACGACCACTTTGGTAACTATCGACAATATCCAAAATCCTACGGGCACGAACGTACCTGTTTTGGGCACGAACGGAAACATCACGATTCCACAAGGAACTTTACCAAACATTTATACGATAACGTATGAAATATGCTTGTCAGGAGGCACTACGGATTGTGATACTGCGGAAGTACAAGTTGTTGTAGGAACGCCTACGTTAACAGTTGCTAACGATACCTATACGGCTACGACAATTGCTACTCCTAGGGTAGTGGGTAATGTGTTGAGCAATGACGAGATTAATGGTCATACCCCTGTATTGCCTTCGTTTGTGAATATAGGAGTTAAACAACCGGCGACCCCTATTGGAGCGGGAGTGCCCCCTACTTTATCAACCATTACGGGAGATGTAGAAGTACCTACCAATACCCCTGCAGGAGTTTATACGATAGTGTATGAATTGTGTCCTAAGGGTATTGTTACGGGTTCAGCATCTTGCAAAACAGCGACGGTGACAGTGACAGTATCCGCACCTGAGATAGTGGCATTGCCAAATGCCTATACGGTAACGACAACGACCACGACCCAAACGGTAGGTAATGTATTGGATAATGATAGTTTAGGCGGAGCTTCCGTAAGCACTTCAACGGTGACCTTAACTCCGGGTGCGTTTACACATCCTAATATCACAATGGGTACGGACGGAAACATAACGATTTCACCGAACACGCCATCAGGTACGTACACAGGTACTTATACGATTTGTGATAGAGTGAATACGAGCAACTGTACAAGCACTACGGTAACGATAGTAGTTACAGCTGTAACAACCCCTACGGTAATCACGGCTACTGACGACCCAGTAACTGTAACGACCACTCAGAGTGGAACAGTAGTTAACGTATTGGATAATGATAAAATTGGCACGAACACACCGACAACATCTGATGTAACGATAACGGTAACTTCAACTCCAACTGGAACAATCGTACCGAACTTAGACCCATCGACAGGAAATGTTACGGTACCATCAGGTACGCCAACGGGAACGTATGTTATAGGCTATGAAATCTGTACAAAATCAGGAACGACTACTTGTGCTACGGCTACTGTAGTAATAACAGTTACGGAGGTAGTAACACCAACAAATACGACTGTAGCGAAAGATGACTTTAGAACTACTTATGTAAATACTCAAGTTTCAGGAAGTGTAGCAGCGAACGATTTAGATCCTGAGGGAGATACGCAAGTATGGACAACACAAACAAATACATTAGGAGGACATAGCTTTGTGTTGAACGCAGACGGAACATATACGTTTACTCCTTCTACAGGTTTTGTAGGAACAGTATCTTATACATATGAAGTATGTGATAATGGAACACCTCAAGCATGTGCTACGGCGACGGTTTACATCTCAGTGAAGCAAGTAGCTACGCCTACAGCGAATACAGATACGTTTACAGTTACCACTTCGACCAACACGCAAACAGTAGGAAACGTGTTGGATAACGACAAGCTTGGTACAAAAACGCCAACAACATCTGATGTAACGATAACGGTAACGTCAACCCCTACGGGAACAATCGTACCGAACTTAGACCCTGTAACAGGAGATGTTACGGTACCATCAGGTACACCAACGGGAACGTATGTTATAGGTTATGAAATCTGTACAAAAGTAGGAACGATTACCTGCGACACAGCTACGGTAACTGTAATAGTTACTGCGGTAACAACCCCTACGGTAATCACGGCTACTGACGACCCAGTAACTGTAACGACCACTCAAAGTGGAACTGTAGTTAACGTATTGGATAATGATAAAATTGGTACAAAAACGCCGACAACATCTGATGTAACGATAACTGTAACGTCAACCCCAACAGGAACAGTTGTACCGAACTTAGACCCTGTAACAGGAGATGTTACGGTACCATCAGGTACTCCAACGGGAACATATACAATTGGTTATGAGATTTGTACAAAATCAGGAACGATTACTTGTGCTACGGCTACTGTAGTAATAACAGTTACGGAGGTAGTAACACCAACAAATACGACTGTAGCGAAAGATGATATTAATAATACTTATGTAAATACTCAAGTTTCAGGAAGTGTAGGAACGAACGATTTAGATCCTCAGGGAGATACGCAAGTATGGACAACACAAACAAATACAGTAGGAGGACATAGCTTTGTGTTGAACGCAGACGGAACATATACGTTTACTCCTTCTACAGGTTTTGTAGGAACAGTATCTTATACATATGAAGTATGTGATGATGGAACACCTCAAGCATGTGCTACGGCTACGGTTTACATCTCAGTGAAGCAAGTAGCTACGCCTACAGCGAATTCGGATACATTTATAGTTACCACTTCGACCAACACGCAAACAGTAGGAAACGTATTGGATAACGACAAGCTTGGTACAAAAACACCAACAACATCTGATGTAACGATAACTGTAACGTCAACCCCAACGGGAACAATCGTACCGAACTTAGACCCTGTAACAGGAAATGTTATGGTACCATCAGGTACACCAACGGGAACGTATACGATAGGTTATAGCATCTGTACAAAATCAGCAACGATTACTTGTGATATTGCTACAGTAACGATAGTAGTTACAGAGGTAACAACTCCAACGACCCCTACGGTAGTCACCGCTACTGATGATGTAGTCACCGTAACGACCACAGAAAGTGGAACTGTAGTTAACGTATTGGATAATGATAAAATTGGTACTAATACACCGACAACATCTGATGTAACGATAACTGTAACGTCAACCCCAACGGGAACAATCGTACCGAACTTAGACCCTGTAACAGGAAATGTTACGGTACCATCAGGTACGCCAACGGGAACGTATACGATAGGTTATAGCATCTGTACAAAAGTAGGTACAGTAACTTGTAGTACAGCCACAGTAACGATTACAGTTACAGAGGTAGTAACACCAACAGTGTTAATCGCTACTGACGACCCAGTAACTGTAACGACCACTCAAAGTGGAACTGTAGTTAACGTGTTGGATAATGATAAAATCGGTACGAACACACCAACAACATCTGATGTAACGATAACTGTAACGTCAACCCCAACAGGAACAATCGTACCGAACTTAGACCCATCGACAGGAAATGTTACAGTACCGTCAGGTACACCAACGGGAACGTATGTTATAGGTTATGAAATCTGTACGAAATCAGTAACGATTACATGCGATACTGCTACGGTAACAGTGGTAGTTACAGAGGTAACAACTCCAACGACACCTGTAGTAGCGAAAGATGATGTTGAACAGACGGTAGTTGATACACCTGTTACGGTTAAAGTAGTATCTAATGATCAGCATGTGCCTACGCAAGGAACCTTGACTATTGTTACGCAACCTAAAAACGGAACGGTTGTTATCAATAACAATGGAACGACTAATGATCCGTCGGATGATGAGGTTGTTTACACACCTAACCGAGGTTATGCAGGAGTAGACAGTTTCGAGTATGAGCTTTGCGATACGATGGGTAACTGTTCTATAGCTAAAGTAACGATAACGGTGTTGAATGATGTAATTCCTCACAATGGTATTTCTGTAAATGGAGATGGATTGAATGATTACTTCCATATTCAAGGTATAGAGAGATATCCTAATAATACGGTTCGTATTTACAATCGTTGGGGAGTTAAGGTATTTGAGACGAAGGGCTATGATAATGTTAATAGAGTATTCCGAGCGATTTCAAATGGACGAGTAACGATTGAAGCTCCTGAGAAATTGCCACAAGGTACGTATTACTATATCATTGAATACACCGATAACAACAACAAGAAACATACGAAAGGAAGTTGGTTGTATATTAAGAAGTAACCGCTGACTGAATAAGTGAAAGAGAGATTATCCTAAATGGGTAATCTCTCTTTTATTTGCTAAAGTTTGGAAGCTAATAATCAAATAAAAAGTTTGACATTAAGTTTAATGAAATATTTTTGACTGTAAAAACAAAATATGCTTCAATGATTATTTTCCAGAGCTTTTTTGAATTACAAAAAGTGGGGTTCTATGGAAAGTAAGAGTTCTTTGGAATTTGTATACAGTTTAAAAAAATACTATTTGTTGTGAATGTAACAAAAAAAATGAATTGCAATACAATGAAATCATTTAAATTCATTTATTTTGCAAAGTCTATATTTTAAACAATCAATTACCAATAAAAACATTTTACTATGAAGAGATTGATCGGAATATGTTTTTTTTTACTGAGCATAGGAATGTCAGCTCAGCAATTTACCATTGTGGGAGAAATCTATGACAAAGAAACCCAAAAGCCTGTGGAAGCCGCAACGGTTTTTGTGAGGACGGTAAAAGACTCTATCTTAGTGAATTATACTATTTCAGATGCCAAAGGTAAATTTACATTAAAAGGAAAGTCAAGTGATGATTTTTTGAATTTGATAATTTCCCATGTCGGAAATGCGACGTTTAAAAAGCGTATCGAAACTCCGAAGCCACGCCTTGATTTAGGAAAAATAGAGTTAGAAGCAAAAGCTTTTGAATTAGAAAGTGTCACAGTAACTTCGGAGGCAATTCCTATTACCGTAAAAAAAGATACATTAGAATTTAACGCTGACGCATTTAAATTGCGACCCGATGCTACCGTGGAGGAATTACTTAAAAATTTACCAGGAGTAGAGGTTGATGCCAGTGGAAATATAACTGTAAATGGGGTAGCGGTGAACGAGCTTTTGGTAAATGGGAAGCCTTTTTTTAATGATGTAAAAACAGCTACACGAAATCTTACAAAGGACATTGTGAAGAAAATTCAGGTAAGTGACACCAAAACTAAAGAGCAGAAATTTACTCGTCAGGAAAGTACTTCCGATAATAAATCAATTAATATTGTACTTAAAGAAGATAAAAATAAAGGTGTTTTTGGACGTGTAACGGCAGGTTATGGAACCAAAGATCGTTATGAATTCAGTGGCATTGGGAATTATTTTAAAGATAAAACTCGGGTGTCGGTTTTAGCAAGTTCCAACAATATCAATTCCGCAGGTTTTGAGTTTGATGAAATTTACGGAATGATGTCACGTGGATTTCGAGGAACACGAACCATTTCGATGTCGGGATCAAGTTTTTCGATTAATGGAGTTTCTTTTGGAGGAAGTAGCGAAGGTCTTAATGTTTCGCACTCCGCGGGTATGAATTATGCAGATACTTATGCAAAAAATATGGAAGTAGATGCAAATTACCTTTTTACACATTCAGATAATGAAAATCACACCAAGAGCCTGCGAGAAACAACTCTGCCCAATCGTCATTATTTTTCAGATAGAGAACATTGGGGTAATTCGTGGAATGATAATCATTCGGTACGAGCTTCCTTGGAATACAAATTAGATTCACTCACACAGATTGAGGTAAGCCCTAATTTAGGGATTAACAATGCACATAGCGGTAGCCGAAGTGTGGAGCAATCGTTGAACAGCAATCGTACCCTTGTCAATAGCAGTGAGTCCACCAACCAAGCTCAGACAAACAATGTGAATTTTAATAACTATGTTTCACTGCGTCGTCGTTTTAAAGGACGTGGTTTTTGGGGAATTGGCTTTGAAAACTCAAACAGTCGCTCGGAACGATTCCAACAAATTGATAATCGCACAGAGGTATTTGGGGCTAATCCTTCGGTGCAAGTTCGTGATCAACAACAAGAAGCTAACAACACAAGTGACCAGTATAGACTTCGAACGAGCTTTCGTTATCCCATAGCCAAGACTTTTTTTGTAAGAGGGGAATATGTTTTTTCGAAAACCAATATTAAAAACGATGTAGACACTTATGATGCAAATCAGAGTGGTAACTATGTGAACTTCAATACGGCGTTGAGTTCTGACTTTATTACCCAAAACACCCAACAGCGCCCATCGGTAGGATTAGAGTGGAATAAGGATAAAGTTCGATGGAGTGGAGGAGTGAGTTTGGTTAGTAATCGTATTGAAAATCAAGATTTCTTGAGAGAATTGGACTTAGATAGGACCTTTACCAATTTCTCAGTAGAAACCAGTCTTCGCTATGAGTTTCAACGCGGAAAGAATATGTCGGTTCGCTATGATTCCAGTACCCAAGTGCCGTCCGTAAATCAGCTACAACCCATTGATAATGTGAATAATCCTTTGCACACCTTCACAGGAAATCCCGATTTACGACCAACTTTTGAACATAGTATTCGAGCAGATTTTAGTAACTTCAACTGGGAAACCCGTACAGGATATTTTCTATGGTTCAATGCTTATTTAAACGAAGATAAGATTACTTCCATCACATTAACCAATGATGATTTGACCCGGAGAACCACTTACACCAACATTGATGGCGATTATTCCCTCATGTTTGGAATTGATTATAATAAATCCAATAAGTGGGATAAAAATAAGTTGAAATACGGCTTGGGTACTTTTTCAAGTATTCGAGAAAATAATCAATTCAGTAATGGGACTCGCTATGCTTTGACCAATTATTCTTTAAGTTTAAGAAGTTCTTTGGGATACGATTATGATGAAAAAATTAATATAGAACTGACCTATAATCCTGTGTTTAATGTAGCTCGCTATGATTCGAAAGTGTTTGAAAATCAGAATTACACACAACATCGTACAGGTTTGAGAATAACCTCCTATGTGCCTAAAAATGTGGTCGTCGGAAGCGATTTTTCCTACTCCTATTTGCCTTACATGGGCGAAGGCTTCCGCAAAGGGTACCTCTATTGGAATGCGAGTGTTGGATACAAATTCCTAGAAGATAAAGCAACGATTCAGTTGAAAGCCTTTGATATTTTGAATCAAACTGTCGATTCGTCTCGAATTATTACAGAGGATTATGTACAGGATTCTCAAAGGCTCATGTTGAAGCAATATTTTATGCTTACTTTTACCTATAAACTCAACAAAGTAGGAGGTAACAAAGGAAAAGGATCAAGAGTTATTCTATTTTAGTTATGATTAAAAAGCTAAATAAAACACACCTAAAATCAGGCAAGACTATCTTTATTTCAGGCTCAAAGTCTGAGACCAATCGATTATTACTTCTACAAGCTCTTTTTCCGCAGTTAGAAATTGTAAATATGTCCAATTCTGATGATTCCCAAGTGATGATTGCTGCCCTTGAAAAAGGAAATGGAACCATTGACATTCACCATGCAGGGACAGCAATGCGTTTTCTGACAGCTTTTTTTGCCTCACAAGAAGGGAAAGAAGTCGTTTTGACAGGCTCTTCACGTATGAAGGAACGCCCGATACATATTTTGGTTGAGGCGTTGCAATCCTTGGGAGCAGAAATTACCTATCTTGAAAGTGAAGGATTCCCTCCATTGAAAATTGTAGGAAGAAAACTTTGCAACAATGAGGTCAGCATTCCATCGGAAGTCAGTAGTCAATACATCTCAGCCTTGATGCTCATAGCTCCTTCTTTAGATAAAGGGTTGATAATTCGGTTGTTAGGAAAATCAACTTCTTTGCCTTATATCAAAATGACACTCCAACTACTTGATGAAATAGGAGTTACCACATCGTTTGACGGAACTACAATAGTGATACATCCACTACAATTGACTGTAAATAAAACACTTGTTGTAGAATCTGACTGGAGTTCGGCTTCCTATTGGTATTCTTTCATCGCCTTGTCGGAAGTTGGTACGAACATACATTTACAGAGCTACAAACAGCACAGTTTACAAGGAGATAGTATTTTGTCAGAAATATATTCGTTTTTTGGAGTAGAAACCATTTTTTTAGGCAATGAAATCCGTTTGCAAAAAAAACATACTCCAAAACAAAGCCATTTTTCGTGTGATTTACGAAATACTCCTGATATTGCACAAACTATTGCTATCACCTGCTTTGGCTTAGGACTTTCATGTGATTTAACAGGATTACATACGCTAAAAATCAAAGAAACTGATCGTTTACAGGCCTTAAAAACAGAGCTTACCAAACTTGGAGGTGTTGTTAGAGTTACCGCTGAATCTTTGCATTTGAACAGATGTAAAGAAATTCGTTCTAATATAGCAATAGATACCTACGATGACCACCGAATGGCGATGGCATTTGCCCCATTGTGTTTAAAAAGCAATATTACAATCAATAATTCAGAGGTGGTTTCCAAGTCGTACCCTGATTTTTGGAGCGATGTAGAGAGTATTATGGGTGATTAGTAAACATTGCAGAAAAACAAGTTCTTATGAAATGAAAAAACCTCCCTTTTTTAAGAGAGGTTTTTCGTTATATTCAATTTTGGAGATTATTTTTTCTTGCCTCCTTTTTCTGCTTTTGCAGCCTCTTGAGCAGCTTTCATTGCAGCACGTGAGATTCTCACCTGACAAACAACCGTATTGTCTGGATGCATTACTTTGTAATCGTCTTGTTGTAATTTCGTAACATAGAATTTTTGACCCATTTCCATACCAGAAATATCAACGTTTACGAAATCTGGCAATTTAGAAGGAAGAGCTTTTACTTTCAGTTTACGGTTAACAACACGCAACACCCCACCTGCCATAACTCCTGGAGAAGTTCCGGTAATTTGGATTGGCACCTCAATAGTGATTTCTTTGTTTTCATGTAATTGATAGAAATCGATATGAAGTATTTTGTCAGTAACTGGGTCAAACTGAATATCTTGCAAAATAGCACTATACGTTTTTCCCTCTAATTCAATCGTAGCAGTGTACACGTTTGGAGTGTAAACGATGCTTTTGAATGCTAAATCTGGTGCAGCAAAATGCAAAACATTGTCTCCTCCGTATAACACGCAAGGTACCTGTCCAGCATTACGTAAGGCTTTTGTTGCTGCTTTGCCCACGCTTTCTCTTTGAGATCCTTTGATTGTAATTGATTTCATTTAAAAAATATATTTAGTTATTAAATTATTTACATAATAAATTTTGAGCTAATAGAGTTGTTTTCATGTACGCGGTGCATCACTTCAGCAAACAAATCGGCACAACTCAATACTTTAATTTTGGGACTTTCCTGTTTCAAAGGAATAGAATCTGTAATGATAAGTTCCTCTAATTCAGATTTTTCTATTCTTTCATAAGCTCCACCGCTCAAAAGACCATGTGTAGCGACTGCACGAACGCTGATAGCTCCCCGTTCCTTCATTATTTCAGCTGCTTTTACCAAGGTTCCTGCAGTGTCAACCATGTCATCCACTAAAATTACGTTCTTTCCTTTCACCTCTCCAATAAGCTCCATCGTCTCTATGACATTTGCCTTCTTGCGTTGTTTGTAGCATATCACCACATCGCTGTTCAGGTACTTAGAGTAAGCGTAAGCTCTTTTTGAACCTCCCATATCGGGTGATGCCATGCACAAATTTTCAAGTCCTAAACTCTGAAGATGAGGTAAGAAAATGGTCGAAGCATACAAATGATCCACGGGACGTTCAAAAAAACCTTGGATTTGATCCGCGTGTAAATCCATTGTGATAATACGTGTAGCTCCTGCCGATTCCAAAAGGTTAGCCACTAATTTTGCTGCAATGGGCACTCTCGGTTTGTCTTTTCTGTCCTGACGAGCCCATCCGAAATAAGGCATCACCGCAGTGATGTGACGAGCCGAAGCTCTTTTGGCCGCATCCAACATTAGCAACATTTCCATCAAATTTTCAGAACTTGGGTTGGTTGAACCTATAATGAACACTCGGGTTCCACGTACAGACTCTTCAAATGAAGGTTGAAATTCTCCATCACTAAAACGAGAAATATTTACTTCTCCTAAGTGAGTTCCGTATTTTTCAGCAATTTTTTTTGCTAATTCAACACTTTGTGTACATGCAAAAATCTTAGATTCTGGTACAATATATGCCATAATAGTAAATAGATGTGTTGTACTTTTAATCGTAGTCTCTTTATCGTGGGTGCAAAGGTATGAATTTAAAAATAAACATTGATATTTTTTTTGTATTTTTTTTGCACATTTAAAAATCTTGTGTATCTTTGCACCCGAAATGATGAGGAAATAAGCCTGAGTGGCGGAATTGGTAGACGCGCACGACTCAAACTCGTGTTCTTCGGAGTGAGGGTTCGATTCCCTCCTCAGGTACAGTGTTAAAACCTTAATTTGTTGATAAACAACATTTTAAGGTTTTTTTGTTTTTGTAGTTAAAAAAAATATTTGAATACATCTAATGTTTTAACTCTAATTATTCTATTACAAATAAAATCAATTAGAAAAAGATGTTAAGTAGACGTAAAAACAAATAAGAAAATGATACTAAAGAAAATTAAAGGAGTAGCACCCGTGTTAGGTTTGAATTGTTTTGTTGCTGAAAATGCTACGATTACAGGAGATGTGGTTTTAGGTAATCAGTGTACTGTTTGGTATAATGCTGTAATTCGAGGTGATGTGAATACCATTCGCTTGGGAGATAAAGTTAATGTACAGGACGGAGCCGTCATTCATGCAACCTATCAAAAATATGCCACAACCATTGGTAACAACGTTTCAATTGGACATAATGCCATCGTTCACGGCTGTACTATTCACGATAACGTACTTATTGGAATGGGAAGTGTTGTTATGGATGGTTGTGTTATTGAAAGCAATAGTATCATAGCAGCAGGAGCGGTAGTTACAGAGCATACTCATGTTGAATCAGGAAGTATTTATGCAGGAGTCCCTGCTCGGAAAATAAAAACGCTTTCGAATGAACAAAAAGAAGGTATTCAAAGAACCGCCGATAACTATGTTAAATACGCTTCTTGGATTGAAGATGTATAACATTGAACCCTACTTTCTTTTATGTACATCATTGTAAATCAAGTGTATATTTTATTTTGTTTTAAATACAACAAAATAAAATGTTAAAAATTAACGAAGTTATAAGTAATTATGTAGCTTTGTGTTTAGTTTCTAACAGCATAACACTATGAGCACAAAACAAAACTATAAAAAAGCATTTATATTTGTTACTGCACTCTTTTTTCTTTGGGGGTTTTTGACCGTACTAATTGACTCGCTGATTCCTCGATTGCGAGATGTTTTTACCTTGAATTATTTTCAAGCTGGTTTGGTTCAATTTGCTTTTTTCACGGCCTATTTGTTATTGTCGATTCCAGCAGGTATTATTCTGTCGAAAATTGGATATAAACGAGGTATTATCTTAGGATTGTTAACCATGGCAACTGGATGTTTTTTGTTTTATCCAGCAGCATCTGAGCGCATTTTAGGTGTTTTCCTGTTAGCCGTTTTTATTTTGGCAAGTGGTATAACATTTTTACAAGTGGCCGCCAATCCATATGTTTCCATTTTGGGAGATGAATCGGGAGCTTCGAGCCGATTGAACCTGTCTCAAGCCTTTAATTCATTGGGAACAACGATAGCTCCTATTATTGGAGCTGTATTCATCCTAAGTGATCGTGTGAAAACGGAGGAAGAAATTGCTGTACTCTCTAGTGTTGAAAAAGAGGCCTATTATTTGACAGAAGCAGCTTCCGTGCAAACACCGTTTATTTGGATAGCTTCGTGTATCATAATATTAGCAACTGTTTTTGCTTTTGTAAAACTGCCAGAGGTAATTAGTTTGGATGCAAAACGTCACAGTTATGGAGAGTTATTTAAAAAGCGAGGGTTGATGCTTGGAGCAATTGGTATTTTTCTTTACGTAGGTGCAGAAGTAGCAATTGGAAGTTATTTAGTAAATTATTTTATAGATATAAATATCGTTCGTGACATCCTCGAAAATAGCACAATGCGCTCGCTGGTGAGTGGCATGGGAGGACTTTTAGGTAAAGCTGATCTAATTCATGGCGATCCAAAATCCATTGTAGGGATTTTTGTGATGTTCTATTGGGGAGGAGCCATGATTGGACGTTTCATCGGGGCATATCTAACCCAAAAAATAGCTCCATCAAAGGTGTTAATAGCATTCTCGTTGATTGCTATTCTACTGATTCTTGTTTCAATAAACACCGACGGATTGCTCTCTATGTGGAGTATTTTAGCGGTTGGTTTATTCAATTCAATTATGTTTCCTACCATTTTCACTTTGGCTTCTGAAGGATTGTCCGATTTACGTCCACAGGCTTCAGGTATTTTGTGTACAATGATTTTTGGAGGGGCTATTATTCCTCCTGTAATTGGCTTTTTCACGGATAACATAGGTTTCAGAATGGCTTTTTTAACCTTAGTAGTTTGCTACGGATACATTTTGTTCTTCGGATATTACAAACGCTACCATGTGGAGTAATTACTTAAAAATCAATTGAAACGAATAAAGTCAGAATATAATTAAGAAAACCTTTTCCACGAGAGAAAAGTCGCTAATCAAAGAGGAGTAATTTTTACTAAATTTTGATAGCTTTATAAAACTGACAATAAATATCTAAGGAAATTGACCTGATTTTTATGGAAATAAAAAGCCCTAAACTTTGTTTTACTAAAGTTTAGGGCTTTTGAAGTTTTCATACTTTACAATGATTCATTACTGTCCTAATATATAGGCAAAAATAAGTGGAGCTACGATAGTTGCGTCCGACTCCACAATGAACTTAGGAGTGTTAATATCTAATTTACCCCATGTAATCTTTTCGTTGGGAACTGCTCCTGAATATGACCCATAACTAGTTGTAGAATCTGAAATCTGACAGAAATATGCCCAGAAAGGTACATCAGTCCACTCCAAATCTTGGTACATCATCGGAACAACGCAAATAGGAAAATCCCCAGCTATCCCTCCTCCGATTTGGAAGAAGCCGACACCTTTTCCTCCTGAATTAGCTCTATACCATTCGGTTAAATACACCATGTACTCAATACCCGACTTGACTGTGGAAGCCTTCAAATTTCCTTTGATAACGTTTGAAGCAAAAATATTTCCTGTAGTAGAATCCTCCCAACCTGGGCAAACAATAGGTAAGTTACGTTCAGCAGCAGCTATAATCCAAGAGTTCTTTGGATCGATTTCGTAATATTGCTCCAATACGCCTGAGTTTACGACTTGATATAAAAACTCGTGTGGAAAATAACGTTCTCCATTCTTTTCTGCCTTGAGCCATACTTCTTCCAAGTGTTTTTGTAAACGACGGAAAGCTTCTTCTTCTGGGATACAGGTGTCAGTTACACGATTGTAATGATTCTCAAGTAAATCCCATTCATCTTGTGGAGTGAGGTCACGGTAGTTAGGTACGCGTTTATAGTGTGAGTGTGCCACTAAATTCATCACATCTTCTTCAAGGTTTGCTCCCGTACAAGAAATAATATCCACTTTCCCCTGACGAATCATTTCAGCGAGAGAAATTCCAAGCTCTGCAGTACTCATGGCTCCAGCAAGTGAAATCAACATTTTCCCGCCTTCCAAAAGGTGCGTTTCGTATCCTTTAGCAGCATCCACCAATGCAGCAGCATTGAAATGCAAAAAATTTTTCTCTATAAATTGAGAAATAGGTCCTTTATTCATTTCGAATCTTTTTTATGTTAGAAAACGCAAAGATAGAACATTTAATTCATATACAGAAATATACACAGGTTATTTTATTGAACTCCAAAAACTTAGGATACAATGATGTGTTTTTATAAAAAAACAGTTTATACAACTAACTGTCAGTTATTTAATATGTTTTTCCTTTTCTATATTGAATTCATAATTAATTTGTATTTTTGCCCGAAATTTTAAAAAGTTTACTATGGAGATTTTTATGATAAGGGCTGCTCAGTTGATTCTGAGTCTTTCGATATTGGTTGTTTTACACGAGTTAGGGCATTTTATTCCTGCCAAGGCTTTCAAAATGCGTGTAGAGAAATTCTATTTGTTCTTTGATGTCAAATTTTCTCTTTTCAAAAAGAAAATTGGCGAGACCATTTATGGTGTCGGTTGGTTGCCTTTGGGAGGATATGTCAAAATCGCAGGAATGATTGACGAGAGTATGGACAAGGAGCAAATGGCTCAACCGCCTCAACCTTGGGAATTTCGTTCTAAACCTGCATGGCAACGACTGATTGTGATGGTTGGTGGGGTTACCATGAATTTGTTGTTAGCTTTTTTCATTTACGCAGCTATTCTGTTTACCTGGGGTGAAAAACAAGTTAAGGAAGACGGACTTACAGGAGGGTTTGCTGTGAGTGAAGTTATGAAAACTTACGGATTCCAAAATGGAGATATCGTCACAGAAGTTAATGGAAATCCTTTAGGAAATTTATTGGATATCAATCGATATGTATTATTGCGAGACGTTGGCAATTTGAAAGTTAAAGGGTTAAATGGTGATGAACGTATGGTTCATTTACCGGATTCTATTGGTAAACAATTGTTTCACGCAGGAGAAATGATGGCATTTCGTCCACGATTGAAGCCTATTGTCGATTCAGTTTTAGTAGGTTTCCCAGCGGAAAAAGCAGGACTTCAAGCAGGAGATAAAATTATCTCTATCAATGATATTTCTGTGACCTATTATAGCGATGTGCAAGACATTATTAAGGTTTTTCCGAAAAAATCAACGATAATTGTGGGTGTGGAACGTAGCGGAAGAAAGGAATTTTTAGAAGTAACGCCTAATGACGAGGGTAAATTAGGTTTTTTTGCTACCCAGCTCGCTAATGTAGAATATACTCACAAAACATATACAGTTGCATCAGCTTTGTCGGAAGGGATTTCTTACGGCTATTGGACTCTCCGTGATTATATTTCTCAATTCAAGTTTATATTTACTAAAAAAGGAGCTACTGAAGTGGGCGGATTTGCTGCTATCGGAAAGATGTTTCCTGAAAAATGGAATTGGCACGCTTTCTGGCATACTACAGCATTGCTTTCCATCATGTTAGCTTTTATGAACATTTTGCCAATTCCTGCGTTAGACGGCGGACACGTCATGTTCTTGCTCTATGAGATGGTTACAGGACGCAAACCAAGTGATAAATTCTTGGAATATGCACAAATGGTAGGTTTTTTCATCTTGATAGGCTTACTACTTTTTGCTAATGGAAATGACATCTACAAAGCTATTTTTAAATAGTTTTTTGCATAATCAATCTTAGTTTTATTCATCAAATCCTCGTTTTTAACAAAATAACTAAAAAACGAGGATTTATTTTACTGCGTTCAGATTAGAAAGTATACATCTATCTTTTAAATAATGACATCGTATTATTCCATTTTTTAGGAGCCTTCTTCTTGTTGTTATTTTCATACCTACAAAAAACAAAGAGTTTGTTTCTAAGTACAAAATTCCGTCGGTTTTGAGCAGGAATCTTTGGTCTTACGAGGTCAATCTGCGAAATAGCAAAATGATATGTTTTTTGTTACAGAACTTTAATGTATATTTGCGAATAAATTTGTACGTCGATCTTTCGACAATTGTTTAATTAAATAAATCTGTAATTATGAAGAAAATTTTAGTAAGTTTATCCGTTATTGCTCTATCAGGAATAGTTTCCTGTGAGAACGTAAAACAAATTAAGAAAGAAACTCAAAACTCTGTAGAAAATGTTGTTGAAACGCTACAGACAGAGACTGAAAAAGCCGTTGATCAAGTAAAAAAATCAATTTCTGAATTTGAAGTGCCTTCTTTTCAAGATAGTGATTTACAGAAAATGGCTACAGACTATAAAGCATATTTACTTGAGTTAGAAGAAGCTACCAAAGCGGGAAGTCAAGAAAAAATCGATCAATTAAAAGCAAAATCGGAGGAATGGGCAAAAAAAATTGAAGAACAAGGAAAGAAAGTTTCGTCCGAAGACCTCAAAAAATGGAGTGAGTGGGCTGAACAATTTGTTCAATAATTGAAATTTAACGAGAGAACTGTCCGAAGAATTCAACTTTTCGGACAGTTTTTATTCTTAATCCTTTTCCTTTCTGTGTAACTCTACAAATTTTTTTTTCTTCTTTCACAGCAATAATTCGGCGTAAATTTTAAACTTCAAAATCCGGACACCTCTTCTGAGTGACATTTTGTCATATTTCTTCCTTTGGCACAATCATTGACTATTAGATGCTCGAAGCCCAAAGCGGAGCAGTTCCGCCTAAGGTGATAAATAAATGTTGAATTAAAAATAAATTAAGAATATGAGCAAAATTATTGGAATAGACTTAGGAACCACCAACTCGTGTGTTTCTGTAATGGAAGGTAATGACCCTGTGGTAATTACCAATGCCGAAGGCAAAAGAACCACTCCATCGGTAGTAGCTTTTGTGGACGGCGGAGAAATTAAAGTAGGAGATGCTGCTAAGCGTCAGGCAGTAACCAATCCTAAGAAAACCGTTTATTCGATTAAGCGTTTTATGGGAAATAAATTCTCTGAATCAGAGAAAGAAATGGCTCGCGTACCTTACAAAGTGGTAAAAGGCGATAACGATACGCCACGTGTGGATATCGATGGAAGATTGTACACTCCGCAAGAAATTTCAGCAATGATTCTTCAAAAAATGAAAAAAACAGCCGAAGATTTCTTAGGACAAACCGTAACCGAAGCCGTTATCACCGTTCCTGCATACTTTAACGATGCACAGCGTCAGGCAACCAAAGAAGCAGGAGAGATTGCAGGACTTAAAGTTCGTCGTATCATCAACGAGCCTACCGCTGCTGCTTTGGCTTACGGATTGGACAAAAAACACAATGACCAAAAAATCGTAGTATTTGACTTCGGTGGTGGTACGCACGACGTATCTATCTTGGAGTTAGGTGATGGCGTATTCGAAGTACTTGCAACTGACGGAGATACACATCTTGGAGGTGATGATGTAGATGAAAAAATCATCAATTGGTTAGCTGAAGAGTTTCAGGCAGAAGAGCAAATGGATTTGCGTAAAGACCCAATGGCGTTGCAACGTCTTAAAGAAGCTGCGGAAAAAGCCAAAATCGAGCTTTCTTCTTCTACACAAACTGAAATCAACTTGCCATACATCACGGCTACGGCAACAGGTCCGAAACACTTGGTGCGTACCCTTACTCGTGCAAAATTCGAGCAATTGATTGACGATTTGGTAAAAAGAACCATCGAGCCTTGTCGTACTGCCCTTAAAAATGCAGGACTTTCAACAAGCGATATTGACGAAGTGATTTTAGTAGGAGGTTCTACACGTATTCCTGCGGTGCAAGAAGCGGTAGAGAAATTCTTCGGAAAGAAACCAAACAAGAGTGTTAACCCTGATGAAGTGGTAGCTGTTGGTGCGGCTATTCAAGGGGGCGTTTTAACAGGAGATGTAAAAGATGTATTGCTTTTGGACGTAACTCCGCTTTCACTCGGTATCGAAACAATGGGTGGGGTGATGACCAAACTTATCGAAGCCAATACAACTATCCCAACTAAGAAATCGCAAGTGTTTTCAACCGCCGCTGATAATCAGCCAAGTGTAGAAATCCACGTATTGCAAGGAGAACGACCAATGGCAAACGATAACAAAACGATAGGACGCTTCCACTTAGATGGCATTCCGCCAGCACCTCGTGGCGTTCCTCAAATCGAAGTAACGTTTGATATCGATGCTAACGGAATTATCAAAGTTTCGGCAACCGATAAAGGAACCGGCAAATCGCACGACATCCGAATTGAAGCCTCATCAGGACTTTCACAAGAGGAAATCGAAAAGATGAAACGCGAAGCCGAAGCCAATGCCGAAGCCGACAAAAAAGCCAAAGAAAAAGCCGACAAAATCAACGAGGCAGACTCAATGATTTTCCAAACCGAGAAACAACTCAAAGAGTTTGGCGACAAACTTCCGGCAGATAAGAAATCAGGCATTGAATCGGCATTAGAGGAGTTGAAAAAAGCACACCAAAGCCAAGATTTGGGACAAATTCAACCTGCTTTGGACAGAATCAACGAAGCGTGGAAACAAGCCTCTGAAGACCTTTACAAAGCACAACAAGCCCAAAGCGAACCGCAACCTAACACAGGCGGTCAGCAACAACAAAACGGCGACAATGTGCAAGATGTAGATTTTGAAGAAGTGAAATAGTCCGTAGCACGGATGGGCAATAAATACAGCCCCACCTGATACTAATTGGGTGGGGTTTTTAACTAACTTAAAAAATATCTTATGAATACATCAGAGAAATTTAAAGAATTTTTATCGAATATAAAGATTCCAGAGGATAAAGCAAATACTATTTCTTATAGATATGGTAGAATTACAAAAAATCTAAATGAAAAGTTTAGAGATACGAGTTCTAAAACTAATAACCATTTACAAGTTGGTTCGTATGGTAGATATACAGGTATTAAAAGTATATCTGATTTGGATATGCTATATATAATGCCAGACTCAGAATGGGATACCTATAAAAATGGGGGACAATATAAATTATTAAGTGATGTGAAAGAATCCTTAGAAAGTACATATTTTTCATCGGATATTAAGGTTGATAGATGTGTGGTTACTATAAATTATTCAGATAATTCTCACATTGATGTTCAACCTGTATTTGAAGAGGAAAGACAAGACTATAAATATCCTGACACAAGTAATGGTGGTTCTTGGAAAATTACAAAACCAAAAAAAGAGATGGCTGCTATGAAAGAATTTTCAGATAATAAAAACAAAAATCTGAGAAGGCTTTGTAAAATGGCGAGGGCTTGGAAAAATAAGAATGGTGTTGTAATGAAAGGTTTATTAATAGATACCCTTGCTTATAATTTTTTGAAAGAGACAACAGACTATGATGATACAAGTTATTCATCTTATGATAAAATGTCAAGAGATTTTTTTAAGTTTTTATATGACCAACCCAAAGACCAAAAAGAATACGGAGCATTAGGAAGCAAACAGAGAGTTAAAGTTATTAAATCTTTTAGAAGAAAGGCAAAGAAAGCATATGATTTGGCTTGTAAAGCTATTGATGCAGAAAAAGATAAAGAAAAACATCAAAAGTGGAGAGATATTTATGGTAAGGAATTTCCATCTTATTCAGAAGCGGTAAATGAAGCGAAAGTAATGAATTTTAGTTATAATAGTACAGAAGAATTTATTGAGGATTTATATAAAGTAGATATTAGATATAATTTAGAAATAGATTGTGAGGTAAAACAAAATGGATTTAGAGAATATTTTCTCCGTGAGATGTTGAAAAGGAATTTCCCTCTTCTAACAAGTAAAAGTTTGAAATTCTTTATTAAAGAAAATGAAGTTCCAGCCCCATATGAAGTAAAATGGAAAGTCATAAACAGAGGAGAGGAAGCAATAAAGCGAAATTGTGAACGAGGACAAATTCTAAATGATGCAGGAAATCATATTAGATTTGAAAATACTGATTTTAGTGGAGAACATTATGTAGAATGTTATATAATCAAGGACAATATTGTTGTAGCCCGAGATTTTATAGATGTTCCTATTAGATAGAAAATACTATGGATAAAAAACAACTAAAACAATACATAGCAAAAACGGCTTATAATATAGGTTTTGGAGCAAAGAAAAATTTTGCTTCATACGATATAATTAGAAATACAAATGAGTATATTTCTATGATATCAATGGCAATTGGAATATTAGCTTTAGTTTTTGAAACTTTTAATGAGAAAACAATATCGGCATTATTATTAATAGCCGGTATTGTTGGCTTATATATTAGCAAATTTGAATCTATGTTAAATGATTACGATGAAATAGGAGTTACTAATACGAAACACTTTAATGAATTAAATGTCTTATATTATAAAGTAGATGAAATAGATGCTAACACAGATGAAATATTATCTCAAGTTAAAGGAATTGAAAATGATTTTTATTCAAAGACTATAAGCAAACAAGTTTATTTTAGTGGTTGGTATGCTCACTATAAGTTTTTTTATCAATTTCAAAGTGAATGGATTGTAAAAGAATTAAAACTTACATTTTGGAAAGATAAAATACCAAGTAGTTTAAAAGTTTTCATATTTTTAATTCTGCTTGGAATAATACTTTTTTTGATTTTATGTTTGTTGATAACAAATATAAAATCAAATTCTTGTGTAATTTACATTTCCTAAAAATAATGTTACTGAAATCACAGCCGTCCGAAAGTTTTTTGAAAACTCATAAAATTCCTTGTCAACCCTTTATTTATAAGGGCAGACTTGTTTGTTGTGCGGAATTATCTCTGTCAAAGAGTGTGTTTTCAGGTGGTTTTTTCACTTTTTTTACGATAGGTTTCAGTTCGTTGCAAACATAATTCAGCGTCAGATAGTGCATAAGACACACCCTTATTTTCTCGCAAAAATTACTAAATGCCGTCTTTTTATCGCTATAAAATCGCTTTATCAACTCCAACAGAAGATAGCAAATCAAAGATACATAAATCTGTGATTTCACCGCATTTTCACTCGTGCCAAGAAAAGTTTTTATCTGTAAATTTTGCTTCATCGCCTTGAAAAACAACTCAATATCCCATCGTTTTTTGTACAAATCCGCAATGGTTCTCGCCGTCCAATCCATATTATTGGTGATGATTTCTATGGTTTTGTTGCCGTCTTGCTTATAAACCGTTACCAAACGTAATTTCTCTTGATCAATACCACTTTCTACCGCCTTTTTTGAGGTCAAAACGATGATTTCATCTTTGAGGATGTCGTGGTCTTTTTCATCAGGCAGGTCTCGTTCTTCAAAACTTTGGTAGAGCGTGTTGGACTTAATTCGCGTAACAAAAGTATTTTGGCAATGGATTCTGCCGAGCATCAAACTAAAATCAAAATAGCCTCTATCCTCAACAATGATGGTGTTTTTCGGATAGATATTTTGTTGTAATCCTTTGCTATCGTGTGTTTTAGCTTCGGTGATATTGACCATTTCAGGCAATCCAAGTTGATCGTCCCAAACGGTGTGAATTTTGAGTCCGCCTTTAGCTGTCCGAAATTTTGCCCAGTTGAAAAGACTTAAACACAGGCTAATGGTAGTACTGTCAATGATTTTTATTTTGTGGTTTTGGATTTCATCGATGATATGACTTTGATGTTTGGCTTTTAAAGAGTGTTTGTAATACTTTAAAAGACTAGAATACAAATCTTTAAATACTGCATAATGTCTTACTTTGTTTCCATCACTCATTGTTGATTTTGCGGGACTTTGTTTGAGTTGGAGATCGCTTAGGAAAGTGCTACTTACTGATAATCCGCAACTTATGTCGGATAGCGTATAGCATTTATTCAGCTGTCCGAAAGTTAGTGCCACCAATTGGTCGCGAGTTTTATAGGTAGACTTTCCCTTATCGGACTGATGTTTAGCGATTTCCGCTCTTAAAATATGCGCAGGAATGAGATCTAAAATTTGTCTGATTACGGGTTTATTTGTATTTTTGCTTCGCCTGAAGAGTGCCATAATTGAAAAAAAATGGGAATTTTTCAAATATACAACATTCTCAGGCAACTTTTATTTTAAAAGTTTCGGATAGTTGTGTACTGAAATAAAACCTAACAAATTCTATTTCCTACGTAAAATATTTGAGATGTAATTATACAGATTCCATTTCATCATCGATTTAATAAAAATAAAATCATATACAACCCATTTCACCAATGATTTACTAAAAATACAATCGTAAATAATCCATTTCACTCGTGATTTACTGAAAATACAATCATACATAACCTATTTCATTAGTGATTTGCCAAAAATACAATTGTACACGGCGTATTTCAGCGATTAGTAAAATAAAAAAATATTTTATGTAAAACGCTTTAAGCATAAATTCATTTTGTTTTTTTGAAATGTTAAAATAAATCTAAATCGTTGATTATTAAAAACAAATTACATAGCTTTGTAACATCAGTATAAATCTTAAAAACAAAATTAGTTATGTTAAAAATCTTAAAACCTTCCGCCCGCATCACTGAAATGGCAGATACCGCCAAGCAATTGGTGATGCTCTATAAAAGCGAAACGGCGTTAGCAAACGACCCCATACTAAAACCCGTATTCGCACAGATTGAACCCCTCGCCGAAGCCCTTTCACAAGCCATCAAAAGTGACAAAATCCTTTCGGAGGTGGATAAAGCCGATGATGTGCGTGATGAATTGGTGCGTCAGCTCGAAAAATATCTGAAAAGTTATGCTAACATTCCTGTGGAAAACCTTCGCAAATCGGGCGAAAGGCTCTACGCGGTGTTTTCCAAATATGGCGTAAGAATTACTCGCGAAAGCTATGCGGTGGAGTCGGCACATATTGAATCGCTTCTGAAGGACCTTGCCGAACCTACGCTACAAACCGATATTTCGGCACTCGAAGGCATCGCTTCCACCATCGAAGCCCTTAAAACAGCTCAGGCTGATTTTGACCAAAAGCGTTTAATCCACGACAAAAACCTCGCAACACAGAGCAAACGCCCTAAATCTGCCGACCTTAAAAAGCAACTTTTAAAGCAAATCAACATCGGACTGATTCCGTATTTAACTTCGGCAAGTTTCGTCAATCCCCAAGCATTTACGCACTTTGCCGACACGGTGGCACAAATAATCAATACCATCAACGCTGCCATCAGTGGTAGAAGCAAGAAAACATAAAAGAATACGCCTCCCGCTACTAAATTAGATAAATCATATCGAGATAAATTACGGATTAACAATAATGGTAAACAAATAGTGAAACAAACCTCGTCAAATTCACTCTTGGAGCGAGGTTTTATTTTGACTTTTTGAAAATATATTCGTTAAAGGATTGTTTCAATCATTTAGAGACCTTTACAAGAACCGTTTACTTTCTATTTTTTTGTATTAAGATGATTTTTTTTAGAAAATGTGTTTCTGAAAATTCAAATTTGTGTTCTTTTTCATCGTTTTTTCTCAATTTTTCTGAAGCAATTTTAACCAAAATCTCCTTTTTTTTACGCCTTTTAATGAAAAAAAAGGCTATTTTTTAAGGAAAAACACTCGAAAAATTGACAAAAAAACATCAAAAAATCATCTGTTTTCTGTTTTTAAATATGTGATTTTCTAAAAAATCGTTTCAAAAATTATTTAAAACCAGTTAGGAAAAGGAAATGGAGGGTCTTGCAAAGGACTCAATCTTTGTAAATTAAAAAGTCATAAGTTTACCAAACCACTTCCTTTAGACTGTAAGCGAATCAATCACTTGAGTTTCTCATTGCTGTGATGCCTGTCGTGGTCGCGTTTGGTTTTTTTGTCCATTTTTTGATCAAAGGCTTCCTGCAGGTCTATGCCTGTTTGGTTTGCCAAACAAAGTACCACAAAAACCACGTCAGCAAGTTCTTCGCCTAAGTCTTTCTGTTTGTCACTTTCTTTTTCGGATTGCTCACCATATCTACGAGCAATGATACGAGCTACCTCGCCTACTTCTTCGGTAAGTTGAGCCATGTTGGTCAGTTCATTAAAATAACGAACTCCATGTTCTTTTATCCAATTATCAACTTCTAATTGTGCGTTTTTTATATTCATTTATGTCAAGGAATAGCGTTCAGAAAACAGAAGATTTCTAAACTATTTTACTACATTTTTTATTACAACACCTCTTCTGGTTCGTTTTTTCCTTCAAGCAAATAGTTGATGACGGTAGCAGCGGCATGTAAACCAAATGCTGCAGGCATATAACTAATGGTTCCATAGAACGATTTTTTGAAATTCGTACCATCTGTTTGTTGCATAGTATCTTTGGAAGCTACTTCGGAGGAATAAACTGCTTTAAAACCAGAGTGGATACCTTCTTTTTTGAGTCGTTTTCGAATGTTTCGTGCCAGGGGACAGTCACGTGTTTTTCGAATATCTGCGACTTTCACTTGGGAAGGATCAAGAGCTCCTCCAGCTCCCATACTGCTAATGAGTTTAATTCTTTTAGCTCGAGCAGAAAGAATTAGGTTTAGCTTTGGGGTAATACTATCGATACAATCTACAACGTAGTCAAAATCGGGGGTAACAACTTCAAAAGCTCTTTCTGGGGACAAAAATTCTGTTAAAACAGTGAGCTCCAACTCAGGATTGATATCTTTTAATCGAGAAGCCAACACCTCAGCCTTAGATTTACCAACGGTACTTTGTAAGGCAGGTAACTGTCGATTGATATTCGTTACATCAAACACATCTCCGTCAATAATGGTCATCTTACCTACACCACTTCGAGCGATAAACTCAGCAGCAAATGAACCTACGCCTCCTAAACCTACAACAAGAATGTTTGCCTTTTTCAGTCGTTCAATTCCCTCGGATTTGACCAAGAGTTCTGTGCGTTCTAACCAATTTTTCATACAATATATACGTATGGTGTATGTTACGCACAGCTAATTTTATTCACTCGGTTGGTATGTCTTCCTCCTTCAAACTGAGTTTCTATGAAAGTTTTTACAATTTCAACAGCTTGTTCAATGGCTGTAAATCGGGCTGGAATACTTACCACATTGGCATCATTGTGCTGACGTGCCAACGCTGCGATTTCCTTTGTCCAACACAATGCACACCGGATTCCCTGATGTTTGTTAGCCGTGATGGCTATTCCGTTGCCACTTCCGCAGATGACAATACCTAAATCAACTTGCTTGGTAGTCACAGCTTCAGCCACTTTATGCCCAAAATCGGGGTAATCAACACTGTCAAAGGTGTCTGTACCGAAATTGATAACTTCTATACTTCGGCTTTCTAAATAATCTACAATGGCTTTTTTGTAAGCAGGACCTGCATGGTCATTCCCAATGGCTATTTTCATTATATCTGTTTTAAAGCAACAAAAATAGAAAAAACAATAGAAATAGCAAAAATAGTGATTCAACTTTAGAAATGTGAAACAAAATATATTTCATACCTTTGCACCGCTTCCTATCAAATGGAACTCCATCGGAAATTAAAAATACGGAAATCAATGATTTTATCTTCACAAAAAATATATCAATTGATTTACGCATGGTCAAATAATCATAATTTAGAGTTTTTGACATTTGAAATGACCCCTTCCGTTTTCGGAGTACTACTTAGTTATAGGACGTGAATAAGAAATAAACAACATAGCATCTTATGAAAGAGATAACAAGCACTCAAAATAGCTTAATTAAACAATTACTTTTGCTTCAAGAGAAATCTCGAAACAGAAAAAAAGAAGGTATTTTCGTTATTGAAGGGACTCGTGAAATAACATTGGCCATCAAGGGTGGGTATACTTTACAAACGATTCTTTTTCAACAAGATATTTTTTCGGAAGCCCAACTGAAGTCACTACTTCTGGAATCCAAATCCTCCCCTGAGTGCATTTGCATATCCAAAGAAGTCTACGAGAAACTTACCTATCGTTCATCAACAGAAGGTGTGATTGCTGTAGCGGTTGCTAAATCACATTCATTGAGCGACTTACACCTCAAAAAAACAAAACCTCTAATCTTAGTTGCCGAAGCTCCTGAAAAACCTGGGAACATCGGCGCTCTGTTACGTACGGCAGACGCAGCGGGAGTTGATGCGGTGTTGATTGCAAACCCGAAAACGGATCTATATAATCCGAACATCATCCGTTCAAGTGTGGGATGCGTTTTTACAACAAGCATTGCGATGGGAACAACTACTGAAATCATAGATTTTTTGAGAGGTCAAGGAATTAATATTTTTTGTGCAGCTCTCTCAGCATCAAAACCTTACACAGAAGTTTCTTTTAATCAAGGAGTTGCTATTGTTGTCGGCACAGAAGACGAAGGACTTACAGAAGAGTGGCTATCCAATTCCAACCAAAACATAATCATCCCGATGCAAGGAGTTATCGACTCAATGAACGTTTCAGTAGCCGCCGCCATATTAGTTTTTGAAGCTAAGAGACAACGAAGTATGTAAGTTTTGCTTCCAAAAAGCACTCTAATTATAGTAGCCGTTGATAAGCACATCCATGCTACAATTCCTCTTTAATTCGAATTAAATTGCGTTTAATATGCTCCAATTTCTCAATGATTTCGTAATTAGATAAAACCTGCTCATGCCCTTCTTTCAGTTTTTGACGAGCACCTTCAAGGGTAAATCCTTTTTCTTTAACCAGATGATATATCAACTGTAGTTTTTTCACATCGTCGGCAGAAAACTTTCGGCTTCCTTTGAGATTCTTTTTTGGACTAATTATTCCAAATTCTTTTTCCCAAAAACGTAGTAGTGAAGTGTTTACATTAAAGGCTTTTGCAACTTCACCTATGGTGTAATACAACTTTTCAGGTAAATTTATTTCCATAAAGATACTTAGTCCATAGATTGGTTCTCATGAGTTGAAACTCTCAACATTTCGGCATATTCATCAGGTGACAAATTACCGTAGTAGAAATGTATCGGGTTGATATGCTCCCCATCTTTAATGATTTCATAATGCAGGTGAGGAGCCTGTGAGCGTCCCGTATTACCGACTGTGCCAATTAGTTCTCCTCGTTTAACGCGTTGTCCTGCCTTAACTTTGTAGTCATTCAAATGGGCGTAAAGACTTATGTAGCCATAGCCGTGATCGATACGAATATGCTTTCCATACCCCGAGGAAGCGTCATCGGCTCGTGTGATAACCCCATCGCCTGAGGCGTAAATAGGTGTGCCTGTGGGTGCTGTGAAATCTATTCCGTTATGAAATTTTTTCGCTTTCGTAAAAGGATCATTTCGCCACCCAAAGCCAGAAGCTATTCGTGTTAAATCTTTATTATCAACTGGTTGTATCGCAGGAATGGATGCTAAGAATTTCTCTTTCTCTTTAGAAAGCCCTGCAATTTCATCTAAGGATTTTGACTGAACTACTAATTGCTTTTGTAAAATTTCTAAACGTTTGGTGGTAGCAATAAGCAACTTAGAGTTGTCGAAATTTTCAAGGTGTTCATAGCGATTTATTCCTCCAAAACCACTTTTTCGTTGCTCTTCAGGAATAGGAGCTACATCAAAATACAAACGGTACATATTGTTGTCTCTCTCCTGAATATTGGCTAACACCTCTTCCATTTGTTCCATTTTTTTATTTAGGATTTGGTATTGGGTTTCATATTGCTTTACTTCTCGTTGCAACGAAAGTTCTCGAGGAGTATAAAAAAAACGCATATTTATCATCAGAAACATCGTAATCCCTCCAAAGAGAGCCGAAGCTACCAAGAAAAGGATAATATTTCTAATCTTTGTTCGCTTTTTACTTGCAATACGCTTGTAAGAAAGCGTTTCTGGGTCGTAATAATATTTTACTTTTTTCATAGGATATTTTTATTCTCACACTGAGTTTGTAAAATAATTTGAATTACTAACAGATGATTCGTGTGAAAACCATTGCCGATAAGGGCAAAGGTAAGAAAAAAATACATATAGCTTTCTCTAATTTTGGAAAAAGTTATAAGATGTTTTTTAAACAAATAAGCAAATTAGATCATTCAGCAACGATTGATGTTGAACATATATCCGAAAATTTATAAAACAAAAACTTACTGAAATTCTAGAAAATCTAATTAAAATTGGTTGATTTATTACGTGTCTTTTTTCTATCTGACGACCTCTTGATTACAAAATAGCTAAGTCCTAAAACTCCAATCCAAACGGGAATCAATAGCACAGAAAGCAACATCCCCGTTAGGGTCATCACGCCTAAAATAGCTGTCAAAAAAGCAATAGACACATAGTTAGAAAAAGGATATAAAATTGATGGGAATTTAACTTTTACTTGTTCTTGGTTTTTTACTTTTCGGAATTTTATATGGGTAAATGAAATCATCACCCAATTGATAATCAAGCATGAAACTACCAACGACATCAAAATATTAAATGCCTGTTCAGGTACAAATTTATTGATGATAACGCACAACGCTACGAAGCAACTCGATACTATGATAGCTCGGATTGGAACAGCGTTTTTACTTAGATGCTTCAAAAATTTTGGTGCATTGCCCTGTTCAGAAAGCCCGTAAAGCATACGACTGTTACTATAAACTGAAGAATTATAAACGGAAAGAGCAGCTGTTAAAACTATAATATTCAACGTATTAGCAATCAAATGAGTAACCGAATGTTCTTTCCCAAAAAGAGAGAAATTCAATCCTTTCAAATTATCAAAAACCGTCACAAAGGGACTTGTGTTCGTGGTAATAGTTTCCCACGGAGCTAATGAGAAAAGGATTATCAACGCTCCAATGTAGAAAACTAATATCCTGTAAATCACCTGATTGGTAGCTTTGGGAATGTTCTTCTCTGGATTTTCGGCTTCAGCGGCAGTAATTCCGATGAGTTCCAACCCACCGAAGGAGAACATAATGATTGCCATCACAGCTAAAAGTCCTTGGTAGCCACTGTCAGTTTTTTCAAACCATCCTTTCGGAAAAAAACCACCGTTATTTACCAAATTTTCAACCGTAGCTTCTGCTCCACCTGTACCTGATAAAAGCAAGTAGGTTCCAAATAGAATCATGGCAATGATCGCGATTACTTTCACAATAGCAAACCAAAATTCGGCCTCCCCAAATAATTTTACCGAACCTAAATTGAGTGCCGTTATGGTTAAGAAGAAAAATCCGCTTGATGCCCATAACGGGATTTCGGGCCACCAATAGCGGACGTAAACACCAATGGCAGTGAGTTCAGCCATGGAAACCAAAATGTACAACACCCAGTAATTCCATCCTGAGATATAACCTGCAAAATTTCCCCAGTATTTATAGGCAAAATAGGAGAACGATCCTGAAACTGGTTCTTCAACTACCATCTCCCCCAACTGTCGCATAATGAAAAAGGCTATAATGCCTGCCAAGGCATAGCCCAAAATAACGGAAGGCCCAGCCAGAACAGCGGCTGAACCAATACCTAAAAAAAGTCCTGTGCCAATAGCTCCTCCCAAAGCAATAAGCTGTATGTGTCTGTTGGACAGCCCCCTGCGTAGCTCTTGATTTTTATTTGTATCTTCCATAGTCATTTTTCAAGTAAGCAAAAATAGAAGAAAGATTCTTATTCGCAAAATAAAATGTTCTTACCTGAAAAAAATACAAATAACGTTTTTGTTTACTAAATTTCCTAAGAGATACAATCTTTCTACTCTGGGTAAGCGATTCGAACGTGATAAATGTTCGTTAATTTATTTTTAAAGACTTGCTTTACCTTTTCGATTTCTCTAAGTGTAATATCTGCGTTAGCAAACTGATTTTCATCCAATTGCTTTTTAATGATTTTATCTACAAACTCGTCTATCATTTGGTAAGTTGGATTTTTGAGACTTTTTGTAGCAGCCTCAACAGAATCTGCCATCATTAAAATAGCGGTTTCCTTTGAAAAAGGAGCGGGACCGGGATATCTAAAATCTGCTTCTTGACAATCTGGATTCAGCTCTTGTTCCTTTTTATAAAAATAGTACGTGAGTGTTGTTCCGTGGTGCGAACGTATGAAATCAATTACTCGCTTTGGTAGTTTATTTTTTCGGGCTAATTCCACACCATCAGTTACGTGATTAATAATAATTTTTGCACTTTGCAAAGGAGATAACTTATCATGTGGATTAATGCTTGTTTTTTGATTTTCAATAAAATAAATTGGATTTAGCATCTTTCCTATGTCATGATATAATGCTCCTACACGAACCAATAGAGTGTTACCTCCAATCTTGGCTGCGGCGGCTTCAGCTAAATTGGCTACTTGCATCGAATGTTGAAAAGTTCCCGGTGCTTTGTCGGAAAGTTCTCGTAACAATTTGGAATTGGTGTCGCTCAACTCTAAGAGTGAAACATCGGACACTAATCCAAATACTTTTTCATAAATGTAGGTCAATGGTTGGGAAAAAAGAATTCCTATCCCATTGAGAATAAAGAGTGTAAGCAAAGAAATGTCTATATTCTGATAACTTCCTTCTGTGATAAAATGAAAAGCAATATAAGTTATCAAATAGGTTCCCGTTATGAGAGCTGCCGACACAAAACTATTCAATCGGTAATGTAGTCCTTTTGGGGTAATAATAATTGTTAATGCTGCAATAATCTGAATTACAATAAATTGGAAACTATTTGGAGCAACAAAGCCCAATAGTAAAACAGTAACTATAAAAACAAAAATAACCGTTCTCAAATCAAAAAATGACTTGAGAATCAGCACAATAATCCCTACAGGTACCAAATAAATGTAGTCTGGAAACCGATGAGCGATGAAACTTACCAACAAAATTATTGACAACACACTAAACAGAATTACTGAAATTTTAGTGTTGTTCTTGAATATTTTGCGTTCATAAATTCGCAAATACAATCCCATTAGAAATAGTACCATCCCAACCAAAACATAATAGCCAAGTAACGACCAATAGTAGTTGCTTTGATTCCAATTTTCTGACTGATATTCAGCTTGTAACGAATTAAGAGCATTCAGTTTTTCACCCTCAATCATTTCTCCTTTGGCGATAATAAGTTGACCTTGTTTTATCCATCCACGTGTATAAACAATTTCTTTAAGGTTTTCCTCCAAGGCTTTTTGTGTGAAATTCTGATCAATTTTAATATCGGGTTGCAGAACTTCGAAAAATAAATCATAATACGCATCTGTAAAATTAGCGTATTCATTCTCTTCAAAAAAATTACGGATTTTGGCATTTAATTCATCCAAAAAGAATACTTGTTCAATCGGCAACTCACAAACTTCATTATTGTGCTGAATCATTGTTAGGTTGCTTCCTTTGACATATTCTGAAGAAATCATTACTCCATTTTGATATGCAAATTTCAAAAAATCCGCACCTTTGCTGAATAACTTCTCTTTTTTCTCTTGTGAAATATTCCGGAAGTACTGATTTTTTCTGTCATCAAATTTTACTTGTGAAATTTGGAAAACAGTGGTGTCCTTTTTATAGTAAACCACAGATTTCTCTTCTATTGCACGTTTTTCAGCTGTGATTTGTTCGTCCGATTTCTTCAAAGAGAAATCAAATGGAGCGTAGAGCGTTTCATGTTGCCATGGCTTACCTTTCTGGAATTCATATTTAAATTTAGCTTTTTTTGGAAACACTTGGACAATTAAAATTAAGGCCACCAAAAAGAGGAAAGTTTTAAATATAGTTGATTTCCGCAAGGATAATGCAAAACGAAACTGTTTCATAATGTAATGAAAAATAGAATTGTAATAGGCAAATATACGAAAAAAATGATAGATTTGCGAACTGTAAAAAAAAATAATCACATCCAACTTTGGCATACCTATTGATATAACGATTTAAGAAAGAATTACTTAATACGTTGTGATATGAAAAAAATATTCATCATACCTATTTTAATGTTACTAACTCTGTCAAGTTGCTCTGTGGACGACAAATACGACAATAGACTACATTTGCATGAGTTTTTACATTCATTTGATTTGTGGCATATTGATATTAATCAAACAATGGGTAACGCTCGTATTCCGATGCTTAGCCGTGCCTTTACAATGACATTTCATTACAACACAGAAGTGACTGCAAATAACAATTTGGTAGGATTAGGCACTATAGGGAACGGCTATGGTCTTAGGATTGGTCGTTACAATACTTCGGGTGATCATCTGACCATTTCGCACGACAGAGATGGTGTTTTCCACTTCAAAGTAGTACAAATATCTTCCAATGAAATTGATCTGATTGATTTGGATTCCGATGCAGTATATCGATTGATCGGCTACCGAAAAGCTAAATTTGACTACAATCAATTATTTTTCGATAATATCGCATATTTTCTGCAAGAGTATGAATTTTGGCAAAAATCACATACGAGTGTGCAAGGATTAGAAAATCCGTTTGATCAAGAAAACTTTTTATTCTTTTTTAATAATAAAGGAGCATATGCCTTTGAAACTAAACATTCGCTTTACAACAGTAACTTAATCGGATTTGGAACATACCGCATTGAAAGTACTAACTTTAAAGATGTTAAACGATTGATTTTGCTGTACGGTCGCGATACAGAGGTTTTTGAACTACGAGTAATTAATGACCAAACCATTGAGTTGTATCACCTAAAATCAAGAACTACATACGAATTTGTGGGAATGAGAAATATTGTTTTCCTAAAAGATAAAGATTCTCCTCAAAGAGAGAAAGTACAGTAAAAATTCTTCTCAGCAATGAGAAAACTAAACTCACTTATTTTCGGATTTTATTTGAAAGAAATCACTCATCACGACACTCCTACATCGGAGCAAATTCTCTTTGAAATAAAAAAATATCACTTAGCATAAAGGTTTTCATTTAAAAGAAAATGACTTGAAAAGAATCCCAATAAAATCGCTATAATTTATTTATGTTTTTTGAAAATATCAATTCTTTTTGAAGAAGAAATTTATAGAACTGAGAAGTGTTCGCTGAAAAATGTCTTGCATAAGCCGAAAACTATTTTTGTGATTGTAAGTATTATTAAAGAAGAGAAAAACGGGGTCACAAGACGGTTGAAAGACACTGAAAAACGTTGGACATTATGTATGAGTATAGCCTATTCTAGGCTTAATTTTGGGAGTATCCCATAATCTGTGTAAGTTGAAAAGTTATTCTGAAATTTTTTGAGCCCTTAAAAGCTCAAAAAAAATTTCGGAAATAACTTTTTAACTATTTTTGACCCATAATTTAAACAGATATGATTAACAAGGAAGAATTGCTCAACAGCAAAGAATTTTACAAGTCATTTAAGACTGCTGAGGACTTGACAGGTTTCTTTAAAGAGCTCCACAAAAAAGCGGTGGAACATATGCTCAATGCCGAACTCGACGTTCACTTGGACAACGAAAAACACGACAAAACTAAAGATGGAAATTATCGTAACGGACACACTTCCAAGAAGATAAAAACTTCCTTTGGCGAAGAACAAATCCAAGTTCCTAGGGATAGAGACGGTAGTTTTAACCCAATGTTAGTCCCTAAACGCAAGAACGTTATCGATGGTTTGGAAAACATCATCGTATCGTTCTATGCCAAAGGAATGAGCGTGAGCGACATCGAAGAACAAATCCAAGAAATGTACGGCTTTGAAGTATCAACTTCCACAATATCAAGGATTACCAATGCGGTTACCAATGAAATGGTCGCTTGGCAGAACCGCCCGTTGGACGAGCTGTATCTGATTGTTTGGATGGACGGCATCGTTTTTAAAGTTCGTGAGAACTCAAAAGTTGTCAACAAAACCATTTACCTTGCTGTGGGCTTGAATCGAGAGGGAAAAAAGGAAGTTTTAGGAATGTGGCTCGGAAAGAATGAAAGTTCCGCCTTTTGGATGAGCGTTCTCACTGATTTAAAGGCTCGTGGAGTGGAAGATATTCTCATTACTGCCACCGATAATTTAAACGGATTTACGCAAACCATTCGCACGGTTTTTCCCCAATCACAAACGCAAATATGTGTGGTTCATCAGATTAGGAATGCTTGTAAGTATGTGGTTTACAAAGACAGAAAAGAATTTACAGCCGATATGAAACACATTTATACTGCCCCTAACAAGGAAGCTGCCAAGGTTGCTTTGGAGGATTTTGCCCAAAAATGGGAGTCAAAATACGGCTATGCTATCAAATCTTGGTATGACAATTGGGACGAATTGACCGTATTTTTCGATTTTCCGTTAGAGATAAGAAAAATTATTTACACAACCAATCTTATTGAGAATCTGAATGGTAAGATTCGGAAATACACCAAAAACAAGCTGTCTTTCCCAACAGACGAAGCTGTGCAAAAGTCCGTTTTCTTGGCTTTGAGAGAAGCTACCAAAAAGTGGAGTATGCCTATCCAAAATTGGGGGATTGTCTTAAACCAATTTATGCTTATATTTGCACAAAGACTCAAACTATAAAAACTTAACCCCAACTTTTTAACTTACACACTTAGAGGGATAGTGTCCTCTGTGTTACTCTGTTCCAAAAGCAACATTACTACCACAAGCGTGGAACAAACAGCTTTATTCGTGAAGAAAATTTAGCACACGGCAAAGGAAACATAAAAATGTTCCCTTTACCTTTTGTAGGCTAACCTATTCTGTTTCGTGTATTGAAATTGACCAGATTTCTAACAGCAGAATAAAGCTAACGCTCTTACAATCAATTGAAAATAAAAAGCGTGGGAAACATTTTATCTGCTGTTAGTTGGCTCTGGTCTTGCCTCACGAATACAGAAAAATATTAGCCCACGCAATATCACGCAGGCATCAACTTTTCATTCCGTATTCGTTTTTAGAGAATTGACCAGATTCCTAACAACAGAACAAAAGCTAATGCTTTTTTATTTCAAATTTTATGGTGCTAAATTAAAAAAAATTTTTATAAAAGAAAAATTTAGATTTTGTTTCTTGAAATTTCCGCCATATCTTAATTTTATCTTACGAAAATCTGTTTTTGTGTTTTCAAGTAATAAAAGCTTTATTGAGTTCCTCATATAATTTCATATATTTGCAGTTCATAAAATCAGGTAGTTATGGAAATTTTTAACGGTCAAAATCTTTTAGAGTTCACTGAACGCTTCAAAACCGACTTAGATTGTGAAGAATATTTAGCTCATTGGAAGTGGGAAAAAGGCTTTGTTTGTCGTAAATGTGGGCATACAAAAAGCCAAATCCGCAAGGATTTTTCAAGAACTTGTAACATTTGTTCTGATACAGAAAGCCCTACGGCAGGAACACTTTTTCACAAAGTAAAATTCGGGCTTCGTAAGGCTTTTTTTATTTGTTTTGAAATCGAAGATTCGACGAAGTCAAATGTGTGCAACCACTAAAAACCTATCAGCTTTACAAATTTCTGTTCGTTATGGAATTACCGAAAATACGGCTCGATTGTTTATGCACAAAGTTCGTGAAGCAATGAAATCCAATGAATTACATAAAATGAATGGTCAAGTTCAAGTGGACGAGTTTACTGTGGGAGGGAAAGAAGATGGCAAACAAGGTAGGAGTTACGATTCAAAGAAAAAAAAGATTGTTTGTGCCATAGAACTAACTGATGATGGGAAGGTTAAACGATTCTATGCTAATAAAATAGAAGATTATTCTGCCAAATCATTACGGACAATTTTTGATAAACATATTGATAAATCCGCCCAAGTGACCACTGATGATTGGAAAGGTTACAGACCTATTAAAGATTTCAATATCAAACAAATACCGAGTAATAAAGGGAAGAATTTTCCTATTTTACATACCATAATACACCAAGTAAAAAGTTGGTTGAGAACGATTTATTGTCGAGTTTCAGATTTCAATATGGATAGATATTTGGCTGAATTTTCATGCCGAATTAACCGTTCTCAATCGAAAGATAATATACTCAATAATCTCATCAAACGAATGATTGAGAAGAAACCTGTTCATCACCGGAATTTGATATGTAGTTAAGTGTGGAACTCAAAATAATAATATGTTGCTCTCGTTGTAGGTTGCTACTTCTTCAAAAAAGGCTATTGGTTTTTGGCTGGTGCTTTGAATCATAATGTGTGTAGTTTAGAGTTTCCAAAGTTACAAAAAATGTTTCAGCTATGTTTCAGTCTATAAATAAAAAAAAGCACTTACATTTTTGTAAGTGCTTTTTTATTCGCTCCCCCTACTGGACTTGAACCAGTGACCCTCTGATTAACAGTCAGATGCTCTAACCAACTGAGCTAAGGAGGAATTTGTTTTCATTTCTGATTTGCGATTGCAAAGGTACAACAAATTTTGATTTCTGCAACAAATAATCAAAAAAAATCAATCTTAAAAAGTGTTAATTTTTATAACTATCTGATTTACATATGTTTTTTTTGACGAAATTCATAAACTTTTGAGTTGCTCCACTTTGATTTTGGATGTATGTTCTATTAATATTTCCTATCTCAGCTCGTCTAATGGGAGAATCAATTAGTGAGAATAATACTTTTTGGAGTTTTTTACTACTATCTACAGAAATGACTCCACCTTTTTCAACCAATTCTTTAGCTTCATTAAACTTTTCATAATTCTTCCCGATGATGACTGGAATTCCAAACACAGCAGGTTCTAAAACATTATGCAGACCACTGTTGCCCATACCCCCTCCCACATAAGCAATATCTGCATAGCTATACACCTTGGTTAGAATACCCACCGTATCTAGAATATACACTTGAAAATCAGATGTGTTAAAGTCTTTTTTCTCAGAGAACAAAACGCTTTTCAGATGTATTTTTTCTCGTAAAGCATTAATTTTTTCAGTATGTATATCATGAGGTGCTATGATATATTTTATGTTTTCCTTGCCTGAGTTGATTATATCCACATAGATACTTTCGTCCTCTTCCCAAGAGCTACCAAATACCACGCAGAGGGAGTTACCTACAAATTTTTCAATGAAATCCAAGTGATTATCTCGATGTAGAATTTCAGTAACTCGGTCAAATCGTGTATCTCCACTAACTGTAATGTTTTCAAAACCAATCGATTGTAATAATTGTTTTGATTTTTGATTTTGTACAAAAAAATGGCTAAAGCAATGTAGTGCATTGCGCATCATGCCACCGTAAGGCTTGAAAAAAATCTGCTTTTCACGGAATATTCCTGACAATAAGAAAGTAGGTACATTCCTCTTTTTCAGAGTAATAAGATAGTGATACCAGAACTCATATTTCACGAAGACAGCCATCTTGGGCTGTATAATATCTATGAATTTTCTTGTATTCCGAGGTGTGTCCAATGGTAAATAGACAATCACATCAGCTTCAGGACTATTCTTCCGTACTTCATAACCTGAAGGAGAAAAGAAAGTCACCACAATCTTATAATGTTTTCGGAGTTCTTTAATCACAGGCAATCCTTGCTCAAACTCACCAAGAGAGGCAACATGAACCCATACATAATCCTGATTTTTAGCTATTTTTGACTGTAATATGTTAAAAATATCCTTTCTTCCATTGATAAAGAGGCGTATTTTGGGATTAAACAATGCTACTATATGCAAAATAAATCCTAAAAAGTAGATACTTATTGTATATAAAATAACCATGTTTTTTTTAATATTTTACTTTTCCGACTTTGAAAGGCTCATTTCTCCCAAAAGCATCCGATTATAAAAAAAATAAATGCACAGATCAATTGCAGAAGGTAAGATAATCTTCAAGTCATTTTCCTTAGGCTGATTTATTTTTCTCTTTTGCATAGGTAACTTCCTCCGTTTTTATGATTACTCGTACAGAGTAATTGCTTGGCTCAATAGGAGTTCCGTACTGCTCGGAGTAGTTTTTCGTGAAAACAGCTCCAAAATAGAGAATCATTGCTGAGTAATAAACCCAAAGCAACAATACTAAAATTGAACCTGCAGCCCCGTAAACGTCTAATTTAGCTGTATTTACCAAATAATTTCCAATAATGAATTTACCCAACATAAACAAAACAGAAGTGAAAGCTGCGCCGATAAACGTATCTTTCCACTTTAGTTTTCCATCGGGGAGTGTTTTGAATATAAAGCTAAAGATGATTGTCACGATCAAAAATACGATACCAACATTAATTAGTTGAGCAATATAAACCGTATTTTCAGAAAATAATCTAACAAGTTGCCTAGATAGGAGGTCGATGACCGTATTGATAATCAAGCTCACTAATAGTACAAACCCTAAGGCTCCAATCATGGCAAAAGAAAGTAATCGATTGATAATGAATCTGATTATTCCTTTTTTAGGTTTAGCCTTTAGTTCCCAAATATAGTTGATAGAACTTTGAATTTCCGCAAAAACAGCTGATGCGGTAAACAACAGAGTTCCAATACTTACCCAATAAGCAATTTGATTTGACCCATCAAAGTTCATGTTTAATATGACTTCTTGTATTTGCTCTGCCGATTTTTCGCCTACCAAATTGGCTATCTGTAGGAAGAATTCATCCGAAACCTCTCTGGAATCATGAAACAGTCCTACGGAAGAGATTAACAAAATAGCTAATGAGGGCAATGCAAATATGGTAGAATAGGACAGTGATGCACTCAATTTGAGGCAATTATCATCCATGAATTCCATTCCCGAAGTTTTTAATAGTTTAATAAAAGGATTATTAGTAATTCTATTTACAATTCTTTTTATCATTTTCTTACATTTTATGTATCCAAAATTCTGGATTTAAACGAGTTGTATTTTTATAAAGGAAGAATTTCATTTCCGTTTTTCCGTTTTTGTCGGTGAATATTTTTCCTAAAAAATCACGAGCTTTGACTTTATCTCCTTTTTTTACATATACATCAGTTAGGTTATAATAGATGGTGATATAATTTCCGTGTCGTACCTGTACCACTTTATTGCTTCCTGGAATAGACTGAATAGCAGACACTTCACCTTCAAAGACTACCCTTGCTTCAGCCCCAGGTTCAGTAGCTATGGTTACCCCATTATTGTAGTGTTTCAAACTTGGGTACACAGGGTCGCTATACTCCCCGAAGCCTTGTGATTTATATCCTTTCACCACAGGCCAAATCAAATTTCCTTTATTAGCCTCAAAACTATCAGCAACTTTTTTTGATTCAGGTGTAAGCATAAAAACCGCGTTTTCTGACGAAGATTTCGCGTTTTTGTTGTTTTTTGCCAATCGCTCTCGTTCTTTTCGATTTGCTTCGATAATGGCTAGGCGAATTAATCGTTGAATTTCTCGGTCAATTGCATCAGCTTGTTTTTGTTTTTCTCGGATTTGTTTTTCATAATCACGCTCTTTTTTGCGTATGGTTGTTGCTAACTCCTCTAGTTGTTTTTTTTCACCTTTAAGAGTTTGTTGTTCTTGCCGATTTTCCTCCAAAACTACCTTTTTCTCTTGGTGTTGCGAAACCAATTTTTGGTTTACTTCCTTGATTCTTTTCGACTTGTCTTGAATGAGAAAAACCTGTTTCTTCCGATAATCCACATATTGCTTCATGTAGGATAAACGTTTGTATCCCTGCCAAAAGCTTTCCGACGATAATAAAAACATCAATCGATTTTGAGAGGATTTGCTTTTGTACGATTGTTCGATGAGTTTAGCGTATTCTGATTTGTGAAAATCCAAATCTTTTTTGAGTGAGCCCAATTGTTTTTCGTTTTCATCAATTTCTTTCGACAGTAAATTTGCCTGTTGTTGTGTAATTTGAATAAGGCGTGAGCGCATCTGGATTTTTTCATTGGTTTCTTCAATCTGCAAAACGGTCGATTTATGCTGTTTTGCCTGTTGTGAACGCAGTACAGACATCTGTTTTATCTGTTCAATGAGTGCTTTTTTGCGTTCTTCCAACTCTTTCTGTTTATTTTGAGCCGTTCCTCCAAGTGAAAATAAAACGAAAAACAACAAAAAAAACACTTTTTGCAGAAGACGAACAAATAAGGTTGTATGTTTTTGAAGTGACATGGATTTGTATTCAGGAATAATTGTTAGTTGCAAAAATACAACAAAAAGTAAAACAAACACTATGAATCCTTATTTTTTGCACCTATTTTTTGCATCACATCTTGTGTAATTAAAAAAAAAGGTGTACCTTGCGAAACTTATTTAGGTAGATTGATGAGAAAGTTTTTGATATTTGCCCTGTGTCTAACGGCCATGGTTAGCTGTGGAATTTACAATTTTACGGGAGGTAGTACTGGAAACGCGAAAACCTTTCAAGTGAATTTTTTTCGTAATGATGCTCCCATTGTAGAGCCTGGCTTAGATAGGGATTTCACTATTGCACTACAGGATTTGATTAACAATCAGACGAATTTGTCTTTGACCGATCGGAATGCTGATTTGGTTTACGAGGGCGAAATTATTGATTTCAGTATTGCCCCAATGACGGCAACAGCTCAACAAACAGCAGCCCAAAACCGATTGACAATTTCGGTTAATGTGCGTTTCACAAACAACACCGAAGAGAATAAAGATTTTGAAAAACGTTTTTCTCATTACTATGACTATCCAGGGAATAGTCAACTCAGTGCCGTAAAAGGAACAGCCATCCCTGAAATTTTTGAACGTATCACTCAGGATATCTTTAACGCCTCATTAGCAGATTGGTAACGCAATGACTGTCAAAGAGTTTGTTGAAATATTAAAAAATCCGCATACCATTAATGAACGGCAAGCACACGAGTTAGATAACATCGTGCAGGAATATCCATTTTTTCAAGCGGCTCGAATGTTGCAACTAAAGTTGTTGCATACACAAGGGGATTACCGTTATTCCAAAGCACTAAAATTAGCATCGGTTCACGTGTTGGACCGTTCCATTTTATATGATTTTATTCATTCAACAGACAAAAACACTCAAATTCAAGAATTTACAAGGCAATTGTTTGAACGTAGAATTGAGCAGCCACAATCGATAGTTAAGCCCTCACAACAAGAAATTCCGCTGTCTCAACCAGTGATTTTACCACAACAGCCACAGTCAATGAATCCTCCACAGCGACAAGAAGGATTCTCACATGTGCCGAATTTTATGCCTCAAATTCCAAAAAATGAAAAGCAAGATGAAAATTTTGCAAATCCATTTGGGAAAATGGAAGATTTTAATCCAACCTTCGTCCCCAAGCAAGAGGCTAAAACAACTTCATCTCAAGAAGAACAAAACAAACAAACGGGCAAGCCATTTGAGTCTATTCCTAAGTGGATAGAGCAAATTTCCGAAGAAAACGAGGTTTTGCAACGAGATCATGACAAACAGATTGAAAATAAGGAAGATAAGATAGCAGAAAAGTTTCGTCTCATTGACAAATTTTTGGAAAACAATCCTAAAATAGAGCCGTCAAAAGATTATGTATCAAACGTGAATTTAGCTGATGAAGTTAAGAGTGATCCACAGCAACTGATGACCGAAACATTAGCTCAGGTTTACGTAAATCAGCGAAAATTTAAGTTAGCAATTCAGGCTTATGAAATATTAATTTTGAAAAATCCAGAAAAAAGTGCTTACTTTGCAGCCCAAATACAAAAAATAAAAAATTTACAACAAAATAATTTATAAAAAATGACAGCATTCAACATTTTTTTAGTTCTTATCGTAGTAGTATGTTTGCTACTTGGATTGGTTATTATGGTTCAAAATCCAAAAGGAGGGGGACTTTCTTCAACATTTGGTGGTAACACACAAGTAGTTGGAGGAGTTAAAAAAACAGGTGACTTTTTAGAGCGTAGTACTTGGACTTTTGCAACGCTTTTGGCAGCTTTGATTTTGATTGCTAACACTTTGTTACAGTCCAAAACAGGAACAGATTCTGATTCAAGATTATTAGACGGAGCTCCGATTGAAAATAACATCTTGAATGCCCCTGCTAACAGCTCAGAGCAACCGGGAACTACTTCTGAAACAGCGAACTAAAAGAAGTATAAAAGTCTTATCTATTTTACAAGCACCTCGCATTTTTGTAAGGTGCTTTTCGGATTTTTCTCAGAATTTAAGGAAGTTGAATAAAATATCAAGAGAGGAATGTTTTGGGCAGTAAACTGACTTTATGTCAGTATATTTTAATTTGGCATACTTTCTGACTTTAAGCAAATAAAATTTAAACACAAAAATAATATAAAAATATGGCAAAAGTAAATATTCGACCGTTGGCTGACCGAGTTGTCATTGAACCAGCGGTAGCTGAGACCACTACGGCATCAGGTATTATCATTCCTGACACCGCAAAAGAAAAACCACAAAAAGGTACTGTGGTTGCAGTAGGAGCAGGAACAAAAGACAATCCTGTTACCTTGAAAGTAGGAGATGTAGTTCTTTATGGGAAATACGCAGGAACTGAACTTAAATTAGAAGGAAAAGATTATCTCATTATGAGAGAGAATGATGTTTTGGCAGTGATTTAAACATTGCTGTTAGCTGTTGGCTTTTAGCTATTAGCAAGAACCAAAATAAAATG
Source organism: Capnocytophaga canis (assembly GCF_043187445.1). Lineage (NCBI taxonomy): Bacteria > Pseudomonadati > Bacteroidota > Flavobacteriia > Flavobacteriales > Flavobacteriaceae > Capnocytophaga > Capnocytophaga canis. Next base: position 1,223,421 of record NZ_CP171121.1, on the reverse strand, counting down.
AGAGATTTCAAAAAATTTGTAGTTTGGCAGTTAAGCCACAGCTTGGTTTTAAATATTTATCAAGTCACTAAAAACTTTCCAAAAGAAGAAATTTTTGGACTCACTTCACAAATAAGAAGATCTTTTGCATCCATTTCGTATAACATATCGGAAGGAGCGGGCAGAGTTTCCGAAAAAGAATTCGCAAATTTTATCAATATTGCTCTTGGTTCATCAAATGAAGCTGAAAATCAATTGTTATTAGCAAAGGATTTGGGTTACATCAGCCAAGATAATTTTGAAATCTTGAATAATGACTTAATCTTAATCAAAAAACAATTAGTATCATTACGTAATAAATTAATAAAATAATCTGCGGAAAGCTAATGGCCAAAAGCTAACCGCTAAAAGCAAAGAAATAAAAATGGCAAAAGAAATAAAATTTGATATAGAAGCCCGCGAAGGCTTAAAACGTGGCGTTGACGCATTAGCAAACGCAGTAAAAGTTACTTTAGGTCCGAAAGGAAGAAATGTAATTATCAGTAAATCATTTGGTTCTCCTCATATTACCAAAGATGGTGTAACTGTAGCAAAAGAAGTTGAGCTAGAAGATGCTCTTGAAAATATGGGAGCTCAAATGGTAAAAGAAGTCGCTTCAAAAACCAATGATTTGGCTGGTGACGGAACTACTACTGCCACTGTTTTGGCTCAAGCCATCGTTAAAGAAGGTTTGAAAAACGTTGCTGCTGGTGCAAACCCGATGGATTTGAAACGCGGAATTGACAAAGCTGTTACAAAAATCGTTGAGAATTTAGCAAAACAAGCAAAAGAAGTTGGTTCTTCTTCTGAGAAAATTCGTCAAGTGGCTTCTATTTCAGCAAATAACGACGATACTATCGGTGAGTTGATTGCCGCTGCTTTCGAAAAAGTAGGAAAAGAAGGTGTTATCACTGTTGAAGAGGCTAAAGGTACTGACACTTACGTAGATGTGGTGGAAGGAATGCAGTTCGATAGAGGATATTTATCTCCTTACTTTGTGACAGATTCAGAGAAAATGGTTGCTGAATTGGACAGACCTTACATCTTATTGTACGATAAGAAAATCTCCACAATGAAAGACTTACTTCCTGTGTTAGAGCCTGTTGCTCAATCAGGTAAGCCGTTGTTAATCATTGCAGAAGACATTGACGGAGAGGCTTTAGCTACATTGGTGGTTAATAAATTGAGAGGAACACTTCGTATTGCAGCTGTAAAAGCTCCTGGATTTGGTGACAGAAGAAAAGCAATGTTGGAAGATATCGCTATCTTAACAGGAGGAACAGTTATCGCTGAAGAAAGAGGATTTACTCTTGAGAATGCAACCATTGATATGCTTGGTACAGCAGAAAAAGTTTCTATCGACAAAGATAATACAACTGTTGTAAATGGAGCTGGTGATGCTGAACAAATAAAAGCTCGTGTAAATCAGATTAAAGCTCAAATTGAGGTAACAACTTCTGATTATGACCGTGAAAAATTGCAAGAGCGTTTGGCAAAACTTTCTGGAGGTGTAGCTGTTCTTTACGTTGGTGCCGCTTCGGAAGTAGAGATGAAAGAGAAAAAAGACCGCGTTGATGATGCTCTTCACGCAACTCGTGCTGCTGTTGAAGAAGGTATCGTAGCTGGTGGAGGAATTGCTTTACTTCGTGCAAAATCTGTTTTAGCAAAACTTAAACCTGTGAATGCAGATGAAGCAACAGGAATCCAAATAGTAGCAAAATCATTGGAAGCTCCATTGAGAACGATTGTGGAAAATGCCGGTGTTGAAGGTTCAGTAGTTGTAGCTAAAGTGACGGAATCATCGCGTGACACATTTGGATATAATGCCAAAACAGATCAATACGCTGATATGTTCAAAGCAGGAATCATTGACCCTAAAAAAGTGACTCGCGTAGCGTTGGAAAATGCAGCTTCTGTAGCAGGAATGATTTTAACAACTGAATGTGCTTTGGTTGATATAAAAGATGAAAAAGCAGGAGCAGGAATGCCACCAATGGGCGGAGGAATGCCTGGAATGATGTAATCATTAGTTTGAAAGAATAATAAAAAAGGCTAACAACTTTTGTTTGTTGGCCTTTTTGTTTTGTTAGAAGCCTAATATACATTTTTAGAAATCAGCGAGGGTTTGCGAAGAAGTTTTCACTATCTTTGCACTCTACTATTTATCTACAAATGAAAGAATCTAAATCCATTATCGCAAATATAAAAAAAGGACAGATTGCCCCTATTTATTTCCTAATGGGAGATGAGCCCTATTTCATCGATGAAATTGCTAACTATATCGAAAACAACGTACTATCGGAAGATGAAAAGGGATTTAATCAAATGATACTCTATGGGCAAGATGTGTCGGTAAGCGATATTGTGAATAATGCCAAACGCTTCCCAATGATGGCTTCTCATCAGGTAATAATAGTTAAAGAAGCTCAAAATTTAGGGAATTCTATTGAAGATTTGGTTCCTTATGTTGAGAATTGTACACCTACTACGGTTTTAGTAATGTGCTACAAGTACAAAACTTTGGATAAACGCAAAAAACTTGTTAAGAGTTTAGCAAAAAACGGTGTGCTTCTTGAGAGTAAAAAACTTTATGAAAAAGACGTAATTCCTTGGATTTCAGAAGTGTTAAAAGAAAAAAAATACACAATACAACCCAAAGCAACTCAAATGTTGGTGGAATTTTTAGGAACCGATTTGAGTCGTATAGCTAATGAATTGGATAAGTTAGCTATCATTGTACCACAAAACTCAGAAATTACTCCTGAGATAATTGAAAAAAATATAGGAATCAGTAAGGATTTTAACAATTTTGAACTTCGTAGAGCTTTAGGTGAGCGTGATGAGTTGAAAACCATGCGTATTATTAACTACTTTGCTGATAATCCGAAAGATAACCCAATTGTGGTTACACTTGGAACACTCTATACTTTTTTTCAAGAATTACTAGCTTATCACGGACTTACGGATCAATCTGACCAAAATGTGGCAAAGGTTCTCGGTAAAAACCCATATTTTGTGAAAGAATATCACATTGCTGCTCGGAACTATCCAATGAAAACTGTCAGTGGAATCATTGAAAAGTTGCGAGAAATTGATATGAAAAGTAAAGGAGTTGGTTCGGTAAACATGTCACAATCTGATTTACTTAAAGAGCTTGTAATCAAAATTTTAAGATAACTTATTTAATGTGATTTCTTAAATGAAGTAAGAAAATGTCAAAAATACATCAAAATAATAAACAAACTTTAATACAATTATATCAATTTGTAAAACCTTACCGTCTTACGTTTTTTCTTGTAGCCCTTTTTGCCATAATGGCATCAATACTTTCTGCTGCCCAACCGTATATGATAAAAATAGCTATTGATGACTATATTACGGCTAAAAATTATGAAGGATTGTTGGTTGTTACTTATATTTTATTAGGACTACTACTTTTAGAGGTGTTCATTCAGTTTTTATTTTCTTATTTTGCTAATTGGACAGGACAATCCGTTATTCGTGATATTCGTAAAAAATTGTTTGCTCACTTGCTGGGTTTCAAAATGAAATACTATGATAAATCATCGGTAGGAGTGTTGGTTACTCGTACGGTGAATGACACGGAACGTATCGGTGAGGTTTTTAGCTCAGGGTTGTTTGAAATTGTGAGTGATCTGCTGAAAATGGTAGTGATTTCAGTAGTTATGTTTGTGATTGATTGGCGATTAGCACTCATATCTTTTGTTACAATGCCTTTCATTTTATACATGACACGTTGGTTTCAAAAATCGATGAAATCAGCCTTTGTGGAAGTGCGGAAAGAGGTGGCAAATCTGAATTCGTTCGTGCAGGAACGTATTTCAGGAATCAAAATATTGCAATTATTTTCCCAAGAAGGAGTCGAGTTAGATAAGTTCAAAGCCATCAACGAAAAACATAAAAAAGCGTGGTTACGAACCATTTGGTACAACTCTATTTTCTTTCCTGTTGGGGATTTGGCGGTATCCGTAACCATTGCTTTAATTGTATGGTATGGAGGTTATAACGCTGTTACTGAACGTACTTTTGATTTAGGGACTATTTTCTTATTCATTCAACTGACACAGATGCTTTTTCGTCCGTTGCGACATATTGCCGATAAATTCAATACCTTGCAGATGGGAATCATAGCATCGCAACGTGTGTTTGCAATTTTGGAATCGACACAAGACAGTGAAGTTAATGGTACTACAATTCTTACAGAAGTTAAAGGGCAAATACGTTTTGAAGATGTATACTTTGAATATGTTGAAGGAGAGGAAATTTTGCATGGAATCAGTTTTGAGGTGCAACAAGGTGAAACCATTGCTATCGTCGGGGCTACGGGAGCAGGTAAAAGTACGATTATCAATCTGTTAAATCGATTTTATGATATTAAAGCAGGGGCAATCTATATTGATAATACAAACATAAAGGATGTTCAGTTAACATCGTTGCGTAGTCATATTGCAGTCGTACTACAAGATGTACTGCTATTTGCGGACAGTATTTTGAACAATATTACCCTCGGAAATACGAATATCACGGAAGCAGAAGTAATCGAAGCTGCAAAGAGCATTGGAGTACATGATTTCTTTATGCAATTGCCAAACGGCTACCACTATAACGTCAAAGAACGAGGTACCATGCTTTCGGCAGGACAGCGACAACTCATCGCCTTTCTTCGTGCCTATGTAAATAAACCTCAGATACTTATCCTTGATGAAGCCACCTCATCCGTCGATTCACATTCCGAAAAAATGATACAGGAAGCCACAGAAAAAATCACTCAAGGACGTACTTCCATCATCATCGCTCACCGATTAACAACAGTGAAAAAAGCAGACAAAATCATTGTACTCGATAAAGGAAAAATCGTAGAAATGGGTAAACATGACGAACTTTTGAAACTCGAAAACGGATACTACCGAAATTTGTACGAGGTACAGTTTCGCGATGCCCCAATAGAGAGTCAAAAGAGGAACTTGTTGCATTAGTTTGCTCACAAAATATCCGATTTTCAAACTCCCTTCTTTTACAAGATAAATATGCGTGTCTTTCGTATCGGGCGTTTTTAAAAACGCTCCTCTTGGGATAACGATTTCTTTTTCCAAGGAAAAGTTTTCCGTAAAAATCGTATGGAGATTCATTTTTCGATTAGCTATTTTTTTGCAAAGGTATCAAGTTTTGAATGGTTTTCGAATCAAGAGATTAAAATGAAACGCTTTACTTTTGCTGAAACCTCAAAAAAAATTAACATATTGATTATATTGTTGTTATGTTTTAGTCGAAAATGAGTGTTTTTCGAATGTGCCTTTCAAAAAATTCTCGAAATAAATCAATCCTGTTTCATCAATTATCTGTGTCAACTGCCTTCTGATTTTATGGCGTTTTGTGTTGTTGTTTTGAGGACAAAACCCTAAAGCCAATAGAAGATATTGAATCGTAAAATATTTTTTGAAATCAAAATTTAATTTATTTACATCGATGGTTTGAAATATTTTTTTTGACTCCGTATAATTTTCCTGATAAAATAAGGTCAAACTTTTTACTATTTTACCTGCTTCTTCATACCCATTTTCCCATAAAATACTTGGCGATTCTTTAAAAACATATTTTTCTTGAATACGATGCGACAAATGATGAAAACCATATATGTTTAGCATATCCGAGATAAAGAAAACAAATATTTTGTAGTCGTCAATTTCAAATTTTAGATTCCGATGGATTTGTACAAAATTTAGGATTTCTCTTTCTAATTGCGAGACTTTTTCATCATTTCCTAATGTATCATAATAATGAAGTAAAGCACTCAAAGACCTCGCCTCCAAAGACCAAATAACGCCGTATTTGTGCCTGATTTTTGGCAAAAGAGTCTCAATTTGATTGGCAAAATACTTATAATCATTACTCTGCATAGTTAAAACGCATCTCATAAATTGAATATTTGCATAAAATAAATGATAATGTAACTCTTTTGCATTTCTGATAAAAAGTTTTAATCCTCTAAAATACCATTCCTTTGCAAGATTGTCATACATTGGGTGATACGATATAATATACTTTAAGATTACCTCATTTTTATTCATTACTTTTGAAAATTCCTCAAAAATAGATGGATTTGTCAGTACAAACGACGCAAAACTTTGGCTCAATTTATTATGCCAATAAACGGAATCGTCAAGAGGATTATCATATTTGCTTATATTTTGCCAATTAGCTAAGAAAGAAAAATTATAGGTGTCTGTATGTTTATTTCGTATATTTTCGGTAAAAGTACTAAAATCATTAAATCCTATATAACGACAAAGTATATTTTTTGATTGCAACGAAACTTTATTTTTACTTTCAATTAACCTCCAAAATCTTCTAATTGTCTGATAACTAATATATTCATTAATCTCTGTACTTATCTGAGCCGAAAGTTGTTCGCAATCAAATTTATCATCAATTGTTTTTCCAAATATTTTTTCTACTTCTTTTTGTAGAATTAGGTCTAATTCCAAATCTTGCATTAATTCATTAGTTTTGATTTTGCAAAGGTATTCAATTAACATTGAAAGGAATATCATTGTACCGAATTGTACCCAAAAAGAACAAAATTGAGATTTATTTTTGCATATAATTTAAAAACAAACAAAAATGAAGAAATTTTTTATGTTGGCTTTAATAGCCGTGAGTATGTTAACTATTTCTTGTGGGAAAAATAACGATGACACCCAACCGGAAAATGTTCGTCTTGTAGGTACTTGGAAATGTGTTAAAATAGAAAGAGTAGAAGACGGAAAAAGAATTGACCCACGAGAAGTAAAAGATGATGGTTGTACAAAATATGTTTTTACGGACAAGGTATCGACTTATTTTTTCATAAATGATGAAGAAGGTGGAAGATGTATGAGTGAGGAGGGATCATACAGAATAGAAAATGGTAGAATCTATTATGGTGAGTATGAAGAAGGTCAGTATGTAGAAAATCATTTTGGATTCAAATTTATAGATAATGATACTTTTGAATTTTTTGAGGATACATCTGATGGAAAAAATGGTTTAATATCTACCTATAAACGCGTTAAGTAATTGAGTATTTCACACACTACCCCAAAAAGTGTGTAAGTTGAAAAGTTTGGTTTAAAACAATTTCCCAATTTTGGATAGGTATCCACCACTTTTTGGTGTATTTCCGAATCTTATCATTTAGATTCTCAATAGTGAAGAAAAACCACCTTTCAGCACAAACTTCTAAAAATCAAAAAAATGGAGCAACACCTTAAAATTTGATGTCGCTCCATTGAATCATTTTACTTGGTTTAAAGTCTTTTTAAAACCGTTTCAAAAGCCCTTTACTACAAGGAATTTCCCGATTAAAACAAGGTTTTTACTTCTTCCAATAGCTGTATCTGTTGTTGCAGGGAGGCGGTTGGGGGGAGTTTTCGTTTGGCGGCGATGCCCTCGTCTAAAACTCTGATGGTGGCTTTGTTGGCTTCTGAACCTTTGTCGGAATACGGAGCCGCCGCTCTGAAAGATTTAGCAATGATTTCTACCAAAGCCTTATCGTCTAAACTCATTGCCCATAGGTAGCCCTTGCGGAAAATTTCGGCTTGTTTCGGGTTATCCTTTTCTATGAACGGATAATAAATGATGTACGGAAGCACTTTCGGTAAATATTTCTCCATTTTGTTGTCCACAATTACGGAAAATACCCAAACCAATTGGTCGGAAGTGAAATGTTCGAGAGCGGACTTCAATAAGAAGTTTTTAGCTCGTGTAGGGTCTATTTTGCTGATACCGTTGAGTGCTGCATTTTGTATGGCTGCCGAATGTACGCCCAAAGCGTTTTCGAAAACAGGTAAATATTTTCGGTTTTGGGTCGCTGCCAAAGTCCACATTGCTGCCGATTTTACCAAATTTTTTGGGTCGGTTTTGGCAATTTTTTCTATCTCGGCAAATTCTTTTTTGCTCAATTTCTGACCTGCCAAAGCATTCAAGGCTTTAATTCGAACTTGATAGAAAGGGTCTTTTATCGCTTTCATTAGCAATGGATTATCTTGATTTTCTTCTGCAAATTCTACTGCTTGCCATCTACTTTTGAAATCTTTGGTGTGTTGGTACTGAAAGGCGTATTCAGCAGGGGTTTTGTACGATGCTTCCACCCAAATAAGAACACCTCTCGGATTGACATTCAACAAATTAGGGTTTTTCTTCGCCGAGAAATAAAATTCGTTTTCCTTTTGAGCTTTTACCCAAACTTGGTGTCGGTGGTAAGTCCCGTTTTCATAAATATCCACTTCCAAAGGAAACTCAAAAAGCACATCTTCTTCCTGATTTTGAATGATTTTCAAATGAACTTTTTGCGTTTTTGTATCGTAATTTTTTTCCACAGCCACGAAAGGATGCCCGTGAGAGAAAAACCACTGATTGAAAAACCAATTGAGGTCTTTTCCACTAACTTTTTCGAAGGAAAGTCTTAGCTGATGGGCTTCTCCTGTGCCGAATTCATAAGTTTTTAGGAAGTCTGTAATCCCTTGAAAAAAAGCCTCATCGCCCAAATAATCGCGAAGCATATGCAGAATCGCACCGCCCTTGTTGTACGAAACCAAATCAAACATATCTTCCTTGTCATCGTACCCAAAACGCACCAAATTTTTCAGAAAATCTGTTGAACGGTGGCGGTATTGTCCCACTTTATTGTTGAGGTGATAGTCGGCGGCATCTTTTCCGTATTTGTATTCGTACCAAAGATATTCGGAATAATTGGCAAAAGATTCATTGATGGTGAGGTTTGCCCAGCTTTCGGTGGTTACCAAATCGCCAAACCAATGATGTCCCATTTCGTGAGCAATGACAGCTTCCCAATGGTTTTGGTCTGCCAAAACTTCGCTCGGCTGATGGGCAGACTCAGCGTGACTTACCGCTGTGGTATTTTCCATTGCCCCTGCCACAAAATCGCGAACTACCATTTGTGCGTATTTCTGCCAAGGGAAATCATATCCGAATTTTTTAGAGTAAAACTCCATCATTTCCGCCGTATGCCCAAAGATTTTCTTTGCCACCGATTCGTATTCTTTTTCCACATAATAATCCACGGGAATAGTGCCTCGCCACGGCGTATCTTTTACTACGGCGAAATCTCCCACACCCATAAAGAAGAGATACGGAGCGTGAGGTTTATCCATCACCCAATGGTCTGTGCGTAGGTGATTGGCTTCTTTTACGGAAGATTTTAAAATCCCGTTGGATAGGGTTACGAATTTATCGGGAACAGTCATATAAATTTCCTGCGTGGTTTTTTGGTTGGGCTTATCGATGGTAGGAAACCAGCACGATGAAGATTCGGTTTCGCCCTGCGTCCAAATTTGGGTAGGCACATCAGGAATTTCTCCTTTCGGATTGATGAAATACAAGCCTTTGGCATCACTTCTTGCCCCTTCTTTTTCAATCACTTTTTCAGGCTGTGCCGTATAGCGAATGTACACGGTGTAGTTTTCGTTTTTCTGATAGATTTTATCCAATTTTATTTTCAGAAAATCGTTTTCATAGGCATATTTTAGCGGTTGGTCATTGAGTTTTACCTCGTGGATGAGCATCGACTTGGCGTCTAAAATCAGGCTATCGGTGGCATAAAAATAAGGCGAAGCCGTGAGCCATTCCTCACCATTTAGGGTTTGGTTCTCAAAGTTAAAGCCTACTTTGAGTTTGGTATGTTGGAGTTTGGTTTTCATTTCGGGAGTCGCTCGGTGAAGGGTTCTCCCCGAAGTATCGGTTTGGGCAAAAGTCTGAGAAAGTCCTACTAAAAGGAGTACAAAGGCAAGATGTTTCATATTTCATTTATTTTTTTGCAAATATAACATGTTTTATCATTTTTGTAAAATTAGGATTCTGTTCGAAAAGCCTAATTTTGATAATTTTAAAAATAATCCTTAATAATCAATGTGTTATAAATATACTTTTGTTTAAAATGTACTTTTTCGGACAGCCGTTATAATATTATCTTACATATAAATATCCTTGTTTTGTGTTAGATTCTCCTGTAATGGTTTGATATTTAAATACATAGAAATACGTTCCTGTTGGAAGACGTTTACCTTTTCGGAAAACTCCTTTTACATTGGCATATCCTCGGAAAACTTCGCCATTTTTTTGGTAATTTTTCGATTCATACACTTTCTGACCTAATTCGTTAAAAATCTCAATTTGAAGATTTTTATAATTTTCGATAGGCTCAAATTTCAGGTAATTCTCCGAACCTGACTCGGTAGAAACACCATTGTAAACAATTATTTCTTTTTCTACTTCAGAACCTCCGTTAGGTGGTGTGGGCTGTGAAGTTTTTTTAATGGTAACTTTCTGTGTATGAATAGTTTTATTCCCGCATTCATCAGAAGCCTCCCATTTATAAATGATTACTTTATTTCCGTTTTCTTGCCTTTCTTCTTGGCTTTTAATTACTTGAACCTTTTCAGAACAATTATCCGTAGCGCTTAGCGTTTCTTGCGTTGGCACTTCCTGATTTTCATTAATCGAAATATCTTTTGGTAATTCTCCTGAAAAAACGGGAACTTCATTATCCCCTGCAATTGTAATAGTCTGTTTTTGAGAAATCGTTTGTCCGCAAACGGTTGCTGTATAGGTACGTACAATCGTTTTACCTGTTTTGCAATCGCCTGTTTCTGTGTCGGTATGGGTTACCGAAATTTCAGTAGTTCCATCACAATTGGAAATCTGTAATTTGCTCTCCACTTGGGGTTTATCTTTTCCACAAGACAAATTCACATCCGCGGGGAAATTTATAAAAGTTACTTTCGGTGCAGGAGTAATGGTAATGGTTTGGCTGTGTTTTGTTTCGTTTCCACAAACGTCTGTTGCTGTCCATCGGTAAATAATTATTTTATTTCCGTTTTCTACCTTGTTTTCTTGGCTCTTGGTCACTTGAACAGCAGAACAATTATCCGTAGCGGTTAAATTTATATGCGTTGGTACTGCTTGATTTTCATTAATCGAAATATCTTTTGGTAATTCTTCTGAAAAAACGGGAACTTCATTATCCCCTGCAATGGTAATGGTCTGTTTTTGGGAAATCGTTTGTCCGCAAATGGTTGCTGTATAGGTACGCACAATCGTTTTACCTGTTTTGCAATCGCCTGTTTCTGTGTCGGTATGAGTTACCGAAATTTCAGTAGTCCCCTCACAACCCGAAATTGGTAGCTTGGTTTCCGCTTGAGGTTTATCTTCTCCGCAGGATAAATTCACGTCCGTAGGGAAATTTATAAAACTTATTTTCGGAGCGGGGACGATGGTAATGGTTTGGCTGTGCCTTTTTTCATTTCCGCAATCGTCCGTTGCTGTCCATCGGTAAATAACTATTTTATTTCCATTTTCTTGCCTTTCCTCTTGGCTCTTGGCTATTTGAACCCTTTGCGAACAATTGTCCGTAGCGGTTAGCTCCTCCTGTGTAGGAATTTTCTGACCTTCAACAACCGAAATATCTTGCGGAAGCGTACTCGAAAAAGTAGGTGCTTCACTATCCCCCGCAATGGTAATGGTCTGTTTTTTGGAAATGGTTTGCCCACAAGCCGAAGCCGTATAAGTACGTTCGATGGTTTTACCTGTTTTGCAATTGCCTGTTTCGGTGTCGGTATGGGTTACTGCAATTTCAGTAGTTCCCTCACAACCCGAAATTTGTAGCTTGGTTTCCGCTTGGAGTTTATCTTCTCCGCAAGATAAATTCACATCCGTAGGAAAATTTATAAAACTTATTTTCGGAGCGGGGACGATGGTAATGGTTTGGCTGTGCCTTTTTTCATTTCCGCAATCGTCCGTTGCCGTCCATCGGTAAATAATTATTTTATTTCCGCTTTCTTGCCTTTCCTCTTGGCTCTTGGCTACTTGAACCCTTTGCGAACAATTGTCCGTAGCGGTTAGCTCCTCCTGTATAGGAACTTCCTGATTTTCAGTGATTGAAATATCTTGTGGAAGCGTACCCGAAAAAGTAGGAGCTTCATTGTCCCCCGCAATGGTAATGGTCTGTTTTTGTGAAATGGTTTGCCCACAAGCCTCTCCTGTGTAAGTACGTTCGATGGTTTTGCCTGTTTTGCAATCGCCTGTCTCGGTGTCGGTATGGGTTACTGCAATTTCAGTAGTCCCCTCACAACCCGAAATTTGTAGCTTGGTTTCCGCTTGGAGTTTATCTTCTCCGCAAGATAAATTCACATTAGCAGGGAAGTTAGCAAACGCTACTTGTTGGTTCGAACCTATGGTTATGGTTTGTGTATGTTCCACCACATTATAGCAAAGATCATTGGCTCTCCATCGGTAAATCACTTTTACCAATCGTCCTTGCTCGTCCGTTATCCTTTCTTCGAATTTTTCTGCGTTAAAAGGATACCCATCATTTCTTTTATTTTCGGAAAGTTTATCAATCACCAAAATACTTTCTTGCATTGGCACTTGACTTTCATCGCTCACGTGTAGGTTGGCATCGGGCAGTACTCCTATAAAGGTAGGCGGAATGTTGTCGATGACGTTGATGATTTGTGTATGCGAAATAGGGTCGGAGCATTGGCTGACTGCCGTCCAAATACGGGTGATGGTTCTAAGGCATTGCCCATATAATTCGGTTTGCGAAAATTTTACCTCGGGGGTTTGACAACCTCCACTTGCGGTTAAGGTAGCCGCCTGAGGAACGTCCTGTCCATACAAAATAGTCTGACTTTCAGGCAGTGCTCCAACGAAAGACAACGGGGTATTTTTCCGAACGTGAATATACTGCACAAAAGTTGCTGTATTACTACAATTATCGGAAGCTGTCCAAGTACGGGTGATGAGCGTATCGGTTTTTTCTTCTTTATAAGTGGGCGTTATGGACTGCGAACCACTGCCACAGGTAGAAACCGCTGTAACATCAGCTTTTTGAGGAACTTGCCCCTCTTTTACCTCGATGGTAGGCTCAGGCGTGTTTTGAAACGTAATTGCCGAAGCCTGAATTTCAAAACCTCCATTATTAGGGTTGTTATCCGTTATATCGTGGGCAATATGGTCAATTACTTCAATTTTAATAATTCCCAAGCCAGAAGTGGTACTCCCAAATTGGGTTTTTCTTCCCAAAGCAATATGTGGAATGGTAACTTCGGCACTTCCGTCATTGTCTGTTGATTCCACAAGCGTATATTTATAGGTTTCGCCAAAATCGTCCGACATTAAAATACGCACTTTTGTACCACTAAATATAGTGTTATCTACATCCCACGTAAAAGTAACTTTTTCCCCTGCGGAATACTTGTTCTTATACCCGTCCTTGATTTTAAAAGGTGTTCCATTGACGATATTTACTTTGGTGTACGCTTGGTCATACAAAACCCCGTGTGAGCTGTTAGCTAAGTCGGCATCATTTACCGCCAACCAAAAATGATACGTGCCCATATCAGTTGGAGAAGAATTTTGTACCAAACTCAAATCTCTTCGGTAGTAACTTCTCTCAAAGGCAACTCTGCCCGTTTGCGTGGATTTTAAAGCTAAAAACTTTGCCGAACCATAATCGAAATACGGAAAATTTTTCCCACCCACTTGGTGGGCGTAGTAGTATAGCTTTTGTTGCTCCGCATCCTGTGTTGGAATATAAAACTGAAAAAACGTACTGTGTGGCAATGTATATTCTTTTTTGATTTTTGCCGTGTTAATGATTGGAGCTGTATTACTGGGCTTAACCCCGTAAGGAACATTCGTAGTACCTTCAATATGCTCCACTCCTTTTATGAGTTGTGTACGTTCTTCGTCTGTATAATAGCCTACGCTCGACAACCTTTTTCTGATAACAGCAATACTTACTAATGAAAAATAATCACCCGTGGAACGCGAATTATATCCCATTACCGACATCCCTCGATTAGGTTCGGAATAATACGTCTGACTCCCTCCGGTGGTAAAAGTATGAAGCGAACCGAACAAATGCCCTATCTCGTGAGCAATAGTTGATCTACTGGCAACAGCAAAGCACAGTGCTTTACTTTTTTTTTCATAGACCCCACCGGTGGTTCCTAATCCATACGTATTTTCTGTTTGTGGGTTAATAACCACCCCAACATCGTAATCATCCTCTGATATTAATTTATTAATTTCAGTGGTTCCCCTGTCGTGTATTTGACGAGCTCTTCTGATGTAGTAAAACGGATCTGCACTACTGGTTTTGTAAATAAGTCTTTCATCGTTGACTATCTCAAATCGTACCGATACATCTCTGTGGTATAACTCGTTGAGAAAAGCCTCCGTACTTGCCCAAAATTTCCTTACTTCCTCAACATCTTGTTCGAATTTATCCGAAAAATACTTGTACGTAATGAGCAATGCTAAGCGATACACTCGTAAAACACCGTCGGAATGAACACTGTGCAATTTAAAAATTTCATTTTCTTGGTTTAATCCTTCCCCTTGCGGACGAGCCACAGGACGTGCTGTGTGCGAATGTTCTCCGCCTCCACAACAAGTACCACATTTCCCCTCTTTTGTTGCTTCTTGCTTAAAAATAACATTATTGTCCTGCGAAGTGATGTCATACGATTTGTTCGAGAGTTTCAAATTCCCAGAAACTCCTTGACTATCAACCGATAAAACACCTATCATCTCGCCATTTTGATAGCACACAAAGGTTTTTATCCCCTTGATAGAATTGGGGCGTTCCTGCCAAAGCAACGTTTGTTTGGGGCTGTTATCAACTGAAATTTCCCACGAAACCTCGCCTCCTTTCGAAAATAGTTGAACAACCTCCGATGTTTTTACCTGTGCAAACAATTGCTGGAAAAACAAAAAGCATAAAATAGTAATTAAATTATATCTCATTGATTTATAGTTTTTCATTAAACAAAATGTGAATTTGGAGGTGATGTAAAAAGTATGATGTCTTAAAAAAGAGAGCGTCTGTCAGGCTTCGACTACGCTCAGCCTGACAATCAGAACTTTTATCATACTTTTTATAACACGACCGTGAATTTACCTCACATATAAGTATCCCGATTTTTGATGCATTTTTTTATCTTGGTTTTTGTATTTCAACACGTAAAAATACGTACCCGACGGCAAACGTTTGCCCTTGCCTACCACGCCTTTCACGTTAGCATACCCCCTGAAAACATCGCCTTTGCGTTGATAGTCTTTGGCTTGGAATACCTTCTGACCCAATTCATTAAAAATTTCGATATACAAGTCCGTATAACGCTCAATGGGGGCAATTCTTAGGTAATTATCCGATGCTTCTTCAACAAAAACACCATTATACACGATAATATCTTCATTGGAAGGGCTGTTCCCTCCACCTTGATTATTATCTCCTCCACCTGTACTTTTGGGCAAAACAGTTATTTTTTGAGCATATTCAAATGTATTTCCACATTCGTCCGTTGCCGTCCATCGGTAAATAACTATTTTATTTCCGCTTTCTTGCCTTTCCTCTTGGCTCTTGGCTATTTGAACCCTTTGCGAACAATTGTCCGTAGCGGTTAGTTCCTCTTGCGTAGGAATTTTCTGACCTTCAACAACCGAAATATCTTTCGGATGCGTACCCGAAAAAGTAGGTGCTTCATTGTCCCCCGCAATGGTAATGATTTGTTTTTTGGAAATGCTTTGCCCACAAGCCTCTCCTGTGTAAGTACGTTCGATGGTTTTGCCTGTTTTGCAATCGCCTGTCTCGGTGTCGGTATGGGTTACTGCAATTTCAGTAGCCCCCTCACAACCCGAAATTGGCAGCTTGGTTTCCGCTTGGGGTTTGTCTTTTCCGCAAGATAAATTCACGTCCGTAGGGAAATTTATAAAACTTATTTTCGGAGCGGGGACGATGGTAATGGTTTGGCTGTGCCTTTTTTCATTTCCGCAATCGTCCGTTGCTATCCATCGGTAAATAACTATTTTATTTCCGTTTTCTTGCCTTTCCTCTTGGCTCTTGGCTATTTGAACCCTTTGCGAACAATTATCCGTAGCGGTTAGTTCCTCTTGCGTAGGAATTTTTTGACCTTCAACAACCGAAATATCTTTCGGAAGCGTACCCGAAAAAGTAGGGGCTTCATTATCCCCCGCAATGGTAATGGTTTGTTTTTGTGAAATGGTTTGCCCACAAGCCGAAGCCGTATAAGTACGTTCGATGGTTTTACCTGTTTTGCAATCGCCTGTTTCGGTGTCGGTATGGGTTACTGCAATTTCAGTAGTTCCCTCACAATCCGAAATTTGTAGCTTGGTTTCCGCTTGGGGTTTGTCTTTTCCGCAAGATAAATTCACGTCCGTAGGGAAATTTATAAAACTTATTTTCGGAGCGGGGACGATGGTAATGGTTTGGCTGTGCCTTTTTTCATTTCCGCAATCGTCTGTTGCCGTCCATCGGTAAATAACTATTTTATTTCCGTTTTCTTGCCTTTCCTCTTGGCTCTTGGCTACTTGAACCCTTTGCAAACAATTGTCCGTAGCGGTTAGTTCTTCTTGTGCAGGAACTTCCTGATTTTCAGTAATTGAAACATCTTGTGGAAGCGTACCCGAAAACGTAGGGGCTTCATTGTCCCCCGCAATGGTAATGGTCTGTTTTTGTGAAATGGTTTGCCCACAACCCGAAGCCGTATAGGTGCGAACTACCGTTTTGCCATCTTTACAATTGCCTGTCAGTTCGTCAGTGTGGGTAACAGTAGCGTTTTCACAGCCCGAAATACTTATATTTTCAGCCTGTGGTAAGACACCGTTACAAGGCAAATTTATATCTTTGGGAAAATTGATAAATGCCATTGTGGGTACGTCTGCCGAAGCCACTTTGATAATACGAGTATAGGCTTGTGTGTTGCCAAATTCATCGGTAGCCGTCCACGTATCGGTAAGGGTTTTACCATCAAGACTTTGCTTTCTCTCTTTGGTTACAGGCACCGACTTTACGCAGTTTTGGTTACCTACAACTTCCCACGTGTTGTAATATTCTTGATTTCGGGGGTCGGACTGGGTTGTTATTACCACTTGTTGCCCCGTACATCCCTGAAAACAGTTGTCCGTAGCAGTCAAATCTTCTAAGGGAGGAACTTCGGCAGTGGTTGCCACTTCCACCGATAGAGGCAAATCTCCCGTAAATACAGGAGCTTCGTCATCGGTAACTACAATGCGTTGGGTTGCTGACAAGGTTTTACCACAGCCCGTAGCCGTATAGACCCGAGTGATGATTTTTTTATTTCCTTCCCAAGTCTGATTTTCGGTATGTGTTACCTCTGCCGAAGCACAATTAACTACTTTTAGCTCAATATCCGCCGAGGGAACTCCGTCTTTACAAGAGAGTTGCATATCGGCAGGTAGATTTTGAAAATAAATATCCGTATGATTTTTATCAACAATAATTTTCTGAGTAACCCGCGTAGGATTGTCCGTACCGTCTCGGGCTTCCCAAGTTACTAATATCGATTCAAGCCCATTAGCTCCGAAGGTATAATCTGGCGAAATAGGCTTTCTCCACTGCAATTGATTGCCACAATTATCAAAGGCAACAGGAGGGATTTCAGCATAGGTATAAGCCTGAACATCATCATTTACAACAATATCATTGGGTTGAGTAACCAAAATGGGGTTGGTATTGTCATACACAAACACCAATTGGGTATGCTCAATGGGAGCAGCGACAGGGTCGGTAACCCGCCACGTGCGTTTGAGAATGTAATTGATATGATAATCCGATTCCATTCGGGTTTGTGTTAGGGTAATTTGGGGCGACTTCCCTCCTGTAACCTGTACATTAGGCACTGCCTTATCAAAGGTGTTATCGCAGTGATATACCCTATCTTGCGGAAGATTGCCTACAAATTGCAAAGGCGGTACATCTTCTTTCACAAAAATATACTGAACGAAAATTGCCGTGTTTTGGCAATCGTCCACCGCTGTAAAGGTACGTTTGATTCGGTTTGCTTCACGTACATCGGCTACCTGCACCTGTGCCTGTCCGTTACAGCTGGTTCTTGCCTGTACAGAATGTGGTTCTGGAATAGCCCCTTCAAGTGCTGAAATGGTGGGTTCAGGTAAGTTTTCAAAAACAATTTGAGAAGGAATGACCTCGAAGCCTCCGTTGTAAGGATTATGCTCACTTAGGGCATAGGCAATGTGGTCAATCACTTCTATTTTGATAAGCCCGTGCCCTTGATTGCCCGTTTTTCCTACGGGAATATGTGGCATTGTAAAGGTAAACGTTCCGTTGTTAGGGGCTTCGGGAGTGATAATATGCTTAAACGTTTGACCAAAATCATCGGAAAGCAAAATACGTACCCTACTATCTGTACCAAAAACATCGGTTGCCACATCCCAACGTAAGGTAACCTCCTCTCCTGCTCCGTATTGTTTTTTTAAAGCAGGATTTATCCGAAAAGGTGTTGTGTTTTTTACCTCTACATCGGTCTTTACCATATCGTAATGCGTGGCGTGGGTTTGGTTGGTCAGTGCCTCTGCTCCTAAAATACCATCGCTTACCGCCAACCAAAAACGGTAAACACCACCCGTTACGCTCGGGAATTCATCTACCCTATTGCTTTTGTATTCTTTTTGAAAACGTATCAAGTTGTTATAACTCGGCTTGGCTGAATAATATACGGCATTAGACGGATTGGTTTGCAAACGTATATCGGTTTGATGGGCGGCATAGAGCAGTTTATCGTTATCAGGGTCAGAAGCGTTAATACGAAACTGAAAAAAGGTGTTTTTCGGAATTACGTATTTTGGTTTCAGGTCAGAGGCATCAATCACTGGACGGCGATTTTGAGTTTTTATCCCATAAACAGGATTTTTGCCCCTGCTGAGTATTACCTTTTGTGTACGTTGCTCATCGGAAAAATACACAGCACTGTGGGTTAGCCCCTTGCGTATGGAGTGTACGCTGTACAAGGTAAAGAAATCACGAGGAAAACTATGCCCATACCCCATAATCGACCTCCCACTTTCGGGTTCTACCTTGCCCGAATCTTGGGTATTGTGCGTATGGTCAGCTCCAAACATATGCCCCAACTCGTGGGCAACAGTACTGGGAGCTCCACGACCAACTACCCCATCGGCTTTGGTGTGTTCCTCAAACACTGCATCTAAGGCAGCTTGTCCATTTACCCAAGGTAGGAAGGTTATGATTAGCCCTACATCGTAATCTTCTGGACTTATCACCGTATTCATTGCCTGAGTACTGCGTTGGTTTTCAAGCATAGACGTACCCGAATGATACTCTTTTAACACCTCTTTTTCGGGCGTATCCAAAATAAGCCGATCATCGTCTACAATTTTGAATTTTACGGCAACAGCACGTACATAAAGTTCATTGGCAAAGGCTTCCGTTTCTGCCCAAAACCTGCGTACAGCAGCCTTATCACTTTGGAACTCCCCTGCAAATTTGTTGTAATTGATAAGCAATGCCAATCGATAAATACGCAACACTCCATCGGTGTAGATTTGAATATTATCCAAACAATGGTTGTCCAAATATCCGTGAGCGTTCGGAGTGCATACATCTGGCGTACCATTTCCTGTGGGTCTTTGGGTTTTGGAAGTTGCCTTATGAGAAGCACACAAACCGCATTGGTGTTGGTTTTCATCTTCCTTTGTAACAACTATTTTCCTTTTTTCTGAAGTTATTTTGTAAGTGCTTCCATCGTAATTAAAATTTCCCGACACCGAAGTAGCGTCTATCGACAGCACCCCTATAAGCTCATCTTCTTTGTAACCTACAAAAGTTTGGATACCTGCCAAAGAGTTTGGACGTTCTTGCCAAACTACAGACAAGGTTTTCCTTTGCGAAATCGGAACTGCCCACGAAATTTTGCCACCTTTTGAGAACTGCTGTCGCACTTGCTCCACTTTCAAAGAGGTTTTAAATTGCTCTTGCGAAAAGACCGATTGCCCAAATAGCACGATAAATATTAAAAAACGACGTATATTTTTCATTTTATTATTGATCTTATGTGATTGATTGTTCTTCAGGTGTTTTTTAGAAGACATAATGATTATCTTACAAACAAATAGCCTTGTTTTATATTTGATTCTCCTGTAATGTCTTGATATTTCAGCACATAGAAATACGTTCCTGTGGGAAGACGTTTGCCTTTTCGGAAAACTCCTTTCACGTTAGCATATCCTCGGAAAACTTCTCCATTTTTTTGGTAGTTTTTCGATTCATACACTTTCTGACCTAATTCGTTAAAAATCTCAATTTGAAGATTTTTATAATTCTCGATAGGTTCAAACTTCAAGTAATTCTCCGAACCTGACTCGATAGAAACCCCATTGTAAACAATCATTTCTTTTTCTATTTCAGAGCCACCATTAGGCGGTGTGGGCTGTGAAGATTTTTTAATGGTAACTTTCTGTTCGTGAGTAACTTTATTCCCACAATCATTGGAAGCCTCCCATTTGTAAATGATTACTTTATTTCCGTTTTCTTCCTTTTCTTCTTGGCTCTTGGTTACTTGAATATTTTCAGAGCAATTATCCGTAGCGGTTAAATCTATTTGTGTTGGAATATTGTTTTCTTCCACAGAAATATCAGCAGGTAAAGTTCCTGAAAATACAGGTTTTACATCGTCTTTTATGGTAATTACCTGTGTATGTGTAATAGATTTTCCACAATCGTTAGTAGCTGTCCAAGAGCGTGTTAGCACGTAGTCGTTTTTGCATTTCTCGTTTGATTTTGTTTCTCCATTATAAACCACTTTCGGATTACAATTACCTGACACTTTCAATGTAGGAACTGACGGAATTTCCTTTTCGCAAGAAATTGTCAAATTCTTAGGTAATTCGCCTACAAAATTGATTTCTGACGGAATAACAATAATTTTTTGTGTGTGAGTAACTTTATTTTCACAATCATCGGAAGCCTCCCATTTATAGATGATTACTTTATTTCCGTTTTCTTGCTTTTCTTCTTGACTCTTTGTCACTTGAATATTTTCAGAACAATTATCCGTAGCGGTTAAATCTATTTGTGTTGGAATATTGTTTTCTTCCACAGAAATATCAGCAGGTAAAGTTCCTGAAAATACAGGTTTTACATCGTCTTTTATGGTAATTACCTGTGTATGTGTAATAGATTTTCCACAATCGTTAGTAGCTGTCCAAGAGCGTGTTAGCACGTAGTCGTTTTTGCATTTCTCGTTTGATTTTGTTTCTCCATTATAAACCACTTTTGGATTGCAATTGCCCGATATTTGCAATGTAGGAACTGACGGAATTTCTTTTTCACAAGTAACAGTCATATTTTTAGGCAATTCGCCCACAAAATTGATTTCTGATGGAACAACAGTAATTTTTTGTGTGTGAGTAACTTTATTTTCACAATCATCGGAAGCCTCCCATTTATAAATGATTACTCTATTTCCGTTTTCTTGCTTTTCTTCTTGACTCTTTGTCACTTGAATATTTTCAGAACAATTATCCGTAGCGGTTAAATCAATTTGTGTTGGAATATTGTTTTCCTCCACAGAAATATCGGTTGGTAAAGTTCCTGAAAATGTAGGTTTTACATCATCTTTTATGGTAATTACCTGTGTATGTGTAATAGATTTTCCACAATCGTTAGTAGCTGTCCAAGAGCGTGTTAATACGTAATCATTTTTACATTTTTCGTTGGATTTTGTTTCTCCATTATAAACCACTTTCGGATTGCAATTGCCCGATACTTGCAATGTAGGAACTGACGGAATTTCTTTTTCGCAGGAAATTGTCAAATTCTTAGGTAATTCCCCTACAAAATTGATTTCTGACGGAATAACAGTAATTTTCTGTGTGTAAGTAACTTTATTTTCACAATCATCGGAAGCCTCCCATTTATAGATGATTACTCTATTTCCGTTTTCTTGCCTTTCATTTTGGCTCTTGGTCACTTGAATATTTTCAGAACAGTTATCCGTAGCGATTAAATCAATTTGTGTTGGAATATTGTTATCTTCCACAGAAATATCAGTTGGTAAAGTGCCTGAAAATGTAGGTTTTACATCATCTTTTATCATAATGATTTGAGTATGCGTGATAGTTTTTCCGCAGTCGTTAGTGGCTGTCCAAGAGCGTGTTAACACGTAATCATTTTTGCATTTCTCGTTCGATTTTGTTTCTCCATTATAAACCACTTTCGGATTACAATTTCCCGATACTTCCAATGTAGGAACTGATGGAATTTCTTTTTCGCAGGAAATTGTCAAATTCTTAGGCAATTCGCCCACAAAATTGATTTCTGACGGAATAACAGTAATTTTCTGTGTGTGAGTAACTTTATTTCCACAATCATCAGAGGCTTCCCATTTGTAAATGATTACCTTGTTCTTTCCTTCTTGTTTTTCTTCTTTTGATTTGATAACTCCAACATTAGCAGAACAATTGTCTGTGGCGGTTAAATGCATCTGCTCTGGAATTTTTCCTTCTTCCACCGAGACATTGGTTGGTAAAGGTTCTTTGAATACAGGTGATTTATCATCTCTTACAAAAATAGTTTGTTCAAAATTAACCGATTGACCGCAGCCTGTTGCTGTATACACACGTTTAATAGTGTACGTATTAGCACAGCTTCCGTTTATTTTTGTATCGATGTGCGTAATGTTTACCAAATCACAACCACTGGTTTTAAACTGCGAATTATCCGCATCTGGAACAGCATCACAAGTAGCGGAAAGTGAGGTTTTAGGAGTTTTTGTAAATACAAGTGTTTCAGGCAAAGAAAGGTCACGAGTAATTGTAAAACCTCCTTTCTTAGGGTCGAAAGTGGTAAGCGCATAAGCAATACCATCAATCTCTTCTATTTTTATAACTCCTGCTGATACATCTGGTTTTTGTCCTCCAAAAGCAATGGTATTTACCGATACATTTGGTAGTTTTACGGTATGATTTCCATCATTTTCCGTAGAAGCAGCCAAAGTGTATTTAAACGTTTTTCCAAAATCGTCCGAAAGCAAAATTCGAACTTTACTAGTGTTTTTATCAAAAATTTTACTATCTACATTCCAAGTAAGTTGGACATCTTCCCCTCCTTTGTAATTGTTTTTCATTGAAGAAGTAATCTTAAAAGGCGTTCCATCCTCAATAATCACTTGGGTTTGAGCCATATCATACTGACTGATATAATCGCTGGTTTGCTGAGGTTGTGCATCACTCACGCCCAACCAAAAAGTAAACTTACCTACGGCATTAGGCGTCGTATTATGTACCAAATTACGAGATTTTTCACTATATTCTGTTTGAAATGTAACAGGATTGCTACTAGTAGCTTTTCGTGTTAAAAAACTGGCTATTGAGCGTTCAGTCCCTCTGCGAATATCCGTTTGATGAGCGGCATACAACAAAGGCTTATTTTCAGGGTCTTGAGCAGGAATATAAAACTGAAAAAAAGTCTCTTTCGGAATTTTATAACTTGCTTTTATTTTCGTTTTGTCAATAGTAGGAGGTTGATTTTGAATAGCTATTCCGTACGGAAAATTAGTCACTAACGAATTGTTACCTACTTTTTGAGTTCGATTGGTGTCCGAAAAATAAGGTACGTTTACCAACTTTTCTCGAATCATTTGTATGCTTCGTAAGGAAAAAAAATCCCGAGGATTTCCATACGACATTATGGACTGTCCTGTCAGTATTTCTGTTTTATCACTGGCAGGGTCAATAAGTCTATTAATAGTAAAAGCAAACGTATGTCTTGCCCCAAATAAATGTCCTATTTCGTGCATAATAACGGAACGAGAGACCAAAGCCACCGCCGCAGCCTTTTCCGTTTTGTAGGCATTTTCTAAATACGCAAGTCCTGCTACTTCTGTAACTTTGGCTATGTATATTCCTAAATCATAGTTTTTTTCGCCTATTTTTGAACTGATTATTCTTGTGGCATTGTTAATAATATAACTTGCACTCTTATTAGAAATTTCATCTTTTTGTTTCGAAATTAGATTTTCATCCTTTACAATTTCAAATCGGATACCCAAATCACGCGTATATGCCTCATTGAGTTCCATTTCTTTGGTAGCCCAAAACGTTTTCACTTCTTCCACCTTACTACTAAAGCCAACATATGTATCCGAAAAATATTCATAACTGATTGCCATCGCTAATCGATAGACTCTAAGTACATTTGTGTTGGGAATGGAGGGCGTTGAGGTGTTCGAACCTGACAGAAGTACAGGACGTTTGGTGGAAGGTTTTTCAGAATGACAATGTCCGTTAGCACACGTACCGCATTTGTGATTGGAACTTTCAGTGTACAAGATTAGAAAGCCTTCTTCCGACGTTTTTAAAACGATTTCTTTTTCTTTCCAACGAATATTTCCCGAAATGGTTCCATTCAAAATAGAAATAACCGCGATTAAATTTTTATCGTGATACCCCACAAACGAACGAATGCCCTCACTTTGAGTAAATGAAGTATGTCGTTCTTCCCACTGTAATAAAATTTTCTCATTTTTAGATATAGGCACTGCCCATTCAATCTTATTTCCTGCTGAAAATAAATGAATTACATCAATGGCTTTTGTTGATGTTTTAATCGTTTCTTGTGCAAAAACCACTTGCCCAAAACTGATAAAGCTAAAAATGAGATAGATATAATATTTCATCAAATAAATATTTGGCATTACTAATTTTTTTGTGAGCTAAACTTCAGATTACCGAAGTAAAAGAGGGTGTTTATTCTGAAACGCTCAAAGTTTAAGAATCCTCTTGCTTTTGAAATAACAGATTGTATTTTTCCATTCATATTTTCGTGCTTCCCACTGGATGTTTGAGTAACTATCGCATTGATAATCCCTTGTAAATGATTATCAAAGGTCTTTATCACTTGATTTACAGCGGTTATGGATTGACTTATTGCATTATTTTTCCATAACTCGTAATTGAATGATATACAATACTTTAAACCAAATAAATACTTGAAATTCTCTCGTATTTGCCACGCCTTTGCCGTAAGTAAATTCTCACTAAGCATTCGCTCAAAGGCTCTTTGTTGCTCTTCTGTGCGATTTTCTTCGTTCTTTAATACGGTGTATTTCTGTCCTTTAAGCAATTCGGTTTCTTTTACCTCTTTTCTTCTGGTCTTGTCAATGGCTTGGGATAACTTCTTGAATAGATGAAACTTATCGTGTACAATCATCGCTTGAGGAGCTATATCCTTAATGGCGTTTATATAAGGTTTCCACATATCCATATTTACCCTTTTCAGGGAGGGCTGTTTTTCTTGTGAATTAATACTGAAAAACAAGGCTTTTACATTTTTTTCTTTTCTACCTTCGGTCACTTCTACTACACAATTTTTATCGCTATCGATAAGAATTGTAGCGTATTTATGCCCGTGGGTATATGCTTTTTCGTCTAAGCTAATATTCTCTAAATCATTTACTTCTCCTCGTTCCAAAAGTGATTTTTCTACGGCTGATTCCATAATGCTTCTTATCACATATGGGGTGGTATGCATCAGTTCTGCAACGGTGTTTTGTACCTTTACTTTATGTAAAGTCTCTATGACTTTGGCGGCGAATAAATGCGTGTATCCCTTGTATTTAGGTGCAAAATGGATGTCGATAACCTTAGGCTTACCATCCTCAGAAAGGTAACGAGGTAGACTGCAAACCAAGTAACACCGATAGTCAAACCAATTTAAATGTTGCCACTCTCGCTCGGGGGTGGTATCATACAGTTTGTAACGCTTTCCTTCTTTAACAAAATGGGTGTTAAGGTATTTCAAGTGAATTTTAATGATCTTATTTTCTTCGTCTTTTACTATCGAAGTGATCGCAAAATCATCTGTAATACCCAACATCTCTCTCAAAAAATCTACAAAGTCCATTCTTTTTTCGCAAACTTAATCATAAAAATTTTACTAATGCCGCAGTAGATTTATTTAAAATTTTGTTAGAAAGTTCTCCATCAAAAACTTTTTCTTTACTGGAATCAATGATAAGCCTATCATCATTCACAATTTGAAGTTTAATGCCTATTTCTCTAATGTAGTATTCGTTAAGAGCAATTTCTAATCTACTCCAAAAACTTTTTACAGCATCCTTGCTTCCATAATATCTGTCATAATAATATTTATCCACCAATACGGCTAAACGAAACACACGTAGCGCATTGTCTGTAGGGATTTTACGAACATTTTTTTCTGGTCTGGCAGTTAAGCGACCTCGAAGGGATTTTTTATCGCTATGCGTACCACAATGTCCGTTGTGGCAGCCTCCACATTCTCCTTCGGAATGCTCTTTCGAAATAAAAAGGTAACCATCATTAGTGGTTGCTATCTTCCATTGATGTTCTTTCCAAGTGAAGTCCCCTGATATATCATCTCCTGCTTTTGAAATGGACAGAGTTGCTACGAACAAGTCACCTTCATATCCTACGAAAGTGCGGATACCTTCCTTATCGGTAAACGAGTTTTTGCGTTCGTGCCATTGCAAATTGACTTTTTCGGAAGAAGAAACAGGAATAGCCCACTGCAACGAACTGGCAGAAAAAACACTTGTTAAATCATTGGTTTTTAGATGTGTTTTGAAGTTTTCTTGTGGAAAAAGTAGCTGAAAACATGCAAAAAAGAGCGTAGTAATAAATTTGTATCTCATTGCTAATTTTACTTTTACTGATTTATTACAAAAAACATAAAATAAACCCTATTGGGGTGCAAAGATACAAATTTTTAAGCGTTTTTTCCTTGCTTTTTTGAAATAAATTCAAAAAAACGACATCCATGTTATTGATGAAAACCTATTCTCATAGCAAAGTTTTGTGGATCTGCTTTAATTCTTTGGAAATTATTTATTAGCATATTTCAAAATGTTTTTTTGGTAGCTGCTAAACAAAGTGCTATGGAATAGGAGTGTACAATTTTGAGATTTTATTGTATTTTGAGTAGCATAAAGAATTTTGTAAAAATTCCCTATCTTTTCTTATTACCGAACAATCGTATTTTGTTCTCTAAAAAAGGCATATTTCCACAGATTTTTTATAGTTTAAATACCTATAAAATAATTGAGTACTCATCTTTATAGGTATTTAAACTGTTTCAATTTGTTGATAAAGAAAGGGTTAAAATCTTTGTTAATCAAATTGATGTATAAAAAAATTACTTCCCACTGGAGTACGTGTGACCGTTTTGAAGTTCTTTATGACGAAAAAGATCATCAAGGGAAACGATATGATATCCTTGTGATTTCAAATTTTTAATCACCTGAGGAATGGATTGCACAGTTGTTTTGTGAATATCGTGAGCCAATATGATTCCCATTGGAGATGCTTTTGACATAGCTTCTGCTACTCGGTTTACTTCACGATGTTTCCAATCCAAAGGGTCTACATTCCACATAATTACAGGTCTGCCCACCATCTCTAAGTTCTCTTTAGTATGAGCCCCGTAGGGAAAACGAAAGTATCTGGGTTTTTGACCTGTAATCCCTGCAATAACTTCGTCTGTTAATTGAATTTGACGCTCAGCTTCTTCTCTTGAAATTTTACGAAAATCTTTATGGTCGTACGAGTGATTTCCGATATTATGTCCCTCCTCTGCCATACGTTTAATAGTCTGTTTTTGTACTGATGAAGATTTTCCTAACACAAAAAAAGTTGCTTTTACATTTTCTTCTTTAAGAGCGTCCAACAACTGGGCTGTATACACCGAAGGTCCGTCATCAAAAGTAAGAGCCACACACGGTACTTTGGAACAATCCACTTCCGAATATTTAGGCTCAGAAACCTCTATTCCAGCAGATTGTTCAACAATATCTTCTTTTTTGAAAATTTTTAAAAAGGTTTCATTCATGTATTTATTTACCAAATCCTGTGGAATTTTTACAGAAAAATCTCCCATAGCTCCACTAGCAATTTGATACTTATCAAAAAGTAAATACCACTCTCCTTTTTGGTCAAAAAACAAAGCGTCGTAATTCGCTGAAGTAGGGGCTGTTCCTTCTTGAATCATATCTTTGGACGATTCCAAAACCTGTTCGCGTTCCCCGTCGTTAGCATAATTAGTATCTTCGTAAATTCTTTTCTTTACCAAATCAGTAGCAATAAGATTTACTTCTGAAGCAAACTTTTCGAAACTTTCTTGATTTTTGAAAAAGTCCACAGGCTCCATTTTTTTCTTGTCTTTTAAATTAAAAACAGAAACAAAATGGCTATTGTCGTAGTTATTCCCATAGGAAACATTTCTTTCATAAAGGAATATTAAAAAATCTTCGGAATGGTACTTTACTTCAAAATGTTGATTAAAATCCAAAACCGAAGTTTCAGAATCCTGATAATCTTTAGCTGCAGTTTTAAACTCGGTTATAAGTTTTTCCGTAAAAGACTTTTCATTTTTATTGACGAAATCGTATGCCGTAATAGGGAAAGATGCCGTAAGATGGCTTTTATCTGGGTCGTTTCCGATTTTTACGGTATACACCTGAATATCATCTTCTGATTGTGTGATACTAATTTCTTCAGGAAGCTCCACAACTTCTACGATAGATTCTGTACTACTTTCTACAGACGTACTGCCAGTTTGCGATTTGTTTCCTGTACAACTCCCAAAAACAAGTGCAACAAGCAAACTAACTGATAATAAATTTTTTTTCATTTTACAATTATTTTATACTAAATATATACGTTTGAAAAACAAGAAAAAGAAAGAATCCATTTGACTCTCTCTTTTCCCTTTTACTATATACAGCACTATTAAGTAAACACTTTGTCTCTTTACCTCTTTTTTGATTCAAAAAAAGGAATATTTTTCTAGGGCAAAGATACAAAATACTGTGTAATTTACAATAGCTACTTATTTGTCAATAGACCCTACAACACGTTTCATAAAACTATTGAGGGCCTCTTTTTGGGGCATTCCCTCCTTAATCATAGTGTCAACCTCAATGGCTCCATAAAAATTTGATAGCAATTCGCCAATTACGTCCAACTCCTCATCTTTGAGATGATCACACTCTATTAAATTTTCAAGTGTCTCAATGGTTTCATGAACATAATCTTGGTCATTTTCACTAATGAATTGCACCATATGTTTAATTAGCGGTAATCTCATCGATGAACTGTTTTAAGGATTCAGCCTTGTTTGTTTGAATTTGATTCACCAACGCACCTTTTTTGAAGGCTGCAAAGGTTGGCAAATTGTCCACTTTTGCTAATTGACGTGAATTAGGGAATTTCTCAGCATCCACGTAAACAAACACCGCGTCAGCAGTTTCCGAAGCATATTTTTTGAATTTAGGCTTCATGATTTTGCAATTCCCACACCATCCTGCTCCATATTGAACAAAAACGACATCATTTGAAGCAACAACTTCCTGTAGATTATCTTGAGCTAATTCTTGCATTTTAGTGTGATTTTAAATATTCTGCAACACCATCTCGATTAGCGTTCATTGCTTCTTTTCCTTCCTCCCAGTTTGCAGGACAAACCTCTCCGTGCTTTTGAACATGGGTGTAAGCATCCACCAAACGAATATACTCTTTCACGTTACGACCTAATGGCATATCGTTTATACTCTCATGAAACACTTTTCCGTCCTCATCAATCAAGTAAGTAGCTCGGTAAGGTACGTCATCACCCTCTTGCAGATAAGTGTCAGCTACCTCATCATAAACTTCTCTGGAATCCAAAATGTCCAATGCACGAGCTAAATTACGGTTTGAATCTGCTAAAATAGGGTAAGTAACCCCCTCAATTCCTCCATTGTCTTTAGGTGTGTTTAACCAAGCAAAGTGAACCTCAGCTGTATCACACGAAGCTCCAATTACTTTCACGTTTCTTTTTTCAAATTCAGCTAAAGCCTCTTGAAAAGCATGTAACTCGGTTGGACAAACAAATGTGAAATCCTTTGGATACCAAAACAATAGCACTTTTTTCTTATCATTTACTGCTTCTTCATATACGTTAATTTTAAACGTATCTCCCAAATCGCTCATAGCGTTCACCGCAAAGTTTGGGAATTTTTTTCCTACGAAAGACATATTATTCTGTTTTTTTAAATTTATTATGTTCGCAAAGTTACAATTTTAAATTAAGTATACCATCGGCTTTCATATTGAAATGTTTTATATAGGTATAAAATTTTTTTATAGTAGTATAAAGAAAAACTTATGCCTGATAAATATACACATGCCAAATCACAGCCGTCCGAAAGTTTTTTGAAAACTCATAAAAAACCTTGTCAACCTTTATTTATAAGGGCAGACTTGTTTGTTGTGCGGAATTATCTCTGTCAAAAAGTGTGTTTTCGGGTGGTTTTTTTGCTTTTTTTACGGTGGTTTTCAGTTCGTTGCAAACATAATTCAGCGTCAGATAGTGCATCAGACAGACCCTTATTTTCTCGCAAAAATTACTAAATGCCGTCTTTTTATCGCTGTAAAATCGCTTAATTAACTCCAACAGAAGATAGCAAATCAAAGCTATATAAATCTGTCATTTCACCGCATTTTCACTCGTGCCAAGAAAAGTTTTTATCTGTAAATTTTGCTTCATTGTGGTGAAAAATAGCAGTATTTTTAAATGTTAAACTTTTCACTTAGGTATTATTTGCTGATAGCTTTAAACTTATGTTGAGATATAAAAGTGTTATCAGTTTTGGTTATTTTTTCATTACAAATCACAACTATCCGAAATTTTTAAAATAAAAGTTTCGGATAGTTGTGATTAAATCCTTTGAAATAGTGTTTTTACATGAATTTTGGGTACATCTAACTGTCGTACTTAATAAATATTCATATAAATTTTAACATTCTACATGGGAATTAACTATTGTTTTGTTAATAAAAAATAATTAGCTTTGTCCCATGCAAAATCTCTTATAGAAAATTGTCCTTCTTTTTTGAACACTAACGTAGATTTAGGAAGTCTATTTTCATTATAGGAGATAAAATACACCTAACTTAGAAAAAAATATTATGAAAAACTTGTGTAATTCACATAAAATCAGTATATTTGTACGTGCCTTAGCACAGCACAGCACAGCACAGCACAGCACAGCACAGCACAGCACAGCACAGCACAGCACAGCACAGCACAGCACAGCACAGCACAGCACTTAAACAGCCAAAATAGTGTAGTTACTACACTCTGTAATATAAATCCGCTTGATGGAGAGCAATCTCCATCAAGCGGATTTTTTATTTTCCTTAAAGGAACGTTTTCTATTAATTCCTAAAAATCCTAATTTCTAATCTCCTGATTTTCTAATTCCCTAACTTTCTGAAATTAACAAAAAAAACATAAAGCAATGGCAGAATCTAAAAACAACATCATCACACACGGACTAAGTGGAAAAGTAGGTAATATGCTCGTGTTCAGTCAGC
This sequence comes from Capnocytophaga canis, assembly GCF_043187445.1. NCBI lineage: Bacteria > Pseudomonadati > Bacteroidota > Flavobacteriia > Flavobacteriales > Flavobacteriaceae > Capnocytophaga > Capnocytophaga canis. The sequence continues at coordinate 1,192,131 of NZ_CP171121.1, read as the reverse complement.
GTAACGGAAAAACGATAGTTTCTCAAAAACCTACTAAGAAAGCGATTACCTCCGAAAAGGTAAAGGAACAAATGGCAAAATTTCAACAAGCAACTATCTATGCCAAAACGGCACTCAAAAATCCTACTGTTAAGGAAGAATATCAATCAGTAGCCGATAAAAAGCAAGGAGTAACTGCCTATAACGTAGCGGTAGCCGATATGTTACAAGCTCCAAAGATTGAGCAGATTGACCTTTCGGACTATGCGGGTCAGGTAGGCGATACCATTAAAGTTAGAGCCTATGATGATTTCAAAGTAGCATCTGTAACGGTACATATCTACAATTCCGATGGTTCGTTGGTGGAAGAAGGCAATGCAGTGGATAATGGGTTGGATTGGGTCTATACCGCTACGCAAACCAATGCAGACCTTTCAGGTGACAAAATTGTAGTACGAGCAACCGATATACCTGCCAATACCACTGAGGCAACCAAAAACTTATAAGCAAGGGTTTGAGAGGCTTCGCCCGTTCAAAGTTCAAGGTTCAGCCCTTTAACTTTAAACCTTTAACTTTAAACCTTTAACTTTGAACCTTTAACTTTGAACCTTTAACTTTGAACCTTTAACTTTGAACTTTGAACTTTGAACTTTGAACCTTGAACCTTGAACCTTGAACCTTGAACTTTGAACCTTGAACTTTCCTCCTCCCGAGCTTGGATACACCTTGGGTAGAGCTTGGGTGGATAAACAACAGAAGAATGGACAAATTTTTAATGAACAATGAACAATCAGTGCAATTTGTCATTTGTGATTCGTCATTCGTCATTCGTAATTATTAATTGTCTGAGATAAGGCGTAACCCGAAAAGCCTGTAAGAGAGTAGGGAAAATTTTAAAAAGTTATACAATGAAAAAGATAATTTTAACCTTGTTTTTATTTATAGCTGTGACAATGATGGTTTCAGCTCAAAGTGTACGTTACCAAAGAGGGTATCAAAAATCGAATGGTACTTATGTAGTACCTCACTACAAAACCGATATTAACAAAACTAATCACGATAATTTTTCTACCAAAGGAAATACCAATTATTATACAGGAAGTTCAGGCTATCGTGCTAAGGACTATTCCTCAGGGGCATATAATTATGGTTCGGGACAGACCATTCGCACAGGAAGTCGTGGAGGGCAGTATTATATCAATAGTAACGGAAATAAAACCTATGTACCTAAAAGAAAGTAGTATATGAAAAAGATAATCTATTTGCTGTTACTTGTTACAGGGAGTATCTCTGCTCAAACTTTACATATCTATGGAGGAAAAAACCACGATGTCTATTTGGGTTGTTTGAATTGTGATCATTATGACTCAGATTCTATATGGAATAAATATGGAGAATATGGAAACTCATACAATTCTAATTCTATATGGAATCAATACGGAAATTATGGAAGTCAGTATTCGGATACATCTCCTTGGAATAAATATGCAAGTAATCCTCCTGTAATTGTGGATAAACAAGGTAATTTTTATGGATATTTTACGATCAATGAGTACAAAGATAAAAGAGCCAATTTTGATTTAGCTCTTTATCTTTATAAATATTATGATATGATACGAAAAGATGTAGGCGAGTGGTACAAGAAAATTTTTGAATAGAGGTATTCCAAATTTGTTTCTAAGGAAAAGACATGTTCTTTTAGGTGATAAGTATAAACAAGGCGTAACCCGAAAAGCCTGTAACAGAGTAGGGGAGTTTTAATAATTTAATTTTTATGACGATGAAAAGAATGATTTTTTATGCAATCACATTAATGATATTAGTTTCTTGTAGAGCAACGACACAGTATGTTAAATTTACAGGTGAAAGCGATGTCCCTGTAGATAAAGCAAGAATTTATGTCATAAAGCCATCTTTTGTAGGTTCGGCTACAAGAGTGGCTGTCTATTGTAATAATAAATTAATAGGAAATGCTACTAACGGAAGTTATTTAGCTTGGGATGTTGAAGAAGGTGAGTATGTGATAGGTAATACTCAATTTGTACACGCAGGAGCTACCTTGGGTTCTGCAAGAGGAGAAGATTTAGTAGGATTGAACGCAAAAAAAGGAAAGAAATACTATATTCAAATAAATTCAAATTTTAAATTCAATATACTAACTTCTGAAAAAGGGGAAAAATTAGTAAAGGGAAGGCGTAAACCAAAAGTGAATTATGTAGAATAAAAAACATAAAAGTTCAATTAATAAAGACCTTTGCAAAATATTTTCATTTGTTCAAAATTAAACATTTTTTTAGGAGATTTTAAGTAAATTGCCATAATGTACTACTTTGCAAGGGGCATCTAATTTTATAAAAGATGAAGAAGGTAATTTTATTAATGTTTTTAATGTGTGTAAGTATCGCCTCTGCACAACATTTATACACAGGAGCAACGCCTTATTCCCAATATTATGGAGAAAACCCATCTTGTGAAGAATATGGCTGTTCACAGATAAAAGTAACGACAAGTAACTCCGATGTATTGGTTACCATTAAGAAAAAAGGAAAAGTAGTAAGACATGCATTTATTGAGGCAAATGATAGTTATACATTTTCCTTTGCTAATGGAACTTATCAAGTATTTTTCTATTACGGAAAAGGCTGGAATCCCAATAAAATAATGAAAACAAAAAATGGAACAATCAAAGGTGGATTTAGTTACAATGAACATTTTGGTAAGGACGCTCCACAATCTTTATATAATAATGTATTAGAATACCGATTGATTTTACAACAAAATGGTAATTTTAGTACAAAACCAAGTAATGTACAAGAGGCTTTATAATATGCAGAAAATAATTAAAATAGGATTAGCCTTTTTGATGTTTGGCTGTCTTTTGAAGATGCCTTATGGTTATTATCAGTTAGTGAGATTTGTAGCTTTAGTAGGTTTTGGGGTATTAGCTTATCTCTCATATAACCAAAAACAAGAAATGGCTACTTTGGTATATATTGTATTGGCTTTACTTTTTCAACCTTTCTTCAAAGTAGCTATGGGAAGAGAACTTTGGAATCTCGTAGATGTTTTGGTAGGTATAGGTTTGGTAATAAGTGTTTTAAATCCTAAAAGAATGAAATAGTATAAATTTAATAAAGTAAATGTTTATGGTACAGGAAATGAAAAAACACCTGATGAATTTGTATTTCTTGGCTCTAAGTGATGGCGAGTTTGCCCCTCAGGAGTTGGATACAATTTTAGAGATAGCCCAAGAAAAGGGATTTTCACAACAAGAATTTCAACAGATGCTGATCAATCCACCGGTGGGCATATTTCAAACTCCGAGTGAGTTTATGGACAAAATATTCTTACTATACGATTTCGCAAAAGTAATTCTTGCCGATGGTGTTATTGACGACAATGAAGTAGCAACATTTTTAAAGTTTTGCGAACGTTTTGGGTTTGAAGCCGAAGTCAGTCGTGAGTTATTCGATTGGCTGATTGATTTAGCTCGTAAAAAATTAAACTCAGAACAACTAAAACAAGAAATCACAAACTTAATATCAAATCAAAATGGCACCATTTAATCAATTAAGAGGGTTTTTCTCTAAAAATATGGAAAACCAAAGTGAAAATCAGCAGAAAACACCCATTTTGGAAACAGGAGAAATTGAATTTGGAAAGACAGAGTTACAAACCTATGAGGATTGGGGCTTCGATATGTCCAAAAAGCAAAAGGGGAATGAGAGAGCTTTTATGGGCTGTTGGGTATTAGTTCGAGAATACTATTCTAAGAGAGAACGTACAGATACCGAAAAAAAAGAGGAAGATGTAAAAAAAGCTCAAAATGAATTAGATAGACTTGAAGTTTCTGTAAAACAAAAAGAACAAGTGATAGAAAATATTCTTAACAAGAACGAGTCTATCAAAGATAAAATTGATGGAATACGAAAAGATATTTTTCGTATCAATGAAAATCCTGAAAGTGTTTTAAAGGAAAAATCAAGTATGGCAAGTTTTATTATAGGGCTTGTTATTTTGTTGGGTTTAACAGTATATCTTTTTGTATTTTATAGTTCAGCAGCGTATTCGGCTCTTTTTAAGGATTTTACTCCTGATGATAATAAAGTTGCTGCTGCAATTTTCGATAGTCAAGCTCTTGTAAAAGCATACGAAGAGGGAGGACAGGCTTTGCTTTTTGTCTTGGCGATTCCATTTGCTTTTTTAGGATTAGGATTTCTAATACATAAATTTCAAGAAACAAAAGGAGTTGAAAAGTATTTAAAAATAGGATTTTTGATTGTCATAACATTTATTTTCGATGCTATTTTGGCTTACGAAATCGTAGAAAAAATTTATGAAATAAAAAGATTAGCGGATATGACAGGAAGTATGCCTATATTTTCACCTTCTTTGGCTTTTGAGCAAGTTAATTTTTGGGTAATTATTTTCGCAGGTTTTGTAGTGTACTTGATTTGGGGATTTGTTTTTGATTTTACAATGGAATCATACGATAAACTCAATGTGGTAAATCAAGCCATTAAAACCCGAGAGAGTGAAATCAAGCTGTTGGAAGACGATATTCAAAAAAATCAAAAAGAAATAGAAGCTAACCAAGAATGTATTCAACAATTAGAACTTGAAATGGTGCCACACAGAAAAATAGTTGGAGGCGATGTCTTTGTAATGAATTGGTCTCGATTTTATCAATGTGTCAATGAATTTACCAATGGTTGGACAGAATGGATGACCGCCAACCGATTTGAAAAACATTTTATTGATGAAATACACCTACTAAATGAAAAACTTAGTAATGAACACAAAGGAAATATAGTAAAATCATAAAAAATACAACGATGAAAAAAGTAATATCAATTATCGCAATTATCGCAATTATCGCAATTGGTTTTAGTTTATCAAATTGTAATTTTGGCAATGCCAAAAAACAGCAAAATGAAGAGAAAACCAAAGAACAACAATACAACATAACATTATTGTTAGATTTATCTGATAGGATAGACCCAAGTGTATCGCCCAATACTCCTGAACACTATCAGCGGGATATTGAAATTATTAAAAACATTTCAGCCTTTTTTAAAAAAGATATGGAGAAAAAGGGAGCGTATAAAGCCAAAGGACGTATGCGGGTTATTTTTAGTCCTCCGCCAACCAATCCAGAAATCAACCAAATGGTTAATGAACTAAATATTGACCTTTCAAAATTTTCGTATCAGCAAACTGCCGAGAAAAAGAATATATACGACAATATTTTAGAGACATACGCAACTAATTTGGAGAAAGCCTATCAGCAAACTATCCAAACAAGTAATTATATAGGATCTGATATATGGCGTTTCTTTAAGAATGATGTAAAAGATTATTGTGTTGCTTCCGAAGACCACTACCGAAATATTTTGGTTATTCTTACAGATGGATATTTGTATCATTCACAATCAAAAGATGTTCAAAAGAATCGAAGTGCGTTTTTATCACCCACTTCCATACAATCCAATGGATTGAGAAGTGCCAATTGGCGTGAGAAATTTGATACAGGGGATTTTGGTTTTATAACTACTCGTAATGATTTGCAAGATTTGGAAGTTTTGGTGTTAGAAATAACGCCATCTAAAAAAGCTATCCAAGATGAAGATGTGATTAAAGCCTATCTTGAAAAATGGTTTAAAGAGATGAATGTAAAGCGATTTGCCATCTATAATACTGATTTACCAAGTAACACCCAATCCCGTATTGATAAGTTTTTGACCCAAGAATAAGTTATTTTACGGTATTAATAAGTATTGTAAAGAGTAACATTCTAATTTTTCATTTCACAACTATCCGAAACTTTTAAAATAAAAGTTGCCTGAGAATGTTGTATATTTGAAAAATTCCCATTTTTTTTCAATTATGACACTCTTCAGGCGAAGCAAAAATACAAATAAACCCGTAATCAGACAAATTTTAGATCTCATTCCTGCGCATATTTTAAGAGCGGAAATCGCTAAACATCAGTCCGATAAGGGAAAGTCTACCTATAAAACTCGCGACCAATTGGTGGCACTAACTTTCGGACAGCTGAATAAATGCTATACGCTATCCGACATAAGTTGCGGATTATCAGTAAGTAGCACTTTCCTAAGCGATCTCCAACTCAAACAAAGTCCCGCAAAATCAACAATGAGTGATGGAAACAAAGTAAGACATTATGCAGTATTTAAAGATTTGTATTCTAGTCTTTTAAAGTATTACAAACACTCTTTAAAAGCCAAACATCAAAGTCATATCATCGATGAAATCCAAAACCACAAAATAAAAATCATTGACAGTACTACCATTAGCCTGTGTTTAAGTCTTTTCAACTGGGCAAAATTTCGGACAGCTAAAGGCGGACTCAAAATTCACACCGTTTGGGACGATCAACTTGGATTGCCTGAAATGGTCAATATCACCGAAGCTAAAACACACGATAGCAAAGGATTACAACAAAATATCTATCCGAAAAACACCATCATTGTTGAGGATAGAGGCTATTTTGATTTTAGTTTGATGCTCGGCAGAATCCATTGCCAAAATACTTTTGTTACGCGAATTAAGTCCAACACGCTCTACCAAAGTTTTGAAGAACGAGACCTGCCTGATGAAAAAGACCACGACATCCTCAAAGATGAAATCATCGTTTTGACCTCAAAAAAGGCGGTAGAAAGTGGTATTGATCAAGAGAAATTACGTTTGGTAACGGTTTATAAGCAAGACGGCAACAAAACCATAGAAATCATCACCAATAATATGGATTGGACGGCGAGAACCATTGCGGATTTGTACAAAAAACGATGGGATATTGAGTTGTTTTTCAAGGCGATGAAGCAAAATTTACAGATAAAAACTTTTCTTGGCACGAGTGAAAATGCGGTGAAATCACAGATTTATGTATCTTTGATTTGCTATCTTCTGTTGGAGTTGATAAAGCGATTTTATAGCGATAAAAAGACGGCATTTAGTAATTTTTGCGAGAAAATAAGGGTGTGTCTTATGCACTATCTGACGCTGAATTATGTTTGCAACGAACTGAAACCTATCGTAAAAAAAGTGAAAAAACCACCTGAAAACACACTCTTTGACAGAGATAATTCCGCACAACAAACAAGTCTGCCCTTATAAATAAAGGGTTGACAAGGAATTTTATGAGTTTTCAAAAAACTTTCGGACGGCTGTGTTTTCATTTACAAGTTTTTGATAATAAGTATGATAAGATAATATATGAGAAATATTTCAAAAAAACTTTCCAAAACTTTTGGTGTTTTATAAAAAAGTATTACTTTTGCACCCGCTTTGGAAGGCCGTTAGCTATTAGCTTATAGCGTATAGCTTACAGCGCGAAGCGAAAAGTTCAAAAAAATATTTCAAAAAAAAACTTTCCAAAAGTTTTGGTAGTTTATAAAAAAGTATTACTTTTGCACCCGCTTTGGAAGGCGGGTAGCTATTAGCATATAGCTTACAGCGCGAAGCGAAAAGTTCAAAAAATATTTTGAAAAAAAAGTTTGCAAAAGTTTTGGTAGTTTAGAAAAAAGTATTACTTTTGCACCCGCTTTGGAAGGCAGTTAGCTATTAGCTTATGGCGTATAGCTTACAGCGCGAAGCGAAAAGTTCAAGAAAAAATATTTTGAAAAAAATTTGGAAGTAAAGATAAAAAGTTGTTATCTTTGCACCCGCTTTGAGAGCTAATAGCTGTTAGCTAGTAGCTAAAAGCGAAGAGTAATAAAGTTCATTGAAAAAATTGTTGACAGCACAAGAATAAGATTTAAAGAATTATCCTAAGAGTCGATTACTTATTTGTTAAAGGTTACGATATTAAAGATTTTTAACGATGAAGAGTTTGATCCTGGCTCAGGATGAACGCTAGCGGCAGGCCTAACACATGCAAGTCGAGGGGTAAGGAGAGCTTGCTCTCCCTAGACCGGCGTACGGGTGCGTAACACGTGTACAATCTACCTTTTACTAAGGGATAGCCCGAAGAAATTTGGATTAATACCTTATAGTATTATTTTATGGCATCATTAAATAATTAAAGCTACGGTGGTAAAAGATGAGTACGCGTCCCATTAGCTAGTTGGAGTGGTAACGGCACACCAAGGCTACGATGGGTAGGGGTTCTGAGAGGGATGTCCCCCACACTGGTACTGAGACACGGACCAGACTCCTACGGGAGGCAGCAGTGAGGAATATTGGACAATGGTCGGAAGACTGATCCAGCCATGCCGCGTGCAGGATGACGGCCTTATGGGTTGTAAACTGCTTTTATACAGGAAGAATAAGGTCTACGAGTAGATTGATGACGGTACTGTATGAATAAGCATCGGCTAACTCCGTGCCAGCAGCCGCGGTAATACGGAGGATGCGAGCGTTATCCGGAATCATTGGGTTTAAAGGGTCCGTAGGCGGGCGTATAAGTCAGAGGTGAAAGCACTGAGCTCAACTGAGTAACTGCCTTTGAAACTGTATGTCTTGAATAGTTGTGAAGTAGCTGGAATGTGTAGTGTAGCGGTGAAATGCATAGATATTACACAGAACACCGATTGCGAAGGCATGTTACTAACGACCGATTGACGCTGATGGACGAAAGCGTGGGGAGCGAACAGGATTAGATACCCTGGTAGTCCACGCTGTAAACGATGGATACTAGCTGTTTGGTTTTCGGACTGAGTGGCTAAGCGAAAGTGATAAGTATCCCACCTGGGGAGTACGCACGCAAGTGTGAAACTCAAAGGAATTGACGGGGGCCCGCACAAGCGGTGGAGCATGTGGTTTAATTCGATGATACGCGAGGAACCTTACCAAGGTTTAAATGGGGAACGACGTACCTAGAGATAGGTATTTCTTCGGACGTTTTTCAAGGTGCTGCATGGTTGTCGTCAGCTCGTGCCGTGAGGTGTCAGGTTAAGTCCTATAACGAGCGCAACCCCTGCTGTTAGTTGCTAGCGAGTTAAGTCGAGCACTCTAACGGGACTGCCGGTGCAAACCGTGAGGAAGGTGGGGATGACGTCAAATCATCACGGCCCTTACATCTTGGGCTACACACGTGCTACAATGGCCGGTACAGCGAGCAGCCACTGCGTGAGCAGGAGCGAATCTATAAAGCCGGTCACAGTTCGGATCGGAGTCTGCAACTCGACTCCGTGAAGCTGGAATCGCTAGTAATCGGATATCAGCCATGATCCGGTGAATACGTTCCCGGGCCTTGTACACACCGCCCGTCAAGCCATGGAAGCTGGGGGTACCTGAAGTCGGTTGCCGCAAGGAGCTGCCTAGGGTAAAACTAGTGACTGGGGCTAAGTCGTAACAAGGTAGCCGTACCGGAAGGTGCGGCTGGAACACCTCCTTTCTAGAGAAATGCCTTTACGAGAGTAATTGTAGGATATTCTTTAAATCTTGTGCAGTCGATATTTCTAGGCTAATTAGAGGTTAGTGATTAGTGTTTAGAAGTTATATAGACTAATTGCTATTTGCTGATGGCTAATAGCTAAAAAGATGCAGTCTCATAGCTCAGCTGGTTAGAGCGCTACACTGATAATGTAGAGGTCGGCAGTTCGAGTCTGCCTGGGACTACAGAGTTGATAGCTAATGGCTAATATCCAATAGCTAAAAGCTAAAAAGTTCATAAAAATAGAATGAAAGG